>JBNONK010000002.1:0-695479 GCA_050311775.1 Erwinia amylovora | reverse complement strand
ATGCCAGGCGGCAGAAGCCCCAACAAAAAAGGCGCTGGCCAGGAAGGCGGCGGTCGACATATGCAGCAAGCGGAACGGGAAGGAAGGGTTAAAGACAATCTTCAGCCAGTCAACCGGGATCACGATGCCGTTCTGAATKGCATAGCCCTGCGGCGTTTGCATCCAGCTGTTAGAGGCGAGGATCCAGAATGTGGAGATGATGGTGCCCAGGGCGACCATGCAGGTGGCGAAAAAGTGCAGGCCAGGGCCAACGCGGTTCCAGCCAAACAGCATCACACCCAGGAAGCCCGCTTCCAGGAAGAAGGCGGTCAGCACTTCATAGGTCAGCAGCGGGCCGGTAACGCTCCCGGCAAACTGGGAGAAGCCGCTCCAGTTGGTACCAAACTGATAGGCCATCACCAGACCAGATACCACGCCCATGCCGAAGTTAACGGCAAAGATTTTCGACCAGAAATGGTAGAGGTCGCGATAATCCTCGTTTCTGGTTTTCAGCCATAACCCTTCCAGTACTGCCAGGAAGCTGGCGAGCCCGATGGTAATAGCCGGGAAGATAATATGGAAGGAAACGGTAAACGCGAACTGTATCCTTGCCAGGTGGAACGCATCTAATCCAAACATTGCTTACCTCGATCTAACATACATTGCCTTTCTTTTTTATTTACCAGTGTTTAATCATCAGGCTACATATACAGCCAGTGCAGCCGTGTATTACCGGTATTTTCATCGAAGGATTGATCCTGAGACCAATTCAGGAGAAGGAGTAGCAACAGTAAGGGTGTTCTGACCTATAACAGCACAAATCTTTGCGATGAATTGTTTCACCGTCTCGTTAAAATATTTATCGGAAATGTTAAACCGGGAATGTAAGTTGATGCTTACATGTAAAATAATTGGTTTTTTAGCAGATTTTATCATCAGGAAGGAGTGTGTTGAGCGTTAAACAGCTGTGATCCTGAAGAAGATTTGCGTCCGGATGGGGGCGTTATTCTCCTTTGGCTATCACTTTCTGGTTTGATGCTCGCGCAAACAAGCGCACAAATTGGAAATTATCCGGCAGATTATCCCTTTGCTTACTGATGTTGTTATTTTAATGTTACCGCATGGAAAATGTGGTTTTAAATAATACAATATTGATTGTTATCATCGTTAAGGGAAGGATTCGTTGATCATCGCCTGCGCAAATTACTGTAAATGTTAAACCACAAAAACGCATTTAGATCCATTTTGAATCATTATGTTACATTTGTGTGGGCTTTATACTTGGTTTTCTTGTCGAAAGTCAAAATCATCTACTGAAATATGTGAAGCGTATTTTTTGCCCCTCAGAGGAGTGACCGCGATTTTTTCACATCAATGCAGTGTTATCTGACGTGGCGGATAAACTGAATGCCGAACACTCCGTGTTGGGACAAATTAGCGGTAATGTTAAAATGGTCATCAACTGTCAGGACCATTTGCTAACCGTTCGCTTAATCCAATAAATGATCCTGAAAAAACATGGAGTTTCAGGGAGATAATATGGAAATTAAAAATTTTTTAACAGATGACGTCAAATCCCTCGGCATTATGGTCTACGTCGATAATTCCCCCAAAATGCTGGAAGAATTCAGCTGGCTGTATAAAAGCTGGATTTACAGCGACTGTTATCGCAGCGCCGATTTACTGGTGGTACACCATCCGGAAGTGGACAAAGCGCTGCCCAGAGAGCCGGGAGTGATCCTCATCCCCTGCCTGCCAGCAGCGGTGGCAGGCACGCCTTTCGAAGATTATCACTTCTTTAATTCAATTGGTTGTCTCTCCGGTGAGCATATTGATGACATTGCGGCTCAGTATGAGTACCTGTTGAGAACGGACGCCGATGTTTTTCTTACCCGCCATCTTGCTGATTTTCGCCCCAGCTTTCCGGTTCACGGACGCGGGCTTTATCACTCCAGCAACGATTTTAAAAACAATATGCTCAACTTCTGCCAGCGCCATGGCGTTAAGCATTTCTCCTCTTTCGGTTGTGGAAGCTCTCTACTGGCTTCTTCTGACCTGATGCTCCCTTTTCTGCGCCGACAAATCCACTGGTGCCAGGTACTGCTGGAAGAGTTTGGTAAAGATAAAAAGAACTGGGGGAAATGGCCGGGCTGGTTCCGTGGAGTGACGACGATGTATGCGGCAGAAATTGCCGCGAATGAAGCCTACTGAGAGATGCTGTATCGCGGGCGGGAGCGCATCCTCGATGTCGAGAGCGATCTTGATGAACTCATTGATTCTATGACACTCCACATCCATGCGGTGACCACTGACAGGTGCTTTTCTAAGTACAAGTTGCGCGAAGGAGAGTATCAGTCGGTGGACCTTCACACGCTCGATCGCAGCCGTATCCCGCAATACTGCCTTTGGCTGGCCGTGGCATCGGTTGAACAGGTTAAGCAGGAGGCGCGATATCCCTGGTAGGAAAAGCCGACAGGTGGCCGGGAACGGCCATCTGTGTCAAAAGTTTGATCTTCATCTCAAAATGTAAATTACCCTTCAGCAGGGCATTCTCGGTCTGCAATGTTACCGTTAACATGTTCCCGGTAACACAAAACTATAATTCATCCCTACCGGAGAAAAAATGTATGCCACTAGTCATCGTTGCGATTGGCGTAGTGCTGTTACTGCTGCTGATGATCCGCTTTAAGCTCAATGGTTTTATTGCCCTGATCCTCGTCGCGCTGGCGGTTGGTGTGATGCAGGGAATGCCTGTCAATAAAGTTATTGGCTCCATCAAAGCCGGGGTGGGCGGTACGCTCGGCAGCCTGGCGCTGATCATGGGCTTTGGGGCCATGCTCGGCAAATTACTGGCTGACTGCGGTGGTGCCCAGCGTATCGCGACCACGTTAATCAGTAAGTTCGGTGAAAAATATATTCAGTGGGCAGTCGTGCTGACCGGTTTTACCGTGGGCTTTGCGCTGTTCTACGAAGTGGGCTTTGTGCTGATGCTGCCGCTGGTATTGACCATTGCCGCCGCCGCCCGTGTCCCGCTGCTGTTTGTCGGGGTGCCAATGGCGGCAGCGCTGTCCGTGACTCATGGTTTTCTGCCTCCTCACCCGGGTCCGACCGCGATTGCCACCCTGTTCCATGCCGATATGGGAAAAACTCTGCTGTTCGGCACGCTTCTGGGGATCCCGACGGTGATCCTTGCCGGACCGGTCTTTGCCCGTTTCCTGAAAGGAATTGATAAGCCGATCCCGGAAGGGTTATATAACCCGAAAACCTTCAGCGAAGCTGAGATGCCAGGCTTTGCGGTCAGCGTCTGGACGTCGCTGGTGCCGGTCGTGCTGATGGCGCTGAGGGCGATTGCCGAAATGGCGCTGCCAACAGGACATGCGCTGTTGCCGTACGCCGAATTCTTTGGTGATCCGATAATGGCAACGCTGATTGCCGTGCTGATCGCGCTGTTCACTTTCGGTCTTAACCGCGGCCGTACTATGGATGAAGTGATGGGCACGCTGACCGATTCCATCAAAATTATTGCGATGATGTTGTTGATTATTGGCGGCGGCGGGGCGTTCAAGCAGGTGCTGGTGGATGGCGGCGTGGACAAATACATTGCAGGTATGATGGAAGGCAGCACCGTTTCACCCATCCTGATGGCCTGGTCCATTGCGGCGGCGCTGCGCATCGCACTTGGCTCGGCAACCGTTGCGGCAATCACTGCTGGTGGGATTGTCGCGCCGATCATTGCCACCACCGGGGTGAGCCCTGAACTGATGGTGATTGCGGTGGGGTCGGGCAGCGTGATTTTCTCTCACGTTAACGATCCTGGCTTCTGGCTGTTCAAGGAGTATTTCAATCTCACCATTGGCGAAACCCTCCGCTCCTGGTCGGTACTGGAAACCATCATTGCCGTTTGTGGCCTGGTGGGCTGTCTGGCACTGCAGGCAATGCTCTGATTGTGAATGAAACCCGGCCTGTGAGACCAACAGGGAGCCATTCTCACTGTCTGCAGGCCTTTTAACTGCCCCTCTAATTGCACCCACCCTCCAGATATTTAGCCGCTTAACGTCCTGCGGTTTTTTCAGCCTGATGACGTCAATAAACAGCCTGATTCATCCTGCCAGCCTGCTCACGATTCGGCTAGAATTGTGATGAGTGTCCAAAGATTAACTGAAACTGAATTATATATTTTATTTCAATCGCTTATAATTCAAAGGGTTATATCGCTACGTGACCCCGATCACGATTGACAGCGATTATTGGGTTGTAATACGTTTTGCGTAACCGGTTACGGAGAAAGAATGGCAAATATTAAAGACATCGCGAAAAAGGCTGGGGTATCGGTAGCAACCGTTTCACGGGTTATTAACAACAAAAGTGATGTCAGCGAGACAATGCGGAAGTACATAATGAAAATAATGGATGATGTGGGCTATGTCCCTAACGCAATGGCTAAAAACTTATCGCACGGACGATCGAATATTATTGCCGTGATGCTGCCAACACTGGACACGCCTTTTTTCTCTGACTTGCTGACTGAAATAGAAAGGGAAGCCAATAAAAACGGGTATAACATTCTGCTGTTCAACAGCAGTGACAGTCGGGAAAAAGTCGATTTCTATCTGAATTTAATGAAAAGTCATTTTGTTTGTGGTGCCATTATTAATTCACTGGTGATCACTAAAAAAGATATTGATGCGCTGGAAAAAAGTGGTATCCGTACGGTGACAGTTGACCGAACGCCGGACGCTCATGCATTTTCATCGATCAAAGTCGATCATCAACTGGGGGGACAAATCGCGACCCGCCATCTCATTGAGTCAGGCTGCAGAAAGCTGCTGATGGTCTCTGGTCACCCCGATGACAAAATTGCCCAATTTCGTTCGCTGGGCTACTTGCAGGAAAACAAAGATAAGCTGGGCTGTGACAGTCCGCAGATCATTCATGGTGATTTAACTTCTCCGGGCGGGTATTCAGTGATGCTGGATTTCCTCAAGGCGTCCGGAGGCTGTGACGGCGTTTTTTGTGCTAATGATGCGATGGTCTTTGGTGCCATTCGTGCCTGTGCAGATTACGGAGTAAATATTACAGAGGACGTTATTTTTATTGGTTACGATAATTCTTCTCTCTGTGAATATTACCTTCCCGCCATCAGTTCAGTTGATCAGCGGTTAAAAGAAGTGGGTATATTATCCGTTAAAACCATCATTGATTTGATTCAGACTGACTCTGAGCCCGTACATCTCACCGTTTTACCGCAGCTGGTGAAACGGGAATCAACCCGAAGGTTTTTAAAACACCAGGAGTGAATATGTACGATATCGTCGTGATGGGCAGTATTAATATGGATATTATTGTTGAGTGTAACGGCTTCCCCAAAAGCGGAGATAACTCATTCTGTCAATCAATCAGGATGGCCGCCGGCGGCAAGGGAAACAATCAGGCAGTCAGTGCTGCCTGTTACGGCAAAAAGGTGTGTTTTATCGGCAGTGTCGGCAATGATGATCCTGGCCGCCAGCTGCGCGAGAACTTACGAAAACACGGCGTGGACGATCGTTTTGTTTTGGTCTCCGAAGCTGAGGGTACCGGCTCCTGCGTGGCCATTATTGAGCCGTCAGGCGACAATACGCTGATCGGCAACACTGGTGCGAACTTCTCTTTCGGTGCACTGGAAGTGGGTCAGGTGTTTGAACAGGTGCAGGCTAAAATCCTGCTGATACAAATGGAAACCAGCAACGAGTCGGTGCTGGCGGCGATGCGCATTGCCAGAGAGAAAGGGATGTATGTAATTCTGGATCCGGCCCCGGTGGACGGTATTAATCCGGAAGCTTTCCCCTGTGCCGATCTGATTCTGCCAAACAGCAATGAGACACAGCACATTACAGGCGTCACCGTACACGATGAAACCAGCGCCCTTGAAGCGGCAAAAATCATTCATGCTATGGGCGTTGAAAATATTGTAGTGAAAATGGGGGGGGATGGATGCCTGCTTTATAGCAATAATCATTCCCTCTTTATCCCCTCATTAAGCGTTAAGGCCGTGGATACCGTTGGAGCAGGAGATTGTTTTGCCGGAGCGTTGGCAAATTATCTGATTGACCATGCTGACGATCTTGAGGGCGCCGTCCGCTTTGCACAGGTGGTAGCCGGTATTAAGGTTTCCCGGTTTGGCGGTCATGATGCTATTCCGGCCATTGATGAAGTCAACGCCGTCTTCGAAGAAACAGTTATCTGAATTAATTCATCGCTAACCTCTCATTAAATTCTCCATCGGGGAAGGATGGCCTGTATGTTTTCTCAGCTAAACAACTGGTTTGGCGCCTTTATATTACTGGGCGCACCGGCAATGATGTTTATCATCATCACATTATTATCTTTATTATTTAGGGTGAAATTATCCCGAGCTCTGGAAGGTGGGATCCAGATGGGCGTGGCCCTGACGGGAATGGGGGCGGTTATTACTTTATTGACTGGCGCATTAGCCCCAGCGCTGAATAAGTTTGTTGAATCGACTGGCGTCTCGCTTTCGGTGACGGACTTAGGCTGGGCACCGCTGGCAGTTATTACCTGGGGGTCAATCTACACGCTCTATTTTGCCCTGGTGTGTATCATTATTAATGTTGTGCTGTTGTCTTTTAACCGGGTTAAGACACTGAACGTTGACCTTTTCAATATCTGGAATCTTTCCGTTATTGGTCTTCTGACCTTGTATTGCTCGGATAATAATATCTTTCTGACCACGGTGGTGGTGGCAGTACTCTATACACTGATGTTGATCAATTCTGATGTCATGCAGCCACAGATCAAAAAACTGCTGAATTACGATGAGAAAAGTATTACCACTACCGCTCATCCCTCTTTGCTGATCTCTCCTCTGGTCTTGATCGTTAATGAACTCATCAGCAAATGTATCCCCTTCATTGATAAATATGATTTCGACGCGGAAAAACTGAATCAGAAAATTGGTTTCTGGGGCAGTAAATTTGCCATCGGAGTTTATCTGGGGTTGTTTGTCGGCCTGCTGGGCAAGTTACCCGCCAGCGAGCTGTTTACGCTGGCCTTTACTGCCGGTGTGTCGCTGGAGCTTTTCAGCCTTGTGGGTAGCTGGTTTGGCCCGGCGATTGCCCCCTTGTCGGAAGGCATTTCCTCAATTATGGAAAAACGTTTTCGTGGCCGACAGATTTTTGTCGCTATCGACTGGCCAATACTGGCTTCGAGAGCTGAGCTGTGGGCCGTAGCCAATATCCTCGCCCCAATGCTGCTGATTATCGCCATTGTTTTACCGGGTAATGCGGTCCTGCCCGTCGGCGGTATTTTACTCACCGTGCTGGCTCCGGCACTGCTGGTGATTACTCAGGGCAAAGTGATCCGTATGACCCTGATCGGTACTGTGCTGATCCCGCTGTTTCTCTGGGCTGCCACGCTGATCGCTGACTTCGTCACCAAAACCTCCATCGCGATGAACAGCTTTCCAAAGGGACTCTCCCATGACCAGCTGTTTTCCTCAGTGGATTCCGACCCGCTGGAAAAAATGCTCTCCGTGCTGATCGGCCGGGCCATTGCCTCGATGAATATTTCACTGCTTGCCTTGGCAGCTGTGGCCGTGGTGGCTTATCTCGCCATGTTTGTCTGGTACTTCGGCCGGATGAAAAAAATCAATCTTACCCATTTTGCTGCCGTGTCCGGCGAGAATCATAAGGAGGTTCGTAATGAAATTACTCGGAGCGTCACTGATGGTCGCTGATTTTCTTAATCTGGGTTCGCAGATCGGCGAGCTGGAAAAAGGAAATATCGACTTTTATCACATTGATATTATGGACGGACAGTTCGTCGACAATTTCGCGTTGAGCATCGATTTTATCAGGGTGATCCGCCCGCTGACCCAGCGTCCGATCGATGTTCACCTGATGGTGGAAAAACCCGAGCGCTATATTGATGCGGTGGTCAGTGCAGGTGCAGATATCATTACCGTCCACGCAGAAGCGACCACCCATCTGCAGGGCGTGCTCTCGAAGATCCGTCAGCAGAAGGTAAAAGCCGGTGTGGCGCTGAATCCTGCTACGCCGGTGCAGTCGCTGGAGTATGTCGCCGATCTGATTGACGTGTTGTTGATCATGACGGTGAACCCCGGGTTTGCCGGACAGAAATTTATCGATCCGATGGTGGATAAGGTCGCCTTCGCCAGGCGCTGGCTGGAGAGTAAAAACAGCAAGGCGCTGCTGGAAGTGGATGGAAATATTGGTGGCAAGCCTATGCTGCTGTGTGAGCAGGCCGGGGCGGATATGTACGTGCTGGGCACCAGTGCCTTGTTTAAGAAAGAGGGCACGATTAGCGGGAACCTGATGGAGACCCGTCGCCAGATTTCGCACAGCGGGGAGAGTGTGCATGCCGGATCGTGATTTTTTCTCCAGCTCGCAACATGTGGTGGAGGAGCTCTCCACCGTCTTTCACCAGCTTGATGCAGGCAGCGTTGAGGACTTTATCCACGCTATCCTCGCTGCCGACAAAGTGCTGGTGGTAGGCGTGGGGCGCGTGCGTATTGCCCTCGCGGCTTTTGTTAAGCGGCTTAATCACCTTGGCATCCCTGCGTGGCTGGTGGGCGATGTTAATGAGCCGCCGATTTCCAACCGCGATCTGTTGCTGATCGGCTCGGGATCGGGTGAATCCATCTTCCCCAAAAATATTGCGATTTGCGCGAAGAAATATGGTGCCATGTTGGCTCATCTGACGTCCTCTCCGCACAGCAGCATTGCGGAAATGTGTGACGTGGTGGTGGATTTTCACTGCGGCTCCAAAAGCGGCAGCGGTATTCACTCTATTCAGCCGATGACCACGCTGTTTGAGCAGTCGCTACTGCTGTTTGGCGATATGATTTGCCTGCAGCTGATGCGCCGCAAGGGGCTGTCGGTGGAGCAGGTTTCTGATCAGCATGCTAACCTGGAGTAGAAAGCGAGAAACCCGGTGCGAAGCCGGGTTTCAATATTAAATAAATTCCGCCAGTTCATGCTCAGACATTCCGGCTTCACGGGCGGCCGTCAGAATCTGCTGCCAGGTAGTGGCATCAATCGGTATGCCATCCCGTTGTCGTTCTGCCCGCTGGGCCTCTTCAAATTCGCCCGGAACCTGAATGGGCTGAGCATTTGCCTGCGGCGAGGCTTTAACCCAGTCGATAAAGGCTTCCGCTTCCTGCTGCATCTGAGGGGCGTCAAAGGCTTGCGGGTCAAGAATGATGGTCGTCATGCTATTAAAGATGGCCTCCTCGCTGGTCTGTAATGAACTCTGATGCGTGGTCTGCCCGCCGGACAATGCGCCGCCGAGAATTTCGCACATGACCGCCAGCCCGTAACCTTTATGCAGTCCAAACGCCAGCAGCGAGCCGTAGGGCGTTTGGTGCATTACCGAGGGCTCGACAGTTGGCCCTCCCTTATTATCAATCAGATAACCTGGCGCTACCTGCACACCTTTATTCCAGGCAACGCGAGTTTTACCAAAGGCAATGCCGCTGGTGGCAAAATCCAGCAGCAGAGGAGGCTGCTCTTTGCGCGGGAAGATGGCGCAGAAGGGGTTAGTGCCGAAGCGGCGGTCACTGCCGTGAAACGGAGCCACCATCGGATCGCCAACCACGTTAACAAAGTGAAAAGAGATCAGCCCTGCGCGGGCACACTGTTCGGCCCAGTGGCCAATGCGGCCAATATGATGAGTGTTGCGCAGCGCGATGGCGCACATCCCCAGCTGTTGCGCACGTTCGATACCCAGTGACATCGCTTCACAGGCCACCACCTGACCAAAACCGCTATTGCCGTCCACCGTCAGTATCGCACCGGCGTCTTTCACCACCTGCACATGCCGGTTTTGCTGTAAATGGCCCTGCTGCCGCGAAATCATATAGCCCGGGATCATCCCGACGCCGTGCGAATCGTGCCCGGCCAGATTGGCCTGCACCAGATGGTCAGCCACCAGTCCGGCTTCCGTTTCGCTACTGCCTGCAGCACGCCACAGCGCCTGAACCAGCCGGTGAAGCTTGCCGCTGTCGATTCTTATTTCGCTCCTGTTTTGTCGCATATTTTTTTCCCAATTTTTTTCGTGTTTACTGTTTATTTTTAAACGATTAATTGCCCGCTGTCGTGGCAATCGGTGAAAAAAACGTGGCCAGGCAGTCGGGCAATTTGACAACGGAGTTGATAATAATTACCCATAATAAGTATACTATCACCTTGAAATACTTTGATTTTATGACTAAAGCCAAATTCGCGGCTGCGATAAAAATAACCTCCTTGTTACGGCAAATTTGCCACATTTATGGCGCAGGCCATTGCTTACTTTGAATGCCTTTCTGGGTGAAGCGGTTTGATTTTTTTGTCTTATTTAACGGGTCTGTGGGCAGCTGCCTTTGGGGATTGATGCAGTATGGAAAGTGAACACATTGAAGCCAACCCGACGGTCCCCGACCTGTCGCTGAAGGGGATCCCGTCGGAGATCCTGCGGCTGGGTAAGCGGCTGGCGGATACAAAATACCAGATTGATATGCTGGGTAAAACCGGTTGGGGAGAGCTGACCGGTAATCTGCATGGTCTGGAAGCCAGCGGTGAGTGGGATGGCCCGGATGACGCGCTGACCTTCTTCAGTAAAATTTTCCCGTTTGCGATGCTCCCTGCAGAAACCGAACCGCTGGGGGTGTTTCAGGTGCCGACTGAGCGGGTCATTGCCCGCAGCTGGCGCTGGTGGCCGGAACACCTGAGTGGCAGCAGCGAAGCGCGCCTGCAGGAACATCTTGCCAGCCCGTTCGCCGCCGAAAGCACTTCCTGGTACTTTGTGCCTGCCCTTGGCGTACTGCTGGCAGGTCAGGGGCAAAGTCGCGTGAACTACTGCCGCCAGCGGCACATTCCGGCCATTACCGCGCGGGTCAGCAATCTGAACTATCCACCTGCCGATCGGTTCCGCCTCTACCATGTCAACAAAGGCGTCTCGCGCCAGAGCTGGGTGGTGATGAACAATCGCTATCTGCAACCGGTGCAGTGGCCGCGCATCACGCTTCCTGCACTGACAACTTATGGCGTACACAGCGCCACCTGGCCGCTGACTTTTCCGCCTATCACCCGCGTTTTTGAAGAGTTGTACCATCCACAGCCTGCGGAAGATTTTGTCGTTCCCTGTGTCGATCTTGAGGCGGTAAAAGCGAAAATCCGGGCTGAACAGGAAGCGGAAAGACGCGCCGTTAAGCCGGTGAAAATGGCGCTCAGCGAGATGGACATCACCAATATCTGGCCGGTCAGCCTGACGTTGTCATTCTTTTTTATTCTGTCGCTGGTGGTGGCGGGAGTCACCGCCGGGGAAGGGTGGGCGGGCTGTATCAGCCTGCTGGTCTGTGGGATGGCGGGCAGCCTGCTGTTGTTCCTGGCGACACCGGTGTTGCTGGTCAGCAAGCGCCATCATCGTGAATGGCAGCCGGAAGTGCCTGAAGACCTGCTCCCGGCTGAAGAAGCAGCAGCAACCAAAACGCCGCCACCACCGGCCTGACCACATTCATTACTGCACCAGATGATGGCTGATGGCGTACTTAACGATATCGGCATTGCTGGTAAACTGCATCTTATCCATCATTCGTGATTTATAGGTGCTGACGGTTTTATTGCTGATCGACAGCGCATCGGCAATGGCGTTGATCGTCTCGCCGTGCGCCAGCATCAGCAGGATCTGGCGCTCGCGGGTGGTCAGCGTTTCATGCAGCGCACGGTTACCGTTCTGATACTCGGCAAACACAATCTCCTGCGCCAGATCGTGGTCGATATACCGTGAACCTCGTGCCACGCTGCGAATGGCCGCCAGCAGCGCATCCGGATTTTTATCTTTGGTGATATAACCCAGCGCGCCGCAGTTCAGCACCCGCCGGGCAATCTGCGGCTCATTGAACATGCTGAGCACCAGAATCGGCAGATTTTTGTACTGTGAATGGATGCGATTAATCAAATCCTCTCCGCTGATCCCTGGCATGGAGATGTCCAGTAGCAGCAGATCCAGCCCGCCCAGCCGCAGTCGTTCAAGCACCTGGCTGCCATCACCTGCTTCCCCCACGACCTCAATATTCTCATCCAGGGCAAAAATCTGCTTCAGCCCCTCGCGCATCAACGCATGGTCGTCGGCAATCACTAACTTAATAACTTCATTCATCCTGTTTCCCTGGTCAGAGCCCTGGTAAACGAGCAAGCATAGCGGCTTACTGTGACTGTTTTGCTGACAGTGGCAGCGTCAGCTCCAGCTGTGTCCCTTCCCCGGGATGACTGGATATGGTCACCAGACCATTTAACATATCTACCCGCTCTTTAATGCCCATCAGACCGAACGCATCATGGCGCACGCTCTGGGTTTTAAACCCTTTGCCGTTATCACGCACCTGAACCACCACCGACTCGCGGCTGGTCTGTACGATAATTGAAACCTTAGTTGCCTGTGCATGGCGGGAAATGTTGGTCAGCGACTCCTGCACCACGCGGAACACCGCCGTGACAGCCTGGTCGCTGAGCGCCAGCGGTTTATCTTCCGGTACGATCAGCATGCAGCTGCAGCCGCCATTTTTGACAAACTCATCGCGCAGCCACTCCAGCGCCGGCACCAGCCCCATATTCAGCATATTCGGCCGCAGGCGGGTGGAAACATCCCTCACCACCTGAATGGTGCTGTCAATCAGCGTCATCAGATAATCCACCTGCTGCGTAACCTGCTGCGGGCTGCCAGCCTGCATCCCGATGACCGACAGCCCGGCGCGCAAGCTGGTCAGGTGCTGGCCCAGCTCATCATGAATTTCACGCGCCATATGTTTGCGCTCCTGCTCGGTTCGCTCCTGCTGATTACTTGCCAGCAGGCGCAGCTGGTGGTGGGCGGAGCGCACCTGGTTTTCCACTTCCCGCAGGCGGCTGATATCACGGCCCACCGCCAGTATGGTCACCACTTCCCCTTTCAGATCGTATTCCGGCACGCAACGGACGTGCAGGACCATCGATCGATCGCTAAATCGCGCCTCCAGCTCCGCCTCGCTTTTTTCACCCCGTGCCAGAGTGTTGGAGACCAGCCTGAACAGCCGCATCCCCATCTCGTCAAAGGGAATGGTGTCTGTCAGGCGCCAGCCGCGGGCCTGCTCTTCGCTGCACCCAATCAGCTCCAGCACCAGCGGGTTGGCGTACAGGCAGCGCATATCGGTATCGAAGCGCGCCATCAGATCGGGCGAGTTCTCAACCAGCGTCCGGAACTGCTGCTCCTGCTGCAGATAGCGCTCGGTGCGCTGTTTCAGCTCGCGTACGTCGCGTACCACGCAGAGCACCAGAGTCTGGCCCTGGTGTTCATACGCGCTGGAGCTGACCTCCACTGGAATAATTTCGCCGCTGTGCATTCGGTGTTGCGAAGTGAAGCGGATCCCTTCCGGTCGCAGGCTCAACTTCCACCACAACGCGGCGACATCCGGATCCTGCAACTCTCCCTCAATATCGGCGTAGCTTAATCGTATCAACTCGCGATATTTATAACCCAGCATTTCGCAGGCTTTATTATTGATATAAGCCAGGCTGGCATCCTGTGCGACCAAATAAATGGCGTCATTGATTTTGTCAAGGGCAAAGTCGGGCAAAATAGCCCGCCCATCATGTGAATTTTTCGTCACATTAAGGCTGAATATTTCAGAAGAAAGCATTTCTCTCTCTGATTCTGCGAAAATGAATGTGTGATAAGCATATATTATTACCGCTTACCGGGCGGCACCCTGAAATTTTACCCATGAAGGGACAATTACAGCAAATATTTCCTCTGGTGACCATCTATATTCATCTAAAAATTGAGCTGCCACGCAGATAAATAAAATGGGTGTAGTTCAATCTGAAAAATTAGCTTTGTTCAGCTTATTGTGCTCTTCAACGCCTCCCTTACGCGGGAGAGGCGGGATTTCACCGTGCCCAGTGGAATGTCCAGCGAGGTCGCCACGTCCTGGTAGCTGCCATTGCGCTCCACCAGGATGGTGAGCATCTGGCGGGTCTCTTCCGGCAGTTTATCAATAGAATGGGCCATCACGCTGAGCAGTTCATCATTGGCGATGATGTCGCTGGGATCGCAATCATGGATCAGTTCCAGCACGTTGTCTTCGTTGAGACTGTCAAACAAAAAACGGTTCTGATGCGTTTTGTAATAGTTGCGGATCAGATTGGCCGCGATGCCGAACAGCCAGGTTTCCGGGCGCGAAGCCCCTAAAAACTTATGGCTGTTGCGCAGCACTTCCACGCAGGTCATTTGCGCAATATCTTCCACATCCTCCCGATTAGAGACGCGTTTACGAATAAAATTATGCAGCTTTCGATTCTGCTGGCAGAGGATCTCCTGCCATAAAATAACGACCGGTGCTTCAGGTGAAAATGACAATTCTGCGGTTGAAGAAGTTAGCATTGGTTCGCTCCTGAAATTAATTAACAGCCTGCGGGATGTCTTATAGCAAGGAGTGTGCCAGGTGAAAAAAAACGCGTGAGGCGGGGTGCGCCAGTGTTTTTTATTTTGCTTAAGAATTATCTGAGACAAAATCTGACCGTGAAGAGAAAATAGCTGTGCAAGTTTTTACACTAATGCCGTGAGTTAAAGTTTCAGTAAAATCACATATTTTAAATACCTGTTATCCGTTTTTTTATTCGGGAACTTATTGCCCTTAACCGCCACGTAAGAGAATCGCGAAATCAACCACGAGTCCGAAATGATAAAAGTTCAGTCCTCACTTCAGTATCAGCAGGCCCTGGCAAAAACGCTGCTCAGGCAGGATGCGCCGTCTTCGCGAACGGCGGGCGCAGACGTGCGTGCGCGCCCCGTGAATACTCAGTCAGCGGCGGACTCACTGACGGATTCGCTGGAAGAGATCGGCATGATGTTCAGCGAGAAGGTAGAGAAGAAAACCAAAGGGTTGAACCGGCGGCAGATTAATACTCAGCACCTGCGCAGTAATCGTGGCGCGGTGGAGCGTATCGAACGGCTGGCAGAACTTTATCAGCTGTTGGACGGGCAGCAGCAGGATCGGCTGGAAACGCGGCTCAGTGCGCTGAAGGGCGTACTGAATAAGGGGCCGGAGCCGGATGCAGATGCGCTGGTTGAGGCTGCCGACAATGATCCCGCGCGCTGTGATTTGCTGTTGCGCATGACCCTGCGCGAAGCCGATCGCAGCGGTGACACGCAAACCGCTGCTGCAGCCAGCCATGGGCTTAACGCGCTGCATGATAACTATGGTGATAAGGTGCGGGCAGGGCTGAATACGGCCCCGGCGATCGCCAGCTTCACCACCGACCCGACTGAAAAACAGTCGATGCGCAATCTCTACTATCACGGCATCGTCAAACATCAGTCCGCTTCGGTAATACTCGACAGCCTGCTGGAGCGCTTTGGCCGCGAGCAATTTATGCCAGGTCTGCGCACCCTGCAGCGCGCGCTGGCAGAAGACATCGCCTCGCTGACGCCCTCCCTCTCTTCCCGCTCGCTGCACAAAATCCATCTGGGCCTGAGCGAGGCCGGACAGCTGACCCAGCTGATTGCCGACAGCGACAGGTTGCTCGATCGACTGCGCTCTGGCGGCAAAATTCCCCCCTCCGCGTTGGGCGGACTGGACATGACCCGCCGCCTGCTGAGCGTGGCAGAAACTGGTCTGCAACCCCGGGACATCACCTCAATCGGCAAAGAGTACGCTGGCGAAAAACCAGAGGCGCAGATGCGTTTCCTCAACGGCTTACTGCCGCTGATGAATGATATGCCGCTGATGTTATGGCGCGATCGCAAAAACCGGACTGAAGCGTCCAATCTGCTGCGTGGGGTGATCACCATGCTGGTCAATAACGAGAATAAAGCAGCGGCGAAAGGCTAGCGGGAGAAGGGTATGAACGGCATGTTTCTGGTTCTGAATCGCATCGCACTGGGCGCCATGCAGCGCTCCGAAATTATCGGGGCGATGTTCGCGATGGCCATTGTTTTTATGCTGATCATCCCACTGCCACTGGGCCTGATTGATACCCTGATCGCCCTGAATATCTGTCTCTCCTCGCTGCTGGTGGTGCTGGCGATGTACCTGCCGAAGCCGCTGGCGTTCTCAAGCTTTCCGGCGGTGCTGTTGCTGACCACCATGTTCCGCCTGGCGCTCTCCATTTCCACCACCCGTCAGATTCTTGTACAGCAGGATGCCGGGCATATCGTGGCGGCGTTCGGCACCTTTGTGGTGGGCGGCAACCTCGCGGTCGGGATGGTGATGTTTCTGATCCTGACGGTGGTTAACTTCCTGGTGATCACCAAAGGCTCTGAGAGGGTGGCGGAAGTGGCTGCCCGCTTTACACTGGATGCGATGCCGGGCAAGCAGATGTCAATCGACAGTGATTTGCGTGCCGGACTGATTGACGTGAACACTGCCAAGCGCCGCCGTGTTGACCTGGCAAAAGAGAGCCAGCTGTTCGGGGCAATGGACGGCGCCATGAAATTTGTGAAGGGCGATGCGATTGCCGGACTGGTTATCCTGTTTATCAACCTGATTGGCGGTTTCAGCATTGGGGTGATGCAGTTGGGTATGCCCGCCGGTGATGCGATGCATACCTACTCGGTGCTGACCATTGGTGACGGCCTGATTGCCCAGATCCCGGCGTTGCTGATCTCCCTGACTGCCGGGATGATCATTACCCGCGTCTCTTCCGACAGCGAAAACAGCGTGGATAACAATATTGGCCGGGAGATCGCCGAGCAACTGACCAGTCAGCCTAAAGCCTGGATCCTCTCTTCAATTGGCATGTTTGGTTTTGCGCTGCTGCCGGGGATGCCCACCGGCGTGTTTATTCTGCTGGCGGTGCTGACGCTGGCAACCGGCAGTTTTCAGGTCTGGCGGGCGAAAAGGGCGCTGGTGGCGAACCAGCCGCAGATGGAAAATGAGGTTATCCCGCCGGAACTGAATGGCACAGAAGATTTACGCCAGTTCAACCCGACGCGACCTTATCTGCTGCAGTTTCCCAGCAGCGCACGCGGCACGGCAGAGACGCTGGAGCTGGTGCAGGCAATCCGCCGCATGCGTAACAGCATTGTGTATAACTACGGCTTTACGCTGCCCGCCTTTGATATCGAGTTTCAGGACCAGCTTCCGCCAGATGAATTCCGCTATTCGGTGTATGAAATCCCCCGCGTGATCGGCACGTTTAACGTTGGTTTGCTCGCCGTCAGCAGACAAGAACATCCACAGCTGGCAGAAGAAGAGGGCGTGGTTACCGGGACAGAAACTCGCCGCGAGAGTGGTTTGTTGTGGCTGCCTGCCGGCCATCCTCTGTTGCAGAACGAAGCAGTGTCGCGCTGGAATTTCCACGAACTGCTGATGAAGCGCATGGAAAATGCCATTCACGCCAGCGCCCCGCATTTTATCGGCCTGCAGGAAACCCGCGCGCTGATGGGCTGGCTGGAAACGGAGCAGCCGGAGCTGGCCCAGGAACTGCAGCGGGTGATGCCGATTGCCCGTTTCTCCAACGTGCTGCAAAACCTGGTGGCGGAGCGCATTCCGTTACGCTCGGTGCGGGCGATTGCCGAGGCGCTGATCGAGCATGGCCAGCACGAACGTGACATCAGTCTGCTAACCGACCTGGTGCGCATCTCACTGAAGGAGCACATCTGCTACCAGTACACCCAGGATGACGGTCTGCACGTCTGGCTGCTGACGCCGGAGATGGAAGAGCAGCTACGTGATGCGCTACGCCAGACGCAGAGTGAGGTCTTTTTTGCCCTGACCCAGGAACAAAACATGGCGATCCTCGCGCAGCTTCGCAGCGCTTTCCGGCCTGAGAATCCGGAGGTGGCGGTGCTGCTGGTGGCGCAGGATCTCCGCAGTCCACTGCGCGGTTTGATTCAGGACGAACTCCATCAGGTTCCGGTGCTGTCGTTCGCTGAATTACAGTCCAACTTGTCGATCAACGTCGTGGGTCGTCTGGATCTGGATGAGTCCGTTGAATCCTTTGATGCTTAAGGAGTGGGTTATGTTTGAGCTACGAGTGCTGAGCGGTCGCCATCAGGGAGCGGCCTTACCCGTCAGCGGCGGCCAGTGGACGCTGGGCCAGGCTGAGGATGCGGATCTGCTGCTGACCGATGCCGGAGTGGCCGCACATCACGCCACGCTGCTGTTTGCTGAGCAGCGCTGGCAGCTGCAGGCGATGGAAGGCAGGTTGCTGACCGCCGCTGGTGAAGCGCAGGAGCTGCTGGACCCGCTGGAGCTGGATCACCCGTTCGCGCTGGGCGATGTCTGGCTGAGCCTGGTGCCCGCGGAGCAGCCGTGGGAAGAGATGCAGGCGGCTCCTGCCCCCCCCAAACCCGCTCCCGATCCGCTTCCGGCTCCATCAGCAGTCGCGGCAGCACCGGTTCCTTCGCGTACCTTCTCCCGTGGCGTCCAGGTACTGTCAGTCAGTCTGATCCTGCTGCTGAGCTTCACCATTATCAGCTGGATCCTGCAGCCCACTGTCGCTCAGACATCAACCAGCGGCTCGAATCGCACGGTGCTGGAGACATTGCAGGAGGTGCGGCCGCCGCTGGTGGCGATGCTGCGCGACCGCGGACTGACGCCGGGTGTGAAAATCGACATGGACAAAGGACGAATGATCCTGAACGGCGATCTCAACAAAGAACAGTTGCAGATCCTTGAACGGATGCTGGTGCGCTTCCAGACTCAGTACAGCGTCATGCCGAAACTGGTTAACAACACCCGCCTGCGCAATGCCAGGCTGCCGTTCCGTATCGTCCAAATCACGACCGGCAAGCGGGCCAACGTGGTGACCGATGCCGGTGAGCGGCTGTTTATCGGCGATCAGGTAGACGAGCTGCGGCTGGTTGCCATCACCTCCAGCGAGGTGGAGTTTGACGGTCGTGAGCACATTAAGGTGAACTGGTAATGCAGGGGCTGTCCGCTCGGCTTGACGACTGGTTTGCCCTGCATCAGCAGCGACTGACCCGCTTTGCCCCGGTGGAGATATATGGCCGCATTACCGGTATCAGCGGCATTTTACTGGAAAGCAGCCTGCCGCGCGCCCGTATTGGTGACCTGTGCCGCATCGAAGGGAAAAATAATACCCGCGTGCTGGCGGAAGTGGTGGGGTTTAATCCTCAGCACACTCTGCTTTCTGCCTTGGGGCAACTGGACGGCATCGCGCAGGGGGCGCGGGTCACGCCACTCTATCTTCCCCATAGTGTCCGTGTTTCTGACCAGCTGCTGGGCAGCGTGCTGGATGGTTTTGGTCGGGCGATTGAAGAGGGCAGCGTCAGTGCCTTTGCTCAGCCTGGCGAAACAGGGGCTAAACCGGTACTGGGTGATGCGCCGCCGCCAACAGAGCGACCGAGGATCGACACGCCGCTGCCCACCGGAATGCGCGCCATTGATGGTCTGCTCACTCTGGGAGTAGGGCAACGCGTGGGGATTTTCGCCGGGGCAGGTTGCGGCAAAACCACCCTGCTGGCGGAGCTGGCGCGTAACACGCCCTGCGATGTGATCGTTTTCGGGCTGATTGGGGAACGTGGCCGCGAGCTGCGTGAATTCCTCGATCATGAACTGGACAGTGAATTGCGCAGCCGCACCGTGCTGCTCTGCGCCACTTCAGACCGTAGCAGCATGGAGCGCGCCCGCGCCGCGTTCACCGCCACGGCGATTGCGGAAGCCTTTCGTGACCAGGGCAAAAGCGTGCTGCTGATCCTCGATTCCCTGACCCGTTTTGCCCGTGCCCAGCGCGAAATCGGCCTGGCGCTGGGTGAGCCTCCGGGCCGCGGTGGTTTGCCGCCCTCTGTGTATACCCTGCTCCCCACGCTGCTGGAACGGGCCGGGCAGACCGCCACCGGCGCCATCACCGCGCTCTATTCGGTACTGATAGAGCAGGATTCAATGAATGATCCGGTGGCCGATGAGGTGCGATCGCTGATTGACGGCCACATCGTGCTGACCCGTAAGCTGGCGGAGCGGGGTCATTATCCGGCGATTGATATTCTCGCCAGTCTGAGCCGTACCATGAGCAACGTGGTGGCGCGGCAGCAGGTGGGCGAGGCTACCGCCATCCGCAGGCTGATGGCGGCCTGGCAGCAGGTGGAAATGCTGATCCGCCTGGGGGAATACCAGCCGGGCAACGACAGCCTGACCGATGCGGCAGTGCAGGCTCAGGGTGCGATCAATGGCTACCTGCAGCAGGCGATGCGCGACCCGTCCAGTTTTGACCAGACCTGTTTTCAACTGTCAGAGGTGAGCCGTTATGCGCCACAGTAATCCTGAACCTGAAGCCGAAATGGATGCCGCCGCGGCAGACCTGCAGAGAACCCTGAACCTGCTGTTACCAATCCGCCGCCAGCGCCTCAGCCGCAGTGAGCGGCAGCAGAGAGAGCAGGAGCAGGCTCTGCGGGTCGTGACAGAAAAAACCGCTGAGACTGAGCAACGGCTGGCGAGCAGACAGGAGGAGTATCAGCAGCTGCGACAGGCTTTCGTACAGAAAAACCGTGGTGTAAAGCAAGCGAAATACCGCCTTGAGCGCGCGCTGGAGCAAGAGCAGCAGGCACAGCAGCAGGTGGATGATGAGCGCCTCAGTCTGCATCAGTTGGCTCTGGCCCGTCGCGAGCAGCAGCAGCGGGTTGAACAGGCGCAGCAGGAAACCCGCCTGCGCCTGCGTGAAATGGAAAAGCTCGAATATCTGCTGCAGCAACAGGAGATTACCGGATGATCCGTAACCTTTCTCAGTCGGCGCTGCAGCATCAACTTCAGCAGACTACCGAGCGGCAGGCGCAGCAAAAACGTGATACTCAGCGGCAGGCCCGCAACCAGTTTTTGCAGGCTCGCGATGTGCAAAACCGCGATAACCGTGGAGCGTTGCCTGCGCAGCCCGACCGTACCCAGCCAGCGGCCGTAACCGCTACCCCCTCTCCCCGTGTGGAGCCCCGTCGTCCAACGCACGAAGAAGATGACCTGTTCAGTTCGCTGCTGGACAGTGATGACGTGATGAGTCCGCTGCTGGCATTTAACGACGCGGGCTCCGATCAGCAGCAGGGGTTCGCGCAGCTGGAGGAGCGTGCCGGCGCTGGCGCCCCCCCGGCGATGGCGATGTGGCAGGAGATAGAACCGGCGTTAGCCGAGGCCCTGAGCGCCCAGCCTCCGGGGGAAATGCAACTGGCGTTGATCCTGCCCAGGCTGGGTCACGTTGATGCGCGGATGGCCGCCCTGCCTGCTGGCGGCTGGGATATTACCCTGCATCTGCAGCCAGCTGCCTGGCAGGCGCTGCTGCCCCATCAGGAACGCTGTCGTTTTTCACTGCGCCAGAGAATGGCCTGTCGGGTTCGCCTGCGTTTTGAGCGTCGCGGGCAGGGTGAACGCCAGGAGACGGAAGCATGAGCGCCTTAAGTTTCCGCCCGGTCAGCCTGCGCGAGGCCCGGCTGCGTCAGCGTATTGGCGCAGGGCTTCTCTATCCCTTTATGCTCGCTGGAGAGCAGGGCGTTTTGCGGCTGACGCTTGCCGATGATTGTCAGGCCGTGGAGATGAGCCACTGGCGCTGCGATGCCGGAATGCTGCAATTTTCGGACGCTCAGCCGGTGCTGTCACTGATGTCCAGCTGTCCGACTTTTGCTCAGGCGGAGCAGTCATCTGAGCAGGCCTGGTACTGGCCGTGGTGGCACCAGCAACTTTCTGCCGAACTTCTTGCGTTGTTCGGCCACTTAAGCCCTGAGCAGGAGAACGCTGAGACAGGCGAGTTCCTGCTCAGGCTGAATGTGGAATGGGGTATGCAGCGCGCGCAAAGCAGCTGTGCGCTCTCCGCCCGGTGTTTGTCATCGCTCCTGAATAAATCCGGATGGCAACAGGACGTTCAGCCGCTACCGGAAAGCATGACGCTTACTTTGCCGATGATTGTCGGCGACTTAGTGCTGTCGCCAGAGGAGCTGCAGTCCCTGCGAAGGGGAGATCTCCTGCTGCCTCAACAGCTCTGGTTTACCCCTGAGGGGCGCGGTGTGATTCGCTGCGGAACCAGTCTGTTAGAGGGAGAGCTGCGGATGCAGCCTGGCACGATGGCCCATTTTTATCTTACCGAGATGGAGAAACGTAACGTGACCCTGACCCCTGACGAGTTTGAGCACGAACACCAGACCCCCCCCGAGTCCCACTGGGACGCTGAGCCGGTCACTGAGGCGACTGATTTTGCCCCGCTGCCGCTGTCCCTGTCGGTTCGTTGTGGCCAGCTCAAACTGACCCTGGGCGAGCTCACAACTCTCAGTCCCGGCGCCATGGTCATGATTGAAAATGTCACGCCGGGCGAGGCGATCCTCTGCCACGGCGACTATCCGCTGGCAAAAGGCGAGCTGGTGGATGTGGAAGGTAAGCTGGGCCTGCAAATCACCCACGTGCTGCCGGGCAGCAAGAACCCGCTGAACGGGGGCGCCTGGTAGCCGTATGGATTCCCTGTCGCTGAACCCGATGACCCTGGCCCTGTTCCTGGGGGCCTTGTCGCTGGTGCCGATTTTGATGATCGTCTGCACCTGCTTTCTGAAAATTTCCATGGTGCTGATGCTGACACGCAACGCCATGGGGGTTCAGCAAGTTCCACCCAATATGGCGATCTATGGCATTGCGCTGGCGGCCTCACTGTTTGTGATGGCACCGGTGTTTAATGAGATGAGCCAGCGGGTAAAAACGGTGCCGATTGACAGCCAGTCTGCCGAGCGGCTGGAGTACACGGTCAGCAATGGCGTGGAGCCGCTGAAACGCTTTATGGTGAAAAACACCGATCCGGACATCCTGACCCATCTGCAGGAAAACGCCCAGCGCATGTGGCCAAAAGAGATGGCCGACACCATCCAGCACGACAGCCCGCTGCTGCTGATCCCTTCATTTGTGCTGTCAGAACTGCAGAACGGCTTCAAGATCGGCTTCCTGATTTTTATTCCGTTTATCGTGGTGGATCTGATTGTCTCTAACGTGCTGCTGGCGCTGGGGATGCAGATGGTGTCGCCAATGACCATCTCGCTGCCGCTGAAAATCCTGCTGTTCGTGCTGGTCAGCGGCTGGACGCGGCTGCTTGATGGCCTGTTCTACAGCTACCTGTGAGGGGCCACCGATGGATATTCTGACCCTGTTTCGTCAGGCAATGCTGCTGGTGGTGATCCTCTCCGCGCCGCCGTTGATTGTGGCGGTGATCGTCGGTGTTATCGTCTCGCTTCTGCAGGCAGTAATGCAGTTGCAGGATCAGACGTTACCGTTCGCCATTAAGCTGGTGGCCGTGGGGGTGGCGCTGGCGCTGACCGGGCGCTGGATTGGCGTGGAGCTGATCGAGCTGACGCAAAGCGCCTTTGCCATGATGCCGAACGTGAAGTACTGATATGTGGAACAACGTGCTCTTCGATGGCTATCACTTTATCCTTGCCGTCACGCTGGCGATGGCTCGCATTTTCCCCTGCCTGCTGCTGTCGCCGGTTTTCTCCTTTAATGCCATTAAAGGCGGCCTGCGCTCAGCGATTGTGCTGGCGCTGGCGCTTTTTCCGACCCCGATGATCCAGCAGCAGCTGGCGATTGACGATCCGTCGCTGTTTTTACTGGCGGCGCTGGCGCTGAAAGAGGTCATTATCGGCGTGATGATTGGCCTGCTGATGGCAATGCCGTTCTGGATGTTTGAGTCGGTGGGCGCGCTGTTCGATAACCAGCGCGGGGCGCTGATGGGCGGCCAGCTCAATCCGCAATTAGGGCCGGATGCCACGCCGCTCGGCTTTCTGATGCAGCAGTCGATCATTCTGCTGCTGGTGGTCGGGCTGGGGTTATCGACGCTGACGCAGATTGTCTGGGACAGTTACCGGATCTGGCCGGCGATGCAGTGGCTGCCGTTCCCCGGTGAGGCAGGATTCCGGGTCTATCTTGATATGCTGAGCAGCGTTTTCATGCATATGGTGCTGTATGCCGGACCGCTGGTGGCGCTGCTGTTGCTGGTGGATTTCAGCGTCGGCATCCTCAGTATTTACAGCCCTCAGCTGCAGGCCACGGTGCTGGCGATGCCCGCCAAATGCCTGTTGGGGATGCTGTTCTTCGTGCTCTACCTGCCGATCCTTAACTACGTCGGCGGTGAACGGCTGTTCGAGCTGAAAGATCTGATCCCCCATCTGGCGGAAATGCTGGGCAAAGGAGGGAAATAGTGGCTGAAAAAACGGAAAATGCCACGCCCCAAAAGCTGAAGGAGTCGCGTAAGAAGGGGCAGGTAGGGCAGACGCCAGATATCCCGAAGTTGCTGATTTGCATCGGGGTGATGGAGACGATTTTTGCGCTGGTGGGCGGCGGAATGCAGCGCCTTGAAGCGATGGTGATGCTGCCGCTCGGGCGGCTTCACGATCCGTTTGGCCATGCGATGCAGGAAGTGGCGATGGACGGGCTGATGGTGCTGCTCTATTTCTGTGGCATCGTCTGTGCGCTGATTTTTCTGCTGAGGATCCTGGGCGGCTGGATCCAGTTCGGTCCGCTGTTCGCCACCGAGGCGCTGGAGCCGAAGTTTGATGCGATCAACCCGGTCGGCCATCTGAAGAACATGTTTTCCGCCAAACAGCTGACCACGCTGCTGACCAGCGTGCTGAAGGCGATTGCGATTGGTGTGATCTTCTGGCTGGCGATCAAGCCCGACCTGGGGCCGCTGGCGCAGCTGGCTTATGGCGATGATCTGAATGGTTTCTGGCTGTCGGTGCTGGCACTTTTCAAGAAGATCGTGCGTGAAACGCTGGCGTTGCTGCTGGTGATGAGCGCGCTGGACTTTGGGCTACAGAAATATTTCTTCCTCAAACAACAGCGGATGAGCCATGAAGATATCCGCAACGAATTCAAGCAGAGCGAAGGTGACCCACATATGAAAGGGCACCGCAAATCGCTGTCACAGCAGATCCTGAACGAGGCACCCAAGCCGCGGCGCGAGGTGGCGGTGGAAGATGCCGATATGGTGTTGATTAACCCGACCCACTTCGCAGTCGGTCTCTATTATCGCGCAGGCGAAACACCGCTGCCGCGCCTGTTGTTTAAAGCCGAAGGTTATGAAGCGCAGGATATTATTGAAGAAGCCAAAATCCGCAATATGCCCGTGATCCGCTTCGTCTGGCTGACCCGAACCCTGTTCCGTACTGTGGAAGAGGGCGACTATATCCCGCGCGAGACGCTGAAGGCCGTGGCCCAGGTTTATCGCCTGCTGAAAGAGATTGAGGATCAGCAGATCGATGAGGTGCTGGAGATTGAGGAGTGAACTTCAACTTCTCTGTCAGCGTGATGAAACTGAAAGAGAGCAGTGTGCGCTTTCCCCGATCTTGATCGTTTCTTCTGAACCCTGGCGTAGTGTTGTGCTGGCCACGCTATACACGGCCGGGCCTGTTAAACAGGAGGCGGACCTGACTCAGAAAAAAACGCATGGCAGATGCCGGTGAGCCGGACACTCTTCTTCAGGGAGGGCATGAGGTCAAGGCGGTCAGTTGAGATCCGCCAGCGAATACAGCGTATTGATAGCCTCGTGGGGATCATCATTCGGGGAGGGCTGAAGCATCAGGCTGAGCGCACCCTCGGCATCCATGCTGATGTAACAGCCGTCGTAGCGGTCAGGGTTCTGAAAGCGCCACGTCAGAACCTGACGCAGCAGTGCATCCCGCAGTGATCCCGGTAAAATGCGCAACGTCAGCGTGGGGGACGGTTCGGGAAGGTAAAACAGTTCGCTACCGGGTTGTGACGCCCAGCCGCAGGCTTCGCTATTTTGCCAGGCGGCCAGGAAGGCCGCCATATTGTCCACCCAAATCATTCGTTCACCGAGGCTTGCGAATAGTCGAACGGGCCGTTACGCATGTCTGGCTGCCACCAGATGGTCATCGCGTGGTCGTCTGAAACCGGGCGACAGGAGACATCATTGCATCCGGCAAACTTCGGCTTTGCACAGGCAGTTAACAGCAGCGCCAGCGCCAGTACTAACAATGGCTTTATCATTTTTCTCACTCCATTAACGCGACAGCATACGGGTTGACGATCGGGCGTCTGCAGCACCCGACGCGGCAGGCACGGCGCCATCCGGTGACTTCAGCAGCGAAACGCGACCGGGACGTGCAGGGATCTGCGTGTCATACGCTACATACACCTCGGTGGATTCCCCCGGCTTCAGACGCGTATGCGGCCAGGCCGAAACAGCCAGCGTGCGGTCACTGCGGCAGGCTGCCTCATCAAAGCGGGCCTCTTTACCGCTGGTGTTGGTGATCACGCCTACGGCGATCTGCATCGAGTCATTGCCGTACCACTGGTGGCGCGCACTGGTGCGGAAGGTCAGAGGAATGTTGCACAACGAACTCAGCGTCAGGCCAGTCTGAGTTGCCTGCAGGCCGCCCGGCAGACGGTTTTCCGCCAGATCCTGCATCGCGCTCTCAATGGTGCGCTTCATATCGCCAAACTGATGACGGCGGTTAATATCGCGCAGCGTATCGTTAACCTGATCGCGGTTGTCTGCATCGACATAACGGGAAGGATCCACCTGATCACCGATCAGATGCGGCGTAATGATAAACAGCCGCTCGCGTTGGGACGTGGTGTGATTATTCGAGGTGAACAGTTTACCGATCAGCGGAATTTTGCCCAGGATCGGTACGCGCTGCTCATCATCTCCGCTTTGCTTGGTGTGGAAGCCTCCCATCACCAGCGAGCGTTTTTCCTGCACCAGCGCCTGGGTGCTGATCACACCGTTTTCGGTGCCCTGCGCGCTACCGTCTTCGTTTTTATCCAGCTTGCCGTCTTCGACATCCACCACCAGCTGCACCGCTGCCTTGTCCGGATTTTCGCCAATGGAACGCGGCGTCACCCGCAGACTGGTGCCAGCGGTCACTTCGCGGATATCTGCCACGCGCTCGCCGATAGCGGTAATAAAGGCGGTATTACTGAAGTCGATCACGGCTGGCTGGTTCTCCAGCGTCAGCACCGATGGATTGGCGATGATTGAGGCGGTACCTTCGCCTTCCAGCGCCTGAATATCTGCGAAGAACCGGTTGAAGTCCGTGACGAAGAGCGTGCTGGTGCCGCTGAGCATGGAGGCTCCGGCCGTGACGTTGCCAAATTGTCCTGACCAGTTAGTTGAGAGCCGTGCCAGCTCATTGCGGTCGATATCGACGATCACCGCGTCAATCTCGATCAGTTTCTGCGGCACGTCGATCATCTTCACCAGCTCCTGATACTCAGAGCGCAGTTTTTTATTGTCACGAACCAGCAGGGTGTTATTTCGTACGTCGGCCGAGACTTTTCCCTGCAGGGCTTTCCCCTGGCTCTGATCCTGCGCGTTGCTGCGTCCCAGCCGGGTATTACGCCCGATCATCTGTTCCATGATGCTGCGGCTTTCACTTTGCATCGCCTGATACGGGCTGTTACTGTCGCCACGACCATTCTGCGTGGTGGTGGTGCCATTGGCAGAGCCGTTGCTGTTCTGTCCCAGCAGTTCATTCAGCATGGTGGCCACGCCGGGCACGACCAGTGTCTGATCGCGGTATTTGATGGTGCGATCCGCCACGTCGGCATACTTCAGTGGGAAGGCCATCATCTGTTTGTCTTCGCTGGTTTCCGGCTCGGACTTTTTACTGAACTCGGCGATCATATCGACATACTTCGGTGGCCCGGTCACCAATACCACGCCCTCATCAGGGAGTTCCCCCCAGCCGAAGCGGGATTCCAGCAGGCCGACTCCCTGCAGTGCCTGTTTGATATCCGGCGCGGCATCAGGACTGATTTTCAGGCGGCGTGACGTCTGCTCAGACTGCGGGCTGACATAGAGCGTATTGTTATACACGAACCACTGAAAACGGTATTCCAGCGCCAGCCGGTTGAGGAAGGCCTCGGCATTGTCTGAGCGCAGACGGGCGGTGACAAATGTATCCGGCAGGCCGCTGACGTTGGCGTCAACGCCGTGGCTGCTGGCAAAATCCTGCAGGATCACGCTTAACGGGGTGTTATCAGCGGAATAGGCGTAGGCGCCATCTTTCCACTCATCCGGGGTGCTGGCATAGCTGTGTGACACAGATAACCCGATCGCCAGCGCCAGAAGCAGCGGACGGAACGGTAAAAAAGCAGACAGCGGTTGAGACACGCTTCTCTCCTTATTATACGGACATCGTAACGCTTTGCCGTTTGAGCAGGCTCAGCAGGGAATCCTGCCAGACTTCGCACTGGTTACAGATGCTTTCCAGCAGCGCAACGGCATAGTCAGTCTGGTCATTTTTCAGGCGGACGGTCAGGCACAACATCTCCGTCTGCGGATTAAAGCAGAGAGCGGCAGTACGATCGGCAAAGTGCGTAAGGGCAGGGCGGGTCAGCCTGAGGGCCGCTTGCATGACCCGGCCGTCAACCGGCACGGGCAGCGTTAATTCGGCCAGCCAGAACCAGCCGCCGGGCAGGCGTTGCAGCCTGACGGGCATGCCGTCGATCCACAGTGCCAGTTCACCGCCTGACTGGTCGAGACGTTGCTCAATCAGTGCAGCAACATCAGTTGATGGCATCAATGATCGCCTTGCGAATGCCGTGCTTGTACTGGGTGTACTGCGAGCTGGCCCAGTTGGCATTAGAAAGGTCGAGCATTTCGTTCTGAAAGGCGTACATATCGCTAACGTTAAAAGGCTGGTCCTGGCTGTTCTGCGCAAACTGATACATATCTTTCTGCGCGTGAACCACCTGACTGGTTAAGCGACGCTGGATAGAGTCGTCGTAGCTCATCGTATCGGTCTCCTGTGGGGGTCTGACATTAAGTGGTGCGGGAGGCCGCCAGGTTCCAGGCGGGGAAGAAAAATGTTGTGGCAGAGCGCTGACTGGAGAAACAGACAAATCCGGGACCGGGCTGAACCCACAGGCAGCAGGTTCAGCTGGCCGGAAGCAGCGCTGCACAGAGTTGTGACCAGTTCAGGTGCAGCTCGCCTTGTTCAGTGGTCAGCAGCAGGCTGTCGGCAGGCAGGGTGGCATCGCAGCTGACCTGCCACGCCAGCTGCGGATGCAGTGTCAGCCACTCCTGCACGGCAGTCTGTTGTTCAGGGGAGCAGAAGAGCGTGGCCGCCGCCTGGCGACCCTGCGCTTTCAGCAACTGTTGCAGCATCGCCTGCAGGCGGGACGCAGCTGGCAGTTCAGTCAGCAGCTGGCTCATCGCCTGAGTCAGCAGGGCTTCGGCACGGGGGAACAGAGCTTCCTGCCACTGTTGTTGCTGCTGCTGCCAGTCGGCGAAGAGCTGTTCAGCCTCGGTCAGAAAGGTCTGCTGCTGCTCAGCAATCTGCACCGCCAGCCGCTGAGCGCCGTTCACACGGGCCTCTGTCAGCAGTTGTTCAGCCTGTCTGCGGGCGGCCTCGAGGCAGGCCTGTGCCTGGCGTTCCGCATTTTGTAATATCGTCAGCGCCTGCTGATGTTCAGCCAGAAGCTCGCGAGTAAGCAGGGTACCCGACAGAAGCTGCGGGTCAGACAGCGTTATTTTCTTGTGGATCCACATTCGGCACACTCTCAGGTTGCTGGCTTTGCCAGATTGCGGCGTCCAACAGCGCAGTAAGCCGGGCGTCGGGCAGCGTCACTGGGGGATACTCTTCCACCTGCCTGACCCATTCGCGTGGGAACAATAAACGCAGGCGAGGCCAGCTGTCCGGATGCAGGCTGCGCAGCAACATCAGGCTGCCGGAAGTATAGGGCTGAAAGCAGTGGGCCGGAAGCCAGCTCTCACAACGCAGCGCCCGGGCCAGGCGGCGACACCAGATGCGGTTGGCGCTGCTGAGTCCTGGAGGCTCTGACTGCGGCGCGCAGATCCCGGCCAGCAGAGCCAGCAGTCGCTGCCAGGCTTCACCCGGCAGTTCAATCAGCGTCAACAGCCGCGGCTGCGGTTCGGGCGGCAAACCGGCACGGACGCCAAAGCTGTCCGCCACGGCCTGCGGGTGCTGCCTGGCCAACGCCTGTTGCTGATCGCGGGGCAGGGCGTAAAAATCGTTACTGGCCCAGCTTTCATCCGCCAGCTGCCAGTAGCCCTGATGCCACCAGTGCAGCCAGGCCTGGACCTGTTCCTCACCCCAACTCATTCGCAGGCTTTCCTTTGTTTTTCCGGCCCGGTCGCAACAGCAGCAGGGTGAAAGCGGCCAGCAGTACGATAGCGAACAGCGAGAAGACCCATTTTACCGTGGAATATTCATCCGTGGAGAGCTGGAATGGCCCCATCTGAACCACTTCAACCCGGTCTTCATAGGTCTGGGCAGGCACGAAAACAATTGCCAGATCCTTATCACTTTTGCCCGCCAGCCCGGGAATGCTGGTTGCCACCATCTGACGGATACGCGGCTCAATGCTGTCCGGGTCGAGGTTATTATGGTATTTGATAAATACCGAAGCAGAAGCAGGCTGAATTGGCTCTCCCGGAGCCAGCCGCTCTGGCAGCACCACGTGTACCCGCGCCACCACCACGCCGTCAATCTGCGCCAGGGTGGACTCCACTTCCTGCGACAAGGCATAGATATAGCGCGCCCGTTCTTCCATTGGGCTGGAGATCACGCCGCTTTTCTGGAAAACCTCGCCAAGGTTAGTGCGCGCTTTGCGCGGCAGCCCGGCAGAGTCGAGAATTTTTACGCTTCGTTCGATGTTTCTGGCATCAACGGACACCGAAATTCCCGCCTTTTCTATCACTTTATCGGCGTCGATTTGATGCTGGTTCAGCTCAGCGATGATGTCATTGGCGTCGTTTTCAGCCAGTCCGCTGTACAGCACGGTTTTGTCGCCGCAGCCGGTCAGCAGCAGCACCAGCGACAGTGTCGCCAGCCATTTCAGCAGAAGGGTTTTCATCGCGATAGCTACTGTAGGTTGGTCAGTTTATCAATGCTCTGCACGCCTTTGGCGACAATCTTGGCATTCATTAAATTTTCAATGTAATAATTCGACAGCGCGGCGTTGGCCTGGCTGAATTCTAATAAGTTGGATGAGCGGGAGGCCTTTTGTAAATCCTGATAGGTCTGCTTTCTTTCCCGTTCATTATTATTCATGGTATTGGCCAGGCCGGAGAGAAAATTCGTCACGCTGGCCGGTGCTGAAACCTTTTCCACCTGCGGTTCTTCTTTGAGTTGCGCGGAGAAAAAATCGACATCGGTCTGATCGGGTTGTGCGAAGGAGGGTTTCTCTGCCAGATCGGCCTGGGTTAATCCTGCCTGTGAAGAAGCTATTTTCATGGCGGTTGACTCATACAAGCGGGTGGGAGAGCAGTGCGGACCGGGGCCCAGCCCGCACTATGAAGCCAGACTAGTACTGGATCTTCACCTGAGCAGCAGCAGAACCGGCCTTGCTGGCGCTGTCTGCGATGCCATTCATTTTGTTGTTCTGTGCGTCCAGCTTGGCTTTATCAACCATATCCTGCTGCATCTGGCCCTGCACGTCCTGCATCTGTGACATGAAGCTTGCACCATCAGTAGCGCTTTCTGTTTTGGTTGCAGCAGCAGCTGCAGTTGAGATACCACTAGAGATTGCAGACATAGTATGACTCCTGATTAAAAGTGAGTTTGAACATCAGCGTATTCATTTATTAAGTGGGAGCTGAATTAAAAGGGTTCCAATTTTTTTATTTTATTTTTGCCGGAATGAACGTAATAAAAAATTAATCAGCGAGCACGATTACCCGTTCAGGCAACGATATTCAGTAACTTAATCCGGTGATAAAGCGTGCGGCGTGGGATCCCTAATTCATGCACCACATCATCAATTTTATGGCCATGCCGGTGCAGGCACTCTTTAATCAGGCTGCGCTCTATTCTGCGCAGGCGGTCTTTCAGCAGGGTGGCTTCGCCATCGCAGGGCGAAAAATCACACAGCGGTGGCAGCTGCAAAACATGACGTTCGGCTGCGGCTTTCAGCTCGCGAATATTTCCCGGCCAGCTGTGTAGCAGCAGAGCCTCATCCAGCGCCAGCGAACGGGGTGGGATGGACTGCTTAAGGCGCATTGCCGCCTCCTGAGTAAACCGGCGAAACAGCGGAATGATCAATTCTGCATGGGAGCGTACCGTCGGCGTTTCAATCTTAATGGTTGACAGGCGGAAGTAGAGATCGCGACGGAAACGTCCCTCTTCAACCAGCCCGGCCAGCGGAGTTTGCGAGGCGGCAATCACCCTCAGGTCCAGCGGAACCGGCTGTGTTGAACCCAAGCGGTGTATCGCGCGGGTTTCCAGCACGCGCAGTAATTTTGCCTGCAGGATAAGCGGCATGCTGTCAATTTCATCCAGGAACAGGATGCCTTTGTCAGAGGCCTCAATATACCCGGCACGCGAATGGCTGGCCCCGGTATAGGCTCCGGCCATCACCCCGAACAGCTCGCTTTCGGCCAGGTTTTCCGGAATGGCGGCACAGTTAACGGGAACCAGGGGCCCTTTTGCGCCGGAAAGCTGATAAATACGCCGGGTCAGGGTGTCTTTCCCGGTGCCAGTCTCGCCCTCCAGCAAAAGGTCGACCTTCAGCGGTGCGAGCGTATTAACCATCGGATGCAGGTTAGCGTGAATGTCCGTTCTTGCCAGCTCTGTTTTGTTTTCACTGCCCGTCAACATACTCTCTCCTGTCTTCCCTCAGACTAATTTATTACAAATTCAGTTGGCAACCTGATGTGAAATAAGAGACGAAATACAACAGAATAAGGGACCCGATCGGCCGCTGGTAACACTTAATTTTCACTTACTATTTACTAGCCTGGCCTTGCAGGGCTATCAGTTTCATCTGAAGTTGCTGTGGGGATCTCCGGGTCGCAAGGTAGGGAAATCCCTACAAAAACAGGCCAGATGATTGATAAGTATGTGTAAAAAAGTGCAAGGTTTAGATTGTCATTCGTAAAGATTGTGTAATTCAGATTGCCAGTAATGCGCCTTTCTTCTCTTAACAGGGAACCCTTTATTGCCATCACCCACCTATAAAGTGAGAAAAAGCCCGGGGCACAATGGCTCCAGTCAGGGTGGGCTGACTCGCAGAAGTACACATTTCAATCAATGGAGGTACCTATGAGTGGCATGAAAATTGGCGGCGGACTAAGTGGGGCATTTGGTGGGGGAAAAGCAGGTGGTATGGAAATGCCGGATGCCGATCTTTCGGGTAAGGGACGGCAGGATATCGGTATTAACGGTTCGCGTAATAGTGGATCGCAGGAGGGGAATGGCCTGAGCAGTGCACTGAATTTCGGCTCCAGCGCGCTGAGCAAAGTTGGCGGACAGGGCGTGCAGTTCGGCAGCCAGGCCACGAATGATGTGACTAAAAACAGTAGCGGTAGCGAAGGCGGTCAGGGGGCAAATAGCGATCAAAACAGTATCACTAATAGCCTGACTCAACTGCTGAACGCCATCGTGCAGCTGCTGCAGGGCAAAGGGGCGGAAGGCGGTAACAAAACCGGTACCGATGCCAGCAATGCCAGTGGAAATGGCAGCTCAGGCAGCCAGCAGGCTTCCGGCAGCGGCGATATCATGACCCAGCTGATGGACATGATTAAAAAAATGCTCGGTCAGTCCTCCGGTGATAACTCTACCGGTAATACCGCCGGAAATAACACTGGTAGCGGCACGTCCGGCTCGCAGGATGCTTCCGGCAGCGGCGATATCATGACTCAGCTGATGGATTTGATTAAGAAGATGCTCGGCCAGTCTTCCGACAGCGCAGACACTTCCGGTCAGTCTGGTACGGGCACGGGATCTTCGCCGACGGCTGCGCAGAGCAACAGTGGGACTCAGGATGGCAGCAGCCAGAACAGCAGCGGCATCGCCGGTAAGCTGGGGGGAGCATTGCAGATGCTGGGGCTTGGCGCCATTCTGTCCGCCCTGCAGGGCGGAGGAGCCACTGCTCAGGGGGGCAGTGAGAGCAGTAAATAAGCCTGAGAATCCCCAGTCGTCATTCTCTGAGAAGAGTGTCAAGGGGCGATCGACGATCGCCCAGGAGAGGGTATCCCACCCTGTTAGCGGTAAGCTGGCAGGGTGTTTTTTTATGCCGGAAGCCTACCTTTCCCGATAGCGATGGTGTTGGCAACATTCATGACTTTGTCGACGCAGGTTAAGTCACCGGTGCCTGTTTTCGACCTGTCGCTCAGGTCGCTGGTATTGATGTTATTTGTCGCGGAGTGACAGGCGCACAGAGCCGGATTTTTACTCTGCAAACTGGCAAAAGCAGGGCTGTTTACCTGCACCAGCCTGGCACCCTGCAGCTCGTTGCCACCGTTCTGCGGGTTTCCCGGACGGGAACTTCCTGCGGCAAACGGCCACCCAACAGAATCTGTTCAACAATCGGGACGAGAGATATGCCTTTTAATTTGTTCGGTGCTTCAGCCAGTCGCCGTCCTGCTCCGGAGTCTGCAGTGATGTTGCCCGGTAAACCGGGACTGGAAGGGACCCGTAACGGCAGGATCATTACCGTGACCGAAAGCCAGCAGAAGATCATCAAACAGGCCAACAGGTCGATTGAGGATACCTGGAAAGCGCTGGATAAAGGCTCGGCCAACCAGATCCACGACATCATTCACACCCACGGCGGCTCGGTAAAGCGTACCGTCGCTTCGCGCGCCGTAGCCTGTACGGCAGACAGCCAGCCTTACCGCGCCGCCCGTTTTCGGGCCGGAAACTGCGGCGAAATGGCCGCCGTGAATGGGCTGCTGCTCGCTTCATCGGGCATCACTGAACCGGTTGCCGTTTGCAGCGCTATGGATGGCGATCATGCCTTTGTCATGGTGGGTGACCGACGGATAAACGGTGAACGGATCTACTCCGATGCGTGGCCGCTGTATGGTCGTGCGGATAAAGAGCAGAACTACGATCTCTCTAAGCATTATCGCATCGTAAAGGAGTATGCGCCCCAGGCACCAGACCCGGAGATACGCGAGGTGTTACTGCACGGAAGTAAAGCCTCCCGGCAGGAGGTAAACGACCTTTATCAGCGGGAAATGCGCCGCGAGGGGATGCCGATTGATGACGAAGATTTGCGCTCGCTGAAGCAGATTGCCCGCCGTCATGGCGGGGGACTTTACGAGCAATACCAGGCTTCAAGGAATATCAATGTCTACTACCAGACGGAAAGCGGTGGGGATGACACCGAGCTGAAACCACAAATGAAGCGCGCGGTCTATGACTCCCGCAGGCGGCGTCAGGATGCGGCCACGCGTACCGAAGTGGCAGAACTGATGCGTAACGTTAACCGTGGTGTGGGCTCATCACGCCGATAAAAGGAGACGACGATGACCAGTACAACGACCCTGAAAATGGTGCTCAGCCCGCTGCTGCGCCAGCTGCGTATCGACAGCCAGCAGCTGGATGTCAGCAGCAGTTATGTGATGGATCTCGGGGACGGGTTGACCCTGCAGTTGGAAGAAAGCCCACAGGATCATCTGACGCTCAGCTGCCTGCTCCCGATGCAGGAGGCCGATTTCTCCAGTCCGGCAACGCTGAATACGCTGTTGCAGTGCAACCTGTTGGGGCTGGCACATCCGCCGATATTGACCGCCACTCTGCCTGAACAGCAGCGCGTTTTATTGTGGGCACGCCAGCCGTTTAGCGCACTGGAAGCGCATCAGCTGACGGAATTATTTGAACGTTTTGCCGGGCAGGCCGGGAAACTGCAGCAATTTCTGTTACTGCCAGCAGAAGAGGGGCAGTCAGCCTGACTGCAGGGCCGCAAGAGGGCCCTGGGCCAGGCGACGAGGTTTAATGCGGTTGCTCAAAACCCGCCTTCACCATCTCATCACGAAAAGCTTTTGTGATGGCGGGATTGCCACCGGTGACCGGATAAATTACGTTATTAATCACATCGTCAAGGTAGTGTTCATTAAATTCCTGCAGCGTCAGCTGCGAACCCCCTTCATCATTGATGGCGATCGACCCTTTAATATAGTCGCCCGCATTTCTCGCTTTCAGGCTGTATCTGCCCATACTGCTGTTTACCGTGCTCATAAGATCTCCTTGTTAACCTTTGGGTAAGTCATAGCAAGTGAGTCCATAGCAAATGACACTTTTCAGTCTAGCCGGGTCACGGAGTAACCCTGAGAATTGTCTGTAAAGAATCCGCAGATCGTGATCGTTATCAACTGTTGCCCGGCGGACGGCCAGGCCCGTGGGAACTCAGGCGGGCCTGCAGCTGGTCGGCTCCCCACTGCACCGCTCCAGGAATCCCTTCCTGCAGTTTTTGCGTGAGTTTGTCTGATATTACCGGGGCAAGGATCTCCGCCGCCGGCACGGAGGCAAAGATCGGTGCAGAGAGGGCAACGTTAGTCAGGTGGCTCATTGCAGCCTGTGAGGCAGCATTAAAACCTTTGCTGTTCATGGCCTGGCTGACGGCGCTGCGGGCTGAGAGCGTGGCGGCAAACCCGCCGGCCAGCAACCCATTTTTTGACATACCAGCTGCGCTTACTACTTCCCGTCCTGCTCTTAATCCATCCGTGGCCATATTCAATGGCAGTTTTGCCAGCCGCTTACCCGCACCGGTCAGAGGAGCAGTGAAGGCGTTGGTATTTTTAAGCGCGAGATATTGCTCTTTCCAGTCGGTGCGGCCCAGCAGGTATTCGGGCCCTGCACGCCCCTGCTGACGATCAACCGCATGTGTTGCGCCGGACATCAGGCCCCCTGCGACCAGACCTCCTCCAGCGGTGAGCCATGTATCAACTTTGGCCGCTGTTGCCGGGCCGAATTTTGCTGTTACCGCAGCAGCAGTGCCCAAACGCAATACGTTTCTCAGGCTGTAGGTCTGGATCGCCGCTGCGTTTTCACCGGCCAGTCTGCCGGTAGTCGGCTTTTTTTGTTCGCTGGCCTGCTGCATCACCGGTTCGAGCCGTGAAGGTTCCGCCGCCAGCCATCGGGTATCCGCTGTGGCCTTATCCAGCAGGGCGCCACCAAAGGTATCAGCAATACCCGACTGCAACCCGGCGTGCAAACCCAGCTGGGCCGCCCCTTCAGCAAAAGCACTGAGCTGAGGATAAGTGTCAAATGCCACTGAAGCGACGGCAAAAGGGATGGCACGTACCGCCCCGCGCGTAACCTGAGCAATACCGTCCAGCCGGCTGCCTTTTGTCAGGACCGCTTCAACAGACTCCGGCGTTTCCCGCATTGCGTGTAGCTGCCGGGTACGATCTTCGATCAGCCGATGAAAATCGGCGGCATTCTCACCGTCAATATGACGACCAAAGAGGGCTGCCAGTTTGTGATGAAGCGCTGCTTCGTTGGCTGAGTAATAGCAGGCCCCGGCAACATGGTGGATCCCGCTGCTCTCTCCAGGCAGGCTGGTCTGGCTTCGTTCGCTGTGAACTGAACTGTTTTCAGCATTTTCAGAACTGCGGGGCTGTTCGGCGACAGCATCGTGAAAAATTTGCAGGCTACTGCGGGAAGAGTTAACAGAATTCACCATCGGATGCTCCGGTCAGCATTATTAAAGATCTGATCGGTTGAGTGGAGCAATGCCGAAATGGGTTCCGTTGGTGCCCGTTTACTGGCGGCATGCAGGGCATGAAATCCTCTTCTATACTCAAGTCGCTACATCGTAGTGAATACTGACTTTGGTTGAGGAAAATGGAATGAAGATTATTCTCTGGATTATTGCAATTATTTTCATTGTCGGGCTGCTGACAATTACAGGTGTCTTTAAGATTCTGTTCTGATCGACGGGGTGACGGCACCAACGGTTGCGCTGTCACCTCTTTAAATGCATGCCTGTAGCTGGCTTATAGATCTTTGCCTCGTCAGGTTCCGGCGAAGGGGCTGGGGGGAATTCTTCCTCCGATGTGGCTGATAATCGCGCGTTAAACAAGCAATCTTTCAGCGTTATTGGGTTATAACAATGAGCGCAAATGGCGCCATGGTGGTCACCGAACCGGTCACCGCTGGATGTAAAAATAATCCTTGTATGCCCGCATCTCCAGCACCGTATTCTCACACAGGTACCTCTTCCTTCTCGCCCCACATTAAGATTAATCTTACCAAAATTTAACCGATGATCGATAAATATTGTTTATCAATTTCATGAAATGACATTCACTGCTAACAACCTGATTGGAAAGAGATAAGCCAAATCAACCACAGATGTTTCGGGTGATTTACGATAAATACTGTTTGTTTTATCGGATTTATTTTACTTTCAGGCTAAAAATTTCCTGATAGCTTCAAAAAAATGACTCAGATCATTTTTTATGGTCGTTTTCAAAGGGGTTAGCAGGTCAACCCTGGCGAACTTCAGAGTTCTCCTGGCGCAGTTTATTGGTTCTGTGTGTTATCTTTTTGCGTCTGAAGTAAGGAATTGATGCCAGGTTTCAAAAAACTCAGTGGCAGAATTTCAGTCACATAGCATTCATGAATTGTTTAATCAGGATGCTTATAATACGAGCCAGACAAAAAAAGACGTTATGATCCTTATTAATGCGTGAAACAGGCGCATTATTTTCAACACCTGGTGTAACTATCGTGAAGCTATACAGAATTTCTCTTCTCATGGTGGCAATGTCCGGCGGGCTTGCCGCAGCACAGATGGCGCAGGCACAAACGCTTGGCACCGCCATATCTTCAACCTGGCAGGATTTCACTGACAAAGTCAGCACAACATGGAACGAGCCGCAGGGCTACGATTTGTACGTACCCGCGATCACCTGGCATAACCGCTGGACCTACGACAAAGAAAAGACCGACCACTACAATGAGCGACCGTGGGGCGCCGGGGTGGGGATGTCACGCTTTGACGATAAAGGTAACTGGAACGGTCTGTATGCTATGGCGTTTAAGGACTCTTACAACAAGTGGGAACCCTTTATGGGCTACGGCTGGGAAAAGATCTGGCGTCCGCTGAATGACCAGAATTTCCGCCTGGGTCTGGGCTATACCGCAGGGGTAACCGCGCGTGATAACTGGAAGTATATCCCGGTGCCGGCAGTGCTGCCCCTGGCATCAATAGGTTACAGCAAGGCGACTTTCCAGATGACTTATATTCCAGGGACTTACAACAACGGAAACGTTTACTTCGCCTGGTTCCGCTGGCAGTTTTAGCTGCCGGAAAGGGCCGCAATTATGACGTTTCTGAGAAAAAGGCGATATTTATCACTTTTTCTTTATTGTCCACTGGACAAAAGCCTCTGCAATTGCTGTACTAACTGGCGACACAGTTTAGTGTCCATTTTTCATGTAAAGGTAATATAGATGTCTAAGATTAAAGGTAGCGTTAAGTGGTTTAATGAGTCCAAAGGATTCGGTTTCATTACTCCTGAAGATGGTAGCAAAGACGTGTTCGTACACTTCTCTGCCATCCAGAGCAACGGTTTCAAAACTCTGGCTGAAGGTCAGCGTGTAGAGTTTGAAATCACCAACGGCGCCAAAGGCCCATCTGCTGCTAACGTTGCCGCTATTTAAGTTATCAGACAGAATTCTTAAAACCCGCCGAATGGCGGGTTTTTTTTTGCCCCAACGCCCGCGTTCTCAGGGCGTGGGACTGAGAGGAATTAACGGGAGAAAAATTGCGCCAGCCAGAAAGCTATCGCGAACAGGCTAACGGCGACAGCGACTCCTTCGCTCAGGGATTTAGGGATCAGATTCATTTTTTGTCATCTCTTTGAGCAGTTACCTCAAAGAGTGTGGCGAAACATTATTAAGGAAACATTAATCAGTGCTCCCGCCACGACAAAATGCCTGTCCATGGCCTTATGGCAGAATAATCGCCTTGTTTCTGTAACAGGTCCCTGTTCTGCTGGGGGTTGCTAATCCTGGCAGGCAGGCTATAAACATATGCGATAAAGAGCCGGTGAATCAGGCTCCCACCTGGAGGAACAGCAATGAAGATCCGAATGGCGCAGCCCAAAGACAGCTTTGCCCTGAGCGCCCTGTTAACCGAACTGGGCTATGAAAATACCGAGGCCTTTATCGACCGTCGTCTGACCCAGCTGATTGATGACCCGACTGAACAGCTGCTGATAGCCGAATATGGCAGCACCGTATTGGGGTTTCTGTCGCTGCATTTTATCCCTCAACTGGCGCTGGCCGGGGATTTTGCCCGCGTCAGCTATTTCTGCATCGCGGAAGGCGAGCGCAGCAAAGGAGCAGGGCAGCAGTTGCTGCAGCATGCCGAAGAACTTGCCCGTGAGCGGGGTTGCGACCGGGTCGAGGTGCACTGCCACGAATACCGGATTAAAGCCCATGCGTTTTATGCCCGTGAAGGTTACAGTGAATCTCCGCGCTATCTGATTAAAGATCTGAACCAACAGCACTGATGTCCTGCCCGCTGGCCAGCACCAGCGCATCGGCAATGCTGTTAATGCTGTCAGGCTGGATCATCGAAATGCTGACACGGATAAACTGTCTCCCACCGCTGCGGCAGCGTTCGCCCGGCAATACGGCGATGCCTCTGGCCGCCAGGGTAATCATCGCGAACTGTTCAGACTGCACCGGAATAAAAATACTCAGCCCGTCGCGGTCCGGCAGCGTCAGCCCTCTTGCGGCAAGTGCGGTCAGAAGCTGACGGCGGCGGCCGCTGTAGATCGCTTTCGCCTGATAAATCTGCTGCTGAGTATTCTTATCCTGCAGCATCCAGGCGACGGCCTGCTGGAGAATACGGCTGGTCCAGCTGGCACCAAAGTTTCGCCATGACTGGATACGCTTCAGCGTCTCACGCGGGCCTGATAACACTGCCAGCCGCAGATCGGGACCGTAGGCTTTGGAGAAGGATCGCACATGCAGCGTGCGTTGCGGGAAATAGCGCCCCAGGCTCCACACCGGATAAGCAGAAAGCTCGCCAATCCCGTCATCCTCTATAATCATCGTGCTGGTGCCCATCAGCACCTTAGCCAGCTCTTCACAGCGTGCTTCACTGACCGTATGACCGGTCGCGGAATGTGTCCTGGGCTGAAAGATCATCGCCGTAGCCCCTTTGCTCAGCAGCATGGCCAGCGCGCCTGGCAATGGCCCGTGTTCGTCGCAGGCCAGCGGCATGACCTCGGCGCCAATATTGTCCAGCATATCGAGCAGGCGGGTGGCGGTCGGATCTTCGATAATCACCTTTTCACCCGGTAAAAACAGCGTCTGCATGATGCCGTTCATCGCATCATACCCGCCGTCTGTCGCAAGCCAGGCCTCGGCCTGGTAAGGCCAGCCTGGGCGCACAGCCTCCAGCAGGGGAGGAGCGATAGGATCGCGCTGATAGCTGTTCAGTTGCGGGCACTGGATGCCGTGCAGCATTGCCTGTTTCAGGTCAGGAAGCAGAGCGGGATCCGGCGAGGCCATCGCAAGATCGGCGCGGATATTGTCGCCATAATTGCCAATCTTCTCAAAACGCACCGGTCTTGGGGTCACATTATCACCACAGACCCACACTCCGCTGCGTCCTTTCCCGGCGATCACTTTTTGCCGCTTCAGCTGTCCCCAGGCCGCAGAGACTGTTGCCGGGCTGACCCCCAATGCTTCAGCCAGATCCCGCACCGACGGCAGATGGGTGCCGATCGGGATCTGTCCCTCGCGGATAAGTCCAGCGGTCACACCCGCAATCCCTTTCACCGAGGCATCCGTCAGGCGTTCAGCAAACCAGTTGAGGTCCAGCGTTGAGGTCATAAGAAATCCATTTGTTCAGTAACAAAGAAATTATTGTACAGCTATTATTATCGATCTAGTATCGAATTCAAGCCCCACTTGCACACAATTTAAGCGCCGCGTGCCGGTGCATTCAGGCAACGAGAGAGAACAGATGGTAACGATCAGACTGGCGGTACGAGACTGGGATTACTTCACGCCGCTGGCACTGGGCGATATCAAGCCACAGGGCTTCAGGCTGGAAGTTCATCGCGTGGGTACGCTGGTGGGCGACCTGGCAACCAGCAGTGATTATGACGCAGCGGAAATCTCCTTCAGCCGCTATGCTCAGCTGAGGGCGAAGGGCGACAACTCGCTGCTGGCACTGCCTCATTTCCTGATGCGCGGTTTTCGCCAGCGCTGCATCATCACCACCGACGACAATCCGATCGTTACCCTGGCGCAGCTAAAAGGAAAAAAAATCGGCGTGACCGGCTGGCAGGACTCCGGGAATACCTGGACCCGGGCGCTGCTGCGTGAAGCCGGTGTGGGGATTGATGATGCCTACTGGTACGCCGGTCGTTTGACGCCGGAACATCCGATTGTCGACCGTCTGAACGGCTTTGGACGCCCCGGACGCATTGAAGCCGCACCGGGCGAGCATCCATTGATCGACCTGCTCAGGGCGGGCGAGCTGGATGCGGTATTTACCCCCTTTATGCCGCAGGGCTTCTTCCTTAAGGGCTCCGGTCTGCGTCAGCTGCAAACCGACTTTCGGCAGGCGGAGCTGGACTACTTTAACCGTGCGGGCTACATCCCCGGCCACCATCTGTTGGCCTTCAAACCTGAAATTGCTGAAGCCCATCCGGAAATCACGCTGCAGGTCAGCAAACTGATTGAACAGTCTGCAAAGTTGTGGCACGACAAACGCGAAAAATACGCCGATACCACCCCATGGCTGCTCGACGATCTGCGACGTACCGCGCAGGATTTACCTGCCGACTGGAACGCCAACGGGTTTGCCGCTAACAAGAAGATGATAAATGATTTTACCCGCGAGCTTTTTGAACAGGGTATCACTTCACACCGCCTCACGCCGGAAGAGCTGTTCCCCGCCGTGACCACAGGAGTATCACGATGAAAGTAGCATTAGGACAGTTCGCTGTCAGCCGCGAGTGGCAGGAAAATGCCGTGACCATTACCGGTCTGATGGCCCAGGCTGAAGCAGGAGGGGCTGATTTACTGGTCCTGCCGGAAGGCGTGCTCGCCCGGGATATCGCCGATCCCGATCTGGTGCTGAAAGCCGCCCAACCGCTGGATGGCCCGTTCCTGACCGAGGTTTATGCGGCCAGCCGGGGGAATAACCTGACCACCATCATGACCGTACACGTCCCGAACGGTGATGGCCGCGCGCTGAACGTGTTGATTGTCATCCGCAACGGTGAGATCGTCGGCCGCTACGACAAGCTGCATCTCTATGATGCCTTCGCCATGCAGGAGTCCCGCAATGTGACGCCGGGCAACGAAGTTCCGCCGCTGGTTGACGTTGCCGGAATGAAAGTCGGTCTGATGACCTGCTATGACGTGCGTTTTCCGGAACAGGCCCGTCGTCTGGTACTGGATGGTGCGGACGTGCTGGTGCTGCCTGCCGCCTGGGTAAAAGGTCCGCTGAAGGAGATGCACTGGGAGGTGCTGGTCACCGCACGTGCGTTAGAAAACACCTGCTATCTGGTTGCGGTGGGCGAGTGCGGCCCGCGCAATATCGGTAACAGCCTGGTTGTTGACCCACTGGGCGTGGCGATAGCCAAAGCCGCTGAGTCTCCGGCGCTGGTCTTTGCTGATTTGGATCCTGCCCGCATCACGCATGCCCGCGATGTGTTACCGGTGCTGGAAAACCGTCGTTTTGCCCGTCCAGAACTTAACAATCAATAAAATACCGGGGAGTTTACTGATGAAGACGATTGCTACTGCCATTGGTCTCGCTCTGGGGTTAACCGCAGGTCTGGCTCAGGCTGCAGATGCCATTCCGGCTCAGAAAATGAATCAGTCACTGCATGACCGCTTACCGGCTGATATCCGGCAGGCCGGTAAAATGATCTCGGTAAACAACGGCTCCTTCCCTCCGTATGAGATCGTTGAAGGCCCGACGTCCATGACCGGTGCTTCAGCCGATCTTACCCAGGCACTGGCACAGGTGCTGGGGATCAAAATTGAACATGCAACGGTAAGCGGCCTGTCAGGCGTGCTGGCCGGGATCAAGTCTGGTCGTTATCAGCTGGCCATCGGTCCGGTTGGCGATTATCCGGACCGCCAGCAGAAAAACGACTTTATCGATTTCGTGCAGGAGTTTGTGGTGTTTGCCGTTGAAAAAGGTAATCCGGCGAAAATCAATGGCCTGGAAGATACCTGTGGCAAACGCATTGCTGTGATGGCTGCCGGCTCTGCCGAACAGGTGATCCGTAAGCAGTCAGAAGCCTGTACTGCAGCGGGCAAGCCAGCCGTGACGGTACAATCCTTCACCGACCAGCCATCCTCTATTCTGGCGGTGCGTTCCAGACGTTCTGACGCCTTCTTCTCTTCTCAGGCTCCGCTGGTCTACTTTGTTGACCAGGCGCATGGCCAGCTGGAACTGACCGGCCAGGGCAAGAAAAACGGCTTTGGCGATATCTTCCAGGGCACCGTGGTGCCGAAAGACTCAGAGTTGGGCAAAGTGGTGCTGGACGGTTACCAGGAGCTGTTCACCAACGGCACTTACGCGGCGATCATGAAGAAGTGGAAGCTGGACGGCAACATGATCACTGCACCGGGGATTAACCTGGCGAAAGAGGCAGCGAAATGATCAACGGCACCACCGATTCACCAGCCAGGGAGAGGGCCGACGTGCAGCAGCGCGATGTGGCTTTCGCCCGCAGCGCACCTCACTATGGACGCCTGCTCTCCTGGATGGTGGTGCTGGTGATAGCTGCCAACTTTGCCTGGCTGGTGGCCACCAATCCCAATTTTGAGTGGAACGTGGTGTTGAAGTGGTTCACCGAGGCCTCGGTGATGAAGGGGTTGCAGGTAACGCTGGGGCTGACCGGGGTGTCAATGATCCTCGGTACGCTGCTGGGATTGCTGCTGGCGATTGGCCGCCTGTCCGATAACCGCCTGCTGAGTGGATTATCCCGTTTATATATCTGGTTTTTCCGCGGCACACCGCTGCTGGTGCAGCTGATTTTCTGGTACAACATGTCAACGTTGTTCCCGAAAATCTCCCTCGGTATCCCGCTGGGCGGCCCGGTATTGGCAAGCTGGAACACGAACGATCTTATCACCCCTCTGACCGCTGCTGTCGCTGGTCTGGCGCTGAATGAAGCGGCCTACATGGCGGAAATCATTCGTGCCGGATTGCAGTCGGTGGACAACGGGCAGGTGGAAACCACGCAGGCCTTCGGGATGAGCCGTGCACGCGCGCTGCGCCGCATCATTATTCCCCAGGCGATGCGTTCGATAATTCCGCCAACAGGCAACCAGCTGATCAGTATGATCAAGGCAACTTCGCTGGTGAGCGTTATCGCCATGGGCGATCTGCTTTATTCGGTGCAGTCGGTGTATAACCGGACCTTCGAAGTGATCCCCATGCTGATGGTGGCGGTGATCTGGTATCTGTTGATCACCTCGCTCCTCAATGTCGGTCAGTCAGCGATTGAACGCTACTACTCGCGAGGTGTACGTCGTACCGTGACAGTGGCGAAGCGTCGCCAGCCTGCAATGGACTGCAAAGCAGGCCCGTTGGTCAACCGTCCCCTGGTCCGTAAGGAGGATGCATGAGCGACATCCAGCCGCTGGTGCGCGCACGCAATGTGCATAAAAGCTATGGTGAAAATGCCGTGCTTAAGGGTATTGATATGGACGTGATGCCTGGCGAAGTTGTGGTGATCCTCGGGCCTTCCGGCTCGGGAAAATCCACTTTCCTGCGCTGCATTAACCATCTGGAAGATATGAACGCCGGGTCGATTATGGTCGGTGACCATCAGGTCGGCTATGAGCTGAAAAAAGGGCTGCTGCGTCGTCTGTCGGCGCGGAAAATTGCCCGCCAGCGCCAGGAGATTGGCATGGTGTTTCAGCAGTTCAATCTTTATCCTCATATGACGGTGTTGCAGAATATCATCGAGGCACCGATTGGTGTGCACAAGCAGTCGCGGGAAGAGGCCACACGCCATGCGACCGGGCTGCTGGCCACGGTCGGGTTAAGCGATAAAGCGGATGCCTGGCCTCGTCATCTTTCTGGCGGGCAGCAACAGCGTGTGGCGATTGCCCGTGCGCTGGCTATCCGGCCTAAACTGATGTTGTTTGATGAGCCAACCTCGGCGCTGGATCCTGAGCTGGTGGGGGAAGTGCTCGCTACCATGCGCACCCTGGCCGATCAGGGGCTGACGATGGTGGTGGTGACGCATGAAATTGGCTTTGCCCGTGAAGCCGCGGATCGGGTGGTCTTTATGGACGGCGGAGTGGTGGTGGAGCAGGGGCCGCCGGAAGAGGTACTGGTAAATCCACAGCATCCCCGATTGCAGGCTTTCCTGAGTCGATTTATCTGATATTATCCCGGATGCAGCTGTGCAGATATTACTCTGTTACAGATTGCGGTTGTATTGACCGGTGATGTGCGCGTTAATACACTTTATTGCTATTGACCGTTTGTCAGGTCAGATACTAAAAAGAAGGTGTGTATGGAAGGTATCAGTATTGCCAAGCTGCTGATCATCGGCGCTCTGATCGTATTACTGTTCGGAACCAACAAGTTACGTTCTCTCGGTGGCGATCTGGGGTCAGCGATTAAAGGCTTCAAAAAAGCCATGAGTGACGACGACACTTCCGCTAAAAAAGCGCCGGTCGCTGAAGAAAAGCCTGCAGAGCAGGTGGCTCACAAAGAGTAATCTTCTGCGGAAGAGATAAAAAAACGGATGACCAGGTCATCCGTTTTTTGTTTCTATTGCCTGGTTGTAAAAAAATATAACGGTCGGATGGGATAAATTTGTCTCCGGAGCTTGTGTCTGTCACCGGCAGGGCGAAACAGATAGTTACTTCACTTCCAGGCCTTTCGCCTGCATATCCGCGTGATAGGACGATCGCACGAACGGGCCACAGGCCGCATGAGTGAAGCCCATCTCCATTGCCGCTTCTTTCATCTCATCAAATTCAGCCGGGCTGACGTAGCGCTGAACCGGCAGGTGGTGGCGGCTTGGCTGGAGGTACTGTCCCAGCGTCAGCATGGTCACGCCGTGACGGCGCAGGTCACGCATTACCTCAACAATTTCCGCATTTGTCTCGCCCAGTCCGACCATCAGGCCGGATTTGGTTGGGATCTCCGGATGTGCCTCTTTAAAGCGCTCCAGCAGCTTCAGCGACCATTCGTAGTTAGCGCCCGGACGTACCTGACGGTAAACACGCGGCACGTTTTCCAGGTTGTGATTGAAGACGTCTGGCGGCGTGGCAATCAGGATTTCCAGCGCGCGATCCATACGGCCACGGAAGTCCGGCACCAGCGTTTCAATCTTGATGTTCGGGCTTTTCTCGCGGATAGCGGTGATACAGTCCGCAAAGTGTTGGGCACCGCCATCACGCAGGTCATCGCGGTCAACCGAAGTGATCACCACGTACCGCAGAGCCATGTCTGCAATGGTCTGGGCCAGTTTGCCCGGCTCATTAACATCCGGCGCGATCGGTCGGCCATGGGCCACATCGCAGAACGGACAGCGACGGGTACAGATGGCCCCCAGGATCATAAAAGTTGCCGTGCCGTGGTTGAAACATTCTGCAAGGTTAGGGCAGGAAGCCTCTTCACAGACGGAGTGCAGGCCATTTTTGCGCATGGCGGCTTTAATGCCCTGAATGCGGCTGGAGTCAGCTGGCAGCTTGATTTTCATCCACTCCGGCTTACGTAAAATCTCCGTGCGCTCAGTGACCACCGTTTTCACCGGGATCAGGGCCATTTTGTCTGCGTCGCGGTATTTAACGCCGCGTTCCATCTGAATGGGTTTACTCATATTCTTGCAAGTTCCAGGTTGGCATGCGCTATCACAGCCGCAAAACTCAAAGAGTTAATATGGTATTCAACTTTTTTTGATAAAAGCGCAAAAATTATATCATTCCGACTGGCGACTTGCAGCCAGCCAGCAAGAGAAAGTGTGACGGAATTGTAAATCAGCACGCAGGGTTATCTTTACGGCAACGCACTGCCAGCCAGCCAGGCGATCTCAGGGATTGCCAGCTGTCTGGCAAAGTGTTCAATCAGCAGGGGTTGTACGTCGGATAGGGTGGTGCCGGGCTTCAGCGCGCTCAGCTGGGTCATCTCCAGCCCGGCATAGCCGCAGGGGTTGATGCGCAGGAACGGAGCCAGATCCATGTTGATGTTCAGCGCCAGACCATGGAATGAGCAGCCCTGACGAATTCTCAGCCCCAGCGAGCAAATCTTTTTATTGCTGACGTAAACGCCAGGAGCGTCCGGCCTGGCGGCTGCTTCCACACCAAAATGTGCCAGGGTATCGACCACCGTTTGTTCAATAGCGGTCACCAACTGGCGAACGCCCACTTTACGGCGCTTGAGGTTGATCATCACGTACATCACCTGCTGGCCCGGCCCGTGATAGGTCACCTGGCCACCTCGGTCGCTCTGCATCACCGGAATGTCACCGGTCATCAGCAGGTGTTCCGCTTTTCCCGCCTGACCCTGAGTGAACACCGGTTGATGCTCTACCAGCCAGATTTCATCCGGGGTGGTGTCATCACGCCGATCGGTAAAGTCATGCATAGCCTGAGAGACGGGAGCCCAGGGCTGTAAGCCCAGCTGACGGATCAGTAAGGTATCCTGGTTCAAAACGCGAAGTCCGCTGATTAACGTGAAGGGAGTATAACGCTGACCAGAAGCAACAACCAGTTGCTCCGGGCCTGGCGGCGGGCTTAGAGAACCATACGAACGATTTCGATTTTGCCCAGCTCTTCGTACAGGATTTCTACCTGTTCAATATGGGTCGCCGTGATGGTGATGGAGACCGAGTGGTAATTGCCTTTGCTGCTTGGCTTCACGTCCGGAGAGTAGTCACCCGGCGCATGGCGCTGAACAACTTCAACCACTTGATCGACCAGCTCCGGCTGTGCCAGTCCCATCACTTTGTAAGTGAACGGGGTAGGGAATTCGAGCAGTTCTTTAAGATTGGTTTTCATAGGGGGCTCCGGTAACACCAAAACAAAGACTCCCGCCGCAGCGGGAGCCTGGATATCAATCAAATATGGGGGGCATTTACGCCGAAATCAAGGGGGTTTACTGGCGGTGCAAGATGCGGGGGCGAATAAATCCTTCCCTTAAAGGGGCGCAAATTTATTCGCCCCGTTGTGGTCACATCCTGCGGGGCACTGGCTGTTAACCAAACCAGTGGTGGAACATCAGCTTGATATAATCCACGATACGGCCGATAAAACCGCCTTCTGGCATATCGTTCAGCACCACCAGCGGATGCTGCTCGATGGTTTTGCCATCCAGCTGGAAGTTAATGGTACCCACCACCTGGTTTTTGGTCAGTGGGGCGTGCAGCTCAGTGTTGGTCAGCGTGTAGCTGGCCTTCAGATCTTTCATCCGGCCACGTGGAATGGTCAGGTAAACGTCTTTTTCCACGCCCAGCTGAACGCGATCGCTGTTACCAAACCAGACTGGCTCAGAGGCGAACTCTTTACCGGCCTTCAGCGGCGCCACGGTTTCGAAGAAGCGGAAGCCCCAGGTCAGCAGTTTTTTGCTCTCGGTTTCGCGGCCTTTATAGGTGTGGCCGCCCATCACCGCAGAGATCAGACGCATCTGACCCTCGGTCGCGGAAGCCACCAGGTTGTAGCCGGCCGCTTCAGTGTGACCGGTTTTGATGCCGTCAACCTGCAGGCTGGTATCCCACAGCAGGCCGTTACGGTTCATCTGGCGGATGTTGTTGAAGGTGAACTCTTTCTCTTTGTAGACGGCATACTCTTCCGGAACGTCACGGATCAGCGCCTGGCCGATCAGCGCCATATCACGGGCAGAGCTGTACTGGCCGTCCGCATCCAGGCCGTGAACGGTCTGGAAGTGGGTGTTCTGCAGGCCGAGTGCCTTCACGTAGTTGTTCATCAGGCCAACGAAGGCATCCTGGCTTCCGGCAACATAGTCAGCCATTGCCACACAGGCGTCGTTACCGGACTGCAGCACGATACCGCGGGTCAGCTGGGAGACCGGGACGCGGTCGCCTGGCTTCAGGAACATCAGCGAGGAGCCTTTGAACACCGGATTGCCGGTAGCCCAGGCATCTTTGCCCACGGTGACCACGTCATCCTGATGGATTTTACCCGCTTTGACAGCCTGACCGATGACATAGCTGGTCATCATTTTGGTCAGGCTGGCCGGGTCGCGCCGCGCATCGGCATTTTTCTCCGCCAGAACTTTGCCGGAGTTAGCGTCCATCAGCACATAGGCTTCAGCATCAATATCAGGCACGCCCGGGATCATTGTTTTAATGTTCACATCGTCGGCGTGGGCGAAAGAGACGAGGCTGAGGGCAATCAGCGAACCTGCCGTCAGGCGTTTGAGCAGTTGGGTAGAGGTCAGATTGTTCATGTTCAGGACTACAACATCCGTGGCTAAGTTAAAAAAGTGACTCACTATAGCAAAAGCAGTCCTGCCCGGCATCCGTCTTTATCTGTGCGGGTTAACAGGTTTTCACTCTGTTACCCGCTGACGATTTGCCGGAGCAGTATTACATTTTGTCAGGTGCGACCGTGATAAATGAGGATTGGCTGGCTTCAGCAGACAGACGCTGCTGCAGAGCGCTGGCCTGCTGGCGCGAGCTGAAACGGCCCAGCTGAATGCGGTAAACGTTGCCGTGGTTGTCTACGGCACCCGGCACGCCGAATTTTTTGCTCAGTGAAGTCATCAGTTGATGAGCGCGGGCCGGATCGCTGACAGCGCCAACCTGAACCACGTAAGTGGTTCCGCCTGCGGCAGCACGAGGCGCAGCGGCGGCAGCGGCTGGCACGGCAACAGCCGCAGGGGATGTCACGGCAGCAGGCGCAGAGACAGGCGCTGGAACCGGCTCGCTGCCTTCCAGCACGCCGTTACGCAGTGGCTGGGGCGCGCCCAAAAAGCCATTGCCACGCACCGGGGCACCCATGCTGTCATCACTGTTCAGGCTGCTGTTATCCACCGGGCGGGATTCCGGTTGCTGCTGGCTGGCAACCGGTTGAACCGGCTGTATGGGCTGGCTCTGCTGAGGCGCAGAATCTGCCCCACCCGCTGCCGCGCCGGCACCCATCACCACCATACCGCCACCAATGTCCGGGCGGGGAGGCAGCGCATAGCTTTGTTTGGCAACGCGTGTACCAACAGTACCGGGGCCTGACAGTGTGCCGTCTGGCGCCACGCTGATAAAGTCCACTTTTACGCGGGTGTTGTTAGAGATATTCAGACGATCGCCTGCTGCTTTCGACAGATCGATAATCCTGCCCGGCGTGTAAGGACCGCGATCGTTAACGCGCACCACCAGCTGACGGCCGTTGGCCAGGTTAGTAACGCGAACATAGCTTGGGATTGGCAGCGTCGGGTGAGCTGCGGTCAGGCCTTCCGGATCGAACTGCTCGCCGCTGGCCGTACGGTTACCGCTGGCTTCATCGCCGTACCAGGTCGCCAGGCCGGTTTCACTGAAGTTGGACGGATCTTTCACGATACGGTAATTCTTACCGTTCATCGAATAATCCTGATTGGCGTTGGGATTTAACGGTTCATATTTGGGTTCCACGCCGCCAATTTCTACCACCGGGCCGTTATAGGCCGGCTGTTGTGGAGCAGGAGCCTGCTGTTCAGTCGTACTACAGGCTGCCAGCAGAGCTGCAGCCAGGCCAATCCAGAGCCAGTCCTTACGCATGTTCAAGCCTCTTAAACGCTTTTCGACAACAGTTTTCGGTGGGTGTGAATCGACATAATTATGCCAAATCCGGCCATCAGAACGATCAGGGCAGATCCGCCATAACTGACCAGCGGCAGCGGAACCCCGACCACAGGCAGAATGCCGCTGACCATGCCGATGTTAACAAAAACATAGACAAAGAAGATCAGCATCAGGCCACCGGCCATTACGCGGCCAAAGGTAGTCTGCGCACGGGCGGCCATCACCAGGCCGCGCATAATCAACAGCACGTAGAGTACCAGCAGGACCAGTACGCCGACTAATCCTAATTCTTCCGCCAGTACCGCAAAGATAAAGTCGGTGTGACGCTCGGGCAGGAATTCCAGCTGTGACTGGGTGCCGTGCAGCCAGCCTTTGCCACGCAGGCCGCCGGAACCGATAGCGATTTTCGACTGAATAATATGGTAACCGGCCCCTAACGGGTCGCTTTCCGGATCGAGCAGCATCATCACACGGTCACGCTGATAGTCATGCATCAGGAAGAACCACAGCACCGGAACAAAGGCCGCGACCATCAGCACCGCCACGAGGATCAGCTTCCAGCTCATGCCCGACAGGAACAGCACAAACAGCCCCGAAGAGGCAATCAGGATTGCGGTGCCCAGGTCCGGCTGTGCCGCCACCAGCAGCGTCGGCATAAAAATAAGTACCAGCGCGATAGCCGTGTTTTTCAGCGTTGGCGGGCAGACATCGCGGTTAATAAAGCGGGCTACCATCAGCGGGACGGCGATCTTGGCGATCTCCGAGGGCTGAAAACGCACCACGCCCAAATCCAGCCAGCGCTGCGCGCCTTTACTGATATGGCCAAAGGCATCCACGGCGATCAGTAACACCACGCAAAGAATATAGAGATAGGGTGCCCAGCCCTCATACACTCTGGGCGGGATCTGCGCCATCACCAGCATCACCACCACCCCCATCGCAATCTGTCCGAGCTTACGCTCCATCATGCCCGGATCCTGCCCGCTGGCGCTCCAGATGACCAAAGCGCTGTAGACCAGCAGGGCGGCAATCAGAATAAAGAAGGTGGGATCAACGTGAATTCTGGTCCAGATGGTGCGTTTCTGATGACTGTCATTCATGGTTATTCACCTTCATAGCCGGAGGGCAGCGGTGGCGCATCCGGCAGGTTGGTATTGTTATCCCCGAGCATAATATGGTCGAGGATCTGACGCATGATGGTGCCCACCGCCGGACCGGCACCGCCGTTTTCCAGGATCATGGTCACCGCCACGCGGGGATTATCGTAGGGAGCATAAGCAGTCATCAGCTTGTGGTCTCGCAGCAGTTCTGACACTTTATGGGCGTTATAAGTCTCGTTAGCCTTCAGGCCAAATACCTGAGCCGTACCGGACTTAGCCGCGATTTTATAAGGTGCATCGGCAAAACTTTTACGCGCCGTACCGTTTGGCCGGTTAGCCACACCGTACATGCCGTCTTTGGCGATTTCCCAGTTGCCGTTATGGATATCCGCCACGGGCGGTATCTCCGGCTGGCGGTAGGGTACCTTGACGTTGTTGACCACACTCGAAGACATCAGGTGCGGCGTTTTAATGACCCCGTCGTTAATCAGGATCATCATCGCTTTGTTCATTTGCACCGGTGTCGCCGTCCAGTAGCCCTGACCAATCCCCACCGGGATGGTATCGCCCTGGTACCACGGCTTTTTAAAACGCTTCATTTTCCAGTCGCGGGTCGGCATATTGCCCGGCGTTTCTTCCACCAGGTCGATACCCGACAGATGCCCGTAACCGAACTTGTTCATCCACTCAGACAGGCGATCGATGCCCATGTCATAAGCGACCTGATAGAAAAAGGTATCCGCTGACTCTTCCAGCGATTTGGTCACGTTCAGACGCCCGTGGCCCCAGTGCTTCCAGTCGCGGAAGCGCTTTTCCGAGCCGGGTAGCTGCCACCAACCCGGGTCGAACAGGCTGGTGTTGCGGTTAATAACCCCCGCAGACAGCGCCGAAACGGCAATGTAAGGTTTCACAGTCGAAGCCGGAGGATAGGCACCCTGGGTGGCGCGGTTAATCAGCGGTCGGTCAGGGTCGTTGAGCAGCATGTTGTAATCCTTGCTGCTGATGCCGTCGACAAACAGGTTCGGGTCATAGCTCGGCATGGAGACCATCGCCAGGATATCGCCATTGCGTGGGTCTGTCACCACCACGGCAGCACGGCTGCCTGCCAGAAGTGTTTCAATATACTGCTGCAGTTTCAGGTCGATGGTGAGGTAGATGTCCTGACCGGCCTGGGGTGATTGTTCATGCAACTGGCGGATCACCCGACCACGGTTGTTTACCTCAACCTCTTCATAACCGGTTTTGCCGTGCAGCATATCTTCGTAGTAGCGCTCAATGCCCAGCTTACCAATATCGTGCGTGGCGGCGTAGTTAGGCCATTTACCTTCTTTATCCAGCCGTTCCACATCACGATCGTTGATCTTGGAGACATACCCCAGCACGTGAGTCAGCGCAGAATTATAGGGATAATAGCGGCGCTGTTCACCTTTCACTTCCACGCCGGGAAAAGCGTACTGATTCACCGCAAAGCGGGCGACCTGCACGTCATTCAGGCCGGTCTTGATCGGGATTGAGGTGAAGCGGCGCGAGCGTTTACGCTTTTTTTCAAAGGCCACCAAATCTTCGTCGGTCAGGTCGACGATCGGGCGCAGAGCCAGCAGCGTTTTTTCGAGGTTTTCGACCTTCTCCGGCACCAGCTCAATCTGGTAGATGGTGCGGTTCAGCGCCAGAGGCACGCCATTACGGTCGAAAATAATGCCGCGGTTAGGGGCTACCGCTACCAGCTTGATGCGATTTTCGTTGGAGCGGGTGCTGTAATCGTTGTAGCGAATAATTTGCAGGTGATACAGGTTGACCACCAGGATACCGGAAAGCAGGATGATGCCAATAAAAGCGATCAGTGCCCGGCGAACAAACAACGTCTGCTCGGCGGTATAGTCACGAAAGGAGTTGCGTTGTAATTTCATCCGCTGCTTTAATCAATCCGGTTAAACTGGGTTATTCGCGATGATAGGGATGGTTAGCCGTAATGCTCCATGCCCGGTACAAACTCTCGGCGACCAGCACCCGAACCAGCGGATGGGGCAGGGTCAGCGCCGAGAGCGACCAGCTCTGCTCTGCCGCCGCTTTACAGGCAGGCGAGAGGCCTTCCGGTCCCCCGATCAGCAGGCTGACATCGCGGCCATCCTGCTTCCAGCGTTCAAGCTGTGAGGCCAGCTGTGGGGTTTCCCATGGCTGCCCCGGAATATCCAGCGTCACGATGCGGTTGCCTTTGCCCACAGCAGCCAGCATCAGCTCCCCCTCTTTTTCGAGGATGCGTTTGATATCGGCATTTTTCCCGCGCTTGCCGGCCGGCACTTCGGTCAGCTCAAACGGCATGTCCTTGGGGAAACGACGCAGGTATTCCAGAAATCCGGTTTGCACCCAATCCGGCATTTTGGTGCCGACGGCGACCAGCTGCAACTTCACGCATTAACTCCAGAGTTTTTCGAGTTCGTAGAGCTGACGGCTCTCTTCCTGCATCACGTGCACAATCACGTCACCGAGATCGACCACCACCCAGTCCGCCGTGGCTTTGCCATCGACGCCCAGCGGCTTCAGGCCCGCAGCACGGCTCTCCTGCACCACGTGATCGGCGATAGACGCCACGTGACGGGTTGACGTACCGGTGCAGATGATCATGCAGTCGGTGATACTGGATTTGCCCTGAACGTTAACAGAAACAATATCCTGGCCTTTCAGATCGTCGATCTTATCAATGACGAAGTCTTGGAGTGCTTGACCTTGCAAAAGGTTCCCCCTTGGGTTTAAGTCGGCTGGATTATCGTCAGGGACGATAACCGAAATACGGGTTTTCCGGCGAGGGCCGGAAAATTTAGCGGCGCAGTATACCACGTGGATCAGTGTTTCGATATAAACCCTGATTATCGATATAGGCCAGAACGGCAGCAGGCAGAAGGTCTTCGCAGGACTCCCCGCGATGGCGGCGTTGGCGAATTTCTGTGGCAGAGATGGAAACCAGCGGTGTGTCGGCCATAAAGACCCGGCCAGCGGCTTCCCGGTGCAGGATTTCCGCAGTGTCAGCCTGATGCTTTACCAGCCAGCGCTGTAGTTCCGGGGTCTCCAGTTTACCGTTATAACCCGGACGCTTGCACACCAGCAGATGACACAGCGTCAGCAGTTCCTGCCAGCGGTGCCATCGATGTAAGGTTAGCAGGGAATCCTGCCCGATGATAAACGCCAGCGGCTGTTGTTTGCCACGTTCCGCACGCAGTGCTTGCAGCGTTTCAAAGGTGTACGACGGTGTGTCACGCTGCATTTCCCGTAGATCGATATCAAACAACGGGTTAGCTGCTATTGCCAGCTCCACCATCTTAGTGCGCTGAGCCGGCGAGGCTTCGGGCTGTGGACGGTGAGGCGGCACATTATTGGGCATCAGGGTGATTTTCTGCAGTCCGGCAAGCCTGGCCAGCGCTTCAGCTGGCTGTAAATGGCCATAATGGATGGGGTCAAAAGTTCCGCCAAACAGCGCCTGAAGATTTTTGTGATCAGACATGGCAGAAACTTTCCGGAAACGATTTGGTGCACAACAGCAGCGACAACGTTTCCAGTTCCGACCAGACACTCTGGCCGTAATCCTGTTTCAGGGTCAGTTCAATGCGCATCAGCAGGTTAATCGCCTGAGCCAGCTGTTTAGCCGACAAACGTTGCAGGGCTTCGCTGAATAACGGACGGCGGTTCTGCCAGACGCGGTGCTGGTCAAACAACGTCCGCAGCGGCGTGTTGTTCATCTGACGCTGCAGGGTTAACAGCATCATCAGCTCACGCTGCACCGTTCGCAGCAGGATCACCGGCTCGCTGTCTTCAGCCTGCAACTGGCGCAGAATATGCTGCGATCGTTTACTTTTTCCGGCCAGTAACGCATCCACCCAGTGGAATGGCGTGAAGTGCGCGGCATCGTTTACCGCCTGTTCAACCCTTGGCAGTGTCAGTTTGCCGTCCGGCCACAGCAACGACAGGCGCTCCAGAGCCTGCGACAGCGCCAGCAGATTCCCCTCATAGCAGTAGCACAGCAGCTGGGTCGCCGCATCATCCAGCGACAGCTTCATGCTTTTCGCGCGGGCAGCAACCCAGCGCGGCAGCTGAGCCTGTTCCGGCGTCTGGCAGGGAACCACCACGGCATGGGTGCTCAGCGCTTTAAACCAGGCGCTGTTTTCCTGTGCTTTGGTCAGCTTGCTTACCCGCAGCATCAGCAAAATATCGGCATGCAGCAGGGTGGAAAGCCTCACCAGCTGTTCCGCTATGGCCGCGTTGGGGCCGTTTTCCGGCAGCGTCAGCATCAGCGTCTGGCGGCTGGCGAACAGGCTCAGCGCCTGACAGGTCGAGAAGATGGCATCCCAGTCAGTGTGCGTGTCGACAGCGATGCTGAAATGCTCAGTAAATCCCTGCTGCTGGGCTGCCGCGCGGACGGCATCCAGCGACTCCTGCAGCAGCAAGGGTTCGTTTCCGGTAAGAAGATAACAAGCGCGCAGCCCCTCATGGAGCTGCGCGCTGAGTTGCTCAGGATAGATCCTGATCATCTGGCGTAAGAGTTATCAGGCAGGGCGGAACGCGGTGTGGTCTGATCAACAGCCGAAGGCGTGGAACCGAGCGTGTTGACTGAGGCATCGCTCTCCGCAATATGCACGGTCAGCAGCTTACGGACCAGCTGCTGGGCAGCCTGGCTGCGCATCTCACTGACGATAATGCTCTGCTCGGAGTCTTTCGCCAGCGCGGCCAGCGGGTTATCAAAGAATGAACGATAAACGGTGGCGCTGATCGGATAGATCCCTTTATTCGGAACCAGTACCTGTGCGTTGACGGTCAACATCATCGAATACTCCGCCGTTTTACCGTCCTGGAAGATCGTCGCCGTGTCCTGGCCCTGGGTTTCTGTACCCAGACGCAGGGAAGGGACATCTTTACGCAGGCCCGGCTTCTCCAGCACGACCACGTTGTTCAGACGCAGTTCCTCACGCACCGCACGTGCCATCGGCCCATACGGATCCCCTGTATCAACAATCAGGGTTTTCATTTCGGGCGGGACCGATGTGGTCCCGCGCAGGTGAAAGCCGCAGCCTGCGGTGATCAACACCGCCAGGCCCAGCAACACTGACATTATCGGATGTCGCACAATTCCTCCTGACATCAACCCACGACCAGGTTAAGCAGCTTGCCCGGTACGTAAATCACTTTACGAATGGTGACGCCAGCAAGATATTTGGCGACCAGATGCTCCTGCGCGGCACGAGCCTGAACCTGTTCCTGCGTACTGTCTGCCGGAACGGTGATTTTGCCACGTACTTTACCATTAACCTGCACGACGACCAGCAGAGAATCTTCCACCATCGCTTCTTCGTCAGCGACTGGCCACGGCGCGTTGTCCGCATCGCCTTCCCCTCCCAACGCCTGCCACAGCGTGAAGCTGGCATGCGGGGTGAACGGGTAAAGCATACGAACCACCGCCAGCAGTGCTTCCTGCATCAGCGCACGATCCTGCTCGCTTTCCTGCGGCGCGCGGGCCAGCTTGTTCATCAGCTCCATGATCGCGGCAATGGCGGTGTTGAAGGTCTGACGGCGGCCAATGTCATCGTCAACTTTGGCGATGGTTTTGTGCAGATCGCGTCGCAACGCTTTCTGTTCTTCGTTCAGCGAAGCGACATTCAGTGCTGCGGTCGCACCTTTTTCAGTGTGTTCGTAAACCAGTTTCCAGACGCGCTTCAGGAAGCGGTTTGCGCCTTCCACACCGGATTCCTGCCACTCCAGCGTCATTTCAGCCGGGGAAGCGAACATCATAAACAGACGCACGGTGTCCGCACCGTAACGCTCCACCATCACCTGAGGGTCGATGCCGTTGTTTTTCGACTTCGACATTTTACTCATGCCCGCGTAGACCAGCTCATGGCCCGCTTCGTCGGTGGCTTTGGTGATGCGTCCTTTTTCATCGCGCTCAACGGTCACGTCAACCGGAGAAACCCAGTTACGTTCACCGCTGGCACCCAGGTAGTAGAAGGCGTCAGCCAGTACCATCCCCTGGCACAGCAGGCGTTTGGCTGGCTCGTCAGAGTTCACCAGGCCCGCATCACGCAGCAGCTTGTGGAAGAAGCGGAAATACAGCAGGTGCATGATGGCGTGTTCAATGCCGCCGACATACTGGTCGACCGGCAGCCAGTAGTTGGCCGCAGCCGGATCCAGCATGCCCTGGTCGTAATCCGGGCAGGTGTAGCGCGCGTAGTACCAGGAGGACTCCATAAAGGTGTCGAAGGTGTCGGTTTCGCGCAGTGCAGGCTGACCGTTTACGGTGGTTTTTGCCCACTCAGGATCGGCTTTGATTGGGCTGGTGATACCGTCCATTACCACGTCTTCCGGCAGGATCACCGGCAGCTGGTCTTCTGGCGTTGGCATCACGGTGCCGTCTTCAAGGGTCACCATTGGGATGGGAGCGCCCCAGTAGCGCTGGCGTGAAACCCCCCAGTCGCGCAGGCGGTAATTGACCTTGCGCTCGCCGACGCCTTTTTCGGCCAGTTTATCGGCAATGGCGTTGAAAGCCGCTTCGAATGACAGGCCGTTATACTCGCCAGAATTAAACAGCGTGCCTTTCTCGGTCAACGCTGAAGCGCTCAGGTCCGGCTCGCTGCCATCGGCGTTCAGGATCACTGGTTTCACCAGCAGATCGTATTTGGTGGCGAATTCCCAGTCACGCTGGTCATGGCCAGGAACGGCCATCACCGCACCGGTGCCGTACTCCATCAGCACAAAGTTAGCGACCCACACCGGCAGTTTTTCACCGCTCAGAGGGTGGATGGCGAACAGGCCGGTCGCCATGCCTTTTTTCTCCATCGTTGCCATTTCAGCTTCGGCCACTTTTGTGTTGCGGCATTCAGCGATAAAGTCGGCCAGTGCTGGATTGCTGGCAGCAGCCTGTGCGGCAAGAGGGTGGCCGGCAGCCACGCCCAGGTAGGTCACGCCCATAAAGGTATCCGGGCGGGTGGTGTAGACGCTGAGTTTTTCGCTGCTGTCGGCAACGTCAAAGGTGATTTCGACCCCCTCGGAGCGGCCAATCCAGTTGCGCTGCATGGTTTTTACCTGTTCCGGCCAGCTTTCCAGCTTGTCCAGGTCATTCAGCAACTCATCCGCGTAGTCGGTAATTTTCACGAACCACTGTGGGATCTCTTTGCGCTCAACTTTGGTATCGCAGCGCCAACAGCAGCCGTCGATAACCTGCTCATTGGCCAGAACGGTCAGGTCGTGCGGGCACCAGTTAACGGCAGAGGTTTTTTTATAGACCAGGCCTTTTTCATACAGTCTGGTGAAGAACCACTGTTCCCAGCGATAGTATTCTGGCTGGCAGGTTGCCAGCTCGCGGCTCCAGTCATAGCCGAAGCCCAGCAATTTCAGCTGGTTCTTCATGTATTCGATGTTGTCATAGGTCCACGGCGCCGGAGCCGTGTTGTTTTTCACCGCCGCGCCTTCAGCTGGCAGGCCAAATGCATCCCAGCCAATGGGCTGTAGCACGTTTTTACCGAGCATACGCTGGTAGCGGGAGATGACATCGCCGATGGTGTAGTTACGAACGTGGCCCATATGTAGGCGGCCAGAAGGATAGGGCAGCATGGAGAGGCAGTAATACTTCTCTTTACCTTCCTCTTCGGTCACTTTGAACGTTTGCTTCTGATCCCAGTGTTTTTGTACATGGGATTCTATCTCTTCCGGGCGGTATTGCTCTTGCATGGCAGCCAGTGGTCCTTTGTAAACTTTATGAGTTCGTCTAGATCCGCATAGCATAGCTGATTCGGCCCCGGCGCAACAACAGTATCCGGCCAGACAGGGGGCATTTCTCTGCAAGCTGGAAGACGACAGGCAAATTTCGCAGTCATCTCCGCGTAATCGTTGTAATGCCACTAGAATTAAACGCGTATAAGGCGGGTATGATGAAGGAGAAGAAATGAACAAGGTTGCTCAGTATTACCGTGAACTGCTTTCCTCTCTGACCGAGAGGATTAATAAGGGCGATCACGATATTGATGCTCTGGTGGAGAGTGCCCGGCAGCGGATGAATAATCGGGGTGAGCTGACCCGCAGTCAGATCGATGATGTAACCCGGGCGGTCCGGCGGGACCTGGAGGAGTTTGCCCGCAGCTATACGGAAACTCAGGAGGAGAAGAGTGACAGCGTGTTTATGCGTATTATCCGCGAAAGCGTGTGGAAGGAACTGGCGGATATTACAGACAAGAGCCAGCTGGAGTGGCGTGAGGTGTTTCAGGATCTGAACCATCACGGTGTGTATCAGAGCGGGGAGGTGGTGGGGCTGGGCAATCTGGTGTGTGAAAAATGCCAGTTCACCCGGGCGATTTACACGCCTGAGACGCTGACGCGCTGCCCCGAATGTGGAAACGATCAGTTCCAGCGTCAGCCGTTTGAACCCTAGAGCGTTTATAGCGTAAAAAACACGTGCAGACAGTGAAGGCTGAAGCTGAGTCATGTGTCAAAAGCAGGGTTCACCCGGCGACTGAACGACAGGCCGGAAGCGCTCTTCCGGCCTGACTCTTGTTGCTCCAGGTCTCACCGTCGCCCAGGGAAAGCCGATGGATTCTCAGTGCAGGATTTTGGCGAGGAAGTCTTTCGCGCGGTCCGATTGCGGATTATTAAAGAAATCATCCTTTGGTGAGTCTTCCACAATTTTGCCTTCGTCCATAAAGATCACCCGGTTTGCCACCTTACGGGCAAAGCCCATTTCGTGAGTCACCACCATCATGGTCATGCCTTCGTTTGCCAGTTCAACCATGACATCCAGCACTTCGTTGATCATCTCCGGATCCAGCGCTGAAGTCGGTTCATCGAACAGCATGGCGACAGGGTCCATGCACAACGCACGGGCAATGGCTACGCGCTGCTGCTGGCCGCCGGAAAGCTGGCCGGGATGCTTGTTGGCGTGCGCGGAGAGGCCAACACGATCCAGCAGTTTCAATCCTTTCTGCCGCGCTTCTTCTTTATCACGCCTGAGCACTTTAACCTGCGCCAGTGTCAGGTTCTCGACAATGGTCAGGTGGGGAAACAGCTCAAAGTGCTGGAACACCATGCCGACTTTTGAGCGTAGCCGGGCCAGATTTGTACGCTTGTCATGCACGCCTGTTCCGTTCACCTCAATGGTGCCTTGCTGGATGGGTTCCAGGCCGTTGACCGTCTTGATCAGGGTGGACTTACCCGAACCTGATGGCCCGCAAACCACCACCACTTCGCCTTTTTTCACTTCAGTTGAGCAGTCGGTCAGCACCTGAAAGTGACCATACCACTTCGAAACGTTTTTCAGGGTAATCATTTAAACTGTCCTTTTTTTCTTTAAATAGCTGACCAACAGCGAAGCGCTAAGGCTGATAACGAAATAGACGGCACCGGCAAACAGCACCATCTCAATCTCCGTTCCGTTGTTAATGCCGATGGTGTCGGCGGTACGGAAGAAGTCGGCAAGGCTGAGCACATAAACCAGAGAGGTATCCTGGAACAGCACGATGCCCTGAGTAAGCAGCAGCGGTACCATGGCGCGAAACGCCTGCGGCAGGATAATCAGCTGCATGGATTGCCAGTGCGTCATCCCCAGAGCCAGCGCGGCATTGCCCTGACCGCGGGCAATGCTCAGTATGCCGGCGCGAATAATTTCCGAATAGTAGGCGGCTTCAAACAATGAGAAGGCGACCATTGCGGAGATCAAACGGATATCGGTTTTAGGCGACAGGCCCAGTACCTGCTGCAGGAAGCTGGGAACCACCAGATAGAACCATAACAGCACCATTACCAGCGGCACGGAGCGGAACAGGTTGACGTACAGCCTGGCGAACCAGCTGATCGGCTTAAAGCTGGACAGGCGCATCACCGCCAGCAGCGTACCCCAGATAATCCCGAACACCACCGCCGTAAGGGTGATTTTCAGGGTGATCACCAAACCGTTCAGCAGGTAAGGCAGGTTTGGAACAATGGTGCTCCAGTCAAAATCGTACATTATTTGCCCCCCATGCTGCCGGGCAGGCGAACTTTACGTTCCACCAGGCTCATCAGCAGCATCACCACCACGTTGATGCCAACATAGGCAACGGTAATGGCGGTAAATGATTCATAGGCGTGCGCGGAGTAGTCCAGCAACTTGCCCGCCTGTGCCGCCATATCGACCAGCCCGATAGTGGAGGCAATAGCGGAGTTTTTCACCATGTTAAGCATTTCCGAGGTCATCGGCGGCACAATCACCCGGTAGGCATTGGGCAACAAAACGTAACGGTAGGTCTGCGGTAGCGTCAGGCCCATCGCCAGACCGGCATTTTTCTGCCCGCGCGGCAGCGACTGGATAGCGGCACGCACCTGCTCACAGACGCGGGCGGCGGTAAACAGGCCCAGACAGATCACCGAACAGGTAAAGAACTGAATGTTCGGGTCCAGTTCGGATTTAAACCAGGTGCCGACGGATTCCGGCAGCAGCTCCGGCACCACCAGGTACCAGATAAAGAATTGCACGATCAGCGGCACGTTACGGAACAGCTCTACGTAACAGGTGCCGATGGCGGAGAGCAGGCGGTGTGGAACGGTGCGCAAAATACCAAACAGCGAACCGACAAAGAAAGCGATAATCCAGGCGCATATCGACACGGCAATGGTGACTTTAAAGCCGGACCACAGCCATCCCAGATAGGTGGTATTACCGAAAGGGGCCTGTTGCAGGAATATTCCCCAGTTCCAATCGATTGACATAAATCACTCCGGTAGAAAAAAAGGGTAGCCAAGCTACCCTGAAGATTGATGAGAGGCTTCTTGCTGTGCGTGATGGGGAACGACCACTCCGCACCTTTGCCTGAATATCTGCCGCCCTGCGACGGCATTTTCAGGTTGTTGTCTGTCCGAGCCTGTGTTCAACAATCATAGGGCAGCGGCTTGCCGCCCTTATTTTCGTTATTAGTTCAGTGCCTTGTCGTTTGGCGTTTTGAATGTCGCTTTCATATCGTCAGACAGGGCGAAATTCATGTTGAGGTTTTTCGGTGGGATTGGCTGGCTGAACCACTTATCAAACCATTTGCTCGCTTCACCCGAGGTCTGCTCTTTGGCGATGGTGTCATCCATCAGCTGTTTGAAGGTGGTGTCACCTTTGCGCAGCATACAGCCGTAAGCCTCTTTCGACTGAGGCGTACCGACAATGACCCAGTCATTCGGCTTTTTGGCTTTCGCGCGTTCACCGGCCAGCAGGGCGTCATCCATCATAAAGGCCACGGCACGGCCGCTTTCCAGCGTGCGGAAAGAATCCCCGTGATCTTTGGCGCTGATGATGCGCATACCCATTTTCTTCTCGTCATTCAGCTTGTTGAGCAGAATTTCAGAGGTGGTGCCGGAAGTGACCACCACGGTTTTCCCTTTCAGGTCCGGGAAGTCTTTAATCGGGCTGCCTTTTTTAACCAGTAAACGGGTTCCGATAACAAAGATGGTATCGGAGAACGCAGCCTGCTGCTGGCGCTCGGCATTATTGGTGGTGGAACCGCACTCAAAATCATAGGTGCCGTTTTGCAGTAAAGGAATACGGTTCTGAGAGGTAATTGGCAACATTTTTACCTGCAGATCCGGCTTACCCAGTTTGGCTTTGATCGCCGCCACGATGGCGTTGGAATAGTCCTGAGAATAGCCAACAACTTTTTGCTGATTATCGTAGTAAGAGAAAGGAACAGAAGATTCGCGGTGGCCAACGACGATAACGCCATTTTTGGCAATTTTGTCCAGCGTGGACGTTTGCGGTGCATCTTCTGCATGGGCGAGTCCGGATGCAAGGCCAGCCAGTGCCAGGCACAGCCCCAGTTTCCGTAATTTCATCTCAAACTCCTTCGATGTGTGACGCCTTAAAAGTGCGCCGATTATGATGCTATGTTTATTTCCTGCTGCTTTTCTTTTTAATCCCAGGGCGTAACCGCGCCTGAACAGTCCTAACATAGCCGAATGTTAACGTAATGAAACAAAAAAGTTTCTTTTTTGCGAAGTGTGCCGCACCAAATCGAGGCAGTGTTTCGAGCAATGCTCCGCCCTGGGGCATTTTATGAGCCCTGATGGTGCGCGCGCCGGTTCTGTGCGGCTAAGTGCATGCTGTTCAGCGGTTCTCGCCGTAGTGTATTGCAATCATCATGCCAGAATTTTTTTTGAAACTTTTCTCAACAGGATGTGTTCAGGGGTGCAGGAAGGGGGGCAAAAAAAGCGCCGAACTCAGTTCAGCGCTTTCAGGCAGGGTTAGCGACGTTTGCGCCAGCCAGTTATTGCCGCTGCCAGGCCAAACAGCAGCGTGATTATCCATACCGGCCAGTTGCCAAAGCGGGCATACGGTGTCAGTCCCTGAGTCGGGATAATTTTGGTTGCCAGCACGTCTGCTTTGAACTGCGGGATCATCTCTTCTGCATTGCCATCCGCATTCACCACTGCGGTCACCCCGTTGTTGGTGTCACGCAGCAGGGGGCGGCCCAGCTCCAGAGCGCGCATCCGCGCCATCTGGAAGTGTTGCCACGGGCCGATAGAGTGACCGAACCACGCGTCATTGGAAATGGTCAGCAGGAAGTCGGTATCAGGGCGGAAGTTATCTCTGACCTGCTGTCCCAGCACGATTTCATAGCAGATAGCCGCCGTCAGGTTGTATCCGGCTACGTTCAGCTGTGGCTGCACATAGGCACCCCGGCTGAAGGAGGACATTGGCAGGTCGAAGAACGGTGCCAGCGGACGCAGCAGGGATGCCAGCGGTACAAACTCGCCGAACGGCACCAGGTGGTTTTTCTGATAGCGGTTAGTGCTGCTGTAATCGTATGGCTTGTCGCCGCCCAGCACGATAATTGAGTTGTAATCGTGATAGCGGTTGTTCTCCAGCCGTGAGTCAACGATACCGGTGATCAGGCTACTGCCATTGGCGCGCAGCTCTTCATCAATCGACTTGAGAAAAGGCTGCTGATTGCTCTCCAGGTCCGGAATTGCGGACTCAGGCCAGATAATCAGTGGGGCTTTGCCCACATAGGGGCGGCTGAGTGAGGTGTATGTCCGCAGTGTGTTGACTAGCTGGTTGGGGTCCCACTTCAGCGACTGTGGAATATTCCCCTGCACCAGCGCAACGTTAACTTCGCGCTCCGGCATCGCCTGATACCAGCTGATCTGACGCAGCGGCCATGGCAGCAGCAGCAGGGCCAGCGCAGCAACAGCAGCCACCCAGTTGCGATGCACCGCGGCAAATACCGCCAGCCCGGCAACAATCATCAGCACAAAGGTTATCCCTTCCACCCCGGTCAGCGGACCCAGCCCCTTTAACGGGCCGTCAATCTGGCTGTAGCCAAACTGCAGCCACGGGAAGCCGGTCAGGACCCAGCCGCGCAGAAATTCGGTGATTTGCCACAGGACCGGCGCAGCGATCGTCAGGCGTAGCAGGGAGGTGTTCGGGAACAAGCGGTTGAGCAGGGCGGCAAACAGCATGGTGAACAGCGAAAGCCAGGCTGCCAGCAGGACGACCAGAAAGACGTTAACCGGGCCGGGCATACCACCAAAGGTGGCAATGCTGACATAAACCCAGTTCACCCCGCTGCCGAACAGGCCAAATCCCCACACAAAACCAATGGCCGTTGCCTGGCGGGTAGAACGGTTGAGCGTTAAAGCCAGCAGGCCGAACAGCGAAACCAGTGCCGCTGGCCAGAAGTCATACGGTGAAAATGCAAGGGTGCCAACGGCACCCGTTAACAGCGCTAAAAGCAGGCGAACCCGTTGACGCTGATAGACTGAGGCAATAGCCATTGAGAATTATTCTTCCAAAATCGGTTGCGGCGAGTTTTCCGGGATCCTGACGTGAACCTGAATGATACGACGGCTGTCGGCCATAGCGACCTTGAACTGGTAACCATCGATTTCAATGCTTTCGCCGCGTGCGGGCAGATGGCCAAATGCCTGCATCACCAGACCGCCAATGGTGTCTACCTCTTCATCGCTGAAGCTGGTCTCAAACACGTCATTGAAGTCTTCAATCGGAGTCAGGGCGCGGATGGTATAGGTGTGACGGCTGAGCTGACGGATATCACGATCTTCTTCGTCATCGTACTCATCTTCGATTTCACCCACGATCAGTTCAAGAATATCTTCAATGGTGACCAGGCCGGAGACGCCGCCGAATTCATCAATCACAATCGCCATATGGTAACGCTGCGAGCGGAACTCTTTTAGCATGCGGTCGACGCGTTTGCTTTCCGGCACCACCACGGCAGGGCGCAGCACTTTTTCAATACTGAACGGGGTGGACTGACTGCTCATAAATGGCAGCAAGTCTTTGGCCATCAGAATGCCTTCAACATGGTCCTTATCTTCACTGATCACCGGGAAGCGGGAGTGGGCGGACTCAATGATGGTGTCCAGGCACTCTTCCAGCGTCTGGTTCCGCTTCAGGGTAATCATCTGCGAACGGGGGATCATGATGTCGCGCACGCGCTGTTCGGCAATATCCATCACGCCTTCGAGCATGTCGCGGGTGTCCGGATCGATCAGATCGTTTTGCTCGGAGTCGCGGATCAGCTCCAGCAGGTCGTCGCGGTTTTTGGGCTCACCGTGAAACAGCTGGTTGAGGATAAGGGTGAAAAATCCCTTTTTACTACTGGGACTGTCATTGTTCTGTGAATGGTCATCGCTCATGGCGTTTTGGTTTTGTCACTCTTGTTGTGTGAGGAGATGTCGCCTCCCGCCCGCAGGCAGGAGGGGACGACATTGACTACGGTAATTCTTTCTCCGAAATGTACGGATCGTCATAACCAAGAGCAAGCATTATCTCGGTCTCAATTGACTCCATCTCTTCGGCTTCTTCATCTTCAATATGGTCATAACCCAGCAAATGCAGGCTGCCGTGTACCACCATATGGGCCCAGTGAGCCAGCAGGGGCTTCTCCTGTTCCTCCGCTTCCTGCTCCACGACCTGGCGACAGATGATCAGGTCGCCAAGCAGCGGCAGCTCAATGCCCGGCGGGGCTTCGAACGGAAACGAGAGCACGTTGGTGGGCTTATCTTTACCACGATAGGTGTGGTTCAGTTCGTGACTTTCCGCTTCATCCACCACACGAATGGTCACTTCACTCTCTTCCTGAAACTGCGGTAGCACCGCTTCCAGCCAGCGACGAAAATCAGATTCTGTCGGCAGCCCTTCCGGCTGTTCGCACGCCAGCTGTAAATCTACAATCACGGTACTCATTTAGGCTCCTGTGAGGCTGCCAGCTGCATCGCCAGCGCTTCACGCTTACGTTCTTCTGCCTGAGCATCGCGACGCTTCTGGTCGGCTGCTTCCCAGGCTTCATAGGCGATCACCACGCGGGCCACCACCGGGTGGCGCACCACGTCTTCGCTGTGGAAGAAGTTAAAGCTAATCTCATCCACTTCAGACAGCACTTCGATGGCGTGGCGCAGGCCAGATTTCAGGTTGCGCGGCAGGTCGATCTGCGTAACGTCCCCGGTAATCACTGCTTTGGAGTTAAAGCCAATGCGGGTCAGGAACATCTTCATCTGTTCAATGGTGGTGTTCTGGCTTTCATCCAGAATGATAAACGCATCGTTCAGGGTACGGCCGCGCATGTAGGCCAGCGGGGCCACTTCGATCACGTTACGTTCAATCAGTTTTTCAACCCGCTCAAAGCCCAGCATTTCGAACAGCGCATCGTAAAGTGGGCGCAGATACGGGTCCACTTTCTGGCTGAGATCGCCCGGCAGGAAGCCCAGTTTTTCACCCGCTTCCACGGCCGGACGGGTCAGCAGAATACGTCGGACTTCCTGACGCTCAAGCGCATCCACTGCGGCGGCCACCGCGAGGTAGGTTTTACCTGTTCCCGCCGGCCCGACGCCGAAGGTGATGTCGTGGTCGAGGATATTAGCGACATACTGAGCCTGGTTTGGCGTGCGGGGTTTGATCACGCCGCGCTTGGTTTTGATGTTTACGGCTTTGCCGTATTCCGGCACGCTGTCTGCCGATTGTTCCAGCACGCGACTCTCTTTAATCGCCAGATGAATCTGCTCTGGGTCGACGTCCGGAATATGGCCCCGTACCGGCGCTGTATCCACATACAGGTCGCGCAGGATGCGGGCTGCAGCATCTACCACCAGTGCTTTGCCTACCAGTTTGAAGGCGTTATCGCGGCGGTTGATTTCAATGCCTAACCGGCGTTCCAGCTGCTTGATGTTGTCGTCGAACGGGCCGCAAAGGCTCAGCAGACGGTGGTTGTCAGCAGGGTCTAACGTGATTTCGCGTGTTTCAATATTCAAACTAATCCTTTGGGTCGCTCAGGGCCAGGTTGAGGATGGCTGATCGTCGGCTTATGTCGTCATTAACGCGCGGAGCCATAAAGGAATTATTTATGTCAGCGCGCCAATCCGCAAGCGCTGAAACGGATATTTGGGCGCGGTGCGGACAAAGCAAGGGTAAGCGAGTGATTTGCAGCGGCGAACCTGCGAGGCTCGCCGCAAAAGGTCGGGGTATCAAGGCTGGAAGGTACCAACGCCCAGCTCGTTTTCTTTGCGCGTGCGCGCAATAACCGAGGCCGGAGATTCCTGACTGCGCAGGCCCATTTGATCTTCGGTACGCACGAGGATGGCGCGCAGGGAGTTGGTGTAGACGTCAACGATTTCCACATCGACAAATTTCCCAATCATCTCCGGCGTGCCTTCAAAGTTAACCACCCGGTTATTTTCGGTACGGCCAGACAGCTCCATCACATTTTTCCGTGAGGTGCCTTCCACCAGAATACGCTGCACGGTACCCAGCATACGGCGGCTCCATGCCATCGCCTGCTGGTTGATGCGATCCTGGAGGATATACAGGCGCTGTTTCTTCTCCTCGTCCGTCACGTCATCCGGCAGGTCGGCTGCTGGCGTTCCCGGACGGGGGGAATAGATAAAGCTGAAGCTGGTATCGAAATTCACTTCGCCAATCAGCTTCATCGTCTGCTCGAAGTCCTGCTGGGTTTCACCGGGGAAGCCAACAATAAAGTCTGAGCTGATCTGAATGTCCGGACGGGCAACAATCAGCTTACGGATAATCGCTTTATATTCCAGCGCGGTGTGGGCTCGCTTCATCAGCGTCAGGACCCGGTCGGCACCGCTCTGCACCGGCAGATGCAGGAAGCTGACCAGTTCCGGCGTGTCACGGTAGACATCAATAATGTCGTCGGTGAACTCGATCGGATGGCTGGTGGTGAAGCGGATACGGTCAATGCCATCAATGGCCGCCACCAGGCGCAGCAGGTCGGCAAACGAGCAGATCTGACCTTCGAAGTCCAGGCCACGATAAGCATTGACGTTCTGCCCCAGCAGATTGACTTCTCGCACGCCCTGGGCCGCCAGCTGGGCAATTTCAAACAGAATATCGTCGCATGGACGGCTCACTTCCTCACCGCGGGTGTAAGGCACCACGCAGAAGGTGCAATATTTGTTGCAGCCTTCCATGATCGAGACGAACGCCGTCGGGCCATCTGCTTTTGGCTCAGGCAGACGGTCAAATTTCTCAATTTCCGGGAAGCTGACATCCACCACCGGGCTTTTCGAGCCGCGCACGGTGTTAATCATCTCTGGCAGGCGATGCAGCGTCTGTGGACCAAAGACGATATCGACGCACTGAGCGCGCTGGCGAATAAGCTCGCCTTCCTGTGAGGCCACACAGCCGCCCACGCCGATAATGACATCTGGCCTGGCGCGTTTGATCAGCTTCCAGCGCCCAAGCTGGTGGAACACCTTTTCTTGCGCTTTCTCGCGGATTGAGCAGGTGTTGAGCAGCAGAACATCAGCTTCTTCCGCCACATCGGTAAGGGTATATCCATGGGTGCTGTTTAACAGGTCGGCCATTTTGGATGAATCGTACTCGTTCATCTGACAGCCCCAGGTTTTGATATGCAGTTTTTTGGTCATCTGGTTGCCATTAATCATGCTCGCGAAAATCCGGTACACTAAGGGTAACAGAATAAGCCCTTTCAGGTGTAGGTGTAAGGGCCATGGATGTCTACGGGATTGAAAATGATGACAGAGACAACGCAGGTTTGGGATGTTGCCGTGGTAGGTGGGGGAATGGTGGGCGCCGCGCTGGCCAGCGGTCTGGCCGGGCAGGGGTTTAGCGTGGTGGTCCTTGAACAGCAGGAACCGGCAAATTTTGATGCAGAAAGCGCGCCCGACGTGAGGATTTCAGCCATTGGTGCTGCCTCGGTGGCATTATTGAAGCAGTTGGAAGTCTGGCCGCGGGTGCAGGCAATGCGCTGCACGCCTTACCGCAAGCTGGAGACCTGGGAGTGGCAGACTGCGCAGGTGGGTTTCGATGCGCAGTCGCTGGGGCTACCCGAACTGGGCTATATGGTGGAAAACAGCGTGTTGCAGCTTGCTCTGTGGCAGCGCCTGCGGCAGCAGGAAGTGAAAGTGGTTTCTCCTGCGCGGTTGAAAGATCTTCAGCCATACAACGGTGGCTGGCAGCTGACGCTGGAAAACGGCGAACCGATTAAAACCCGGTTAGTTGTCGGCGCCGATGGTGCCAACTCACAGGTACGCCAGCTGTCAGGTATTGGTATTCAGGGCTGGAACTATGCCCAGTCCTGTATGCTGATCAGCGTTTGTTGCGAGCAGGATGCCGGGGATTGCACCTGGCAGCAGTTTACCCCTGACGGCCCCCGCGCTTTCCTGCCGCTGTTTGATCGCTGGGCCTCGCTGGTGTGGTATGACAATCCTGCCCGTATTCGGCAGTTGCAGGCGATGACCATGCCCCAGCTGCAACAGGAAATTAAAACGCACTTCCCGGCGCGATTAGGAAAGGTGAAGCCGGTTGCGGCGGGTTCTTTCCCGTTGGTTCGTCGCCATGCTACCCGTTATGTGCTCTCAGGGTTGGCTTTGGTCGGTGATGCCGCGCATACCATCAATCCGCTTGCGGGGCAGGGGGTCAATCTGGGATACCGTGACGTGAATGCATTAATTGATACGCTTACCGCTTCTCGCGACCGCGCAGAAGACTGGGCCTCGGAAGGGGTGCTGCGAAGCTATCAGCGTAAACGGCGGCAGGACAATCTGCTGATGCAAAGCGGGATGGATCTGTTTTACTTCGCCTTCAGTACGCCAGCCGCGCCATTGCGCATTGTGCGCAATCTTGGGTTGATGGTTGCCGAACGGTCTGGCGTGTTAAAACGACAGGCGCTGCGTTACGCACTGGGATTGTAATCAATCAGGCTGAATGGATGTGACTGGCCGGGCGGGATGAGTTCCGCCCCTCGTATCACCTGCAGGAGACGAGCCGCGACCGGCGTCCGGACGTCAAAAAGCCCGCATCAGCGGGCTTTTTGACTTATTGGCTGGGGTGCAGGGATTCGAACCCCGGAATGCTGGTATCAGAAACCAGTGCCTTACCGCTTGGCGACACCCCAATAATAATGGTGCGATTCACACTGCAAATCGTCTTTTGTATGGCTGGGGTGCAGGGATTCGAACCCCGGAATGCTGGTATCAGAAACCAGTGCCTTACCGCTTGGCGACACCCCAATAAAATTGGTGGCTACTACGGGAATCGAACCTGTGACCCCAGCATTATGAGTGCTGTGCTCTAACCAGCTGAGCTAAGTAGCCTAATTTTACTGCGTCTTACTGTACTACATTTCTTCCAGAGAAGAAAAAATGGCTGGGGTACCTGGATTCGAACCAGGGAATGCCGGTATCAAAAACCGGTGCCTTACCGCTTGGCGATACCCCATCCGTGCAAAACCGTTTATGGAAATGGTGCGGGAGGCGAGACTTGAACTCGCACACCTTGCGGCGCCAGAACCTAAATCTGGTGCGTCTACCAATTTCGCCACTCCCGCAAAAAAGATGGTGGCTACGACGGGAATCGAACCTGTGACCCCAGCATTATGAGTGCTGTGCTCTAACCAGCTGAGCTACGTAGCCATCTTTTTTCGCGTTACCTTCATCGGCGTTGCGGGGCGCATTATGCGGAGTTGACCTAAAAGCGTCAACAAGTTTTTTGCCGTTTCTTGCCTGAATTGATTCGTTTGACTGGCTTGTAACCAGGCTGGCGATTAAATCAACAAATATTGAACGTAAACCGTATATTACTCAAAAAAAACGGGCCGCTCAGGGCCCGTTTGTCTCAGATTAGCTTCAGATTATTTGTAGGCGGACTGATGCACGCCCACGGCGCGTCCTGATGGATCGTCCATGGTTTTGAAGGCTTCGTCCCATTCAATCGCTTTAGCGGACGAACAGGCCACGGATGGGCCACCTGGCACGCATTCTGCGGCACTGGCCAGCGGGAACAGCTCTTCAAAGATCTCGCGGTACAGGTAACCCTCTTTGGAAGATGGCGTGTTGTACGGGAAGCGGAAATGCGCGGTCTGCAACTGCTGGTCGCTGACCTGCTTAGCCGCCACTTCTTTCAGCGTATCAATCCAGCTGTAGCCCACGCCGTCGGAAAACTGCTCTTTCTGACGCCATGCGACGCTCTCCGGCAGGTAAGAGGAGAAGCACTCACGCAGAATGTGTTTTTCCATTTTGCCGTTCGCGCCACACATTTTGTCTTCCGGGTTGATGCGCATCGCCACGTCAAGGAACTTTTTATCCAGGAACGGCACGCGAGCTTCCACCCCCCAGGCAGACATCGCTTTGTTGGCACGCGCACAGTCAAACATATGCAGGGCCAGCAGCTTACGCACGTTCTCCTCGTGGAACTCTTTCGCGTCTGGAGCCTTGTGGAAGTACAGGTAGCCACCGAACACTTCATCAGCACCCTCGCCAGAAAGGACCATTTTGATGCCCATCGCTTTGATTTTACGCGACATCAGATACATCGGCGTGGAGGCGCGGATAGTGGTTACGTCGTATGTTTCAATGTGATAGATCACATCGCGGATCGCATCCAGACCTTCCTGTACGGTGAAGTGGATCTCGTGGTGTACGGTACCCAGATGGTCGGCAACGGATTTCGCTGCTTTCAGATCCGGCGAACCTTCCAGCCCGACGGCGAAGGAGTGTAGCTGTGGCCACCATGCCTCGCTCTTGTCCTGATCTTCTACCCGCTTGGCGGCAAACTTCTTGGTCACGGCAGAAATAATCGAGGAGTCCAGACCGCCGGAGAGCAGCACGCCGTAGGGCACGTCTGACATCAGATGGCTTTTCACCGACTCTTCCAGAGCGTCCTTCAGCGCTGCTGCATCGGTTTTGTTGTGCTCGACGGCATCAAAGCTGAACCAGTCGCGCTGCCAGTAACGGCGGATCTCACCGTCAGTGCTGGACATGTAGCTTCCCGGCGGGAACTCCTTCAGGGTTTTGCACACCGGCACCAGCGCCTTCATCTCTGAAGCCACGAACAGGTTACCGTGCTCATCATTACCCATATACAGAGGAATGATGCCGATATGATCACGGCCGATCAGGTAAGTGTTTTTCACTGAGTCATACAGGATGAAGGCAAACATGCCCTGCAGATCGTCGAGGAAGTCGACGCCTTTTTCCTGGTAAAGCGCCAGAATCACTTCACAGTCTGATTCGGTCTGGAATTCGTAGCGGTCGGCCAGCTCGGCACGCAGTGCCTGGTGGTTATAGATCTCACCGTTCACCGCCAGAACGTGCGTATGCGCGGCGTTATACAGCGGTTGTGCGCCGTTGTTGACGTCGACAATAGACAGACGCTCGTGAGCCAGAATTGCGTTGTCATCAGCGTAGACGCCGGACCAGTCCGGGCCACGGTGACGCATCAGCCGGGAAAGCTCCAGGGCTTTCTTACGCAGTTCAACAGGATCGCTCTTGAGATCCAACACGCCAAAAATAGAACACATAGCTAACTCCCTAACGACATCCCAGACGGTGATGATGGTGATTACGTGAATGTGAACGGTGAAGACTTCGTCCGATGCATAAGAAAATGCAATATCTCGCTATGGTGATGCAAGCAATTTAGCATTTCTCTGAAAAATAGTCTGTTGACCAGGCTTAAACATTAACGATTATGCAATTATTAACGTCTTAAATTGAATAAACCTTAATTTTTTCTGAGTTGAGGACAAAAAATGGGCAGGTGAGGGAGAAAAAAAGCCCGGCGCACTGGCCGGGCTGATTTCAGAAGATATCAATATCGGCCACCGAGGGGAAAACCCAGCTGGGGCGGAAAGGCATTGCATCGACATCGCTCAGCGTTGAAACGCCGGACAGCACCAGAATCGTCTCCAGGCCAGCCTGGAAGCCGGCCAGGATATCGGTGCGCAGGTTATCGCCGACAATCACCGTCTCTTCCGAGTGTGCCTGCATTTTGTTGAGCGCTGCGCGGATAATCCACGGGCTGGGTTTTCCCACGTAGAAAGGCTGGCGGCCGGAAATTTTCTCAATTCCGGCACAAAGCGCGCCACAGGCCGGAACAAAGCCGCGTGCATGTGTGTCCGGGTTAGTGGCAATAAAACGCGCGCCATTGGCAACAAAATAGGCGGCCTTATGCATCATGTCCCAGTTAAAGGAGCGGGTTTCACCAACAATCACGAAATCCGGATTAATGTCGGTGATGGTAAATCCGGCTTTATACAGCTCGTGGATCAGTGCACCTTCGCCTATTACATAGGCCTTTTTACCTTCCTGGCGGCGCAGGAAATCTGCCGTTGCCATGGCAGAGGTGTAAAAGACGCTGTCCGGCAGGTCGATGCCCGCAGAGGCAAAGCGGTTGGAAAGATCGAGCGCGGTCTGTGAAGGGTAGTTGGTCAGAACGACCAGCGGCATGCCTTTCTCCAGAATCCGCTGCAGGAAGTCATTGGCACCCGGCACGGCGGTGTTGTCATGCATCAACACGCCGTCGATGTCGCAAATGACGTTTTTCAGGGTAACTTTTTCACTGTCTTTCAGGGTCAGGGCGCTCATTAACCTTCCAGTAAATGTTGTAACAGGATGCCGTTAAGCATGGCCCGTTTCGCCAGCGCGAAAGCGCCAATGGCGGAACGATGATCGATTTCCGAACGCACGACCGGCAGATTTTTGCGGAAGGCCTTCAGAACCTGAGTGTTGATACAGCCTTCAATTGCGGGCAGCAGCACTTTATCCGCTTCAGTAATCTCTCCGGCAATCACCACTTTCTGCGGATTGAACAGGTTGATAGCAATGGCGATGGCCTTGCCCAGATGGCGGCCAACGTGTTCAATCACTTCAGCAGCCAGCGCATCACCACGGTTAGCGGCTTTACAAATCTGTGGCATCTGACACTCATCCAGGGTCAGCGAGCTTGGGTAGCCCTGAGTCAACAGATGGCGAACGCGGTTTTCAATCGCGGTGTTAGCCGCAATGGTTTCCAGACAGCCGAAGTTACCACAGTGGCAGCGCTCTCCCAGCGGGTCAACCTGGATGTGGCCAATCTCGCCCACGTTGCCGTTACTGCCGAGAAAGATATGGCCGTTGGCAATGATCCCGGCTCCGGTTCCGCGGTGCACGCGCACCAGAATGGAGTCTGCACAGTCGCGGGATGCACCAAAGTAGTGCTCTGCCAGCGCCAGACTGCGGATATCGTGCCCCACAAAACTGGTGACATTAAACCGTTGCTGCAGATTGGCGACCAGCGGCCAGTGGTGCACATGAATATGCGGCATATAGCGGATCACCCCATTATTCGGGTCCACCAGGCCTGGCAGGATCACCGAAATGGCAATCAGCTCGCGCAGCTTACGCTGATGCTGCTCACAGAAATTAGCAATAGCATTAAAGAGGGCGTTTTCCAGCGTCTCCTGCGTCCGTTCCGGCAGTGAATAGTCTTCCTGCGCCAGAGACTTGCCGCTGAGATCAAACAGGGTGAGGGTGGCATCGCTGCGACCGAGGCGGATGCCGATGGTATTGAAACCGCGGGTTTCAGTGACGATAGAAATAGCACGGCGGCCTCCGGTGGAGGCCTGCTGATCCACTTCTTTGATCAGCCCGCGTTCAATCAGCTGGCGGGTGATTTTAGTGACGCTGGCGGGGGCAAGCTGGCTGTGTTCAGCAATCTGAATGCGCGAAATCGGACCCTGCTGGTCGATGAGCCGGTAAACGGCTGCGCTGTTAAGTTGCTTAACTAAATCAACATTTCCAATTTGTGCCTGGCCGCCAGTGGTCATTCAGTCTCTACTCGCTTTAGACCTCGTCACCATTAACGATGGTCTTGATAATTTTATAGTCACGGGTGAAAACGGTCAGGTTCGCAACTTTTCCAGCTTCAACAGAACCTAACTTGTCCTCAATCCCCATCGCGCGGGCTGGGTACAGCGTTGCCATGCGAAGCGCCTCATCCAGTGCGATGCCTGCATGTTCGACGCTGTTCGCCACAGCTTCAATCATAGTCAGGGCCGAACCGCTGAGCGTGCCGTTCTCGTCAACACAGAGTCCATCGCGATAGTATATTGTTTTTCCAGCGAAAATGAACCGATCAATGGTCGCACCAGCGGGCGCGGTGGCATCAGTGACCAGAATCAATTTGTCGCCTTTGATACGTTTGGCATTACGGATATTAGCGTAGTGGACGTGTAAACCATCGGCAATGATGCCGCACCAGACGTCTGGCGAATCAAACAGTGCCCCGATCAGGCCCGGTTCACGCCCGGTAATGGTCGGCATTGCGTTATATAAATGAGTGGCAAAGCTGACACCTGCTGAAATGCCGGCACGGGCTTCGTCGTGGGTGGCATGCGAGTGCCCGGCGGAGATGACGATCCCGGCCTTGCTCAGGCGCCGGATCACTTCGCTGTCGACCTGCTCAGGTGCCAGAGTAATCTGGCCAATCACGTCGGCATTTTCGCAGAGAAAATCGACCAACTCTTTAGTTGGGGTCCGAATCAGAGCCGGATTGTGGGTGCCTGGTTTACGCGGGCTTAACCATGGACCTTCCAGATGCAGGCCGAGCGCCTTGTTGGCGTTTTGCGCCAGATAAGCCCGCATCACTTCAACCGCGCGCTTCATCATCTCGTCGGTGCTGGTGATCAGCGTTGGCAGAAAGCTGGTACAGCCAGATTTCTCATTGGCTTTCTGCATGATATTCAGGGTTTCAACGCTGATTGCTGCCAGGTCATCGTTGAACTGCACACCGCCGCAGCCGTTGAGCTGTAGATCGATAAAGCCGGGAGCAATCAGTGCGCCATTAACATCACGCGTTGCCACGCCGGCAGGGAGTTCGTCCAGTGCACACACGCGCTCAATCAGGCCATCAGCAATTACAACGGCATGATTATCAAGGATTTCGTGACCGGTAAAGAGTCGGCCATTTGTTAAAGCATACATAATATTCTCCCGGCATCATCCGCCCTCTGGCGGTTAACGATATGCTGATAACTTACAGATTTTTCACGTTTTCCGCTTCCATCTCGCGGAAATACTTCACGGTTTTGACTTTCAACTCCATGGTCGCGGGCTCGTCGCAAACCACCACGGATTTGGCATGCAGCTGCAGGCAGCTGATGGTCCACATATGGTTGACGTTGCCTTCCACCGCGGCCTGTAGCGCCTGCGCTTTCACATGGCCGGTCACCAGAATCATCACTTCTTCTGCATCCAGCAGCGTACCCACACCGACGGTCAGCGCGTACTTAGGCACCTGATCAACATCGCCATCAAAGAAGCGAGAATTAGCTACGCGGGTATCGTGAGTCAAAGTTTTGATACGGGTACGGGAAGCCAGAGAAGAGGCAGGTTCGTTAAATGCGATGTGACCATCGTTGCCCACCCCTCCCATAAACAGGTTAATTTTACCGTAGGAGCGGATTTTCTCTTCATACTGGCGGCATTCTGCGTCAATATCAGGGGCATTACCATTAAGAAGATTAATATTTTCGCTTTGAATATCAACGTGATCGAAAAAGTTGCGGTACATAAAGCTGTGGTAGCTTTCCGGATGTTCCTTGGGCAGGCCAACATACTCATCCATATTGAAGGTGACCACATGTTTAAAGCTAACCTGGCCTGCTTTATGCATGTCGATTAAATGCTTGTAGGCTTCGAGCGGCGTGCCGCCGGTTGGCAGACCCAGCACAAACGGACGCTCGGCGGTAGGTTTGAACGCGTTGATGCGGTTCACGATGTGGCGGGCAGCCCATTTGCCGACCTGGGTCGGAGTAGCCAGAGGAATCAGTCTCATGTATCACCTCACTGTAAGCAGAATTTGAAGGGGGTTCACGGTGCCCATGTTGCTGCTTATAAGCGTAACGGTCCGGGCTGTTATCCGCGAGGGATAAATCCGTGTTGATTTTTCGGATCATAAAATAAGTTTGCGGGCGACGCCATACTCTGATGTGAATAAGGAGAGATTTTGGTGATAAAAGTCACATAAACTGTGGTTTTAATTTGCGAAGCGAATTAATTTTTTTTTACACTCCATCACATGGTTTTGTCTGTCATTCAAAAACCAACTAACCGTGATAACAATACCAAACGGTTACTGGCGCCTTAACGGGTCTCATAGGGGGAAAGGGTTATATGCTTAGTTATTTACAAAAAGTGGGCAGGGCACTGATGGTGCCGGTAGCAACGCTACCTGCTGCCGCCATCCTGATGGGGGTGGGCTACTGGCTCGACCCGGATGCCTGGGGTGCTGGCAATGCTTTAGCAGCACTACTGATCAAGTCGGGCTCGGCAATTATTGAAAACATGTCCGTGTTGTTTGCCATCGGTGTGGCTTACGGCATGTCAAAAGACAAAGACGGAGCGGCTGCGCTGACCGGTTTTGTCGGTTTCCTGGTGGTGACTACGCTTTGTTCGCCGGCGGCAGTGTCGATGATTCAGAAAATTCCTGTCGATCAGGTTCCTGCGGCGTTCGGAAAAATCAACAACCAGTTTGTGGGTATCCTGGTGGGAATTATCTCTGCGGAGATGTATAACCGCTTCAGCCACGTTGAGCTGCCCAAAGCACTTTCCTTCTTCAGCGGTCGTCGTCTGGTGCCTATTCTGGTCTCCTTCCTGATGATTCTGGTGGCCTTTATTCTGATGTATCTCTGGCCGCTGATCTTTGGTGGCCTGGTGAGCTTTGGTGAGCACATCCAGAAACTGGGCTCTGCTGGTGCAGGGGTCTACGCCTTCTTCAACCGTTTACTGATCCCGGTTGGTCTGCATCACGCGCTGAACTCTGTGTTCTGGTTTGACGTGGCCGGTATCAACGATATTCCTAACTTCCTCGGCGGTGCACAGTCACTGGAAAGCGGTAAAGCCGTGGTCGGTATCACCGGTCGTTATCAGGCTGGCTTCTTCCCAATCATGATGTTTGGTCTGCCTGGAGCCGCACTGGCGATTTATCAGTGTGCGCGCCCTGAAAACCGCGCCAAAGTTGGCGGCATTATGCTGGCCGCTGCGTTTGCTGCCTTCTTTACCGGCATCACTGAACCGCTGGAATTCTCCTTCATGTTCGTGGCTCCGGTGCTGTACTTCATCCATGCTGTGCTGACCGGTATCTCTGTGTTTATCGCCGCAAACATGCACTGGATTTCAGGTTTCGGCTTCAGCGCCGGGCTGGTGGATATGGTGCTCTCATCCCGTAACCCACTGGCGACGCACTGGTATATGCTGATCCCGCAGGGCCTGGTGTTCTTTGTTATCTACTACGTAGTGTTCCGTTTCACCATCAAAAAATTCAATCTGCTGACGCCTGGCCGTGAGCTGGCGGTAGAGGGCGATGAAAGTGATGGCTATGACACTAACGTTGACCATACAGGCAACAATGAGTCTGAAACCGAGACGCTGGCGCGTCGCTACATTGGTGTGGTGGGCGGTTCTGACAACCTGACCGGTATTGATGCCTGTATCACTCGCCTGCGTCTGACCGTTAAGGACAGCGCGGAGATCAATGAATCGCTGGCCAAACGCCTGGGCGCTTCAGGCGTAATCCGTCTGAACAAGCAGAGCGTGCAGATCATCGTTGGCACTCGTGCAGAAGCCATTGCCTCCGCAATGAAAACTGTACTGAGCAGAGGCCCGGTCAGTGCAGCTGCCCCTGGTGTTGCCCCGGCTGCTGCTCAGGCCGTTCCAAATGCCGCTAAAGGCATCATCGCAACGCTGGTTGCGCCAGTAAGCGGTGAAGTGGTTGCTCTGGAACAGGTTCCGGACGAAGCGTTTGCCAGCAAAGCGGTGGGTGAGGGGCTGGCCATCAGGCCAACCAGCAGCACGGTGGTCTCACCGGCTAACGGCACCGTGGTAAAAATCTTCAACACCAACCACGCCTTCTGTCTGGAAACAGACAAAGGCGTTGAGGTGGTGGTGCATATGGGGCTGGATACCGTCGCGTTGGACGGCAAGGGCTTCACCCGTCTGGTGGAAGAGGGGGCTGAGGTCACCGCTGGCCAGCCAGTGCTGGAGATGGACCTGGTCTTCCTCAACGCAAACGCCCGTTCGATGATCAGCCCGGTCGTTGTCAGCAATATTGATGACTTCAGCGGCATTACCCTGGTGGCTGGGGCAACGGTCGTTGCCGGTGAAAGCCGCCTGTATGAAATCAACGGCTAACGACAGGTTGCGTTAAACTGACAGGGCGGGAAGCAATTCCCGCCCTTTTTTATTGGATTACTGTAACAAACGGTTGTTTCCCTTCCCGGCTTTGTGGATCATACTCCGTTATTTCACGCACTATTTACATAGCATTACTGAGGAAATTAAGATGAGTGAGGCTGAAGCCCGCCCAACTAACTTTATTCGTCAGATTATCGACGAAGATCTGGCGACGGGTAAGCATGACAGCGTGCATACCCGTTTCCCGCCGGAACCAAATGGTTATCTGCACATTGGTCATGCCAAATCTATCTGCCTTAACTTTGGTATTGCGCAAGATTATCAGGGCCAGTGCAACCTGCGTTTTGATGACACAAACCCGGTCAAAGAAGACCTGGAATTTGTTGAGTCCATTAAGCAGGATGTGCAGTGGCTGGGCTTTGAGTGGACGGGCAACGTTCGTTACTCCTCTGACTATTTCGACAAGCTACACCACTATGCCGTCGAGTTAATCAACAAAGGCCTGGCCTACGTTGATGAGCTGACGCCGGAACAAATCCGTGAATACCGTGGCACGCTGACCTCCCCGGGCAAACACAGCCCGTACCGCGATCGCAGCGTGAGCGAAAACCTCGCGCTGTTTGAGAAAATGCGTCACGGCGAATTTGCCGAGGGAACGGCCTGCCTGCGCGCCAAAATCGATATGGCTTCCAACTTTATCGTGATGCGCGATCCGGTGCTGTACCGCATTAAATTCGCCGAACATCATCAGACCGGCAATAAGTGGTGCATCTACCCGATGTACGACTTTACGCACTGCATTTCCGATGCGCTGGAAGGGATTACCCATTCACTTTGTACGCTGGAATTCCAGGATAACCGTCGCCTGTACGACTGGGTACTGGATAACATCACCATTCCTGTGCATCCGCGTCAGTATGAGTTCTCGCGCCTGAATCTCGAATACACCGTGATGTCCAAGCGTAAGCTGACTCAGCTGGTGGCTGAGAAGGTTGTGGAAGGCTGGGATGACCCACGCATGCTGACCGTTTCAGGCCTGCGTCGTCGTGGCTACTCGGCTGCTTCCATCCGTGAGTTCTGCCGCCGTATCGGCGTGACCAGGCAGGACAACATCGTTGAGATGGCGTCGCTGGAATCCTGTATTCGTGATGACCTGAATGAAAACGCTCCGCGTGCAATGGCGGTTCTCGATCCGGTTAAGCTGGTGATTGAAAACCTGCCATCCAGTCACGAAGAGATCATCACCATGCCGAACCATCCGAATAAACCGGAGATGGGAACGCGTGAGGTGCCGTTCAGCCGCGAAATCTACATTGACCGCGCTGACTTCCGTGAAGAAGCAAATAAACACTACAAGCGCCTGGTGCTGGGCAAAGAAGTTCGCCTGCGCAACGCCTACGTCATTAAAGCGGAGCGCGTGGCTAAGGATGAAGAGGGCAATATCACCTGCCTGTTCTGCACCTGTGATGCCGACACGCTGAGCAAAGATCCTGCTGACGGCCGCAAAGTGAAGGGCGTGATCCACTGGGTTTCTGCGGAGCATGCGCTGCCAGCCGAATTCCGGCTGTACGATCGCCTGTTCAGCGTGCCGAATCCTGGCGCGGCAGAGGACTTCCTGACGACCATCAACCCGGAATCACTGGTGATCCGTCAGGGCTTTGTGGAGACCAGCCTGCAGCAGGCTGAAGCGGCTAAACCGTATCAGTTCGAGCGTGAAGGCTACTTCTGTGCCGACAGCGTTTACTCCGCACCGAACAAGCTGGTGTTTAACCGCACCGTTGGCCTGCGTGATACCTGGGCTAAAGCGGGCGAATGATGTTTCGCTGCTCATACTGAACGCAGCCTCCGGGCTGCGTTTTTTTTCTCTTAATCCGCAATAAAACGGCACCGTTAATTTTTGACCTGAATTATCCTGTGCATAAAAACCGCTATTATTGTTAATTATTAAGTTTATCAGGAAATAAATAGCCTGAAATGAATTTGATAATCATAACATCCTGATTACATATTCCCTGTTATGTGGCGCAGGTCATACTTTCACCGCATGAAATGCACAATAAATTGATAATTCGCGTCGCGAAAAATATCATCAATAACAGATAAAAAAGAAACACGCTTATAATAATCCCGGCATTGATGACCGGCCGGAAGATGACTCTTATGGAAGAGGATGTTATTGATGCCTTGTTTTCAATTTAAACCGAAGACGTTAACCTTTGCTCTGGCTTGTTGTACCACTCTCAGCGGCGCTTTTTATTTACCTCAAGCAGCGGCGACTGGCTTTGTTGATGATGCTTCTCTGACCGGAGGGCTTTATTACTGGCAGCGCCATCGTGAACGTAAAGATCTCGGACCGGACAGCGATAAATACGGTCAGTATCAGCAGAATCTTCATCACTCTACTTTTAACGGTAACCTCGATTTTTCATCAGGTTATGCGGCCGATTTTATCGGGCTGGACCTGGCCGCCTTTGGCGCAGTTGAGCTTTCCAACAAAGGACCGGCAGCACCCAACGAAATCGGTTTCAGCGATGCGAAAACCCGCTGGGACGAGAAATGGACCGGTGATAAAAATGGCGCCAGTATTTATAAAGCCGCAGTGAAATTAAAACACCATAATTACTGGCTGCGCGGTGGTTATTTACAACCAACCGGGCAGACATTATTAGCACCGCACTGGAGCTTCCTGCCGGGAACTTATCGTGGTGTGGAGGGCGGGGCAGCTTATGATTTTTCAGAAGCCGGTAAATTATCACTTTCCTATATGTGGACAGATGAATATAAGGCACCGTGGTACCGGAATATGTACAACTTTCGCAAAGCGGATGGCGTGACCGGTATCAGTTATCTGCACTCCTTTGGCGCAAAATACGATTTCAAAAATAATCTCGTGCTGGAAGGGGCATTTGGTCAGGCTGCTGATTATATGGATCAATACTTCAGCAAAGTGTCCTACGCCTTTCCGGTAGCGGGGAGTAATTTAAAAACCAGCTGGCAATTTTACGGCGCGAAAGACAAAGAGAGCGGCGGCGCGGCCAACGTAAATGATGTTTATGACGGTCTCGCCTGGTTGCAGGCCATTACGCTGGGTTATACCGCCGGTCCTTTCGATATGCGTTTGGAGGGCACCTGGGTGAAAGCCGAAGGAAATCAGGGCTTCTTCCTGCAGCGAATGACCCCGGGCTATGCAACATCCAACGGCCGGTTAGATGTCTGGTGGGATTCGCGATCGGACTTCAACGCCAACGGCGAGAAAGCGCTGTTTGCCGGTGTGATGTACGACCTGAAAAACTGGCAGCTTCCGGGCTGGGCAGTCGGGACCTCATACGCTTATGGCTGGGATGCCAGACCTTCCACCAATCCGATCTATGACCAGACCAGCCGCCTGCGAGAGTCCGCGTGGAACCTGGACCTGCTCTACACCATACAACAGGGGCCGGTCAAAGGCACTTTGGTTAAGTTGCACTACACCCGCTACAACAATCACTCCGATATTCCAAGCTGGGGCGGTGGCTACGGCAACGTCTTCCAGGATGAGAAAGACATCAAGTTTATCGTGATGGCCCCTTTCACCATTTTCGAGCCAGGCAAATAAGGCCCCGCCGGAACAGGAGAACCGCATGAAATACGCTTTACCGGTCATCGCCATACTAGTGCTCGGCGGCTGTGTACAGAAAAGCCCTGCCCCACAGGAAAACATCCCGAGCAGAGATTATCAGCGCTGTCTGGATGCAGAACAGATGGGCGGCGGCGAGGCGATTGAAGCCCGCTGCGGCAAGCTCTCGCAGGAAATAGAACCCACCCCACACTAACGGACAAGGAATACGGATGAACCAGTTCAGAGCCAGTCTTGTTGCAGTCGCGTTGATGTCGCTACTTGGCAGCGGTGTCGCCCGCGCGGATCAGAAAATTGTCGATCAGATTAGCCAGTTCGGCGTGAAGTACAAGGTTACCGATAATCAGGCCGCCCAGCACGGTGTTGACTGTGCCGCGCTGGGGGCCGACTGGGCCTCCTGTAACCGGGCGACCATTACCTTAACCAATCCAGGCCCGGCAATCGACAGCAAAGACTGGGCGATTTATATGTCTAATGTCCATGAAACGCTGAAGGTTGAAAGCGATCAGTTTCGCATGGTGCATATCGTCGGTGATCTGACCCGCCTGGAACCCACAGAGAATTTCAAAGGTTTCGGCGCTGGCGAGACGATAGAAATCCCGATTATTAATGAGTACTGGCAACTGTTTATCACCGATGTGATGCCGCGCTGGTATGTGACTTCAGGCGATGCAAAGCCAAAAATCATCACCAGTACTGACGCGGAAGATCTGACCACTTTTGTTGAACCTTTCGCTGAACAATGGAAGCGGATCGCGGATGATAAAAATGTGCTGATGGTAGCCAACAGCCGTTTTGATAAGAACAGTGATGTGGCTCAGTTGCCGTCTTCAGCACTGAGAGGGCAGATTGTTCCCACGCCGATGCAGGTTGATATCCGGGCTGAGGATGCCGATCTGTCAAAGGGAGTGAAGCTGGATCTTGCCAGCCTGTCTGCTGATAAAGCGCAGGCGGTGAAGCAGCGTTTTCAGTTACTGGGTCTGAAAGAGCAGCCTGCTGGCTATAAAATTTCCACCCGTGTTGACGGCAAGGTACTGAATAAAGAGCTGGCTGTTGCCGGGGGATACCAGCTGGTCATCGGCAAAGAGAAAGCCGAAGTGATCGGATACGACCAGAGCGGCGTGTTTTATGGCCTGCAGTCGATCCTTTCCCTGCTTCCGGCTGATGGCAGCGCAAAAATCGCCACCCTTAGCGCCAGTGATGCGCCGCGCTTCGCCTATCGCGGTGTTTTCCTTGACGTCGCCCGTAACTTCCACAGCAAGGCGGCGGTATTACGTATGCTGGATCAGCTGGGTGCCTGGAAAATTAACGTCTTCCATTTCCATCTCACCGACGATGAAGGCTGGAGAATTGAGATCCCTGGCCTGCCGGAGTTGACGGATGTGGGGGCGAAACGCTGCCACGATCTTAGCGAACAAAGCTGTCTGCTGCCGCAGCTGGGCTCGGGACCAGAAAGTGACAACAATGGTACCGGCCATTTCAGCCGTCAGGACTATATCGAGATTGTGAAATATGCCGCAGCTCGCGGGATTGAAGTGATTCCTGAGATTGATATGCCGGCTCACGCCCGTGCTGCCGTGATCTCAATGGAAGCTCGTTATCATCGCCTGATGAAAGAGGGTAAAACGGCGGAAGCCTCAGAATACCGTCTGGTCGATCCCACTGATGATTCTAATACCACGTCGGTGCAGCTCTACGACCGTACCAGCTATCTGAACCCTTGCCTGCCATCTTCTCTGCGCTTCACCGATAAAATCATCAGTGAAATTCAGGCCATGCACCGCGAGGCCGGCCAGCCGATTAAGACCTGGCACTTTGGGGGAGACGAGGCTAAAAATATTCGCCTCGGCACGGGCTATTCCGATATTAACAAACCGGTTGCTGGCACCGGACTGCTTGATATGAGCAAAGAGGATAAGCCATGGGCGAAATCGCAGGTTTGCCAGAACATGGTCAAAAAGGGCAAGGTGAAGGATCTGGAACACCTGCCGAGCTATTTTGCGCTGCAGGTCAGCCAGCAGGTTAAGCAGCACGGTATCGGTAAAATGCAGGCGTGGCAGGATGGTCTGAAAGATGCCGAGAATGCCAAAGCCTTTGCCACTGAGCGCGTGGCGGTAAACTTCTGGGACACGCTCTACTGGGGCGGCTTTGACTCTGCTAACGACTGGGCGAACAAAGGCTATGAGGTGATTATCTCCAGCCCGGACTATGTCTATATGGACTTCCCGTATGAAGTGAACCCGCTTGAGCGCGGTTACTACTGGGGAACCCGCTTCAGCGATGAGCGTAAAATGTTCAGTTTCGCGCCGGATAACCTGCCGCAGAATGCCGAAACTTCGGTGGATCGCGATGGCAAAACCTTCACTGCCAGGTCGGACAAGGCCTGGCCTGGCGCTTACGGGATATCGGCCCAGCTGTGGAGTGAAACGTCACGCACCGATCAAAACATGGAATACATGATCTTCCCACGCGTCTTTTCGGTAGCCGAGCGTGCCTGGCACCGGGCGGCCTGGGAGCAGGATTACCAGGCAGGTAAAGAGTACATCGGCGGGGAGACCCATTACGTTGATACTCAGGCACAGCTGAAGGACTGGCAGCGGTTCGCCAATCTGCTGGGGCAGCGTGAGCTGAGCAAACTGGACAAGGCTGGTGTGCAATATCGCCTGCCAGTTCCGGGAGCACGCATTGCTGATGGCAAACTGGAAGCCAATATTGCGCTGCCGGGACTGGCGATTGAGTACTCGGTCGATGGCGGGAAAAGCTGGCAGCGCTATGATGCCAGCGCGCAACCAGCGGTAACCGGCAAGGTGATGGTGCGTTCAGTCAGCCCGGATGGCAAACGCGCCAGTCGTACGGAGATGCTCTGATATTGACGGCCCACATTCTGTGGGCCGTCTTTTGCCCGCGCAGCGTTTCTGTTCTACAAGACATTGACAGTCCATAACGTTGGCTGAGCCCGTGTGCTGCCTGGCTGTGTTTTCCTGAAAAGAACATTCAGGCTGCTGAAAATAAAAAAACCGGTGATTCTTCACCGGTTTTTTTTAGTAGTGCAGATTACTTGTCGTGCAGCGTGTCATCTTCACGGCAATCGCCGGTAGCACAGTGGCCATACAAATACAGGCTGTGGTTACTGAGTTTGATGCCGTGACGTTCAGCGATATCGCGCTGGCGGGCTTCGATCGATTCATCACTAAATTCAATCACTTTGCCGCAGTCCAGGCAGATCAGATGATCGTGGTGATGCTGCTGAGTCAGTTCAAAAACGGATTTACCGCCTTCGAAGTTATGGCGGGTAACGATCCCCGCGTCATCAAACTGGTTCAGAACGCGGTAAACCGTCGCCAGACCAATCTCTTCGCCCATGTCGATCAGACGTTTGTACAAGTCTTCCGCACTGACGTGATGGCCCTCTGGTTCCTGAAGCACTTCCAGAATTTTCAGTCGGGGAAGCGTGACTTTCAGGCCGGCCTTCTTTAATGCGGTGTTATTGTCAGTCATGCGGATATTATCCTGTTACTTTGCAAGTCACTAAGTGGCTGAAAAGCCCTGAACATCGGTCGAAGCAAAAGCTGAGCATCCCAGTATAGAACTGATGCGTCGAAATGGAAACCACAGTAAAGGTGCGGGAGCATTCATGCGGGGTTAACATTTCACTCTGCCTCCTTTTCGCCTTCAGGGCAAAGGCGCTGAGAGAGCGGGGATGACCGATAGCGATATTGTACAGTTTTGCAGATGAAAGTTACAAAAATGTGCCTATTATTTCTATAGGAAAAACCACACGCCTGATGTGAGATAACTCCCACATCAGGCCAGTGTTTATGCTTCAAGGATCTCTTTAAGCTGCAGCTCGTCGTAAATCTGTTTTACCCACTTTTCCGTACGTGCTGCGGTCAGCTCTGGCTGGCGATCTTCATCAATAGCCAGACCGAGGAAATGAGTGTCATCTGCCAGTCCTTTAGACGCTTCAAAATGGTAGCCTTCAGTTGGCCAGTGACCCACAATCACCGCGCCGTTTGGCTCAATGATATCGCGGATGGTGCCCATTGCGTCACAAAAATATTCGGCATAGTCTTCCTGGTCGCCACAGCCAAACAGCGCAACCAGCTTGCCATTGAAGTCGATCTCTTCCAGCGTCGGGAAGAAGTCATCCCAGTCGCACTGTGCTTCGCCATAGTACCAGGTTGGAATACCCAGCAGCAGAATATCAAAGGCTTCAAGGTCTTCTTTGCTGCTTTTCGCGATATCATGAACTTCCGCAACCTCTTTGCCGAGCTGCTTCTGGATCATTTTTGCAATGTTTTCGGTATTGCCCGTATCGCTGCCAAAGAAAATGCCTACGATTGCCATGAGTTTAATAACCTCTTGAAACTTAATAATGTGAGACGGCTGGCCTAAAGTGTTAACGGCAATGATAGCAGACCGCATCAGGGGGATAAACGAGTAATCCTCCTGCTTTTGTCGCTTTGTGCTCTGCCGTAAGACGCAGATTTTGCCTGTCGCAGACCCGCTTAGCGCTGGGAACTGGCCAGCTGCGCCAGAACCATTTCTTCAATCAGCTCGCTGCGGCTGATGTTGCGCTGCTCGGCCAGCTGGTTCAGGGCATCCACCGCGTCACTGTTCATTTTCAGCTCCACGCGCTTGAGCCCGCGCACTTTATCACGCTTGAGCTGGTTGCGTTTGTTGATACGCAGCTGTTCATCACGCGTCAGCGGATTGGTTTTGGGTCGTCCCGGGCGACGCTCGTCTGCGAACAGATCGATCGTGGTGCGGTCCGTGTTTTCTTTTGCCATAGAATCGTGATACTGAAAGGCTGGAGTTCTGATGGATTGGACCGTAATGCCGGCTGAAAATTGACCGCCGACAAAATTTTAGCGCGCCATCATACCCCAGTGAAAGTCCTGACGACAATCATTTAGCTTTCTCAGGAAACAATTGTTTTTACAGCGCAAAAAAACGGCGGATTGCGCGCAAGACGGTATCAGGTTTCTCCGCGTGGACCCAATGTCCCGCTCCGGCAATCACATGAGCTCGCGCCTGCGGGAACTGCGCCAGCAGAGCATCACGGTATTCGTCAGCCAGATAGGGAGAAAGTTCCCCGCGAATAAACAGTGTCGGACGTTGCCACGAGGGCACCGCCTGCCAGCCGATCAGGTGATCATAATATTGCCACAGCACCGGCACATTAAAGCGCCACTCACCCTCGTGAAAAGATTTCAGCAGGAACTGAATCACTCCCTCTTCATCTATTGTCTGGCGCATTATCGCCGCAGCTTCACTGCGCATCTTTACACCCGACTCAGTTACCGCCTTCAGCGCGGCGAAGATCTCATCGTGGTGACGGGTAGGGTAGGCGACCGGTGCCATATCTATTACTACCAACTGTTCAACGCGGTCGGCGGCCAGCGAGGTAAGAGCCATGGCGATTTTGCCGCCCATTGAATGGCCGACCACAACAAACTGACCCACGCCCAGTTTATCCAGCGTTTCCAGCACGTCCTGCGCCATTGCGGTGTAATCCATCTCTGCCACGTGGGGAGAGAGTCCGTGATTGCGCACATCAACCTGAACGATCTGCCGGTCATCTTTTAAACCTCGGGCCAGCACGGCGAGGTTATCAAGGCTGCCAAAAAGGCCGTGGATCAGTACTACGGGAGATCCAGAGGGGGCTGATTGTTCAGATAGCAAGCGGGCATTCAATTTCATGGCAAAGTTCTTACAGTTGAAACGAAGGGTTAGGGTATCATAAATTTACGATACCTTGCCGGCGCGACCGGCCGGATCCTTTTGCGGCATTATCTGACTTTTGCTGGCATTAAGGGCTGGCGCTACACCCCGGCGGGATTTAACTTTATAATCCTCGTGTTAGAGCTGGATTTTTAGCGCCGTGCGTTTTCACCTGCCTGATGCACGACGCATTCCGTCTCTTATCAGCAACAATCGTACTGGATCAAGATGAAAACTATTGAAGTCGACGAAGAGCTCTACCGTTATATCGCCAGCCACACGCAGCATATTGGTGAAAGCGCCTCTGACATTTTACGCCGCATGCTGAAATTTTCTGCTGGCCAGACGGCGCCCGTAGCTTCTGCTGCGGCAGCGACGATGTCACCTTCTGTCACCGTGGTGAAAGAGGCCGCAGCGGCAAAGGTGGAATCTCGTCCGCAGGATCGCGTTCGCGCTGTCCGCGAGCTGCTGCTGTCTGATGAATATGCTGAACAGAAGAAAGCGGTTAACCGGTTTATGCTGATTCTGTCGACCCTGTACAGTCTGGATCCCAAGGCATTTGCCGCTGCGACCGAGTCACTTCTGGGCCGCACGCGCGTCTACTTTGCGGGTAATCAACAAACCCTGGTACAGAATGGCACTCATACCAAGCCGCAGCATATTGCCGGCACGCCATATTGGGTGATCACTAACACCAACACAGGTCGCAAACGCAGCATGATCGAACACATCATGGCGTCAATGCAGTTCCCGGCGGAACTGACTGACAAAGTTTGCGGCACCCTATAACAGATATTTAAGCGTCAGGGAGAAGCGCCAATGGCCAATCACCCCCGTGCCGGGCAGCCAGCCCAGCAGAGCGATCTGATTAACGTTGCACAATTAACTTCGCAGTATTATGTCCTGCAACCTGAGCCAGGCAATGCGGAACATGCGGTGAAATTCGGCACATCCGGCCATCGCGGTAGCGCAGGCCGTCACAGCTTCAACGAGACGCATATCCTTGCCATTGCGCAGGCGATTGCCGAAGAGCGTAAAAAGAACGGTATCACCGGCCCCTGCTACGTGGGGAAAGACACCCACGCCCTGTCTGAGCCGGCAATCATTTCCGTGCTGGAAGTGCTGGCAGCCAACGGTGTTGATGTCATCGTACAACTGGACAACGGCTACACGCCAACTCCGGCCATCTCCAACGCTATTCTTGAGCACAACAAAACGGGGGGCGCGCAGGCTGACGGCATTGTGATCACCCCGTCGCACAACCCACCGGAAGACGGTGGCATCAAGTACAACCCACCAAATGGCGGGCCTGCTGATACCAACGTCACCAAAGTTGTGGAAGATCGTGCTAATCAGCTGATCAAAGACGGGCTGAAAGACGTTAAGCGTATCGCGCTGGACAAAGCGTGGACCAGCGGCCACCTGCAGGAAAAAGATCTGATCCAGCCTTACATTGAAGGTCTGGCAGAGATCATTGATATCCCTGCGATCCAGAAAGCCGGCCTGAAAATTGGCGTGGATCCGTTAGGCGGATCGGGGATTGTCTACTGGCAGCGTATCGCCGAGTTCTACAATCTGGATTTGACCATCGTTAACGATTCAGTCGACCAGACTTTCCGCTTTATGCACCTGGACAAAGACGGCGTGATCCGCATGGACTGCTCTTCCGAGAGCGCGATGGCGGGTCTGCTGGCGCTGCGTGATAAATTCGATCTGGCCTTTGCCAACGACCCGGATTATGACCGCCATGGCATCGTGACCCCGGCCGGTCTGATGAACCCGAACCATTACCTGGCCGTTGCGATTAACTACCTGTTCCAGCACCGCCCGCAGTGGGGCAAAGAAGTCGCCGTGGGCAAAACGCTGGTTTCCAGCGCCATGATCGACCGCGTGGTGAACGACATTGGCCGCAAGCTGGTGGAAGTGCCGGTTGGTTTCAAATGGTTCGTTGATGGCCTGTTTGACGGTAGCTTCGGCTTCGGTGGTGAAGAGAGCGCCGGTGCTTCCTTCCTGCGCTTCGACGGTACGCCGTGGTCAACCGACAAAGACGGGATCATCATGTGCCTGCTGGCGGCTGAGATCACTGCGGTGACCGGTAAGAACCCGCAGCAACATTACGACGAGCTGGCTGAGCGCTTTGGTGCGCCAAGCTATAACCGTCTGCAGGCTTCTGCGACTTCCGCACAGAAAGCCGCGCTGTCTAAACTGTCACCAGAAATGGTCAGTGCCGACACGCTGGCGGGCGACCCAATCACTGCACGACTGACTGCCGCTCCGGGTAACGGCGCGTCGATTGGCGGTCTGAAAGTGATGACCGCGAATGGCTGGTTCGCTGCCCGTCCATCCGGGACGGAAGATGCTTACAAAATCTACTGTGAGAGCTTCCTGGGGGCTGAGCACCGTGAGAAGATCGAGAAAGAAGCCGTTGAGATTGTCAGTGAAGTGCTGAAAAACGCCTGATTGATCGACTGATACAGGTAGGGCGGAAGTTATTCCGCCCTTTTTTATCGCCCGTCAGGGCATAAAGCGGTATCCCACTCCGGTTTCGGTAATCAGATGGCGCGGCTGCGTGGGGTCCACCTCCAGCTTCTGCCGCAGATGTCCCATATAGATACGCAGGTAGTGGCTGTGCTCCACCGCGTTCGGCCCCCAGACCTGATTCAGCAACTGGCGTTGCGTCATCACTTTTCCCGCATTATTCAGCAGGCTGACCAGCAAACGAAATTCGATTGGCGTCAGATGCAAATCTTCACCGCTTCGCGTCACGCGGCGGGCAGGAATATCCACCCGTACCTCACTGAAGGTGATTTCCACAGCCGGTGCCTGAGAAGTCGTATTGCCCCGGTGGCGTAATGCCACCCGCACGCGGGCCATCAGTTCACCAACGCCAAAAGGTTTGGTAAGAAAATCATCGGCACCGGCATCCAGCGCAGCAATTTTATCCTGCTCATCGCTGCGTGCCGACAGCACAATCACCGGTATTGCGCTCCACTGGCGGATCTCACGGATAAAGTCATTGCCGTCACCGTCGGGCAGTCCCAGGTCAAGGATCACCAGATCCGGCTTGCGGGTGGCCGCCTCAATCAGCCCGCGCTGCAGGGTATCGGCGTCAAAAACACGCAGCTCTTCCCCCTCGAGGGCAAGGCGCAGAAAACGACGGATCTCTTTCTCATCTTCAACGATCAGGACTGTGGTCACGGTGCTTCGCTCATTAGCAGGCTACGGCAGAATTCTGACCGCGGCGATTACTGACTGAAATCATCGCTCAATTTAGCAAATTAAGGCCGCCAGCGCTGCACCGCGATTAGAGAACGCCTGTGTAAATTAAAGGTTAATTAATAACGTAACATTTAACTTTTACGTAACCAACTTACCGATGGGTGGGCTGAAGGCGATTTTTTCAACAAAAAGGTGGTCGGATGAGTAGTAAAATTACAGCGAAAGCGCTATTATTTTAACCAGATTACATTTGTTATTAAGCCAGCCTCAGGAGGACGTATGAATCTTTACCAACATTACCCGCTACACCGGATCGTCATGCGTCGCGCTGCGGTACTGGTGGTGGGCATCCTGGCATTTCCGGTAATGCTGTTTCGCAGCGATCGGGCGAAATTTTACAGTTATCTGCATCGCATCTGGTCCAAGACCAGCACCCAGCCGGTCTGGCTGGCACAGTCGGAAGCCGTTGGTGGCGACCTCTGGTAAAAATCTCCCGCTGCGGCGGGATTTTTTTTGTCTGAAGACTCCCTTTTTGGTCGGGACAGGCGCGTAAAGCTGGCTTTTCAGCTACACTTAAATCTCTACAAGAAGTTGGAGGTTGTACAAGTATGAGTGAGAAAATTCCTGTCGGTATCAGTGCCTGCCTGCTTGGCGATAATGTCCGTTTTGATGGCGGTCACAAGCGCTGCGCGTTTGCAACAGACGAGCTCTCTCCATTCATGCGCTATGTGCCGACCTGTCCGGAAATGGCAATTGGTCTGCCCACGCCGCGTCCGGCCCTGCGTCTGACCGAAATGGCCGATGGCGAAGTGGAACTGTGCTTCAGTAATGGGCGGGGCACCCCGGTCACTGAGGAGATGCAGGACTATTCCGTTCAGCGAATCGCCTCGCTGCACCACCTCTGTGGCTACATCGTCTGCGCCAAATCGCCCAGCTGTGGCATGGAGCGGGTGCGTGTTTATCAGCCGGACAACAATAACAATCGTAAAGCCGGTATCGGCGTCTTTACTCGCGAACTGATGAACCAGATGCCGTGGCTGCCAGTTGAAGAAGATGGCCGCCTGCACGATCCGGTCTTGCGCGAAAATTTCGTGGAGCGCGTTTATACCCTGCATGAATTTAACGAGATGTGGCGCAGTGGACTGAGCCGGGGCAAGCTGATTGCTTTCCACAGTCGTTATAAGTTGTTGTTGCTGGCACATTCGCAGCCGGAATATCGGGAAATGGGGCGCTTCGTCGCTGCAATTGAGAGCTGGCCTTCGCTGGAAGAGTATGCTTTTGAATACCGTCAGCGACTGATGGATTTGCTCAAACATCAGGCTACCCGAGGTAACCACACCAATGTGCTTTCGCACGTACAGGGCTACTTCCGCCCGCAGCTGACTTCAAAACAGCGGCAGGAACTCGCCTCGCTGATTGACCACTATCGTCAGGGACTGCAGCCATTGCTGGCGCCGATCACACTGTTGAAGCACTACATGGCGGAATTCCCCGATCCTTATCTGGCTCAGCAGCGCTACTTTGAACCGTATCCGGAAGCGCTTCGGTTACGTTACGGTCACTAATTTTTTTCAGGGAGTCTCATGGCCACCCATCTGGTCTGGTTGCGCAATGACCTGCGCATCCACGATAATTCGGCACTCCATGCCGCCTGCCGCGATGCGAAAGCTCAGGTTCTGGCGCTGTTTATTGCCACACCCGCTCAGTGGCGGTCGCACCACATGGCGCCAAAGCAGGCGGCCTTTATCCGTCATAGCCTGCAGGATGTGCAGCAGTCGCTGGCCGGGAAAGGTATTCCGTTGCATCTGGTGCAGTGTGATGATTTCACCGCCTCCGTTGAGGCACTCAAAGATTTTTGCCAGCAGCATAAAGTCGACCGCCTGTTTTATAACTACCAATATGAGGTTAACGAGCGTAAGCGCGATGCCGCCGCCGAGCGTGAATTGTTTGACCTGGACATTGTCTCGCAGGGATTTGACGACAGTCTGCTGTTGCCACCCGGCAGCGTGCTGACCGGCAACCGGGAAATGTACAAAGTCTTCACCCCGTTCAGTAACGCTTTCGTCAAAAGGCTGCATGAAGGATTACCGGAGTGTCTGCCTGCGCCGAAAGCGCGTGAAAATGCTCCGCTCAAAAAAATACCTGCCCTGAAACCGTTTGATTATCCTCAGGAAGAATTTGACCCGAAGCTGTTCCCGGCAGGGGAAGATGCTGCGCTAAAGCGTCTGCGAGAATTTTGTCTGCAGCCGGTCAGGGAGTATTCTGCACATCGTGATATTCCAGCGCTGGATGGCACCAGCCGCCTCTCGGTCTACCTGGCCACCGGCGTTCTTTCCCCCCGCCAGTGTCTGCACCGCCTGCTGCATGAGCATCCTGACGCGCTGGAGGACAGTAAGATCTTCATCTGGCTGAACGAACTGATTTGGCGTGAGTTCTACCGCCATCTGCTGGTAGCCTGGCCGAAATTGTGCCGCCATCAGCCTTTTATCGGCTGGACGAACAATGTGAAGTGGCAGCACAGCACAGCGCACCTTGATGCCTGGCAGCAGGGAAAAACAGGTTACCCGATTGTCGATGCAGCGATGCGGCAGCTGAATACGCTGGGCTGGATGCATAACCGCCTGCGAATGATTGTTGCCAGTTTCCTGGTAAAAGATCTGCTGATTGACTGGCGGGAAGGGGAGCGCTATTTCATGTCGCAACTGATTGATGGCGATCTGGCGGCGAACAATGGTGGCTGGCAGTGGGCGGCATCCAGCGGTAACGATGCCGCGCCGTATTTTCGCATCTTTAATCCCACCACTCAGGGCGAGCGTTTTGACAGGGAAGGCTCGTTTATCCGACAGTGGCTGCCGGAGCTGAAAGAAGTGCCGGATCAGCATATTCATCAGCCACAGGCGTGGGCAGAGAAAAACGGCGTTTCGCTGGATTACCCACAGCCGGTTGTTGACCACAAAGAAGCCCGCAAAAGTACGCTTGCCGCCTTTGAAGCGGCGAGAAAATAGTCCTTCAACAGCGGGCGAGACTCTTCGCCCGTTCTCATCATTTATCCCGTCTGTTATTGTGGCCTGATTAGCCTCTGGCGTAACTCATTCTGGCCCTGTCGGGCCGCGGGCATTTTCGGGAATTATCATGCGAAACACTGAGCTTGAACACATCGTTAATCAGCAACTGAACACCGCGGCTTTCAGCGACTATGCGCCCAACGGGCTGCAGGTTGAAGGACGTCGTGAAGTCACGAAGCTCGTTACTGGCGTAACGGCCTGCCAGGCGTTGCTGGATGAAGCCGTGCGGCTGGAAGCGGATGCGGTGCTGGTCCATCACGGCTATTTCTGGAAAAACGAAGCTCAGGTGATCACCGGGATGAAGCGTAACCGGTTGAAAACGCTGCTGGAGAACGACATTAATTTGTACGGCTGGCACCTGCCACTGGATGCGCATCCTCAACTGGGCAACAACGCGCAACTGGCAAAAGATCTGGGCATTGAGGTGCGCGGCGAGGTAATGCCGCTGGTGCCATGGGGAGAGCTGAAGGAACAGCTGACGGGAGAACTGCTGGCAACACGGATTGCGAATGTGCTGGGCCGCGAGCCACTGCACTGTGGCGATAATGCACCGAAGTTGATCCGTCGTGTTGCCTGGTGTTCGGGGGGCGGCCAGGGCTTTATTGATGCCGCTGCGGCATTTGGGGTGGATGCTTTTATTACGGGTGAAGTTTCTGAACAGACAATTCACAGCGCGCGTGAACAGGGACTGCACTTTTTTGCCGCTGGTCACCATGCCACCGAGCGTGGCGGTATCCGGGCATTGGGCGAGTGGTTACAGGAGAGTTACGGCTTCGACGTGACCTTTGTTGATATTGCCAATCCAGCTTGATCCAGCCGGGCGGCAGGCCCTGCCGCCCACACCTCCAGTTGACACGCCCGCTACGTTTCCGCATAACTATTAGTCACATAGTGAATTCGCTGGTCTGATAAACCGGTCAGGAGGAGAGTTTTGCAACGAGCACGTTGTTACCTGTTAGGTGAACGCGCGGTTGTGCTTGAGCTGGAACCCCCCATTTCCCTCAGCAGTCAGCAACGTATCTGGGGGCTGTCGGCATGGCTGATGGCTCGCCCGGAAGTGATTGAAGTCGTCCCCGGGATGAACAACATCACTGTGATGCTGAGCGACCCGCAACACACCGCGCTGGACGCCATTGAGTGGCTGCAATCCTGGTGGGAAAAAAGCGAGCAGCTCGAAAGTGAAGTGCGCCAGGTTGAGATCCCGGTGGTTTACGGCGGCGCGGCCGGGCCGGATCTCAATGAAGTGGCGCGCCACAGCGGGTTGACCCCACAGCAGGTGGTGGCAGCGCATGCTGCAGCAGATTACACCGTCTTTTTCATCGGTTTTCAGCCGGGCTTCCCTTATCTGGCCGGACTGGACGACCGTCTGCACACGCCACGCCGGGCTGAACCGCGAGTCCTGGTCCCGGCGGGGTCCGTTGGCATCGGAGGCAGTCAGACCGGCGTTTATCCGCTGGCTTCACCGGGCGGCTGGCAGCTGATTGGCCTGACTGACGCGGTCCTGTTCAATCCACAGTCCCAGCCACCGACCTTCTTGAGGCCGGGAGACAGCGTGCGCTTTGTGCCGCAGAAGGGGGGAATATGCTGAAGATCATTCGTGCCGGAATGAGCACGACTTTGCAGGATGCCGGCCGCACTGGCTGGCGTCAGTACGGCGTCGGCGTGGGTGGCGTACTGGATCATCCGGCAATGGAAACAGCCAACCTGCTGGTGGGCAACGCCCGTACCAGTGCGGTGCTTGAGATCACCCTCGGACAATTTTGTGCTGAATTCACCCGTGACGGCTGGATTGCCCTGACCGGGGCGGGATGCAGCGCCGTACTGGACACCCAGCCAGTGTGGACGGGCTGGCGCACCGCCGTGAAAAAAGGTCAGCGCCTGACACTGAAGATGCCGGTACGCGGTATGCGCAGCTATCTGGCGCTAAGCGGTGGATTTGCTGCCACGCCAATGCTCGGTTCCTGCAGCACTGATGTGAAAGCCGGTTTCGGTGGTTTTGACGGTCGCCGGATTGAGGATGGCGATAACCTGCCACTGGGCGAGCCGCAGCACTCTTTCAGTAAACCTGCGGGCGTGCGCCAGCTGCTGTTCGGCAATCGGGTTCGCGCGATGGCGGGACCGGAATACCATGAATTCAGTCCGGAAAGCCATGAGGTCTTCTGGCGCACCTCCTGGCAGCTTAATCCGCAAAGTAACCGGATGGGCTATCGTTTACAGGGCAGGCCCCTTACGCGGGTAAATCAGCGCGAGATGCTGTCGCACGGCCTGCTGCCGGGCGTGATTCAGGTGCCGCCTAACGGTCAGCCGATCGTGCTGATGGCAGATGCCCAGACCACCGGCGGCTACCCACGGATCGCCTGCGTGATCGAAGCCGATCTCTATCATCTTGCCCAGTTGCGGCTGGGTGAGCCGATTCATTTTGTCCACTGTTCGTTAGAAGAGGCGCTGCAGGCAAAGCGCGATCAGCAACGCGCGCTGGAGCAGATGGCCTGGGGATTAGAACATGAAAGTTGATCTTAATGCCGATCTGGGTGAGGGCTGTGAAAACGATCGTTCCCTGCTGCAGCAGGTATCTTCGGCCAATATTGCCTGTGGCTTTCACGCCGGGGATGCGCAGACGATGCGGCAGAGTGTGCTCTGGGCGCTGGAATTTGGCGTCGCCATCGGTGCGCATCCGAGCTTTCCGGACCGCGAGAATTTTGGCCGGACAAAAATGCAGCTGCCGCCGGAGACCATTTATGCGCAGATGGTCTACCAGATTGGCGCCTTGCAGGCTATCGCACGGAGCGAAGGCGGGACGCTGGTACACGTCAAACCTCATGGGATGCTTTATAACCAGTCCGCGCAGGAGCCTGAGCTGGCTGACGCTATTGCAAGGGCGGTGAAGGCGGTGGATCCCGCGTTGATACTGGTGGGGCTGGCTGGCAGCGAGTCGATCCGGGCGGCAGCGGCGCTGGGGCTGACCACCCGGCAGGAGGTCTTTGCTGACCGGGGTTATCAGGATGATGGCTCGCTGGTGCCACGCTCGCAGCCGGGTGCGCTGGTCGAGAGTGACCAGCAGGCGATCGCCCAAACCCTGAGCATGATCCTACAGGGCAAAGTCCGTAGCATCAGGGGTGAATGGGTTAGCGTGCAAGCGGAGACTGTTTGCCTGCACGGCGACGGGGCGCACGCTCTGGCCTTCGCCAGTCAGCTGCGTGACGCCTTCGCACAACAAAAAATCACTGTTACCAGCTGCTAAGGCTGGCAGCAGAATAAAAACGCGGAATACCGCGTCACCTTTCCCTGGCTCGCCGGGGAATTTTTGTCTGAGACCGGGAGGAAAAATGGAAAATGCAGTAAATTTGTGGCCGCTGGCAGGGATCGCCGCCATCGTAATCGGCTTTTTATTACGGTTTAATCCGGTACTGGTGGTGATTGTCTCTGGCCTGATCACCGGGTTGGCGGCGCATATGCCGATCGCCGATATTCTGGAAAAGCTGGGATCCGGCTTTCTCAACACCCGCAACCTGCCGCTGATCCTGCTGCTACCACTGGCGGTAATCGGCCTGCTGGAGCGTCACGGTCTGAAAGAGCGAGCGCAGGCCTGGATCGCACAGATCAAAAGCGCCACCGCTGGCCGTCTGCTGATCGTTTATCTGTTCGTACGTGAAATCACTGCGGCAATGGGACTGACCAGCCTGGGCGGCCATCCGCAAATGGTGCGGCCTCTGCTGGCACCCATGGCGGAAGGGGCGACGGAAAACCGCTACGGCGAACTGACGCCGGAAGTCCGGCAACGGCTGCGTGCTATGTCTGCCGCAACGGATAACGTCGGGCTGTTCTTTGGCGAGGACATTTTTGTCGCCTTCGGCGCGATCATTTTTATGCATAACTTTATGCAGGAGTCGGCGGGCATTCAGACCGAGCCGCTGCATATTGCCGTGTGGGGTATTCCGACGGCCATTTGTGCCTTCCTGATCCATTCAGTGCGGCTGCGTCGGCTTGATAAAACCATCGCCGCCGAACTCTCTGCGCTGAACGCTGACGCGCTGAAAGCCAAAGGAGGCCGCTAATGTTCCAGCAACAATATCTGTTCTGGCTGGCTGGGTTAATCCTGCTGGTGGTAGCGATAATGTCCTGGCGTGACAAGGCCAATCCACGCCGCCTGACTACCGGGTTGTTTTGGGCGCTGTACGGTCTGGTCTTTTTTATCGGCGACTGGACGGTAAACCTGCTCGGTGCCCGTTCCCTGCATATTGTAACAGGCGGAATGGTGGTGGTGATGGCGCTGATAGCTGGACTGGGCGGCGTCAGGTTGGGCTCTTACCATCAGCGCACGCCGGAGCAGCGCGATGAGAGTGCCAGGCGTCTGCGTAACCGCCTGTTTCTGCCCGCGCTGGCCATCCCGGTCGTGACCGTGGTGGGCGTGCTGGCGTTTAACAATATTCCGGGACTGCAGGAAACGGTGTTTGGCGCAGGAAATCACTCCACGTTGGTCACGCTGTTTTCGATGATGCTGGGTTGTGTGGTCGGCTGGGCGATCGCGCTGAAAATGACCCGTGAGGGCCCTGCCCAGTCGATTCAGGAGGCGCGCCGCCTGCTGGATGCTATCGGCTGGGCATTCATACTGCCACAGATCCTCGCCACCCTGGGCCTGCTGTTTACCAGCGCCGGTGTTGGCACGGCGATTTCCCATCTCACTGAAACTTATCTGGCGGTGGACAACCGGTTTATCGCCGTGGCGACCTATGCGATTGGCATGGCGCTGTTGACCATGGTGATGGGTAACGCTTTTGCTGCTTTCCCAATCGTGACGGCAGGCATCGGCATCCCTATTCTGGTACTCCAGCATCACGGTAATCCGGCGGTGATGGCGGCGATTGGAATGTTCTCCGGCTATTGCGGCACGCTGATGACGCCGATGGCGGCAAATTTCAATATTGTCCCGGCGGCGCTGCTGGAGCTGCCGGACCGCAACGCAGTGATCAAGGCTCAGGTGCCGACCGGCGTGCTATTGTTAATAGCGAATATCTTCCTTCTCTATTTTTTGATGTTCCTGTGAGGCTGCGATGAAAACGGTCCTGATAACCGCCTTTGAACCTTTTGATGGCGAGCTGGTGAACCCGTCGTGGGAGGCGGTCAGCCATCTGCATGAACGCCTGGTGTGCGGTGTGAAAGTCATAGCGAAGCAGCTTCCCTGCGTGTTTGGTGAGTCACTGACTGCGCTGCATGCGGCCATCGAAGAGCTGCAGCCCGAAATGGTGATCGCCGTCGGGCAGGCCGGCGGGCGGACTGACGTCACCGTCGAGCGCATCGGTATCAACGTTGATGATGCCCGTATTCCGGATAATGCGGGCAACCAGCCTGTCGATGAACCGATTGTTAAAGGTGGCCCGGCGGCTTATTTCTCCACGCTGCCGATCAAAGCGATTGTTGACGGTATCCGCGAGGCCGGCATTCCGGCTTCCGTTTCACAGACGGCGGGTACCTTTGTCTGCAATCACGTAATGTACGGCCTGCTGCATTATCTGGCGAAGCGCAAAGAAAAAATTCGCGGCGGCTTTATTCATATTCCTTACTTGCCGGAGCAGGCTGTCAAACATCCGGGCGTGGCCAGTATGCCCGTCCAGACGGTGGTCCTGGCGCTGGAGATGGCGCTGAGTATCGCGCTGACCGTGAAAGAAGATATCCGCCTGGAGGGCGGCGCAACGCACTGACAGAGAGGGAATGCATGCCGGAAGGTCCTGAAATCCGCCGCGCGGCGGATAAGCTGGAAAAGGCGATCAAAGGGAAAACGCTGACTGCAGTCTGGTTTGCGTTTCCCCGGTTGAAAACCTATGAATCTTCACTGATTGGCGAGCGGGTGGAGGCGATCGAAACCCGCGGTAAGGCGATCCTCACCCACTTTTCCAATGGCCTGACGCTGTACAGCCATAATCAGCTTTACGGCGTCTGGCGCGTGGTGAATACCGGCAAAGAGCCGGAAAGCAACCGCGTGCTTCGTGTGCGCCTGGCTGCCGATGATAAAACACTGTTGCTTTACAGCGCTTCGGAAATTGAGCTGTTAAATGCAGACACGCTGGCAGCTCATCCCTTCCTGCTGCGTGCAGGCCCGGACGTGCTGGACATGACGCTGACCAGGGAAGAGGTCACTGAGCGGCTGCTTTCAGCCCGTTTCCGTCGTCGTCAGTTCAGCGGGCTGCTACTCGACCAGGCTTTTCTCGCCGGACTGGGCAACTACCTGCGGGTGGAAATTCTCTGGCAGGCGGCTCTGGCGCCGCAGCACAAAGCGCAGGATCTCTCGCCTGAGCAGCTGGAAAAACTGGCCGTTGCACTGCTGGAAATTCCCAGACTTTCCTATCAGACCCGCGGGGCGGCAAAAGAGAATAAACACCACGGCGCGCTGTTCAGCTTCAAAGTCTTTCACCGGGCTGGAAAAGCGTGTGAGCGCTGTGGCGGTATTATTGAAAAAACCACGCTCTCCTCGCGTCCTTTTTACTGGTGCCCCGGCTGCCAGGTATAGCCATTTGCACGAAGGCGTAACCGGGGGGGGCCTCGCCTCAGGGCGAGGCCAGGAGCCGGTCAATCAGAATTTGCGCATCGCGCGCCCATCAGACACATCACAATGCCATAACAGGGCGAAAAGACCGGTAACAGAACTCTTCTGCTTTCGTAGAACAATACTCTGAACTTGCAAACCAGGATTTTGCAATGTACTGTAACAAAACATGAACATCAGCACCTCATGTGACATCCATGCAAGACACAACGGGTTCCGGGATCATTCGATGTAACTGTGGCCTCACTCTGTGCATTAATTTTAATACAGAATTACATTAAGACTGTTCATGCTGCATGGATGCTTCAAATAACATCAAACTTGATAGTAGTGTGCTGTACCAAATAATTTGATGACCACTCTAATGGAGATAGAATGAACGTCAAAAATATTTTTTTATTTATTTCGTTGAATATGACTATTTGCAGCATACAGGTAAATGCTTCCACTCATTATGATGCGTCAGGTAATAGTGTGGCGGACAATGCAATACTGTCGGAAAGTCAGGTTGCATATAATTACGATGAGGTTTTTTCAAATAGCTGTACAGATGATAATATCTGTCTGTATTCTTCCGACTCTTCCCCTTACAAATTTTCTAAAAACTGGGATCTCAATACTTTTTCCTTTATTAATCCTCTGACCAGTCATAAAACAGAAACAATCAACGGAGTACAAGCCACTCAATCAGACGGTGGTAACAATTATAATGTCGAATTCAATAGTCATAATGGTTCTGTTGCCCACTATTATGAGGGAGATAAAGTATCCTCTGCTGATTTTAAAGTGAGTGGCCAGGATGCTTACCTTATTATATACAGGAACTACGCGGCGGGGGCGAAGGTGACTGCGGAAGATGGGGCAAGTTTATTTGCAGAAGGCAATAATGTTGCAGGCGCAGAGCTTAATTTAAATAATGCATCTTCCTGGCTTTTAGGCAATATAGCGACATCCGCCAATATCTATAATACCGGCGGGGGATATAGTCTTATTAAGAGTAATGATGCGGGTGATGTGAAGATCGAGAATTCTGGTTCCACGATGATACTGGATTCAAACTATGCTGAAGGTGGTGTTATCATCAATACTGATGGGGGTAATCTTACCGCCTATAATAATGTCAATAATGCTCAAATTGAAGCCAGTGGCGAACGTTCTGTTACCACGTTGGAAAATAATAACGCGCGCCAGGCAAGAATCCAGAATAGTGGTTTAATCAGTATGAACAACAACCAGGCAGAAGAGGTTGTTATTGTTAACCAGGGTGTTGCAGATATTAATAAAAATTATGCAACCGGTGCCAGCATCACAAATCATGGAACTCTCTATGCTTCCGAAAATAATATCTCCAGTGGGGAGGTGACTAATGATGGCGATGCAGGGTTCTTAAGAAATACAATTTCTGATGCGAAGGTAATCAACAGTGGCAATATTTCAATTGTTGCCAACACAGGTACTGAATCTGCTGTGACAAACAACGCAGGTGGCTATGCGATTCTTGATGGTAACATCCTGAAGGCATCAACGATCACCAATAAGGGCACAATGGTATGGGGATGTGAAAATGCTGATGACTGCTCTGAATATTCAGACTCTCAGTTAACTGACTCAACCTTTAATAATGGTGGTAGCTTAACAATTCGGGGAACCACTGATTTTAGCAACAGTACATTGGAAAATTTTTCCTCTGTGTTTCTTGATGCTGCAAACATAAGTCATGGTGTCATTAAAAATGATGGCGATTTATATTTAATATCTTCATCTACCCTTTCAACACTCGAAAACACGGGTAACGTTATTCTGAATCCCTGCAGCACCTGTGCAGGAGAAGTATTGACTGTTAACGGGGACTGGTACGGTAACAAGGGTAGCGTATCATTCGGTACCGTACTGGGGAACGATAACAGCCTGACGGATAAGCTGGTGATCACCGGAAACGCTTCGGGGACCACCTATGTTACGGTCGCTAATGAAGGCGGTAGCGGGGCACAAACACTGGAAGGCATTGAGCTTATTGCTACCGGAAGTTCAACATCGGATGCTTTTATTCAGAAAGGGCGTATTGTCGCGGGCAGTTATGAATATTACCTTCAGCAGGGAACTGCCACTGGAGCAGATAAGAATAACTGGTATCTGACCAGCCTGAATAGCGATAACGGCTATAACGGGAATGGCAGCGGTAGTGGCAATGGCCAGCTAACTTACCGTCCGGAACGCGGAAGCTATGTTTCCAACCTGCAGGCAGCATCGACCCTGTTTAACTCGCGTCTGAAAGATCGTCAGGGTGCTGCGTTATACACGGATCCCGTCACCGGGGAACAGGATAAAAGTCGCCTTTGGCTACGTTCGGTGGGGGGGCATAACCAGGGCCATCTGTCAGATGGCCAATCAAAATATGCAGCAAACCGGGTCGTGCTCCAGATAGGGGGGGGATGTTTTGTCGGGAAGCCTGAACACTCAGGATTCATGGCATCTTGGGGTGATGGCTGGTTATGGTAAGCAGTATAATAATACGCAAAACAGCTTCTCGGGTTACCGTTCTAAAGGATCTGTCTGGGGTTACAGCACGGGTCTGTATGGCACCTGGTATCAGAACGATAACAACGCGGGTCTGTATGTGGACAGTTGGTTGCTTTATAGCTGGTTTGATAACTCGGTTAAAGGTGACGAACTGGCCTATGAAAAGTACAAGACCAGAGGTCTGACTGCTTCTCTGGAATCCGGATATGCTTTCCGTACAGGATCGTATGTCACTGCTCACGGAATGGAAAATACCGTTTATGTAACGCCACAGGCTCAGGTGCTGTGGTCCGGCGTCAGGGCGGATGACCATACAGAATCAAATGGCACCAGGGTGCAAGGGCAGGGCAGTAATAACGTTCAGACTCGCCTGGGCGTACGGTTATCCATGGCGGGACAGAGTGTGACCGACAAGGATACTGCGAGGCAGTTCGAACCCTTTGTGGAGGCGAACTGGGTCTATACCGCGAAAGACTACGGCGTAAAAATGGGTGATGTCAGCGCCTTTGTTAAGGGGCAGCGTAATGTCGCTGAGCTTAAAGCGGGGATCGAGGGGCGCATCACTCAGCGTCTTAGCCTGTGGGGAAGTGTGGCCCAGCAGGCCGGCGCAAACAGTTACCGGGATACCCAGGGGGGAATGGGTGTGAAATACCGCTTTTAACTGATTTATTGACCAGGCGTCTCTTGTGAGACGCTTTTCTGACACTGCAAACACCTTCCCGCGTTTCGGCGATCTTCTCTTAACATGTCCCGTTCCTCAGCTGCATTGCGTCTGGCAATTTATTGAGTTGGGTTACGGGGGAGGAGAAAGGGGGATTGCGTTACGGGGAATGGGAAAACTCAAAGTCAGAGTGGCGTGCACCGTACAGACATCACTCTCCCTCTTATCTGGCCTGAACGGTATTGCCGCCCAGGCCTTAAGGTCAGAACCTGTCAGTTACTTTTTGGTTGCCGACGTGAAGTCGCGCTGATCGTAGCCGGTATACAGCTGACGAGGACGGGCAATTTTGATGCCGTCATCATGCATCTCTTTCCAGTGTGCAATCCAGCCGACGGTACGCGCCATCGCAAAGATCACGGTAAACATGGAGGAAGGAATTCCCATCGCTTTCAGAATAATACCCGAGTAGAAATCGACGTTTGGATACAGTTTACGCTCAATAAAGTACGGGTCGTTGAGGGCAATGTCTTCCAGCTGCATCGCCACTTCCAGCAAATCATCCTTCATGCCCAGCTCATTCAGCACCTCGTGACAGGTTTCACGCATCACTGTGGCACGGGGGTCATGATTTTTGTAAACGCGGTGACCGAAGCCCATCAGGCGGAACGAGTCATTTTTATCTTTCGCACGTTTCACAAACTCAGGAATATGATCAACGGTGCTGATCTCTTCCAGCATACGCAGGGTCGCTTCGTTGGCACCGCCATGGGCCGGTCCCCACAGTGAAGCGATACCGGCAGCGATACAGGCAAACGGATTCGCGCCCGAAGAGCCTGCGGTACGCACGGTAGAGGTGGAGGCATTCTGCTCGTGGTCAGCATGCAGGATCAAAATACGATCCATTGCGCGTTCCAGTATCGGATTGACGACATATTCTTCGCATGGCGTGGAGAACATCATATTCAGGAAGTTGCCGGCATAGGAGAGGTCGTTACGCGGATAAACGAACGGCTGACCGATTGAATACTTGTAGCACATCGCAGCGACGGTGGGCATTTTGGACAGCAGGCGGAATGCCGCAATTTCGCGGTGGCGCTCAATGTTGACGTCCATCGCATCGTGATAAAATGCTGCCAGCGCGCCGGTAACACCGCACAGTACTGCCATTGGGTGCGAATCACGACGGAAACCGCGGAACAGATGATGGATCTGCTCATGGATCATGGTGTGACGGGTTACGATGGTTTTGAATTCTTCATACTGCTCTTTGGTTGGCGCTTCGCCATTCAGCAGGATGTAGCACACTTCCAGATAGTTGGAGTGCACGGCAAGTTGATCGATAGGATAACCACGGTGGAGCAGAATGCCTTTATCACCGTCAATATAAGTGATTTTGGATTCGCAGGACGCAGTAGAGGTGAACCCCGGATCGAAGGTGAAGTAGCCTTTTGAACCGAGAGCACGGACATCAATCTCTTGCTGGCCTAACGTGCCGCTCAGCACATCAAGTTCAATAGCCGCTTCGCCTGGTAGGGTTAGCGTTGCTTTTTTATCAGCCATTTACAGTCTCCTTAGCGCCTTATCTATAGATCTTTGACACCTCAAAGCCAGTCTGCCTGCGGCGGAGTGAAGCACATGTCAACTCTGTGGCATCTTGTAACGTGCAGGGTACAGAGTGAGGGGCGCGTACAGCCGGGGAGCAGGTCTGACTTCGTTTCGCGGTTGTTAAAGATCCGGTCTGGTCGTAACTTATTGGTAACCGATACCTGATACTTTATGTGACTATCTCACCAATGTTACATAACTTGTGCTTAGGGGAAAGTGTATCCCCATAACTTTTGTGCATCATAGAACTTTTGTCGCTCAGTTTGTAACAATAATGTTTAAGTTTTGTCAAATCAGATAATTGAATTTGTATAAATTGTGAAAAATGTGAGAGCGATCACTGTTCCACCTAAATGTTCCCAAGATGTTTGTAGGGGAATTGTAATGAGAATGTGAACCCCCTATACTTCGGCCAGGTCTCCGGAATACCCTGCTGTAGGAGCCACCCAGCGTTTTACACGCGTCGTTTTGACACTGGACGTTGTAGTTTTAGTGCCTGGCGCAGTGCTTTACTGTTAACGCTGTCTGACCCGCCCTCAGGACCGGAGGAAGCAAAATAAGAAAGGCTGTGTGGGCAAAACCGTGAAAAAACAAAGACCTGTCAACTTGGATCTCTCTACGATCCGGTTTCCCGTTACTGCAATAGCGTCTATTCTTCACCGCGTATCTGGCGTGATCACCTTTGTGGCCGTTGGCATACTGCTGTGGGTACTGGGCCTGTCACTCTCCTCACCCGAAGGCTTCCTGCAGGCATCTGCCGTGATGGACAGCTTTATTGTTAAATTCATCTTCTGGGGCATTCTCACCGCACTGGCGTATCACATCGTCGGCGGCGTGCGTCACCTGATGATGGATTTTGGCTATTTGGGTGAAACACTGCAGGCGGGTACGCGTTCGGCGCAAATCTCTTTTGGTATCACTGTCGTGCTTTCAATTCTGGCTGGAGTCCTCGTATGGTAAGCAACGCTTCTGCTCTGGGCCGCAATGGCGTTCATGACTGGTTGCTGCTGCGTGCCGCAGCGATGATCATGACGTTGTACGTGCTCTATATCCTCGGTTTTGTCGTGATGTCCGGCCACCTGACTTATGATATCTGGCGCGGATTTTTTGCCTCCTCCTTTACTAAGGTCTTCACCCTGCTGACGCTGTTCTCCATTCTGGTGCACGGCTGGATCGGGATGTGGCAGGTACTGACGGACTACATTAAACCCCTGGCTGCGCGTCTGTTGTTGCAGCTGGTCGTGGTGGTGGTGCTGTTGGTGTATGCGATTTATGGAACTGTAGTCGTGTGGGGTGCGTAAGAATGAAGTTGCCAGTCAGAGAATTTGACGCCGTAGTGGTCGGCGCTGGTGGTGCAGGCATGCGTGCCGCGCTGCAAATTTCCCAATCGGGCCAGACCTGTGCCCTGTTATCAAAAGTTTTCCCAACCCGTTCTCACACCGTGTCTGCGCAAGGGGGGATTACCGTTGCGCTGGGTAACACCCACGACGACAACTGGGAATGGCATATGTACGACACGGTAAAAGGTTCCGACTATATCGGTGACCAGGACGCCATTGAATATATGTGCAAAACCGGTCCGGAAGCGATTCTGGAGCTGGAACACATGGGCCTGCCTTTCTCCCGTCTGGACGATGGCCGTATCTATCAGCGTCCGTTTGGCGGCCAGTCGAAAAACTTCGGCGGCGAGCAGGCGGCACGTACCGCTGCGGCGGCTGACCGTACCGGCCATGCGTTACTGCACACTCTTTATCAGCAGAACCTGAAAAACAAAACCACCATCTTCTCCGAATGGTATGCGCTGGATCTGGTGAAGAACGCTGATGGTGCCATCGTCGGTTGTACTGCCCTGAATATTGAAGACGGCGAAGTGGTCTACTTTAAAGCGCGCGCAACGGTTCTGGCGACCGGCGGTGCTGGCCGTATCTATCAGTCCACCACCAACGCCCACATCAACACCGGTGACGGCGTGGGTATGGCCCTGCGTGCCGGTGTGCCGGTGCAGGATATGGAGATGTGGCAGTTCCACCCGACCGGTATCGCTGGTGCAGGCGTTCTGGTGACCGAAGGCTGCCGCGGTGAAGGTGGTTACCTGCTGAACAAGCATGGCGAGCGCTTTATGGAGCGTTACGCGCCAAACGCCAAAGACCTTGCCGGTCGTGATGTGGTCGCCCGTTCAATGATGATCGAAATCCGTGAAGGCCGCGGCTGTGAAGGCCCGTGGGGTCCACACATCAAACTGAAGCTGGATCACCTTGGCCATGAAGTGCTCGAAGCGCGTCTGCCAGGTATTCTTGAGCTGTCCCGCACCTTTGCTCACATTGACCCGGTGAAAGAGCCAATCCCGGTGATCCCAACCTGCCACTATATGATGGGCGGTATTCCGACCAAAGTCACTGGTCAGGCGATTACGGTGAACCAGCAGGGCGAAGACGTGGTGGTGCCGGGCCTGTTTGCCGTGGGTGAAATTGCCTGCGTCTCCGTACACGGTTCTAACCGCCTGGGCGGCAACTCGCTGCTGGACCTGGTGGTATTTGGTCGCGCTGCTGGCCTGCATCTGCAGGAATCGATTCAGGAGCAGGGCGACCTGCTGGACGCGACTGAGGAAGAGATTGACGCTTCACTGGCGCGTCTGAATCGTTGGAACACTAACGTGACCGGCGAAGATCCTGCCGAGCTGCGCAAAGCCCTGCAGACCTGTATGCAGAACAACTTCTCAGTGTTCCGGGAAGGTGATGCGATGGCGAAAGGTCTGGAAGAGCTGAAAGGGCTGCGTGAGCGCCTGAAAAATGCCCGTCTGGATGACCGCTCGCCGGACTTTAATACCCAGCGTATTGAGTGCCTGGAGCTGGATAACCTGATGGAAACAGCCTATGCCACGGCGGTTGCTGCTAACTTCCGTACCGAAAGCCGCGGAGCGCACAGCCGCTTCGACTATCCTGAACGTGACGATGCTAACTGGTTGTGTCACAGCGTGTATCTGCCGCAAACCGAAAGCATGACCCGCCGTGAGGTGAACATGCAGCCGAAACTGCGCGCGGCCTTCCCGCCGAAAGCACGTACCTACTAGTTTGCGGAGAATAAGAAGATGAGACTCGAATTTTCTATCTATCGTTACAACCCGGATGTGGACGATGCGCCACGCATGCAGGAATACAGCCTGGAGTCGGAAGAAGGGCGCGACATGATGCTGCTGGATGCGCTGATCCGTCTGAAGGAAAAAGATCCGACGCTGGCCTTCCGTCGCTCCTGCCGCGAGGGCGTGTGCGGATCAGACGGCATCAACATGAACGGCAAGAACGGCCTGGCCTGTATCACGCCAGTTTCCGCACTTGGCGGCGGAAAACGTAAAATTGTGATCCGTCCCCTGCCCGGACTGCCGGTGATCCGCGATTTGGTGGTGGACATGGGACAGTTCTACACTCAGTATGAGAAGATTAAGCCTTACCTGTTGAATAATGGAGAAAATCCACCCGCACGTGAGCACCTGCAGCAGCCTGAACAGCGTGAGAAACTGGACGGATTGTATGAGTGTATTCTCTGTGCGTGCTGTTCAACGTCCTGCCCGTCGTTCTGGTGGAACCCGGATAAATTCATCGGACCAGCAGGGTTACTGGCGGCTTACCGCTTCCTGATTGACGACCGCGACACGGAAACAAATGCGCGTCTGGACAATCTGAACGATGCTTTCAGCGTATTCCGTTGTCACAGCATCATGAACTGTGTAAGCGTCTGTCCGAAGGGACTCAACCCGACGCGCGCCATCGGCCATATCAAGTCGATGCTGCTGCAGCGGGGCGCTTAAGCGCAGACCTCCGGGAACCTCAGGGTTCCCGGCAAACTCACCAGGAAATCCTGGCAAGAAACCGGGCCGTTACGGCTTCTTGCCAGGGTTCCCTTACGGGCCCGGGCGCCAGCAGTCGCGCACATCGCTCGTATCGATGAACTTTCAGGCTGCGTCCCGCAGAGGTTTTTGCGGAATTCAGCCGAGGGCAAGCCGCTTATGCGGCGCGGGACTTGCAAAGGTTCCTTTAAATAACCACGGCGAAAAAAAGCACAAAATGCTTAAGGGATCACAATGCAGAACAGCGCGATGAAACCCTGGCTAGACTCCTCCTGGCTGGCCGGCGCGAACCAGACCTACATAGAGCAGCTCTATGAGGACTACTTGACCGATCCTGACTCTGTAGATGTTGCCTGGAAAGAGCTGTTTCAGCAGCTCCCTGGGCAAGGGGTTAGACCTGAACAATTCCACTCGACGACCCGCGAGTACTTCAAGCGCCTGGCGAAAGATGCCACACGCTACACCACCTCCGTCAGCGACCCCGACACCAATGCCAAACAGGTTAAGGTGCTTCAGCTGATCAACGCCTTCCGCTTCCGCGGCCATCAGCTCGCTAACCTCGACCCGTTAGGGCTGTGGCAGCAGGAGCCGGTGCCGGATCTGGATCCGGCATTTCATGACCTGTCGGAAGCCGATTTCCAGGAAACCTTCAACGTGGGCTCTTTCGCTTTTGGCAAAGACACCATGAAGCTGGCGGATCTCTTCGCCCTGCTGAAGCAGACCTACTGCGGATCGATTGGCGCGGAATACATGCACATCACCAACACTGAAGAGAAACGCTGGATCCAGCAGCGCATCGAATCAGTGGCCGGGCAGGCTACTTTCTCTACCGACGAGAAAAAAGGCTTCCTGAAGCAGCTGACCGCAGCAGAAGGGCTTGAGCGTTACCTGGGGGCTAAATTCCCGGGCGCGAAACGCTTCTCGCTGGAGGGCGGTGATGCGCTGGTGCCAATGCTTAATGAGATGATCCGTCATGCAGGCAAGAGCGGAACCCGGGAAGTGGTGCTGGGTATGGCCCACCGCGGACGTCTTAACGTGCTGATCAACGTGCTGGGCAAAAAGCCGCAGGATCTGTTCGACGAGTTCTCCGGCAAGCACAAAGAACACCTCGGTACTGGCGACGTGAAGTACCACATGGGCTTCTCTTCCGACGTGGAAACCGAAGGCGGTATGGTGCATCTGGCGCTGGCATTTAACCCGTCGCACCTTGAAATCGTCAGCCCGGTAGTGATGGGATCGGTCCGTGCCCGTCTGGATCGTCTGGATGAGCCAGGCAGCAACAAAGTGTTGCCAATCACCATCCACGGTGATGCGGCGGTGACCGGGCAGGGCGTGGTTCAGGAAACCCTGAATATGTCTCAGGCTCGCGGCTACGAAGTGGGCGGTAGCGTCCGTATCGTGATCAATAACCAGATTGGTTTCACCACGTCCAATCCGAAAGATGCTCGCTCGACTCAGTACTGTACCGATATCGGCAAAATGGTGCTGGCCCCGATTTTCCACGTTAATGCTGACGATCCTGAAGCGGTCGCTTTTGTCACCCGCCTGGCGTTGGATTTCCGTAACACCTTTAAACGCGACGTGTTTATCGATCTGGTCTGTTATCGCCGTCACGGCCATAACGAAGCCGATGAGCCAAGTGCGACTCAGCCGGTGATGTACCAGAAAATCAAGAAACACCCAACGCCGCGTAAGATCTATGCTGACCGGCTGGAAAACGAAAAGGTTGCCAGCCTGGAAGATGCCACGGAAATGGTCAACCTGTATCGTGACGCGCTGGACGCTGGCGATTGCGTGGTGCCTGAATGGCGCCCGATGAGCCTGCACTCCTTCACCTGGTCGCCGTATCTGAACCATGAGTGGGATGAAAGCTATCCTTCCACCCTTGATTTCAAACGTCTTCAGGAGCTGGCAAAACGCATCAGCTCCGTGCCGGAAGCCATCGAAATGCAGTCGCGCGTTGCCAAGATCTATAACGATCGCGCTGAAATGGCGGCGGGCAACAAAATGTTCGACTGGGGTGCGGCAGAAAACCTGGCTTACGCCACGCTGGTGGATGAGGGCATTCCGTGCCGTCTCTCCGGCGAGGATATGGGACGCGGCACCTTCTTCCACCGTCATGCGGTTATTCATAACCAGGCGAACGGTTCCACCTACACCCCACTGCAGCACGTCCATAACGGTCAGGGGATCTTCAAAGTCTGGGACTCCGTCCTGTCTGAAGAAGCGGTGCTGGCCTTTGAATACGGTTACGCGACGGCTGAGCCACGCACGCTGACCATCTGGGAAGCGCAGTTTGGTGACTTTGCTAACGGCGCTCAGGTGGTGATCGACCAGTTTATCAGCTCTGGCGAGCAGAAGTGGGGGCGGATGTGTGGCCTGGTGATGTTGCTGCCGCATGGCTATGAAGGGCAGGGACCCGAGCACTCCTCCGCCCGTCTGGAGCGTTATCTGCAGCTCTGCGCTGAGCAGAACATGCAAGTTTGCGTGCCCTCCACTCCGGCTCAGGTTTACCACATGCTGCGTCGTCAGGCGCTGCGCGGGATGCGTCGTCCGCTGGTGGTGATGTCACCGAAATCGTTGCTGCGTCACCCACTGGCAATCTCTTCTCTGGAAGAGCTGGCTAACGGCGGCTTCCAGCCGGCCATTGGCGAGATCGACGATCTCGACCCGAAAGGGGTGAAGCGAGTGGTGCTGTGCTCCGGTAAAGTCTATTACGACCTGCTGGAAAAACGCCGCAAAAACGAGCAGACCGATGTGGCCATCGTGCGTATTGAGCAGCTCTATCCGTTCCCGCATAAAGCGGTGCAGGACAAGTTGCAACAGTACTCGCACGTGCACGATTTTGTCTGGTGCCAGGAAGAGCCACTCAACCAGGGTGCCTGGTACTGCAGTCAGCACCATTTCCGTGAAGTGGTGCCTTTCGGAGCTTCATTACGTTACGCCGGTCGTCCTGCTTCGGCTTCCCCGGCAGTTGGCTATATGTCCGTTCACCAGCAGCAGCAGCAAGATCTGGTCAATGACGCGCTGAACGTTAATTAATTAAAGGAAAAATAATGAGTAGCGTAGATATCCTCGTTCCCGACCTGCCTGAGTCCGTTGCCGATGCCACCGTGGCAACCTGGCACAAGAAACCTGGCGATTCCGTCAAGCGCGATGAAGTGCTGGTGGAAATCGAAACTGACAAAGTGGTGCTGGAAGTTCCGGCTTCTGCTGATGGCGTGCTGGAGGCCATCCTGGAAGATGAAGGCGCAACCGTCACCTCTCGTCAGGCGCTGGGTCGCCTGAAAGAAGGGAACAGCGGCGGCAAAGAGAGCTCTGCGAAGCCAGAGTCAAAAGACGCCACCCCGGCTCAGCGTCAGAGTGCTTCGCTGGAAGAGGAAAGCAATGATGCTCTCAGCCCGGCTATCCGTCGCCTGATTGCCGAGCACAGCCTCGACCCGGCCGCTATTAAAGGGACCGGTGTTGGGGGGCGTCTGACCCGTGAAGATGTTGACAATCATCTGGCGAAAAAACCAGAAGCCAAAGCGAACGAGTCTAAAGCTCCGGCCGCGCCTGCTCCGGCACTGGCTGGTCGCAGCGAGAAGCGCGTACCAATGACCCGCCTGCGTAAGCGTGTGGCCGAGCGTCTGCTGGAAGCGAAAAACAGCACCGCGATGCTGACCACTTTTAACGAAGTGAACATGCAGCCGATCATGAGCCTGCGTAAGCAGTACGGCGAAGCGTTTGAGAAGCGTCACGGCGTGCGTCTGGGCTTTATGTCCTTCTACCTGAAAGCGGTAGTGGAAGCGCTGAAACGCTTCCCTGAAGTGAACGCCTCTATTGATGGCGATGATGTTGTGTACCACAACTACTTTGACGTCAGCATTGCTGTGTCCACGCCGCGTGGCCTGGTGACGCCGGTTCTGAAAGATGTTGATGCGCTGGGTATGGCCGACATTGAGAAGAAAATCAAAGAACTGGCAGTGAAAGGCCGTGACGGTAAGCTGACGGTTGAAGAGCTGACCGGGGGTAACTTCACCATTACTAACGGCGGCGTGTTTGGTTCGCTGATGTCCACGCCAATCATCAACCCGCCGCAGAGCGCCATTCTGGGGATGCACGCGATCAAAGATCGCCCGATGGCCGTCAATGGTCAGGTGGTTATCCAGCCAATGATGTACCTGGCACTCTCTTACGATCATCGCCTGATCGACGGTAAAGAGTCCGTCAGCTATCTGGTGGCCATCAAAGAACTGCTGGAAGATCCGTCCCGCCTGCTGCTGGACGTTTAATCTCTGTTGGGTGCGGCGTTGTGCCGCACCCAGCCCTACGTGTGGCCGACCAGGCAAACTGCCGGACCCGGCCGAGTCTTTTTCGACCTGAGTGGATTATCATCATGAACTTACACGAATATCAGGCAAAACAGTTGTTTGCACGGTATGGTTTACCGGCACCAACCGGTTATGCCTGCACCACACCACGTGAAGCTGAAGAAGCCGCCTCCAAGATTGGCGCCGGCCCGTGGGTCGTGAAATGTCAGGTTCATGCCGGAGGCCGTGGTAAAGCGGGCGGCGTGAAAGTGGTCAAAAGCAAAGAAGAGATCCGTGCTTTTGCTGAGCACTGGCTGGGCAAACGCCTGACCACTTACCAGACTGATGCCAACGGCCAGCCGGTTAACCAGATTCTGGTTGAAGCTGCTACCGATATCGATCAGGAGCTGTATCTGGGCGCGGTTGTTGACCGTAGCTCGCGTCGCGTGGTGTTCATGGCATCGACTGAAGGCGGCGTGGAAATTGAGAAAGTCGCGGAAGAAACCCCGCACCTGATCCACAAAATGGCGCTGGATCCGTTAACCGGTCCTCAGCCTTATCAGGGCCGCGAGCTGGCGTTCAAACTGGGCCTGACCGGTAAGCAGGTTGGTCAGTTCACTAAGATCTTTATGGGGCTGGCGACGATGTTCCTGGAGCGCGATCTGGCGCTGGTTGAGATCAACCCGCTGGTGATCACCAAACAGGGCGATCTGATCTGCCTGGACGGTAAACTGGGTGCCGATGGCAATGCCCTGTTCCGTCAGCCTGAACTGCGTGAAATGCGCGATCCAAGCCAGGAAGACTCCCGTGAAGCGCACGCAGCGCAGTGGGAACTGAACTACGTGGCGCTGGAAGGCAACATCGGCTGTATGGTCAACGGCGCGGGCCTGGCGATGGGTACCATGGACATCGTTAAGCTGAGCGGTGGCCAGCCGGCTAACTTCCTGGACGTCGGGGGCGGTGCAACCAAAGAACGCGTCACTGAAGCCTTTAAAATCATCCTGTCCGACGATGCGGTAAAAGCGGTATTTGTGAACATATTCGGCGGCATCGTGCGCTGCGACCTGATTGCTGATGGCATCATCGGCGCGGTAGCAGAAGTCGGTGTCAGCGTGCCAGTGGTGGTGCGTCTGGAAGGGAACAATGCCGAGCTGGGTGCCAAAAAACTGGCGGACAGCGGTCTGAATATTATTGCAGCAACCAGCCTGAGCGACGCGGCGCAGCGCGTTGTTGCCGCAGCGGAGGGAAAATAATGTCCATTTTGATCGATAAAAACACCAAGGTAATCTGTCAGGGCTTCACCGGCGGTCAGGGAACATTCCACTCTGAACAGGCGCTGGCCTATGGCACGCAGTTGGTGGGCGGCGTGACGCCGGGCAAAGGCGGCACCGAGCACTTGGGCCTGCCAGTGTTCAACACCGTGCGCGAGGCTGTGGAAGCCACCGGCGCAACGGCCTCTGTTATCTACGTTCCGGCCCCGTTCTGCAAAGACGGTATTCTGGAAGCGATCGACGCGGGCATCAAACTGATCATCACGATTACCGAAGGTATCCCGACTCTGGATATGCTGACCGTGAAGGTGAAGCTGGATGAAGCTGGCGTGCGCATGATTGGCCCGAACTGCCCGGGTGTGATTACCCCAGGCGAGTGTAAAATCGGCATCATGCCTGGCCACATTCACAAGCCAGGCCGTATTGGCATCGTTTCCCGTTCCGGCACCCTGACTTACGAAGCCGTTAAGCAGACCACGGATATCGGCTACGGCCAGTCTACCTGTGTCGGCATCGGCGGTGACCCGATCCCGGGCTCAAACTTTATTGATATCCTGAAACTGTTCCAGGAAGATCCGCAGACCGAAGCGATTGTGATGATCGGCGAAATCGGTGGTAGCGCAGAAGAAGAAGCGGCCGCCTTTATCAAAGAGCACGTCACCAAGCCGGTTGTGGGTTACATCGCTGGTGTGACCGCGCCGAAAGGCAAGCGTATGGGACACGCCGGGGCGATCATCGCTGGTGGCAAAGGCACTGCAGACGAGAAGTTTGCGGCGCTGGAAGCGGCCGGCGTGAAAACTGTTCGGAGCCTTGCTGACATTGGCGACGCAGTGAAAGCGGTACTTCCTCAGAAATAATCTGTGTCTGAATGATATTGGCCACCTTCGGGTGGCCTTTTTTATGGCCTGAGGCAAAAAGCTGCCTTTAAGTGGATAAAAGGCAAGCAAATCGGCAAATCCTGACTAGAATTACCGATGTGTTGCGGTGGCAGTCAGCGGGGAAGGGAACCTGGCCCGTTGTGGATGACGTGCGCAGATTAACGCGATATTATCAGGTTAAAATTACCAGGTAATTATTATTCAAATAACTCATTTCTATAATTAAAAAAACAATAATTTAACAATAGACCCTGTCTTGCATACCCCTCAATCTGGAACATTAATCCAGATCAAAAAAATGAGATCTAAATCGATTGTTATTGCTGGATTAACAAATTATTTTTCGATTAAATTGTCCTGCATCAAAAAGTCCGGTTGCTGCACTCAATAATAAAATTGATGCTGATCGTTAAATTATTTTACCTATCACATTTCAAGGTTTATCAAGGGCGTATTAAAGCGTAGGATACAGCTTTAACCGGAAGTTCTTTTCATTGCTTTATTTGTTAAATTTTGGTGCATAATGCGAAGTTATTATCCTTTTCATTAACACCATGACAGGTTTTTCTTTCAGAATTTACTGGCACTGGCCGGTGCTCCGCTCTCAGGTGGCGGCACTGTGTCAACACCCTCGTGCGAGGAGCAAGGAGTCAAGATGTTTGATATTGTCGAACTGTCGCGCTTACAGTTTGCTCTGACGGCTATGTACCATTTCCTGTTTGTCCCGTTAACGCTTGGTATGGCGTTTTTACTGGCCATCATGGAAACGGTGTATGTGCTGTCCGGCAAACAAATCTATAAAGACATGACCAAGTTTTGGGGCAAGTTATTTGGCATTAACTTTGCGCTGGGCGTGGCAACCGGGTTGACCATGGAGTTCCAGTTCGGAACCAACTGGTCTTATTATTCGCATTATGTCGGTGATATTTTTGGAGCACCGCTGGCGATTGAAGGGCTGATGGCCTTCTTCCTGGAATCCACCTTTGTGGGTCTGTTCTTTTTTGGCTGGGATCGCCTGAGTAAAGTGCAGCATATGGCTGTCACCTGGCTGGTGGCTCTTGGCTCCAACCTCTCCGCACTGTGGATCCTGGTCGCTAACGGCTGGATGCAGAACCCGGTCGCCTCAGAATTCAACTTCGAAACCATGCGAATGGAAATGGTCAGCTTCGCCGACCTGATCTTTAACCCGGTGGCACAGGTTAAATTCGTGCATACCGTGGCGGCGGGTTATACCTGCGGTGCGATGTTTATTCTCGGCATCAGCTCTTATTACCTGCTGCGCGGTCGCGATATCGCTTTTGCCAAACGCTCCTTCGCTATTGCTGCCAGCTTCGGCATGGCCGCTATCCTCTCCGTTATCGTGCTGGGTGATGAGTCCGGTTATGAAATCGGTGACGTGCAAAAAACCAAGCTGGCCGCCATTGAAGCCGAATGGGACACTCAGCCCGCGCCGGCTGCTTTCACCCTGTTTGGCATCCCCGATCAGGACGCACAGAAGAATAACTATTCTGTCCAGATCCCATGGGCACTCGGCCTGATTGCCACCCGTTCGGTGGACAAGCAGGTAACCGGCCTGAAAGAGTTGATGGAACAGCATGAGGTCCGCATCCGTAACGGCATGAAGGCTTATCACCTGCTCGAACAGCTGCGTTCCGGTAACACCGATCCGGCGGTGCGTACTGCTTTCAACGATTCGAAGAAAGATCTGGGCTATGGCCTGCTGCTGAAGCGTTATACCCCTAGCGTCTCTGATGCCAGCGAAGCGCAAATCCAGCAGGCGACCAGGGATTCAATACCTCGCGTAGCGCCGCTCTATTTCTCCTTCCGCATTATGGTCGGTGCCGGCGTGCTGATGCTACTGATTATCGGCTGCTCATTCTGGACGGTGATCCGCAACCGTATCGGCAAGAGTACCTTCCTGCTCAAATGTGCGCTGTATGGTATCCCACTGCCGTGGATTGCGATCGAATCAGGCTGGTTTGTCGCCGAATATGGCCGTCAGCCCTGGGCGATCGGTGAGGTGCTGCCAACGGCAGTAGCGAACTCTTCGCTGACCGTAGGCGATCTGCTGTTCTCAATGATCCTGATTTGCGGACTGTACACGCTGTTCCTGGTGGCGGAAATGTACCTGATGTTCAGGTTTGCACGTCTGGGGCCAAGCAGCCTGAAAACCGGTCGCTACCACTACGAGCAGTCAGACATTGCCACCCAACCGGCACGCTGAGACAGGAGCTTTTAAATGATCACTTATGAACTGTTGCGTTTCGTCTGGTGGGTGCTGATTGGCGTACTGCTGATCGGTTTTGCCGTTGCCGACGGATTTGATATGGGCGTCGGTATGCTGAGCCGCGTCCTCGGGCGCACCGATACCGAACGTCGCATTATGATTAACAGCATTGCGCCACACTGGGACGGAAACCAGGTCTGGCTGATCACCGCAGGCGGCGCATTGTTTGCCGCCTGGCCGATGGTTTATGCCGCTGCATTCTCCGGCTTCTATGTTGCCATGATCCTGGTGCTGGCTTCTTTATTCTTCCGTCCGGTGGGTTTTGACTACCGTTCAAAGATTGCCGACACGCGCTGGCGTGGCATGTGGGACTGGGGCATTTTCATCGGCAGCTTTGTGCCGCCGCTGGTGATTGGCGTGGCGTTCGGCAACCTGCTGCAGGGCGTGCCTTTCCATGCTGATGAATATCTGCGTCTGTTCTATACCGGCAACTTCTTCCAGCTGCTGAACCCGTTTGCGCTGCTGGCCGGTATTGTCAGCCTGACCATGATCCTGACGCAGGGCGCCACTTACCTGCAGATGCGTACCGTGGGCGAGCTGCACATTCGCTCCCGCGCCGCGGCGCAGATTTCGTCGCTGGTGATGCTGGTGTGCTTCGTGCTGGCAGGCGTCTGGGTCATGTATGGCATTGACGGTTATGTGCTGGCTTCAACGCTGGATCACAATGCTGCTTCCAACCCGCTGGCGAAAGAAGTGACCCGTCAGGCTGGTGCCTGGCTGGTGAACTTCAACCAGACGCCGGTGCTGTGGTTGATCCCGGCGCTGGGCGTGGTGCTGCCGCTGCTGACCATTCTGTGCTCACGACTGGAGAAAGGCGCCTGGGCGTTTGTATTCTCTTCACTGACGCTGGCCTGCGTGATCCTGACTGCTGGCGTGGCGATGTTCCCGTTTATCATGCCTTCCAGCACGGTGCCGAACATCAGCCTGACCATGTGGGATGCGACGTCCAGCCTGCTGACGCTGAAAATTATGACCGTGGCGGCCATTATCTTCGTGCCAATTATCCTGGCGTACACAACCTGGTGTTACTACAAAATGTTCGGTCGCCTGACCAAAGAGCAGATTGAAACCAACACCCATTCTCTCTACTGATTGAGGAGCTGAACAATGTGGTATTTTGCCTGGATCCTCGGCACGCTGCTGGCCTGTGCCTTCGGCATCATCACCGCGCTGGCTATTGAGCATATCGAAGACAGCGAAGTAAAAGAAAAACGCTAATGGGGCAGGTTATCACTCGCCTCTATAAGCTGATGGACAAGAGCCCGTTAAGGGCTCTTTCCCTGATCATGGCGCTGCTGCTGGCAGGCTGTATGTTCTGGGACCCGAGGCGGTTTGCTGCAAACAGCGGTTCTCTGGAAATCTGGCAGGGACTGTTGATGATGTGGGCCGTTTGCACCGGGGTGATCCATGGCGTGGGATTCCGTCAGCATCGTCTGCGCTGGCAGGCTTTCTTCTCCCCGCTACCGGCCTGGATAGTATTGCTGGCAGGGCTGTTTTTCTTCTTTTCTTAATTTTACCCGGGCTGTGAAGTTGACGGCCCGGTAAATCCCGTCCTCTCACTCTTTTTTTGGCTCGATTTCTGTCAATAATTGTCTAAGATTTCTCCCGAAATCCGTTAAGTTGTTTCCAAACGATAATTATTTTCTCTACCCTCTGGCAATCCATTCCAAAGGCGTATGCTCTTGCGTATAGTAGCAACGTTTAAAAGCATTACCGGGATGTAGAGTGAGTACAACGCTGTTTCGATGGCCGGTTCGTGTCTACTACGAAGATACTGATGCCGGCGGTGTGGTTTACCACGCCAGCTATGTCGCTTTTTATGAACGGGCACGAACGGAAATGCTGCGCCAGCACCATTTCAATCAACAGGCGCTGCTGGAGCAGCAGGTCGCGTTTGTCGTGCGTCGGATCACGGTCGACTACCTTGCGGCTGCGCGCCTCGACGATCTTCTCGAAGTGCAGTGCGAGGTGGTAAAGATGACCAGAACGACCATGACTTTCGCACAACGTATTGTGAATGCAGACGGCCGGGTGCTGAATGAAGCGGAAGTGCTGATCGCCTGCATCAATCCACATCTAATGAAGCCAATTGCGCTTCCCAAGTCTATTGTCGCGGAGTTCAAGCAGTGACTGACATGAACATTCTTGATTTGTTCCTGAAGGCTAGCCTTCTGGTCAAACTTATCATGTTGATTTTGATTGGGTTTTCCATCGCCTCCTGGGCAATCATCATTCAGCGCACCCGTATTCTGAATGCGGCCGGACGCGAGGCTGACGCCTTTGAAGACAAGTTCTGGTCGGGTATCGAACTGTCTCGTTTGTATCAGGAGAGCCAGGCCCGTCGCGATGAACTCGGCGGTTCAGAACAAATTTTCTACGCGGGCTTTAAAGAGTTTGCCCGCCTGCACCGCGCCAACAGCCATGCGCCAGAAGCGGTGGTCGAAGGGGCGACGCGCGCCATGCGTATTTCAATGAATCGTGAACTGGAAGCGCTGGAAAACCATATTCCCTTCCTGGGTACCGTCGGCTCAATCAGCCCGTATATCGGCCTGTTCGGTACGGTGTGGGGAATTATGCATGCCTTTATCGCGCTGGGTGCGGTGAAGCAGGCGACCCTGCAGATGGTGGCACCAGGGATTGCAGAAGCCCTGATCGCCACGGCTATCGGTCTGTTCGCAGCGATCCCGGCGGTCATGGCGTACAACCGTCTGAACCAGCGCGTGAACAAGCTTGAGCAGAATTACGATAACTTTATGGAAGAGTTCACGGCTATTCTCCATCGTCAGGCGTTCTCCAGCGAGAACAGCAAGTAAGAGCGGGAGTGAGCATGGCCAGAATACGTGGTCGCGGGGGTCGCCGCGAACTGAAGTCCGAGATCAATATCGTTCCGTTGCTGGATGTGTTGCTGGTGCTGCTGCTGATTTTTATGGCGACAGCGCCGATTATCACCCAAAGCGTGGAAGTGGATCTGCCGGACGCAACCGATTCAAAAACTGTCTCCAGCGACGATAATCCGCCAGTGATTGTAGAAGTGGCGGGTGTGGGACAGTACAGCCTGGTGGTCGATCACGATCGGATGGAGCAGTTGCCGCCTGAGCAGGTTGTTGCCGAAGCGCAACGCCGCATTGAGGCGAATCCGAAGACGGTATTCCTGATCGGCGGCGCGAAGGACGTGCCTTACGATGAGATCATTAAGGCGCTGAACCTGCTGCATCAGGCAGGCGTGAAGTCTGTCGGCTTAATGACGCAGCCGATTTAAATCATTCGAACCGTTTTTGGGAACCGAGAGTGTCGAAGGTAGCCGAGCAAAACGATAAGTTAAAGCGTGCCATCATCATTTCAGTGATCCTGCATATCTTTCTGATTGCATTACTGATCTGGAGCTCGTTTGACGAACACATCGACGCCAGCAGCGGCGGTGGCGGTGGCGATATTGATGCCGTAATGGTCGATCCCGGCGCGGTAGTCGAGCAGTACAATCGACAGCAGAATCAGCAGAGTGACAGCAAACGTGCCGAGCAGCAGCGCCAGAAGCAGGCTCAACAGCAGGCGGAAGAGCTGCAGCAGAAGCAGGCAGCTGAGCAGCAACGTCTGAAACAGATGGAAAAAGAGCGTCTGCAGGCCCAGCAGGATGCCAAAGAGCAGGCAGCCGAACAGGCTGCTCAGCAGAAGCAGGCGGAAGCCGCCGCCGCAAAAGCGAAAGCGGATGCCAAAGCAGCGGCTGATGCTCAGCTGAAAGCCCAGGCGGACGCGAAGGCGAAAGCGCAGGCCGATGCGAAAGCTCAGGCAGATGCTCAGGCGAAGGCCGCTGCCGATGCGCAGAAAAAAGCGGAAGCTGAGGCGAAGAAAGCCGCGGCGGACGCGAAGAAACAGGCTGATGCCGAGGCGAAGCAGGCTGCTGCCGAAGCCGCGAAAGTAAAAGCGGCTCAGGAAGCAAAAGCTAAAGCTGCTCAGGAAGCCAAAGAGGCCAAAGAGCAGGCCGCAGCGGAAGCGAAAGAAAAAGCGGAAGCCGCTGCTAAGGCAAAAGCTGACGCTGCCGCCAAAGCGAAAGCCGCCGCAGCGGCTAAAGCAAAAGCAGCAGCTGAAGCCGCGAAGGACAGCAGCGATGTTAACGATCTGTTGGGCGGTCTCACTTCCGGCAAGAATGCGCCGAAAGAAGGCAAAGTCGGTGGCGCTGCAGCAGGGCAGGGGAATCAGAAGAAAGCGGGGGCCTCTGGTGCTGCTATCGACAGCTACCTTGGTCAGGTGCAGGGCGCGATCCAGAGCAAGTTTTATGATGCGGATACCTTCAAAGGGCGTACCTGTGATGTTCACATCAAACTCGCTCCGGATGGCCTGTTAATCTCCGCCACGGCTGCGGGTGGCGATGCTGCCCTGTGTCAGGCCGCGATCAATGCAGCCCATATGGCGAGGATCCCTAAACCGCCAAGTGCTGATGTTTATCAGGCAGTGAAAGATGCAACGTTAGAATTCAAGCCTCAATAATTCGGTAACATCCGGCAGGTTGAACTAAGGTCAACATGCCGTACTCTATAGATGCATTATTGGTTCGTTGGGACACTGCTAATTACCGTGGACGTTGCGTTCAGGTAAGGGAGAAAAGATGAAGCAGGCATTTCGTGTAGCACTGAGTTTCTTACTGCTGTTTGTTGCGGTTGCGCATGCAGAAGTTCGCATTGAAATTACCCAGGGTGTGAACACCGCGCGGCCTATCGGCGTGGTACCGTTCAAATGGGATGGCCCGGGAGCGGCTCCGGAAGACATCGGCGGCATTGTCGCGGCTGATTTACGCAACAGCGGTAAATTTAATCCGATCGATCGTGCCCGTCTGCCGCAGCAGCCAGCCACGGCGGCAGAAGTGCAGCCAGCGGCATGGACTGCGCTGGGTATTGATGCGGTAGTGGTCGGTCAGGTTCAGCCTGGCGCTGACGGCAGCTACCTGGTTTCTTACCAACTGGTGGACACTTCCGGTAACCCGGGGGCGATCCTGGCACAGAATCAATATAAGGTCACCCGACAGTGGCTGCGCTATGCGGCTCACACTGCCAGTGATGAATCCTTTGAAAAGCTGACCGGTATTAAAGGTGCATTCCGTACCCGCATCGCTTACGTGGTGCAGACCAATGGTGGTCAGTTCCCGTATGAGCTGCGCGTATCGGATTACGATGGCTACAACCAGTTTGTGGTTCACCGTTCACCGCAGCCGCTGATGTCTCCGGCGTGGTCAAAAGACGGCAGCAAACTGGCTTATGTGACCTTTGAAAGCGGTAAATCTGCGCTGGTAGTGCAGACGCTGGCCAACGGTGCGATTAAGCAGGTGGCTTCTTTCCCACGTCACAACGGTGCGCCTTCCTTCTCTCCTGACGGCAGCAAACTGGCTTTCGCTCTGTCGAAAACCGGCAGCCTGAATCTGTACGTGATGGACCTGGCCTCGGGTCAGATCAATCAGGTCACCGACGGTCGCTATAACAGCACCGAACCGACCTGGTTCCCGGACAGCCAGAGCCTGGCTTATACTTCTGACCAGGCGGGACGTCCTCAAATCTATAAAATCAGTGCTAACGGCGGTGCGCCGCAGCGTCTGACCTGGGAAGGTTCTCAGAATCAGGATGCCGATGTAAGCTCTGATGGAAAATCACTGGTGATGATCAGCACCAATGGCGGTGCGCAGCACGTCGCCAGACAGGATCTGGAAACGGGAGCCGTGCAACAATTAACGGACACGTTCCTGGATGAAACGCCAAGCCTGGCACCAAACGGCACCATGGTAATCTACAGCTCTACACAGGGTATGGGTTCCGTTCTGCAGCTGGTGTCGACTGACGGGCGTTTCAAAGCGCGTCTTCCGGCAACCGATGGACAGGTCAAATTCCCTGCCTGGTCGCCGTATCTGTGATGCATGTGTAAATATGTATGGCAAACAATAATAGGATTGTAGAAATGCAACTGAACAAAGTGCTGAAAGGCTTAATGCTGGCACTGCCAGTAATCGCAGTGGCTGCATGTAGCTCACACAAAAACAACAACAACGACCAGACCAACGGTATGGGCGATGGCTCTGCAAACAGCGGCATGAACAGCGGTAACATGTCTTCTGACGAGCAGGCTCGCCTGCAGATGCAGGAACTGCAGAAAAACAACATCGTTTACTTTGGCCTGGACAAGTACGACATCCAGTCTGAGTTCGCTCAGATGCTGGACGCGCACGCGACCTTCCTGCGTAACAACCCATCTTACAAAGTGACTGTTGAAGGTCACGCGGATGAGCGTGGTACGCCAGAGTACAACATCGCCCTGGGCGAGCGTCGTGCTACTGCAGTTAAGATGTACCTGCAGGGTAAAGGTGTTTCTGCCGATCAGATCTCTATCGTTTCTTACGGTAAAGAGAAGCCAGCTGTACTGGGTCACGACGAAGCGGCTTACGCCAAAAACCGTCGTGCCGTACTGGTATACTAAGAGAATCACATGATTAGTAACTTCAGACTTCACCTGTTGAGTCTGTCGTTACTGGTTGGCGTAGCGGCCCCCTGGGCCGCTAATGCCCAGGCGTCAATCAGTAACGTTGGCTCAGGCTCGGTCGAAGACCGTGTCACCACTCTTGAGCGTATTTCTAATGCTCAGGGGCAACTTCTTCAGCAACTTCAGCAGCAGCTCTCCGACACTCAGCGCGATATTGACTCTCTTCGTGGGCAGATTCAGGAAAACCAGTATCAGCTGAATCAGGTCACCGAGCGTCAGAAAGGACTCTATCAGCAGATTGACAGTCTCAGCAGCGGCAGCAATGCCAGTGCTCAGTCTCAGCCCGCTGCCGGTGCCGCCGCCGCCGAGGGTGCCGCTGCTGGAGCGGCAGATAACTCAGCAGCAACCAGTAACAGCTCCGCACCGGTGCAGAGCGGTAACGCTAACACCGATTACAATGCGGCAGTGGCTCTGGTGCTGGAGAAAAAGCAGAATGAGCAGGCTATCGCTGCTTTCCAGGCCTTTGTGAAGAAATACCCGGATTCAACCTACCAGCCGAATGCGAATTACTGGCTGGGACAGCTGAATTACAACAAAGGTAAAAAAGACGACGCGGCCTATTATTTTGCCACTGTGGTTAAAAATTATCCGAAGTCACCGAAAAGTGCCGATGCGCTGTATAAGGTTGGGGTGATCATGCAGGAGAAAGGTGACAGCGCGAAAGCGAAAGCCGTCTTCCAGCAGGTGGTCAAACAGTACCCAAATAGCGACGCCGCAAAACAGGCGCAAAAACGCGCTGCGGCACTGTAAGTGACGTACTTTGACCAGTTATCGTCTGATTTCTGGTCCGGTCGGGTGAAAGTCAGGCAGTTGAACGAGTTATCTGAAAATAGTGGTTGCGCTGAAACGTCAAATCAGTAATATATGCCGCCGTTGCCGGGACATATGTTAAAACGTTCTGACAGCACAAAAGTGGGTCGTTAGCTCAGTTGGTAGAGCAGTTGACTTTTAATCAATTGGTCGCAGGTTCGAATCCTGCACGACCCACCACTTTAAAGTAGCATCCGGTTGTAAACCGCGTAGCGGGTCGTTAGCTCAGTTGGTAGAGCAGTTGACTTTTAATCAATTGGTCGCAGGTTCGAATCCTGCACGACCCACCACTTTACGGGTGGATACAGGTGCAAAGCGTGAGGCGTTTTGATCTTCACGATTCCCCACTTTAAAGCAGCTTCAGGCAGTAACCGTTTCAGACGGGTCGTTAGCTCAGTTGGTAGAGCAGTTGACTTTTAATCAATTGGTCGCAGGTTCGAATCCTGCACGACCCACCAGTGTAAGAAGGCGCCCTAAAGGCGCCTTTTTGCTGTCTGGAATTCGTTCAGGGTTCGAACCTGCAGCAGGTCGAGTCGAACGAAGAGAGACAACGTTGCCGAAGGCAACGACCCGAAGGGCGAGGCTTCAGCCGAGTCATCCTGCACGACCCACCAGTGTAAGAAGGCGCCCTAAAGGCGCCTTTTTGCTGTCTGGAATTCGTTCAGGGTTCGATCCTGTGTCAGATCGGGTGTCAAATTTTTCCAGATATGCATCACTGCATAACTGCGCCAGGGCCGCCAGGCCTGCGAAATCACCTCCGCCTGCTTTGCCGTCACGCCGCCCAGATTCTTTCTTACCACCACGTCCTCTTTCGGAAAGGCATCCGGCCAGCGCAGGGCACGCATAGCGATATAATGCGCCGTCCATTCGCCAATACCGGGCTGCCCGATCAGCCGCGCAATGGCCTCTTCAGGATGTACTGCTGCCTCCAGCTGCAACTCTCCCTGCACACAGGCCTCTGCAACGGCCAGCAGCGTTTTGGAGCGGGCGCTGACGATGCCGAGGCTGGCCACGTCATCCAGCGTCGCCATCGCCACTCTGGCGGCTTGTGGTGAGAGATGGGTCAGTTCCGGACAGGGGGTGACAAAAGCGTCACCAAATGCCGCCGCGAATCGTCCGCCAACAGTTGTGGCCGCTTTAACCGTAATCTGCTGCCCGAGGATGGCCCTGACCATCATTTCAAAACCATCGAACGCCCCAGGCACGCGTAATCCTGGATTGACTGCCAGACTCTTCTGCAGCAGCGGGTCATTTTGCAAATGCGCGGCAATCAGCTCCGGATGCGCATCCAGATCGAACAAATTCCTCAGCCGCCGTAGCAGGGCGGGCAGGACGGGCGTCAGCGAATGTGTGAATTCCACCTTTAACGCATGCTTCTTACTGGCCTGCACCACCCGAATCCAGCCTTTATGTTCACCCAGACGCACCGTACGGGCATAACTCAGTTCATCCACACTCTCGACGCCCTTAATGGCGCGCATGCGCAGAAAGGCCAGCAGGGCGCTCCAGTCAAAGGGAGGACGATAGCTCAGCAGCAGCGTTGACGTCTCCCCCGCGTTTAGCTGACCGCCGATATTACGGGCCTCTTTACGCAACCGACTGGGTGGCATCCGGTACCGGGCGCTGAACACATCATTAAAGCGCCTCAGGCTGGCGAAACCGCTGGCATAAGCCACCTCAGTAACCGGCAGGATGGTTTCCGTAAGCAGCTGTTTTGCCAGCAGCAACCGGCGGGTTTGTTTTAATTCCACCGGCGATACGCCCAGCTCCTTCTGCACAATGCGCCGCAACTGGCGGGAGCTCAGTGAAAACTGGGCGGCAACCTCTTCGAGGCTGGCGACATCCTCGATCAATCCCTCTTCAATTCTCTGTAACAGCAGATCAGCCACCCGATGGCTGCTGTCGACGGGCGCATTACCCGGTGCAAGCTCAGGACGGCAGCGCAGGCAGGGGCGAAAAGCCGCTTTCTCCGCCGCTTCCGCACTGGCAAAGAACAGGCAGTTTTCTTCGCGCGGTGGCTTAACCGGGCACACCGGCCGACAGTAAATCCCGGTCGAGGTCACGCCAACGTAAAAAACGCCGTCAAATCTGACATCACGGGAGGTGAGGGCCCGGTACGCTGCTTTTCCATCGATCATCTTCGGCTCCTGTGTAGTGGATTTTCAGACAGGTTAGGTGCATTTTATTCGCAGCGCTGGCTGTTTTCGGACAGATAACTGCCCGGTACCGGTGTCCGAAAACGGCCAGCATGAAGATCATTATCACGGATAATATGCCTTATTCATGCGATGAGGCGTGACAGAGGGAGAATACTGATGAGCTATTTCTACAAAATGCTGCCTTCACCGGTTGGAGAGCTGAAACTGGTCGCCAGCGATCGAGGCCTGGCTGCAATCCTGTGGGAAAATGAAGACCCTAAACGAGTGCGGCTGCTCAATCCGCAGCAGGATCCTCAGCATCCGGTACTGCTGGAAACGGAAAAACAGCTGAATGAATATTTTGCCGGTAAACGCCAGCGCTTTAGCCTGACGCTGGATTTTAAAGGCACCGAATTTCAGAAAAAAGTGTGGCAGGCACTGGTGGCTATCCCGTTTGGTGAAACCCGTAGTTACAGCGAAATCGCACGGGAGATTGGTCATCCCACCGCCGTCAGGGCTGTGGGCGCGGCTAACGGCAGAAACCCAATCTCGATTATTGCTCCCTGCCACCGGGTGATTGGTGCAAATGGGAAACTGACGGGGTTTGCGGGCGGGCTGGAAGTGAAAGCCTTTCTGCTCAATATTGAAGCCAGCCAGCCCGCTGAATTTATCCTCAGGTGATCGTCACCACATCCTGAAAAGCGCGTAAATAATTGAGCGACACAGACGACCATTTCGGCTATCTTGTTTAGCATATAAAACAAACCGGACGCTAAACCGGTGCGAATGTATGAACTTCCGCTAATTTGTTAAGTTCAAGAAACGAGAGTCGCGATATGAGCATGATGTTGTTCGATCCTGAAACCGCCGTTTATCCTTTTCCGCCAAAACCCGCACGCCTTTCCGGTGAAGAGAAGCAATCTTACCGGAATAAAATCAAGCGCTTACTAAAAGAGCGTAACGCGGTGATGGTCGCGCACTACTACACCGACCCGGAGATTCAGGCGCTGGCAGAAGAGACCGGCGGCTGTGTGGCGGACTCGCTGGAGATGGCCCGTTTTGGCAGTCAGCACCCGGCCTCCACGCTGCTGGTGGCAGGCGTGCGTTTTATGGGCGAAACGGCCAAAATCCTCAGCCCGGAAAAAACCATCCTTATGCCCACGCTGCAAGCCGAGTGCTCGCTCGATCTGGGCTGTCCGATCGACGAATTCAGCCGTTTCTGTGACGTGCATCCGGATCGCACCGTGGTGGTGTATGCCAATACATCCGCAGCCGTAAAAGCGCGGGCAGATTGGGTGGTCACCTCCAGCATTGCGGTGGAATTAATTGAACATCTGGACAGTCTGGGTAAGAAAATTATCTGGGCACCCGATCGCCATCTTGGTCAATATGTCACCCGCCAGACCGGTGCAGATATTCTCTGCTGGCAGGGAGCCTGCATCGTGCATGATGAGTTTAAAACTCAGGCGCTGCATCGTATGAAGGCGCTCTACCCGGACGCCGCGGTGCTGGTTCATCCTGAATCGCCGCAGGCCATCGTGGATCTTGCTGATGCAGTTGGATCAACCAGCCAGCTGATCCAGGCGGCCCGCACATTGCCTCATCCACAGATGATCGTGGCGACCGATCGCGGTATTTTCTACAAAATGCAGCAGGTCTGTCCGGATAAAGAGTTGCTGGAAGCGCCGACGGCTGGCGAGGGCGCAACCTGCCGCAGTTGTGCGCACTGCCCGTGGATGGCGATGAATGGCCTGAAGGCCATTGCCGAAGGGCTGGAGCAGGGAGGCCATCAGCATGAGATCCATGTGGATGCTGCGCTGCGTGAAGGCGCGTTGATACCGCTGAATCGTATGCTAACCTTTGCTGCAAGTTTAAAAGGGTAACGCCTGACCCCTAGCTGCTCAGGACTGAGGTGCCAATATGGATTTTTTCAGCACGCATAATATTCTGGTTCACATTCCTCTTGGTGCCGGAGGCTACGATCTCTCGTGGATTGAAGCGATTGGCACCGTAGCGGGCTTACTTTGCATCTGGCTCGCCAGCCTTGAAAAAATCATCAATTACCCCTTCGGGCTGATCAACGTCACGCTGTTTGCCGTGATTTTCTTCCAGATTCAGCTGTACGCCAGCCTGCTGCTGCAGGTGTTCTTCTTTGTCGCCAATATTTACGGCTGGTATGCCTGGAGCAGGCAGACCGCAGACAATCAGAACGTGCTGCAGATCCGCTGGATGAGCCTGCCAAAAGCGCTGTGCTGGGCGGGAGGGTGTCTCGTGGCGATAGGGCTGATGACGCTGTATATCAATCCGGTATTTGCCTGGCTGACTAAGGTCGCGGTATCGCTGATGCAGGGGCTCGGGCTGTCGGTCGCCATGCCGGAACTGCAGCCGGATGCTTTTCCATTCTGGGACGCCTGCCTGATGGTGCTGTCGATAGTGGCCATGATTCTGATGACGCGGAAATACGTCGAGAACTGGCTGCTGTGGGTGATAATCAACGTGATCAGCGTGATGATTTTCGCCCGTCAGGGGGTTTATGCCATGTCGCTGGAGTACGCCATTCTCACCCTGATTGCGCTCAATGGTTCATGGCTGTGGATCAAAAGCGCCCGCGAACAGGGTTCACGAGCGCCGTCATAACAGGACTGCGTTTTAATGATGAGGGTGGGCATCAGCATGATTGTGCCCACCTTTTCCCCAGCTCAGCTCGCAATCCCCGTCATCGCAACTCTGGTATTCCATCTGCACGGTGGCGTGCTCAATCTGATAATTTTCATGCAGATAATCATGAATGCGGTGCAGCAGCGCGTCGTGATCGTAAGGCGGGATGACCTGCACATGCAGGGTCATCACCGGCTTTTCGCCCACCTGCCACAGGTGAAGATGATGAACATTACGCACTTCCGGGATCCCCCGTGTTAACGCCCGCTTCAGTTTTTCCACATCGAGCGAGGCCGGAGCACCTTCCAGCAGCTCGTGAATACTCTCTTTCATCAATGCCCAGGCGCTGCGCAGCACCAGCAGGGAGACCAGGATCGACAGGATGGGATCGATTGGCGTCCAGCCGGTAAACATGATGATCAGCGCAGCGGCAATGGCACCGACGGATCCCAGCAGATCGCCCAGCACATGTAAAGCCGCCGCGCGGACGTTAAGATTCTTCTCTTCACTGCCACGGTGCAACAGCCAGAAAGAGAGGATATTCGCCAGCAGGCCGGCGATGGCAATAACCAGCATAAAGCCTCCGGCAACCGGTTCAGGCTGCATGAAGCGGCGTACCGCTTCCCAGACGATTAATACCGTGATGATCAGCAGTGCGATGGCATTTACAAAGGCGGCAAGCGTGGTCAGCCGTAGCAGGCCAAAAGTGTGGCGGGCATTGGGTTTGCGGCTGGCAAACTGCACGGCCAGCAGCGCCATCAGCAGGGCTGCCGCATCGGTCAGCATGTGGCCGGCATCTGCCAGCAGGGCCAGCGAGCCGGAAATCAGCCCCCCGGCGATTTCTGCCACCATAAAAACCGCGGTAACGAGAAAGGCCGCCAGCAGACGGGTACGATTGCTGTTCGGTTCAGAGTGGGTGTGCGCCATAGGTATCCAGTTCTTTAAGTATGCTTTCCGTTAATTCTATCAATAAATTCAGTGCTGAAGGGGATAAGCGGTGCGTTCTGACCTGCTCAGTCACCTGCTGACACAGGGCTTCCCCTTGAGCATAGCCCAGCATTTGCCAGCTGCCCTTCATACGGTGCACGGCATTTTCTGCCTTGTCCCATGCCTGTTCAGCAACAGCGGTTTGCAGCCGTTGAGCATCTTCCCGCAGGGTTTTTTGCAGCGTCCGGATAATTTTCTGGAAAAATACGCTGTTATGGCCGGCCAGCTCGTTAAGCCGGGAAGGGAGATCGCTGAAAGCAGAGTGGGGTATACCAGGCAAAAGGGCCTCAATCTCACGTAGCGCAACGGGTTTCAACAGCACGCTGTCGGCCAGCGCCAACACGTGAGGATGCGCCAGGATATCAGCATCGGCTGAACAGAACACAATACGCGTGCGGGCAGCTCCGTGGCGCTCGCGGCGACGGATGATTTTTACCAGCGTCAGGCCGTCAGGGTGCGGCATGCTGTAATCAATAAACAGCAAATCATAAGGGCGGGTGGTGGCCAGCAACATTCTGCCATCGGGGTAACAGTCGGCTTGCAGGTTAAACCATGCCAGTTGCTGCTGCATCACCAGCAGATTAGTCGGGTGATCATCCACTACCGCGACTCTCAACTGCGTGTCAGGCCGGGGAGGCAGTGCCGGGATCATCATCTGCTGTTCCGGTGGGACGGCCTCCACTTTCTGCCAGGGCAACTGCACCGTCACCGTCGTTCCCCGGCCCACGATGGAATCCAGCTGAATTTTTCCCCCCATCCGCGAGACAATTTCGTGGCAGATTGACAGGCCAAGCCCGCTGCCGTGAACGGAAAGCTGGCGGCCGGATGGCGCCTGATACCAGGGCTGGAACAGCCGGGTCTGCTCTTCCGGGGGAATTCCGCTACCGCTGTCAATCACCTGGAGGTGCAGAAGCTGAGCGGATCCGTCTGCTGTCAGGGTGACGCGAATTTCTCCGTGGCGGGTGAATTTAATCGCATTGCTGATCAGATTATTGGCGATCTGCTGCAGTCGCTCACCGTCAATCACGATCAGCGGCGGTAGTGGTGTAAGTGTCTGCACGCTGAAAACCGGGCCGTTTGGGCGCATCAGCGGATGGTAAAAATCGGCGAGGCGGCTCAGCCAGCGTGCCGGATCCAGCGGCTTTGTCACCAGAGTGAAACTGTTGCTCTCCAGTTTCGCGTGATCCTGCAGGTCGTTGAGCAGAGTGAGCAGGGCGGCGGCGCTGCTGTGGATCACTGCAAGATTTCCGGCGGCAGGCTGGCGTGAAACCTCCAGCTCCAGCAGGCCGAGGATCGCCTGCATTGGGGTGCGCAGCTCGTGACTGACCGTGGCCAGAAACTGGCTCTTCATCTGATTAGCCCGCTCAGCCTCTGCGCGTTCGCGTTCCAGCTGTCGACGTTGGATCTGTTCACGGCGCTGCTCAAGGTAGCGCCGACCGAGCAGGATCAGCAAAATGACAATGGCGAACAGTGCGGCTATCAGCACGAACAGCGAGATGGGGCGCATCGTATTCTCGCCACCGCCTGCCAGAACCGTATTGTTGTTGCTCCAGTTTTCACGCATCCGTTGCTGTGTGTCCGGTGGAATTTGCTGCAGGCTGGTATTCAGCAGCGTGCGCAGCAGCGGCAGCCCCGGATCCACGCCGAGTGTAATGGGCCATGCCGTGTCGCTGGCGGCAAAGGCCAGCCGTAATTCGTTGCTGTAGCGGGACTGAATCATCCAGCGGGCCGAAATCACATTATCAACCAGTGCGGCAATCTGGCCGTTTGCCAGCGCATCGTAAAGCATTTTACTGTCATCAAAGACCACCACATCCACGTCGGCCGGGAGCATCTGCCGGGCGATATCTCCCCGGCGGATCCCAATTTTGCGGCCTTTGAGCTGTTGCCAGCTGGTGACGGGCGTTGACATCTGCCCCACGTAAACGCCCCACAGCGCGCGCCAGATCGGCAGGGTATTGGCCCGCATGGCGTCATCACCGGTCAGCGGCAGGGTGAGCTGGATCATCGCCCGGCCCTGACTGACCAGTTCACGGGCCTGCTGCGCATTGTTAACCCACCAGGGCTGGAAGCGCAGGCCGGTATTCTGGCCGATGATGTTCAGCAGCTCAACGCTGTAACCTGCGGGCTGGCCGTTAGTGGCGCGATAGCTCCAGGGATAGTCATTCTCAATGGCGGCGTAGGTGACCAGCGGATGTCCAGCTATCCAGCTCCTCTCCATCGGAGACAGATGAGCGGTAAACGTGTCCTGATAGCGCGGCAGCTGGCTGCTCCAGCGTCCCTGAATGCCATTGACCACTTCCATGGGCAACTGGCGGATGGCGCTGTCGAGCTGCTGTGTCAGCGCTGCACTGGCGGTGATGGCCTGCAGCTGCAACGCGCCGGGATGCAGCGGAGAAGCGAGCTGATAAATCTGCCCCTGCTGCAGCTGGCTGAGCAGAAATCCGGCGCTGGTTTCATCGGCGATCACATAGTCGCTCTGATTGTTCAGCAGCGCGTAGAGCGCCTGCAGATCGTTCTCAACCACCTGAAAGTGATGCTGCTGTGCAAAGGCCGGGTCGACCAGCGCCAGCGCGGCGCGGCTGACGGTGATCTGCGCATCAGCCGAGTTGAACATCACCGGGCGCAGATTATCCCGGCTGCGATAAATGCGCAGCGGGCTGGTAAACCAGGGCTGGGTGGCGCTCATGCCCTCAGCCAGCCGGTGCTGAGGCACACCAAACAGAATGTCCAGCTGACCGCGTTGCAGAGCTTGCGCCAGTGCCTGCCAGTGGGGGTAAGCATCGATCTGAAAACGCATTCCGGTAGAGCGGCTGAGAGCGACCAGATAATCGGCGTTAATGCCGTAGAGATCCTGGCCGACCACCATATTCCATGGCGTGCTGTTGTCCCGCAGAACGCCGACACGCAGCGTTTTGTCCTGCCAGACTGCCGATTGCTCCAGCGGCGTCATCTCCTGCGGCAGCATCACGCTGCTGACTGGCCGTAAGGCAGCGCCCGCTGTCAGGCAGAACAACAGTAAGAAAGCGGCCAGCAGGCGTGCCGTCACTGCCGGCTTTTCCATAATTCAGCCAGTTCCACCACCGAGCTGGCACCCGTTTTTTCCATAATGTTTTTCTTATGGGTGCTGACCGTTTTATTGCTGATATTCAACTGCCCGGCGATTTGCAGGTTAGTGAATCCCCGCGCCAGTAAAGCCAGGATCTGCTGCTCTTTGGCCGTGAGCAATGTATCACTAAGGCCCTGGCTACTTTCAGGCGGGAAAGCACGTTGTCCCCCCAGCACGCCCAGGATGGCGGAGAGAAGCTGCGGCATTGGCTGACGTTTGGCAACATAGCCCGACGCTCCGGCAGCGTCAGCCAGACGAGAATAAAGGCGTTCTTCCTGCGCGGAATAGATGATCACCGGAATGCGCGGATAGTGGCGTCGGATAAATTTGAGCAACTGCAGCCCATCGCTGTCCGCCAGGCCTATATCCAGCACCACCACTTCAACAGACTGCTTCTCAAGCAGCTGACGGGCCTGCACTTCTTCTTCGGCCGCCAGCAGCGCTACAGGGAAGGGCGCATGACACAGCGCCGCTTCTAGTGCAACCTGCACCAGCGGGTGGTCGTCTATCAACAGCAGCGTAATCATCAGGTTATCCGGGGGGAACATCACAGAGTTCAAGCATAGCTCAACTGGCAGAAGTAAGTCACCGCGCCTGACAGGGCAGAAATAAAAAAGGAGAGCCGTAGCTCTCCTCTTGTCGATCTCAAGGACCTTACAAATTATTGTGAGGTGCCATCTGTTTTGGTGTCTGCACCAGGACCCACTTTCTTATTGATGTCCGGGCACTTGCCATCTTTACACTGCGAGTTTTTATCAATTTCATTCGCCGTCATTTTTTTATGGTGCTTGGCTTTCTTGTGATGCTCAGGTTTGGTAGCGTCACCGGTATTATTAATTTTGCTGTTATCAACAGTTTTTGGAGCCAGTTTCTGCACTGACCCACCCGCTGCTGCACCTGCTTCAGCAGCCTGATTGGCTGAACCATTGTTACTGTCCGCAGCCATTGCCGCGCCGCTGCCCAGGGCCATTGCTGCTGTCAGGAATACGATTGCAAACTTATTCATCATTATACTCCGTTAAATTTTGAATATTGCCCAATCAAACCCTTTAAAAAGCAGTTTGAATAAACGTTACCAGGATGTGAAATAAAATTCCGCATACGGTTCACAAAGGTAAAGCTTGTGATCTTTACGCGTTTTTTTTAAGTGTTGACAACGAAAAGTGTAGTTAAGAACTGACAAACAGCAAATACGTAAGGCAAGAATTTGCGCAAAGTCGATTTACACCACCCCCCTCACGCGATAAATTGGAAGAGATGCGCCTGGTGTGCAGTACGGCCGAGAAAAACACTGGAAATATTATGAATTATCAGAATGATGACTTAAGAATCAAAGAGATAAAAGAGCTTCTTCCCCCTGTTGCTCTACTGGAAAAGTACCCTGCCACGGAGCCGGCTGCGCAAACTGTTGCTCATGCCCGCCAGGCTATTCATCATATTCTGAATAAAACCGATGACCGTTTATTGGTGGTTATCGGGCCATGCTCTATTCACGATATCGTTGCGGCAAAGGAATACGCCGGGCGCCTGCTGACATTGCGTGAAGAACTTAAGGGTTCGCTGGAAGTGGTGATGCGCGTTTATTTTGAAAAACCGCGAACCACCGTTGGCTGGAAAGGACTGATTAACGATCCCCATATGGATGGCAGTTATCAGATTAATGATGGCCTGCGTATTGCCCGTAAATTGCTGCTGGATATCAATGATTCGGGTCTGCCAGCTGCGGGTGAGTTTTTGGATATGATCACACCACAGTATGTGGCAGATCTGATGAGCTGGGGGGCTATCGGTGCGCGTACCACGGAATCTCAGGTTCACCGTGAGCTCTCTTCCGGCCTGTCCTGTCCGGTTGGTTTCAAAAACGGCACTGACGGTACGATCAAAGTCGCGATTGATGCCATCAACGCCGCCAGCGCGCCTCACTGCTTCCTCTCCGTCACCAAATATGGCCACTCAGCAATTGTTGAAACCAGCGGTAACGGCGACTGCCACATCATTCTGCGCGGCGGTAAAGAGCCTAACTACAGCGCGCATCATGTGAATGCGGTGAAAACGGGTCTGGAGAAAGCGGGCCTGGAGCCTCAGATCATGATCGATTTCAGCCATGCCAACAGCAGCAAGCAGTTCCAGAAGCAGATGACGGTTGCGGACGATGTGGCGCAGCAGATTGCGGGCGGCGAGAAGGCGATTATTGGCGTGATGATTGAAAGCCACCTGGTGGAAGGCAATCAGAATCTGGAAAGCAGCGAACCGCTGGTGTACGGCAAGAGCGTCACCGATGCCTGTATCGGCTGGGAAGACACCGAGAAGGTGCTTCGCCAACTGGCCGATGCGGTGCAAGCCCGCCGAGGCTAAATAGCAGCAATGAAAAATCCGCCTTTCGGCGGATTTTTTTTGTCTGCCTGAAACCGCCCCGCAGGGCGATTATTGTTGCTGACTTATTTTGCTTTACCCTGGTTAGCAACGGCTGCGGCTTTCGCGGCAATCTCGTCGGCATCGCCCAGATAGTAGTGTTTGATCGGCTTGAAGTTTTCGTCGAATTCATACACCAGCGGCACGCCGGTAGGGATGTTCAGCTCGAGGATCTCTTCTTCGCTCATGTTGTCCAGATATTTGACCAGCGCGCGCAGGGAGTTACCGTGTGCGGCGATGATCACTTTCTCACCTTTCTTCATGCGCGGCAGAATGGCGTCATTCCAGTAAGGCAGCACGCGGTCAATGGTCAGCGCCAGGCTTTCAGTGGTGGGCAGCTGTTCAGCGGTCAGTGATGCGTAGCGTGGGTCATGGCCAGGGAAACGCTCATCCGCACGGTCCAGTTCTGGCGGAGTCACTGCGAAGCCACGACGCCACTGCTTAACCTGCTCGTCACCGTATTTCTGTGCGGTTTCAGCTTTATCCAGACCCTGTAGCGCACCGTAGTGACGCTCGTTCAGACGCCAGGATTTTTCAACCGGCAGCCAGACCTGATCCACTTCGTCCAGGATATTCCACAGCGTGTGGATGGCACGTTTCAGCACGGAGGTGTAAGCGAAATCGAAGGTGAAACCCTCTTTTTTCAGCAGCTGACCCGCCGCTTTCGCCTCGGTACGCCCTTTATCGGAAAGATCCACATCGTACCATCCGGTAAAGCGGTTTTCGTTGTTCCACTGGCTTTCGCCGTGACGTACCAGAACCAGCTTAGTTACAGCCATAGCTTAACTCCTTAATAATCTGACGTTTCTAGATAATGGTAAACTGAAAATTGCCCGACACTGACCGTCGCAATTTTTTTCTGGCCATTACCATAACGGAATTCTTCACGGCAAGTAAGCCTGAAGCGCACGCGATGCGCGATTTTCATGCGCTTAGTCAAACCGCCGTCAGACGATAGCGCGTGAATGACTGATACGATTCACCCGGTTGCAGCCAGCAGTCGGGCTGTGGCCATTCCGGATGATTCGGTGAGTCAGGCAGAAACTCGCTCTCCAGGGCGATCCCCTGAAAGGCAGTATAGACGCCCTGCTCGCGAGCTGGCGTGCCTTCCAGATAATTACCCGAGTAAAATTGCAGGGCAGGGGCGCTGGTGAAGACGCTGAGTTTCAGCCTGCCGTCAGCCGACCACAGTTCGGCAGCCGGCTGAGACTCGCCCTTGCTGCTGAGCAGAAAAGCATGGTCATAACCTTTCACCGCACGCTGATCTTCATCCTGTAGAAAATCCTGCGCCACCGTTTTTGGCTGGCGGAAGTCAAAGCCGGTGCCTGCCACGTCTTTCAACCCGGCGTTGGGGATGCCCTCGCTGTTCACCGGCAGATAGTACCCGGCGTTGAGCTGCAGACGGTGATGACGGGCATCCCCGTGCTGAGCGTCCAGATTGAAATAGGCATGGTTGGTGAGATTTACCGGGCAGGCCTTGTTCACCGTCGCCCTATAGCTGATTGACAGGGTATTGTCATTTTCCAGCCGGTACAGCAGGGTGACCAGCAGGTCCCCCGGATAACCCTGATCGCCATCGGGCGAGTCCAGCTTGTATTCCACTTCCTGCTCAGCCTGACGCACGATTTGCCAGCGGCGGCGATGAAAACCTTCCGGTCCGCCATGCAGCTGGTGCGCTCCCTGGTTAGCAGCCAACTGATAAGATTTGCCGTCTGCGCGGAGAGTCGAGTTAGCGATACGGTTGGCATAACGGCCAACGGTGGCCCCCAGATAGGCGGACTGATGCAGATAGTCAGACGGCGTGGCGCAACCCAGCAGCGCTTCACGCACGGTCCCGTCTTTAATGGGGACCCGTGCTGACAACCAGGTCGCTCCCCAGTCCATAAACGTTGCCACCATCCCTCCGGCATTGCGCAGCGTGGTGATATGCCACGGCAGGCCATCCGGCGCATGAGAAGTTTGTTCAGTTAGCATTGACCTGCTCCTGCTGAGGCTTTGCAGACATAGAAGGTCTCTTTGATGCCGGATTTCGCTTCATACTGTTCCGCCACGGCAGCCTTGACTGTGTCAACCAGATCCAATGGCATCAGAGCCACCACGCAGCCGCCGAAGCCGCCGCCGGTCATGCGCACGCCGCCACGATCGCCCAGCGTGGCCTTAACGATATTCACCAGCATATCAATGGGGGGGACGGTGATTTCGAAGTCATCACGCATGGAAGCATGCGATTCCGCCATCAGTACACCCATTCGCGCCAGATCGCCTTTCGCCAGCGCATCGGCGGCTTCCAGCGTACGGGCGTTTTCAGTCAGCACGTGACGAACGCGTTTAGCTACTACCGGATCCAGCTCGTTCTCAACGGATTTGAACTTGTTGATATCAACATCGCGCAGTGAAGTCTGAGTGAAGAAACGCGCGCCGGTTTCGCACTGCTGGCGACGGGTGTTGTACTCGCTGCCCACCAGGTTGCGGCGGAAGTTAGAGTTAATGATCACCACCGCAACCTCTTCCGGCATGGGGACCGGGCGGGTGCCCAACGTGCGGCAGTCCAGCAGCATGGCATGATCTTTTTTGCCCAGTGCGGAGATCAGCTGATCCATAATGCCGCAGTTACAGCCGACGAACTGGTTTTCAGCTTCCTGACCATTAACTGCGATTTCTGCGCCATCCAGCGGCAGATGGTAAAGCTGTTGGAAAACAGTCCCCACAGCGACTTCCAGCGAAGCAGAAGAGCTTAAACCAGCCCCCTGTGGCACATCACCGGCGATGACCATATCCACACCGCCAACGATTTTACTGCGCTTAAGCAGGTGTTTCACCACGCCACGCACATAGTTAGACCACATCTGATCGTTATGAGTCAGGATTGGCTCATCCAGCGAGAAGATGTCCTGCTGGTTTTCATAATCAGCGGCAATCACGCGGACCTGGCGATCGTCACGTCTGGCACAGGCGATCACCGTCTGGTAATCGATAGCGCATGGCAGAACAAAGCCGTCATTGTAGTCGGTATGTTCGCCAATCAGGTTCACACGGCCAGGAGCCTGGAAGGTGTGGTCAGCGGCGTAGCCGAACTTATCGGCAAAAATCTGTTGGGTAGAGGTCTTTAAAGTCATTATTATGCTCCCGTCTCGCGGAAATGAATATCACTGACGGCACGCAGACGTTCTGCAGCCTGCTCCGCCGTTAAATCGCGCTGGGTCTCCGCCAGCATCTCATAGCCGACCATAAATTTGCGTACCGTGGCGGAACGCAGCAGTGGCGGATAAAAATGGGCATGCAACTGCCAGTGATCGTTGGCTTCATCGTTGAAAGGCGCGCCATGCCATCCCATTGAGTAGGGGAAGGAGCACTGGAACAGGTTGTCATAACGGCTGGTCAGCTTTTTCAGCGCCAGCGCCAGGTCCTGGCGCTGGGCACCGCTAAGATCGACCAGGCGTTTAATGCGCGCTTTCGGCAGCAACAGCGTTTCAAATGGCCATGCCGCCCACCAGGGCACCACGGCCAGCCAGTGTTCGGTTTCCACCACGGTGCGGCTGCCGTCTTTCAGTTCGCGAGCGGTGTAATCCACCAGCATCGGCGACTGGTGCTGTTCGTAATAAGCGCGTTGCAAATCGTCTTCGCGTTTCGCCTCATTGGGCAGAAAACTGTTGGCCCAGACCTGGCCGTGTGGATGGGGATTAGAGCAGCCCATCGCCGCCCCTTTGTTCTCAAAAACCTGAACCCATGGATAGTGCTGGCCGAGGTCGGCGGTCTGTTCCTGCCAGGTTCTGACCACATCTTCCAGTGCGGAAACGCTGAGCTCAGGCAGCGTTTTGCTGTGATCCGGTGAGAAGCAAATCACCCGGTTGGTGCCGCGCGCGCTTTCGCAGCGCATCAGAATGTCTTCGCTTTCCGGCGCATCAGGCGTATCGGTCATCAGCGCGGCAAAATCGTTTGTGAAAACATAGGTACTGGTGTAATCCGGATTTTTGTCGCCGGTGACACGAGTATTACCGGGACACAGGAAGCAGTCCGGGTCATGTACAGGGCGTTTTTCTTGTGATGCGGTCTCCTGCGCGCCCTGCCATGGGCGTTTGGCGCGGTGAGGAGAAACCAGAATCCACTGATCGGACAGTGGGTTATAGCGGCGATGCGGGTGATCGACCGGATTGAATTTTTGCATGTTGAGTCCTGATAACCTTCTTTATGCCCTGAAGCCTGAAAGAAAAATAGCACAGTGCGGGAAAACAAAGCGTGATCGAGTCTCGATAAATGGAATCGTTTACACAAGCTGAAAATTCCGAAGTATCAGGATAAATGACAAAATAATCCATGAATAGGGGTTGTATGTGACAAATAAGTGGTAGCGGTTACATTGGGGCGTTCAAGGCTGCATCCAGTGGGATGTGGTGGTGATTTCGGCAATACGCTGCAGATTGTCAATGCTTTGCTGGTGGCTGAGCAGGCTGTTATCTGCACAGAGATCCTCCATAACCGTGGCCGGAATTCCCCGGTCATGTGCCTCACGTACCGTACTCTCCACCGCCAGGCTGGTACTGATGCCACCGATCAACAGCCGACGACGCTGGTGCTGCTGTAACCATGTTAACAAATTATTACCAGTGAAGGCGCTCAGGCCCGTGTGGGTGAACTGCCAATCGCCAGCGTCGATCTCCAGGCTGTGCAGCCATGCACACCCGGGTGAGTTCAGACGCAGGGCACCAATCAGCTTTATCTGAGCGAACAGCGGTGAGTGGGCAGCCATGTCCTGATAATCCTCGCTGAAGCCAACGCGGCTCCAGATCACCGGGATTTTGCGCACCCGGGCATAGGCCGTAGCCGTGTTAACCCGTTTGATCACGTTACGCTCGGTGAACTGCTGAACGCTGTGGTTTGCCCTGCCGCGACTGCCGGCAAGGTCGTCGATTAGGTTTAAAATGAGCAGCGCTGCGGGCATAACGTCTCCTGATAAAAATCTCTCCTTTGAGGATAAAAAGCCCGCATGAATACGCCAGTGGCATATGTTGCCAGATGTGTGAAACTGTGGAGCTGTCCTGCGCTTCCCGTAGCTGAATTAACCGAGGTCATCCTGCTGATAGCGGTAAGTGTCGCCGTCAGGCACAAAAGTCAGCCGGTGGGTGATGCACTGTGGCGCATCTTCGGCATGGTGCGAGACGAACAGCAGTTGGGTTTCGCCTTCGCCAATCAGCACGTCAACAAAACGACGCACCAGCTGGCGGTTGATTGGATCCAGTCCCTGCAGTGGCTCATCGAGGATCAGCAACGCAGGGTGTTTAACCAGCGCACGGGCAATCAGCACCAGGCGCTGCTGGCCCCAGGAGAGGCTGTGGAACGGCGCATCGGCCAGCGGGCCGTCCATACCAAGCCGCTGCAGCCACAAACCGGCCAGGAAATGCTGTCGGTCTGACACAGCCTGGTAGATGCCGATGGAATCGAAGTAACCCGAGATGATCACATTGCGCACGCTGCTGCTGACGCGGTAGTCCAGATGCAGACTGCTGCTGACGTAGCCAATATGCTGCTTGATGTCCCAGATAGTTTCACCGCTGCCGCGGCGACGGCCAAACAGCGTCAGATCGTTGCTGTAGCCCTGAGGATGATCGCCGGTGACCAGGCTCAGCAGGGTTGACTTGCCCGCCCCATTCGGACCCACGATCTGCCAGTGCTGACCAGGCTTCACCGCCCAGCTCAGCCGGTTCAGGATCGCCTTATCGTTATAGGAAACCACGCCGTCGCGCAGCACAATCAGCGGCGCATCCGCAGCCAGGGGCTGTTTCAGGCTGGCATCGTCCGGTTCCGGCAGCGTCATGCCCTGCAAACGCTCGCTGTGCGCCAGCTGGGCGACCAGGGCTTCCGCGAGAATCACCTCGCGGGGGCCGACGTGGGTCAGCGTACACTCTGCCAGCACGCCAACACTGTCGATGAAATCGGGAATATCGTTAAAACGGTTCAGCACCAGCACCACGGTGTAGCCCTGCTGACGCAGCTCCGCCAGCACCAGGGCCAGGTTTGCGCGCGAGTCAACGTCCAGGCCGTCAAACGGCTCGTCAAGGATCAGTAAATCTGGCTGGGCCATCAGCGCCTGGCATAACAGGGTTTTACGAGTTTCACCGGTGGAAAGGTATTTGAAGCGGCGATCGAGCAGACGGGTGATGCCGAAAATGTCGGCAAGCCGCTGACAGCGGGCGCTGTCTTTCACCTCATCCTGGATGATTTCGGCAGTGGTCCGTCCGGTATCATCCTCGCCGGGGCTTAACAGATCGGTATTGTTGCGCTGCCACTCCTCGGAAACCAGCTTTTGCAACTGCTCCAGTGAAAGGCGGGTAGGGCGGGTGAACTGGCTATCCAGTGTCCCCCTGGCCGGTTTCAGTTCGCCAGAGAGCGCACGAGCCAGCGAGGATTTGCCGCTGCCATTGGCACCGACAAAGGCCCAGCTTTCACCGGAGTGCAGGGTCAGATCGTTCAGGGTAAGGGCACGGGTATCGCCCAGGTGAAACATGCCTTGCGAAATATGCAACGTCGACATTGTTTATTCCATTTTATGCATTGTACCCAAACTAATAATCTTCCCTGACAGCATTGTCAAATCCCGTAACGGCTTTCAGAGTAGCGTGGCGATAATCACCCGGTCAGCATTAAAATGTGCTGTGACGGCCTGCTCGATCTGCAGTTTCTGGTTATCCACCCGTTCGTTGCTCAGTGTGGCGCACAGTATTTCACCGCCTGGCAGGTCAATCAGCACTTCGCTGTGCGAGTCGCCGCGCTCAAGATGGCTCAGGGTACCGCTCAGCTGATTATCAGCCCCGGAGCGCGAAGGCGTGACGTCAATCCACGGAGCTTTGATCAGCACCAGCACTTCTTTGCCCGCATCAAGCGACAGGCGGTTGGCGCTTTGCTCAGTCAGCGCGACCTTTATCCGGGTGATGCCGTCCGCCAGCAGGACTTCCACATGTTGCTGAACGGACTGCTCATCGCGCTGCACGATGGTGCCAGACAACTGGTTACGGGCGCTGGTCTGTAATGAAAAGCGGGCAATCGCGCCCAGCAGGCTGCCCAGTGGCACATCGTCCTGAAGCACATCAAAGGCTTTCTGCTGGATTTGTTCCAGTAAGGCAAACAGCTGGATCAGTCTTTCGCCATAGGGGGTTACCACTGCTCCGCCGCCGCCTTTACCGCCGGTGGCACGCTCGACCAGCGTGCGGTCGGCAAGCGTATTCATCTCATTGATCGCATCCCAGGCACTTTTGTAGCTGATGCCTGCCAGTTTGGCTCCCTGGCTGATGGAGCCGGTATGCTGAATCTGTTTGAGCAGTTCAATGCGGCGTGGATCGGCAAACAGCCGTTGTTGTAATTTCAGGATCAGGGAGAGTTCGGCCTTCATGGTTGCTCCGGAATAACATAGTGTTCCCTGAATTGTACACTGTCGCGGGTGCTCAAACGTAAAAACGGGTAAAACGCACAAAAGGTCAGTGCACTTTTTTTCGCTGTGGATACAATGGCTTTTTCAAGTGAGGCATTGGAGACTACCATGCTGGATTTACTGATTGGTCTTGGGGAAGCGATCCTCATGGTTCCTGTGGTGATGGCGATCATCCTGGGCCTGATTTACGGACTGGGTGAAGTCTTTAACGTCATCTCTAAAATGGGTCACCGTAACGATCAGCCGGCGAAAAACCGCCAGTAAAAGCATTTTCTCTTCGCGCCCGAATCTCTTCGGGCGTCTGTTTTATTGCGCTGCCTCAACTTCTTGCTGCTTCTGCCGATAAACTCTATGACAGTGTTTTTTTGTCTCGTTATAGTAACGGATACATAACGATACCCTCTGGAGAACACCATGTCTGTGAAACTACGCCATTTCTTCGCCGGTGCTGTGCTCAGTGCCAGCGTTGCAGGCCATGCCGTTGCGGCAGAAAATATCACTGTTTTTGCCGCGGCATCTCTGACCAATGCGCTGCAGGACATTGCTGAACAGTATCAGAAAGGCAAAGAGGTGAAGGTTGTCTCCTCTTTTGCGGCTTCTTCCACGCTGGCGCGTCAGATTGAGCAGGGCGCACCTGCCGATCTGTTTATCTCTGCTGACCAGCAGTGGATGGATTACGCCGCGCAAAAGAACACCATTGATGAGTCCAGCCGCGTTACCCTGCTGGGTAACGATCTGGTGCTGGTTGCGCCATCGGAAGGCAAACCACAGCAGGTGACCATTTCGAAGAGTACCGACTGGAAAAGTTTGCTGAAAGGCCAGCGCCTCTCTGTTGGCGATCCTGACCATGTTCCCGCCGGGATCTACGCCAAAGAAGCCTTGCAGAATCTGGGAGCCTGGAGCGAGCTGGAACCTGTGCTGGCACGCGGCAACAGCGTACGCGCTGCCCTGGCGCTGGTAGAGCGCAATGAAACGCCTTATGGCATTGTGTACGGTTCCGATGCGGTAGCCAGTAAAAAAGTGACCGTGGTGGGATCGTTTCCCGCCGACAGCCATAAGCCGGTCGAATACCCAATGGCGATGATCAAAGATCATCACTCCGCCACCGTCACCGCGTTTTATCACTATCTGAAAGGGCCGGAAGCGGCTGCCATCTTCAAACGATATGGATTTACACCTGAATCATGATCCTCAGTGACCCCGAATGGCAGGCTATCGCCCTGAGCCTGAAAGTCTCCACCGTGGCGGTTTTGTTCAGTCTGCCGTTCGGGATCCTGATGGCATGGATTCTGGTCCGTTGCCGCTTTCCTGGCAAAACGCTGCTCGACAGCCTGATCCACCTGCCGCTGGTGCTGCCACCGGTGGTGGTGGGCTATCTGCTGCTGATTGGCTTTGGCCGACGCGGTTTTATTGGGGAATACCTTTACAACTGGTTCGGCTTTACCTTTGCTTTCAGCTGGCGCGGCGCGGCGCTGGCCTCGGCGGTGATTGCTTTCCCGCTGATGGTCAGGGCAATCCGCCTGGCGCTGGAAGGGGTGGACAGCAGGCTGGAGCTGGCTGCGCGTACTTTAGGGGCCGGGCGCTGGCGGGTATTTTTTACTGTCACCCTGCCACTGACCCTGCCAGGCATAATCGCCGGTACGGTGCTGGCTTTTGCCCGCTCGCTGGGGGAGTTTGGCGCGACTATCACTTTCGTTTCCAATATTCCGGGCGAGACGCGCACCATTCCTTCTGCCATGTACACCCTGATTGAAACACCCGGCGCGGAAAACGCGGCGGCACGGCTCTGTGTCATTGCTATTTTACTGGCGCTCTGTTCTCTATGGGCTTCGGAATGGTTGGCCCGCTGGGGCCGTAAATGGCTGGGGGCCTGATGTTAGCGTTAAATTTCACCCAGCAGCTGGGCGATCATTGCCTCAGGATCAAGGCTAATTTGCCTGCAAAGGGGATCACCGCCATTTTCGGCGTGTCCGGCGCGGGGAAAACCTCGCTGATTAATGCTATCGGCGGCTTAACTCTGCCGCAGGAAGGCCAGATTTCACTCAACGGCAGGCCACTGTTTGATGCCACAAGCGGGCTGAATCTGCCGCCGGAAAAGCGGCGTATTGGCTATGTCTTTCAGGATGCCCGATTATTCCCGCACTATCGCGTGCGGGGGAATCTCGAATATGGCATGGCGAAAAGTCTGCGCCCACAGTTTGATTCTCTGGTCCGGCTGCTGGGTATTGAAGAGCTGCTGAGTCGCTTCCCGGCTTCACTCTCCGGCGGTGAAAAGCAGCGCGTGGCGATTGGTCGCGCGTTGCTTAGCGCACCGGAAATCCTGCTGATGGATGAGCCGCTGGCCTCGCTGGATCTGCCGCGCAAACGTGAGCTACTGCCCTATCTGCAGAAGCTGGCCAAACAGGTGGAGATCCCCATTCTGTATGTCAGCCACAGTCTCGATGAAATTTTGCAGCTGGCGGATAACGTGATGGTGCTGGATAACGGTGAAGTGAAAGCGCTGGGCACGCTGGAGAAGGTCTGGGCCAGCAGCGCAATGCGGCCGTGGCTCCCGCGCTCTGAACTGAGTAGCGTATTGCGGGTTCAGGTGCTGGAGCAGCATCCGCACTATGCGATGACGGCGCTGTCATTGGGCGATCAGCATATCTGGGTCAGCAGGGTTGACGCGCCGCAGAAAACCCCGCTGCGTATCCGCATTCAGTCAGCCGATGTCTCGCTGGTGCTGCAGCCACCGGTCAACAGCAGTATCCGTAATGTGATCCCGGCGCAGGTAGCCGAGCTGGTCGATATTGACGATCAGATTGAGGTGAAGCTGCTGGTGGGACAAAGCGAGATTTGGGCGCGGATCACGCCCTGGGCTCGCGATGAATTGATGATCAAGCCGGGAATGTGGCTTTATGCGCAGATCAAGAGCGTGGCAATCACGCCCTGACCGCGATTACAGCACTTCGCGATAAACCGTTTCGGCAATGCCTGGTTCCAGATTCGTGCCGATAACACGACCAGCACGCGCCTTAATAGCGTCGTCGGCGTTGCCCATCGCCACGCCCAGGCCGACCGTTTCCAGCATGCTCAGGTCGTTGTAGTTATCGCCAAAGGCCAGCACATCGCTCATCTGCAGCCCTTCAGAAGCCACCCACTCCGCCAGACGTTTACCTTTGCTGTTGCCCGTCTTAGCAATATCCACCTGATCGTGCCATGACCATTCACAGGCCAGACCCAGCTCCTTTTCTACCTTTTCTGCAAATTGCTGTAACGCATGGGTGTCAGCATGTGAGAGGGCGAATTTCCAGATGGAGTCTGCCTGCTCTGCGGCCCTGGCCAGGCTGGCGACCTGGTTAAATACCGGACGCTGGTGCTCGGGCAGTGACCGCCCCCAGTTGATGGTGCGGGTAACGTGGCCGGTTTCAGTCTGATAAAGCATAGCGTTATCGACATACAGCAGGCCGTGGATCGCCGCTTCGTCGAGCATCTCAATCACGCGCAGGGCCTGATCTTTTGGCAGAGGATCGGAGTTGATCACCTTTTTTGCCTGATAATCATACAAATAGGTGCCGTTACAGCAGATTGCAGGTGTATCCAGCGCCAGTGCCTGATAAAAAGGATGGATAGCAACATGGTGTCGGCCGGTGACAATGGCGACCTTAACGCCTGCCTCGCGGGCTTTTTTCAGGGCTTCCAGCGACTCAGGCAGAATGGTTTTACGCGGCGTTAACAGGGTGCCGTCCAGATCCAAAGCAATGATGCGATAACTCATAAACAGTTCCGAAAGTAGCTGAACAAGAATTCCCGAGTGTACACCTTGTGGTACGGCGGACAAAATTGCTGCCACAATTCCCTCCACGCGAAAAGGAAAAACGCGCTACGCTTTGGGCAAAAGATTACCCCGAAAAAGGAGAATTCATGAAACAAGTCGTTTATACCGCCAGCCCGGAAAGCCAGCAGATCCACGCCTGGCAGCTCAGTGATGAAGGTGCGCTTACCCTGCTGCAGGTGGTGGATGCACCGGGTCAGGTTCAGCCGATGGTGGTCAGCCCTGATAAGCGTTTTCTCTATGTCGGCGTGCGCCCTGACTTCCGTGTTGTGGCTTATAAAATTAATGGCGAGGGCAAGCTGAAGGAGGCGGGCCATGCTTCTCTGCCGGGCAGTCCGACGCATATCTCCACTGACCGCCAGGGGCGTTTTATCTTTGTCGGTTCCTATAACGATGCCTGCGTCAGCGTGACGCCGATTGGTACCGATGGCCTGCCCGGCGAACCGTTACAGGTGATCAAGGGGCTGGATGGCTGCCATTCAGCCAACATTGATCTGGACAACAACACGCTGTTTGTTCCGGCGCTTAAGCAGGACCGCATCTGCCTGTTTGATTTGCAGGAAAATGGCGAGCTGCAGCCGCACAGCCAGACTCAGGTAACCACGGTGGAAGGTGCCGGTCCTCGCCATATGGTCTTCCATCCGGGCAAAGAGTACGCCTATTGTGTGAACGAGTTGGACAGCACCGTTGACGTCTGGCAGCTGAATAACGCCCACGGGGAAGTGGAGCGCGTACAGAGTCTGGATATGATGCCTGCGGGCTTCAGCGATACCCGGTGGGCGGCAGATATTCACCTGACGCCGGATGGCCGTCATCTGTACAGCTGCGATCGTACCGGCAGCATTCTGACCGTGTTCAGCGTCAGCGAAGACGGCGGCCTGCTGAAGGTGGAAGGCCATCAGCCAACCGAAACTCAGCCGCGCGGCTTTAACATTGATAACAGCGGTCAGTATCTGGTGGCGGCAGGACAGAAGTCACATCATATCGAAGTGTACAAAATCAAAGGGGAGCAGGGATTACTGCAGCCGCTGGCTCGTTATGCCGTTGGTCAGGGGCCGATGTGGGTGGTAATCGCTGAGATCTGAGTTAACGCGTAAAGGGAAGGGGGATGCTAAAATGCATCCCCTGTTCACGTGTTCCACCCCGTTCAGGGAGCAGGACAGGGTTATTTCTCAGCTGTACATCGCCGTGATGGACGCGCTGGCCAACTGATGGAAATGCACATTAAAGCCGAGATAAGCGCCGCTGGCGTTCTCATCCACTTCGAGTTTTTCCACGTCTAACGCATATACCGTGAAGATGTAGCGGTGGCTTTCGCCTTTTGGCGGAGCCGCGCCGCCGTAGCCTGCTTTGCCAAAGTCGGTACGGGTCTGCACCGCCCCCGCTGGCAGTTCGGCCACGCCGGACCCCGCACCCTGTGGCAACAAACGCGTGTCGGCTGGCAGGTTAGCCACGCCCCAGTGCCACCAGCCAGAGCCGGTCGGCGCATCGGGATCGTAGCAGGTCACAACAAAACTTTTAGTACCCGGCGGCACATCGTCCCACGCCAGATGCGGGGAGAGGTTGTCGCCGCTGTAACCCATGCCATTAAAAACCTGACGCTCAGGCAGTTTAGCGCCATCGTTGAAATCGTGGCTTAACAGTTTCATTCCACCTCCTGGTGTTATTGATGAAGCAGTTTCAGCAGCTCTTCGGCTGCGGCGGCGGAGGATGCAGGATTCTGCCCGGTGACCAGATGACCGTCGCTCAGAGTGTAAACGCCCCAGTCATCGGTTTTTTCATAATCGGCCCCCAGCGCAGTCAGCACGTCCTCAACCAGGAAAGGTACCACATCTGTCAGCCCGACGGCTTGCTCTTCGCTGTTGCTGAAGCCGGTGACTCGTTTCCCGGCGACCAGCGCGCTGCCATCCGGCTTTTTGGCATGGCGCAGCACGCCGGGAGCGTGGCAGACCGCGCCCACTGGTTTGCCGTTGGCATAAAAATTTTCGATCAGTTCAATGCTTTTTTTGTCTTCAGCCAGATCCCACAACGGGCCGTGGCCGCCCGGATAAAACACCGCATCAAATTTACTGCTGTCGATGGATGCCAGCTGCTGCGTATTGGCCAACAGCTGCTGGGCAGCAATATCTTTACGGAAACGTTCGGTATGCACAGACTGCGCATCTGGCTCATCACTTTTTGGATCCAGTGGCGGTTGCCCGCCAGCCGGAGAGGCCAGCACCACATTCATGCCAGCGTCGCGGAAAACGTAATAGGGCGCAGCAAACTCTTCCAGCCAGAACCCGGTTTTTTTCCCGGTATCTCCCAATCGATCGTGGGAGGTCAGCACCATTAATATTTTCATCCTGTTCTCCTTAAGGGGTATCGCCAGCAACCCTGATCAGCACCTTGCCAAAATTCTTGCCTTCCAGCATACCGACAAAGGTTTCCGGGGCGTTATCCAGCCCGTCGATCACATCTTCGCGGAACACGAAGCGATCCTCTGCCACCCACTGGCCCATCTGGCTGAAAAACTCCCCAAAGCGGTGGCCGTAATCCTGATTAATGATAAAGCCCTCAACGCGCAGGCGTTTACGCAGAATGGCGCTCTGGAAAGGCGGCAGATGGTCCGGGCCTGCCGGCAGTTCAGTGCTGTTATAGTCGGCGATCAGGCCGCAGACCGGAATGCGGCCTTTGGTGTTCATCAGCGGCAGCACCGCATTGAACACCTTGCCGCCCACGCTTTCAAAATAAACATCAATACCATCACGGCAGTAGCGTTTCAGCGCTTCGGCCAGATCGGCGGAGCGGTGATCCAGGCAACGGTCAAACCCCAGAACCTGTTCGGCATAGCGGCACTTCTCAGCGCCACCGGCAATGCCCACCACGTAGCATCCCTTGAGTTTGGCAATCTGGCCGACCATCGATCCCACTGCGCCGGTTGCGGCTGCCACGACGACGGTTTCGCCCGGCTGCGGGTTACCAATATCCAGCAGCCCCATATAGGCGGTAAAACCGGTCATCCCGAGCATACCCAGCGCCCAGGACGGGTGTTTAAGCACCGGGCCACTGAGTTTAAACAGGTCTTTGCCCTCTGACAGGGCAAAATCCTGCCAGCCGCTCTGGCTGACCACCCAGTCGCCTGCGGCATAGTCGTCATGATTTGAGTGTTCAACAATGGCTACCGTGCCTGCACCCATCGCCTCATTTATCTGGACCGGAGGAACATAAGAGGGGGCATCACTCATGCGGCCACGCATATAGGGATCCAGCGAAAGCCAGACGGTACGCAGCAGAATTTGTCCTTTTCCGGGAACCGGAACGTGCTGTGATTCAAGACGGAAGTTATTATGCGTTGGCGCGCCATGTGGCCGTGAAGCCAGCACAATGCGTCGGTTGGTCTGTTTATCTTGCGGCATTTTTTCCTCCTTTTACGCAACGCAGCCCCGTAAAGCGTAGTGCATTCGCGCACGCCTCGCCTGATTGATAACAGGAAAAAATAACATTTATTCCAGAAATAAGACGTCAAATGTATTTAAATAACATGATTAGCTAATTATATTTTTTATATTTCAGCCAGGAGAAATGAGGGTAAGTCTCAGAAGTAAATGGGAGTTGGGGAGAATTTTTATCGAGTGACTGCTTATTTTTTGCGTCTTTTTGCATTTTATGTTTCCTGTTTTTTACATCCATTGCTTTTTGATTATTGTTAACCACATGATTGGTAATGTTAAAGCAAATGTAAACGCGTCTGGTGACAAAAAACAGGCAGTTATCCGGCGCTTTAACGCAAATTACTGCTATTTACTTACTTCAACGGAAGGATGGAGAATGTCGCCTGAAATCGGGTTGTGTGAAGTTTTAATCTTTTCCAGTCACGATTTTACAGGATGATATGTCGGTGAATATTCCCCGCAAACCACGCGGGACAGAGGGATGAAAATGAATAAGGTCAATCAGTTTTTTGTCGTTACAGCCATCGTGGCTGCCTTTACAGCGGGTCACGCTGTTGCTGCAACCAGCACGCCAGTGGCGGGTGGCATCATTACTTTTAACGGTGCAGTCAGTGATACAACCTGTAATGTCACGACCAATAACGGTGCTGATTTTACCGTAAACGTCGCGCCCGTTACTAAAAGCGATTTGGGCACCGCAGTAGGGGTGGTCAGCGCCAGCGCCACGCCGTTTACTTTAAACGTTTCAGGCTGTACTGGTTTCGATGCTACCAGCACTGCCGCTCAGTCGCTGGATATCGCTTTCAGCGGTTCCAACGTTTCAGATGATATGACTTACCTGAAAAATGAATCCGGTACTGCGCAGGGCGTGGGTATTGCCATCACCTCTGACGGTTCCAAAGTGGTCAAGCTGGGTACTGCAACGGCCACCGGACTGAAAACAACTCAATCCGGCAGCACCGTTTATGATACCGGCGCGGATGGCATGATTAGCCTGTACGCGAACTACTACAACTATGGTGGCGCCAGCGTTTCAACCGGTTCGGTTGTCACCACGGCAACTTACACCTTCAGCTACGAATAAGCGTCAGACAGGAAGGCGCAGCCTTCCTGTTTTGTATTTTCACTCCAGGAGTTGTTGTGGGAAAAATCCTTCTCATTATCGCAGGGTTGCTGATCAGTCTGAGTGCGGAAGCTAACGTGGTGATTAATACCACGCGCGTTGTCTTTCCCTCAGATGCTAAAAGCGTGTCAGTACAGCTGATCAATAAAAGTCGGGATCAGCATCTTATTCAGTCATGGATTGATGACGGGCGGCAAAATGAAAAGCCGGAAAATATTATAACCCCCTTCACCATTGTGCCGCCGGTAGTCAAAATTAATGGCAACGACGGGCAGATTTTGCGAATAAACCGCAAGGATCAGGTGAGCCGTTTCGCCACCGATCGGGAAACAGTTTTCTGGATTAATGTCCTCGATATTCCACCTGTTCCGGAAAAACTGGATGCGGGGAAAGATTATTTACAGATGGCAATCAGAAATCGCATTAAGCTTTTCTGGCGTCCGGCGGCATTAAAAATATCGACTGCGGATATCCCCAGCTATCTGGGTATTAAACATAATGGTTCAGGCATCTGTATCGACAATGCCACGCCTTATTACATCACGCTGATCCAGATGATGAAATGGGATGGCAAAAGCACGCAGGTTCAGCAGGGCAAAAAGCAGGATAATTTCATCACCAAGGCACTCTTTGTTCCTCCTTTCAGCTGCCAGACGCCTGCTGACGGGGCGTTTGCTCCGCAGGCCGGGAAGTATCAGTTAGTGTATATCGATGATTACGGTAGCCGGGTTCCCCTGACCGTAACCTTAAAATAGTCAACAGGACGTTGAAGGTTCAAATGATGAAAGCAAGACGGAATCTGCTTTCAGTTGTCGTCAGCCGCGCGCTCTTTTCCGGCGGGATCGTGACGCTGATGATGCCGTGCCTGGCAGCAGCTGCAAACTTTAATACCAGTATGATGGCTGGCGATTCCGCACAGGCTGGCTGGAATAATGCTGACCAGACCATTTCACCGGGCATTTACGATCTGGATGTTTACATCAATGGTGACTGGCGCGGCAATTTGCCGGTAAAGGTGGTAGATGAACACACCTTTTACCTCAGCGAAAGTTCGGTCAGCATTCTCGCCATCAAAGCAGATAAGGCCCTGAAAGGAGACAGGCAGGGTGACTGGACCTCGGTCAGCCAGATTCTCCACGGTGGCCAGGCGAACTTCGATGCCGGGCAGCTACGGCTGAATCTGGTTATTCCTCAGGCCTTTATCTACAACAAAGATCGCAGCTGGATTGCGCCGGAATTATGGAATTCGGGTATTAACGGCGCCTTTACCAATTATAACCTCAGCTACTACAACTCGCATCGCCGCGACAGCTACGGTGATGCGGACAATATTTTTCTGTCTCTGAGCAGCGGCATTAACCTGTCCAGTTGGCAGTTTATTGATAATTCTAACTTTTTAAGAAATCGCGTCACTGACGGCCAGTGGGTTAACAATTCCCGCTATCTGGAAAGGGCGCTGCCTGGCCTGCGTTCGCTGGTGCGCCTGGGAGACAGCTATACCAGCTCTCCCTGGTTTGACAGCCTGCGCTTTCGCGGCGTCACGCTGAAGCAGGATCAGCGCATGTATCCGGATTCTTACCGCACCTATATGCCGGTGATCCGCGGGGTTGCTGCCAGTAATGCGGTAGTGAAGGTTTACCAGAACGACACCCTGATCTATCAGCTCAACGTACCGCCGGGGCCGTTTGAAATTGATGACATGATGCCTACCGGCTCACGCAATGACTTAACGGTGGAAGTGGTTAATGGCGGGGGGGCCATCGAGCGCTTTACGGTTCCCTATTCCACGGTTTCCGATATGTTGCGGTCAGGAACGTCAGAGTGGCAACTGACTGCCGGTAAAGTGCAAATGCGGGGAATAGATGAGCACCCGGCGTTTGTTCAGGGCGACATCTCCCATGGGGTGAATAACTTCCTGACGCTTTACGGCGGGACGACGCTGAGTCCTGACTACTATTCCGCGCTGGTGGGTAGTGCGATTAGCATTCCTGGCGTGGGCTCTTTTTCCGGCAACATTGATTTTGCCAATGCGCATCAGCAAAACGGTGACACTTTTCAGGGCCAGCGCTGGAAGCTCTCTTTCAGCCGCTACTTTGCCACTAAAACTAACCTGACCCTGGCGACGTTCTATTACAACACCCCGGGCTATCTCTCCTTTTATGATGCAGTGCAGATGAATGATATCGCGCGTAAAAGTGACACTGGGCAGGTTTATAAACGCAGCAAGCAGAGCTTTAACATCAACCTCGATCAAACCCTGCCAGAGGGCTGGGGGCGCATTGCGCTGGACGGCTACTGGCAGCAGTACTGGAACAGCCAGCAATCCTCGCGGCAGTACAGCCTGACTTACAGCAACAATTTTCATCGCGCCACCTGGAGCGTGTCGGTCCGGCGCAATCACTATGAGTACGACAGCAACAACAGCAACAACGAATACAATGAGCAGAATTATGGCAACCGCAAAAGCTACGATGAAAACCGTATCGAACTGATGCTGACCATGCCGTTCAGTCTGTTCGATAACACTGCCAGCATGACGGTGCGCAGTGCGCTGCGGGACGGAAAATATACCGGCTCCGAGGTGGGGGTCAACAGCAGCACTGGTCTGCTCGATTACAGCCTTAACTACAGCCATAACTACGACGGAAACGACTCCGTCATCGGCGGGTATGGCGCCTGGAGAACACCCTATGCGCGATTCAGTGGTAACTACAGCCAGTCTTCCGGGTACCGTCAGGTAGGCGGCAGCGTCAGCGGCAGCGCGGTAGTGTGGCGGGGCGGCGTGCTGACTTCCGGCAATGCCGGGAATACCTTTGTGATCCTTGATGCGCCAGGGATTGCCGGCGCTACGGTAAACGGCAACCGCGAAATGCAAACTAACGCCTCTGGCAAGGTACTGGTGCCGTCGGTTACGCCTTATCGTATGAATAACTACCGGCTGGAAAATAATCAGAACAGCGCCAGCAGCGGCGAGCTGAAGGGCAACATTGGTCATATCGCCCCGTGGGCAGGCAGCATCAGCTATATCCGCTACCAGACCGATACCCGTAAGGTCTTTACGCTTACGGCGCATCAGGCCAACGGCCAGCCGCTGCCTTTTGGCGCGGCGGTGAAGGACGGAACAGGAAATGAAATGGGCTATGTGTCGCAGGGAAGCCAGCTGTATGTCAAGGCTGACCAGCTGCCAGAGTGGCTGGTTGTACAGATGGCCGAGGGAGAGGTATGCCGCATCCACACGCCTGAAACGGACAGCAACAACTTGTGTCTGATTCAGAAAAGTCAGCGCTAAGGAGAAAGAGATGAGTGCAAAAACAGGGATGTGGCTACTGCTTCTGCTGGCAGTTTTTCCGGCCTTTGTACAGGCAGGTTGCTCACTGAAGAGCGGCTCTACCGTCAAGGCCACTGACAGTATTGATATTTCCACCCTGCTGACAACACAGAGCAGTTATGCGGAAACCCGCACCGGTACCTGGCAGATCCCGGTGGGCTGCTTCGCGCTCACTTTCTCGAACGCCGTGCACTTTGTCAGCCCGATTAAAAATGGCTTCTACGTGAAGTTTACTAATGTGGCGGGCGCGACACGCTGGATAAAGTTTCAGACCAGTGGGTATACGGATGTGGTCAACTATGGTAACGGCGATACCACGCTCAGTGGCGGCAATCTGAGCTATACCCTGACCGCCACGCTGCTGGCGGCGGACCCCGGAATCACTGACACTAAGTATTACACGGTGACGGAGAGTGGCACTGCGACGATTGTGCCGATGGTACTGCACAACGCCAATATCTTCGGCGCAATTCCTTCGGTGGATACCGCCGCCGGGGTTGTGGCCTCCGGGAGCTGGAATAATGACTATCTGGGCTATCAGTCACTGACCGTGACCTTCAAACCGCAGGAAACCACCTGTGAAATGCCCAATCAGACGGTGACGCTGCCCAGAGTCTCCTTAACGGATCTGCAGGACGGCCGGGATGACGGACACACCGCAGTCGAACTGCCGATCAGCTGTTCCAATACTCTTGCCGGTGTGACAACCCGTGCGGTCAGTGCCTGGTTAACCAGCACCGATCTGGTGGACAGCAACAGGCAAATTATGCGTAACAGCTCATCCAGCTCTTCCGGGGTGGGGATTGTGCTGAGCACCAGCGCTGCCTTACCCGTCACGCTTTCCGACAGCACCACCAGTGGAAGCGGCGCCACTTCGTTGCTGACGATTTCCAGCGGGACGGGGCTCAAAGACTCCGCAATAAACCTGAGTGCCGCCTATAAATTATACGATAAAAGTTCATTTCGGCCGGGAACAGTGGTGGCGACGGCGACTCTCTATTTTAATTACGACTGATCCACAGGAAATGACATGTTCAGGAAAATCGCAGCTCTGCTGCTTTTAAGCGGGATGATGTTCGCGCCCGTCTGGGTGCAAGCTGCCTGCAATCTGAAAAGTGGTGGGACCGTGAAAGGGAGCGACAGCATCGACCTTTCGCAAATGTTTATTTCGTCGGGCAATATTTCAGAATCACGTTCTGCAACCTGGAGCGTCCCTTTAACCTGTTACGCGCTTCTGGCGAATTACGTCAACTTTGTTACCCCGTTTCCCTCATCGGGCTATGTGGTCAGATTCGATAATGCGGCCGGGAATTCGCGCTGGGTTAAGTTCACGGTAACTAACTTTGCTTCTGAAGCGAACATGGGGGGAGGACTCTTGCCGGTCTATCCCACTCTTAACGGATCAACCCTAAGCTACACGCTGGCTGCCACGCTTCTGACTACCAACCCTGGCGTCACTGATGCGAATAATTACCAGGTGGTGCAGGGGGGCACGGCAACCCTCGTTCCGATGGTGGTAACAAACATCAACCACGGGAGTTTAGCCTCTATCCCAACCTCCGCTCAGGCGGCTGCGGTAGTGGCGTCGGGAAGCTGGAACAGCTCGCTGTATCTGGCTTATCAGTCGCTGACGGTGACGTTCAATCCGAAAGAGACAACCTGCGACATGCCTGATCAGACCGTGACGATGCCACGAGTCTCACTGGCCAATCTGCGTGACGGCAGCGACGATGGTCACACCTCTTTCCAGCTGCCAGTCAGCTGTTCAAACACGCTGGCGGGGCTGGCGACCCGTTCGGTGAATGCCTGGCTGTTCAGCAGCGACCTGGTGGACAGCAACAAGCAGATTATGCGTAACAGCTCCTCCAGCTCTTCAGGGGTGGGAATTACCCTGACCACCAGCTCGGCCAATCCGGTCACCTTTTCTGACAGTACCAGCGCCGGAACGGGCGCGACTTCGCTGATGAATATTGTCAGCGGTGGGAAGGTCAGCGGTTCAACGGCTACGCTCAATGCGGCCTATAAAATCTTCGATCAAAGCAATCTGCGGCCCGGCAGCGTGGTGGCGACGGCGACCCTGTATTTCAACTATGACTGAGCATTAAACAGCGCGGGTTGCTCAACAGCTTCGGCGATAGCGTCAGTCAGCCGGGCCAGCGCTTCCGGCTGGATGATGTAAGGCGGCATCAGATAGATCAGCCTGCCGAAGGGGCGGATCCACACGCCACGCTGCACAAAGAAGGCCTGCAGCCTGGCCATATTCACCGGGCGGTGGGTTTCAATCACCCCGATAGTGCCCAGCACGCGGGCATCGGCCACTTCCGCTTTATCCTTCAATGGCAGCAGGGCAGTGCGCAGCAGGGCTTCAATACGGGCAACCTGCTGCTGCCATTGATTTTCCTGCAGCATGGCCAGGCTTTCAGCGGCAACCGCGCAGGCCAGTGGATTCCCCATAAACGTCGGGCCGTGCATAAAGCAGCCTGCTTCGCCGTTGCTGATCGTGTTGGCCACTTCACGGGTGGTCAGGGTGGCAGAGAGCGTCAGGGTGCCACCGGTTAAGGCTTTGCCCACGCACAGAATGTCAGGTGAAATTCCCGCATGTTCACAGGCAAACAGCTTACCTGTGCGCCCGAAGCCAGTGGCAATCTCGTCGGCAATCAGCAGCACATTGTGCTGGTCACAAAGCTCGCGCACTCGTTGCAGATAAGCCGGGTGGTAAAAGCGCATTCCGCCTGCGCCTTGCACCACAGGCTCAAGAATAACGGCGGCCAGCTCACTGGCATGCAGGCGGATTAAACGGGCGAAATCCTCAATGTCTTTCTCCTGCCAGTCGTCGTCAAAACGGCAGGTGGGTGCCACGGCAAACAGATGACTGGGCAGATACCCCTGATAGAGGCTGTGCATCGAATTCTGTGGATCGCAGACTGACATTGCCGCGAAGGTATCGCCATGATACCCGTTACGCAGTGTGAGGAAACGCTGGCGACGCTCGCCACGGGCCTGCCAGTATTGCAGCGCCATTTTCATCGACACCTCAACGGCTACCGACCCCGAATCTGCCAGAAAAACACATTCCAGACCCTCCGGCGTCATCTCTACCAGCTTACGGCAAAGCGTAACAGCTGAAGGGTGAGTTATGCCGCCAAACATCACGTGTGACATCTGCTCAATCTGAGCGCTCATCGCCTGATTCAGACGTGGATGGTTGTAGCCATGGATCGCCGCCCACCAGGAAGACATGCCATCCACCAGTTCGCGGCCATCGTCGAGTTGCAGTGACGTTCCCCGCGCTGCCACTACCGGATAAACCGGCAGCGGCTTGCTCATTGAGGTGTAGGGATGCCAGATATGGTCACGGTCAAACGCCAGGTCTGAAGGGGTCATAAAGTGCTTGTAAACCATTTTTAAAAAATTTAGTTTACAAGTATAACCAGGCAGAGACGACAAACGACAGATTTTTTTTGGAGCAAGCAATGGCAAATCGCTGGACAATCGCACAGGCTCAGGCCCTGTTTGATAAACCTTTTCTCGAACTGATGTTTGAAGCGCAGCAGATCCACCGTCAGCACTTCGATCCCCGCCAGGTACAGGTCAGCACGCTGCTGTCGATCAAAACCGGTGCCTGTCCGGAAGACTGTAAATACTGCCCGCAGAGCGCCCGTTATAAAACCGGGCTGGAGTCCGAACGCCTGATGGAAGTGGAAGAGGTGCTGAGCTCTGCCCGCAAGGCCAAAGCCGCAGGTTCAGATCGTTTCTGCATGGGAGCGGCCTGGAAAAATCCCCACGAACGCGATATGCCTTACCTGGAGCAGATGGTCAAAGGGGTGAAGGCGATGGGGATGGAAACCTGCATGACGCTGGGCACGCTGAGCAACGGCCAGGCGCAGCGTCTGGCTCATGCCGGGCTGGATTTTTACAACCACAATCTCGACACCTCGCCGGAATTTTACGGCAGCATCATCACCACCCGCAGCTACCAGGAACGCCTGGATACGTTGGGCAAGGTGCGAGATGCGGGGATCAAAGTCTGCTCAGGCGGGATCGTTGGTCTGGGTGAAACTGTCAACGATCGCGCCGGTCTGCTGGTACAGCTGGCTAACCTGCCAACTCCGCCGGAAAGCGTACCAATCAATATGCTGGTCAAGGTTAAGGGTACGCCGCTGGCAGACAATGAAGACGTTGATCCCTTTGACTTTATCCGCACCATCGCCGTGGCGCGCATTATGATGCCAGCCTCGCATGTCCGTTTGTCCGCAGGGCGTGAGACCATGAGCGAACAGACCCAGGCGATGTGCTTTATGGCCGGTGCCAACTCCATTTTCTACGGCTGCAAACTGCTGACCACGCCGAACCCGGAAGAGGACAAAGATTTGCAGCTTTTCCGCAAGCTCGGCCTGAACCCGCAACAGACCACCACCGAAGCGGGAGATAACGAGCAGCAGCAGGCGCTGGCCGGGCAACTGCTGCATGCTGACACCGACATGTTTTACAACGCGGCAGTGTAAATGAGCTGGCAGCAACGTATCAGCGCGGCGCTGAATGAGCGCCGTGAGAAAGGCCAGTTTCGTCGGCGCAGGGTCAATCAGCAGGGGGATGCCCGTACCCTGCAGGTTGACGACCAGCAATACCTGAATTTTTCAGCCAACGATTATCTCGGCCTGAGCCACGATCCGCGCATTATCAGCGCCTGGCAAAAAGGAGCCGAACGCTATGGTGTGGGGGCAGGTGGCTCGGGGCATGTGACCGGCTACAGTGCCGTGCACCAGGCGCTTGAACAGCAGCTGGCGGAGTGGCTTGGTTATCCGCGTGCGCTACTGTTTATTTCCGGTTTTGCCGCGAACCAGGCGATTATCGCCGCGATGTTGGGGAAAAATGATCGCATCTTCGCCGACAAGTTGGCCCATGCCTCATTACTTGAGGCCGCAGCGCTGAGCCCGGCCACGCTGCGGCGCTTCGCCCATAACCAGCCTGATTCGCTGGCAAAATTGCTCAGCCCGCCAGGGGAGGAAGGTGAACAACTGGTGGTCACCGAGGGCGTATTCAGTATGGATGGCGACAGCGCGCCGCTGGCCGAACTGCATCGGCTGACCACGCTCCACGGTAGCTGGCTGATGGTGGACGATGCCCATGGCGTGGGCACCACCGGAGAGCAGGGCAGAGGCAGTTGCTGGCAGCAGCAGGTGAAGCCGGAGCTGCTGGTGGTGACCTTCGGTAAAGCCTTTGGGCTCAGTGGCGCGGCAGTGCTCTGCAGCGATGAAACCGCAGACTATCTGCTGCAGTTCGCCCGCCATCTGATTTACAGCACGGCGATGCCTCCGGCCCAGGCCTGCGCGCTGCAGGCTTCACTTTGCTGCATTCAGCAGGGGGATGAATTGCGTGAGCTGCTGCAGCGTAACATCGCTCTGTTCCGGCAGGGGGCAGAACAGCTGGGGCTGGCGATGATGCCATCGTCTACGGCTATCCAGCCGCTGATTGTGGGTGATGAAAACCGTGCGCTGCAACTGGCTGAGCGGCTGCGGCAGCAGGGGTGTTGGGTGACGGCTATCCGTCCGCCAACCGTGCCGCCAGGCACTGCCAGATTACGCATCACGCTGAGTGCGGCACACCGGCAGGAAGATATTGTACGACTTCTGGAGGTGCTGGATGACGCAAACCGTCAATAAACGGGCGATTGCCCAGGCCTTCGGACGGGCAGCACAGAGTTACAATCAGCATGCTGAACTGCAGCGTATGAGCGGGGAACAGCTGGCCTTTTATGCCAGACGACAGCAGGGCCAGAAAATACTCGACGCTGGCTGTGGGCCGGGCTGGTTCAGCCAGCGCTGGCGCAGCGCAGGGAATCACGTTACCGCCCTGGATCTGTCAGCAGAAATGCTGATTCAGGCCCAGATTGAGCAGGCCGCAGACCTTTATCAGCCCGGTGATATTGAAGCTCTGCCTTTTGTGGAGCCGATGTTTGATCTGTGCTGGAGCAACCTTGCCGTGCAGTGGTGCAGCGAGTTAAGCGTGGCCCTGATGGAGCTGCGACGCGTGACGGTGCCTGGTGGGCAAATTCTGTTCTCGACGCTGGCTGCCGGATCGCTGAGCGAGCTGAATATTGCCTGGCAGACGCTGGATTTGCCCGCCCCGGTGAACCGCTTTCTCAGCGTTGCCGCGATAGCGGAAGCCGGAGAGCCGCTGGGCATGCAGCTTCATCAGCAAACGCTGACGCTGGCTTTCCCGGACGTACTCAGTGCCCTGCGTTCGCTGAAGGGAATTGGGGCCACCCACCTGCATCAGGGACGCAGCGGAACGTTGTTAAGCCGCCGTCATCTGCAGCAGCTTAAGCTGCACTGGCCGCAGGATCAGCGGGGTTTCCTGCTGAGTTATCATCTGGTTTATGGAGTGATTGATTGTGAGTGAGCGTTGGTTCATTACCGGTACCGACACCGAAGTCGGGAAAACCGTCGCCAGCACCGCACTGCTGCAGGCGGCCAAAGCGGCAGGCCTCTGCTGCGTGGGTTACAAACCGGTTGCCTCGGGTAGCGAGATGACGGCGCAAGGCATCCGCAACGGCGATGCGCTGGCGTTGCAGCGTAACAGCGTACTGTCGGTGCCTTATGAGTGCATCAATCCACTGGCGTTTCTGGAACCCACCTCTCCGCACATTGTCAGTGCCGAAGAGGGCAGGCCGATCCACGTTTCGCAACTTTCTGCCGGGCTGGCTGAGTTGACCAGTCAGGCTGACTGGGTGCTGACCGAGGGGGCAGGCGGCTGGTTCACGCCGCTGTCGGAAGAGACAACCTTTGCGGACTGGGTGCTGCAGGAACAGCTGCCGGTGGTGCTGGTGGTGGGGGTTAAGTTGGGTTGTATCAATCACGCGATGCTGACGGCGCAGGCCATTCAGGCCAGCGGACTGCGGCTGGCGGGCTGGATTGCGAATGATATTCTGCCACCCGGAAAGCGTCATGCCGACTATCTGGCCACCCTGAAAAAGCGGTTGCCAGCCCCGATGCTGGGCGAAATTCCTTACCTGACCGACAGCGCTCAGTTTGAGCAACTGGGCCAGTATGTGCAGCTTCCGGTGTCAGTCACGAGACGGTGAGCCAGGTATTAACCATGCTCTCATCCAGCTGGGCGACCTTGCCATGCGCCACGTTGCGTCCCCGGTGCAGCAGCAGGAAGTAATCCGCTACCTTGCGGATAAACGAGATGCGTTGCTCCAGCAGCAGAATGGTCAGGCCAAAATCGTGGTTCAGCCGGTGGATAAGATTGCCCATCTCTTCTTCCAGCCAGGGGGACATCCCCTCGGTTGGCTCGTCCAGAATCAGCAGTTTCGGTTGCAACACCAGCGCACGAGCCAGTGCCAGCTGTTGCTGCTGATCAAGGGGCAGCTCGCCGCTGCGCTGGTGGCGCAGCGAGTAGAGCGCCGGAAACAGGTCATAAACCATCTGAGGGATTGCCCGGTGGCGCTCGAGACCGGCTCCGGCCAGCAGGGCAATCTGCAGGTTCTCCTCCACGCTTAACTGCGAGAAAATCTGCCGGCCCTGCGGCACATAACCAATACCCAGCGCGGCACGCTGCTCCATCGGTTGCAGCAGCAAATCCTGCGGCGGCAGGTTAGCTTCCTGCCAGATGATCGACCCGCTGTTAATCGGCAGGTGGCCCATGATGCAGTTGACCAGCGTGGTTTTCCCCATGCCAGGCCTGCCCAGCACGCCGGTACAGGTACCGGGGGGCAAATCGAGATCGACATCCCACAAGATATGATTTTGCCCGTAAAACTGGTTAATCGAACGTAAGCTGAGCATCTGACACTCTCCTCCAGACAATTTAATACCCGTCATATTTCAGGTCACCCGAATTAATCAGGGTAAAGATCGCAGCTGATTTCATCCGCTCTCCGTTATGTGGCAAACGGTCTTTACTGCGAAACGCCTGCGGCCTGTGCTTCCCGCTTTACCAACAAAGGCGCGTGGCGGTTGCAGGTTATCTTGCAATTCGTGGGCCAACTTATTCCAACGCCAGCCACAGGGCGATGCAGCGATCGATCGACGCCCGTGATTGGTCAGAATTGTTAAACAATTGCCCCAGGGTATTTCCTGGTGCACTTTGTCAGTGCCGCGGACTCATCATTGGTGGTGCAGTTGCCAGTCTCAGAGGCAGCACGACCTGGCAAAACCTGAAAAAAAAACGCTTAAAAAGGTAGCCGCAATCCTGAAAATATGCATTTATGCCCCGCCAATCCTCAGGGGAGAGGCGAAAATAATTCCAAAAAAATTATTTGCGGGCCCGATTGCAGGCCAGGGATGATTTATACACATCAGACGGCTCAGGCGCTGAAATCAGTTATCCACCATTCCTGTGGATAACCATGTGTATGAGCGGCTGAAAACCTGCCCGAGACGAGAGCGGGCGCGGCTTGAGCACGAGTTGATGCGAAACTCATCTCAGATGGCAAGGTTATATAAATCAAATAGTTAATGAAAATCAAGCGACTGAAAATTTCACCATAATCAGGGCCGCGCATTTTGTCAGGACTCCTTGACAAATGTTAAAGTTACAGCCCGTCTGGGGATAACCTCCTGCAGGTGCTGTCATTTCAATTCCGGCCAGACCTGGAAAAGTGCATTACTGCCATTTATCAAAGCATCATGCATAATGACTGTAATTATATCCAGTCTTTTTCACTGGTAAAATCGTCAATGCGGAGTAAAATTAGAATCCGGTTCGTGTGATCCTTCAGCAGGTAGCCATTCAATGAGCAAAGTCTTTAAACTCAACTCCGATTTCAAACCTTCCGGCGATCAGCCGGAGGCTATCCGCCGTCTCGAAGAGGGACTTGAGGATGGGCTGGCCCATCAGACGCTGCTCGGGGTCACCGGCTCCGGTAAAACTTTTACCGTGGCTAATGTGATTGCTGACCTGAACCGTCCGACCATGGTGCTGGCACCTAACAAGACTCTGGCAGCGCAACTTTACGGTGAGATGAAGGAGTTTTTCCCGGATAACGCGGTCGAGTATTTCGTCTCCTATTACGACTATTACCAGCCGGAAGCCTACGTTCCAAGTTCGGACACCTTTATTGAGAAGGATGCTTCGGTCAACGAACACATCGAACAGATGCGTCTGTCGGCCACTAAAGCCCTGCTGGAGCGGCGGGATGTGATTGTGGTGGCCTCGGTGTCGGCCATTTATGGTCTGGGCGATCCCGATCTCTATCTGAAGATGATGCTGCACCTGACGCGCGGCATGGTGATCGATCAACGTGCCATTCTGCGTCGTCTGGCCGAGCTGCAGTACACCCGCAACGACCAGGCTTTCCAGCGCGGGACTTTCCGCGTGCGTGGCGAAGTGATTGATATCTTCCCGGCAGAATCAGACGACTACGCGCTGCGCGTCGAGTTGTTTGATGAGGAAGTGGAGCGTCTGTCGATTTTTGATCCGCTGACCGGGCAGATTGATTCAGTGATCCCGCGCTATACGATCTACCCCAAAACGCACTATGTGACGCCCCGTGAGCGAATTCTGCAGGCGATGGAAGAGATCAAGATGGAGCTGGGGGATCGGCGCAAGGTATTGCTGGAGAACAACAAGCTACTGGAAGAGCAACGCCTGTCGCAGCGCACCCAGTTCGATCTCGAGATGATGAACGAGCTGGGCTACTGCTCAGGGATTGAAAACTACTCGCGCTACCTCTCTGGCCGTGGTGCTGGCGAAGCGCCGCCGACCCTGTTTGACTACCTGCCTGCCGATGGTCTGCTGGTGGTTGACGAATCGCACGTGACCATTCCGCAAATTGGCGGCATGTACCGGGGGGACCGGGCGCGTAAAGAGACCCTGGTAGAGTATGGTTTTCGCCTGCCTTCGGCGCTGGATAACCGCCCGATGAAATTCGAAGAGTTTGAAGCGCTGGCTCCTCAGACCATTTATGTCTCCGCCACCCCCGGCAATTACGAGCTGGAGAAGTCGGGCGGCGAAGTCATTGATCAGGTGGTGCGTCCGACCGGGCTGCTCGATCCGCTGATTGAGGTGCGGCCGGTTGCCACCCAGGTGGACGATCTGCTGTCGGAGATTCGTAAACGGGTGGCCATTAACGAGCGCGTGCTGGTAACGGTGCTGACCAAACGCATGGCGGAAGATTTGACCGAATATCTCGAAGAACACGGCGAGCGGGTACGCTACCTGCACTCGGACATTGATACGGTTGAACGCGTGGAGATCATCCGCGATCTGAGGCTCGGCGAGTTCGACGTGCTGGTGGGCATCAACTTGTTGAGGGAAGGGCTGGATATGCCGGAGGTGTCGCTGGTGGCCATTCTGGACGCGGATAAAGAGGGCTTCCTGCGTTCCGAACGCTCGCTGATCCAGACCATCGGGCGCGCCGCGCGTAACATTAACGGCAAAGCCATCCTGTATGGCGATAAGATCACGCCGTCGATGGAGCGGGCAATTGGCGAAACTGAACGCCGCCGGGAGAAGCAGGAGATCTATAATAAAGAGCGGGGCATCGTTCCGCAGGGGCTTAACAAGAAAATCGCCGATATTCTTGAGCTGGGGCAGGGCATCAACAAGAACAAAACCAAAACCCGCGGCAAAGGATCTCGCAACATCGTGGAAGACGATGTCGTTCCGATGGATATGTCACCCAAAGGGCTGCAGAAGAAAATCCACGAGCTGGAAGCGAAGATGCAGGAACACGCGCAGAATCTGGAGTTCGAAGAAGCGGCGCATGTTCGCGATCGGCTGCATGAGATGCGCGAGCTGTTTATTGCCGCTTCCTGAGGCCAATCCGGCAGAAAGGGTGCTGTCGTGGACGACTCCCCGGGTCCCGGGTTTTCTCAGCCGATTGACTGAATAGCGTGTTCCAGCGCGATATGCAGCAGCTGGCGGTCGTGACGGTATTTAATATCGGCGGCTTCCAGCGGCTCCTGAATAATCAACCGGTCAGTGACGTTGCGGGTATCCACCTGCGGGCTGACCACCACCGCATCAATCACCTTCTTGCCAATAGACTTCTCCATCATCGCCAGCTTGTTGGCCAGCGTCAGCTGGGCAGCAGCCGGGCTTAACTCTTTTCCCAGATTGCCGATGAACACCATGGTGGCTGGCGTGCGGCGCAGTGCCTGAGCCATATCCGGCATCAGCAGCACCGGCATCAGGCTGGTATAAAAACTGCCCGGTCCGATTAAGATCAAATCTGCTTCCCCGACGGTTTCAATCGCTTCCCGCGTGGCGTTGACTACCGGCGACAGCATCAGCTCCTGCGGAGGCTGCTGCATCTGGTCAATTTCAGTTTCGCCATAAACGAGGTGGCCCTCGCTGTCGATAGCGACCAGGTCAACCGGCTGCTCGGACATCGGGATTAAAAACGCATCCACCTTAAGCAAGTTACGGATCAAATTTATCGCTTCAAACGGGCGCACGCTGAGGTGATCCAGTGCTTTCAGCATCAGATTCCCCAGGTTGTGCCCGGCCAGTTCGCCGTTACCGGCAAAGCGGTATTCAAACATCGCTGAGGCCACGCTGGGCTCGGTGATCAGCTGGTTCAGGCAGTTGCGCATATCCCCCCAGGCGATGCCGCCTTCGGAGCGGCGAATACGCCCGGTCGAACCGCCATTATCAGTGGTGGTGACGATGCCAGTGAGGCGTGAACCCAAAGGGGAAAGAGCCGACATCACGCGGCCCAGGCCGTGGCCGCCGCCGAGGGCGACGACGCGATCAAGATCGGCCAATGTGCGATTACGCATAAAATTCCTTTCAGATGTTAAGGTCGTTTCGGTAATCCGACCGGCATTTTTTGCTTATTTTACGCTAACGTGTGGTGAAAATGCGGTGAAAATACGTTATATATCAAAATACATAGCGAAACTTCGTTCTGGTAACAACTTCACAATAGCGGTAGAATTTTCTCACCATGATTTACCGATGTGCGGTAAGTCACACTTAGCCCTGGTACCTAAGTCTGCGGATACGGTACCCTGGCCGCAACCTTAGAGTTGCCAGGGTGCAGAAAGAAATGCCTGCATCTCCCGTCTCTGGAAAGGTGTTCTGGTGCCACAATTTACTGATAGCTTCGACCGCAGTTTTTACTATCTGCGCCTGTCGATCACTGACGTCTGCAATTTCCGTTGCAACTACTGCCTGCCTGACGGCTATCAACCGCAGGGCGTAGCCAACAAAAGCTTTCTTTCGCTGGATGAAATCCGGCGTGTGACCCGTGCCTTTGCGGCGGCGGGCACCGAAAAAGTGCGCCTGACCGGCGGCGAGCCTTCGCTGCGGCGTGACTTTACCGATATTATCGCCGCCGTGCGCGAAAATTCTGCTATCCGCCAGCTGGCGGTGACCACCAACGGTTACCGGCTGGCCCGCGATGCTGCAGCCTGGCGTGAAGCGGGTCTGACCGCGCTCAACGTCAGTATCGACAGTCTTGATGCCCGCCAGTTCCATGCCATTACCGGCCAGGATAAATTTCAGCAGGTGATGAGTGGTATCGACGCCGCTTTTGAGGCCGGTTTCAGTAAGGTCAAAGTCAACACCGTGCTGATGCGTAATATTAATCATAACAGCCTGCAAACTTTCCTCGACTGGATCCGCTCCCGCCCAATCCAGCTACGCTTTATCGAGCTGATGGAAACCGGCGACGGCGGCGAGCTGTTCCGCAAACACCATATTTCCGGCTCGGTGATCCGTGACAGCCTGCTGGTGCAGGGATGGACCCGCCAGTCTCGTGGTCGCAGCGACGGCCCGGCGCAGGTGTTCCGCCATCCTGACTACCAGGGCGAAATCGGCCTGATTATGCCCTATGAAAAGGACTTCTGCGCCAGCTGTAACCGCCTGCGCGTTTCCGCCACCGGCAAACTGCATCTCTGCCTGTTTGGCGACGGCGGCGTATCGCTGCGCGATTTACTGGTGGATGACAGCCAGCAGGATCAGCTGCAGGAGCGGATTGCTGCCTGCCTGCGCACCAAAAAGCAGACGCACTTCCTGCACCAGGGCAACACCGGCATGACTCAGAACCTCTCTTATATCGGCGGTTAACGCTAAGGACGTAAATAATGGGAAAATCCACGGCTGAATTCGTACCGCTTAACGTGGCGGTGATGACCGTCTCTGACAGCCGGGATGCGGCCAGCGACAGCTCCGGTGACTATCTGCGTGAGGCAGTGACTGAGGCAGGCCACCAGGTGCTGGATCATGCTCTGGTGAAAGATAACCGTTACCGCATTCGTGCGGTGGTCTCCAGCTGGATCGCCAGTGAAGATGTGCAGGTGGTAATCGTTAATGGCGGCACCGGATTCAACAGTAAAAACAGCACCCCTGAAGCCCTGGTGCCGCTGTTCGATCGCGAGATTGAAGGATTCGGTGAGCTGTTCCGCATGATCTCCTACGAGGAAATCGGCAGCGCAAACCTGCAGTCCCGCGCAGTTGCCGGCCTGGCTAACCAGACGCTGATTTTTGCCGTGCCCGGTTCTGGCGGCGCCTGCCAGAGCGCGTGGGAAAGGATTATTCAGGACCAGCTGGATGCCCGCACCCGCCCGTGTAATTTTGTCTCGCATGTGAAGAAACCCTGATGTCACAACTGACCCATATTAATGCCGCAGGCGAAGCCTACATGGTGGACGTCTCCGCTAAAAATGAAACCGTACGTGAAGCCCGGGCAGAGGCCCTGGTGGTGATGAATCCCAAAACTCTGCAGATGATTATCGACGGCAGCCATCACAAAGGTGACGTATTTGCCACCGCGAGGATTGCCGGGATCCAGGCTGCCAAGCGCACCTGGGAGTTGATCCCATTGTGCCATCCGCTGTTGCTGAGCAAAGTGGAAGTGACGCTGGTCGCCGAGGTGGAGCATAACCGGGTGCGGATTGAGTCGCTGTGCCGCCTGACCGGGAAAACCGGTGTGGAGATGGAGGCGCTGACGGCGGCTTCGGTTGCAGCGCTGACCATCTATGACATGTGTAAAGCGGTGCAGAAAGATATCAGCATCGAGCACTGCCGGCTGCTGAGCAAAAGTGGCGGCAAGTCTGGCGATTTCCAGGTGGCAGACCATGATTAACGTGTTGTTTTTTGCTCAGGTGCGTGAGCTGGTGGGGACTGGCAGCGTCACCATGACGAAAGAGTATGCCACGGTGGAAGCCCTTCGGGCTGCGCTGGCCGCTAAAGGTGACCGCTGGGCACTGGCACTGGAGCCCGGTAAACTGCTGGCCGCGGTCAACCAGACGCTGGTTTCTCCTCAGCATCCACTCAACCCCGGGGATGAAGTCGCCTTCTTCCCGCCGGTGACCGGAGGATAAGTTGGAAACGAGAATTGTCGTCGGACCTGCGCCCTTCGATATGGCCAGTGAGTACCGCTGGCTGTCGGCCTGTGATGAGGACGGCGCGGTGGTCACCTTCACCGGCAAAGTCCGTAATCATAATCTCGGTGATCGGGTGGCCGCCCTGACGCTTGAGCACTATCCGGGCATGACCGAAAAAGCGCTGGAAGAGATTGTTACTGAGGCACGGCAGCGCTGGGCAATGCAGCGCGTAACGGTTATTCATCGAATCGGTGAACTGTTTCCCGGCGATGAAATTGTGCTGGTCGGCGTCAGTGGGAACCACCGGGCAGGCGCGTTTGCCGCTGCCGAATTTATTATGGATTACCTGAAAACCCGGGCGCCGTTCTGGAAGCGCGAAGCGACCCCTGATGGCGATCGCTGGGTGGAGTCACGCGACAGCGACCAGCAGGCCGCCTCTCGCTGGGAGTAGCCAGTGGGCCCGCAACCCGACGTTAATATCCCGCATAAATTCCCGGTTAAGGCGCTGTCGACGGCCGGGGGCGCTGACTCGCGCATATCTGCATCCGGCGGCGAACCCTACTGAATAACAAGGAAAGCAATGAGTTTCTCCACAATCAGGCGGATGTCACTGCCGGCGCTGCTGGTGCTGGCAGGCTGTAGCAGCAAGCCCTCTTCACAAGCGCCGGAACCCCGTCCTGCTGATGTGAAATCGCAGATAAACCGACTGCTGCCAGCAAAAGTCAGCGATCGCCAGGCCTGGACCGATGCCATCTTTGTGGCATTTAACGGCCAGGGAATCACCCCTTCGACCAGTAATCTGTGCTCGGTTATCGCCATCACCGATCAGGAATCCGGCTTTAATGCCGATGCCACTGTTCCGGGGTTGCCGAAAATTGCCTGGGGTGAGATTGACCGTCGCGCCGGTAAACTGCATATCCCTTCGATCCTGGTGCGCACTGCACTGATGATCAAATCCCCTGATGGCAGGAGCTATACCGATCGGCTGGATCATGTAAAAAGTGAAAAAGAGCTGAGCGCGATTTTTGATGATTTCATCAATATGGTGCCGATGGGGCAAACGCTGTTCGGCAATCTTAATCCGATCCACACCGGTGGCCCGATGCAGGTCAGCGTCGATTTCGCCGAAGCGCACGCCAAAGGCTATCCGTATCCGGTTGACGGCAGTATTCGCCGTGAGGTCTTTACCCGCCGGGGCGGCGTCTGGTTTGGCACTCTGCATCTGCTTGGCTATCCGGCAGATTACAGCCGGGCTGTTTACCGCTTTGCCGATTTCAATGCGGGCTGGTACTCCAGCCGTAACGCCGCATTCCAGGCTGCCGTTGCCCGTCTGAGCGGCATCAAACTGGCGCTGGATGGCGATTTGATCCAGTATGGATCGGACTCGGCCGGTTCAACCGAGCTGGCAATCCGCACGCTGGCTAAACGCCTGGATATGAGTAACAGTGCTATCCGCAGCGCGCTGGATAAAGGGCAGACGCAGGATTTTGAGAATACCGGGTTATGGCAGCGTGTTTTTGCGCTGGCGGATAAAAATGCCGGGAAGCGGCAGCCGCGTGAGATGCTGCCGGGTATTAAGCTGGAGAGCCCAAAAATCACCCGTAACCTGACCACCGCCTGGTTCGCTCAGCGGGTTGATGGGCGCTATCAGAGCTGCCTGGCCCGTGGAAAATAAGAGCAAGGGGGCGGGTCAATCCCGCCCCCTGTTCAGGTTACGCGGCATCCAGCCGGAACAGATGCACGGTGTGCGCCAGCTGTTGTGCCTGGTCTTCCAGAGACGCTGCGGCGGCCGACATCTGCTGCACCAGCGCGGAGTTCTGCTGGGTGGCACCATCCATCTGGTTAACCGCGACCGTCACCTGACCAAGCCCCTGCGACTGTTCATCGGAAGCCTGCACAATCTCGCCGATAATGGTTTTCACTGAATTGACTGCCGAAGTCATCTCCTGCATGGTTTGGCCTGCGTCCTGCACCAGCGTGACCCCCTGATCCACTCGTTGGGTGGATTCACTGATCAGTGCGGAGATATCTTTCACCGCATTGGCGCTGCGCTGCGCCAGGCTGCGAACTTCAGCAGCGACCACGGCAAAGCCACGTCCCTGTTCACCTGCACGGGCTGCCTCAACCGCAGCATTCAGCGCAAGAATATTGGTCTGGAAAGCAATGCCGTTGATGATGCTGGTAATCGCGCCGATTTTTCGGGAACTTTCATCAATCTGCTGCATAATCGTCACGACCTGCTGCACCAGATGTTCACCGCGTTTAGCGATGTGAGTCGCGTTTTCAGTGAGTGAGGTAGCCTGATGTGCATTGTCGGCGTTTTGTTTCACCGTGGCGGTCAACTGCTCCATACTGGCGGCCGTTTCTTCCAGCGCGGCGGCCTGCTGCTCGGTACGCGAGGCGAGGTCGAGATTGCCCGAGGCGATCTCGCCAGCGCCCTGACGCACTGAGTCGCTGGCGGCAATGATTTCGCCCACCATGGTGCGTAACTGCTGCTGCATGGTCTGCATGGCAAAGAAAATACTCTGGCGGTCGTGAGTGCCAACCGGGATTTCCGCCGTCAGGTCGCCTTCGGCCACGCCGAGAGCAATCTCAGCCGCCTGCAGGGGTTCGCCGCCAACAGGGCGGGCAACCTTCCGGCTGAACAACAGGCCCAGCACCGCACAGACAATCACGATGCTCAGCACCATCATAACCAGCGCGTTCATCAGCTGGCGGTTCGCGACGGCCATTACCGCTTTAACCGGGGTGACAATGCCCAGATACCACGGCAGGTCGCTGTTGCCGATCTTCACCGGACGCCAGGTTTCCAGCACGTTTTCACCCAGCACGCTGTCGTAGTGTTCGGTGATTTTCTGGGTAAATTTGTCGGTCTCACCAGGATAAGGTTTACCCGCCTGCGCCTTGTCCGGGCTTGAAACCACCAGACCTTTATTCGACAGCAGCAGCGCATAGCCAATGCCTTTCCACGGCTTGATTGCCCCGACGGTGTGCTGCAGAGAAGCCAGCGAGATATCGGAGGTAATCACCGCCTTGAGTTTGTTATCGTCAATCACCACGGCGGCCACCGAGGTCAGCAGCGTATCCACGCCGTTGTAGGCGTAGCTGTAGGGCTCAATCAGTACATCTTTCTGCAGCTTCTGCGGGATCAGATAGTAGTCACCCTGGCCCGGGGTCAGGAATGAGTCGAGGTTATGCATGGCAAAATTGCCGTTTTTGTCGTGGTCAACAAAGCGGGCAAAACGCCCTTGTGGCGCTGCGCCGGGCTGCCGGGCTATTTCAGCATCTTTGCCGTCAAAAGCGTTGGCTTCAAAAATCACCGACATCGACAGGTAGTCCGGGTTCTGCTTGAGGGAGTATTTCATCAGATTTTCAGCGGTCTTGCGATCGGTGATCCCGGCAGAGGGCAGGGCAATCAGGCTTTGCCCCAAATCTTTGGCGACGGTACGGGCGTACTCCAGCTCTTTCTGCACTCTCAGCGCGTTACTTTCAGCGATTTGGCCCAGGTACTCCTCGGCGAGCGTGCGCTGCTGATGGCTGGACTGCCAGCTCAGCAAACCAATAGTGACGGTAAAACCAAGAGTGATGGTGAGCGCTCCGGTCAGGAGCATCAGGGTGCGGGTGCTCATTTTCCGCGTGCGGCGTGGCTGGCTGTTCATCAGGATTCCCCGGTTAAATAGGAGTTGCTACGTTTATAGAACTTCCTGTCAGGCGGTCTCCCCGTTCCCTGACTATCGGCAGCAACCGGCTAATCTTTAATCACCGCGAAACCGTTTTTATACCCCTGACCTCAACCTCAGACTAACCGTCAGCGAAAAACGGTTCAGAGGGCTGGCTTAACCCGGTCTGACTGTGCCAGACTTAACGCTACCGTCATTAAATTTCATCTGAAGATAAGGGGAGCATCATGGATCGATATCCACGTTCCAACGGTTCAATTGTTTCACAAGCCGGTACCGGGCTGCAGACCTATATGGCCCAGGTTTATGGCTGGATGACCTGTGGTCTGTTACTGACGGCGTTTGTCTCATGGTTTGCCGCGAATACGCCTGCGGTGATGGAACTGGTTTTCGCTAACCGCATCACATTCTTTGGCCTGATCATCGTTCAGCTTGGGCTGGTCTTCGTGCTGTCAGGCATGGTGCACAAACTCAGCGGCGCGGCGGCGACCGGCCTGTTTATGCTCTACTCGGCGCTTACCGGGCTGACCATGGCGAGCATTTTCCTGGTCTACACTTACTCCTCCATCGCCAGTACCTTCCTGGTCACCGGCGGGATGTTTGGTGCGATGAGTTTTTGGGGCTATACCACCAAACGTGACCTAAGCGGCATGGGCAGCATGCTGTTTATGGCGTTGATCGGTATCGTCCTTGCGTCACTGGTGAACATCTGGCTGAAAAGCACTGCACTGATGTGGGCGGTGACCTATATCGGCGTGGTGGTGTTTGTGGGCCTGACCGCTTATGACACGCAGAAGCTGAAAAACATCGGTGAGAGCATCAACACTGATGACAAAGAGAACCTGCGTCGTTACTCAATTATGGGGGCGCTGACGCTGTATCTGGACTTTATCAACCTGTTCCTGATGCTGCTGCGTATCTTCGGCAACCGTCGCTAGGGACTGAACCGGCGGATTCCCCCGCGACAAGGGCATGCAGGAACGACCCGGGCGGAATCTGCTCCGCCCGGCCAATGACCTTTACCAAGCCTGGGGCGGAATTTATTCCGCCTTTTTTTATGATTTCTGCATCTCACGCTGGTTTTTCTGCTTCAGGGATTTGGCACGACTCTCCAGCCACAGATAGAGCACCAGCGCCAGCAGCAGCGGGGCGATAAAATAGAGCACCCGGTAAGCCAGCAGGGCTGCGATAATGGTGCCGTGCGAAAGAGAATCGCCGCTCAGCAGCGCCAGGAATACCGCCTCGAGCACGCCAATCCCCGCCGGAATATGAATGATCACCCCGGCAATACTGCTGATCAGCAGTACCCCCAGCACCTGCGGAAAATCGACTTTCTCTGCCAGCAGCAGCCAGATAATCGCGCCCATCACCAGCCAGTTAGCGCTGGAAACGGCGAACTGCAGCAGCGCCATGCGAAACGAAGGCAGCGCCAGCTTGTGGCCTTTTACCGTCCAGCGGCGGCGTCTGGAGAAGGCACACAGCGCCAGGTAAACCCCCACGAAGGTCAGCAACGCCACGCCAATGGCACGTAGCGTCCCCTCGCCGATAAACCAGCCGGAAGGAATGGGTACCATCCCGGAACTGAACACGACTCCGGATACCAGCACGTAGCCCAGCCAGTTGGTGGCGATACTGAGTGAAAATATCCGCGTAATGGTACTGCCATCCAGCCCCAGCCGGGAGTAGAGTCGGTAGCGCATCGCCACGCCACCAACCCAGGTACTCAGCGTCAGGTTGAAGGCATAACAGATAAATGACACCAGCATCACCTGCCGTTTTTGCAGCTTGTGGCCGCAGTAAGCCTGCCCAATCAAATCGTATACGCCATAGGTGAGATAGCTGACCACTACCAGCGCCACGGAGCCGACGATCGCCACCCGATCGTAGTTGCCGATCACCTTGATGACGTCATGCCAGTTTACTTTGCGGGCATAGATCACCAGCAGCACAATGACGGCAATAAAAAACAGCCAGGTGAGGGTTTTCTTCACCCATTTCCAGCGGGAATGTCCTTCAGCCATCAGGGTTTCACTCTCTCTTTGGGATCCACTCGATCCTGGGTTTCCATTTCAGGCTGCACCGGCGGTGATACCTGTGCCAGCTTTGGCGTGTGAGCGGGTAGCCAGCCAGCAATGGCCGGGAAATGTCGCAGGAAGTGAAACACCACCACACTTTTCGACAGTTGCCACCAGTTCTGCTTCGGCAACTGATTTTCGCCCACCCGCTGGCAATCTTCGGCCAGCAACCGGTTCAGCTCGTTGCGCAGCACCTGGTTAAAGGCGCGATCGTGGATCATCAGGTTGGCTTCCAGATTGAGCGACAGGCTCAGCGGATCGAGATTGCTGGAGCCGACGGTTGACCAGTGATGGTCCTGTACGGCAATTTTGGCGTGCAGCGGACGGCGGATATATTCGTAAACTTCCACGCCCCCGCCCACCAGATAGTTATAGAGTAGCTCGGCCCCGACCTTAACGATCGGCATATCCGGCTCCCCCTGGACGATCAGTTTTACCCTGACGCCACGCTGCGCCGCACTGCGCATCTCCCGCAGCAGATGATAACCGGGAAAAAAGTAGGCATTGGCGATGATCACTTCCTGCTCTGCCTCGCGCAGCATCGTAATATAATGCTGCTCGATATCGTCCCGGTGTTGATCGTTATCTCGCCAGACAAACAGAACCTGGGCCTCGCCCGGCATGGCGTTGTGCGCCGGTCGGTGCGGGCGGCCCCCCCACCAGCGGCGTGGCACTTGTTTACTGTTAATTGCCTGCTGAACGTAGCGGGTAATGTCATCAACGATCGGTCCGCGTACCTCAACGGCATAATCCTGCTTGGCTTCCGGCCCGTAGCTGGAATTGTGCTCTGACGAGAAATTGATGCCGCCGACAAAGGCAATCACCCCGTCACAAACCACAATTTTGCGGTGCAGGCGGCGGAAGATATTCGTCCGCATGCCAAAGACCAGTGGGCGGGGATCGTAATACAGGAAACGCACGCCAGCCGCAGTCAGCGTGCTGATAAACCCGGCGGAGAGATCGTTGGAGCCGTAGCCGTCCAGCATCATTTCCACCTTCACGCCACGCTGTGCCGCTTCCAGGATCGCCTGGTGCAGTTGCTTTCCCACCTCATCTTCAAACAGGATAAAAGTTTCCAGCAGCACCGTTTCTCTGGCGCGCCGGATGGCCTCAAACACTCGCGGGAAGTACTGTTCGCCATTGGCAAGTAGTCGCAGGCGGTTACCGTTCCGCCATTCCATTTTCATAAATGAATCTCCACCGCCAGCGGCGCATGATCGGACAGGTGTGACCAGGGGCGCAGGGGAATGGTCTGCGGGTGACTGATCCCGGCGTTACGAATATAGATGCGATCGAGTCGCAGCAGGGGAAAGCGGGCAGGGAAAGTGCGCGCCGGGCGGCCGGACTTGCGGCTGAAAACTTCTTCCATTCCGGCTCCCTGTTGTAAAATCGCGTTGGCTTTTTGCTGCCAGTCGTTGAAATCGCCTGCCACTACCACCGGTGCATCGTCAGGCAGGCTGTTTACCAGTTCGCAAAGCATTGCCAGCTGCGCGGCACGATGGGCGTCACGCAGGCCCAGATGCACGCAGATGGCATGCAGCGTGATTTCAGCGTGGGGAATGGTCACCTTGCAGTGCAGCAGGCCACGCTTTTCCGTGCCCTCCACTGAAATGTCCCGGTTCTCGTACTCCACGATGGGAAAACGGGACAGAATAGCGTTACCGTGATCGCCTTCCGGGTAGACCGCATTGCGGCCATAGGCAAAATCATTCCACATAGTGTCAGCAAGAAATTCGTAATGAGGTGTGGCGGGCCAGTTCTCCACCTGCAGCTTGTGAACCGCGTGGGCCCCCATCACCTCCTGTAAAAAGACGATATCTGCTGAGGTGGCCCTGACGGCATCACGCAATTCAGGCAGGATAAAGCGTCGGTTAAAAGCGTTAAAACCCATGTGTGTATTGATCGTCAGGACTTTTAATGAAAATCCTTGCGTGTTTTGTGACATACTGTGCGCGCTCTCCTTTTCAACTGACAAAGACTAAAGTGTAGTCTTTGTCACAAAAGAGTGCCGACAAGCCGCAATCTTTGCGGCATTATCCGAAAACTACGTTAGTCTGAGGAAATTCGTTATCACGCTACTGTGGTAACAAGGCTGGGCGACCTCTGTTGGGTCTGCCAGGAGAATACAATGAAATGGTCTAACCGTATTCAGATTGTCACCGGACAAACCTGTGTACATATCACGCTGCACCTCCTGCTGATTGCCGGGCTGGTGTGGGGATGGAAGCACCAGGCGTTGCTGCAGGTCAGCACGGTTTTACTGGCGATGTATGCCAGCGTGTTTGCCGCTATGCTGATGACTCAGCGCCTGCCCCGTTTACGTCGTGTTGGCGACTTCCTTGAAGATGTCACCACTACATACTACTTCGGGGCCGCCATGTTGGTGCTGTATCTGTTGTCCCGCGTGATCCACAACAACCTGCTGCTGGGGGTTGTCGGTGTGTTGATGCTGACCGGACCCGCCGTGGTCTCTCTGCTGGCTAAGGAGCCTGTTCGCGCTCGCCAGCGTCAGCGCTGATGCACTACGGGCCACCATCAGGTGGCCCGTTCTTTATGACTCCCTGCTTTTTTCAAAAATAAACTGAATAAATTCCCGCTCTGAACTGTTCACTCTGTAAATCACTCAGGGGAACGCTACCATGCGCCAGACATCCACCTCGTCACACTACGATCGCGTAACCATCACGCTGCATTGGCTGACTGCGCTTGACGTTATTTTTCTCTTTGCCAGCTTCCAGATCTGGTCACGGCTGGCGCGGGGCACGCCGTTGCGTCACAGCCTGCAGTCCTGGCATATCTCATTCGGCATCCTGCTGGCGCTGCTGATGATTGCGCGCATTGTCTGGCGGGCCAGTAAAGGCCGTCGTCTGCCTCCGGCCACACCTTCGCGCGCGCTGCACATTGGGGCAAAAGCGGTGCACGGGCTGCTCTATCTGATGCTGATTGTGCAGGTGGTGCTCGGTTTTCTGTTCCGCTGGGCGCAGGGCGAAGAGTTTGCTTTTTTTGGGTTTGGCGACCTGTCCGACCTGATTTATGTTGATGGCTCTCTGCGACATTTGCTGGGAACCCTGCATGCCTACAATGCCTGGGGGATTATTGTCCTGGCCGGGGGCCATGCGCTGGTGGCGTTGTTTCATCACTATGCGTTGAAGGATCCGACACTCAGAAGAATGATCCCCGGGCTGAAAATCCGCTGACGTGGCTTTTATCTTCTCCCGGGGCAGGGTAAAAAGGAGGTTTCGGGATGCTTTCAAGGAGTCAGGGTGAGCAACAGCGTTGATATTCGTGGCGATCTCCCTCTCTATCTGGCGCGGCTGTGGCGCTACGGACTGGTGTTGTCCCGTAAACGCGACGTGGCGGAAGATCTGGTGCAGGCAACCTGCCTGCGGGCGCTGGAAAAAAGCAGCCAGTTTACGCCGGGCACGCGGCTCGATCGCTGGCTGTTCACCATCCTGCACTCTATCTGGATCAATCAGGTGCGTGCCAGCCATCTGACCCGTCAGCAACATATTGACGAGCTGGACGGGCAGGAATTTCAGGTCGCGGAGAGTGACGTGGACAGGCTATGGGCGCAACAGGTACGCGATCGGGTTAACGGGCTGCCGGAAGCGCAGCGCAACGCGGTGTTTCTGGTTTATGTTGAAGGATTTACCTATCAGGAGGCGGCCGACACCCTGACCGTTCCTATCGGCACCATTATGAGCAGGCTGGCGAATGCCCGCCTGGCGCTGGCAAAGGCCCCGGGGCTACAGCAGCAGCGCAGAAAAGGAGGGCAGGCATGAGCGGGTATATCAGCGCACCACTGTCAGATGAAATGCTGGTAGCTTATCTCGATAATCAGCTTAACGACAGCCAGTCGCAACAGGTTGAGAAGATGCTGAATGAAGATCCGGAGCTGGAGGCGCGCCTGAATCAGCTGGATTCCGCCAGCGTCGATTTTGCGGCGGCGTTTTCCCCGCTGCTGGACCAGGCACCGCTCAACGCCATGCAGGACAAACTGGCCGCTCACCCACAGGCTGGTTCACGAGAGATCAGCCGACGTACGCTGATTGCCGCTACCGTGTCCGCACTGGCGATTGGCCTGGTGGGAGGGATGAAAGGCAAACGCCTGTTCGATAACGATGATGGCTGGCGCGATACCGTGGCGCAATATATGGCACTTTACACCCCTGAAACGCTGAACGGCAGCCACCTGACGGCAGCCGCGGCCAGTGAGCAGCTTGCTCTGGTCAGCCAGCACCTTGGCCTGCCGTTAACTGCCACAGCATTCACCCTGGCCGACAGCGAATTTAAAGGGGCGAGAATGCTCAGCTATGACGGCATGTCGATTGCGCAACTGGTCTGGCAGGATCCGCAGTCCGGCCCGCTGGCGCTGTGTATCACCGCGGCTTCACAGCCGGAAGATGCCGCTTTTAGTCAGGAAAAGCGGCGCGGGATGAATGTTGTTTACTGGCGTCAGCAGCACTACAAATTTATGCTGATTGGCCATAACAGTGCCGGAAAATTGCGGGAATTGGCTCAGAGCCTGGCGGAGTCTGTCTGAGGAAAGCGCCTTTTTGCGCCGCTATGCGGGCCATTTTTACCCTACTAAAAGAAACGCTCTCTGTGTGGGAGCAATGTCTGTTATAATCCGTCCCTTACGCACCGTGGTTTGTGCTCCCTTTCAAACGTCAGGCATAGCCTGGCGTCATATTCTCCCCCTGGAAACTACACCGCTTATTGCGGTCAGGGCGGATCCGGAGTCAGTCAATTTTATGTCATTTGATTCTCTCGGCCTGAACGCCGACATTTTGCGTGCTGTTGCAGAACAGGGTTATAACGAGCCAACGCCAATCCAGCTGCAGGCGATTCCTGTGGTGCTGGCGGGCCGTGACCTGATGGCCAGCGCGCAGACCGGTACCGGTAAAACTGCCGGTTTTACCCTGCCTCTGCTGCAGTTGCTCAGCAGCGCGAACCCGCACCCGAAGGGGCGTCGTCCGGTTCGTGCGCTGATCCTGACCCCAACCCGCGAACTGGCGGCTCAGGTCGGTGAAAACGTCCACGATTACGCCAAATATCTTGATCTGCGCTCGCTGGTGGTGTTCGGTGGCGTCAGCATCAACCCGCAGATGATGAAACTGCGCGGCGGTGTGGACGTGCTGGTTGCGACTCCCGGTCGTCTGCTGGATTTGGAACATCAGAACGCGCTGGATCTCTCCCAGGTGGAGATTCTGGTGCTGGATGAAGCCGACCGTATGCTGGATATGGGCTTTATTCACGATATCCGCCGCGTGCTGGCCAAGCTGCCGGCGAAACGGCAGAACCTGCTGTTCTCGGCCACCTTCTCTGATGAGATTAAAGGCCTCGCGGAAAAACTGCTGCACAACCCTGAGCAGGTGGAAGTGGCCCGTCGTAACACCGCTTCTGAGCAGGTGACGCAGCATGTGCACTTTGTCGATAAGAAGCGCAAGCGGGAACTGCTCTCGTTCCTGATTGGCCGTGATAACTGGCAGCAGGTGCTGGTGTTCACCCGTACCAAGCATGGTGCTAACCACCTTGCTGAGCAGCTGAACAAAGACGGTATCACTGCCGCCGCGATTCACGGTAACAAGAGCCAGGGCGCACGTACCCGCGCACTGAGCGATTTTAAAGAAGGCAAAATTCGCGTGCTGGTCGCAACGGATATCGCCGCGCGTGGGATTGATATTTCTGAGCTGCCGCACGTAGTGAACTACGAGCTGCCAAACGTGCCGGAAGACTACGTGCACCGTATCGGTCGTACCGGTCGTGCTGCGGCTACCGGTGAAGCGTTATCGCTGGTTTGTGTGGATGAGCACAAACTGCTGCGTGACATTGAGCGCGTACTGAAGCGTGAGATCCCTCGTATTGCAATCGAAGGCTATGAGCCGGATCCGTCGATTAAAGCCGAGCCGATTCAAAATGGTCGTCAGCAGCGCGGTAGCGGCGGTAACGGGGGGGGGCGTGGTCGCGGTGCGCCGCAGGGCAATCGTGGCGGTGAGCGTCAGGGCGGCAACCGTGGCAATGGCGGCGGTGAGCGCAGCCAGGGCAACGGTCAGCGTCGTCAGGGCTCAGGCTCAGGTGAGGCACGGGGTGCGAAGCCTGAGGGCAGCAGCAATGGTGCTCCCCGTAACAAAACCCGTCAGCGCCGTTCTAACCCGGCATAACGGTAAAACTGACTTTAGCGCCGGTTCACGTCCGGTGTGAAGTCATTTCCCGTCAACGCACAGTTTGCGCTAAGACGGTAACTCTCTTCAGGGGATCGCCAGATCCCCTTATCTCAGCGACGAACGAGTTGTAACATGCGCGTTTTACTTGCCCCGATGGAGGGCGTGCTGGACTCCCTGGTGCGTGAACTGCTCACCGACGTCAACGATTACGACCTCTGCATCACGGAGTTTCTGCGGGTCGTGGACCAGCTTTTGCCGGTCAAATCTTTTCATCGCCTCTGCCCTGAACTCCTCCATGCCAGCCGCACACCCTCTGGTACGCTGGTGCGTATTCAACTGTTGGGTCAGTACCCGGAATGGCTGGCGGAAAATGCTGCCCGCGCGGTGGCATTAGGGTCATGGGGTGTCGATCTGAACTGTGGCTGCCCGTCGAAAACGGTCAATGGCAGCGGCGGCGGCGCAACACTGCTGAAAGACCCCGAACTGATTTATCGTGGTGCAAAAGCCATGCGTGAAGCGGTGCCGGATCACCTGCCGGTCACGGTTAAAGTGCGGCTGGGCTGGGAGTCGGGCGACCGGAAGTTTGAAATTGCCGATGCGGTACAGCAGGCGGGCGCGACGGAACTGGCGGTACACGGCCGCACCAAGGAAGAGGGGTATAAAGCGGAGCGTATCAACTGGGCGGCAATCGGCGAAATCCGCCAGCGCCTGAGCATCCCGGTCATCGCCAACGGCGAGATCTGGGACTGGCAAAGCGCGCAGGCGTGCATGCGGGTGACCGGCTGCGATGCGGTGATGATTGGACGGGGGGCGCTGAACGTACCGAACCTCAGTCGGGTGATTAAATATAATGAGCCAAAGATGCCATGGGCTGGCGTGGTGACGCTGCTGCATAAATACGTGCAGCTGGAAAAGCAGGGCGATACCGGTTTGTACCACGTAGCAAGGATCAAGCAATGGTTAGGCTATCTGCGCAAAGAGTATGATCAGGCCAGCGAACTTTTCAGCCATATCCGGGCGCTGAAGACTTCCGGCGAGATAGCGGGTTTTATCGATCGCTATGCGTTGTCCTTCGCCTGAGCGGCGTAAAAAGTCTCTTCTGCCAGGCCGCCTTCGCAAGGCGAAAGCAACAATCTTGTTTAATCAGCCACACAGAACAGACTGGTTCTGTACGTTAACACCGGGGTAAAGCAGGCCGGCGACACTCTTTGGCCAGTGAGCCAGTGAGCCAGTGAGCCAGTGAGCCAGTGAAAAAGATTGCCGCTTAGCCTCTCTTTTCAGTGTATGACCAAAGGGTATCTGTGGCCCCGTTCACCGGTGAGCCTGAATTTACAAGGTCGGTCAGCTGAACTTAACGAGGCAAAGCGATGACTGTGTAGATTGGAATTGATATTGAAAGTAAGAAGTTTAATGCAACTGAACTTTGTGACGGGGCTTAAGCGGCTACGGTGATTATTAATTTTTCGGCTGAGCAGGTAGGCGCAACGTATTTAGTGACTGTTGCCGATCCTGAAAATACTCCCTCACAACGAGTGATGCAGCGATCAGGCATGAATTACATAGTGATTAAACAGCATTACAATGTGCCCTGTGTAGTTGATGAACTTCCCAATCAGCATGCTCAATCGCCTGTTCCGAAATACGCTTCGGCTGCACCGGCCCGAACGACCTGGCGATGGCCGGGTATGCCATTGCCGTCGGTGCCGTGCTGGTAACAGATAATGTGCGGCAGTTTGAACGGGTGATGGGGCTGGTGCCGGAAACACTGGATTAATTACAGAATAAATACGTTCAGATAAAATGTCTGCGGTGTGCCAAAAACGGACGTTTCAGCGCTAATCGTCCTACTGGAAACAGCAAATACAGGTTTTAAGACATCACCAGATGATTTCTTTAAAGAAAAAGATTCAGGGTATTAGCGGCAAGCGGGTATATTCCCGGCATGCGGGTAGACGCCTTCAGTTGCTTAAGGCTGGCATTCTCCTGGGACATACGGCCCCCCATAGGGTTATGCCTTCCGACAGGTGGACAGGTCGGTCTGATTTCTATTGTTTCACTATAACTCAGCGTGATAACCACAGATTCTGCTTCTAAAGGCTGGTTTTCGCCGATAGCTTTCTTCAGTTCTGCTTTCATTAAAATACTTCCGTAGTGTCTCTGCGAATCCAACTCCAGACATGGTAAAAAACCGTCAGTGAGATTAAGAAACCCCGCTTTTCGCTCATAGCGCAGTCTGTGACCCTGACTGGCCGCCAGGCATAAAACAGTCAAGAGCAGGTATGAATTCTATCTACAGGAAATATGATCCGGTATGACTAAGGGAACGTGCCTGCCTTTAATGACAGGCACTGTGCTTCTAGCGACTCAAAGTGGCGAGTAAGGCATCAATTGACGTTTGCAGACCCGCTTCAACACTCATCGTAAGGTCTTCCATTTCAAGTGACACATCACCGTCATAGCCAGTCATACGCAGCACCGAAAAGAACTCTTTCCACCATTTCAGGTCCTGTCCGCAACCTACGGCGACATAGTTCCAGGTGCGGGTTTTAGTTTGGGTAACTGGCTGGTACTCCATCAGTCCATCAACGTCGGCCAGCCCCCGCTCAATTCGCGCATCTTTACCGTGGACATGGAATACTGCACCTTCCAGCTTACGTGCTGCCGCGATGGGGTCGGCCCCCATGGCTATGAGATGGGAGGGGTCCAGGTTAATGCCAATCATGTCATCTACAGCCTGACGCAGGCGCAGCAAGGTGGATGGGTTATAAACCAGCTGGCTTGGAAACTCTTCGATAGCGATTTGTTCCACGCCATGGTACTTGGCGTGCTGCACAAACTTTTTCCACCAGGGAATTGCTACGTCGTTCCATTGATAGTCAATTACGCCGGGCATGTAATCCGGCCATGACACAGTTGAAGCGATCCAGTTTGGCACGCGATCTTCTGGCCCGCCGCCGGGTAAACCGCTCATCATCACAATTTTTTTGATACCCAGTTTGCCCGCCAACTCAACTGCCCTGTAGCTACTTTTGGTATGGCTTTCGCCCAGTTCACAGGGCGCTAACGGGTTGCCAGAACAGTTCAGCGCCACAATACGCATCTCACGCTCAGCCAGTTCCTGTTTAAATTGCTCAAGCTTTTCAGGTGAACTCAATAACTCTGCGGTATTGACATGTGGACAGGATGACCAGCCGCCTGCGGTCATTTCAACACCCCTGATTCCATAACTTTTAACTTTGTCCAGCATTGCCGGGAAAGGTAAATCCGCCAGAACGTCAGTACACAATGCAAGTTCCATTCTTTGATCCCCAATGTTTCACGTTAGTTACGCTCTTTCAAACTGATCGATAAACCCGGACTTAGTTTTGGCATTCGCTAATAAGGTAGTCTTAACTTCATCACCCAATAAATCTGCAATATCTGCCAGAATCTGAATGTGTTCATTCTTCGTTGCGGCTACTACGACAACGATAAAAACAACTTTTCCTTTTCCCCAGTTTACGCCATCAGGAAACTGAAATACCTGAAAGCCAGACTGAATCACCAGATCCAGGTTTTCTTTTGCACAATGGGGAAGCGCAATACCAGCCCCAAGATAGGTTGAGACATTTTTTTCACGCGAAAGCATGCCTTGTTCAAAGCCGGGTTTGACATAACCCGCTTTTTCAAGAGCACTGGCGGCAATGTGTATCGCCTCATTTTTATTAGTCGCGCGGCACTGCAAATGCAGCGCATCTTCAGTTAATTTCAACATGAGTTATTCCTCACTGATGGCGCAAGAATACATTTATCAACCGTAGAATGGTGGCTGCGTTGGAATAACAACGTCGTGTTTTAAGCCGTCTTTCAGCGACGTTAAACCTGCGTCACAAACCAGTGCCACCACATAACCATCCCATGAAGAGGGACCACTCATCTCACGCCCGTTGCGCACGTTATCGACAAAGTGCTGGACTTCCCGATCGTATGCCGTGGCGAAACGCTCCATGCAGGATTGTGCGATATGCTGTACGTTGCCGTTTAGCGACCGCGAACTGATCGTCTGCTGCTCAGTAAGCGCGACAATCGCGTTTTCGCCAATCACCTCACAGCGAATGTCATAGCCATAATGGCAGTTCACAAAAAGTTCATCATCGATGCGCACGCCTGATTCAGTCTCGAAAATTATGATTAACGGATCTTGCAAATGCGGCAACGCACGGTGGGTTTTCTTACGAGGCTTATCCACACGCACAGAAATAATGTTCTCATTAAGCAGATAACGGATGATATCGATTTCATGGGTGGCTGAATCGTTCACCGCCATTTCCAGCGTATAGCTTTCTGGCACAGAGGGATTTCGATGTGCGCAGTGAATTAGCAAAGTGTCGCCGAGTTTGCCGCCATCAATCGCCTGTTTCAGCGCCTGATAGCCTGGATCGAAACGACGCATAAACCCAAGCTGAAGCAGCCGTCTGCCAGCTCTGACTTCCGCATCAATGATCGCCGCTGATTCATCAGCAGTTGGTGTTAACGGCTTTTCGCAAAATACCGGTTTGCCAGCATTAAACGCCGCAAGGATTTGCGCTTTATGAACAGGGCCAATGGAGCAAATAAATATTGCATCGACCAGCTCTGAATGAATCATCTCTTCAGCATCATAAAATGCCGTGGCGTTATATTCTCTGGCAGTCGCATCGGCAGCCACGTGATTTATATCGCAGACGGCAGTCACACGCGCTCCGGAAATAACATTTTGAAAGCGCCTCAGGTGATCCTGGCCAATCATGCCCAGACCAATTAAACCAATTTTAACAGTCATTTATTTTTCCTTAGTTACCAGGTCGTTAAAACCGAAATTTATTTTCGATCTGCTCTAATGTCAGGCCGCGTGTTTCCGGCAGATATTTCACCAGCAGAATAAGCATAATGATGTTGGTTGCCCCAAAGAAGCCAAAGGTCATGCCGCCGCCGTAATGGCTCAGCAAGAAGGGGAAAATAGACTGGATCATAAAATCGAATATCCACAAACCGAATACTGCAAAGCCCATCCCGATGCCGCGCATTCTGAGTGGATAGATTTCTGCCAGCATTAACCAAAATACCGGCGCTATCCAGCCCTGCATAAACACCAGGAAAACCAGCATTAAACTAAGAATTACATAGGGCGCGCTGGCAAAATTCGCACGCAGAATGTCTGCGCCATTAACAACTTCAGTATGGAACATGAATTTGAATGCCAAACCAATCAGCAGCAGGCTCAGGGTGACACCAGCCTGACCGGTAAAAAACATCTTTCGGCGCGAGTGTTTGCCGATTAACGCCATACCAAGCAAGGTAGCCAGTACAGAAATTATGCCGTTAGCTACCGCGCCAGTTATTGCTGCCGCATCGCCCAAACCCGTTGTTTTTAATACCGTTGGCGCGTAGTACATGATGGTATTAACCCCGGTAACACGCGTTGCCAGCACGATCATTAAGCCCGTCAATACCAGTTGAACAACCCAACGATGTTTCAGTTCAGCGAACAGGTTTAATTTCATCTGGTCAGCTTTGACGATTTGCTGGATCTCTTTCACTTCGCGGTCAACTTCTTCCGGCAGGCGAAGCGTTTTCAATACACTTATGGCCTTGTCGGTTTCACCGCGACGAATAAAGAAACGCGGTGATTCCGGCATCATAAGCATACCGATCCACAATAGCGCGCCAGGCAATGCCGGAATGGCCAGCATAATGCGCCAGTTGTGCTGCAACTCGGGATAGACATTCACAAGCGTTGCATTAACGGAGTACGCGAGGAACTGACCGGTAACAATCATTAATTCATTGACGGTGACTAACCGCTCGCGCTGATCTGCGCGTGCCAGTTCGGAAATATAAATGGGTACGGTTACAGAAGCGCAGCCCACCGCTAAGCCCAGGATAAAACGCGCAATAATCATTGATGGCACATCCCAGGCAAACGCCGTACCTAACGCGCCGAACATGAAAACGGCTGCTACCCAGAGCAGATTTTTACGACGCCCTTGCTTGTCAGATAAATATCCGCCAAATAGCGAGCCCAGCGCGGCACCAAACAGCAGGAATGAAGTAATAAACCCTTCCTGAGCCGGCGTCAGGTTCATGTCATATTTCATGAATATTAATGCGCCGGAGATAACACCGGTATCATAACCAAAGCATAAGCCGCCAATTGTTGATACAAGCGTAATAAAACGCATGCGCTTAGGGTTTTGCAGGTTAGTTTTGTTATACATAGTTTTTCCATCTGGTTGTAAGGTAATGCCGTTGCACGGCGTTTATAGTCAGAATAAAGCTATGTTTTATGAAAACGTAAAATAGAGCAGTTAACTTACGGACTGTGTATGTATAATTTTTAATGTCAGTGTGAAGACGCTGCTGTGATCCTAAAACGTTACAGCAATGTTATATCAAAGTGAAAATAAAAAGCCAGACACGTCGGCCTGTACTATTTACCAGCGTGTTGGCGATCAAATATTTTTAATTAAATTCATAAAAAACAGTGATAATCATCACGCCGTTAAATATTAATATTGACATAGCAAGATTGAAGAGGGTTTTAAAACTCAATTTATATCACTACTATCATTACTTACTTCTGATAAATTAAATAGCAATTTTGATGATAATTTACCGTTTAATGAAAACATGTCCCTTAGATAGAGATAGCTCGTTAGTGTCTTTATCTGATTGAGTGCATCAGGCTGTTTTTCAGGGAGCGTGATGGCGATCATATCTCCTTCCGTGGCCAGAATTGTCATAACAATTAAAGAGAGTTAAGGATAAAGGAATTTTCTTCTGGCATTATATATCAGTGGGTTAAGCAGAAAGAAAAAGCAAAGTTGATGATTACCACCGCGTAAAGTCATGTCAGAATAGCGGCATCATGACAGGAGATATTATGATCACCTTCACCCTTAACGAGCATCCTTCCGCACGCGGCTTCGATAGTGGCCTGCGACCGCGGCTGAGCTTCATTTGCAAAGCCGAAGGCAAAGAGGAAGCGATCCCTCGCGTGATGCATAAACATGATGAACGCTTTGAGTTAATGTTTATCCGCTCAGGCAAGGGTATTTATAATATCGACGGCCGTAGCTATATTGTTAAAACTGGCGATATATTGCTGTTCAATGCCAGCGTGCTTCATGATGAATGTCCGGAAGCCTCAGATGACTTGCTGATATTTAGCTGTGGCGTTGAGCAACTGAAGGTCGATGGTTTGCCACTGAACACACTTACACCTCGCTCGCAAACTGCAGTCATGCCGAGCGGCAATTATTACTATGAAATTTTCCAGCTGTTTGAACAAATGTGGTCGCACGTCAGCAGCAAACGCCTGTACAGCACAGAAATTGGCGATAGTTTACTCAGCGTGTTGTTATTACTGTGCCGAAACATCTGGATAGAAAGCAAACCGCAACAAGAAAACGCCAGCGTATTATTAGGGCAGCGCGTGAAAGACTATATCGACAACCATTATAAAGAAGATATCTCTCTGAGTTCCATCACTGCAGCGATTAATATGAACCAGTTCTATCTGGCACATGTATTCAAAGCCTATTCGGGTTATTCTCCAAAACAATATCAGACCCGTCGTCGTATCGGTGAGGCACAGAACCTATTATTAAGCACTGATTTGGGAGTAATAGATATAGCAGGTGCAGTAGGCTACGACAACGTCAACAATTTTCATCGAATCTTTCATAATCTTGTCGGCATTCCGCCTGCTCGTTATAAAAAATTCTGGATAACCGGGCAGATAAAAAGATAAATCACATGGAGGGTTTGCGTGCGGCACGATTGCCCTGGTGAAGAATGGAATGAAACGGTGTTGCGCGCTTATATGCCTGGTGAGGGGAAGATTGATATCCGGGCTTGTAGCAATGCGGTAAAAGACACCGGTTTTGATGGCGTGTGGTCAGCAGAACTATTGAACCCGGCGCGCTGGGAAATGGACCACGCTGTTCTGGCAAAACAGATCATTGATTATATGCAATTTTACTTAGATTAACGGAAGGTTTTGGATGTCCGCTTTGTGCCAACAGCGGACATTGCCTAAAATGGGCTGTTATGCTTATGCTTATGCTTATGCTTATGCTTATGCTTATGCTTATGCTTATGCTTATGCTTATGCTTATGCTTATGCTTATGCTTATGCTTATGCTTATGATTATGATGGCTTAAGAACTATTACGGCATAGCGGCAAAGATCACCTGTATCATTTCTGAAGATACAGTCAGCGGGATCGCCAAGCTCCAGACAATCACCCGGTGACATCTCAAAGGTTGTGTTGCCCTCGATAAATGTCAGCTTACCCTCAATGATCCAGATGAGCTGACGTCGTGAAAGGTAGGAGATTGCGGGCATAGGCACAGCAGTATTTGCCGGAAGCTCGATACTGACCAAGTCTACGGGGATCTGCCCTGGCGAAGCATGGCGACGAATGTAGCCAGTTTCTGGATCCTGCCATACGGCCTGATTTTCATATCTGACAAGCACCCCGGTACGAGATTCCGTCTCAGCAAGCAGCTGGGACATAGACATGTCGAAAGCGCCTGAGAGTCTCGCAAGCAAGGTTGCTGTTGGGCTGCTTTCACCACGCTCAATTTTATGAATCATTGCCCTTGATACGCCAGAGTTCTCTGCCAGATCGGTCAGGGACCAGCCCCGGTTTTCTCGTTCAAACTTGACCTTCAAGCCAATACGAACGTTTAAATCATCTTCTTTGCTGGACAATTTATCTAACATAATGGATAACTAAGATAATGTACTGTTCATCTACTTTAGTGAATGAAAGACGGGGTGTCTACTATGCAAATTCGTGCTGCAACAGAACGCGATGCTGAAACCATCGCTGAGATTTATAACAACGCTGTGCTTAATACCACAGCGATTTGGAATGAGAATAAAGTCGATTTTCTTAACCGAATAAAGTGGATGAGTGACCGCCATGATGCAGGTTTTCCCGTCATCGTCTTTGCTGACGTGGACGATTCAGTTCTTGGATATGCCTCATATGGCGACTGGCGCCCGTGGGACGGCTATCGCTACACGGTTGAGCATTCCGTATATGTGCATAAAAGTGCCCAGGGACGAGGTGCAGGTAAAGCTCTGATGGAGGAGCTGATTAGGCTGGCCACCGATCAGGGCAAACATGTCATGGTAGCTGGCATTGAATCTGAAAACGTAGCATCCATATCGCTTCACAAAAAGCTCGGTTTTACAGAGGCTGGCAGAATATCAGAGGTAGTCGCCAAATTTGGGCGCTGGCTGGACCTGACGTTTTTGCAGTTACGCTTAGATACGCGGGAACAACCCTGATAACGAATACTTAAGTACGGCAAAGTTAAAGTAATTACAGGCACAAGGACGTGCCAGCAGCAGCATTTAAGATCAGAACCTGCGTGATGCCACGAGAAAAGTACCCGCAACCAGTAGCACAGCGCCGATTATGGCAGGCATGTTTTTGAGCACACTCTCCGTACCACTGCGGTACATATCATATCCGAGGCCTGCGACGAGTTGACTGGCGACCAGTATCGCAATCGTCCGCGAAGCACCGATATTCTGATAACCCGTTATTCCGGTAAATACAAAAAAAGAACCTAAAATGCCCGGCAGTAGCATCCAGCCTTTGAAAGATTGAAACAGTTCGTAAAACCCTGATGTACCTGTTTTTCCCGCAAGTAGGGTGATAAGTAAAACCAGCCCTACTGCAGAATTCAGTACCAGAGCTATCAGTATGGTTGAAGCCGAGTGAGTTATCCTGGCCATCAACGTGTTCTGAATAACCAGAGCGACCCCACCGACAATTAGCATTACAAATGTAAGTACTGAAGTCATGTTAACTCCTTTGAATTCTACAAGTAAGATTTTACATGAATTCCCTATAATGGATTTATTGTCCACTATTGGAGATTAGCATGCAAGGAGTTATGGACGCCCAAAAGGGGGGTTAACGCAAACGGTAAGTCAGTTCGGAGAAGCTGATCCGGGAACGCAAATGTCCGCTTTTCGCTCATATCAGACAATCAATATATCCCTGTCAGATACATGCCATTTGGTTGAGAAACAGGGTGTAGGTCAGGAGGGTATCTTTTCCCCTGCGGCCTGGGCGGCGCGGTGGGCATCCGTACCATTCACCTGCTGTTAACGGAAACAGTCACATTTTTCAATATTCTTCCCGGGATCTCTTAGTGTGCTAAGGGTATGATGTGACCCATATCACACACATTTTTTGGCTCTGACATGTCTTCGACCCCTGCATTATCCACTGCACAGCTCAACAAACGCATTATCTCCGTGGTGGTTTTTACCTTCTTTTGTTATCTGTCGATAGGCCTGCCGCTGGCGGTGTTGCCGGGATATGTGCATAACAAGCTGGGTTACAGCTCGTTTATGGCTGGTCTGATTATCAGCCTGCAATATTTCGCCACCCTGATCAGCCGCCCGCAGGCCGGGCGCTATGCCGATCTGCTGGGGCCAAAAAAAGTGGTGCTGGTTGGTCTGGTGCTGTGTGGTGCCAGCGGCCTGTTCAGCCTGCTGGCGGTGATGTTTGATGTCAGGCCGCTGACCAGCCTGATCCTGCTGGCGATCGGCCGCATTGTGCTGGGGCTGGGCGAAAGCCTGACCGCTACCGGTTCAATATTGTGGGGCATGAATATTGTCGGCGCGGTGCAGAGCGCGCGCGTCATCTCGTGGAACGGCGTGGCGACTTATCTGGCGATGGCGGTAGGTGCGCCGCTTGGGGTGATGCTCAATGCCGCGTTTGGTATTCCGGGTTTTGCCGTTCTGATTATGCTGATGGCGATTTTTGGCTTCTGGCTTGCCACCCAGCGTCCTGCGGTCGTGGTGGCTGTGGGTCAGCGTATCCCGTTCAACAAAGTGTTTTCACGCATCTGGCTGTACGGTCTGTGTCTGGGGCTGGGAACCGTTGGCTTCGGGACGATTGCCACCTTTATCACTCTCTTTTTCGCCAGTCATAACTGGTCCGGAGCGGCCTTCTCGCTGACGCTGTTCAGCCTCGGGTTTGTGGCCATGCGCCTGGTATTCAGCACCTGTATCGGGCGTTTTGGCGGCATCCGCGTAGCGCTGGTTTCCTTCGCCATTGAGTGTCTTGGATTGCTGATGATCTGGCAGGGTAGCTCATCGCTGATGGTCGATGTGGGGGCGTTTCTGACCGGTTCGGGCTTCTCGCTGGTGTTTCCGGCGCTGGGCGTGGAGGCGATCAGGCAGGTGGCACCCCAGAATCAGGGATCGGCGCTTGGACTCTATTCGGCTTTCCTTGACTTCGGACTGGGGATCACCGGGCCGCTGGCCGGGCTGCTGATTGGGCACTGGGGAGTGGATTCGATCTATCTGGCGGCATCGGTGGTGGTACTGTTTGCGTTTGCCATTACCCTGCGGTTGCAGATAATGACCCGCTCCGTGGTGCAGGCCAGTTGAAAAGAGAGGGGAAGTGAGCCCTCTGTCTTATCGTTGGCGTAAACATCGCCAGGTGGCGGTGCAATTGCACGCTGACAGTGAGGGGGATACCCGGGTTTTATGACAGAAAGATGATATGAAAAAAGCCTCTGACTGCCGCTGGATCACATGACGGGTCGGGCCGTCAACTCTCTGTCACAGAGTTGCGTTACAGTCTGGTGACTCTTTACTGACAAACCGGACTTTCATGACCCAACGCCAGCCTCTGACCCTGCAAAAGCCTGACTTCACGGATGATGTGGCCGGGCTGATTTATGGTTATTCATTCTGCAGCAGCGCCGCACCGACGCGACTTTCGGCACAGGAGGCGATTAGAGCCTGGCAGCATAAAACGGAAGGGGAAGGTTTTTTGTGGCTACACGTGAATCTCAGCCATGCCGCCTCGGCCCGCTGGGTGAAAAACAACTTCTCGGTGGATGAGGCTTTCTTTGATGAGATCCAGCATGGCTCACATACCACCCGAATCGAAAGACAGAACGATGCGCTGATGGCGGTACTGAACGATGTGATTTTTAATCCACGCGAAAGCAGTGACGAAAATGCCACGCTGTGGATCTGGTGCCGGGCCGGTCTGGTGGTCAGCGCCCGCTTCAAACCGGTACGCCTGATTGAGCGGCTGGTGGCTAAACTGGACGAGCAGGTTGCGCAATCCTCAACCGAGCTGCTGGCTCATCTGCTGGTGGAGCAGGAAACGGTACTGGAACAGATCGTCCGTCACGCCAATCTGTATGTCGATCAAATCGAGGAGCGGCTGCTCACTCACCATATTAAAAACAACCGCAGCGAGCTGGGAAGGCTGCGCCGCATGCTGCTGCGCTTCCAGCGATTGCTTGCCCCCGAACCGGCCGCACTGTTTCGTCTGATTAACCGACCGCCGGGCTGGCTTGACCGGCAGGTGGTGCAGGATCTGCGTCAGTTCACCGAAGAGTTCACGGTGGTGCTGAATGACCTGATTGGCCTGACCGAGCGTATCCGCCTGCTGCAGGAAGAGATTGCTTCGCGGCAGATGGAACAGAGTAACCGCACCCTGTACACCCTGACGGTGATCACCGTGCTGGCGTTGCCGATCAACATTGTGGCGGGTTTCTTTGGGATGAACGTCGGTGGGATCCCGCTGGCAACCAACCACCACGGATTTGTTTTGCTGGTGCTGCTGGTGACTCTGTTAACCTGCGTAGCCGGATGGCTGGCGCTGCGGCGGCGGGATAAGATCCAGGTGGCGAAAGGATAAAAAAAACGGGCCGCCAGGGCCCGTTTTTTTGTACAGCCGTTATTAAGACTGGCTGTCAGTGGTTGACGCTGCCGGAACGGCGGCTTTGGCAGGCACAGAAGCCGGTTTATTTTCGTAAATCGGACCTGGCTGCTTAGGCACCATAAAGCTGCTGCTATCCGGGGCGGCAGGAGCCTGCTGCTGAACAGGCACCTGAGGCGCAGACTGCTGCTGGTCACCGTTTTCCGGGGTAGCGGCTGGCGCATTGCTGTCTGCTGGCGCATTATCCTGAGCCGCGTTTTGATTCACCACGTTAGCCCCCTGGTTGGTCACCGGGGTCATTGGCTCCTCTTTCGGCATTGCACCTTCCATCTCCTGAACGGCAATGGGGGCAGCATAGCCATTATCCGCGCCGCCGTTCACTTTGGTCGGCATGCCGGTACGGGCTTTCAGTGCATTTTCCACCGCTGCGGCGTCCACGCTGGCGTCCGAAACCACTTTGTTCACTACCGAAGTGATGGTCAGAGGCACGGGCTCGCGAGAGTTAAACTGCTCTTCGGTCTGGGAAAGTGGATTATGCACTTCCACCAGACGGGAACCGTCAGGTTCAACGGTGGCTTTGATCGGCTGATCGATAAACTGTACGCGGGTGCCGACCGGCACGTGGTCGAACAGCCATTTAATGTCATCAGCACGCAGGCGCACACAGCCATGGCTTACACGCAGGCCGATACCAAAGTTAGCGTTAGTACCGTGGATGGCATACAAACGGCCGATATACAGCGCATACAGGCCCATTGGGTTATCCGGTCCGGCAGGGAAGATCGCAGGCAGCGGCGCACCAGCGGCCACGGAATCTGCATGCATCTTTTTGGTTGGCGTCCAGGTCGGGCCGTCTTTCTTACGCTCTACGGCGGTGGTCCAGCTGATGGGGGTATCTTTACCCAGCTCGCCCACGCCAACCGGTAGCACCACGACGGTATTGGTGCCTTTCGGGTAGTAGTAAAGGCGCATTTCCGCACTGTTGATCACGATGCCTTCACGCGGGGCGTCTGGCAGGATCAACTGCTGAGGAATAATCAGTTTGCTGCCGGCTTTTGGCAGATAAACATCCACACCTGGGTTGGCTTCGAGCATGTTGCTCAGGCCCATCTGATACTGTGCAGCAAAGGCTTCCAGCGGCAGTTTGCTGTCAGCGGGCAGGGTAATTTCAAGGTTCTGGCCAATCAGACGGCTGTTTGCGGCTGGCAATGTATAAACAACGGCAAAGGCTGAATGGCTGTATGCCGTAACGGCCAGGGCTAAAGCGGCTAATGCGCGGATGCTCTTTTTCATATTCTTCAGGTGTAGCGCCATGTAATCAGTGGATAAGGAGCCTGTGCCGGTCAGATGTGACCGGCTGCACATTATATGGTCATAATAATCCCGATGAAACCAGGATTTATAATAGTCGCATTAACTTTACGCAGAATTATCTGTAAAAACGGGCGCTGGAAGCTGAAAACGCACAATTTGTCTTCAGGGTTGCCATAGCGGGTCGTCGCCGTTGAGTTTCCTGTTAAGAAAAAAGGCTGCGCTGATCAGCGCCAGATGACTCAGCGCCTGTGGAGTGTTACCCAGCGCACGACCCTGTCGATCAAACTCTTCTGCATACAAGCCGAGCGGATTAGCGTAGCTCAGCAACTTTTCAAATTCGAAATGCGCCTCCTGCACCCGTCCGGCCCGCGCCAGACACTCGACATACCAGAATGAACAGGCCGTGAAAGCGCCTTCCTCGCCCTGCAATCCGTCTGCCGGGGTCTCCTCAAGGTTGTAGCGGCGTACCAGGCCGTCGCTGACCAGCTTCTCTTTAATGGTATCCAGCGTGGACAGCCAGTCAGGATCGGTGGCGCCGACAAAGCGCACCAGCGGCATCAGCAGCATCGAGGCATCGACAAAATCACCGTGCCGGGTGGCGGTAAAATGGCCGCGCTCCTCATTCCAGAAATTGCTCCAGATGTCCTCACGGATGTCGTCGCGGGTTTTACACCAGCGATCGTAAGGGAAGGAGAGGGAACGCTTTTCACCGAGGCGCACCGCACGATCCAGCGCGACCCAGCACATCAGCCGGGAATGCAGAAAATGCTGTGGTTCTCCGCGCATCTCCCAGATCCCGGCATCGGCCTGGTTCCAGTTTTCGCTCACGTAGTCAATCATTTTGGTGACGAGCACCCAGCCGCGATGGGAGATGGCTTCACCGTATTTGTTGGCGAGATAAATGGCATCCATCAGCTCGCCGTAAATATCCAGCTGCGACTGACGCCAGGCGTCGTTACCGATCCTGACCGGGGTCGAGTCAGCATAGCCCGACAGGTTCAGCAGCTCGCTTTCATGCAGTTCGGTGCCGCTGTCGAGGCGGTACATCACCTGAAGCTTCTCCACATCGTTATGGCTGTTTTCCACGCAGCGACCGACCCAGTGGGTGAAGTGTCGTGCTTCATCCACATAGCCCAGACGCATCAGCGCATACATGCTGAAAGAAGCATCTCTTATCCAGGCGGCGCGATAATCCCAGTTGCGTTCTCCGCCCAGCTCTTCCGGCAGCCCGAAGGTGGCCGCCGCGGCGACAGAACCATGTTTAGACGAGGTCAGCAGCTTCAGCGTCAGCGCCGAGCGGTTCACCATCTCCTGCCAGCGGCCGTGATAAGTGCTCTGCGCACTCCAGTGCCGCCAGAAATGCAGTGTCTCATTGAAGCAGTTTTCGGTGCTCTGTTCATTCAGATGTTCATCTTCAGCACAGCCGAGCACAAACTCCCGGCATTCGCCTGCCTTCAGCGTGAAAGTCGCGACGGCGGCGCTGTTTTCCACGGCAAAATTCACGCCACCGCACAGGCGCAGCGTGGGTTGATCTTTCGCACTGAACAACACGCATTTGTCCTGCTTTGTGGCGCTGGTTTTTGCTCTGGCGTAATCATGTACTGGCGCACAGCGCAGGCTGAAGGTTGCCTGGCCATGGACTACTTTAACCCGTCGTATAATCCGCGGCTGCCGGTCTTCCTGCTGGCACAGCGGCATGTAGTCGGTGATTTCAGCCACACCTTCCTTTGCCAGCCAGCGGGTTTGCAGCATGTTGGTATCCGGCAGGTAGAGTTGCTGTTGTCGCGCCCCCTGCCAGTCGGGGGCAAGACTGAACAATCCGGCTTCATCGCCATCCAGCAGTGCGGTAAAGACCGATGGGCTGTCGAGGTTGGGCCAGCAGAAATAATCGATGGTGCCATCGTTGGCTATCAGCGCACAGGTACGCAAATCACCAATCACACCATGGTCTTCAATCTTACGTTTTATTTTGCTCATTCCGTTCCCCGCCAGTGTAGATGTTACGGCTAACTATAGTCACTGGCTGACTGTTTCGGGGCAGGGAAGCACAACGAGGTGTAAACCTGCGGCTCTGTTCCTCTTCTATACTGGTTGAAAGCTGTCACCATCCAACAGGAGAGCACCATGAGTACACCAGAGAACAAAGTGGCCATTGTAACCGGCTCCAATTCCGGTATCGGACAGGCCTGCGCCGTGATGCTGGCCCGGCAGGGGTTTGATGTGGGTATCACCTGGCGTTCGGACAACAAGGGGGCGGAAGAGACGGCCCGGCAGGTCAGGGAACTGGGCAAAAAGGCCGAAGTTGAGCCGCTGGATCTGGGCGATCCGCAAAATGGCAGTCGCTCGCTGGAGGCACTGATTTCCCGCCTTGGCCGGATTGATGTGCTGGTCAACAATGCTGGTGCAAACTTCAAAGCTGATTTTCTTGAGACCACTTTTGAAGACTGGCGTAAAGTTTTCTCGGTAGATGTGGATGGCGCCTTTCTTTGTTCGCAGATTGCAGCGCGCCATATGGTTAAACAGGGGGAAGGGGGCAGGATTGTTAATATTACTTCGGTGCATGAGCATACGCCGCTGCCGGGGTCGGTGGCTTATACCGCGGCGAAACATGCGCTGGGCGGCCTGACTAAATCCATGGCGCTCAGCCTGATACCGCATAAAATTCTGGTCAACTCGGTGGCACCCGGAGCGATTGCCACGCCAATCAATAATATGACCAATGATGACGCGCATCGCATTTCAATACCGGAGATCCCGGCAGGCCGGCCGGGCGACACGCGGGAAGTGGCCAGTCTTGTTGCGTGGCTCTGCTCACCGTGGTCGACCTACACCACCGGCCAGTCATTTGTTGTTGATGGCGGTTTTATGCTGGCTAATCCGCAGTACTTTATGCAGAAGTGAGGATTTACTCTGCATTACGGTCGTTCTCTTCACTCTCATTCCCGTCGTCTGGTTCGCGATCCGAGCGGTGCTTATAGTACAGCCGGATCCCCCAGACCACCGCAATCGCCAGCAGCACCCAGAACACTTTCTTCAGGTGATGATCCAACGTATGCAGCCACGGGGCAATAACCTGACCGCCAACATAGCCCAGGGTGACGAAAATCAGCGCCCAGGCTACGGCGCCAATCACATTTAACAGTAAGAACTTCTGCGGCTTTAAGTTGCTGGACCCGATAATAATCGGGCCGAGGATGCGCAGGCCATACATAAACCTGACGCCGATCACAAACAGAACCGGTCGTTTGCGGATCAGCCTGTTGGCTTTGGCAATCTGTTTCTGATGCTTCTTAAACCGTTTCAGTATCGCCGAGCCGTAGTGGCGGCCGATAAAGAACAGGGCGGTATCGCCCAGGATGCCACCAGCCATGGCAACCAGCACCACCAGGCCATAGTGCAGCAATCCTTCATGCGCCGCCACGCCGCCCAGCAGCGTGAACGTTTCCCCTTCGGCAATGCAGCCAATAAACAGCGCCAGATAACCGTACTGCGAGATCAGATGATTGACATCCATATGCCGTTCCTCCTGCGGTTGATGCGCCTAGCCTGAGTATTTCAGGTTACAGGTGCACTCGCGGGTTACCTGTAGCGTGAATATTTTGGCTGTAAAGGGGGTAAGTCTAACCGCTTTGACTGAAACCGGGCTGAAAGTTAGCGATATTTGCGTTTTTTTTCACTGCAAATTGAATTGATTAGCCAGAAGTTACTCTGGCGAAAAAACAAACATGTCACGACCCTTTATACTTGAGGTAATCCGCCATTATCCCACTGACCGGCGGCCCGTTGTAGCAGAGGAGTGAAGATATGAACCATGTCTGGGGACTGCTTGCGCATCCTGACCGGGAGATGCGCGATATTAAGCTGGAGAACGAAACTGTCTCTCATCACTACACGCACCACGTTCTGCTGATGGCGCTGATCCCGGTCATCTGCGCGTTTATCGGCACCACGCAGTTTGGCTGGGACATTGGTTCTCAACAGAACATCCCTCTGTCAATGTCAAACGCCCTGGCGCTGGCGATCCTCTTTTATGCCCTGATCCTCGGCGGGGTGGCGGTAATGGGTAGGGTGATTGACTGGATGGCCCGTGATTATCCACAACGCCCGGGCCTGCAGCGCTGTACCGTTTTCGCCGGGTATGTGGCCACGCCACTGTTTATCAGCGGACTGGTGGCACTCTATCCTCTGGTCTGGCTGTGCGTTTTTGTCGGCGCGCTGGCGCTGGTGTATACCGGCTATTTGCTCTACGTCGGCATCCCAATGTTTCTGAATATTGACCGGGAAGAGAGCATGCGCTTTTCCGGCTCAACGCTGGCAATAGGTATTCTGGTCTTTGAAGTATTAATGGCCCTGACCGTGGTGTTGTGGGGGTACGGTTACCGACTTTTCTGACTTTTTCTGCCGCCGGTTTCCCGGCGGCAGCTCATTAACGCCCGGAAACGAATCTCCTGTAGGAAAAAACTCAGTCTCCGGCGTATTATGCGTTAGCCAGCCCCCGTGAGGCCTGCTTTTCGCGGTGGCGGCGTGCGGCTGCTGTGTCGCACCTGAATCACTACCCGGTTAAGTTTTTAAAGATGCCTGCAAAAATCCGCATATCTCTCTTGAGTCTGGCTCTGCTTTTTACTGGACAGGTTTTCGTGCCTCAGGCCGACGCCAGTCATCGCCTTGCTGACGTGGCCCCGCTGACACAGCCGCAAATCGCCTCTGGCAGCGCGATGGTCGTCGACCTCAACAGCAATAAAGTTATTTATGCCAGTCACCCCGACCTGGTCCGTCCGATGGCATCCATCACCAAACTGATGACGGTAATGGTGACGCTGGATGCCCACCTGCCAATGGACGAGATGCTGAATGTGGATATCAGCCAGACGCCAGAGATGCGCGGCGTTTACTCCCGCGTCCGTCTGAACAGCGAAATCAGCCGTAAAAATATGATGCTGCTGGCGCTGATGTCCTCTGAAAACCGCGCGGCCGCCAGCCTGGCTCATCACTATCCGGGCGGCTACGAGGCCTTTATCCGCGCGATGAACGCCAAAGCCCGCGAGCTGGGCATGACCCATACCCGCTACGTTGAGCCAACCGGTCTGTCTGTTGAGAACGTTTCAACGGCCCGCGACCTGACCAGACTGCTGATTGCCACCAAACGCTATCCGCTGATTGGCCAGCTCAGTACCACCCATGAAGACATGGCGAGCTTCAGAAGCCCCAATTACACTCTGCCTTTCCGTAACACTAACCATCTGGTTTATCGCCCGGACTGGAATATTCAGCTGACCAAAACCGGCTTCACCAATGAAGCAGGCCATTGCCTGGTCATGCGTACGGTGATCAATCAGCGTCCGGTGTCTCTGGTGGTGATGGATGCCTTCGGCAAATATACTCATTTTGCTGACGCTAACCGGCTGCGTAGCTGGATGGAAACCGGCAAGGTTTCGCCGATTCCCGCTGCTGCCCTGAGCTATAAGAAGCAGAAAGCGGCAGATATGGTCAGTAATGGCGGCGCTGCAGAAAACGTCGAGTAGTTAAGAAATCCTATAGTTTCAGGCCGGGCAAAAGCATAGACTGGCGCAAGATTTTCTGGTGCCGGTGTGCTCCGGCCTCGTCTTTATATCTGGAAATTTTCATGTCTACCTTATTAACCTTCTTTCGCATCTGTCTGCTGGCCCTGATCGTCTGTTCTCCGCTGCAGGCGCAGGCGGCTTCCGACGACTCCAGCCAGCAAAGTGGCGAGGCTCCGGCCAAAGTCAATGCTGCGGTTGAACTGCCGAAAATGCAGAAGGTGCTGGATAAAATTAAGCAGCAGGTTTCCGGTGAAACCAACGACAGCCGCCTGTCCGCGCTGAATGATATGGCGCTGGAGCTGTCAGGAGATGCCGATACGCTGATGCAGGGGATTATTCCTCAGCGAGCTCAGCTGCAGGCTCAGCTTGCGGTGCTTGGTCCGGCTCCCAAACCGGAAAGCGGGGTAAAAGAGACCGCTGAAGTCACCAGCAAACGCAAAAACCTGGAGAACCAGAAGGGTAAAGCGGACGATCAGATCAAGCAGGCCGAGGCGATTAAAAGCGGGGCAATCAATCTCTCCTCGCAGATTGTCAGCCTGCGTCGGGATGCGCTGAAAACTCAGCTGGCACTGAATGCCGGCAGTATCTTCGGTCCGCGTTTCTGGTCACCGATGTTTAATACCCAGAGTGATGACGCCGCCAAAGTCAGTGATTTTGTCAGCGCACTGGCGGATACCGCCAGACTTTCCTGGCAGCCGGGCTGGCGGATTGGCACCGTCTTCTGGGTGGTGCTGGCGGGACTGGTCGCCACCTTTGGCCGCCGCTATCTGGAAGAGTTTCTGGCCTGGGTAGGCATTCATCTGCTGCCGGAAGGTCGCCTGCGCCGTAGCTTTCTGGCTGCCGCGATTGCGATGACCACCCTGATCGCCGTGGTGCTGGCCTTTAACTTCCTGGACCTCGCTTTTACCCGTCATGATGATGTGGTGGATGATGTGCGGACATTTGCCGACAAGCTGGTCGGCCTGAGCATTCTCTGCGGACTGATCGCCGGGCTGGGCAGGGCATTCCTGTCAACCCGCCGTCCCTCCTGGCGATTGCCGAATATCTCCAATCAGGTTGCGCTGGCGCTGAAGCCTTTTCCGCCGCTGACCGCCGCGCTGGTGTTTGTCTTCCAGACCATAGAGATCCTCAACAGCAGCGCCAATACCAGTGTGGGCACTACGGTGCTGGCGAACGGCATCACCGCGCTGCTGATTGGTGCCATGGCGCTCTCTATCAGCATTCGCACTAATCGCGTTCGCCGCAAAATGAGTCTGGAAGGCGGCCAGCCGGAAGCTAAGTCCACCCTGGTCGGGCTGATCCAGATGGCCATCACCCTGGTGGGCGGGGCGATTCTGGCGGCGCTGGTGATTGGTTACGTGACGCTGGCGCGCTTCATGAGCTACGAGCTGATCTGGATGGGCATCGTGTTTGGCTCCTTCTATATTCTCAGCCAGCTGGTGGCAGACGGCAGCGAAAGCCTGTTTTCGACTAATAATGCTTCCGGTAAAAGCATCCAGCGCTCGCTGAATATTGATGAGCGTCATCTGTCGCAGGTTGCGGCACTGATCGGCGCAGTAGGTAAAACCATTCTGGTGCTGGTGGCAGCGATGGCGCTGCTTAACGGGACTTTTGGCAGCGCGACGCCGATCGAGCTGGTGCAAAAAGCTATTGAGTTCTGGGGCGGCAAGGGGCTGGAGTCGCTGAATATCGTACCGGCTCACGTGCTTAATGCGCTGCTGTGCCTGATTGTCGGCATCTACGTGCTGCGCTCGGTTAAGCGCTGGCTCGATCAGGACTTCCTGCCGAAAACCACCATGGACGCCGGAATGCGCGTCTCGCTGATCACCCTGTTCAGCAATGTCGGTTATGTGCTGGTGTTCCTGCTGGCTCTGTCGATCATGGGGCTGCAGTGGAACAAACTGGCGTGGATTGTCAGCGCCCTGTCGGTGGGTATCGGTTTTGGCCTTCAGGAGATTGTGAAGAACTTTATCTCCGGCCTGATCCTGCTGACGGAGCGCCCGGTGAAAGTCGGGGATCTGGTGAGCATCAGTGGGATTGAAGGGGATATTCGCCGCATTAACGTGCGTGCCACCGAGATCCAACTGAGCGATAAATCCACGGTGATCGTGCCGAACTCGCAGTTTATCTCGCAGAACGTGCGCAACGCCACCATGGGCAATGCGCAGGGTGTGGCAACCATCACCCTGACCTTCCCGCTGGATATCGACCCGGAACTGGTCCGTCAGCTGCTGCTGGATGTGTTTATTGAAAATGAGCGCATTCTGGAAACGCCGGAGCCGTCCGTGAGCTTTAAAGACCTGACCTCCGCAGGGATTGTGCTGGCGGTGACCGGCAACGTTGCCAGCCCACGCCAGGTCTCAGGCGCGAAGAGCGACCTGCTGTTTGATATCCTCACTCGTCTGCGCAAAGAGGGCGTGGTGCTGTCCACGCCACAGACAATGATTGTCGAACAGCGAAATGGTCAGAAAGTCGTGGTGGATCAGGGCGATCTTCCCTAATTCCCCCAGTTCTTCGCTTTGGTGGTTTTGCCGATCCCCGGATTGAGGCTGTTGGTGGGGTCGAGCTGCTGATAAAAGGCTTTCAGCTGCGGTTTGGCCTTATACAGATGGCCGACATTGTGTTCTGCCGGATATTCAGCCCCGCGATCGGCCAGAATCGCCAGCATCTTCTCCTTCAGGGCGTGGGCATCCACGCCCTTTTTCACAATGTAATCCTGGTGGAAAACGTGGCAGAAGAAGTGGCCGTAATAGAGCCGGTGTACCAGCGCATCGTTAAACTCTGCGGGCAGCCTCTCAAACCAGTCGCGGTCGTTACGGCGCAGGGCAATATCCAGCGCCAGAATGTCTTCGACCTCGTCATGATGGACAGCGTGATAGCGCACGGCCGCGCCTGCTGCGGCAAAGCGGTGCAGGAATGCTTTCGCGCCCTCTTCAGGCGTGCATTCAAAAAATGCCCCTTCGGCCTGAGCAAAATAGTCCTGCAGATATTCGCGGGCCTCATCAATACCTGGCCCGGCCATCTTCAGCATCAGGTGATGTTCAAACCGGTCACGGTACTGTTTGAGTCGCGCGGGCAGGTGCGAGGGCAACAGATTGCTGACTTTCTGCAGCAGGCGGTCTGACAGGTTTGGCTTAACGAAACTGATTTTTTTCAGCCAGGCATCCACGCGGCCTTTCAGGGTGAAAAATAACGGCATCTTGTCGGTGCCCAGCTTGTCAATCATCACGAAGGTGTCTTTACCGTAAATTTCTGCAATATCAAAAATATCGCGATGCAGATATTCCCCCGCCACCGGCAACTCGCTGAACTGGCTGAGAATGTGGCGGCGCAGCTCGTCAAGCACGTCTGGGTTGTTGGTGCCGATATAAAAGACCTGCTGTGACTTTTCACGGGCAAAGGTATCCAGCCGCACGGCAAACACGGCCAGTTTGCCTGCGCAGCCCGATGCCTCAAATAATCTGCGGGAATCGGCGTTGAACCGGGAAGGTGTATCAGCCTGCACATCGCGTACGCGCGCGGCATATTCATGGTCAGAGGCATGACGCGCATCGTGTTTCACGTCACTTTGCTGCCAGGTTGCATCGTCCAGGCGGCTGAGGATCTGTTCCGGCGTGCTGCCAAGATCCATACCCAGATGATTGACCAGCGTCAGTTTGCCCCCGGCATCAATCTGCGCGAAAAGGGCCAGTTCACTCCAGGCCGGACCGCGCTTGATCAGCGAACCGCCTGAGTTATTGCAAACGCCGCCCAGCACCGAAGCGCCAATGCAGGAAGACCCAATGACCGAATGCGGCTCACGTCCCAGCGGCTTGAGGATTTTTTCCAGCTGATAGAGCGTGCTGCCCGGAAAGGCCAGCACCTGTTTACCCTCGTCGAGCAGCTGGATTTTGTCCATCCTCAGGGTGCTGATAATGACCACATCGCGATCGTAATCGTTGCCATTTGGCGTGGATCCTTCGGTCAGGCCGGTGTTGGCTGCCTGCATCAGAACGATTGCATCGGCGGCGACGCAGGCTTGCAAAACCCGCCACTGCTCCAGCAGCGTACCGGGAAAGACCACGGCCAGCGCCTCGCCGGCGCCGGAGCGAAAGCCTTTACGATAGCGTTCAGTGTGTTGAGGATCGGTCAGAAGATGGGGGCGGCCAACCACTCGGGCCAGCTCAGTGACCAGCTTCTGGCTGGCCGGGGAAGGGGAGTTGTGCATATCCTTTGTCCTTTTTTATGTCACGTGTTGATTTTAGCACCCCCTGAACTGGCTGCCGGGTTTAAAAAAATCAGAGGTGAATCGTGCCAGTGCGTTGAAAACTACCTGCTATCCTCAACTTATGGCACACTGAAAGCCTTATGACTTTGTCACTCAATAAATCCTTCCCCCGCAGTTACTTGAGAGAAACCGCCCTGATGAAATGGATTTGCTCTGTCAGCCTCGCTGCCGCCTTAACGTTACACCCTGCTTTTGCTGATGGCTTGTCTGGTCCACATGCGTTAACCCCGGAAGCCCGCGATGCGTTTGTGACGGATTTGCTGAAAAAAATGACCCTCGACGAGAAAATTGGCCAGCTCAGGCTGATCAGTGTCGGCCCGGATAACCCGAAAGAGGCTATCCGTGAAATGATCAAACATGAGCAGGTCGGCGCCATTTTTAACACGGTCACCCGTCAGGACATCCGTGCGATGCAGGACCAGGTGATGCAGCTCAGCCGCCTGAAAATTCCGTTGTTTTTTGCCTATGACGTGGTGCATGGTCAGCGCACGGTATTTCCTATTCCGCTGGGCCTCGCTTCCAGCTGGGATCTTGATGCGGTGGCTGAAGTGGGGCGCATCTCCGCTTATGAAGCGGCAGACGATGGCCTGAACATGACCTGGGCACCGATGGTGGATGTTACCCGGGAACCACGCTGGGGCAGGGTTTCTGAAGGCTTTGGCGAGGACACTTATCTGACTTCGCAGATGGGACGCACGCTGGTGCAGTCCATGCAGGGCAAAAGCCCGGCCGATCGCTATTCGGTGATGACCAGCGTCAAGCACTTTGCCGCTTATGGCGCGGTGGAAGGCGGGCGTGATTACAACACGGTGGACATGAGCCCGCAGCGTCTGGCGCAGGATTATCTGCCGCCGTACAAAGCCGCGCTGGATGCTGGCAGCGGTGGTGTTATGGTGGCGCTGAATTCACTGAATGGCGTTCCGGCCACGGCGGACAGCTGGTTGCTGAAAGATCTACTGCGTGACGACTGGAAGTTCAAGGGCATTACCATCAGCGACCATGGCGCCATTAAAGAGTTGATCAAGCATGGCGTGGCCAGCGATCCACAGGATGCCGTGCGCATTGCGATTCAGGCTGGCGTCAATATGAGCATGAGCGACGAGTTCTACAGCAAGTATCTGCCGGGCCTGGTGCAGAGGGGAGCGGTAAGCGAGAAAGAGATCGACGATGCCACCCGTCACGTGCTTAACGTCAAGTATGATATGGGCCTGTTTAACGATCCCTACAGCCATCTGGGCCCGAAAGGCAGCGATCCGGTTGATACCAACGCGGAAAACCGCCTGCACCGTACTGAAGCTCGCGACGTAGCGCGCAAAAGCATCGTCCTGCTGAAAAACCGTCTTGAAACGCTGCCGCTGAAAAAATCCGGTACCATTGCGCTGATTGGCCCACTGGCAGACAGCCAGCGTGACATCATGGGCAGCTGGTCAGCGGCGGGCGTGGTTTCACAGTCGGTGACAGTGCTGCAGGGGATGAAAGATGCCACCGCGGGTAAAGCGACAGTGCTGTATGCCAGGGGGGCCAATATCACCGATAACAAAGGCATTCAGGATTTCCTGAATATTTACGAGAAAGCGGTGACGATAGATCCGCGCTCGCCGAAAGAGATGCTGGATGAAGCCGTCGCCACGGCGAAGAAATCTGACGTGGTGGTCGCGGTAGTGGGTGAAGCACAGGGCATGGCACATGAAGCCTCCAGTCGCAGTGATATCACTATTCCGCCAAGCCAGCTGGCGCTGATCGACGCGCTGAAAACCACTGGCAAACCGCTGGTGCTGGTACTGATGAACGGCCGCCCGCTGGCGCTGGTGAAAGAGAACAGGCAGGCTGATGCGCTGCTGGAAACCTGGTTCAGCGGTACTGAGGGAGGCAATGCTATTGCCGATGTGCTGTTTGGCGATTACAACCCGTCGGGCAAACTGCCGATGTCATTCCCACGTTCCGTCGGACAGATCCCCATTTACTACAACCACCTGAACACCGGTCGTCCGTACGATGCCAACAAACCGAATAAGTACACTTCGCACTATTATGATGCTGCGAATGGCCCCCTGTTCCCGTTCGGCTATGGTCTGAGCTACACCACTTTCACGGTGTCGCCGGTGACTCTGTCATCGAAAACCCTGCCGCACAATGGCACGGTTAATGCCAGTGTGACCGTGACCAATACCGGCAGCCGCGATGGGGCAACGGTCGTGCAGATGTATCTGCATGACGAGATGGCCAGCCTCAGCCGCCCGGTGAAAGAGCTGAAGGGCTTTAAGCGTATTATGCTGAAAGCGGGCGAGACCAAGACGGTCACTTTCCCGATTGACGTCAGGGCTTTGCAGTTCTGGAATGCAAGAATGCAGCAGGTGGCTGAACCGGGTAAATTCAACGTGATGATCGGGCTGGATTCTGCCCGTACCAACAGCGCGGAATTTGAGTACCTGTAGCCGGGGCCGCGTGCCTGAAACCGGCCTCTGAGCCACCTGAGGGACGATACTGTCGTCCCTTTTCTTTTTGAAAATAACCAGGGTTCGTTATGTGGTCGGTTCGCGACAGAATTCAGCAGCAGATCTTCCGTCTGAACGGTCTGGCAAGCCATGATTTCGATCTCTCCCGGCCGGAAGGTGATCCGGGGCTGTATGGCCCGGACAGCATTATCTGGCGCGTGCACGGTGATTTTTCCTCCATGCTGTGTGGCGGCATCTCCGCACTGCTGATGCAGATGCTGCACCCGCTGGCACTGGCCGGGGTGTGGGATCACTCCACCTTCCGTGAAGATATGATGGGCAGGCTGCGGCGCACCAGCCAGTTTATCGCCGTGACCACCTTCGGCAATTCCGCTGACGCCAACACGTTGATTGAACGGGTGAAGCGTATCCACCTGCAGGTCACCGGCGTCGATGCGATGGGAACGCCGTACGCCGCCAGCGATCCGGCGCTGCTGACGTGGGTGCACGTGGCGGAAACCAGCCGTTTTCTTGCGGCTCATTTACGTTATAAAAATCCGCAGCTGAGCCTGGCTGAACAGGATCGCTACTATGCCGAAGCCGCCGTTGTCGCCGAAGCGCTGGGCGCGGAAAACGTGCCAAAAACGGTACAGGCAGTGGAGGATTATCTGCAGACGTTACAGCCGGAGTTACGCTGCGATGAGAGGACGCGGGAAGTTCTGACCCTGCTGTTACAGGCTCCGGCACCGAGCCGGCAGGCCCGTCCGGCGATGCACGCGATGATGATGGCCGGTATTGAGCTGCTGCCAGAATGGGCGCAGCAGCAGTTCGGTTTCCGCTTCTCGCCGCTGAAGCGCACGCTGATCCGCAAGCGTCTGAACCTGCTGGCCGCGCTGCTCCGCTGGTGCATCCGTCGTGGTGCCTGGCAACGTGCGATGAAGCGGATGGGAAGGGAGGGGTGAGTATGTGGGTTTGGTGGATTTATGCTGACGTGAAGAACCGCGTTACGGTTTTCCCTGAGAACAGGAACACACCAAAAGCCCCTTTCGGCCCGGAAAACGCGCAGGTCTCTAAGCTGAGCCCCTGGTTTTTTGACCGCTACAGCGAACGAGGGTTTACGGTCTGGCAGAACCCGATATCTTCACGGGGAACAACCGCCTGAACGTCACCCGGTCCGGCATCTCATTGATATATTTGGCCCCGAATGGGCCGGTTACGGCGTAAAGAGGCTGCAGAAAAGAGGTTTTTGAGACTTTTACCCTTGTCCTGACGTGGCACAACGGCACATCCTGCTCTATTGTCCGGAAAAAGGGATCCCGCCACCCACCGTCGAGGCCTTATGACACAGTCGTATCGGATTGCTGAAGTGACCAATCAGCAACAAACGCTAATCGCTATGGTTGAACAGGATGAGCGTGCCGCTTATTTTTACATCTGGCCCACAGAGCCTTTTCGCAGCCAGTTTGCCGTCCGCGGCTGCTGGCTGAGAAACCTTCTTCCAGCACCTGTACAGGAAGATCGTGCTGCAATGGAAAAGGGTATCCCGCCGCTGCTCAGCGCGGAATTCTGCCGCACGCTGGAGGCGGAACCCATGCTGGACCCTGCTGGATTACAGGTGGTCTGGGAGCCGACCGACGACGGCGCTGCGCTGTGGTACCAGGGGCAATTGCTGGCGGTGATCCCTGGCTGGAGCCTCTATCAGGATAAACAGGTCAGCTTTTCGGCGGCCTGCATCAAAGAAAATCGGCTGACCGCGCCGCTGGGATCGGCCTCCACCAATGACTACTACGCCCAGGCGGAGAAACACCGGCTATTCTGGCGTGACTGGCAAGAGGGGCACCTGTGGGAACCCATGCAGCACGAGATGCTGAAATGCTACCAGGCGCAGCTGGGTGACTCACTGAAATATTACTCTGTCGACCAGGGCAACTGGCCGCCGATGGCGATTTCCCAACATTATTACCAGGGAAGCTGGTATTTCCTGACGCTGGGGATGAGCATCCGTCCGATGCCGGGAGTGGATTTTCTGTATGAGGATCTGGCGCCACAATATCGCCGAACCGAGCTGGCCATGGCGATTGATGCTGAAGTGATGACTGAAGAGAACGCGGTGCAGATGGCGAGTGCTCTGGCGAGCTTTGCGCATTACCCCTGGGCGCGCCTCAGCTGGCTGGGGGAAGGACACACTCTGGCATCAGCCGTGGCACCGGTTGGTTTTGAAGGTTTTCTGCTGTCAGGCGAGCTGGCGGGCGATGACGGCCAGTTCACTTTGCCAAAACGGGAAGGTGAAAAGGTCAATCTCCTCTGGGCGACACCGGTCACCGCTGCTGAACGCGTATTTGCCGGGGGGGATGACAACGGCGGCAATCAGCTGGTCAGCAGGCTGCGGGAAGTCGGGGGAGACCATGTTTTCAGACCTCGTCAGCAAGTTGTTGAATCGCAGAGTTAAATGCTGGCAGGTGAGTCACCAGCATGACCTTAGCAAAATAATTCTCTGAATGGTGATCCCGATCACCTCAAGTTATTTTTTAACGAGCCCTTAACACGATCAGGCAATTGTGCCTGATTGAGTTGAGTGGGGCTCACCATGTTGAAAACTACCCAGGGCAGGTTTACCCTCCTGATCGTCGGTTTCTTTGCGTTGCTGCTGCTGATCACCGTTGTGGTCATTAAGATGTTCGTTGCGCCCCAGCTTACCACCAACGAGAGTCGGCTGGTGCGTTATGAAGTGGACAGCATTGGTTCACGTATTACAGAAATGATGAACCGTATTCAGGCTCAGCAGCGCAGCATCACCGAATCCGTGGCGGTGCTGGACAGCGCCAGCATTGATACGATGCTGCCTGCGCTGGTCAACCAGTATCAGGACGTCAACGTGTTTGGCGGCGGTGTCTGGCCGCTGCCTAAAATGCGCGATCCTGCGAAAGATAAATTCAGCACCTTCTTTGCCCGTGACGGCAGCAATATCCTGCAGGTAAACACCTTCTGGAACTCAGCCGAAGCCCCAAATTACTACGAACAATCCTGGTATAAAGACGGGCTGGCCGCCGCAAAAGGGCAGTGCGCCTGGGCTAAAGCCTATCAGGATGCGGCCAGCCCGCAGCCCCGGACCAACTGTGCAATGGGTATCTACCGCAATGGCGCAGCCTGGGGCGTGGCGACCATCGACGTGACGTTGGGCTTCTTTAACCATCTGGCCAGAGAGATGGGGCAGGCGGTGCAGGGGCAGGTACTGATTGTGGAAGCCGACGGCAAAGTCGTGGGCGACGCCAGCCTGGTGGATGCCGGTCCTAAGCTGCGCAACCTCAGTGAGCTTTCCACACCGATGGCGGCGCCACTGCGCAGCTTACTGAGCACCGCCGGTTCTGAACCTTCACAGAGCCATTATGATGGTAAGGACGGAAACCATACGCTGTTTGTGCAGCAAATCAGCGGCAGCCCGTGGTATATCGCCAGCGATGTCCCTACCGCATTGTTGTCAAAACAGACTAACTCGATCCTGACTCGTCTGGGACTGGTCCAGATCCCGCTGGCAATCGTGCTGCTGCTGGTGCTGCTGGGCTTTATTCGCACGATGATGAAACGCCTTGTCGGTCTGAACGACAACATCCTGGCCCTGTCAACAGGGGGGGCTGACCTGACGCAGCGTCTCCCCGCCAGCGGCAGTCCGGAGTTCAACGCTGTGGCGCAGAGCTTTAATAACTTTATTGAGTATCTGCAGGGCCTGATGCGTCAGGTCGGCAACAGCGCACTGGCGATCACTTCGGCTTCTAAAGAGATTGCCAGCGGTAACCTCGACCTGTCAGCCCGTACCGAAGAACAGTCCAGCTCAATTGTGCAGACGGCCGCATCAATGGAAGAGCTGACCGGCACCGTGCGACAGAACGCCGATAACGCCACCCATGCTAACCAGCTGGCGGGTGACGCTTCGCGCGTGGCAGAGCGGGGTTCCAACGTGGTGAAACAGGTGGTCACTACCATGGGAGAAATTAACGCGTCTTCCCGCAAGGTGGTTGATATTATCAGCGTAATCGACAGCATAGCCTTCCAGACTAACATCCTTGCTCTTAACGCTGCAGTGGAAGCTGCCCGGGCCGGTGAACAGGGACGAGGTTTTGCCGTGGTGGCTTCTGAGGTGCGTAACCTCGCCCAGCGTTCAGCTAACTCTGCCCGCGAGATCAAGAAACTGATTGAAGAATCGGTGGCAAATATCCACCAGGGCAGCCAGTTGGTGCAGGAAGCAGGCAGCACGATGGATGAGCTGATGAATGGCGTCAGCAGCGTGACCTCGCTGATGGCCGAAATCATGTCAGCCAGCCGTGAACAGAGTATGGGGATAGACCAGATCAATACTGCCATCAACCAGCTGGACAGTACCACCCAGCAGAACGCTTCGCTGGTGGAGCAGGTCTCTTCTGCCGCTCAGGCGATGGAAGAGCAGACAGTCCAGCTGGAGCTGGTTGTCAGCAGCTTTAAACTGTAAGATAAGGCCCGACGCAGGCGCGTCGGGCTTTCCTTCCGGGATTTCTCCCGGCAGAACGCGCCATTGATAATATCCGCGGGTTCGCCAATGCACTCTTCCGTTCTGAAACAGCACCCTGTTTACACCCTGTCTCTGCTGCTGATCTGCCTTGCGCTGGGCCTGTTCAGTTTTTACTGGGCTGATTTTGTCCAGGCCTGTATTGCCTTCCAGATCACCATGCATCGCTACCTGGTGATGTATATGCTGCAGCAGCAAAGTGGGCAGATCAAAGGCGGCGTCATGCTGGTGCTGGGCGGCTTCGTCTACGGTTTTCTGCACGCGGTAGGGCCTGGTCACGGCAAGTTTGTGATCACCACCTGGCTGGCCACCAGCACGGAAAAAGGGGCAGCCAGCCGGTGGGTTACTCTGTTGGGCAGCCTGATGCAGGGCGTCACCGCGATTGCGTTTGTCTGGGTGCTGGCGGTTATCTTTAACCTTTCCGCAGGCGATCTGAGCCTGAGCCGGTATTACGTTGAAAAGGGCAGTGCGGTATTTATTGCCTTTTTTGGTATTGCGCTGCTGTTGCGGGCAATGGGCCTGAAATTAAGCCTGCATCGTGGCAACAGGAAGCACCGCGACCAGGCGCAGGTGGACAATTGTGGCTGTGGCCATAATCATCTTCCCACGGTTCAACAGCTTGAGGGAGACTGGAAAACCCGCCTGTGGGTGATCTTCTCTATCGGCCTGCGCCCCTGTAGTGGGGCGATATTGATCCTGATCTTCGCTAACGCAATAGGCTTTTATCGCTGGGGCGTGCTGGCGACCATGAGTATGGCCGTGGGGACCAGCCTTTCCATTATGCTGATTGCTACCCTCATCGGCCATACCCGCAATCATCTGCTGCTGCTGAACCAGAGCTGGCTGTCGCGGCTGGCTGGTCGTGCCTACAGCCTGAGCGCGCTGATCGCCGGATTATTGCTGATATTTTTCGCTTTTGTGCTGTTCTTCTCGGTGATCCCGGTCAGTGCCAACGGTGATTTTATTGCGGCAGGTTGTTAATTTTGAAGGTTTTTAAGGTAATCTGAACGGTTTTTTAGCGGTTCTTTTTGTCACATAAATGTACGATTTTATGCAGTCAGACTGCCGGAAGATATGCCACAATATCTGAGATAAGTCTGAAGGAGTACGCATGTCTGCAATTGAAGTTATCCTGGTTGATCGCCACGATCGTCCCATCGGCAGAATGGAAAAGCTTGAAGTTCACAAAAAAGGGTTGCTGCATCGCGCGATCACCGTTTACGTGTTTAATTCACGCCACCAGCTGTTGTTACAACAGCGTGCGAACGATAAATATCACTGTGGCGGTCTGTGGAGCAACACCACCTGCGGTCATCCTTATCCACAGGAATCCACCCAGCACGCGGCGGAACGTCGGCTGTATGAAGAAATGGGGCTGCGCCTGACGCTGCATCCGATGTTTGAGCTGAGCTATAATCTGCCGCTGAGCAATGGTCTGACCGAACATGAATATGGTCACGTTTACTTCACCTTCAGCGATGAGCTGCCGCAACCCGATCCCAACGAGGCTGATGGCTGGCGCTACGCGTCACTGACGGATATACAGCAGGAAATCGACCAGCATCCCGAGCACTTCACGCCCTGGTTCCTGCACACCTTTGCCCGCATCCCTGCCGAGCTCGAGCGCTTTACCGCGCAACGCCTGGCCGGCTAGCCTGCAGTGAAATCCTCCGCGTCCACGTCGTAACCTGACGGCTCCCAGCGGATGGCCAGCAGCGCAATCAGTCCTGCCAGCGGGGCCAGGCCAATCACCCAGAACACGTTGGTGCTCAGTGCGGCCGACAGCAGTGGGAACATGAACAGCGACACGGTTGAGCTGCCCCGCATCAGCGTCTGGTTAAAGCCCACGCCCACGCCGCGCAGCGAGGTTGGGTAGCTCAGTGAAGCGAAAGTCATGGTGTGGGAACCCGGACCAAGGCCCTGACCGAGCAGGAACAACGCCAGCATCGCAACAGACACCGCCGCCTGGCCGCCATCGGCCGGTTTCCCCACCAGTGCCAGCCCAATCAGCGCCACAAACTGGAAGCTGTAACCGAGCACCGTCATTTTCCATGCGCCAAAGCGCGGAACCAGACGCACAGCCAGGATGCCGCCAACAAAGGCAAACAGCAGGTTGAGCGCCAGTGAGACCAGAATGGTGGTCAGCATTGACTGGGCCAGGAAACTGGAGATGATCACCGGCAGGCCAAAGGCCACGGCATTGTAGGCAAAGGCAGAAGCTATGGCGGTAACGGTCGCCAGGAGAGTGCGCCGCAGATAGACCCCCTTCAGCAGTTCGCCATAATTGCGCCAGCTGGCCTTGCGGGTCGGTGTCGCGGGTGTCAGATCGGCGTCTTTTGCCACCTGAGCATTGATGCCGTAGGAGTTTCGCAGAATCGCGGCCGCATCGTGCAGGTTGCCCTGATTAGCCGCCCAGACTGGCGACTCGCTCATATAGCGACTGCGGATAGCGATAATCAGGATGGCAGGCACAGCCCCAAATCCGAGGATAATTCGCCACAGCAGACCGGCATGTGCTTCAGGCAGCACCGTATAGAAAAACAGCACCAGCAGATAGGAAATGGAGATGGCGGCATACCAGGTGGGGCACCACATCGCAATGCTCGACGCCTTATTGCCGCGCCCCTTGAGCCTGGAAAACTCGGCGAGGAAGGCCATTGCCACCGGCAAATCAATCCCTACTCCCAACCCCATCACAAAGCGGGCACCTGCCAGCACGTATTCATTCGGCGCAAACGCACAGGCCAGTGCGGCGACCACAAAGAAGAACATATCTGCCATAAAGACGCGATAGCGGCCGATTTTGTCGGTGAGGTAACCGCCAATTATCGCGCCGATGATAGCCCCGAAGGCAATAGCTGACGCCACCATTCCGGCCCCGGTCGGTGACAGGCCAAACTCGCGGGTGACATCTTTCATGCCAAAGGCCAGCGCCCCCAGATCGTAAGCGTCGAGGAAGACACCGCCCAGCGCGATACCAATCACGATCCGTGCATTGCTGCGAGCCTGGGTACTGGTGTTCACCAGGTGAGAGACGTCGGCCGCCCGACGGAGGGTGACGGGGTCGCCTGTGGGTGTGTTCCCTGCCATGGCGACGTGCGCCGAAGAAGTTAAATGAGTCATGATGTTGTGTTCGTTTTATAAGAATAAACGCTGAGAATACTCCCGGTATTCACAGACTTAAATTCCAGCTGGTTATAACTTAAAACCAAATGATCGGTGAAAAAAAAGCGGCCTTAAAAGAGAGCTCTTCTGAGCACAGGGTGAGGGGTTTTTTGGGGTCTGGTTTGAGGTGGTTAATTATTGGACTACGCTTGATACTAAACTGGCGAAAAGGAACAGAAAAATGACCAAGATGAGGGGATGCAGTGGCACGATCGCGCTGGCTGTTTTGCTGGCGCTGGCAGGCACTGCTCAGGCGGCAGATCCGGTTAAAGTGGGATCTAAAATCGATACGGAAGGGTCACTTCTGGGCAATATCATCCTGCAGGTGCTTGACAGGCACGGAGTGAAAACCATCAATAAAGTTCAGCTCGGCAACACTCAGGTGGTTCGCGGTGCCATCACTTCAGGAGAGCTGGATATCTATCCTGAATACACCGGTAACGGCGCTTTCTTCTTTAATGACGAGCACGATGCGGTGTGGAGAAACGCTCAGGCGGGCTATGAGAAAGTAAAAAAACTGGATGAAGCGAAAAATAAACTCACCTGGCTGACACCAGCCCCGGCCAATAACACCTGGACTATTGCCGTGCGTGAGGATCTGGCGCAGAAGAACAAGCTCAACTCTCTGGACGATCTCAGTGCTTACCTGAAAAAAGGCGGTGACTTCAAGCTGGCCGCCTCGGCAGAGTTTATCGAGCGCCCGGATGCATTACCTGCCTTCCAGAAAGCCTATGGTTTTACGCTGAAACAGGATCAGCTGTTGTCGCTGGCGGGGGGGGATACAGCGGTGACCATCAAAGCGGCTGCCCAGCAAACTTCTGGCGTGAACGCAGCGATGGCCTATGGCACGGATGGTCCGGTGGCTGCACTGGGTCTGCAAACGCTGTCCGATCCAAAAGGTGTGCAACCGATCTATGCGCCGGCGCCGGTGATCCGCGATGACGTGCTGAAGGAGTACCCGCAGATTGCTGACTGGCTGAAGCCGGTCTTTGCCTCACTGGATGCGAAAACCCTGCAGGCGCTGAATGCCAAAATTGCCGTTGAGGGGATGGACGCGAAGAAAGTGGCCGCCGACTATTTGCAGCAGAAAAAACTGCTGTAACGATTGCCCGGGCCGGGCGCATCCGGCCTGACACCTTGTGGGGAAATTTTGCGCTTTACTGTTCACAACCGCGTCGTGTTGACGCTGGCGATCCTTCTGGTGGCGGCTGCGGCCAGCTTGCCGTTTTTGAGCTATGCGCCAAACAGGCTGGTCTCCGGCCAGCCGCTGCTGCTGCATCAGTTGTTGCAGGGTAACGGGCTGATGCTGCTGTTGCCTGCGATCCTGCTGGGGCTGATGGCATTTCTGCCGCAAACCCGCCCAGGTCTGGCGCTGATTGTGATCGTCAGTGAAATGATGTTTATTGCGCTGACTGCCCTTGGTGGACATGAAGCAGGCACGCTGGCTGCAAAGGGCAATTCGCTGGCACGTACCTCTTACGGCAGTGGCTTCTGGCTCTTGGCGGGTTTATGCCTGTTGATTGCGGCGGATGCCATCAGCCGGCTAACGCAAAGCGCGCTGGGGCGTCTGTTGCTGAACGGGCAAATCTGGCTGCCGGTGATCATTTTATTACTGAGCGGCCAGCTCGATCAGCTGGCGTTGTTGAAAGAGTACGCCAATCGTCAGGAGGTGTTCGATCAGGCACTCTCACGCCATCTGGTCCTGCTGCTGGGTACGCTGTTGCCGACCCTGATTATTGGCACTCCTCTGGGCTGGTACTGTTATCGACACCCGGCCGCGCAGCCGCCCGTGTTCACGCTGCTGAATGTTATCCAGACCGTGCCTTCCATTGCGCTCTTTGGCCTGCTGATGGCGCCTCTTGCCGGGGTATCCCACGCGTTTCCCCTGCTGGCTGAACTCGGCGTCAGTGGTATTGGTATGGCACCCGCGCTGATTGCTCTGGTGCTGTACGCGTTGTTGCCACTGGTGCGTAGCGTGGTCACCGGTCTGCAAAATGTGCCGAATGAGGTAATCGAAACCGCCGAAGGTATGGGGATGACTCGCGGGCAGATCTTCTGGTATGCCGAAGTGCCGCTGGCGCTGCCGGTGCTGCTGGCCGGGCTGAGGGTGATCACTGTACAAACCATTGGTATGGCGGTGATTGCCGCATTAATCGGAGCCGGAGGATTTGGCGCGATCGTCTTTCAGGGGCTGCTCAGCAGCGCGCTGGAGCTGGTGTTGCTGGGGGGGATCCCGGTGATTGCGCTGGCAGTGATTGCCGATGCCCTGTTCAAATTTTTGATTTCAGTTATTGAGGCGAAGCGCCAATGATCACTTTCAACCAGGTGAGTAAACACTTTGCCGGAAAACCGGCGGTCAGCGATTTGACGCTGAATATTGCCAAAGGGGAATTCACCGTCCTGATCGGCACTTCCGGCTCGGGAAAGTCTACCACGCTGAAAATGATCAACCGGTTGATCGAGCACGATGGCGGCACCATTCAGTTCGCCGGAGAGGAGATCCGCAGTTTTAACCCGCAGGAGCTGCGGCGCAGGATGGGGTATGCCATTCAGTCAATTGGGCTGTTTCCGCACTGGACGGTAGAGAAAAACATCGCCACCGTGCCCGCGTTGCTGAACTGGCCGAAACAGAAAATTGCCGATCGGGTCAGTGAGCTGCTGGCGCTGCTTAATCTCGATGAGCCGTTCCTCCAGCGTTATCCTCATCAGTTGTCCGGCGGACAGCAGCAGCGTGTCGGTGTTGCCAGGGCACTGGCGGCCGATCCCGAAGTGTTGTTGATGGATGAGCCTTTTGGCGCACTCGACCCGGTAACCCGCGCAGCCTTGCAGCAGGAGATTGTGCGTATTCATCAGCTCTCCGGGCGCACCATCGTGCTGGTGACCCACGACATTGATGAAGCGCTGGCGCTGGCTGACAGGCTGGTGCTGATGGATGAGGGCAGGGTGGTACAGCAGGGGACACCGGTGCAATTACTGACCCGGCCGACAAATGACTTTGTGCGCGATTTCTTTGGCCGCAGTGAGCTGGGCGTCAGATTATTGTCACTGGGCAGTGCGGGGTCAGCTGCGCGCCGTGGCGAGTGGCTGGAGGAACCGGCGATCCCGGAAACAATGACGCTGCGCGAGGCGCTGTCACAATTTATTGCGCGGCAGACCGATCGCCTGGCGGTGGTCGACAGCCGCCAGCAGCCTCTGGGTGTGCTGTACTTCGCTGACTTGTTGCGGCAGCGGGGGAATTAACATGCGCCGGATACGCGATCCCTTGCTCTGGTTGATAGCGCTGTTTGTTGCACTGCTGGTATTGATGCCTTACAGCGAGCCGGTGTTCGCCCACTGGTTCCCGCAGCTAGACCGGCCGCTCTATCAGCAGGACAGCTTCCTGCAACTGGCGCTGGCGCACGTTGAACTGGTTGCGCTTTCCAGCCTGGTCGCGGTGATCATCGGTATGGGCGCCGGGATTCTGGTGACCCGTCCGGCGGGCAGAGAATTCCGCTCAATGGTGGAAACGCTGGCGGCGGCGGGGCAGACATTTCCCCCCGTTGCGGTGCTGGCGATTGCCGTACCGGTGATGGGCTTTGGTGAGCAACCGGCCATTATTGCGCTGGTACTGTACGGGCTCTTGCCAGTATTGCAGGGGACCCTTGCGGGGATTGGTGCGGTACCGGCCAGTACGCGGGAAATAGCCGAAGGGGTGGGAATGAGCCCAGGGCAGATGCTGTGGAAAGTGGAGCTGCCGCTGGCCGCTCCGGTGATCCTCGCCGGGATCCGCACTTCAGTGATCGTCAACATCGGCACGGCAGCCATCGCTTCCACGGTGGGAGCCAGAACGCTGGGGTCGCCGGTGATAATAGGGCTTAGCGGCTTTAACACCGCCTATGTCATTCAGGGAGCCTGCCTGGTGGCGCTGCTGGCGATTGTAACTGACCGCCTGTTTGAACGCCTGCTGCGACAGTTTAAGAACGGATAAGAATGGTGTAACCGGTCAGCATAACGCCGCCAATGCCGCCGAGCGCCATCATCAGGAAAATACAGATCACACCAATTTTTTGCCAGTTCATGCCGTTGCCCGTTGTCTGAAGCAGAAAGAGGGCAAAGTATATCGCCTTTCGCCCTCACGGGTTAAGCCTTTGCTGGCTTTTTATTGCCCGGCCTGGCGCTCTTTGTTAAAGAACAGCGTGACGCGGGCCACTTCAATGCCGAGCTTCTTCATTGAGGTAACGTTCATCAGGTGCTGTGCATCCTGCTGGTAAATCCAGTCGTCAAAGTTCAGTTTGTAGCGGCCGGAATCGGTTTTCACCGTCATGGTATAGCGCCAGTTAAAGGCATTCCCTGCCGCACGTCCCTGCGCTGTACCGATAATATCACCCGCCGTGCCCACGTAGCGACCATCGGGGAGTTTACGGATATGCCAGACGCGGGTCTGCTTTTCGCCGTCGTCATACACAAATTGTTCGTTCAGCGTCAGCGTATCGCCCACTACCGTGCCGTGGATGGCGACCTCAAAGCGACGGATCTGCTTACCGCTGTAATCCTGCACCATGCCCCAGGCGCGGGATTCTCCGTTGAACCAGTTAAAAATATCGATTTTGGGCTGGGCCTGCTGATAGTCGTCAATGCTGGCACCGCAGCCGCCCAGCAGCAGGCTCGCAGTCAGTAACAGAGATTTCCACATCATTCACTCCCGGGGGCCAGTGTCCGGTCAGCAATCAGCTGGACGGTGCCGATAGTACCGGCGCGAAAACCTGCTTCGCAGTAGCAGAGATAAAACAGCCACATCCGGCGAAAGTGTTCATCAAAGCGGCCGTTTTCCAGTTGCGGCCAGGCAGCGTCAAAACGGTGCCGCCACTCCTGCAGCGTGCGGGCATAATCAGGCCCGATTTCAAACAGATCGCGGGGAGTGAAGTGGTGAGCAGCGAGGTTTTTCTGCAGCAGGCTGACCGCAGGCAGGAAACCGCCGGGGAAGATATAGCGCTGAATAAAGTCCACGCTGCCGGCATAGTGCTCAAAGCGCTCTTCACTGATGGTGATGGCTTGTAACGCCAGACGCCCACCGGGTTTTAACAATTGCTGACAGCGCTCAAAGAACCGCGGGATATACTGCTGCCCCACTGCCTCGATCATCTCTATCGACACCAGCTTGTCATACTGGCCGCTGAGAGTCCGATAATCGTCCTGCAGCACGGTGACGCGGTCGCTCAGGCCTGCTCGGGCGATACGCTGGCAGCTGTATTCATACTGCTCCTGTGAAATGGTGGTGGTGGTTACCCGGCAGCCATATTCCCGCGCGGCGAATTCGGCCATTGCGCCCCAGCCGGTGCCAATTTCCAGCAGATGATCGCCAGGGGAAAGCGCCAGCTGTTCGCACAGTCGGCGCATTTTGGCCTGCTGAGCTTGTTCCAGCGTCATCTCAGGCTGGGCATACCAACCGCTGGAGTAGAGCATTGTGCGGTCAAGAAAAGCAGTATAAAAATCGTTGCCGAGATCGTAATGCGCCGCAATGTTACGCTTTGCCTGCCTCACGCTATTGCGTCGAAGCGCGTGCCTGAGTTTGTTGAGTGGGGTGGCGACCCAGCTCAGCCGAGATTCGAGCTTATCCAGCACTGCCGTATTGGTCGCCAGAGCCAGGATCACCGCCGCCAGATTGGGCGTATCCCACTCTCCGTCCATATAGGTTTCAGCGGCGGCAATACCGCCGCCGAACAGCACCCGGCGATAAGTCCGGGAATGATGCACCACAATTTCAGCCTGCAGTTCAGCCTGGGCATCACCGAAAAAGTGGGTGCCGAGATGCGGATCGTGCAGACGCAGGCCGGCCCCCTGAAGATGCTGCAGCAGGGAGAAGATCACTCGTCGTGAGGTGGACACGCGATTACCCGCCTTGCCCCGCCGTGTAAAAGTCAGTTCAGTGGTACACATCAGTTAGTCCTCCGACCTTGGGTGGTCATACACCGGCGCACCCTTACGCCATAACTTCCACGCCTGCCAGTAAATCGCCAGCGCGGTATGAACGGTCATCAGCGGAAAGCGCCAGAGGTGATAGCGCAGCGACTTTCGGGTCAGCGGCTGCTGACGGAGATGCAGAGTGGCATCAAATTCTTTTCCTGTGCGATGGTTCTCGATGTGCACCGAAAGGGATTTCCCCGGTGCCGAGAGCCGCCAGTGATAAACCATCTCCAGCGGGTTAAATGGCGAAACGTGGAACACTTTCTCCGTTGTTTCACTGCCGTCGGGTTTTACCGCATAGGTATGGCGCTCATTCCAGGGCGTGTTACGCACTTCGGCCAGCATCCACCGCAGGCTGTCACCCTCATCGTACAGATAGTAAAAATTGACCGGATTGAACGAGCAGCCCAGATAGCGCAGCTGGGTCAGCAGCATTACCCGGCCAGTGAGTTGTTCGCCGGTTAATTCGGCAATACGCGACTGCGCCCGCTCTTTAATGTTGCCGCCGCCAAGATAATCGGCCGAACAGAATGAGGCCGGGGAAAATTTCCCCAGGCGTATACCGACACTCTTCAGCAGCGGCAGCTCATCCAGATCGATCAGCGGCATAAAAATACGGTAGCTGAACCGGTGATCGACCGGGGTAAAACGCCGGTGACGAATGTGTCCACTGTAGAGGGTGCTGTTCACAGCAGGCCTGCCTGTTCCATGCCTGCGACCACATCCAACCCGCTGCGAATGCCGTCTTCGTGGAAGCCGTTGTAGCTCCAGGCACCGCAGTACCAGCTGCGGTTCTGACCATTCAGTCGCAGACGCGCGCTCTGCGCCTCAAGGCTCTTCAGGCTGAACTGCGGATGGTGATAAACATACCGTCCCAGGATCTTGTCACTGTCGATGGGTTGGGTGGCGTTCAGCGTGACGCAGAAGGTCTGGGGCGCTTTAATCCCCTGCAGGATGTTCATGTTGTAGGTGACGCTGGCTCCCAGCAGTTCGTCACCGGCCTGGGTGTCATCCAGCCGGTAATTCCAGCTTGCCCAGGCGCGCGGGTTTTCCGGCAGCATGCGGGTGTCGGTATGCAGGATCACTTCGTTGGCACTGTAGGGCACGCCAGACAGCATCTGCTGCTCATCGGGACTGGCATCGCCGAGCAGGGCGAGCGCCTGATCGCTGTGACAGGCAAAAATAACCTGATCGAAAATTTCACTGCCGCGATCGCTGTGCAGCGTGACACCATCCGCACTGCGTTCAGCGCGGGTTACCGGCGTGCTCAGATGCACGCTAAGCTTGTCACCAGTCAGCGCAATCAGCCGGTGGATATACTCGCGTGAGCCGCCGGGGATCACATACCACTGCGGGCGCTGGGTCAGATCCAGCAGGCCGTGATGGTTGAAGAACTGCAAAAACAGTGAGAGCGGCATCTGGCGGATCTCCGCCAGCGAGGTTGACCAGATAGCGGCACCCATCGGCAGAATATAGTGCTGGGCAAAAAACTGGCTGAAGCCCTCTTTTTGCAGGAAGTCGTCCAGCGTGCCCTGGCTCTGATGATGTTGCAGCCATTTTTTCCCGCATTGATTAAATCGCGCAATCTCAGCCAGGAAACGCCAGAAAGAGGGGCGCAGCAGGTTGCTGCGCTGGGCGAACAGACTGTTCAGCGAGTGGCCGTTATACTCCAGCCCGCTCTGATTGTTTCGCACCGAGAAGCTCATTTCAGTGGGTTTGCTTTCCAGACCCAGCTCGGCCAGCAGCGAGAGAAAGCGCGGGTAAGTTCGATCGTTAAAAACGATAAAACCGGTATCAATGGCATAGTGTTTGCCTGCCACCCGGATATCCACCGTGGCGGTATGTCCGCCCAGCGTTTCGCCCGCTTCAAACAGGTGAACCTCCGCACGGGAAGCCAGCTTCCATGCGCAGCTCAGTCCGGCAATGCCACTTCCGATAATGGCTATTTTCACCCTTACCTCGCTATCTGCTGGGTGAGAAGACGCTGTAAAGCATTCGGCAGTCTTGCGGTGATACGCAGAATAAGGGAAAAAAGACGCGGGAAGGCAAATTCTGCCTTACCCCTGGCCAGGCCCTGACGGATATAGCGTGAAGCCTGCTCGACATTGATGATCATCGGCATGGCAAAATCATTGCGTTTGGTCAGCGGCGTATCGACAAAACCGGGCAGCACCAGACTGATGGCAATTTGCTGGCGTTTAAGATCCTGAGCCAGGCTGCGGGCAAAATAGGCCAGTGCGGCCTTTGAGGCGCCATAAGCCTCGGCGCGGGGCAGGGGAACCAGGCTGGCAGTTGACCCAACCAGCGCCACGCGGCTGCCAGGGGCCAACTGAGGCAGCAATACGTCCAGGCAGTTGACCGGACCGCTGAAATTGGCACTCATCACCCGGTGGACTTTCTCTGCTTCCACCACGCCATGGTTAAGGTATTCGCAGGTCCCGGCGCAGAGGATCACCAGGTCTGCGCTTTTGCCGTCCAGTGCGCGACGGGTTTCCGCGAGATCGGTGATATCAAATTCGCACAGCACCACATTGCTGAATTTTTCCCGCAGGGTGTCGAGCTTTCCCCGGTTACGCCCGCAGGCGGTAACGTGCCAGCCATCGGCGGCATAATCGAGGGCCAGCTGATAGCCAATGCCGGAACTTGCGCCAGTGATCAGTACCCGTTTCATGGTGTTAACCTCTTTTTAAGCTGTCTGATTACCGACCCCAGCACGGGGATCTTTTCGTACAGCATGGCGCCCATGTCGTAGTAATCACGTTGGAAACTGATTTTGTCGTCGCGGAACTGCAGGTAGCTGCTGCCAGCCAGCCGCTGCCCGGCGCCGCGTTGCAGGGCGGGATGGGCATAAACCATCTGCCAGATCAGCAGCGCCGCGCCATCAAGAAGATGGGCTTCAGAAACTTCAAACCTGCAGTAATGCATGTTTTTCAGCAGTGAGGCGAAGTAGTTCTCCACCACCGGCAAGGTGTGATGTTCACCCACCGGGTCAGCCAGACAAACGTCAGTGTGATAAATTTCCGCCAGCTGCTGCAGCTGATGGGCATCAAGCGTCTGATAAAACGCCACCAGCTTTGTCAGCGTTGTCTGCTGCGTCATCGATCACTCCTCAGCTACCCAGATGGGTGATTAAGAACCCCTGCTCCTGCCAGTGTGACAGCTGTTCCTGTTGACGGCGGGACAGCGGCTTGCCGGTAAAGACAAAAATTTTCTGTCCCGGGAAGAGTTCCGGGCGGGGCGGGTCCAGCGGTTCAGCCATGACATCCATGCGCCATCCCTGCTGAGAGAGCCGCCAGGCTTCCAGCCAGATGCGGGTGCGGTCCTCCGTCCCCCAGCCAATGATCAAGGCATCCTTACCGGGTTTCTTTCTGCTGCCGGTTAAACAGAAGGCAACATAATCAATCAAAGCACCATCCAGCAAACTGCAAATGGCTCTTGCGGTATTTTGATCCAAACCAAGGCGCTGCCTGATGGGGATGAAAACGTGATCGATCAGCGCGTCAGCCGGGTTTTCACGACCGAGGGCGGCAATTTTGGCTCTGAGTTTAGCGGGCCTGACGTGACGGAGGACCGTCATCATTTCTTCCTGCTGTGTGGTCCACCCATCATGAATGCTGACGTTTTCGCCTTCCAGTAGCGCCTTTACTTTTCCAACGGGCACGCCACTCTCTATCCAGCGCATGATTTCTTCGATACGCTGGATATCCTCATCATCAAACTGGCGGTGACCGCCTTCAGTGCGTTGTGGTTTCAGCAACCCGTAACGACGCTGCCATGCGCGCAACGTAACGGGGTTGATGCCACAACGTTCGGCAACGTCACCAATGCTGTACAATGCCATTAAATTCCTCTGCACTAACCTTTACACTCTTACCGTAGCGAACTCTCCTTTGTTGTACAACTATTATTTATCTGTACAACTTGGCAGGGTGGACACTTCGGGAGATATCTCACGACTATCAGGATGGAGACACCATGACTCACACCCACTACGAAGGCCTGAATGCTGAACAGGCAGAAGCTGAACTGTCATCGCTGGTGAATGTCCTTATGGGCTGCGTGGCGCTGAACGCCAGCGTTGGTTTTATCAGTCAGGACTCGCAGCCAATGCTTCATTTCTGGCAGAGCGTGCTCAGCAGCCTTGCCAGCGGAGACCGGCAGCTGCTGGTCGCCCGGCAGAATGGCACGATTGTCGGCACGGTGATTGTGGTGCTGGGGATGATGCCGAATGGCCAGCACCGGGCGGAAATTTCCAAACTGCTGGTCCACCCGGACGCGCGACGCCAGGGTATTGCCCGCGAACTGTTAAATCGTGGCGAACAGCTGGCCCGTAAGGCTGGCAGAACGCTACTGGTGCTGGACACCCGTAGCGGGGATGTGGCGGAACAGCTTTATCTGCGAGAAGGCTGGCAAATCAGTGGGCGCATTCCACAGTATGTTTTATCCACCGAAGGTGTCCTGGAGGCCACCACGGTGATGTACAAGTTTCTCGATCCAGCCTGACCGGCAGGCTGGTTTGCCCGGGGCGGGCTGTTGTCTGAAAAGTGTTCAACATCATTGCGATGACCGCAGAGACTCTCTAAAGTTGCCGGGCCGCCGGTCAGCCTGACCGGCGTGCATCCCTTGTTTGCAGCAGCCAGGACTGCAGTGGGCCTCTGGTTTTCGTGTGCAGCACGAAGAGATGGATTGAAGGATAAGGATATTGAACATGATGAAAACCCTCCCCCGGGTGGCTCTTGCAGCCATTTTTATGCTGGGCGCAGCCCACGCTGAAACCCATACCCTGTCAGCGGGCTATGCATACCAGGAAGTGAAGCATTTCAACCACTTTGCCGGTATCAATCTTAAATACCGTTACGAGTTCAACACCCGTTACGGGGTGATCAGCTCTTTCAGCTTCGTTTCCGGCAGCGATCCCTACGATGCGCTGAGTGGCACCACTACCGTAAAAAACAATGTCAGGGTCAAAACGCTGAGCCTGCTGGTGGGTCCGGCCTATCGTATTAACCGCCATGTCAGCCTCTATGGCCTGGCGGGCGTCAACAAGGGCAAAGTCAGCTACGCTCCTTTGCGTGACAGAACCGGCAACAGCTCTTACGCCGGAGACAGCAGTGTCAATGGGAGGGAGCATACCACCAGCTTTGCCTGGGGCGGTGGCCTGCAGATTAATCCGGTCGACTATCTGACGGTGGATCTGGGCTATGAGGGCACCCGCAGTCGGCTGGAAGGCAAAAATTATACCATGAGCGGTTTTAATATCGGGATGGGTTACTCATTCTGATCGGCCGGGTTGGTCTCGTTTGGTGCACTGTTAAGTGCATCAGGTGAGACCCAGTGAGTTCATAAACAGCTTGATAATCTGATTAATTTTGCGCCCTTTCTTAATGATCAGACAGATGGGCGTTTCCATCTGTAATTCCGGCGGGCCAATGATACGCAGCTTATTTTCACCGACGTAGCGATGGGCATAATGTCCGGGCAGATAGCCAATGAAATGGCCGGTGAGGATCAGCATTGCGACGGCCTCCACCTGTACCGCCTGGATGGTGCTCTCATTAAAGGCAAAAAACTTATTGCCGTGGCGATTTGTGACGTAGGTATGATTAACGATTTTCTGTTTTTTTAATTGTTCCAGCGTGATGTTGTCATGGTCTTCATTAAATAAAGAGTGCTCACTTCCACAATATAAGTTGGACATTTCGGAGTAAATTTTATAATAGTCGAAATCACTTTTCTCTTCATAAACAGGCGCGATTGCACAATTAAAACGTCCCTCATTTAGTCCTTTTTCAATATCGTCCAGATGGGCAGTTTGCAGGCGAATGTTTACTTTTGGTGCAGCCTTGTGCAGCAGTTGCACGGCTTTGGTGACCGGCGACTGCGGGTCGGAAATAGTGTTATCCACTACGCTAAGGCTCAGGTCGCCGAGCAATTCACTACGGCTGTGATGCAGTTTTTCACGAAAGGTGTTCAGTGAGGAAAACAGCTCCAGCGTCGCCTGATACACGGTGATACCGTATTCTGTCAGCTCAAAGCCGTCACGCCCCCGGCTGCATAGCGTCATTCCCAGACGGATCTCCAGATCGGAGAGCTGCTTACTGATGGCTGCCAGACCAATATTCAGTTCGTGACTGGCCGAAGTCAGGCCGCCTGCTTCCACCACGCATTTAAATACCCGCAATAATTTCAGGTCGACATTGTTTATGGTGACTGCGGAATTATCCGTGCGGGGATAATTCATGTTTCCCATATTGGAAACCTTACTTTCCATATTAACTATTCATCCCCAAAAGAAATGCAGTGAAAGTAAGAGTGAACCTGAATTGGCCGCTAATTACCAGACGGCAATCAAAAATAACTTTTATTTATCGCTAATGCCGCAACCAGAAGGTTTTCTTATTTCTACGGCGGAAAGCTGCACCAGGAGAGGAATGATGACTGACAGTGCCGATCGTTTATGGGGGGCCCGTTTCAAAAGCGCGCCTGCTGCTGCCTTAACCGCGCTGTCGCGCAGTCCGGATTACTATTTCGCTCTGGCACCTTACGATCTGGCGGGCTGCCGGGCTCACGCTCATGAACTGGAGCGTGCCGGTTTGCTGACCGCGACGGAAACGGCTGAAATGGTTGCCGCAATCGCCCAACTGGATGCGGATTACCGCGCGGGGAAGGTTGATCCGATTCTGGCCGATGAGGATGTGCATACCTTTATCGAGCGCGTGCTGACCGAACGGCTGGGTGCCCTGGGCGGTAAGCTGCGTGCCGGTCGCTCCCGTAACGATCAGACTGTTAACGATCTGCGCCTCTACCTGCGTGATAACGTCCGCAAAATCACCACCGCGTTGCTGGCACTTCAGCAGGCGCTGGTGGGGCAGGCGCAGCAGCACACTAACACTGTCGCACCGGGGTTCACCCACCTGCAGCAGGCTCAGCCAATTGTGTTTGGCCATCAGTTACTGGCGCACGCGCAGTCTTTCTCGCGGGACATCGATCGCCTGCAGGATTGGGATCGCCGTAGCGCGTTCTCGCCATTAGGTTCCGCCGCCATGGCCGGTTCCGCTATTGCCCGCCGCCCGGAAATATCCGCGCAGGAACTGGGCTACCTCGGCGCATGTGAGAACTCAATTGATGCCGTGGCCAGCCGTGACTACGTGGCTGAGTTCCTGTTTATCACCAGCATGATCGGCGTCAACCTGTCGCGCATCAGTGAAGAGGTCTGTCTGTGGACTTCCCGTCAGTTCCGCTGGGTGGAAATCAGCGACAGCTACGCCACTGGCAGCTCGATCATGCCGCAGAAAAAGAACCCGGATATTGCCGAACTGACCCGCGGGCGGAGTGGCCGCCTGATCGGCAACCTCACCGCGATGCTCGCCACCATGAAGGCGATGCCCCTCTCTTACAACCGCGATCTGAGTGAAGACAAGCGCAGTGCGATTGATTCCGTCAACACGTTGCTGCTGGTGCTGCCTGCGATGGCCGGAATGATTGAAACCATGAAGGTGAATGAGGCTGAACTGCTGGCTCAGGCGCCGGATGGCTTCACCCTGGCGACCGAAGTGGCCGACTGGCTGGCGATGCGCGGCGTGCCTTTCAAAGAAGCCCATGAAATCACCGGCAAGCTGGTGCAGCTGTGCGAATTCCATCAGCAGGGGCTGTCCAGTCTGACCGACGAACAGCTGGCAACGGTGGACACGCGCCTGACTGCGGAAGTGCGCAGCACCCTGACGCTGGAAGCAGCCATCCACTCCCGTGATGGGTTTGGCGGCACCGCTCCGGCACGCGTGACCGAACAAATCACCCGCCTGCTGGGGCGTATGCAGCAGCAGGCCAGCTGGGTCAGCGCTTATCAGGGCCCCCGTCTGTAACCCGTTTATTTAACTCCGGAGGCGGAATGAATACTTCGCAAAACCCCGGTGCCGCAGGCATCCGGGCGCAGGGCGAGCCCTCATACGATCTCAAGCAGTATGAGATGGTACCCAGGCGCTACTACGGGCGTATCACCGCCACGGTGGTGATCATCTTGCTGCTGGCCTCGCTGGTCCACGCCTTCTCTCAGGGCAAAATTGAGTGGTCCTATGTCGGGCAGTTCTTTACCGCCCGCGCCATTCTTGACGGGGTGGTCAACACCCTGGTGATGTCGATTCTGGCGATGGCGCTGGGGATCGTTTTTGGCGTGGTGGCGGCGATTATGTATATGTCGCCCAACCCGGTGCTGCATTACATCTCGGTAGGCTATGCCTGGGTTTTTCGCGGCACGCCGCTGATCCTGCAATTGCTGCTGTGGTTTAACCTGGCGCTGGTGTTCCCAACGATCTCGATCCCCGGCGTATTCAGTGTGGAAACGGTGAATGTGATGACGCCGTTTGTCGCCGCGCTGCTGGGATTGAGTATCAATCAGGGCGCTTATACCTCGGAAGTGGTGCGTGCCGGGCTGCTGTCGGTGGACACCGGCCAGTACGAAGCGGCCAAGTCGATTGGCATGCCGCGTCTGCAGGCGCTGCACCGCATCATTCTGCCGCAGGCGATGCGCGTCATCCTGCCGCCGGTGGGCAATGAATTTATCAGCATGATTAAGACCACCAGCCTGGCGAGCATGATCCAGTACTCCGAGCTGCTCTACAACGCGCAGAACATCTACTACGCCAACGCGCGCGTGATGGAACTGCTGTTTGTGGCGGGTATCTGGTACCTGATTATCGTGACTGTGCTGTCGTTCGGGCAGAGCCGCCTTGAACGTTACTTCTCTCGTGGCCAGCGCCGTCGTAACTAAGGAGACCTGCGATGAGGAATATTGTCCGTGCCGTTGAGGTGAACAAATATTTCGACAACTTTCACGCGCTGAAGGACGTCAGTCTGGAGGTAAATTACGGCGAGGTCATGTGCATTCTCGGGCCTTCCGGTTCAGGGAAAAGCACCTTTTTACGCTGCATTAACCAGCTGGAAAAGATCGACCAGGGCGGGATCTGGATCGATAACGAGCTGGCCGGTTACCGCATCGCCGGAAACAAACTGCACCCGCTCAGCGACAGGCAAATCGCCCGCCAGCGTCTGCAAACCGGCATGGTGTTCCAGCGTTTTAACCTCTTCCCGCACAAGACCGCGCTGGAAAATGTGATTGAAGGTCCCTGCCGTGTGCTGCTGCGACCCAAACGCGAAGCAACGGAAGAGGCGATGGCGCTGCTGGAACGGGTCGGGCTGGCGAACAAAGCTCATGCTTACCCGCAGTCGCTGTCCGGAGGACAACAGCAGCGCGTGGCCATCGCCCGTGCGCTGGCAATGAAGCCCAAACTGATGCTGTTCGATGAGCCAACCTCGGCACTTGACCCGGAAATGGTTGGGGAGGTGCTGGCCGTGATGCGTACGCTGGCAAAAGAGGGAACCACCATGGTTGTTGTTACCCACGAAATGGGCTTCGCCCGCGAAGTGGCCAGCCAGGTGGTGTTCATGGACGAGGGGCGCATCATTGAACGCGGTGCGCCTGAAGACATCCTGCTGAACCCGCAGAACCCGCGGATGCAGAACTTTATCTCCGCCATTCTTCTTTAAAACCTGGGAAATTCAGATGAAAAAAATTGTGCTCTCTGCTGTTGCTGCCGCCGTGCTGATGCACTCCGTTGCCTGGTCTGCCGGGCTGCCCGAAGCCATTAAGTCAAAAGGGGAAATGACGGTGGCGATCATGCCGAACTACCCGCCGATGGAGTTTAAAGATCCTGCCACCAACACCCTGAGCGGCGTGGATGTCGATTTGGGTAATGCTATCGGCGCCAGACTGGGCATTAAAATCAACTGGCAGGAAATTGCTTTTGAACAGATGGTCAACGCTGTGTCCACCAGGCGCGTGGACATGGTGATGTCAGGCATGACCGATACCGAGGAACGTCAGAAAGTGGTCAGCTTTATCGATTACTTCACGACTGGCCCGCAGTTCTTTACCCTGGCCGCACGCAAAGACATCAATACCGCTGCCGACCTGTGCGGTAAAAAAGTGGGCACCAGCCGCCGCACGACCTTCCCACAGGAAATTGCCAAATGGAGCCAGGCAAACTGCGTCGCCAAAGGCAAACCCGCCATTGTGGTGGTGGGCGCCGAAGGAACCGCAGATGCCCGTACCCAGCTGCGTCAGCGTCGTCTGGACGCGGCAGTACAGGGCAGCGAAACCCTGCCGTACGTGATGAATCTGGAGAAGAACACCTACAAGCCACTGGATAAAGCGATTGCTTCCCAGTTCACCGGGATGGCGATCGACAAAAACGACCGGGCGCTGATTGCTGCGATTCAGGGGGCGGTCAATGACCTGATTGCTGACGGTTCCTACATGAAGATCCTCAGCAAATGGGGCCTGGCAGATAATGCTGTTAAAACGGCTACCGTTAACGGGAAGTAACCATGACTGCACCTGACGTTCGCCCGCGCTGGCCGCAAGGTCGCGAAGGATGTATGGCGCTGGCTTTTGACCTCGACGGCCCGACCGGCGATGCGATGCTCAACGGCACGATCTGGCAGAAGCCCGAATATTTCACCTTTGGCGGCTATGGCCCGTTCCGGGCGCTGGGCAGACTGCTGGATATGCTGGAACAGTACGACGTTCCGGCAACGTTCTTTATTCCAGCCTGGGTCGTGGAGCAGTGGCCGCGGCAGTGTGCCGCCATTGTTGAAAAGGGGCATGAGGTGGCTTATCACGGCTACCGGCATGAATCTTTTTACACGCTCAGCGGTGACCAGCAGCGTCAGGTGATGGAAAAATCCCGCAAAATATTCTGGCAGCACCTCGGCATTCGTGCCGGGGGGTTTCGCACGCCGTCGGGCGACTGGCACCCGGAGACACCAGGTGTGTTGCTGGAGGCCGGGGTGACCTATTCCAGCAGCATGCGCGGTGATGATCGCCCGTATGCCATCAGCGTGCCGGGCTATCAGCAACCGCTGGTTGAAATCCCCGGCAAATGGGAAATGGATGATTACGCTTCTCTGGCCTACACCCGCGAGCCGGATTTCCCGAAAGGGCTGGATCGTTCCGCCAGCTATGCGCTGACGCTGGATAACTGGTGCCGTGAGTTTGACGGCGCGATGGATGAAGGGCTGTGCCTGACCACCCTGTTCCACCCGAAAATCAGTGGCAAGCCGGGGCGTATTCTGCTGCTGGAGCAATTTCTTGCCCATATGAAGCAGCGGGATGTGTGGTTTGCCCGCTGCCAGGAAGTCGCCGACTGGTATTTGCAGGAGCAGCAGCATGACTGAACAGACCCGCTGGCCCGCCGGACAGCAATCGGCGGTGGTGCTGACCATCGACTTCAACGATATTCACGGCATTCTTACCCAGACGCCAGCCGTAGCCGGAAGGGATAAAACCCTGTCCGTCTGGCGTTATGGCACGCTGCGCGGGGTGGATCGTTTGCTGGCGTTGCTGGCTGAGAAAAACGTTCGTGCCAGCTGGTGTTTACCGGCGATTGTGGCAGAAGAGAATCCCGCAGTTTTCGCGCGGATCGTGGCGGCAGGACATGAGATAGCCTGCTGTGGCGATCGCCATCAGAATTTCGACACGCTGACGCTGGCAGAGCAGATTGCCAGCGTCACCCAGGGGTGTACCAGCTTGCAGGCTGCTTCTGGTCAGCGCGTGGTCGGCTTCCGTACGCCTGCGGGGCAGTGGAAACCCGGACTGGCAGAGGCGCTGGCGGAGAACGGGATCCGCTGGTCGTCTTCATGGCGCGGTGACGATCTGCCCTATTTTCATCCGGGTACCCGGCTGGCGGAGCTGCCGCTGCATTATGAGCTGGAGGATGAACCCTATTTCGCCTTTAATCTCAGTCCTGCCGTGCCCCCGGGGCAGTCACGCATTGCCTCCTATCTGCAGACGCTGGAGAACATGAAGCTGGATTTTCGGGGCTTTCATCGCTTCGGCCTGTGTTACGTATTGCGTCTGCATCCGGAAATTATTGGCACTGCCGGGCGGATTAGCCTGCTGGGCGAGTTGCTGGACTTTATCACCGGGCAGCAAAAGGTATGGATAGCAACGGCGGCAGAGGTGGCGGACTGGTGGCGGGGGCAGCCGGATAACGTCAGTGAACACCCGGCAGAAATCTTCCACCGGCAGATTCAGGAGCAGCAGATATGAGTCAGAGCATGACCGACCTGGCCCGCTTTGTGGCGGAAACCCGCTTCAGCGATCTGCCTGAGTCGCTGGTGGCCCGTGCACAGCGGCATATCCTTGACACCTTTGGTGCCACGCTGGCAGGCAGTAACAGCCCGATAGCTCAGGTGGTGCAACAGACGGTGATTGCCGAAGGCTGTTGGCCACAGTCTGCAATCTGGGGCAGCGAAGTACTGACCAGCCCGCGTAATGCTGCGTGGCTGAACGGGGTGGCCGCTCACATGTACGAGCTGGATGATACCGGCGGCTGCGATCACTCCGGTGCGGTGGTGTTGCCTGCAGTGATGGCGGCTTTGCCTCTCTGCGCCGGGCCGGTTTCCGGTCAGGCTTTAATTACTGCCACCGTGCTTGGCTATGACGTGGGGCGCCGGGTACTGGAAGCCTGCGGCAGCTACGCACCCCATAACGAAGCGGGCTGGCACTCCACTTCGACCTGCGGTGTGTTTGGCGCGGCGGCGGCAGTGGCTTCTTTGCTGCAACTGAGTGAGCAGCAGACCATCCAGGCGCTGGGCATTGCGGCCAGCTTAAGCAGCGGGCTGTGGGGCTTTATCCACGATGGATCACAGAGCAAAAAACTGCATGCCGGACGGGCAGCAGAGGGGGGCCTGCTGGCGGCAATGCTGGCTGCAAAGGGCATCACCGGTGCCTCGCAGACATTTGAGGATGTCTGGGGCGGCTTCCTGAAGACGTTTGCTCCGCTCAGTCGTCAGCCACAGGCACTCACCGCCGGGCTGGGGGAAGTCTGGAAGCTCAACCGTTGTTCCATCAAGCCTTACGCTTCCTGCCGGGGCACACATTCTGCTATAGATGCCATTGGCCTGCTGATGAGTGAACATCGCTGCCCTGTGGAGCTTATCGCGCGTGTTCACGTTTACCTTAGCCCATTCCTGCTGGATATGTGTGGCAATACCGACCGTGAGAGTCTGGCCGCAGCACAGATGAGCCTGCCTTATGCGCTGGCGGCAAGGATCCTGTTTGGTCATGCCGGACTGGATGCCTATAACGACGATAAGCGCGCCAGTGCAGAGGTTAGCGCAATGGTGCAGCGTATTGTGTTGCATGTTGACCCGGAGCAGGGCAGTAGTGATGAACCCGTGATAATACTGGAAACGACGGACGGCCAAAGCTGGCGTAAACAGGTCACTCTGCCACTGGGTTCACCACAAAACCCACTCAGCGATGACGCGCTGCTGGCAAAATTTGACCAGCTTGCTGCCAGAGTCATGTCACCGGAGCAGACAAAACGGCTGCGTGAATGCTGTCTGGGCCTGGCCGGGATCGCAGATATTTCTGTGCTGGTCAGTCTGTTGCAAAAGTAATTGCGGGTCTTTTCGTATAAATCCGCTCCGGAGAGCATACCGGGTGGTGGCTGATGCCGGAGCCTGAAGAAGGCAAATTTTTGCTTAACAGCAGGAGGCTTTCACCGCCTGCATCACGGTATTCAGCTGTGACGGTCTTAACCCATTTCCGCCGCGAGGCCTTCAATACGGGCAATGGCCTGATACAGCGCCTCAACGGTCACCGGCTCTGCCATGTTTGCCATATCCGGGGCATGAACGGATTCACGCACGATCGTTTCCAGCTCCGCTTCCGTGAGATCGGCAATTTCCGTCAGGCTAAGTGGTATGCCACACTGGCGGGCCAGACGCATTTCACGCAGCAGCTCTTCATCACTGCGCTGCTCCAGCGCCAGCAGGCAAAGGTTGCCATAACCGACCAGCAGGCCGTGACCAAACTCGCGGGTTTTATCGCAGAAGGTAAAGCCTTCGTAAATAGCATGGGCAGCCGCAGCATGTGCACCGTTGCTCATCAGCGAGGTCAGCCCGGCAAAGGTGAAGATCACATCCAGCGACTGATCCAGATGATGATCCGGCAGGTTGTTACGCACGGCCTCACAGGCAGCGGGCCCGTGAGCGGCAATGACTTCATAGCAGATCAGGCTGTGCGCCAGCGAGGAACGGGCACTGGCGTCCAGCGCCGGATGACGCTGGCTGACGGCACGAAATTCATACCATTTTGCCAGGGTGTCGCCCAGACCGGCAGCCAGCCAGCGCAACGGGGCCACAGCCAGCAGTTCGCTGTCGATGATCACCGCAGCCGGTGCCTGAGGCAGCGGGAAAATATCGAAAAAGTGGCCGTTATCATCATAGCGAATGCTCAGCGGCGTGACGGCAGAGCAGGTGGCGGCAATTGTCGGGATGGTGATCACCGGGATGTTATGTTGCGCGCCCACGGCTTTGCAGGTATCCAGGGATTTTCCACCACCGGCGGCGATGATCACCTCCGCCTGCAGAGAAGTTGCCAGCTCACCCAGGCGGGCAATCTGCTGCAGAGACGTTTCACCCCCAAACCATTCGCTGCCCAGCAGTGCAACTCCGGCATCTGCCAGCTGTGAGCGGACCTGGGTTTCAACCGCCTTGAGCGCCTGATGGCCGCCAATCAGCAGCGCCCGCTGTCCCAGCTCGCGACAGATTTCACCGAGCTGATGTATCACTCCGGCACCACGCAGCACGCGGGCGGGAAAAAGCAGATTTTGTTCAGACATGCTGATTTTACTCTCAGTAGCCTGGCGCAGTGCGCCGTTAGTTATAGTTCACTCCAGGTAACACACAGAGCATTTCATACAGAATATTTGCCGCCAGCTGGGAAGTGGTGCCGCTGATATCGTAAGGCGGCGAGACCTCGACCAGGTCGGCGCCGATCAGATTCAGACCCCGACAGCCACGGACAATTTCCAGACCCTGAACCGAGGTCAGACCGCCCACCTCCGGCGTTCCGGTTCCGGGGGCCCATGCAGGATCGAAGCTGTCGATATCATAAGAGAGATAGACCGGCCCGTTGCCCATGCGCGCACGCACTCCGGCCATCAGCGGCACCATCGACTGATACCAGCATTGCTCTGCCGGGATCAGGTGGAAGCCCTGATCGACTCCCCATTTAAAATCTCCGGCATCATAGCCCTGTGCGCGCTGGCCAATCTGTACCACGCGCTGCAGATCCAGCAGGCCTTCCTCCACCGCGCGGCGGAAAGTGGTGCCGTGGGCAATCTTCTCTCCAAACATCTCATCGTTGGTGTCGGTGTGTGCATCCACGTGGATCAATCCCACCGGACTATGCTTTTTCACCAGCGCCCTGAGTATCGGCAGCGTCAGCGTGTGGTCACCGCCCAGCGTCAGTGGCACCAGCGGGAAGGGATTCAGCCGGGTGTAATAGTCTTCAATAATTTGCACCGATTTATGCAAATTATAGGTGTTGATGGGCACATCGCCGAGATCGGCAACGCGCAATGAATCGAACGGGGCGGCACCTGTGGCCATGTTATAAGGGCGGATCATCACTGAATCAGCACGAATGGCTCTGGGACCGTAGCGGGTTCCGGAACGCTGAGAGGTACCAATATCCAGTGGAATACCGATAAACGCTGCCTCCAGACCGTCCGGTTGATCGGCTGCTGGCAGGCGCATCATCGTGCCGCGACCGGCAAAGCGAGGCATGTCGTTACCGCTTTGCGGCTGGGGGAAATCGCGATCGTATTCAGAACTCATCAGGACTTTCTCCGTTGAGGAATGTGACGGATCACCATCATCTGTCGGATCAGAAAGGGAAAAAATCATTGACAATAAATAATCAGTTCAGAGATTACTTAACTATCATTTATGCCCACTGAAGGAGGCGCCGTGAGTGCCAACCGTTTGCCCAACCTGAAACTGCTGACGATTTTTTCCACCGTGGCTCGCTGTCAGGGCTATTCACGCGCCCAGCAGGAGCTGAATATGACCACGCCTGCCATCAGCGGCTATATGAGCGAGCTGGAGGATCGTCTGGGATTTGTGCTGTGCCAGCGTGGACGTGGCGGCTTTGCACTGACGCCGAGAGGTGAGCAATTTTTGCAGTACAGCCTGCAGCTGCTGGACACGCTGGCGGATTTTGACCGTCAGGTCGACAGCCTGAAGACGGAGCAGGGGGGGACTTTCTCGCTGGGCGTTGTGGACTCAACTTCCACCGACAGTCAGCTTGGGCTTGCGGAAAGTATTAACCAGTTCAGCGAGCGCTTTCCGGCGGTCTATCTGACCCTTTCCGTCCGCGATCCAAACGAACTGCAACAGCTGGTGCTGGATAACCGGCTTGATCTGGCTGTCGGCCACTTTCCGGTTAACGTCAATAATCTGGTGACAGTGCCGTTGCACCACGAGCAGCACTGGCTCTACTGCAGCGATCGCCATCAACTGTTCAGCGGCTCAGATGACGAAGCGGGAGATCTGCACAACTACGGATTTGTGACCCGTAGCTACTGGAATCAGTCAGAGCTGGCAAGGCGAGGGTTCAAAGCCAGCTCGGCCTCGGTGGAAAGCATTGAAGCGCAGTTAATCCTGATCCTGTCAGGGCGCTATATCGGCTATCTCCCGGAGCACAGCGCGCTGCCCTGGGTGGAGCAAGGACGCCTGCGGGTGCTTTCCCCGCAACAGTTCAGCTATCAGGCACCCTTCTCGCTGATTTACCGCCGGGGACGCAGCCGGGAAACGTTGATCCGTGCCTTCCGTGATTTGGTCAAATTGCGAACCGTGCCTGAGGAATGATCAGAGAAGGCTGACTCTGAGGAAATACTGTGTAAAAATACAGCCTGTTTTAATCAAAAGTGGTTGTCATGGCGCTAAATGCCGCGTTAAAAGCGCAAATTGCCGGATGGTACAAAGCTCTCCAGCAGCAAATCCCTGATTTTATTCCCCGCGCTCCGCAGCGGCAGATGATTGCCGAAGTGGCAAAGACGCTGGCGGGTGACGAAGGGCGCCATCTGGCGATTGAAGCCCCGACCGGGGTGGGCAAAACGCTCTCCTATCTGATCCCGGGCATTGCGGTGAGCCGTGCAGAAGAGAAGCCGCTGGTGGTGAGTACCGCTAATGTGGCGCTGCAGGATCAGATCTACAGCAAAGATCTGCCGTTACTGAAGAAAATCATTCCCGACCTGCAGTTTACTGCGGCCTTTGGCCGTGGGCGCTATGTCTGCCCGCGTAACCTTTCGGCGCTGGCAACGGATGAGGAAAAACAGGGTGACTTGCTGCTGTTTCTCGACGATGCGATGACCGCCAGTCAGGATGAGCGAGCCCTTTGTACTCAACTGGAGAAGAACCTTAATCGCCACCAGTGGGACGGTCTGCGCGACCACTGCGAAGAGTCGATTGACGATTCACTCTGGCAACGACTGAGTACTGATAAAGCTAACTGCCTGGGCAGCAACTGCCACTGGTTTCGCGAATGTCCCTTCTATGTGGCGCGACGTGAAATTGAACATGCCGATGTGGTGGTGGCTAACCATGCACTGGTGATGGCGGCGCTGGAAACGGAATCAGTGTTGCCGCCCCCGAAAAATCTGCTGCTGGTGCTGGACGAGGGGCACCACCTGCCGGACGTGGCGCGTGACGCGCTGGAGATGAGTGGTGATATCACTCCGGGGTGGAGCAGCATTCAGCTGGATCTGTTCGGTAAACTGGTGGAGCAGTGCATGGCGCAGTTCCGCCCGAAAAGACCGCCGGCGCTGAGTAACCCTGAACGTTTGAAGGCGCATTGTGATGAGGTCCGAGAACAGTTGCAGCAGCTGGCGCAGATCCTGGCGCAGCTTCTGCCACCGGGCAACCAGGAAGGTGAGTATCGCTTTGAGATGGGGCGGTTGCCGGAAGAGGTGTTGACCCTGTGCGGCCGCTTGTTCAAGCTCAGCGACGGGCTGCGTGGGCTGGCGGAAGCGCTGTTGAATGACCTGAGCGAGAAGTCCGGGCAGTTCGACGTGGTGCGCCTGCACCGTACGCTGTTGCAGATGAACCGTGCCCTCGGCTGGTTTGAGGCCAGCAGCAAACTCTGGCGTCTGGCCGCGATGGAACAAGCCTCTGGTGCGCCAGTTTCCAAGTGGGCCACGCGGGATATCCGTGAAGGCACGGCACACCTGACTTTCCATTGTGCCGGTATCCGCGTCAGTGAACAGCTGGAGAAGTTATTGTGGCGCAAAATTCCCCATGTGGTCCTGACCTCAGCGACTTTGCGCTCGCTGAGCAGCTTCCAGCGTCTGCAGGAGATGTCCGGCCTGAGTGAGAAGGTCGGTGACCGCTTTGTGGCGCTGGACTCGCCGTTTAACCATATCGATCAGGGCAAGCTGATTATCCCGCAGATGCGCTGTGAGCCCGTGCTGGCGAACGAAGTGGAGCATCTGGCGGAAATGGCGCACTTTTTCCGCCAGCAGATCAAAACCGGTAAGCACAAGGGGATACTGGTGCTGTTTGCCAGCGGCCGGGCGATGCAGCAATTTATCGCATACCTGCCTGAACTGCGGCTGATGATGCTGGTGCAGGGAGACAAGCCGCGTCCGGCCCTGGTCGCTCTTCATCGCAAACGGGTGGAACAGGGCGAAACCAGCGTACTGGTTGGTCTGCAGTCCTTCGCTGAAGGGCTGGATCTGAAGGGCGACCTGCTGTCGAGCGTACATATTCACAAAATTGCTTTCCCCCCGGTGGACAGTCCGGTTATTTTGACCGAGGGCGAGTGGCTCAAGAGCCTGAAGCGCTACCCGTTTGAAGTGCAGAGCCTGCCAAGCGCCTCCTTCAACCTGATCCAGCAGGTGGGCCGGCTGATCCGCAGCCACGAGTGCTTTGGCGAGATCGTGATTTACGATGGTCGTTTACTGAGCAAGAGCTACGGTGCACGGCTGCTGGGCGCGCTGCCGGTTTTCCCGATTGAGCAACCGGCCATGCCGGAGGGCGAATTGCCCAAAGCCAGCCCGGTAAGCAGTGGCAAAAGGACGTCAGGCCGTCGTCGCCGTTGATAACCCGTTCCAACAAAGCAGAGCAGAAGCATGGACTACAGCAAAATAATCAAAGAAGTCGGGCGGGGTAAAAACCATGCCCGTGATATCGATTTCGCCACCGCCAGCGAACTGTACCGCAGCATGCTGGGTGGAGAAGTGCCAGAGCTGGAAATGGGCAGCATCCTGATTGCCCTGCGTATCAAAGGTGAAGGCGAAGAGGAGATGCTCGGATTCTATCAGGCGATTCAGGCGCGGGTGCTGAAACTGACGCCGCCCGGCCCGTCAATGCCGCTGGTGATCCCCAGCTACAATGGAGCCCGCAAGCAGAGTAATCTGACCCCCTTACTGGCGCTGTTGCTTTCCGCGCTGGGCTTCCCGGTCGTGGTGCACGGAGTGAGTGATGATCCAACGCGGGTGACCAGTGAAGAGATTTTCGCAGCACTGGGCATCCAGGCTGCCACCACGGCAGAACAAGCGCAAACACGGCTGGAACAGGGCAAACTGGTCTTTATGTCCGTCGCCTCATTTTGCCCGGCGCTGGAACGACAGCTTTCACTGCGCTGGCGGATGGGCGTTCGCAACAGTGCTCACACGCTTGCCAAGCTGATTACCCCCTTTGCTGAAGATGCGGCGTTGCGCTTATCCAGCGTCTCACACCCGGAATATATCCCCCGCGTGGGTCGGTTTTTCCGCGCCATTGGCGGTCGTGCGCTGCTGCTTAACGGGACGGAAGGGGAAGTTTATGCTAATCCTCAGCGCTGTCCGGCCATCAGCCTGATTGCTGGTGAAGAGCCGGAAGTTCTGCTGCCAAGACAGGAAGAGAGCGGCATCACGCGTGAGGCGTTACCGGAAGGAAAAGATGCGCAGACCACCGCAGACTGGATTAAACGCTGCCTGAACCGTGAAGTGGCGGTGCCACAGTCGCTGCGCCAGCAAATTGCCTGCTGCTACGTGGCAACCGGTCGGGCGACTGATTTGGAGAGCGGCCTGGCGCAGCTGGAAAAAGCAGGGTATTAATCCCCTTCCTGCGGTGCTGTAAGGACGTTCAGGGATTCTCCGGTGGCATAGAACTGCCCCCCTGCCACATAGTGCAGACTGCGCAGCGACGGATCGGCCTGGTCAAAATGCCAGTGTCCGTTGCTGAACACCCGGGTATCGGCCCAGGCCCCGACCACTTCGCCGATAAACAGATCGTAGGTCTGCTGATTGTGGGGCTCAGGGATCAGACGACAGGCCAGCCAGGCCGAACAGCCGCTGACAAAGGGCAGGTCGAAACCCTCAAAGCGGAACAGCTCTACCCCACAGTTTGCCAGCTTATCTGGCTCAGTAAACAGGGTGCGGGTGCCTACGGAATGAGTCATCTCGATTTGCGCCACCGTGGGAACCTGGATCACAAACCGTCCGCTGCCTTCAACCAGTTCGCGCGTTTTGGCGATCTTATCAATGACCACCGTCAGTTTTGACGGGGCAAAGTCCAGTCCGCAGGCCCATGCGGCAGCCATCACATCGTCGGTACCGTTACAGCTGGCAGAGATCAGAATGGTCGGGCCGTGATTAATCAGACGGTAGGCCTTCTCCAGTTCAACCGGGACAACGGTATTGATCATTTTTTCCTCCGGGGGGTTATTTTAACGAATGATTTCTGGCCCGGTGACCGGTAGCAGACGCTCTGCCAGCGCAGCCCACAGTGCGACGCCAGGGCCAATCAGCTCATCGTTAAAATCATAGTGAGCATTGTGCAGCGGCCTTGAAGGCGTGGCGCCATCTGCGCCCAGCCAGAAGTAGGCTCCCGGACAGGCTTCCAGCATGCAGGCAAAATCTTCGGAGGCCATCGATGGACTGATCTCCCAGTGCACCCGCTCCTCTGGTAGCAGGGCAAGCGCGCAATTCCGTACTTTTTCCGCTTCATCAGCGTTGTTACAGGTGACCGGATAGTCGGTCAGATACTCAATGCGGCCCTCAATACCCAGCGGTGAAGTGAAAGTGCTGACAAAATCGTCAATCATCCTGCGTACTTTCACCCGTACGTCACTTTGCAGGCAACGCAGCGTGCCGCGCAGCACGACATCTTCAGGGATAACATTGATTGCTTCGCCGCCGTTAATTTGCGTGATACTGACCACTGCGGAAGCCAGCGGCGAAAGGCGGCGGGACGGGATGGTTTGCAGGGCGAGGATCAGCTGAGCAGCTGCCACAATCGGATCTGCGCCATTTTCCGGCATGGCTGCGTGACAACTTTTGCCGCGCAGGGTGATTTCGAAGGCATCCAGCGAGGCCATCATTGCGCCGCTGTTGATGGCCAGATGCCCGACCGGCAGCCCCGGCCAGTTGTGCATGCCGTAAATGGCATCCATCGGGAACAGTTCAAACAGGCCATCGGCCACCATCTTCCGGGCGCCGCCAAGATTCTCTTCGGCGGGCTGAAAGACAAAGTGCAGGGTGCCGCTGAAGTGGCGGGTGGTGCTGAGATGCTTCGCCGCCGCCAGTAGCATGGCCGTGTGGCCGTCGTGGCCGCAGGCGTGCATCACGCCTGGTTGGGTGGAGCGCCAGTCGCTATTGCCCAGTTCAGTGATTGGTAAAGCATCCATATCGGCACGGAAGCCGATAGTCGGGCCAGGGCCATTTTCCAGCGTGCCCACCACACCGGTACCGGCAAGGCCGGTGTGTACCTGAAGCCCGAATGCCCGCAGTTGTTCCGCGACCCTGCGCGAGGTCTGATGTTCCTGATAGCCCAGCTCCGGCTGAGCGTGAAACTGCCTGCGCCACCGGGTGGCTTCTTCAATCAGCGAAACGGGAATGGTCATCTCTTCCTCTCCTCTGCGGGCGGGTGATCCTGACATCTGGCTGAATTAAGGTAGCATAAAAAGGCGGGCAGAAGCGCTGAGGGCGCACCAGGTGATGCGAAAACAGACAGGCCGGGCGGGGGGCCCGGCCAGAAAGGTTACTTCACCATTGGCAGGTTCAGTTCATGCTTCGCGGCGCACTGCTGCGCCAGTTCATAACCGGCATCGGCATGGCGCATCACGCCGGTTGCCGGGTCGTTCCACAGCACACGGCCCAGGCGTTTGTCCGCTTCGGCAGAGCCATCACAGACAATCACCACACCAGCGTGCTGCGAGAAGCCCATGCCTACGCCACCACCGTGATGCAGGCTGACCCAGGTCGCGCCGCCAGCGGTATTGAGCAGGGCATTGAGCAGTGGCCAGTCGGATACGGCATCGGAACCATCTTTCATTGCTTCAGTTTCACGGTTTGGCGAGGCCACCGAGCCACAGTCCAGATGGTCACGACCAATCACCACCGGCGCTTTCAGTTCGCCGTTGCGGACCATTTCGTTGAATGCCAGACCAGCGATATGGCGCTCACCCAACCCCAGCCAGCAGATGCGGGCAGGAAGGCCCTGGAAGGCGATGCGTTCCTGCGCCATATCCAGCCAGCGGTGCAGGTTGTGGTGATCCGGGAACAGCTCTTTGAGTTTGGCATCGGTTTTGTAGATATCCTCCGGATCGCCGGACAGGGCCACCCAGCGGAACGGGCCTTTGCCTTCACAGAACAGCGGGCGGATATAGGCAGGAACGAAGCCCGGGAAATCAAAGGCATTTTTCACCCCTTGATCCAGCGCTACCTGACGAATGTTATTGCCGTAATCGACGGTCGGCACGCCCATATGGCAGAAGTCCAGCATCGCCTGCACGTGAACGGCCATTGAGGCGCGGGCTGCCTTTTCTACCGCTTTCGGATCGCTTTTGCGAGAGGCTTCCCATTGAGCAACGCTCCAGCCCGAAGGCAGATAGCCGTTGAGCGGATCATGGGCCGAAGTCTGATCGGTGACGATATCCGGCTTCATGCCGCCCGCTTTGGCGCGTTTCACCAGCTCAGGCAGAACTTCCGCCGCATTACCCAACAGGCCCACGGAGATAGCGCGTTTTTCTTTATTTGCTTTGTCGATCATCGCCAGCGCTTCATCCAGGCTGGTGGCTTTATAATCGACATAACGGGTACGCAGACGGAAGTCGATACGTGACTCCTGGCACTCCACGGCCAGTACCGAAGCGCCAGCCAGCACGCCAGCCAGAGTCTGGGCACCGCCCATGCCGCCCAGACCGGCAGTCAGGATCCATTTGCCACTCAGATCGCTGTTGTAATGCTGCCGACCCGCTTCGGCGAAGGTTTCAAAGGTGCCCTGCACGATGCCCTGCGCACCGATATAAACCCAGGAACCGGCAGTCATCTGCCCGTACATCATCAGCCCGGCTTTATCCAGCTCATGGAAATGGTCCCAGTTGGCCCAGTGTGGGACCAGGTTGGAGTTGGCAATCAGCACGCGCGGGGCGTCAGCATGAGTGCGGAATACCCCGACAGGTTTACCTGACTGCACCAGCAGCGTCTCTTCTGGTTGCAGGGCTTTCAGCGAGCGCAGAATTTGCTCAAAACAGTCCCAGTTACGGGCGGCTTTACCGATGCCGCCGTAAACAACCAGATCTTCCGGGCGCTCTGCCACATCCGGGTCGAGGTTATTCTGGATCATGCGGTAAGCGGCTTCAATCAGCCAGTTCGCACAGTTCAGTTCGCTGCCGTGGGGAGCGCGGATTTCACGTGCTACTGCTTTGCTTACGGAATCACTCATCATTTAATCCTTAACTTTTCGGGGAGCTTAGGGCATGGCTTGGGAGAAGAGCTGCGACGGGCACGGGCCAGTTGTCGTTGCTTGCCCATAACCGCATCTGTTCAATATCGGGTGCCATCAGGCGATCTTTGTCGAGGAAGGCCACGCGCTGACGCAGGGCAGCCAGTTCGCTCTCCATCAGGTCAGAGCTTTGCAGCGGGCGGTGAAACTCAATGCCCTGGGCGGCGGCCATCGCTTCAATGCCGACTACCACCGCAGTGTTAAAGCACATCGAACCAAGGCGGCGGGCCGCATAGGTCGCCATCGACACGTGATCTTCCTGATTGGCTGAGGTGGGCAGGCTGTCCACGCTACCAGGATGGGCCAGCGATTTGTTCTCGGACGCCAGTGCGGCTGCGGTGACCTGGGCGATCATAAATCCGGAGTTCACGCCGCCATCATTTACCAGGAACGGCGGCAGGCCGGAAAGGCCCGTATCGAGCAGTAATGCCATCCGGCGTTCTGAGATCGCACCAATTTCGGCCACGGCCAGCGCGATAATGTCGGCCGCGAAGGCGACCGGCTCGGCATGGAAGTTACCGCCTGAAATCACATCCCCGGTCTCGCTGAACACCAGCGGGTTATCAGATGCGGCGTTTGCCTCGATTTGTAACACGCGCGCGGCATGGGTGAGATTATCCAGACAGGCTCCCATCACTTGCGGCACGCAGCGGATGGAGTAAGGATCCTGCACGCGTCCGCAATTGGCATGGGAGTGCAGAATGTCGCTGCCGTCAAGCAAAGCGGTGACGGCTGCCGCCACGGCAATCTGTCCGTGCTGGCCGCGCGCTTCATGAATACGGCTGTCGAACGGTTTGATTGAACCTTTGATCGCTTCCAGAGACAGCGCGCCGGCAACCAGCCCGGCGGCAAACACTTTTTCACCTTCAAACAGGCCGCGCAGTGCCAGCGCCGTGGAAACCTGGGTGCCGTTCAGCAGTGCCAGACCTTCTTTGGGGCCAAGGACAAAGGGTTGCAAACCGGCCAGTTTCAGCCCGTCAACCGCAGGGATCAGCTCTCCTGCCACGCGCACTTTGCCTTCGCCAAGCAGCATCAGGGAGAGGTGGGCCAGCGGAGCCAGGTCGCCCGATGCGCCAACCGATCCTTTCTCCGGAATACAGGGCATGACGCCCGCATTGAACAACGCCAGCAGACCGTCGATCAGTTCAATACGCACACCTGAGTGGCCGCGAGCCAGGCTGATGATCTTGGTCGCCATGATCACCCGCACCACATTATCTGGCAGCAGGTCGCCGATCCCGACGCTGTGCGACAGCACCAGGTTGCGCTGCAATTCCGCCAGGCGCTGAGCGGGGATAGACGTTTGCGCCAGCTTGCCAAATCCGGTGTTGATGCCATAAGTGACCTTGCCTTCACTGACGATGGCCTCCACCGTTTCACGTGCCTTAAGCACGCTGGCACGGGCATTCTGATCCAGCGAAAGCTGAAGGCCGCCGTGATAAATGCGTTTCAGCGTTGCCAGCTCAACCTTTCCGGGGGTCAGCTGACAGGAATGCGGGGTGACTGACATGGTATACTCCTGTATAGACAAGTTCATATGCTGTGATCCCTTTTTCAGGGTAGCCCGGGCAGATTGTCACGGGCACTTAACAGGTCACGCTCTGCAGTGAAGCAGATGTGTATAGTCTTGTCTATACAATTAGCAAGCCTTGTGCCAGTTCGATCACAAAACTGTTGCCATCGTGCCAGGCAGCGCCACAGGCCCGCGGTGCTGATATTTCTGGTGGTAAGTGCTTTACAGGAGGTGGCTGGCGTTCGGGCAAAATGCGCCATCATGAGGCGGTTTGCCCTGATACTGTGCAATGACTGGCCGGCAGATGTCTATACATTTAGCAACGTAGTCAGTAAACTGGCGGCATTATCTTGAGGAAGGAAACAGTTATGGCCGGGCAGACTGCCATTGCACAACTTTCAGCCGCCATGAGCGACCAGCCTGCACCGATTTACCAGCGTGTTAAACAGGCGATTGTCAGCCAGATTGCGGAAGGGGTGTGGAAGCCAAATCAACGCGTCCCCTCAGAGAGCGAACTGGTCAACGAGCTGGGTGTCAGCCGCATGACCATCAACCGTGCGTTGCGGGAGCTGACCAGCGAAGGGTACCTGATCCGCATGCAGGGGGTCGGGACTTTTGTGGCAGAGTCGAAAGGCTACACCGCCATGCTGGAAGTGCATAACATCGCGGAAGAGATTGCCCAGCGTGGCCATCGTCACAGCTGCAAACTGATTGAACTGCGCGAGATCAAAGCCGATCCGGAGCAGGCTTCTCTGTTGGGAATAACCAGTGGCAGTCCGGCGTTTCACTCGGTGATTGTGCATTATGAAAACGAGCTGCCGGTGCAGCTGGAAGACCGTCTGGTCAATCCGCAGGTCGCGCCTGACTATCTGCAGCAGGACTATCACAGCCAGACGCCGTATACCTATCTGATGCGAGTGGCACCGCTGACGGCGGGAGAGCATATTGTGGAAGCGGTGCTGCCCGATCGCCAGCAGTGCAACCTGTTGTCGCTTGAGTCGAACGAACCGTGCCTGCTGATCCGTCGTCAGACCTGGAGCGAAGCGAAGATCGTGACATACGCTCGCCTGCTCTATCCCGGTTCTCGTTACAAACTTCTGGGAAGGTTTAAAGGCCACGGCTGAGCAGCGGGGCGAATAATTTCGCGCAGGGGGATAAGTGCCTTTCCTGCCTCGGGCCGATGACATCCACCAGCCCCTGAGTTCGCTCTATTCAGTCCGCGGAGAGATCTCAGTGACCAGCAGCAGGGCATCCGGGCTGGCAGGATTGAGCGTTTTACCCTGACAGCCCCACCACACCCCCTGACCCTGTTGGATCGTGACATCCCCAATGACCCACTCGCCGGCCAGTACATGGACGACGCCGGCGGCAGTGGGGGCCGGCGAAAATGGGTCACTGCTCACGCGGACATCTGCCTGATGGGTGGCACGGCGCGTCATCACGTTAAAGTCACTGCTGACACCGCCAGTCAGCCTGGCGTTAATCTGCTCTTCACCAGCGAAGACGAATGGCTGATTTTGCTGCAAAAGCTGGCTGAAGCTCCCTGCCGCGGTCAGCTCCACGCCCTCTCCTGAAAGCAGGGTGATCGCCCGATCCACCCCCGGAAAAAGCGAGAAGGCACCGTCGGTGGCAATGGTGGCGATGCTGATCCGCCAGCTGAACGTCGGCTCACCAGGCGGAAAACTGATAATTTCCCGCGTTTCGCCGCCACCGTTACGCCAGCGGCTGACCGGCAATGTCTGGCTGTTATAAAACTGGATCATTGCAGTGCCTCAATTACTTCACGCAGCGCTGCATCGATCTCCTGCTGCTGCGTATGTTTGCCCTGGCGGATAACCTGTTTACCTGCCACGAACACATCCTGAATTTGCCCGCGATGACCGGCAAACAGCCAGCGGTTGAGCAGAGCGTTGTCGGCGGTGCTGCCGAGCAAAGCATCATCTGCCAGCACCAGCCAGTCAGCACGATAGCCCACCGCCAGGCGGCCCATCTTCACCCCGCAGGCCTGCGCGCCACCTTCCAGCGCCTGAAGGTAAAGCAGGTCGCCCACCGAGTTCTGTTCGCCGCTGACGATGCGGTTGCGGCGACGATCGCGCAGACGCTGTCCGTATTCCAGCCAGCGCAGCTCCTCCACCACGTCCAGCGATACATGGCTGTCTGAGCCAATACCCCATCGGCCACTCTGGGCGATATAGTCTGTTGCCGGAAAGATGCCGTCGCCCAGATTCGCTTCGGTAGTCGGGCAGAGTCCGGCTACCGCCTGGCTGGCGGCGAGGCGGGAAATTTCACTTTCGTCCAGATGGGTGGCGTGGATCAGGCACCAGCGGGCGTCGACCTCAAAGCGGTTAAGCAACCAGCTCACCGGCCGTTCATCGCTCCAGCTCAGGCTGTCGTTGACCTCTTTCTCCTGTTCGGCAACGTGGATATGGACCGGCAGATCGCTTGCGCTGGCGGCCAGCACTTCGCGCATCTGTTCTTCGCTGACCGCACGCAACGAGTGGAAGCATAATCCGCGATTGTGCAGCGGCTTATTCGCAATCAGTCCTTGCAGACGCTGGTGTTGCTGCAGATAGCTTTTGGTGTCCTGAATAAAACGCTGCTGGCCTGCCTGCGGGGGTTGCGCACCAAACCCGGCGTAGCTGTACAGCACCGGTAACAGAGTCTGACCGATACCGGCTTGTTCAGCCGCTGCAACCAGATGGCCCAGCATTGCGTCGTCGGCATAAGGCTGGCCGTTGGTGTCATGATGCAGGTAGTGGAACTCCGCCACCTGGGTATAGCCACCTTTCAGCATCTCCACATAAAGCTGGCGGGCAATGGTCCCGACCTGTTCCGGAGAGAGCCGCTGCACTATGCGGTACATCAGGTCGCGCCACGTCCAGAAGCTGTCCTGCGGATCGCCTGCCACTTCGGCCAGTCCGGCCATCACGCGCTGGAAGGCATGCGAGTGAAGGTTCGCCATCCCCGGCAGCACCGCGCCATTCAGACGTTGCGCATCACCGGCAGTGGCATCAGGGGTCAGGCTGATTATGTTTCCAGCGGCATCTACTTCAATCAGTACATCGTGTTGCCAGCGGTCCCCGAGCAGGACGCGCGGCGCAAAATAGCGAGCCATCATGGTTGCTTCCCGGGCAATGTAGTTGTATATACATATACATACTTATGAATCAACAGTAAAGCCGGGAGAAAAGATGAGCGGAGAACTACGCTGTGATCACCTGTGGTACGGGGCTGACATTGTCACCATGCAGCAGGGAAAGTATAGCATCATCAAAAACGGCGCGATCGCAGTGAATCAGGACAAGATCGTGTGGATAGGGCCCTGGCAGGAAGCGAAGCAGATCAAGGCCGATATCCACACCAAATTCGAAGGCGGTATCATCACGCCCGGGCTGGTCGACTGCCATACGCACCTGGTGTTTGGCGGCGACCGCAGCCATGAGTTTGAACAACGTCTGAACGGTGTCAGCTATAGCGAGATTGCGGCGCAGGGCGGCGGCATCATTTCCACCGTCAGTGCCACCCGCAAAGCCACGCTGGAGCAACTGGTGGCAAGTGCGGGCTGGCGGCTGGAAAGATTGCTGGCAGAAGGGGTTACTACCGTTGAAATCAAGTCCGGTTATGGTCTGGATAAGGCCAGCGAGTTGCGCATGTTGCAGGCCATTCGCCAGCTGGCGAAGCAGGTTCCGGCGCAGGTGCTCTCTACCTGCCTGGCTGCGCACGCCACGCCGCCGGAGTATAAAAACGATCCGGATAGCTGGATCACCGTGATTTGTGATGAGCTGTTGCCACAGGTGGCGAAAGAGCAGCTGGCCGACGCGGTGGATGCTTTTTGTGAGCATCTGGCGTTCTCTCCGGCCCAGGTCGCGCGGGTATTTGAAGCGGCTCAGCGTCTGGGACTGCCGGTTAAACTGCATGCGGAGCAGCTGTCATCTCTGGGCGGCGGCGCGCTGGCGGCGAAATTTAACGCGCTCTCAGCCGACCACCTCGAATACGCCACCGAAAGCGATGTGGCGGCGATGGCCGAAAGCGGCACCGTTGCCGTGTTGTTGCCGGGAGCGTTCTATCTGCTGCGTGAGAAACAGGTGCCGCCGGTTGAACTGTTCCGCAAGTACAAGGTACCGATGGCGCTGGCCAGCGACGCTAATCCCGGCACTTCTCCCGCGCTCTCCCTGCGTCTGATGCTGAATATGGGCTGTACGCTGTTTGGCATGACGCCGGAAGAAGCGCTGGCAGGCGTCACGATCCACGGCGCGCGGGCATTAGGTCTGGGTGAGAGCCAGGGATCGCTGGAAGCGGGTAAATTTGCTGACTTTGTTCACTGGCCGCTGCAGCGACCGGCGGAACTGGTCTACTGGCTTGGCGGGCAGCTGCCCTGCCAGGTAATATTCAGAGGAGAGGCCATTCGATGAAACCGTTAGAGTTTACCCAGGGGACGCTGCCGCTGCTGTTCAGCGCCCCGCATGCCGGAACCGCACTGACGCCAGAAGTGGAAAAGGGGCTGAGCGGGGCAGCTAAAGGCCTGCCGGATACCGACTGGCATATTCCACAGCTGTATGATTTTGTCCGTGAGATGGGTGCCAGCGTGCTGGTGGCAAACTATTCCCGCTTTGTGATTGACCTGAACCGTCCACCGGATAACCAGGCGCTCTACACCACGGCGACCACCGGGCTCTATCCCGAAACGTTGTTTGACGGCACGCCAACCTTTAAGCCAGGAATGACGCCAACAGACGCTCAGCGTCAGGGCTACCTGGAGACCATCTGGACGCCGTATCACGATAAAATTCAGCAGGAGCTGGCGAGAATTAAGCAGCAGTTTGGCTACGCGCTGCTGTTTGATGCGCATTCGATTGCTTCGGTGATCCCGCGCCTGTTTGACGGCAAGCTTCCTGACCTGAATCTGGGCACCAACGGTGGGTTGAGCTGCAGTCCCTCAATCACAGAAAAACTGACCGATCTCTGTGCCGCACAGCCAGACTTCAGCTGGGTGATGAACGGGCGCTTTAAGGGCGGCTATATCACCCGCGCCTATGGCAAACCGCAGGATGATCAGCATGCGGTGCAGCTGGAGCTGGCACAGGTCAATTATATGGATGAAGAGCCGCCATTTAACTGGCGGGGAGACAGGGCGGCCAGCCTGCAGCCGCTGCTGAAAAAGATTATCGAAACCATTCTGCAGCGCTGATCGCAATCCTCAGGTGAAGAGGCCAGGCTGAACCGGCAGTGTGCCACGTCCCTTCACCGTTTTAGCTTCGTAAGGCCTTGCAGCGCAGCGGCCTGCCTATAGCAGTAATGCCTCAATTTCCAGCCAGTTTTTCACCCGCCGGTAACCGGTCACATTCAGGTTATGTGGTGCGCTGTAAAGAATGCCTTCCCCTCGAAAATGCGCAAAATTGATGGCATTGTCGTCAATCATATAGTCGGCATTGATGATCCCTTTATTACCGCAGAACACGATATTGCTGGGTTTAATCGCCGGGAAGTGGGCCTTCAGCCAGCTGAATTTCGCGTTAAATGAGGTCGGAACTTCCATCGCCGCAGTGGTGATAAACACCTCATATCTCTTACTCAGTTCTTCTATAACCCGCTGACTGTCGGCGATCACTGCCAAATCGCCAAAGAAATCCGGATCGCTGACCAGCGTCATGATCTGCTGCAGCATTTCTGGCTTTTCATGACGCAGGCTGAACAGGTTCAGATCGTCGTTGCCCAGATCCAGTGCAAAGTGGCGGTTAAAGGTCTCGACCATTTTCGGGTGGAAGTCCGCAATGACTTCATCCATATCGATGGCAATTCTTTTCATTTATCGCTCCATGATTGAGGGGAAAGAAGGGACATGATAACAAATAAAAGGCTGAGCTTTATGGATTCAGGCTCAGGATGAACGCTGAAAGCGGCCAAACATTTTGTAGCGGGCGCAGGTGACAACCGACTGCTGATGCCAGGTACGGCGCTGGATCTGCAGGCACGGTTCGCCAGCGGTAATTTGCAGCAGCTGGCGTTCTTCTTCACTGGCGCTGACCGCTTCCACCACGTGCTCACCGGCCGTCAGTGGAGCCACTCCTGGCTAAGCCTTCCGCGCGTCCGGCCGAATCAAATCAAACCGCAAGTCATCGCTGATAGCATAATAAGCGCTCGGGCCACCCGCCCGCAGGATCGGGTTGGCTCTGGCCGTCTGGTAAATGCCCTCTTCCAGCAGTGCCTGGTCGATATGGATCGCGACTGCTTCACCCAGCACCAGCCACTGATCGATCTTGCCGCCATCCGCGCCCTGCAGCTGGATTAACTGCGTGAGTTTGCACTCAAAATTTACCGGGCTTTCCGCCACCATACTGACGTTCACCTGCGTGCCGGGCAGGGCGGTCAGCCCCGTCAGGGCAAACTCATCCACACCGTGCGGCACGGTAGCAGAACTCTCGTTCATTGCGACTGCCAGCTCACGCGTGGCCAGATTCCAGACGAATTCACCGGTCTCGGCAATGTTGGATACGCTGTCTTTCCAGCCCTGACTGGCAAAACCAATGATCGGTGGCTGATAATTGAAGCAGTTAAAGAAACTGTACGGGGCCAGATTGCGCTCGCCTGTGGTACTTTGCGAACTGATCCAGCCTATTGGCCGGGGGCCGACGATTGCATTGAGCGGATCATGGGGTAGCCCATGGCCCAGCCGGGGTTGGTAAGAGTGACGGGAACCTGTCATCAGAACTCCTTACTGTTCGCAGAATTACGCCATATTAGCCTGTCTGGACCGGGAAACCATGCGGCAATTGTTTACGATTTTTACCACAGAGGGTATCTTACGCGCCTCAGACAAGAGAGCCGAATATGAAAAATACCGCCGAAAAAAATCAGCTTCATCCCCGCAACCGCCATCGTGGCCGTTACGACTTCCCCGCGCTTATCGCCAGCCATCCGCCACTGGCGGAGTTTGTGGCGGTTAATCAGTACGGCGATGAGTCGATCGATTTTGCCGATCCGGCGGCGGTCAGAATGCTGAACCAGGCGCTGCTGCACCATTTTTACCAGATTGAACACTGGATCATTCCGGATGGCTTTCTCTGCCCGCCAGTGCCCGGCCGCGCCGACTATATCCACCATCTGGCGGATCTGCTGGCGGAAGATAACAAAGCCGTGGTGCCGCGCAATATTAATGTGCTGGATATTGGCTGCGGCGCAAACTGCATCTATCCGCTGATTGGCAATCGTGAATATGACTGGCGCTTCACCGGCAGCGAAGTCAACGCTGAGGCTATGCGATCGGCTAACGCCGTTATTGCGGCTAACCCCGGTCTGAACCGGGGCGTTCGACTGCGCAGGCAGAAAGATCCTCAGGCCATTTTCACCGGCATCATCCATAAAAATGAGCAGTATCATGCGGTGATCTGTAACCCTCCTTTCCATGCTTCAGCCAGTGATGCGCAGCAGGGGAGCCAGCGTAAAGTCCGCAACCTTGGCCTGGCTAAAAACTCACCACTTAACTTTGGCGGTCAGCAGGATGAACTGTGGTGCGAAGGCGGGGAGAAAGCCTTTATCGCCAGAATGATTGACGAGAGCGTGGCCTTTGCCCGCCAGTGCATCTGGTTCACTTCGCTGGTCTCCCGCAAGGAAAATCTGCCGGATATCTGGCGTGCGCTGGAGCAGGCGGGTGCAGTGGACGTGCGTACTGTCGACATGGCACAGGGCCAGAAGCAGAGCCGCTTTATCGCCTGGACCTTTATGGAAAAACCCGCACGTGAACGCCAGATGTCCCGCGTTTAATCAGGTGCGGGCAGTGACTGAACGCTGGCCGCACCGTCGATTTCGGTCCCGGTCTGCATCACCTGGACCGTCTGATGCGGGGCCTTGATCCCCGCAGCATCGAAGTGTTTCTTCACCATATTGTCCAGCGCGAAGCGTACGGTCCACTGCTTCAGCGGCTGGGTGGTGAAGGAGACCCGAACGGTAAAACCCTGGTTGGTCAGCCCGACCAGCCCGGCAAACGATGGCTCGCCAATCACCATTCCACGGATATCCTGATCCTGCATCAGCTCCTCAACGGCTGCCTGCAGTGTGGCATTTACCCGCTCGCTGTCCTCACGCCTGTCGACATCGTAGTTGGCGACAAACGAACCGATTCCCCGCACGAAGTTGGCGAAGGTGGTAATCGATGACCACGGAATAATATGGTACGCCCCCGTATCCTGACGGACGCCAACTGAACGGATCGACATCCGTTCAACCGTGCCGGTAATGGCGCCAATCGTCACCAGATCGCCGGTATTCATGCCATTCTCAAACTGAATAAAGATACCGGTGATGATATCCTTCACCAGCGTCTGTGAACCGAACGACACTGCCAGACCCAGAGCACCGGCACCGGCCAGAAGCGGGGCAATATTCACCCCAATTTCTGACAGCAGAATCATAATGGTAATGGTGCTGATCACCACTGCCAGCGCGTTGCGGAACAGCGTCAGCAGCGTGCGGGTTCGGGCGCTGGGCATTGGCCTGCCGTGCGAGTCAGAGGCCAGGCGGCTTTCAATCAGGCTGGCCAGCAGCGTCCAGCCCACCGCTGAGAAGAACAGGATCATCACGATGCGGATAATCACATCGACCATCTTTACCCCTGCGCCGACCGTCAGCCAGTGCCACAGGTCAAACAGGTTCCAGGCGTTGAGCAGCAGCAGGCTGACGGCAAACACGGTCAGCGTTCTCGCCAGCTTCAGCATCACTGAAATCCAGCCATTAACCCGCACCTGCAGTTCAGGATAATGACGGCGCAGTTCGGGCGACAGGATAATGGTCTTGGAAATCCAGCGGCTCAGAATGCCGGAAACCAGCGCGCCGATGCCAATAATCGCCAGCGTGCGCACAGAAGCGGACATCATAAATTTCAGGCTGTCGCCGGGGTTAAATATCGAGAACAGGAACAGCGCGATAAAATAGGCGCTGGCAAGCCAGTGCCACACCAGGGCAAAAGCGCGAATAAACAGCGAAAAGAAGGTCATTGAGCGGTCGGCCACCCGAATCAGTTCGGTCTGAATATTGCGGCGATTGTGGAAGATAAGATACAGCGCCCAAAGGGTAATCAGCCCCATCAACACCACATTGACCAGCGCCGCCACCTGCACATTCACCTGATTGGAAACAATCGGCACGATCACCAGTAATCCATAGCCGATCACGCCGCTCAGCCAGCTCAGCCGGGTATTCCAGTAGGTGGCGCGGTCATCCGGCAAATGGAAAAAGCGCAGCTCAGGAAAGCGTGGGCTGAACATCAGTCGCAGGATGGCTTTGAAAAATTCGATCAGCGCAAAGGCATTCAGGAACAGCCCCTGCTGGTAGGCGATGGTGCGGCTGCCGGCATTCAGGGAATCACTCAGGATCTGCCCGACGAACAGCGCCAGGCCGAGCAACAGCAGGTCGATAACAAATGCACCGAGGATCATCGAAGGCAGGTGAAGCCAGTTGGTGCGGTCGCTGTTTTTATGCCGTCCCCACTGACCCATGCGGCGATAAATCGGGCTCATTGCCCAACTGATCAGCCAGTAGAAGGCAAACAGCGCGATGGCAAGCATAGCGAAGTGGCTAAGAGCATTCAGAAAGGTCTGTTGATTAAATGGTTTGTGTGGCGCATCAGCGATATTACGCTGAAGTTCCTCCACCCGGGTGAGAAACTCTCCGCCAAAATGACGGCTGACATCGGTCACGCTTTCCAGCACCGTTTTATCTTCTTCCTCACCGGGTGGCGTCAGTACTGGCGCCTGGGGGGTTGAGGGACTTTCGGAGGCGGAACGCAGCTGTTTGATCAACGCCTGGCGAGATTGATCGTTTTGCAGAATATTTGCCAGCGCCGCATAGGCCGCTTTTTTTTCCTCAACGCTGGGTTCACCGCTCTGGCGCGGGGCTGCAGCAGGTTGTGACTGAGAAGCAGCCACGGCAGCGGCAGGAAGCGACACGGCCTGAGCCTGTCCGGCAAAGATCACAACCAGTGTAAACAGTAGCCACCGTATGGCGTAACACCAGGGTGGAAGGGTTCCTGACATCGTATTCTCCCGTTACGGCGCAAAGTCGGCGTCGACCAGAAAGTATAGTCAGCTAAGTGTCAGCAGAAGGTAAAGAGGACTTTTTTTAAGACAAGGGATAAGAGAGACCGGGTGAAGACACCCCCGAAAAAGCCACATCAAAGGCACCTGAACAATTTTCATAAATGAATAATGATGTTCTGGCAATGACATTGCCGGGCGGGGCTACGGCCATTGACACTATTCATCCGGTACTGGATACGCCGATCTGGCTTTCTTTTAAACAGACGCCCTTTGCAGCAAGGGCGTCGAAACAAGCGGGCAGTCAAACAGGGATCAGGAAACGTGCTGCAAAAACTCCTGCAGGCGTGCGCTCGGCGGGTTATCGATCAATTCGTCAGGGTTGCCGTCTTCGGCAATGCGCCCCTTGTCGATAAAGATCAGGCGGGAGGCCACTTTCTTGGCGAAGCCCACTTCGTGCGTCACGATCACCATGGTCATGCCTTCTTCCGCCAGATCCTGCATCACCTTCAGCACTTCATGACGCAGCTCCGGATCCAGCGCGGAGGTTGGCTCATCGAACAGCATCATTTTCGGCTTCACTGCCAGCGCACGGGCAATCGCCACGCGCTGCTGTTGTCCACCCGACAACTCGGAAGGGAAGTGATGGGCACGTTCGGCAAGGCCAACTTTGCCCAGCAGCGCTTTCGCCAGACGATGAGCATCTTCTTTCTTCGCCCCCCGCACGCGGATTGGACCAAAGGCGACGTTGTCCAGTGCGTTCATCTGCGGGAACAGGTGGAATTGCTGGAATACCATGCCGGCCTCCTGACGGATCAGGCGGTCATCAACCTTAGGATCGTTCACTTTCAGCCCGTCAACAATCAGCTCGCCGCTGGTGATCTCTTCAAGCTTATTGATGCAGCGTAGCAGGGTAGATTTACCGGATCCGGACGGACCGATGATCACCACCACTTCGCCCTGTTTGATGGTCAGATTGATGTCATGCAGAACCTGAGTCTGGCCGAAATGCTTGCAGACGTTTTTAAATTCAATCACAGGATTTTCATCCTTTTTTCAATGCGACGCAGAACAAAGCTCAGCACCAGCGTAATAATCAGATAGATAACGGCCACGGCGCTCCAGATTTCCAGCGCGCGGAAGTTTCCGGCAATAATTTCCTGGCCCTGACGGGTCAGCTCGGCCACGCCGATCACGATAAACAGTGAGGTGTCTTTGATGCTGACGATCCACTGGTTGCCAAGCGGAGGCAGCATACGGCGCAGCGCCAGCGGCATGATCACATAGCGCAGTGTTTCGCGGCTGGAAAGGCCCAGTGCCAGACCAGCTTCACGAAAGCCTTTGTTAATCGACAGCACGGCACCACGGGTGATTTCCGCGATGTAAGCACCAGAGTTAATCATGATGGTGACGACCGCTGCGCTGAACGGATCGATGCGCAAATCGTTAAAGGCCATCGGCAGGGCGAAATAGATAAACATCACCTGGACGACAATCGGCGTTCCGCGGATCAATTCGATAAATACCAGGGCGAAGTTGCGTGACAGCCAGCCGCCGTAAGCGCGGGCAAAGCCTGCCACCAGGCCGATAATCAGGCCGCCGACCAGCCCGAGGACCGAAATCCACAGGGTCAGCCTGGCACCTTCAAGCAGGGCCGGAATTGATGGCCAGATGGCGCTCCAGTCAAACTGCATTATTTCTTCTCCGGTTTAAAACCATTTGGTATACAGGTCGTGGAAAACGCAGGCGAGTCCGCCTGCGAAAAGTCAATCAAAAGTCTTATTTAGGCTCGGTACCGAACCATTTTTTATACAGCGTGTTGTAAGTACCGTTTTCGCGCAGTGTTTTCAGTGCGCCATTCACTTTCTCACGCAGGTCGTCGCTGCCTTTCGGGAAGGCGATGCCATACTGCTGTGCTTCAAGAGAGTCGCCTACCGCTTTGAACTGGCCTTTGCCAGCGGTATGGATGAAGTAGAGGATGTTTGGCGTGTCGTGCAGCACGGCATCAGCACGGCCGGTTCCCAGCTCCATATAAGCGTTGTCAATATTCGGGAACTGACGCAGGTCTTTGGCTTTGATGTGCTGTTTAGCATAGTCCACTGAGCCGGTGCCGCTCTTCACTGCCACCACTTTGCCATTCAGATCGTCAATACCTTTGATCGAGTCATTATTGGCTTTGACCATTACCTGCAGGCCGCTTTTGTAGTAGCCGTCGGAGAACTCAATTGCTTTCTTGCGCTCATCGGTAATGGTGATGCCAGCCAGCGCCAGGTCGATGTTGCGGGTCTGCAAAGCCGGGATGATGCCACTGAAGTCCATAGGTTTCAGGGTGTAATCGATGTTGAGCTGTTTAGCGATAGCGGCCCACAGGTCCACATCGAAGCCAACATACTTGTCACCTTGCTTAAATTCGAAAGGAACGAAGGCGGTGTCAGTAGCGACAACCAGTTTTTTTTCTGCGGCAGTAGAAGAGACGGCAAACGCCAGTGTCAGCGCAGCCAGGGAAAACTTAACAATCGACTTCATTATTTTATCCTTATGCAGTCAGGCAAGGTCTATGCCCGATTGAATGCCAGCATCCATATGAAAAAACTATGCCACTTTTTCGGAATATATGAAAAACAGCACTTTAAGTCAATTTTTCAGGAGCTGGACAGTCTGTGATGGCGGGTTGCACCAAAATAACGCACCAAAACAGGGCGAGAGATTCATTGTGGTGCAGTTCAGTTGTAGCAAAAGAGGGCATAAAAACAACCCGTCTGCGGCAGGGAGCAAGAGAACTGTTAAGAATGTCTGAATTTTCCTGAAAGAGCTGAAACTGGCGAAGCGCAAAAAAAAGAGCAGATGAGGTTTCATCTGCTCTTCAGTGCTCTGTGACTGGCAGGCTACCGTTTAGCCTGCCGCCGTATTACTCGATGTTAGACTCGATAAACCACAAGAATTTATCCAGGTCACGTGACGCAGCGGTGAAAATATCCGCCGTATCTTCATCTTCCACTTCGGTAATCGCTTCGCGTGTGTCATTAGCGACCACGGCGTAGCGCTCAGCCAGTGCTTTCAGGTGATCCTGAACGCTGTGAATATTGAGCGGATAGCTTTTTAGCGGGGTTTTATCGTTAACGATCTGGGTAGTTCCCAACGCCACGCCGCCTAACTGAACAACTCGCTCAGCGATGGTATCCTGATGAGCGGTAATGGCGGTACGGAAGCCATCCAGCATTTCATGCACACCAATAAAATTCGCTCCGCGCATGTTCCAGTGCGCCTGCTTGGTGATCAGGGACAAATCAATGAATTCCGTTACCAGACGATTAAGCACCTCAATGGTGGCTTTTTTCTCGTCATCGGCCACGTTGTTACGGGTGTAAATCAGATCAGAAGATTTCGTTTTTACCAGTTTAGCGGTACTCATCATTAATATCCTCTTAATGTTGTTGTCCTGAAAGTTACGAGATCAAGTATAGCACCGGTTTTTAACTCTGCCGGAAAGTTACTGCCTGTTGGTCTAATAGCCTGAGGCTTTGATTTCTGATTGCCGGATAATTGAGCGCATTCATAGGGTTAAATGAGACTAATAAAGATTATCAGTTAACGTTTTATTTATAAATTTATGATTTAATGAGAAAATTTTTACCGCAGTAGAATAAGAAAATGAGGGTATTATTTTTAATGACCGGGTGTTGTCGGATGTTTCCGGGAAAAAGTGTCACATCAATGTCATTAAAAAATAACAGGAAGAGGCATTCAAAAGATAAAAGAGGGGCGCCCCAACCGGTGAGGCGAATATACACCGTTCTGCATCACGCCGATGTCCACAGTCATTTATCCCAATCTGCATGGGGGACGGCGAATGGCGATCTATTCCCGTAGCTCACTGACGGGATCGATTTTTTTCTTGCCGGGGCGCATGGTCAGTGTCGATCCTGCAGAAGCAAGGATGATGGCCAGCAACCCCAGCCACTGCACCAGAGACAGCTGCTCACCCAGAAACAACATTCCGGAGAGCGCCGCCATCGCTGGTTCAAGGCTCATCAAGGTACCGAACGTTTTGGCTGGTAGCCGGGTCAGCGCCACCATCTCCAGCGAGTAAGGCAGCGCACTGGAGAGCACCGCGATAGCCAGCGCCGCGGGAATAAGTGACAGGCTCCAGATGCCGCTGCTGGCATAAGCCAGACCGATCGGCACAAAAATCAGCGAAGCAATCAGGGAACCCATCGCCACGGTGGCCGGGCCATGCGCCGCACCGGCACGCTGACCACTGAGGATATAAACTGCCCAGAATGCGCCAGCCAGCACCGCCAGCAGTGCACCTTTGGGGTCCACACCGGAAATACTCTGCCCGATGGGAAGCAGAAACCACAGGCCCAACAGCGCCAGCAGTACCCAGACAAAATCCAGCGGACGGCGCGAACCCGCCAGTGCCAGTGCCAGCGGTCCGGTGAACTCCAGCGCCACCGCAATACCCAGCGGCACGGTGCGTAACGCCAGATAGAAGGAGTAGTTCATGCCGCCCAGGGCAAGGCCATACAGCACCAGCGGCAGGATTTGCTGGCGGCTGAAGCGTAACCGCCAGGGCTTAAAGATGACGCAGAGGATTACCGTTCCCAGCCCAAGACGCAACGCTGTAATGCCCGGAGCACCCACGACCGGGAACAGGGTTTTCGCCAGTGCCGCGCCGCCCTGAATTGAGATCATGGCAATCAGCAGAACCAGAACAGGCAGCCAGAGGGGAGTGCGTGAAGATGAAGCAGCAGTGGAAGAGGACATCCTGTAGACCAGCCTTATTTGTCCATCAAAGAGAAAAAAAGTTCCCCACAGTGTAATGGAACGCCCGATCAAACGGGTAAAATGGCCGAAAAAAATGTCAGTGAAACGCTAAAAACAGGGCCGGAACGGTAAAGAAACGTCAATTTTAATTAAGAATAGCCTTAATGAACATTTTTTTACATTCTGGTGACAGGCGTAAGGGAACTCCTAAATTATAAGGAAAATGAATGACATGCAAAACCTCATTAACGTCCTGTTACACCAAACATTGTGTTGGACAACAATTTCGGGGCAGAGTTTCTTCCTGAGTTTTGTTATATTTTTAGCGTTGTCAGGAGATAAGTATTTTCACATTTGAGGTGGTTATGAAAAAAATTGCATGTCTTTCAGCACTGGCTTGCGTACTGGCGGTTTCTGCTGGTTCAGCAATGGCACAAAGCACTGTTTCCGCTGGTTACGCACAAAGCGATATGCAGGGCGTAATGAACAAAGCTAACGGCTTCAACCTGAAGTACCGTTACGAAGACGGTAGCAACCCACTGGGTTGGATCGGATCTTTGACCTACACCGCTAAAAATGACACCGACGCTGGTGTTTACAACAAAGGCCAGTACTACGGCCTGACCGGTGGTCCTGCTTACCGTCTGAACGACTGGGCAAGCATCTACGGTGTTGTTGGTATCGGTTATGGCAAATTCCAGCACAACGGCGTGGATCGTAACAAAACCGATTCAAGCGACGTTGGCTTCTCTTACGGTGCGGGCATGCAGTTCAACCCAGGCATCGAAAACGTTGCACTGGACGTTGGCTACGAGCAGAGCCGCATCCGCAGCGTTGACGTCGGCACCTGGATCGCTGGCGTAGGTTACAGCTTCTAAGTTGCCATCGCTTGCCGGCTCCGGCTGGCAAAAAAAATCCGCCCTCAGTGGCGGATTTTTTTATGTGCCAGACGGGGCTCTGCTGGCTTACTGGTCAACATTTCCAGTAGCTGAAGCCGTAGCATAAACGGTGACCGACAGAGCAGCTGCAGTAAAAGTGGCTTGTTCATCGTGAGTTCCTCCCGTTCGCTTTATCATCAGGTATAGCATGGGCTATCTTTTGTAGCCAGTGCTATTGCGCGAAATTTTGAGCTCTCGTGAGCTTCGTTTACACTGTGACACCACCAGGCTGATGCGGCCGTCCTTGCGCGTCAGTGATAATAATGAGGAAGCTGAATGAGTCGTCGCGCAAAAACAACAGTGCCTGCGCCACTGAAGGATATCGAAGAGCATGTCGAAGGCTTTCGTCAGGTGCGTGAAGCTCATCGTCGTGAGCTTATTGATGACTATGTTGAGCTGATTTCCGATCTGATCCGTGAGTTTGGCGAGGCGCGCCAGGTGGATATGGCTGCACGTCTGGGCGTGTCTCAACCCACCGTCGCCAAAATGCTGAAAAGGCTGGCTGGCGGAGGTCTGGTAGAGCAGGTCCCTTACCGGGGCGTTTTTCTGACCGCTGAAGGGGAAGCGCTGGCTGAAGAGAGCCGGAAGCGACACCACATTGTGGAAACCTTCCTGCTGGCGCTGGGGATCAGTCCTGATACCGCACGCCGCGATGCGGAAGGGCTGGAGCACCACGTCAGCGATGAAACGCTGGCTATTTTCCAGAAATTTTACGAGAACCATCAATAACCCTTTCTGTGAGTCCGTATGGCTACGTTGCTCAGGCCTTTTCTGCACGACCGCTTTTTGCATCTGTTAGTTGTTCTGGGCCTGCTGCTGGCCTGCTTTGTTCCCTTCAGCCTGCGGCAGCTGCCTGCTGCGGTTGACTGGCCTACGCTGACCACGCTTTGTGGTCTGTTAATGCTGACCAAAGGCATTGAGGCCAGCGGCTACTTTGACGTGCTGGGGCGACGGTTGGTGCAGCGCTTTCACCATCAGCGGGCTCTGGCGCTGTTTTTTGTTGCCGCATCCGCACTGCTTTCCACCTTCCTGACTAACGATGTGGCGTTATTTATTCTGGTGCCTCTGACATTATCGTTACGCCAGTATTCGGCACTGCCCATCGCCCGGCTGATTATTTTTGAAGCGCTGGCGGTCAACGCCGGTTCGCTGTTGACGCCCATCGGCAACCCCCAGAATATTCTGCTGTGGCGGCATGGGGAGGCAGGTTTCGGCGGTTTTGTCTGGCAGATGCTGCCACTGGCCGCCGTGCTGGTCGTCAGTTTACTGATTCTGACGGCAATCTGTTTTCCCCGTCGTCGTATTGAGTTCTCTTCTCATCAGCAGGAGAAAACCTGGCAGCGTCCATTGCTGATCGCCAGCGCAGTGCTTTATCTGCTGTTTCTTGTCGCACTGGAGCTGGACTTTGCCATCTGGGGGCTGCTGGTGGTGTTTGTGGTGCTGCTGCTGATGGCCCGCCGCATTCTGCTGAGCATTGACTGGAGTCTGCTGGCCGTATTCATCGCCATGTTTATTGATGTCTTCCTGCTGACACAGCTGCCAGCACTGCAGCACATTCTTCATCAGGTGACGCAGCTACCGGGGGGAGGGCAGTTCCTGGTGGCGATCGGTTTATCTCAGGCGATCAGTAATGTGCCTGCCACTATTTTGCTGCTCAGCAGTCTGCCCGCCAGCACGCTGCTTGCCTGGGCGGTGAATATTGGCGGCTTTGGGCTACTGCCGGGATCGCTGGCTAACCTGATTGCCCTGCGCATGGCGAAAGATCGCCGTATCTGGTGGCATTTCCATCTCTATTCCGTGCCGATGCTGGCGTGGGCTATGGCGATTGGCTGGGGACTCTGTTTAGTAATAAATGCCGCCTGACCTCAGGCTAATCTGACTTGGTAAAGAAACGCTGGTATTTGTCAATTTACGTTCTATTGTTATAGCAGCGTAATCTTGCGGGCCTGGTTTGGGTCCATTGTAAACTGATGAGAACTATGGCTAATCAATCAACTTCTCCGTCAGATGATGACCAGCGTCATCAGGATGACACCCAGCAGCAGAATAACAACGACCAGCCTGAACGCAAACGCCCCGGCAAGAAACCACTGATTATCTTAGGGATAGCGGTGGTGATTGCGCTGATTGTGGCGCTGTGGTTCTGGTTGAGCACCCGCAATATCGAAACCACCGATGATGCCTTTACCGAAGCAGATGCGGTCACTATTGCGCCGAAAGCTTCCGGTTATGTCACAAAACTTTTGGTGCGAGATAACCAGCGCGTGAAGAAGGGCGATCTGCTGGTGCTTATCGATCCCCGGGATAATACCGCCCAGCGCGATCAGGCCCAGGCACAGCTTGGGCTGGCTACAGCGACGTTGCATCAGGCTCAGGCCTCTCTGGCGCTCTCTAAGGTCCAGTATCCTGCGCAAAAAGATCAGGCTCTGGCGCAGCAGGCGAAAGCTGAAGCCAACTTGCTTAACGCCCAGGAAGATTACAAGCGCCAGCGCGGCGTCGATCCCCGGGCCACCTCCCAGCGGAATATTGATGCGGCCAGCGCGCAGTTAAGAAGCGCCAAAGCCGAGCTGGAAAGTGCCAAAGCGCAGGTTGAAGTGGCTTCGCAAATCCAGCTGCAGATCCGCCAGCAGGAAACCAATGTCGAAGCTCGTCAGTCGCAGGTTGAGCAGGCCCAGGCCCAGCTGAATACCGCTAATCTGAATCTTTCCTATACCGAAGTGCGTGCGCCATACGATGGCTTTGTCACTAAACGTAATGTGCAGGTCGGCACGCTGGTGCAGGCGGGTAGCTCGCTGTTCTCACTGGTTTCTCCGGACGTGTGGATTACCGCTAACTTCAAAGAGTCTCAGCTGGCCCGTATGAAGCCGGGTGACAAAGTTGATATCACCGTCGATGCATGGCCAGATTTGAAGCTGCAGGGGCATGTGGACAGCGTGCAGATGGGCTCTGGTTCGCGCTTCTCCACCTTCCCGTCGGAAAATGCTACCGGCAACTATGTGAAGATTGTGCAGCGCGTGCCGGTGAAAATCGTTATCGATAACGGGCTGGATCCGAACAAACCTCTGCCGCTGGGGCTGTCGGTCGAGCCTAAGGTGACGGTTGAATGAGTCACGGCGAGAACTGGAAACCGGCCAGCAATCCCTGGCTGGTCGCCATGACGGTCACGCTGGCGGTGTTTATGGAAATCCTGGACACCACCATCGTCAATGTGGCGCTGCCGCACGTTGCCGGTTCGCTCTCCTCCAGCTATGACGAATCCACCTGGGTGCTGACCTCCTATCTGGTGGCAAACGGCATTGTTCTGCCCATTTCAGCCTTTCTCAGCCGCCTGTTTGGCCGCAAGCAGTTCTTCCTGATCTGCATTGTGATGTTCACCGTCTGCTCTTTCCTCTGTGGTATCGCTACCGAGCTCTGGCAGATCATTCTGTTCAGGGTCCTGCAGGGTTTTTTCGGCGGCGGGTTGCAGCCGGTGCAGCAGTCGGTGCTGCTTGACTACTTCAAGCCAACCGATCGCGGCAAGGCGTTTGGTCTCTCCTCAATTGCGATCATCGTGGCGCCGGTACTGGGTCCGACTCTCGGTGGCTGGATCACCGATAACTACAGTTGGCGCTGGGTATTCTTTATCAATATTCCCGTGGGGATTTTCAGCGTGCTGGCGATCTACCAGCTGCTGGAAGATCCGCCGTGGGAGCGCAAGTGGGCGAAAGGCAAGCTCAAGATCGATTACATCGGTATCAGTCTGATCACGCTGGGGCTGGGTTGTCTGCAGGTGATGCTGGACAGGGGAGAGGATGATGACTGGTTCAGCTCCAGCTTTATTGTCACCTTTGCCATTCTCACGGCCATTGGTCTGGTAGGCGCGGTTTACTGGCTGCTTTACGCGAAGAAACCGGTGGTCGATCTTCACGTGCTCAAGGATCGTAATTTCTGGGTCGCCAGCATTTTGATGGCCGGGATGGCGGCGATCCTTTATGGCAGTTCGGTGGTGATCCCGCAGCTGGCGCAGCAGGACCTGGGCTATACCGCCACCTGGTCGGGACTGGTATTGTCGCCGGGGGCGGTGCTGATAGTGATGTCCATTCCGCTGGTGCTTAAGCTGATGCCGGTGGTGCAGACGCGCTGGCTAATCGCCTTTGGTTTTACCTGTCTGTTTGTGTCGTTCCTTTACTCAGCGACGCTGACGCCAGATGTCGATTTCACCACGCTGATGTTGATGCGCAGCGCGCAGACCATCGGCCTGGGCTTCCTGTTTGTGCCGCTGACGACCATTGCGTTCGTCACCATTCCGCAGCGGCTGAACGCCGATGCCTCGGCGCTGTTCACCATGTGTCGTAACGTCGCCGGGTCGGTAGGTATTTCGCTTTCTACCGCGATGATCACCGAGCGAGAGCAGGTACGCAGTGCGAATATGGTGCACAACATGACGCCGCTGAATGAGCCGTTCAACCTGACGGTTGAGCGCTGGGCGCAGGGGGTGAGGGACTTCACCTCGGCGGTGGGCGATCCGGTGACCATCGCCACCGGCCAGCTGTACAAAGAGATGATTGCTCAGGCTCGTATTCTGGCCTATATCGACGTCTTTATGGGCCTCAGCGTTGTTGCCCTGGTCCTTATTCCCTTATGTTTACTGCTTGCGCCGATTAAGAGCGAGGGCAGTGCAGGAGCACACTGACATGAACGTTTTTCCCTATTCCGCGCGTTCGCGACTCAGCGTGCTGCTGGTCGCCACTCTGGCGTTGTCGGCTTGTTCCGTCGGTCCGGACTATCAGGCGCCGAAGCCGTTCACCCCGACTGCCTTTCACTCGATGCAGTCAGATGCCGGTTCCCGGCCGCTGGCGACGGTGACCAACCCCGGCTGGTGGAAGTCGTTCAACGACCCGCAGCTGGACAGCCTGATCGAGCGTGCCATTGCCGGTAATCTGAGCCTGCAGCAAGCGGTTCTGCGCATTGCCGGTTCACGCCAGCAGCTGAATCAGGCGCGCGGGGCGTGGTTCCCGTCAGTTAACGGCAAGCTTTCTGCCCAGCGTCAGCAGCTTGGGCTGAAAGGCGAGCTGGAATCTAACGGCGTGTACGATCAGATCGATCAAACCGATCCGGATCTGAAGTCCGCGCTCAGCGGGTTAACCAGGCCGGTGGCCCTGTATCAGGGCAGTTTTGATGCTTCATGGGAGCTGGATCTTTGGGGCAAAGTGCGCCGTCAGGTGGAAGCCGCCAATGCCCGGCAGCAGGAGTCGCTGGAGAACCGTAACGATGCGCTGGTTTCACTGGAAGCGGAAGTGGCGCGAACCTACCTGCAGCTGCGTGGGGCGCAGTCGATCAGCCAGACGTTGCAAACCCAGATTGATGTGGCGCAGCAGACGCTGGAACTCACGCAGAGCCAGCAGCGTAACGGTCTGGCTCCGCAGATGGACGTGGAGAATGCCCGCGCGCAGCTCAACTCACTGCGCGCTCAGCTGCCGCAGTACCAGTCACAGATCCACCAGGCGATGAATGGTCTGGCGGTACTGGTTGGTAAAACACCGGGCGCACTGGATGACGAGCTGATGGCCAGCAAACCGCTACCTGCGTTACCGAAAGAGGTGCCAGTCGGACTCCCTTCCACGCTGGCACGCCGTCGCCCGGATGTGCGCCAGGCTGAAGCGAAGCTGCATGAAGCAACGGCTAATATTGGCGTTTCAGTGGCCCAACTGTTCCCGGACATTTCGCTGACCGGGCAGTTTGGCATGCGTAACACCGATATCAGTTATATGGATAACTGGAGCAGCCACTTTTACAGCTTTGGTCCGTCCCTGTCCATTCCTCTCTTCCAGGGCGGACAGTTGGTTTCCAGCGTCAAGCTGGCCAGAGCAGAGCAGGCCAGCGCGGCACTGGACTATCGTCAGACTGTGCTGACCGCTCTACAGGATGTGGAGAATGCCCTGATCAGCTATCGTACCGATCAGCAGCAGGTTGATGGCCTGAATGAGACAGTGGATGCTTTGCAGAACGCGTTTAAGCTTGCGAATGACAGTTACTCCCAGGGCCTCTCATCGTTTATTGAGGCGCTGGACGCCCAGCGCCAGCTGGCTCAGGCTGAGCAGCAGGCCGCCTCAGCAAGAGTGCAGAGCAGCCTGGATCTGGTGGCTTTATATAAAGCGCTCGGCGGTGGTTGGGAGCTGTACCAGAACGTTAAACTGCCTGAATACTCAGTCTTCGGCCCTGCGGAGAGCGGCAATACGCCTTCCGGTTAATTTCGACCATTCCGCCTGGTAATTTGAAATAATTTTTCAAAACAATCCGCGCATCATTTGTGCGGATTGTCTCTTCTCCCTTCCGTTCCGGTCAGAAGACCCATTCCCACTCAGCAACGAGAGTTCGATCACAAATTATAAGAAGTCGTGCGAGCTGTGCCGCAAAATTTAATTTTCATCCTTATTTAAAATGAAAAATACAGACTAAGTTATAGGCCACGCAAGGTGGACTGATTCAGCACATCTTCTGCTGATCGCCGCCTTACCTGCAGATAACAACAAGAGGTCTGAACTATCATGCCAAAAGAACAGTATCTCACTCCCAGTCGGGCGTCCGGCCCGAACAGCAGCAGCAGGACTGAGCCCTTCGTGAAAGTTATCGCCGCGATCGCCACCCTGGGTGGCCTGCTGTTCGGGTATGACACGGGAGTGATCTCCGGTGCCCTGCTATTTATGGGCAATGAACTTCATCTCACCCCCTTCACCACGGGCCTGGTGACCAGTTCACTGCTGTTTGGTGCCGCGTTTGGCGCACTGGTCTCCGGCCATTTCGCTGCGGCTGCCGGGCGTATGAAAATCATCATCATTCTGGCCGTAATCTTCGCCGTTGGGGCGTTGGGAACCTCGCTGGCACCTGACGTGCACTGGATGATTTTCTTCCGCCTGGTGCTGGGTGTGGCGGTCGGAGGCGCGGCGGCGACCGTACCTGTCTATATCGCTGAGATCGCCCCGGCCAATAAACGCGGCCAGCTGGTGACGCTGCAGGAGCTGATGATCGTATCGGGTCAGATGCTGGCGTATATCTCTAACGCTGGCTTTAATGCGGCATGGGGTGGGGACGAAACCTGGCGCTGGATGCTGGCGATTGCCACAATCCCTGCAGTGGCGCTGTGGTTCGGCATGATGTTTATGCCAAGGACGTCTGGCAGAGGCGAGAAAAGTGCTGGAGCAGACGCGTGCAAAAGAGGATGTGGAGTGGGAACTCACTGAGATTGAAGAGACGTTGAGTGAAGATGATCACCGGGCCAAACCCAGGCTGAAAGAGTTGAAAAAACCGTGGCTGTTTAAACTTTTCCTGATTGGTATCGGCGTGGCGGTGATCCAACAGCTTTCCGGCGTCAATACCATCATGTATTACGCCCCGACAATGCTGAAGGCTGTGGGGATGAGCACCGATGCTGCGCTGTTTGCCACCATCGCCAACGGGGCGATATCCGTCCTGATGACCTTTGTTGGCATCTGGCTGCTGGGCCGCCTGGGCCGACGTACCATGACCATGATTGGCCAGTTTGGCTGCACCTGCTGCCTGCTGTTTATCGGGGCGGTCAGCTATTTTATGCCGGAAACGGTGAACGGACAGGTGGACATGCTGCGCAGTTATATGGTGTTGCTGGGGATGCTGATGTTTCTCAGTTTTCAGCAGGGGGCGCTCTCACCAGTAACGTGGCTGCTGCTGTCTGAGATCTTCCCGACACGTTTCCGTGGCATCTTTATGGGTGGGGCCGTGTTTGCTATGTGGATCGCCAACTTCTTGATCTCCCTGGTCTTCCCAATCCTGCTTGCCAGCGTTGGCCTGTCAGGGGCGTTCTTTATCTTCGCATTTATCGGCTTGTTCGGGGCGGTCTTTGTGATTAAATGCGTGCCGGAAACGCGCCACCGCAGTCTGGAGCAGATTGAACATTATCTGCATGACTGGCTGAGCAGTGATACCGAAACGCGCCCGATACCAGCGCCAAAACGCAAAGCGGAGAGCCATTGAGTAAAACTCGTGTTTCTCATCGGGGTGGCGGTGTATTCGCCGCCCCTTTTTTTTGGCATAATGCGCGCTGGTTCACATTCTCACATCGCAAACGAAAGGCAATCCTGTGCTAGTTTCCAGCAACGTCACCATGCAGTTTGGCAGTAAGCCGCTGTTCGAAAACATCTCTGTCAAATTTGGCGGCGGTAACCGCTATGGCCTGATCGGTGCCAACGGTAGCGGCAAGTCCACCTTTATGAAAATTCTGGGCGGCGATCTGGTCCCGTCAGGCGGCAACGTCTCGATCGATCCTAATGAGCGCATTGGTAAACTGCGCCAGGATCAGTTTGCCTTTGAGCAGTTCACCGTGCTGGATACGGTGATCATGGGCCATGGCGAGCTGTGGGAAGTGAAAGAAGAGCGTGACCGTATCTATGCGCTGCCGGAAATGAGCGAAGATGACGGCTATAAAGTGGCCGACCTGGAAGTGAAATACGGTGAGATGGACGGTTACACCGCAGAAGCGCGTGCGGGCGAACTGCTGTTGGGCGTGGGTATCCCGCTGGAGCAGCATTACGGCCCGATGAGCGAAGTGGCGCCAGGCTGGAAGCTGCGCGTGCTGCTGGCGCAGGCGCTGTTCTCTAATCCGGAAATTCTGCTGCTCGATGAACCGACGAACAACCTGGACATCGATACCATTCGCTGGCTGGAGCAGGTGCTGAACGAGCGTAACAGCACCATGATCATTATTTCGCACGACCGTCACTTCCTGAACATGGTCTGCACCCATATGGCGGATCTGGATTATGGCGAACTGCGCGTTTATCCGGGCAACTACGACGAGTATATGACTGCGGCCACTCAGGCCCGTGAGCGCCTGCTGTCTGATAACGCGAAGAAAAAAGCGCAAATCAACGAACTGCAGTCCTTTGTCAGCCGTTTCAGTGCCAACGCCTCCAAGTCCCGCCAGGCGACTTCCCGTGCCAAGCAGATCGATAAGATCAAGCTGGAAGAGGTGAAAGCGTCAAGCCGTCAGAACCCGTTTATTCGTTTTGACCAGGACAAGAAGCTGTTCCGTAATGCGCTTGAGCTGGAGTCGGTAACTAAAGGTTTCGACCAGGGGCCGCTGTTCAGGAATGTTAACCTGCTGCTGGAAGTGGGTGAAAAGCTGGCTATCCTCGGCCCGAACGGGATCGGTAAAACCACCTTCCTGAAAACGCTGGTGGCCGATTTGCAGCCGGATAACGGCACGGTGAAATGGTCCGAGAACGCCCGTATTGGTTACTACGCGCAGGACCATGCGCATGACTTTGCCAACGATCTGACCGTCTTTGACTGGATGAGCCAGTGGAAGCAGGAAAGTGATGACGAGCAGGCGGTGCGGAGTATTCTGGGGCGTCTGCTGTTCAGCCAGGACGACATCAAAAAACCAGCTAAAGTGCTGTCCGGCGGTGAGAAAGGACGCATGCTGTTCGGCAAGCTGATGATGGAAAAACCAAACGTGCTGATTATGGATGAGCCGACCAACCACCTGGATATGGAGTCCATTGAGGCGCTGAACATGGCGCTGGAGATGTATGAAGGTACGCTGATTTTCGTTTCTCACGACCGTGAATTCGTCAGCTCGCTGGCGACCCGCGTGATTGAGATGACGCCCGGTAAGCTCAACGACTTTACCGGCAACTACGAAGATTATCTGCGTAGTCAGGGGATCGTCTGACCGTCAGTTTTACGCTCAGGGGATGGAAAGAGCAGAAGTAACGGCGGAGCATTACGTCACCATGAGCGACGCATTGACCGCGGCGGAATGGATTCGGTGATGCCTGCCGGGGCGGAATAAAATCCGCCCCTTTCATTGGCAGGCTCATCGCCGGCTGCGAATGCATTCGCTCTGCCAGGTAACAACCCCTCAGGAAACTTCCAGCCGGTTGCGCCCCGACGCCTTGGCCAGATACAGCGCTTTATCCGCCAGCCCAACCAGCATCTGGCGGCTCTCCTCACTCAGTCCACTCTGCATTACATGAATCCCGACGCTGACAGACACTACGCTGACATCGCTGTCACTGTTTTCATGCGCGATCTGCATTGCCACGACGGCTTCAATAGCGGCCTGAGCAAAGCGCAGTGCTTCTTCAATGTTACTGCCGGAAAGAATCACCGCAAACTCCTCGCCACCGTAGCGGGCGATCAAATCGTCGGCGCGATGAGGGAGCTGTTGCAGCGCCTCGCCGACCCGCCGCAGGCAGTCATCTCCGGCCTGATGCCCGTAGGTATCATTAAAGCGTTTAAAGGAGTCCACGTCGATCATCAGCAGCGCCAGCGGCGTGCGCAGCTTGCGGGAACGATCAATGCTGCGGTCAAGATAGAGATCGAACTGGCGGCGGTTTGCCAGCCCGGTCAGGCTGTCCACCAGCGCCAGAGTCTGCAGGGTGCGGTTCATCGCCGTCAGCTGTTCGCGTACCTGGGCCAGCTCCCGCTGGTCACGGATATTCTGGCCGATATTGCGTAACAGCAGATAGCCCAGCGTGGCCAGCGCCAGCAACAGCATCAGGCACAGCACCATATACACCACCAGGTCTGCAAACCAGGCCTGCAGCAGCAGCTGTTTATCAAAACCGACCGTGACCACCAGCGGATAGCGTTTCAGGCTGGCATAGCCAAACACCCGTTCCACGCCATCAAGTGCGGCCTTGTAGATGGCCGTGCCGCTGGATGAGGTTCTCAGCAGACGGCTAAACAGCGGGCTGCGGGAGATGTTCTGATTAATGGTGCTGTCCGGGAAAGGACGGGCATACAGGATATTGCCGTTGCTGTTCATCAGCGCCATCAGACTGCGATCGCCGAGGTTATAGTAACCAAACATCTGCCGGAAAAAGTCAATGCGCAGCGTGGCCAGCAGCACGCCACGGAACGAGCCGTCGCTGTTATTCAGGCGCATTGAAACCGGGATAATCAGATCGCCAGTGGAGCGGCTGCGGATCACGTCGCTGATATGAACGCCGGGGTCGGTATTTTGCTGATGATAGCGGAAATAGGCACGATCGCTGTTATTCTTGTGCTGCCGCAACATGCCTTTAAAGGTCACCAGCCAGTTGCCTTTGCTGTCGTAAATAAACAGCCCGTGCAGCTGGGGCAGGGAGCCTTTACGTTCAGCGAGCAGGTTGCGCAGGTTATTCTGACGTTCCTGGTCCAGCCCGACCAGCCTGATACGGTCCCGCAAATCCAGCAGCGTCAGTTCAACCTGCAGAAAAGAGTCTTCCGACTGGCGTGAAACCGACTGTGACAGATTGCGCGCATCGTTTTCACTCTCGTTGACCATCCGCTGCCAGGTACTGATCACCAGCCAGCCGTTTACCAGGACCACTGCACTGCCGATTCCCAGCAGAAACACCCTAAGCATCTTGCGCAGGCTCAGCATACTGACATCTGGTTCCTGGCGTGGCTGCCATGTCATCAGAAAAACTCTCCCTTTTGCAGACAGGTCTTGCTGATAACTATAGCGGCAGGCGGGAGAAAGCGTTGTTTTTACTTTTTAAAATATGAGAAGTGCGTGCGCCGTGGCAAAACTGGCGCACGAAGGATGAAATCAGGCTGATGAATATGGGCTGCAGGAGCCTGGAGAGCCAGCACGGGATTATCCGCTGCCACAGACTTCGCAGGCCGGATCTTTAGCCAGCCTGAGCTCGCGGAACTGTAGCGTCATGGCATCGTACATCAGCAGCTTGCCCGCCACGCTGCCGCCGAAATCAGCCAGCAACCTAATTGCCTCCATCGCCTGCAAAGAACCTATCACCCCAACCAGCGGCGCCACGACACCGGCTTCCACACAGCTCAGCGTGCTGTCGCCAAACAGGCGGCTGATGCAGCGATAGCAGGGTTCATTTTCCTGCCAGCGAAAGACGCTGATTTGCCCCTCCGCGCGGATGGCCGCCCCTGACACCAGCGGCGTCTTGCTGGCAAAACAGAGGCGGTTCAGCTGCTCGCGGGTGGCGACATTATCCGTACAGTCCAGCACCACATCCTGTCCGGCAATCAGTTCCGCCAGCTGCGGGTCTTCCAGCCGGGCATCAATCGCCTGCACGGAAATATGGGGGTTAATGATCTGCAGCTGCAGGCGGGCGGACGCCACTTTAGGCTGACCAATCGCCGCATCATGATGCAGAATCTGGCGCTGCAGGTTAGAGAGGGAAACGCGGTCAAAATCCAGCAGAGTGAGCTGTCCGACGCCCGCAGACGCCAGATAAGGGCTGGCGGCACAGCCCAGCCCGCCCAGCCCGGCTATCAGTACTTTTGACGCCTTCAGCTTCTCCTGACCCTCGAAATCGAAGCCGCGCAGAACTATCTGGCGATTATAACGCAGGGCCTCTTCATCGCTGAGTTCGGGCAGCATTTACCCCTCCAGCAGACTGTTGAACGGCTCGACCTCGACCCATTCACCGGCCGCAACGTTTCCGCGCTCACGCTCCAGCACGATGAAGCAGTTGGCCTGGCTGAAAGAACTGAAGACGTGCGAGCCCTGATGGCCGGTACCGCACACTTCCAGTTTGCCCTGCTCATTACGCGAGAGCCGCCCGCGCTGGAAATCCAGGCGTCCCGGGGTTTTCTTGAGTTTGCAGGTGACCTGCACTTGTTGGCGTGGCGGCAGCACCGGACCTTGCTGGCCTGTCAGTTTTGCCAGCAGCGGCTGGACCAGCTGATAGAAGGTCAGCGCAGCGGAGACGGGGTTACCTGGCAGGCCGCAGAACCAGCTGTTATGCAGGCGGCCAAAGGCAAACGGCTTGCCGGGCTTGATCGCCAGCTTCCAGAAGGTGATTTCACCCAGCTCCTCCAGCATGGTTTTGGTGTAATCCGCTTCGCCCACGGAAACGCCGCCGCTGCTGATCACCACGTCTGCTTCGCTGTCTGCCTTCACAAAGGCCGCCCGCAGCGCCTGCCGATCGTCACGGATAATTCCCAGGTCGATGACTTCGCAGCCCAGCTTATTCAGCATCAGCTGAACGGCAAAGCGGTTGGTATCGTAGATCTGTCCCGCAGCCAGCGGCTGACCGACCGGCTGCAGCTCATCCCCCGTGGAGAAGATCGCCACCCGCAGTTTGCGCATCACTTTAACCTGCGGGATACCCAGCGACGCCAGCAGCGGCAGCTCGGCTGCGCCAAGACGAATACCAGCGCTCAGCACGCTGGCCCCCTGCACAATGTCATCACCGGCCAGACGGATATTCTGCTGAGGGGTGACCTCAGCGGTAATCTCTACCGCATCGCCAACCTGGCGGGTTTGTTCCTGCATCACGACCGCGTCGGTGCCTGGTGGGATCAGCGCACCGGTCATGATGCGGATGCAGCTGCCTGCAGGCCACTCACCGCTGAATGGCGCACCGGCGAAGGCTTTCCCGGCAACCGGAATTGGCTTACCCGCCTGCACGTCCGCCATGCGCACGGCATAGCCGTCCATCGCCGAATTGTCGAACGGCGGGACGTTTATCGGGGAGATAACGGGTCCGGCAGTAATGCGTCCCGCAACGGCGGTCAGCGGCAACGTCTCCGTTTCACTGACAGGGGAGAGGCTTGCGAGCATGGTCGACAGGGCATCATCAAGGGAGATCAGTCCCGCAGTAAAGGCTTCCATAGTGTCTCCGGCGTGCCCGAATTGCCGGGCAGGCAAATAGTCAGATAGCGATATTATGGCGCGATTTACGGTCAGGGTCACGAAAACCCACCGCAACGTTATGACATAGAACTTTTCGGTATTATCAGCCAGCGAACATTCTGCTTTACATCACTTTACAGCCTGCCTATAGTCAAAAACGGGTTTAATTCAAACAAAACCATTCTAAGCCAGTGTTTTTCATGCTGATTTGTCATGCAGGGTAATCGGTTATGGTCAGAGCAGTGATCGCCATTCACGGCGGTGCAGGGGCGATTGCCCGTGCCAGTATGAGCGCGGATAAAGAGCAGCAGTACATTCAGGCTTTATCCTCAATTGTCTCCAGCGGGCAGGCGGTACTGGCCGCTGGCGGCAGCGCGCTGGATGCAGTAACCGAAGCGGTGCGGTTGCTGGAAGAGTGTCCGCTGTTTAATGCCGGCAAAGGGGCGGTCTTTTCCCATCAGGGCACCCACGAACTGGATGCCAGCATCATGGATGGCCGTTCACTGGAAGCGGGGGCTATTGCAGGCGTAACGCGTATCCGCAATCCCATCCTTGCAGCCCGTACCATACTGGAACAGAGCCCTCACGTGATGTTTATTGGCGAGGGAGCGGAAAAATTTGCTGCGGCTCAGGGGCTGGAGCTGGTCGAGCCTGATTTCTTCTCTACCCAGGAGCGCCGGGATCAGCTGCAGCGTGCACTGTCCGCTGACCAGATGGTCCTCGATCACGATGGGGCTGCACAGGCCGGGGGTGATCCGCTCGATCCCGATCGCAAGTTTGGCACCGTCGGGGCTGTGGCACTGGATCTGAACGGTAATCTTGCCGCGGCAACTTCAACGGGCGGCATGACCAACAAACAGGCCGGTCGGGTCGGCGATTCTCCCATTATTGGCGCGGGCTGCTACGCCAATAATGCTAACGTGGCGGTCTCCTGTACCGGCACAGGCGAAGTCTTTATGCGCACGCTGGCCGCTTATGATATTGCCGCGCTGATGGAATACGGCGGACTTTCACTGAAAGAAGCCAGCGACCGGGTGGTAATGGAAAAAATTGTCGTGCTGGGGGGCAGCGGCGGAGCCATCGCGGTGGATCGCGACGGTAATGTTGCGCTGCCATTCAACAGTGAAGGCATGTACCGTGGCTACGGCTATGTCGGCGATGCGCCAAACGTGGGTATCTACCGCTCAGAATAGTGGAGGCAGGATGGCAGTCACCAATGGGTCCAGCTTGCCTGCCGGGCAGGTGTTAGCGGTCAGAAATCTCAGCGTCAGCTTCAGCCAGCAAGGGGAAGTGTTGCGGGCAGTGAAAAATCTCTCGCTGGAAGTCAATCGCGGGGAAACACTGGCGATTGTCGGTGAATCAGGCTCGGGAAAATCCGTCACCTCACTGGCGTTAATGCGGCTGGTGGAGCAGGGCGGTGGGGTGATCGACAGCGGAGAAATGCTGTTGCGGCGGCGCAACGATCAGGTTGTCGAACTGGCCCGTGCCAGGCAATCGCAGTTGCGGGGCATTCGCGGTGCCGATATGGCGATGATTTTTCAGGAGCCAATGACGTCACTTAACCCGGTCTTTCCCGTCGGTGAACAGATTGCGGAATCCATCCGGCTGCACCAGGGAAAGCGCCACCGCGAAGCGCTGAAAGAAGCGGAGCGGATGCTTGATTTGGTGCGGATTCCGGAAGCGAAAAACGTGCTGTCGCGTTTTCCTCACCAACTTTCTGGCGGCATGCGTCAGCGTGTGATGATTGCGATGGCGCTCTCCTGCCGTCCGGCGCTGCTGATCGCCGATGAGCCAACAACCGCGCTGGACGTCACTATACAGGCGCAAATTTTGCAACTGATCCGGGTGTTGCAAAAAGAGATGCAGATGGGGGTGATTTTTATCACCCACGATATGGGGGTGGTGGCGGAAATGGCCGACCGCGTGCAGGTTATGTATCGCGGGGACGTGGTAGAAACCGGCCCGGTGGAAGCCATATTCAGTCACCCCCAGCAGGAATACACGAAAGCACTACTGGCGGCAGTGCCTAAGCTGGGTGCGATGACCGGCAAGCCTTATCCGTCCCGCTTCCCGCTGCTGACCAGTAACGCTGAAGAGGTCTCGCTGCCCCAGGACACTGTCTCTCAGGACGCTGAACCGGTGCTGCAAGTGCGCGATCTGATCACCCGGTTTGATATCCGCAGCGGCATTTTCAATCGAGTTACCCGCCGTGTTCATGCCGTGGAGAAAGTCAGTTTTGATCTGCGGCCGGGTGAAACGCTGGCGCTGGTTGGCGAGTCTGGCTGCGGAAAATCCACCACCGGGCGATCGCTGCTGCGGCTGGTGGAAAGCCAGGGCGGCACCATCACTTTTAATGGCCAGCGTATCGACAATCTGACCGGCGCGGCGCTTTCTCACCTGCGGCGCGATATCCAGTTTATCTTCCAGGATCCTTACGCTTCCCTCGACCCGAGGCTGACGGTGGGGTTCTCGATCATGGAACCGCTGCTGGTGCATGGGATTGCCAAAGGTCAGGAAGCTGAAGATCGTGTCGCCTGGCTGCTGGAGAAAGTCGGCCTGCTGCCGGAACACGCCCGGCGTTATCCGCATGAGTTTTCCGGTGGCCAGCGTCAGCGTATCTGTATTGCCAGAGCGCTGGCCCTCAATCCGAAGGTGGTGATTGCTGATGAATCGGTTTCCGCGCTGGATGTCTCTATCCAGGCGCAAATAGTTAACCTGATGCTGGATCTGCAGCGGGAATTTGGTATCGCCTTCCTGTTTATTTCTCATGATATGGCGGTGGTGGAACGCATCAGCCACCGGGTGGCGGTGATGTATCTCGGCCAGATCGTGGAGATTGGCCCGCGCCAGTCGGTATTTGAAAATCCTCAGCATCCTTATACGCGCAAGCTGATGTCTGCCGTCCCGGTAGCCGATCCGCACCATCGCCGGCGGGAGAGAGCGCTGCTGGTGGAGGAGATCCCAAGCCCAATCCGGGCGCTTGATGATGAGCCGGACGTGGCGCAGCTGGTGGAAGTCAGCGCCGGACACTATGTTGCCCGCCATGCGATTGGCGGTGCCTGAATTGCTGTAAAACACCCACAAGGAACGACAGGAGAAACACGCAAAATGATGATTCAAAGCAAACGCATACTGCTCACTGCCGGTTTACTGAGCAGTGTTGCCGCCATCCCGGCCTGGGCAGCGAAAGACGCGGTGATCGCCGTCGGCTCCAACTTCACCACCCTCGATCCTTACGACGCAAACGATACACTGTCGCAGGCGGTCGCCAAGTCCTTTTATCAGGGGCTGTTTGGTTTCGACAAGGAGATGAAACGGGTTAACGTACTGGCGGAAAGTTATGACGTCAGCAAAGATGGGCTGACCTATACCATTAAGCTCAGGAGCGGCGTGAAGTTCCAGGACGGCACGGATTTCAACGCGGAAGCGGTGAAGGTCAACCTTGACCGGGCCAGTAATCCCGACAACCACCTGAAACGCTATAACCTGTTCAAATCCGTTGCCACCACTGAAGTGGTCGATCCGACAACGGTTAAAATCACGCTGAAACAGCCGTTCTCAGCGTTTATCAACACCCTGGCCAGCCCGGCAGCAGCGATGATCTCCCCGACCGCACTCAAAAAATACGGTAAGGAGATTGGCTTCCACCCGGTGGGCACCGGGCCGTTCGTGCTGGATACCTGGAACCAGACTGATTATGTCAGGGTGAAGAAATTCGACGGTTACTGGAAAAAGGGGTATCCGAAGCTCGACACCATTACCTGGCGTCCGGTGATCGACAACAACACTCGCGCAGCCATGCTGCAGACTGGCGAAGCGAATTTTGCCTTCCCTGTCCCTTACGAGCAGGCCAGGCTGCTGGAGAAAAACAGCAAGCTCGCGCTGGTGACTTCGCCTTCAATTATGCAGCGTTACCTCAGCTTTAACGTCACGCAGAAGCCGTTTGATAACGCCAAAGTCCGTGAAGCGATCAACTATGCCATCAACCGTCAGGCACTGGTGAAAGTGGCCTTTGCCGGTTACGCCACACCGGCGACCGGGATCGTGCCGCCTTCCATTCAGTACTCACAAAGCTATCCGGCCCCGGAATATAACCCGGCCAGGGCTAAGGCATTGCTGAAGGAAGCAGGCTTCCCGAACGGTTTCACCACCACGCTGTGGTCTTCTCATAACACCAGTACCGCGCAGAAAGTGCTGCAGTTTACCCAGCAGCAGCTGGCGCAGGTGGGCATCAAAGTGACGGTCACCGCGATGGATGCCGGACAACGTGCGGCAGAAGTGGAAGGCAAAGGGCAGAAAGAGAGCGGCGTACGGATGTTCTACACCGGCTGGTCAGCCTCTACCGGGGAAGCCAACTGGGCGCTGACGCCGCTGTTCGCCACCGGGTCCTGGCCGCCTGCCATCTTTAACACCGCTTTCTACAGTAATCCCCAGGTGGATAAAGATCTGGACGACGCGCTGAAAACGACTGATGGCACTCAAAAAGCCGCACTGTATAAAGATGCTCAGGATCAGATCTGGAAAGATCAGCCATGGGCACCGTTGGTGGTGGAAAAACTGGTTTCAGCCAACACTAAAAACCTGACTGGTTTCTATGTCATGCCTGATACTTCATTCAGTTTTGATGATGCCGATCTGAAGTAAACCCCCGCTGAAAACCAACCGCGCCTCTCCCTGTGAGAGGCGCGGTTGTGATAAGCGCAGGATAATTTATGCTCAACTATTTTATTAAACGCTTGCTGGGACTGATCCCCACGCTGCTGATTGTGGCGGTGCTGGTGTTCCTGTTTGTTCATATGCTGCCTGGCGATCCGGCCAGGCTGGTGGCTGGACCGGAAGCGGACAGCACCGTGGTGGGGCTGGTGCGTCAGCAGCTCGGTCTCGATCAGCCGTTAACCACGCAGTTCTGGCACTTTATCAGCCACGCTGTGCAAGGGGATTTCGGCCACTCGATGGTGTCAAAACGACCGGTTTCTTCCGAGATCGCGCAGCGTTTTTTACCCACTCTGTGGCTTACGCTGAGCAGTATGCTGTGGTCGGTGATGTTTGGTATGGCTATCGGCATTGTTTCTGCCGTCTGGCGTAACCGCTGGCCCGACCGCATCGGCATGACCCTGGCCGTATCAGGGATCTCTTTTCCTGCCTTCGCGCTGGGGATGCTGCTGATGCAGGTGTTCTCCGTTGAGCTGGGCTGGCTGCCAACCGTCGGGGCTGACGGCTGGCAGCACTATATTTTACCGTCCATCACCCTCGGTGCTGCCGTGGCCGCAGTAATGGCCCGCTTTACCCGTGCCTCTTTCGTTGAAGTGATGCAGGAAGATTATATGCGCACCGCACGAGCCAAAGGGGTGCGCGAGTCGCTGGTGGTGGTGAAGCATGGCCTGCGCAATGCGATGATCCCGGTGGTCACTATGATGGGACTGCAGTTTGGTTTCCTGTTGGGCGGCTCGATCGTGGTGGAGGTGGTCTTCAACTGGCCAGGCCTGGGGCGTCTGCTGGTGGACTCTGTGGAAATGCGTGATTACCCGGTGGTGCAGGCTGAAGTGCTGCTGTTCTCACTGGAGTTTATTTTGATCAACTTGATTGTCGATATGCTGTATGCCGCCATTAACCCGGCGATACGCTACAAATAAGGACCCGCGATGAAAAACTGGCGACGTAAAGCGGTTTTATCCGCCATGCCAACCATCAACCAGCATCGCGTGCGCACGCCCTGGCGGGAGTTCTGGCGGCGTTTTCGTCGTCAGCCGGTGGCAATGGCGGCAGGTGTGTTTGTGGTGCTGTTAATTTTGGTGGCGATCTTTGCGCCCTGGCTCGCACCGTTCGATGCTGAAAACTATTTTGACTATGACCGTCTGACCGAAGGGCCTTCGGCGATGCACTGGTTTGGCGTGGATTCGCTCGGTCGGGATATTTTCAGCCGTGTGCTGCTGGGAACCCGACTCTCGCTGATCTCCGGCTTTTTCTCGGTGGCGCTGGGCGCAGCGACTGGCACTTTTCTCGGCCTGCTGGCGGGTTATTATGAAGGCTGGTGGTACCGCATTATTATGCGCATCAGTGACGTGCTGTTCGCTTTCCCAGGCATCCTGCTGGCGATTGCGGTGGTGGCGATTATGGGCAGTGGCATGGCCAACGTGGTTATTGCCGTGGCGATATTCAGCATCCCGGCTTTTGCCCGTCTGGTGCGCGGCAACACGCTGGTGCTGAAGCATCTGACTTTTATCGAGTCTGCCCGTAGTATTGGCGCTTCTGATTTCACCATCATCATGCGTCATATTCTTCCGGGCACCATCTCATCGATCGTGGTCTATTTCACCATGCGTATCGGCACCTCGATTATCACTGCAGCCAGCCTCTCCTTTCTGGGACTGGGGGCTCAGCCGCCAACGCCGGAATGGGGCGCGATGCTCAATGAGGCCAGGGCCGATATGGTGATGGCTCCGCACGTGGCCATTTTCCCCAGCCTGGCGATTTTCCTCACCGTACTGGCATTTAATCTGCTTGGCGATGGCCTGCGCGATGCGCTCGATCCTAAACTGAAGACATGACTGAACGAAAAACAGCCTGGCACCTGGTGTGCCGGGCGCAGGTTTTTTAAGGGGGCAGGGATGAAAGCATTCGATTACCAGCAGGACTTTAAACATACCGATTTTCGCCAGCATCCGGAGCGCTATCAGGTGGGACGGGGTGAGCAGGGGGTGCTGATGGTTGAACCCTATAAGGGCGAAATCCTGCCGCACTGGCGGTTTAAGACGCCGGAAATGGCCGAAGCTTCAGCGAAAGAGATCATGCGGTTGTTTGAAGAGTACCGCACAGCGGGTGACTTTGTCGGCATGGATATGGCGCGAAAATTTATCCAGATGGGTTACACCCGTGCACGGCGTTACGCCAATCATAAAGGCGGAAAAAAATATGGTCCGGAGGGTGAGCTGCTGCCGTTTAGCGTAAATGAAGAGAAGGCTGCATCTGCCGCCATCTTTAAAGGCTGGTGGGATAAAATCCGCGCCGATAAAGATTATCTCGCCCGCAGGAAAAAACACCAGGCGCAATACGGCTGAAAACGGCTTCTGACTGAAAGGACATGTCCTGATGGACTATTTTTTCAGAGTCCATTCACCAACTTTATTGATGAATCACTCTTACGGAGAGTTGTGGCCTGCAACGCGGAGTCACTGAGGCGCTTCACTTAATAAGCCCGCTGGTTGCAAACCAGCGGGCCGGGAAGGCTTAAATCTTGTTTGCCCAGAGGTCATACTCGTCAGCGTTCTCCACTCGTGCGCGGATCACATCGCCTGGCTTGACGTTTTTCTCACCGTTCAGGTACACCGCACCGTCGATTTCCGGGGCATCAGCCATGCTGCGGCCAATTGCGCCTTCATCATCCACTTCATCGATGATCACCAGGATATCGCGGCCCACTTTTTCCTGCAGGCGGCTGGCAGAAATGGCCTGCTGCAGCTGCATAAAGCGGTCATAACGTTCTTCCTTCACGGATTCCGGCACCTGATCGGGCAGATCGTTAGCGGTAGCACCTTCCACCGGGCTGTATTTGAAGCAGCCCACGCGATCCAACCGTGCTTCCTTCAGGAAATCGAGTAGCATCTGAAAATCTTCTTCCGTCTCGCCCGGGAAGCCAACGATAAAGGTCGAACGCAGCGTCAGGTCCGGACAGATTTCACGCCAGCGTTTAATGCGTTCCAGCGTGCGCTCAACGGCACCCGGGCGCTTCATCAGCTTCAGAATGCGCGGGCTGGCGTGCTGTAAGGGGATATCCAGATATGGCAGGATTTTGCCTTCCGCCATCAGCGGAATAACGTCATCCACATGCGGATAAGGATAAACGTAGTGCAGGCGCACCCACACGCCCAGCTTTGCCAGCTGCTCGCACAGGCTGACCATGCTGGTTTTCACCGGCGATCCGTTCCAGAAGCCGGTACGGTGTTTCACATCCACGCCATAGGCTGAAGTATCCTGGGAAATCACCAGCAACTCTTTCACTCCGGCTTCCACCAGTCGCTTCGCCTCATCCAGCACTGAACCAATCGGGCGGCTGTCCAGATCGCCACGCATGGAAGGGATAATGCAGAAGGTGCAGCGATGGTTGCAGCCTTCAGAAATTTTCAGGTAAGCGTAGTGACGCGGCGTCAGCTTCACGCCCTGTTCCGGCACCAGGCTGAGGAACGGGTTGTGCTGCGGTTTGGGCACATACTGATGCACGTGTGACAGCACCTGCTCGTAACTGTGCGGGCCGGTGATCTCCAGAACGCGAGGATGCACTTCGCGGATCTGGTTCTCTTTTGCGCCCAGACAGCCGGTGACGATTACCTTACCGTTTTCATTCAGTGCTTCGCCAATCGCTTCCAGCGACTCCTGCACGGCGCTGTCGATAAAACCGCAGGTATTGACGATAACAATCTCCGCGTCATCGTAACGCGGCACCACTTCGTATCCTTCCGTACGTAACTCGGTGAGGATCCTTTCAGAGTCGACGAGATTTTTAGGGCAGCCCAGCGAGACGAAACCGACGCGGGGCACCATTGTTGTATTTTGCGACATTACTCATTTCCAGTTCAGCACAGCAATTTGCGCGGGATTTTACCGATGTCGAAGCAAAATTTATACAGCAATATGAAGAGTGCGGGGCATTCACATTTTTTCTCTGCAGGAGGGCAAAGCGTGATCTGAACGCTACGTTTCAGAAGTCTGACTGGTTTACCCGTGATTTTGGCGTTTCTGATGCGTACTTTAGTCTCTCCTGACTGCCGGTCTGGTGGCAGGATGTTCTTCCAGAAGGACAGAAACCGGTGAGTACTCCGGTGTTCTGCCTGATTACTCCAGGCTGAACCCCACTGAATTACCACGGTCAGCGCATATGAAAGTTAGGCTGAGTCGATAAATCATTACGCTGGCCTGCAATGAGGAGGCGGTAAGGCGGGAACCTTCCTGCCAGACGGTTGGACGCTTATCGGCAGCCAGAGTTATCGCGTGGCTGCGGTCTGTTCTCTTACTCATTTATTGCAGCGATGATAAACCGTGTTGCCGGAGGTTAACTTAAATAAGACGATGGGTTTTTTAACTGTCTCTTAATGGTGGGTTTAAAAGGATTTTTTTCTGTCTCGCGCATAGCCACTCTCCTGCAGGAATGATGCACCTGTCTTACTGAGACGCCTTTCCATGATGATGCATTTTTATGGGCTGATATCAGAGTCAAATAACGTTATTGCTAAATTAAAAAAGGATTGTGACAGTCATGATGCCAATAGTGAGCATGACAGCAACGGAACCAATTAATAAAGTGCGTACGGTCATCATGGTGATTTTCTCGTTTTCATTATAGGTGTGAATACGTCGACAGTAATGCTTCTGTTTACAGCATAACGATCTGTGTTTTTATGGCTTCTTAACTCTCGTTGCTGATTAAAAGCGGCTCGGAAGTTTAAAAACTTAAAAAAAGGAGAAAAAAAGATGAAAAAAAAGGGCACTCAAAAATAAGTGCCCGCAAGGGAGAGTCAAACAAGGGACTGATACTGCGGTAATACCATACTGATGTTCAGCGCATCCAGCGGTACACTTCCCACCCTCGTTGTTCTGCCAGCTGGTGCAACGTGTCGCTGGGGTTAATAACATGGGCATGATCGGCATGTTCCAGCAGTGGCAAATCGTTAATTGAATCACTGTAAGCCCAGGTATGATTGAACCGGACATCCTTTTGCCGCGTCAGCCAGTCATTAAGTCGCGTGATCTTGCCTTCTTTGTAAGTCATGGTGCCATAGGTCTGGCCGCTGTAGCGGTCATCGACAATTTCCACCCCAATTGCCAGCGCACCATGGGCGCCAAGCTGTCGGGCAATCGGCTCCACCAGGTGTTCACCGCTGGCCGACACCACTATCACGGTATCGCCACGTGCCTGGTGCCAGGCCATTTTCTCGCGGGCAGAGGGGTAAACCCTGGGCATGATGTCGCGGTGGATAAAACGTCTTATCCAGCCGGAGACGGTAAGCGTGGCCATCCCGGTCAGCGGAGACAGCGTGGTATTCATATACGCTTCCATCGACAGCGACCCCTGGTAGTACTGGGTCATCAGCGCTCTTTCCTGCTCTATCAACTCCTCCGGGGCAAAGCCCTGGGAGACCAGCCAGCGTAACCACAGGCCGGTGCTGTCTTCACTGATAAGCGTTTCATCGAGATCGAACAGGGCTAAATCCATCGTCATTACTCCTCTGGAAGACTGTTTTCAGGTTAGCGGAATTTTGTGACCGCCTTAACTGTTTTGCGAAAAATCGGAATTTCACCTGGCCGGGCTGGCGAAAAAAAACGGTTGCCGCGGCATATCCCAGATTTATCTAATAAACTCTAAAAAACTTTACGGTAATGCTGTTTTCTTTCAGCAACAGAACCGATAGCGTAGGGAGGACCTGTGCCCGTCAGCGCCAGAAATATTTATCTTTCAAATGGATACTTGGATCTTGCCATGAAGAAAACTCGCCTTCCTGAGCCGTGTCTTGCACCACTGGCTGCTTCACTCTCATTACTGCTGTTTGTCCTCTCTCCTGCCCGGGCCGAAAACGCCCCCGCGCCCCCCCAGATTGATGCTAAAGCCTGGATCCTGATGGATTACAACAGCGGCAAAGTGCTGACTGAATCTCATGCTGACGATCGTCTGGATCCGGCCAGCCTGACTAAAATTATGGCCAGCTATGTGATTGGTCAGGCGATTAAAGCCGGCAAGATCAGCAATGACGATATGGTGACGGTTGGCAAAGATGCGTGGGCCACCGGCAACCCGATCCTGCAGGGGTCATCGCTGATGTTTCTCAAGCCCGGCGACCGCATTCCGGTCTCCGAGCTGAATAAAGGCATTATTATCCAGTCTGGCAATGACGCCAGCATCGCTCTGGCCGACTACGTTGCCGGCAGTCAGGACTCTTTTGTCGGCCTGATGAACAACTATGTGCAGGCGCTGGGCCTGCAAAATACTCACTTTAAAACCGTGCACGGGTTGGATTCTGACGGCCAGTACAGTACCGCGCGCGATATGGCACTGATAAGTCAGGCCTTAATTCGGGATGTGCCAGCCGAGTATGCTCTGCATAAAGAGAAAGAATTCACCTTTAATCGCATCAAACAGTACAACCGTAACCGGCTTCTGTGGAGCACCAACCTGCAGGTGGACGGCATTAAAACCGGTCATACTAATGGTGCAGGCAATAATCTGGTGGCTTCAGCTACCGACGGCGATCAGCGTTTGATCTCCGTGGTGCTGGGCGCGGCAACCGATGCGATCCGCTTCCGTGAGAGCGAAAAGCTGTTGACGTGGGGCTTCCGTTTTTATGAGACGGTGACGCCGATTAAAGCTGGCAAGCCTTTCTCAACGCAGCGCGTGTGGTACGGGGATAAAAAAGAAGTCAATCTTGGCGTGGCGAAAGATGCCTCAGTCACGCTGCCAAAAGGGCAGATGAAAAATCTCAAAGCCAGCTTCACGCTGTCGCAGCCTCAGTTAACCGCACCGCTTAAAAAAAATCAGGTGGTGGGGAACATCGATTTCCAGCTGGAGGGCAAAACCATTGAGCAGCGGCCACTGGTGGTGATGGAAGATGTGAATGAGGGGGGATTCCTCAGTCGTATCTGGGATTTCGTGATGATGAAAATGAACGGCTGGTTTGGGAAATGGTTTTCCTGATGGCGTCACGTGAGTTTCGTGCCGGCATTGTTTAACCGACTTCAGGGGCAGAGTTCACACGCTGCCCCTGAAGTCGGATCAGAACAGGTCGTAAGCAATTGCGGAGATGGCAATCAGGCCAATCAGTACCACAAAGACGTTGCTGATGTTACCGCTGTACTGACGCATCGCCGGAACCTTGTTGATGGCATACATCGGCATCAGGAACAGCAGCACCGCAATCACCGGGCCGCCCAGGGTCTCAATCATTCCCAGAATGCTCGGGTTCAGCGTGGCAACCAGCCAGGTGGTGATCAGCATAAAGATTGCCGTCACGCCGTTCAGCCTGCTCTCCGGCAGTTTTTTACCTTTTTCACCCATAGCCTTGACGATCAGGCCGTTGAAACCTTCACGGGCGCCCAGGTAGTGGCCGAGGAACGATTTGGTGATCGCGACCATGGCAATAATCGGTGCCATCCATGCCATCAGCGGCGTGTCGAAGTGGTTGGCCAGGTAAGAGAGGATAGAAATATTCTGTGCTTTCGCTTCGGCCAGATTCTCCGGTGACAGGCTGAGTACGCAGCTGAACACGAAGAACATCACCGTCACCACCATCATCAGATGGCTGCGCAGCAAAATGCGCGAACATTTCGGCTCCGCACCGTCGCCGTACTCCTGGCGTTTCGCCACGGCAAAAGCAGAGATAATCGGTGAGTGATTAAACGAGAACACCATCACCGGGATCGCCAGCCACAGCGTCATCCACAGGCCTCTGCCGGTGCCGCTCAGACTGGCATGTTCGAAGATTGAGCTGTTCCAGTGCGGGATCAGGAACAGCGCCAGCGCCATCAGCACCAGCACAAACGGGTAGACCAGCACGCTCATGGTTTTGACGATCATCTCTTTGCCGAAGCGGACGATGGTCATCAGCCCGACAATCAGGATCAGCGCCAGCAGGGCACGCGGCGGAGCCTGCAGCTGCAGCTGGTGGGTCAGGAAGCTTTCCACGGTATTGGTGATCGCCACGCTGTACACCAGCAGTATCGGATAGATAGCGAAGAAGTAGAGCAGGGTAAGCAGCTTACCGGCACCGGCGCCGAAATGCTCTTCCACCACGCCAGTGATGTCTTCACCCGCTTCGCGGCCGGAGAGCACAAAGCGGCACAGGCCGCGGTGGGCAAAGAAGGTCATCGGGAAGGCCAGCAGCGCCATAATAATCAGCGGGATCAGGCCGCCGATACCGGCATTGATCGGTAAAAACAGCACGCCAGCGCCGATCGCCGTGCCATACAGCCCCAGCATCCACATCGTATCGCTTTTACGCCAGCTGGTTGATTCTTCAACGCCCTTGGGCAGCGTGGCGGTTTCAGATGATTCCATGACTTTCTCCGGATTGAAAACAATAAAGTAAATAACGCCTGGTGCAGGCAGATAGAGCCATGCAGCGGAATTTAATTTAGGGCTCTGTTTCAGACGGCGACACTCTACCATCTGACAGAGAAGAAGAAAGGGGAAGTTCAGGGCTTTCTGGCGATCGCAATCACAGATATGAAAATATTTTCAGAGTGATGAGCTGGTTCTGTTTTTTAACGCAGCTTCATATTCTGGGTGTATGCGCAGTTCGTGGTTATTTAGACTGTATTAAGGTTGGTTGTTATTGGATAAGTTTTACTCTTGTGGCTAAAATTCAATCTGATGTGACTATTTTTGTTGTTTATTATCAATGAGTTAGGTTTTAGTCATCAAGAGTTTGCGGCCGGCTTGTTGTCCATTTGCGCAACGTATTAAGGCTATTTCCATTTTTTGCCATGATATTGCGCAATAACTCTGACGAAAATTCAGACATAAAAAAGGGTGGAAACTTTTCCACCCTGAATATGCGCAACAGTTATTTAATGACGGACCCAACCTTTGCGGATGGGTAGGGCAAATAATAGCCGGTACAGGGACGAGATATTCTGTAATAAGCGACCGCCGCAGAAATACCATGCAACCTGAGCAAACAGGCAAGAGAGCATGCCGACAAGCAGTCCGCCCAGCATATCCATCGGCCAGTGCACACCAAGATAAACACGGGACCAGGCGATGGCCGAACCAGCCAGCATCAGCACCGCGCCAGACCAGGTACGATGCCAGCACAGGAAAGCGATGGCGAAGGTGAAGATAGCGGTACCGTGGTCGCTGGGATAGGAGTCATCCGGTGCATGCGGCAGGAACTGATGACCCAGACCGATGACAAAAGGACGCGGATGTGGGAACAGATTGCCAATACACCAGGAAATGGTCAGCGCATAGGCCAGCGCAATACTGGTTTTCAGCACCAGCTCCCGTTGTGAGCTGAGCTGGCTTCCTGGCCCCCACAACCACAACGCCACGATCAGCAGCGGAACGATAGCTATCACATCCCGTGCGATAAAGGTTGCCAGCGAAATCAGCCAGCCGGGTGATTCAGGCGTGGCATTGACCCAGAGAAACAGCATCCGGTTCAACTCTTCCAGCATGGTTATTTCCTCGTCTTGTTCAGCAGATACGACACGCATCCGAAAGTAAAACACTGGCTCAGCCAGACCCACCAGCCAGCCCATAAATTGTGGGAAAGAAAATGCGCACCGCGCATCATCTGGCCATAACCCATCAGCATGCCCAGTAGGGCACCGGCTAAAAAGCACAGCCAGGCCAGTCGTGGACGCTGCGGATAGAACCAGAAAAACAACGCCATCACGCCAAAGCCGCTGGACGCATGACCACCGGGGAAGCAGCGTCCGGGACCGCTGTCCAGCGGAAGGGCAGAGAATAGCGGCCAGGACACCGCTTTACCACCAAACTCAATCAAATCCCAGGGGCAGGAATGTGCGCTGGTGGCCTTCAGGATGCCGACCACCAGTGGGCCAACGCCAGTCAGTAAAGCCACCAACACCAGGCGACCATTTCGCCTGATCGCCCCTGTCAGCAGCGCTATGACCGCTACGGCAATGACTGTATCTTTGGCCAGGCGATGGTTGATCAGGTCCAGCCAGACATTCTCCTTCCAGGGAAATTGCTGTGAAACCGGGTCAAACCACATCCGGGTCAGGGTAAAATCCCACACCTCGTTTCGGGAGACCCAGGTGAAGGCCAGCCCGGTCACTGTCAGCAATATCAGTTGGATAAGATAAAAGCGTCGGGGCAGAAGATAAATAGCATTGTTCCTGGTTGAACGACTGATTGAGCTTTCGTTAAGATTCGATGACGTTTTCATGGCGGCCGGATGAAGGTAAATACAGCCGGGCATGGTGCTGAAAAGCGATTAAGGAAACATTAAGAAGAGGAATGCAGAAAGAAAAAAAACCGCTAATCATTCGATTAACGGGCTCCACAATTTGGGGATTTCAAAGAAAAGCAGTGGCACTAATTAAGACTGCACCTCGTTATAAAAGTTCTCAGAAATTTTTAAATTATTTTCAGCCGCCGAACACCGGCCAGATTATGACGATCAGCGTACCGGCTAAGGTCAGTAAAACGTTAGCAATGGCATAGGTACCGGCATAACCGAGAGCCGGAATATTACTCCGCGCCGTGTCACTGATAATCTCCATGGCCGGAGCACAGGTACGCGCGCCCATAATGGCGCCAAACAATAACGCGCGATTCATTTTCAACACGTAGGCCCCGAACAGGAAGCACAGCACCACCGGCAGCAAGCTGACAACCAGCCCGGCGAACAGCATCAGCAGGCCGGTATCGCCCAGTCCGTGCGACAGGCCGCCCCCGGCGCTCAGCCCAACTCCCGCCATGAAGACCATCAGCCCAAACTCTTTAACCATGGTCAGCGCGCCCTGTGGGATATAGCCAAACGTCGGGTGATTGGCGCGCAGAAAACCGAGCATAATGCCGGAAAATAATAATCCGGCCGCGTTACCGATACTGAAATTAAAACTGCTGAACTGAAAAGTGATCATTCCGACCATCAGCCCGATAATAAAAAAGGCACAGAAAGCAAGAAGGTCGGTCACCTGGCTGTGAATTGAGATAAATCCGATGCGGTCGGCAACGGATTTCACCCGGCGAGCCTCGCCACTGATTTGTAATACATCCCCTTTATTAAGAATAATGCTGTCATCAATGGGCATTTCAATCTGGCTACGGATCACCCGGTTAAGGAAACAACCATGGTCGGTCAATTTAAGCTGGCTGAGTCTTTTATTCACCGCATTGTTATTTTTGACCACGATCTCTTCATTGATAATTCTCATATCAAGCAAATCGCGATCGAACACTTCTTTGCCATTGCGGAAACTGGGATCGAGACGGGAATGCGCATCCGGATATCCTACCAGCGAAATTTCATCCCCCTGCTGCAGCACCGCATCGCCATCCGGGTTCGCCAGAATACCGTTACGGCGGATACGTTCGATATAGCAGCCCGTCTGGCGATAAATGCCCAGCTCACGCAGGTTTTTGCCGTCGGTCCATGCCACCAGTTCAGACCCCACGCGATAGGCGCGGATCACCGGCAGATAGACTTTACGCTGACTGTCAGGATCCAGCCCGCGTTCGCGGGCAATCTGCTGCGCGCTGGTAGGCAGATCCTGATGCTGTAATTTGGGCAAATAGCGGGCCCCGAAGATCAGGCTGACCAGACCAACAAGATAGGTCAGGGCATAACCAAGACTGAGGTTAGACTGCGCAGCATTGAGCAGACTGCCCGGAGGGTATGTTTGCCGCAGCGTATCGCCGGCACCTACCAGCACCGGCGTGGAGGTCATCGAACCGGCCAGCATCCCGGCGGTGAGACCAATGTCCCAGCCGAACAGTTTACCCAGCCCTAAGGCCAGAATTACCGCGCTGACCACCATGACCGAGGCCAGCATCAGATAATTTTTTCCGTCGCGAAAGAAAATTGAAAAAAAGTTGGGGCCGGCTTCAACACCTACGCAAAAAATAAATAACATGAAGCCCAAATTAAGTGCGTTAGGATTGATACTAAAATGCTGCTGGCCTAACAGGAGAGAGACGACTAAAACGCCAATGGAATTACCCAGTTGGACCGAACCCAGCCGCAATTTGCCCAGACACAGTCCCAGCGCCAGCACGACAAATAATAACAGAATGTCATTTCCACTTAACAAGTCTGCGACGTTTATATTCACGGTTTAACTTCTTGTTTACCAGTAACGTGTTGAAATAAAGGGTGTTTTGCGCTAAATTTGCCTGACTGCCAGCAGAGCAGCGGCCACATTCAGGTTTATCCGCGAATTACAGCCCAGCGCCAGTTAAAACGGCCGCTATTTTAGTCGCTTCATTCTTTTTCAGCCAGTAAAAGCCGTGAACAATTGTAACGGTATTGAGTTTTTTGCCATCGGGGAAAATGGACCGGAGTTTGTCTGGCCAGCGAACTACATCAATTACCGAGAGAAGATCCTATGATGTTTAAGGGTATGTCCTGGGCAAATGTCTTATGCAGTCTTGCCCTGTACAGCATTGTCTTTCTGGCGGTGCGTTATGACATGTTCATCGAAGGCGCCGTGGCAATGCAGGCGCGTCCCGGTCTGCTGATGTTAACCATTCCCGGAGCGGTGGCCGCACTGACATCAAAAGAGGCTCCGCTGACGGTGGCACTGCTGGGCGCTTTGCTGGGAACGCCGTTATGTCTGGCGATTATGCGTTTGTACTCAATGTGGGGACACGATCTGCTGCAGGAGCTGGCTTTTGATTCCAGCGCGATTTTCTGGTGCGGATCCGGGGCACTGGCAGTGATGCTGTTGAGAACCGTATTCTGGCATCCCCATGGCTGAAGCGCGGCAGCGCAGAGGGGCGTAGCGGGTAGGGAAATCTGCAGATAAAAAAAGAGGGGCGAAAAAATATCGCCCCTCTTTTTACTGAAAGCTGCCAGCCGCGAGTATTACTGGAACAGGCCCAGGTTCTCTTTCGCGTAAGCTTCGAAATCGGTGCAGCCACCAATGTGATCCTGATCGAGAAAAATCTGTGGCACGGTTTCAACTGGCTTGCCGACGGTTTTTTCCAGGTCAGCTTTAGTGATGCCTTCCGCGTGGATGTCAACATAGCGGAAGTTGAAGTCATCACGCTCTTCAGTCAGCTTTTCAGCCAGTTCTTTGGCACGGACACAATAAGGACAGCCAGGACGTCCAAAAATCACTGCAAACATAGGTTTCTCCTCAAAGGTCAAAATTAAATGTGATTTGAATCACAAAATCATCCGAATTGGCGCTTATGATGCCCGCAACATTGGGTAAAAGGAAGAAGGATTTACCTGTTGATCCGATTCGTCCAGTCTATCCCCTGGCGGAATTATGCGGGCCTCTCTTACCTCGCGCTTGATCAGGTGCTACCCTTTCCGGCAACTTTTTACACTGCATCTCCAGGAGATAAGCATGACGCCGACCATCGAGCTACTTTGCTCTCACCGCTCTATCCGGGCCTTTACTGACCAGCCCGTCAGCGATGCCCAGCGGCAGGCCATTCTGGCCGCTGCCCAGTCGGCATCCAGCTCCAGCTTCCTGCAGTGCTCTTCTGTGATCCGTATTACCGAGGGTGAACTGCGTGACAAGCTGGTTACCCTGACGGGCGGCCAGCGTTACGTCGGCCAGGCCGCTGAATTCTGGGTGTTCTGTGCCGATTTTAATCGTCACCTGCAAATCTGCCCGGAAGCGCAGCTGGGGCTGGCAGAGCAGCTGCTGCTGGGCTGTGTGGATACAGCACTGATGGGGCAGAATGCCATGATTGCGGCAGAATCTCTTGGCCTCGGCGGGGTGTTTATTGGGGGTATCCGTAACAGTATCGCTGAAGTGACCGGGCTGCTGGAGTTGCCGAAGTTTGTTCTGCCGCTGTTTGGTCTTTGCCTCGGTTGGCCCGATCAGGCACCCCAGCACAAGCCGCGTATGCCGGTACAAATGCTGGTGCATGAAAACCGCTATCAGCCTGTCGACCCTGACGTGCTGGCCACCTATGACAGTCAGCAGGAAGAGTATTATCTGACCCGCGAAAGCAACCCGCGACGTGAAAGCTGGAGCCAGCACATTCAGAAAACCATTATTAAAGAAAGCCGGCCATTTATGCTGGATTACCTGCACAAACAGGGTTGGGCAACGCGTTAAGATCCCTCCGGAGACATCTGGTGAAAATTGCGATTCTATCCCGAGACGGTTCACTCTATTCCTGCAAACGACTGCTGGAGGCTGCCCGGAAGCGCGGCCACAGCGTGGAGGTGATTGATCCGCTCTCATGCTATATGAATATCAACCCCGGTTCTTCAGCAATCCATTACCGGGGCAAGCAGCTGGGCCACTTCGACGCGGTGATCCCCCGCATCGGCTCGGCCATTACCTTTTATGGTACGGCGGTGCTGCGTCAGTTCGAGGTTTGCGGCAGCTACCCGCTGAACGAATCGGTGGCGATTACCCGCGCGAGGGATAAGCTGCGTTCGCTGCAGCTGCTGGCGCGGCAGGGCATCGATATGCCGGTCACCGGCTTTGCCCATTCACCGGATGATACCAGCGACCTGATTGAGATGGTTGGCGGCGCACCGCTGGTGGTGAAGCTGGTTGAGGGCACGCAGGGCATTGGGGTGGTACTGGCGGAAACGCGTCAGGCGGCCGAAAGTGTGATTGATGCCTTTCGGGGGCTGAACGCCCATATCCTGGTACAGGAATTTATCAAGGAGGCCCACGGACGGGATATCCGGTGTCTGGTGATTGGCGGCGAGGTGGTTGCGGCGATTGAGCGTGAGGCGAAGGAAGGGGACTTTCGTTCCAATCTTCACCGTGGCGGTACGGCGCGCAGCGTGGAAATCACCTGCCGCGAGCGGGAAATGGCAATCGATGCTGCCGCGACGCTGGGTCTGGACGTGGCCGGAGTCGATATTTTACGTGCCAGCCGCGGACCACTGGTTATGGAAGTTAACGCCTCGCCAGGGCTTGAAGGCATTGAAAAGACCACGGGTTTGGATATTGCGGCAATGATGATCGCCTGGATTGAACAGCAGGCGCAGCCTGGTTTCTGTCTGAAAACCGGCGGATGACGTCGTATTTCTGTTGCAATCGTGGTGTTCCGGGGCTTTTTTCCGTAAGCTAGGGCGCAATTTTAAGGCAGTATGAGACAAATCACATGGATTCACTCGTCGTTCCGGATATCGACGTCATTCGACGTTGGCTGGATCAGCAAAGTATTACCTGGTTTGAGTGTGACTCCTGTCAGGCACTTCACCTGCCGCACATGCAAAATTTTGACGGCGTGTTCGATGCCAAGCTCGATCTGGTAGACAACGTTATTCTGTTTTCCGCGCTGGCGGAAGTAAAACCTACCGCACTGATCCCGCTGGTGGGCGATCTGTCGCAGATCAATGCCAGCTCGCTGACGGTGAAAGCGTTTGTGGATATTCAGGATGACAACCTGCCCAAGCTGATTGTCTGCCAGTCACTGTCAGTTACGGCGGGGCTGACTTATGGTCAGTTCGTGCACTTTATGAAGCAAAGCGAAGAACAGATTTCGATGGTAGTGATGGAGGCTTTTGCCAACCACCTGTTGATGATGGGCGAAGAAGAAGATCGCGGCGAGTTAATCGCCTCACACTCCATGCTGCATTAATTCCTCCTGCCGTAACCCCACGGGTCAATCCGCGATTGGCCCCTGTGAACTCCCTGCCTGCTGTCTGTTTCTCCTGTTAACCTCTGCTGCTGCTATTTTCCCGGATATCCTGCCATCAGTACCACTTTTTATGCTGCTTTAAAGCGGCCATTGCCCGATTTTCCTCGTCGTTTGTGCCGCGTTTGGCGTATCACATAGAGGAAACCTGCATTAAAAATCGATAAAAGGCGTTTTTTAAGCCCGGGTCTGGCCTGGACCTGAGAGTGAGGCTATCCTTGCGGAGCTGCATTCAGCGTGCAACGTCGTTACAGGTATAGGTTTTTTCTATTTAACAGCAGGGTGAATAATCATTCATTGTAAGGGGCTTAACTGGCCCGCGGTGATAACGAGCTGTGATGATCTTTTTCTGGAGGAAGGAAAAACATGTTCAACCCACGTAAGAAATGGTTGTCAGGTGTGGTGGCCGGTGTACTGATGGCGGTTTCCGCAACGGCTGCTGCTGACAAGACGCTGCACGTCTATAACTGGTCAGATTATATTTCCCCGGATACCGTGCCGAATTTTGAAAAACAAACCGGTATCAAAGTGGTGTATGACGTTTTCGACTCTAATGAAGTGCTGGAAGGTAAGCTGATGGCGGGAAGCACCGGCTATGATGTTGTGGTGCCTTCCTCCAGCTTCCTCGCCCGTCAGCTGCAGTCTGGTGTGTTCCAGCCGCTGGATAAGAGCAAGCTGCCTAACTATAAAAACCTCGATCCAGACCTGCTGAAAAAGTTGGACCAGCACGATCCGGGCAACAAATACGCCATCCCGTATCTGTGGGCGACCACCGGTATCGGCTATAACGTCGATAAAGTCAAAGCGGTACTGGGCAAAGATGCGCCGGTCGACAGCTGGGATCTGGTGCTCAAGCCGGAGAATCTTGAAAAGCTGAAGAGCTGCGGCGTCTCCTTCCTTGATGCGCCAGAAGAGATTTTTGCCACTGTACTGAACTATCTGGGCAAAGATCCTAACAGCAGCGATCCAAAAGATTACTCCGGAGCGGCAACCGATCTGCTGCTGAAGCTGCGTCCGGGCATCCGTTATTTCCACTCTTCCCAGTACATCAACGATCTGGCTAACGGCAATACCTGTGTGGCTATCGGCTGGGCAGGAGACGTGCTGCAGGCGAAGAACCGCGCAATTGAAGCAAAAAATGGCGTGCACCTTGCTTACAGCATTCCTAAAGAGGGCGCGCTGGCGTTCTTCGATATGCTGGCTATTCCGAAAGATGCCAAAAATGTCGATGAAGCCTATCAGTTCCTGAACTATCTGATGGAGCCAAAGGTCATTGCCGACATCTCAAACAAGATGTTCTATGCCAACGGCAACAAGGCATCTGTGCCGCTGATCAATGCTGACATTCGTAATAACCCGGGTATCTTCCCAACCAGTGAAACGATGGCGAAATTGTTCGTACTGAAAGTCCAGGATCCGAAACTTGATCGTGTGCGTACCCGCGCATGGACTAAAGTTAAAAGCGGCAAGTAACGGAAAGAGGCTGACTCTTTTTATCTGAATAACAGAGGTGCCTTCCGGGCCTCTGTTTTGTTTTTTTACGGCAAGACCTGCTGTTAAGCCGGAGAATGATGGAAGTGAACGACGCGATCCCCCGTCCGCAGGTAAGAGCGGGCAAGGCGTTAACGCCGCTGCTGGAAATCCGCAATCTGACCAAGTCTTTTGACGGACAACATGCGGTTGATGATGTCAACCTGACTATCTACAAAGGCGAGATTTTTGCGCTGCTGGGTGCCTCCGGCTGCGGCAAGTCCACGTTGCTAAGGATGCTGGCCGGTTTTGAACCCCCGACATCCGGACAGATTATGCTTGACGGCCAGGATCTTTCCCATGTGCCGCCCTATCAGCGTCCGATTAATATGATGTTTCAATCCTACGCGCTGTTCCCGCACATGACGGTTGAGCAGAACATTGCGTTTGGCCTGAAACAGGACCGCCTGCCAAAAGGTGAAATTACCCGCCGTGTCGCCGAGATGCTGACCCTGGTGCACATGCAGGAGTACGCCAAACGTAAGCCGCATCAGCTTTCCGGCGGTCAGCGTCAGCGCGTGGCGCTGGCCCGCAGCCTGGCGAAACGGCCAAAACTGCTGCTGCTGGATGAGCCAATGGGCGCGTTGGATAAAAAACTGCGCGACCGGATGCAGCTGGAAGTGGTCGATATCCTTGAGCGCGTGGGCGCGACCTGTGTGATGGTCACCCATGACCAGGAAGAGGCCATGACCATGGCCGGCCGAATTGCGATCATGAATCGCGGTAAGTTTGTGCAGATCGGTGAGCCGGAAGAGATTTACGAACATCCCACCACGCGCTACAGCGCGGAGTTCATCGGCTCGGTAAACCTGTTCGAAGGCCTGCTACGGCAACGTCAGGCAGACGGTCTGATTATTGACAGCCCGGGGCTGATTCACCCGCTGAAGGTGGATTCCGATGCTTCGGTAACCGACGGCGTGCCGGTACACGTGGCGCTGCGCCCGGAAAAAGTGATGCTGTGCGAAGATCCCCCCGCTGACGGCTGTAACTTTGCCGTCGGGGAAGTGGTGCATATTGCCTATCTCGGCGACCTGTCGATCTATCATGTGCGTCTGCGCAGCGGTCAGATGATCAGCGCCCAGTTGCAGAACGCCCATCGCTTCCGCAAAGGTGCGCCGACCTGGGGAGACGAAGTGCGTCTTTGCTGGGATGCGGACAGCTGTGTGGTTCTGACGGTGTAGTGGGGGAGTTATGAGCCAGCATTCTTCAAATACCACGGAGCCGCCAGGCCGTACTGCTGCACCGGTTCACTCTTTAGCAGGCCGGCTGCAGATGAAGCATGGCCGTAAACTGGTCATCGCTTTACCTTATCTCTGGTTGGTCCTGCTGTTCCTGCTGCCGTTTCTGATCGTGCTGAAAATCAGCTTTGCTGATATTGCCCGCGCCATCCCGCCGTATACCGATTTGCTCAGCTGGGCTGACGGCCAGCTGACGATGGTGGTGAATCTGGGCAACTATCTGACGCTGACGGATGACCCGCTGTATGTCGATGCCTATCTGCATTCGCTACAGGTGGCGGCGATCTCTACCGTAATCTGCCTGCTGATTGGTTATCCACTGGCGTGGGCGGTGGCGCACAGTTCGCCTTCCACCCGCAATATTCTGTTGCTGCTGGTGATCCTGCCTTCATGGACTTCATTCCTGGTGCGCGTCTATGCCTGGATGGGGATCCTCAATGATAATGGGGTGATGAACCGGTTCCTGCTGTGGACCGGCATCATCGATCATCCGGTCACGATCCTCTATACCAATCTGGCGGTGTATATCGGCATTGTGTACTGCTATCTGCCGTTTATGGTGCTGCCAATTTATACCGCGCTGACGCGTATTGATTATTCGCTGGTGGAAGCCTCGCTGGATCTGGGGGCACGGCCGCTGAAAACGTTCTTCAGCGTAATTGTGCCCTTGACCAAAGGCGGGATTATTGCCGGATCGATGCTGGTATTTATTCCGGCGGTCGGGGAGTACGTTATTCCTGAACTGCTGGGCGGCCCGGACAGTATTATGATTGGCCGCGTGCTGTGGCAGGAGTTCTTTAATAACCGTGACTGGCCAGTGGCATCGGCGCTGGCGGTAATTATCCTGCTGATCCTGATCCTGCCAATTATCTGGTTCCACAAGCATCAGAATAAAGAGATGGGGGAGAAGGAATGACCACGTTACCGACCATTCGCTCGCCGTGGCGTATCGCTATTCTGGTGGTGTGCTTCTTGTTCCTGTATGCGCCTATGGCGCTGCTGGTGATTTACTCCTTTAACTCGTCACAGCTGGCGGCCTGGGAGAGTTTCTCCCTGCACTGGTATAACGTGCTGTTCCATGATGATGCAATGATCAGCGCGGTGACGCTCAGTCTGAGTATCGCAGCGCTGGCAGCGACCGCTGCCTCGGTCCTCGGCACGATTGCGGCGGTAGTGATCGTACGTTTTGGTCAGTTTAAAGGTTCGACCGGTTTTGCTTTTATGCTGACCGCGCCGCTGGTGATGCCGGATGTGATCACCGGGCTGTCATTGCTACTGTTGTTTGTGGCGATGGGCAATGCCTTTGGCTGGCCTGCCGACCGTGGCATGTTAACGATCTGGCTGGCACATGTGACTTTCTGTACGGCGTATGTCGCGGTGGTGATTAACGCCAGGCTGCGTGAGCTGGACCGCTCAATAGAAGAAGCCGCGATGGACCTGGGGGCAGCGCCGCTGAAGGTCTTCTTTGTGATTACCGTGCCGATGATTGCTCCGGCGATGGTCACTGGCTGGCTGCTGGCCTTTACGCTGTCGCTGGATGATTTGGTGATTTCCAGCTTTGTGACCGGGCCGGGAGCCACCACGCTGCCGATGCAGATCTTCGCTACCGTACGCCGTGGGGTGAATCCGGAGATCAACGCGCTGGCTTCGCTGATCCTGTTTGTGGTCGGGATAGTCGGGTTTATCGCCTGGCGGTTTATGGCCCATGAAGAGAAGCAGCGGCTGCGGGACATCCAGAAGGCACGCAGTGGGCACTGAGGTCAACGCCGGCTTTGGCAATGACGAGGCCAAAACCGGCGCGGGCGATCGGCGTCGGTGAAATGGGTTTCACGGGAGTGCCGTCAACCCGCTCATGGGAGCCTGATTGCCGCGTTCCTGCGGCAAACACCCCGCTGAAACCTGCTTCACCGCCCCGCGCGAATTTCTGAGCCGTGAAGGAAATGCATCCACGCTCCCTGTCACATCAGCCCAGCACTTTCACCACGCAGGCCTTAAAGATGCGGGTCCCAACCGGCAGCGAGTTCAGATCGAAGTGCATATCCGGGTGATGCAGGCCCGGCATCAGGCCGGTGCCCAGCCCCCAGAAGCCGGATTTCACCTGCGGACGCTGTACCGCATAGTGGAAGAAATCTTCACTGCCGGGCGTGGAACGAACCGGCATCACTGCCTGCTCTCCCAGCACTTCTTTGATCGAATCTGAAATCAGCGTGGTCATCTCATCATCAATGTCTGCCGCAGGCATCGACTTCAGCACCATGATTTCGGCGCTGGCGCCGTAGGCCGCCACGCTGTGCTGGATCGCCCGTTCCACCCTGGCCTGCAGCACTGCCATATCTTCATTCTCTGCCGTACGCAGATCGAATACCACACGGGCTTCATCCGGGATCGAGTTGGTCACCCCGGCATCACAGAGAAAGCGGGTCGCTTTAGCACTCCAGCTTTTTCCCGGAGCCATATGCACGGCATTGACGGCCTGAACCGCGCTGCTGGCAGCATCCAGCGCATTAATCCCCAGATGAGGGCGTGCGCCATGAGCGGTCTGACCGTGCACGGTAGCCTCAAGGGTCACGCAGGCCGAATAGTAAACGGCAGGAATGGCCGTTCCCACGGCGCACTCCTCTGCAGGGCGAACGTGGAAACCCAGGATCATATCGACATCATCAATAGCTCCCCCGGCAATCATCGCCAGCGCGCCGGTGCCTAACTCTTCCGCAGGCTGGAAAATGACCTTCAGCCGACCTCTCTTTACCGCCCCTTCAGCAATCAGCTCCTGCGCGGCGGCGAGCACCACAGAAGAGTGACCATCATGGCCGCAGGTATGACGTGCGCAGTGTTGGCCATTAATAACGTGGCCAAGTGCATCCATATCTGCACGCAATGCCAGAGTGGGGCCGGGAACGCCGCTATCGAGTACGGCCACAATACCGGTGGTGGCATTAAAATTATCCTGAACCTGTTAACCGGCGGCTTTCAGCTGCTGGCTGATATAGGCCGAGGTTTTAAACTCCTGAAATCCCAGCTCCGGGATCTCATGCAGATAAGCGTAATGTTCCAACACTTTTAACACCTCAGGCTCTCCATTCAGCTATGACAGATTTTCAACCTTCCGATAATCACACAGGCCTTGCCGGCTGCGGAAGTAAATTATGGCGTTAACGGTCACATCATCTGGAAACAGGGGAACGATGAGGTATTCACTCCCGGCCATTTAAAGAATCACTAGCGGAAGTTAGCGATTTTTGTCAGACGTGCCAGCGAGAACCGCAGAGAAATATCCCGCAGAGTGGATATATTCCCTGGATTGCGCTAAAAATAGTTTGCTGTTATTTGATAATATCGGAAACCCGGTGTCAGCAGGAGAGAACCATGTCAGAAGTGCTGAGAGAAGGTAAAGCGGTTCTGTCATCCCCGTCGGCGATCCCCGTGCCGGTGCTGGTGGCCGGGATTGGCATTATTGCCATCCGTTGTCTCGGCGTTGGCCTGCAGATGCACGAGCTGGGGCTGAGTGAGCTGATGAGTTTTGTCCATCGCAGCGCCCGGGCCTGGGATTCCACCCTGATATTTATTGCCAGCCAGCTGCTGTTTTTTGCCCAGCTGCGTTGTGCAATCGCGATTGTGCGCGGTCGTCGTTGGGGACGTCTGGGCTATGTTCTGGCACAGGCAGTCGTGGTGCTTTATCTGTTTATGGCGTCAATGGGCTGGGTATATCCTGAACTGTTCAATATCAGCGGCGGAAGTCAAAGCCGTATTCTTCCTTTACTGATTTCCCTCAAGCTGCCCGATCTGGTGATCCTGTTGCTGCTGTTTGTCCCTGCCAGCAGCCGGGAATTTTTTCGGCAACGCTAAACGTACAGTGATACAATCGCCGCCCGCTTTTTGAATCACGGATTAACTGACTTCACATGCACTGCGCCCTCTACGATGCTGACCGCTGCCGCTCCTGCCAGTGGCTGACGATCCCCTACCCGCGTCAGCTGGAAACCAAACAGGAACGGCTTCGTCAGTTACTGGCCGGACAGGCCGTTGGGCAGTGGCTGGCGCCGGTGACCTCCGCGGAACAGAAGTTTCGTAACAAGGCCAAAATGGTGGTCAGTGGCAGTGTGGAGCGGCCGCTGCTGGGCATTCTGCATCGTGATGGTAATCCTGTTGACCTCTGTGAATGTCCACTCTACCCGGAAAGTTTTTCCGCAGTCTTTGCGAGACTGAAGCCATTTATTGCTCAGGCAGGGCTGACACCGTATAACGTCGCGCGCAGGCGTGGTGAACTGAAATTTATTCTGCTGACTGAAAGCTCTCGCAGTGGTGAACTGATGCTGCGCTTTGTTCTGCGCTCAAAAGAGAAGCTCGCACAGCTTGCACGTGCGCTGCCAACCCTGCAGCAACAGCTGCCGCAGCTGAGCGTCATCTCTGCCAATATCCAGCCTGTGCATATGGCGATCCTCGAAGGGGAAGAGGAGATCCCGCTGACCGACAATCAGGCGCTGGCCGAACAGCTGAACGATGTGCCACTGTGGATCCGTCCGCAAAGTTTCTTCCAGACCAACCCTGGCGTGGCGGCCTCGCTCTATGGCACTGCCCGCCACTGGGTCAGTCAGCTGGATGTTGGCAGCATGTGGGATCTTTTTTGCGGCGTGGGAGGCTTTGGATTGCACTGCTCGACCACTAAGATGAACCTGACCGGTATTGAGATCAGCGCAGAAGCTATCGCCTGTGCGAAACGCTCGGCTGCAGCCATGGGCAGGGAAAACGTCAGTTTTGCCGCGCTGGACTCAACGGCATTTGCCACTGGCGAAGGTGTGGTGCCGGATCTGGTGCTGGTGAATCCCCCACGACGCGGAATTGGCGTGCAGCTCTGTCACTCTCTCAGCACCATGGCACCAAAGTGGATCCTCTATTCCAGCTGTAATGCGCAAACGATGGCCAGCGATATTACCTTGATGGCGGATTATTCGGTGGAAAAAGTGCAGCTGTTTGATATGTTCCCGCACACTGCCCACAGCGAAGTTCTGACCCTGCTGAAGCGCCGCTGAACGGCGCTATTTTTCACTGCCAAGCCAGCGCAGGGACAGCATGCGCAGTGTGCCATCATCCTTCATGCTCTGTAAGGCCTCGTTCAGTTGACTGAGCAGCTCTTCGTTGCCTTTTCTCACCGCGATGCCCAGGCCGGAGCCGAAATAACGGCTGTCAGTCACTGGCTCGCCGACCCGGGCCCGCTGGGGAGTGGATTTCAGCAATTCATACACCGCTGGCGTATCGCCAAAAATGCCTTCCAGCCTGCCGTTATGAATGTCCAGCAGCGCGTTCTGGTAGTTATCATAAGTCACGGCAATAATGTCAGGCCATGTCGATTGCAAATATGCCTGCTGAGTGGTGTCACCGCCCACGCCAATGCGTTTGCCTTTTAACTGTTCAAAGCTGCTGTAACGCCCCTTTACGGCGACGAGGGTGCCAGAGTTGGCGTGATACGATTGGGTAAAGTCGACCTGTTTCTGCCGCTCAGTGGTGATGTCCATCCCGGAAATCACCACGTCATAACGGTGAAATTTAAGCGAGGGGAGCAGGCGGTCAAAGGCGTTGTTGGTGAAGATGCATGAGGTCTTCATCCGTTCACACAGGGTTTTAGCCATGTCAATATCAAACCCCGCCATCTGCCCTTCGTTGTTCACAGATTCAAAGGGAGGATTCGTTGCCGAGAAGGCGAAACGAAGCGGCCCGGTTGCCAGCGAGCTGAAGCTGAAGCTGGCAAGCAAAAGAGTCAGGACAAACTTGTGCATCACTTACCGTCCTTGCGGTCAAAATACCGGGCTATTATGCCAGTGGGCGGTGGTGGGCTATCCGCAGATTAACCTGCAAAGAATGGCTGTTTCCAGGAGATACCGGTGGTGCTGATCACCACCGGTGCGATCAATTACGACGCTCGAAGGCCAGCGCACGGCGCTCAATCAGACGCATCATCAGCGTCAGCAGGCCGTTGACGCACAGATAAACCAGACCTGCGGCCGCGAAGACCGTCACGTCATAGGTCCGCCCATACAGCAGCTGTCCATGTCCCATCACCTCCATTAGCGTGATGGTGTAAGCCAGCGACGTACTTTTAAACACCAGCACCACCTCATTGGAGTAAGAAGAGAGGGCGCGTTTAAACGCATAGGGCAGCAGAATACGCAGCGTTTCCTGGCGATTCATCCCCAGTGCGGCACAGGACTGCCACTGACCGGCAGGGATGGCCCGCACGGCACCGTAAAACAGCTGAGTGGTATAAGCCGCACTGTTCAGCGACAGCGCCAGTAGCGCACACAGCCACGGTTGCGAGAGAAAATGCCACAGCCACGGAATCGACTGGATGGACGGGAACTGCCCTGGCCCGTAGTAGATCAGGAAGATCTGCACCAGCAGCGGCGTGCCGGTAAACAGCGTGATATAGCCACGCACGCTCAGGCTCAGTACCGGCACTTTCAGGGACAGGATCACCGTAAACAGCAGTGACAGCAGCAGCGCCAGGATCAGCGAAGCGACGGTCAGCGTCAGGCTGGTGTGCAGCCCTTTCAGCAGCTCGGGTAAATAGCTCAGCATCAGTTATTCCCCCGTTCAAACCGCGTGGTACGGGCATCAATCCGCTTAAGAACCTGCTGGCTCAGCAGAGTGATCACCAGATAAATCGCCGCGGCGATCGTATACCAGGTAAAAGGCTCCTGCGTGCGGGAGGCAATGCTTTTAGTCTGCAGCATGATGTCATTAACGCTGATCAATGACACCAGTGCGGTATCTTTCAGCAGCACCAGCCACTGATTACCCAGCCCCGGCAGTGCGTGACGCCACATCTGCGGCAGGATCAGACGGAAGAAAATCGCTGGCGTTTTCATCCCCAATGCCTGGCCTGATTCCCACTGGCCGACCGGTATTGCTTTCAGCGCGCCGCGCAGCGTTTGCGAAGCGTAAGAAGAGTAGAGGATGGACAGCGCGATCACGCCGCAGAGAAACGGGCTGACGTCGAAATTGGCAATGGTCATCTGTACCGGGATCTTCACCAGACCCAGGTTGACGGTGAAGCCATCGGAAAGCGTCAGCAGCAACTGCGAAGCGCCGAAGTAGACAAACAGCACCACCAGAATTTCCGGCAGGCCGCGAAACAGCGTCACCAGGCCGGTTCCGACCCAGGCGACAGGCCGCCAGCGCGAGGATTCCCAGGCGGCAAAAATCATTGCCAGCAACAGGCCGACCACCAGCGCAGAAACGGCAAGGCCGACGGTCATCCCGGCGGCGCTTGCGAGAGGATAAAGTTCGCTCATTCAGAAATTACTGCTGGAACCATTTGCTGTAGATGGTTTTATAGGTACCCTCTGCCTTCACTTTCTCCAGTGCAGCGTTGAACTGGCTCTGCAGCTCGGTGTTGCCCTGACGAACCGCGATGCCCAGTCCGGTACCGAAGTAAGATTTGTCGGTCACTTTCTCGCCCACCGGCGCCAGATTAGGGTTCTGCTTCAGCCACTCGTTAACCACTGCAGTATCACCGAACACGGCATCAATCCGGCCATTTTTCAGATCGAGGATCGCATTCTGATAGCTGTCATACGGCACGGTGCTGACACCGGTCATTTTTTCAGTCAGGTATTTCTGGTGCGTGGTGCCATTCTGCACGCCAACACGTTTGCCTTTCAGCGCGTCAACGGCAGTGACTTTACCTTTCTGGGCAATGAACAGCGCGGAATTATCGTAATAGGCTTTAGAGAACAGAACCTGTTTTTCGCGCTCTGGGGTAATGTCCATTCCGGCCATAACCGCATCAAAGCGACGGAATTTCAGGCTGGGGATCAGGCTGTCGAAAGCCTGGTTGGTGAACGAGCAGGTCGCGTTCATTTCACGGCACAGCGCATTAGCCAGATCCACGTCAAAACCCTGAATCTTGTTGTCCGAGTCAACAAACTCAAACGGAGGGTAAGAAGCTTCAGTAGCAAAACGAATGGTTTGCGCGGCGCTTGCGCTCAGGCTTAAGCCGGCTAACAGCGCGGCAAGTACAATTTTTTTCATCATTATATCCTGCATCAGTGCGATAAATAGTGGGCAAACGCTTCGGTTTGCGGCTGTGTAAAGCGGCTGGCGTCACCCTGTTCGACCACGTAACCATTTTCCATATACACCACGCGGCTGGCGGTTTTTCGCGCCACTTCCACTTCATGAGTTACGATCACCTGAGTGATATTGGTCTGGGAGAGCTCCTGAATAATTGACACTATCTGGGCGGTGATCTCCGGATCCAGTGCGGCGGTTGGTTCATCAAAAAGCAGTACCGCAGGCTCCATCATCAGAGCCCGGGCAATGGCAACGCGCTGCTGCTGCCCACCGGAAAGATGCAGCGGGAAGCGGTCGGCGAATGTGCTCAGCCGCAGGCGCTCAAGCAGTTTCCCGGCACGGGCATGGGCCAGATCTTTGCTCAGCCCCAGCACGCGGCAGGGGGCTTCAATCAGATTCTGCATCACCGTGAGGTGTGGCCAGAGATTGTACTGCTGAAAGACCATGCCGACATTCTGCCGCAGTTCGCGGATCGCAGCGTCGGAAGAGCCCTTGCTGAAGTCAAAATGGTGACCGGCGATGGCCAGCGTGCCGGAACGCGGCATCTCCAGCAGGTTCAGCACGCGCAGGAGGGAGCTCTTACCGGCACCGCTTGGACCCAGCAGAACCAACGTCTCGCCCTCAGAGCACGCCAGTTGAATATCGAACAATGCCTGGTGGGCACCGTAAAAGCAGTTGATACCGTTAAGTTGAATACTCATGCGCAAAAAATGAATAGTAATTAGTGCTGCGAATTTTAACGTTGACGGCATAGTTATGCAATCATCGCCATGAAAATTCGTGAAAGCATGGCTAAAAACGTAAAGGCTGGCACAATATCGTGCGGATTGGGCAAAATAGCAGCGGCGATCGGAGACAGAATTCATCCCGGTCACCCTGCACACCGAGGGGACCGGGATGAGGGTTATTTCAGCAGGCGCTGGCTGAGGGATCCACCATCGATGTGCGGATTTGCGCCAAGGTAGCGAACATCGTCAACGGCCCAGCAGGTACCTTCACGCACCATCAGCACTTCATCCTGCCATTCCACCGGCGTGGTGCCGTCGCGGGTCAGCTTCACCCGCAGTGGAATATTGCGCGCGTCGGTGTTCGGGATAGTTGAAGAGTCAGCCACGCTGGCCGAGGTTGGCCCGGCAGGCAGGCTGGAGAACAGGTCACCCTGCGCCAGTGCCGCTTCTTTATCCTTTTCACTGTTGGCTTTCAGCAGGGTCTGATACAGCTTGTCGCTGAGATACGGGCGATATTGTGCCAGCTGCTGAGCGTCAGGCAGACCCTGGGCCGGGTGGTCAATACGCATATCGTAGAACTGTTGCGCGACAGAATCCGGGCCGCCATCCACACAAGGGCCGACACGGGTACCGATGTCCTTATACGCGGGTTGAACTGTGGTACAGGCGCTCAGCAGCAGCGCCAGCGGAGCCAGTGCAGCAATCGCTTGGTATTTCATCTTGATTTCCTTATTGTTTCTGGATGGCGTTTTTTAGCATAAAGTATAGACGCTCTGCTTGACCACAAGGGCTACACCTGGAAAGAACTGTTAAAGGAGACAAACAATGAAGTTTTCAACCACTCCCACCCTCGAAGGTCAACCGATTGCAGAATATTGTGGTGTGGTGACCGGTGAGGCGATCCTGGGTGCCAACATCTTTCGTGACTTTTTTGCCGGCATTCGTGACATCGTGGGGGGCCGCTCAGGCGCTTATGAAAAAGAGCTGCGAAAAGCCCGCCAGATCGCTTTTGCCGAGCTCGAAGACCAGGCAAAGGCGCTCGGTGCTGATGCGGTAGTAGGCATTGATATCGATTATGAAACGGTCGGTAAAGACAGCAGTATGCTGATGGTCAGCGTCAGCGGTACCGCGGTTAAAACCCGTCGCTGATGCGCCTGCTGCTCGCTCTGGCAGCGGCGATGCTGCTCAGCGCCTGTGCGCCGTCCGGGCTGGAAAAGCATGAGGGTTACGTGGTGGACACGCGTCACCCCGCCTGGGGCGCGCGGCCACGGGTTAAAGTGCTGGTGATCCACTATACCGCCGGGGATTTTTCCAATTCGCTGGCAACCCTGACCGATCGCGATGTCAGCGCGCATTATCTGATCCCGGCTGAGCCGCATCAGCAGGGCGATCGGCCGATGGTGCTGCGGCTGGTGCCGGAATCTCAGCTCGCCTGGCATGCCGGTATCAGCTTCTGGCGGGGCGCAACCCGTATCAACGATACTTCCATTGGGATTGAACTGGAGAACCGGGGATACAAGCGTACCGCAGGCGGGGTGATTTGGTCTCCGTTTACTCCCCGGCAGATTGCTGCTCTGAGGCCGCTTGCCCGCGATATCGTAAAGCGTTATCACATTCTGCCGCAGGACGTGGTGGGGCACAGTGATGTTGCACCGCAGCGTAAACAGGACCCGGGCCCGCTGTTCCCATGGCACTGGTTGTATCAACAGGGGATTGGAGCATGGCCGGATGCGGACCGCGTGGACTATTTTCTGGCTGGCAGAGCGCCCGATCGGCTGACCGATCCGCAGAATTTGCTGAACCTGCTGGCACGTTATGGCTATGAGGTGACGCCAGCGATGACGCAGAAGCAGCAGCAGAAGGTCATCGCGGCCTTCCAGATGCATTTTCGCCCGGCAGACTATCGCGGGCTGGCGGATGCTGAGAGTGAGGCTATTGCCGAGGCGTTGCTGGAAAAATACAGTTCGGAGTAGGTTTTCCTGCCAGCAACGCCGGAGTTTCTGGAGACGTTACCTCACTGCGCGGCTAAAAAGGCTTTCCACCCGCTCACCACTGTTTCCAGCGCATGTCGGTCCACATCCAGATGTGTCACCAGACGCGTCACGCTGCCGGTGCTGAGCAGAATGCCTCTCTGCTGCATCCATGCCTTCAGAGGAGCAATCTGCGCCTCCGGCAGGCGCACAAAGACCATATTGGTATCCTGGCGTGAGACATCCACCCCGAGGGTTTTCAGCTGGCTTGCCAGCCAGGCAGCGTTGTCGTGGTCCTCTTTCAGACGAGCCACATTGTGCTCAAGGGCATACAACCCGGCGGCGGCCAGGATGCCGGACTGACGCATTGCGCCACCGGTCATTTTGCGCCAGCGGCGCGCGCGCTGAATATATTCCTCACTGCCACACAGCATCGATCCTACCGGGGTCCCCAGCCCTTTTGACAGGCAGATGGTCAGCGTATCGCAGTAGCGAGTTAACGTTTCAAGCTCCACGCCCAGCTCAACGACGGCATTGAAAATTCGTGCGCCATCCACGTGCAGCGCCAGCTTACGTTCACGCGTGAACTCCCATGCCTCTTTCAGGTAGCTCAGCGGCAGCACTTTACCGTTGTGGGTGTTTTCAAGGCTTAACAGTTTGGTGATGGCGAAATGGAAATCATCGGGTTTAATAAACTGCGCGACCACGTCGAGCGGCAGGGTGCCGTCTGCAGAAGCCAGTATTGGCTGAGGCTGAATGCTACCCAGCACCGCCGCGCCGCCTGCTTCATATTTGTAGTTATGCGCCAGCTGCCCAACGATATATTCCTCGCCGCGCTGGCAGTGGCAGAGCAGGGCGATCAGGTTTGCCTGGGTGCCAGTAGGTAAAAACAGTGCCGCTTCCTTGCCGCTGAGGTTGGCCGCTTTCGCTTCGAGTGCGTTAACCGTTGGATCATCACCGTACACGTCATCACCGGTTTCCGCTGCCATCATTGCAGACAGCATCGCAGCACCCGGGCGGGTAACCGTATCACTACGTAAATCAATCACTCTTGCGCTCCTCTTATGAAAACGGACGCCGCAGCGTCCGTAAAAAAAAAGACCTCAGAATGTTTTACCGCAGCCAGTTGGTTTTTGCCAGTTCGACCACTTCGTCGCCGCGGCCGCTGATAATGGCGCGCAGCATATAGAGGCTGAAGCCTTTAGCCTGCTCCATTTTAATCTGCGGCGGCATCGCCAGCTCTTCTCCGGCTGTCACCACATCAATCAGCGCCGGGCCATCATACGCCAGCGCCTGCTGAATAGCGGCATCGAGTTCCGAGGCCCGCTCAACGCGGATCCCCATCACGCCACAAGCGTTAGCAATATCGGCAAAGTTAGGATTTTCCAGCTCGGTTCCATCGGTCAGGTAGCCTCCGGCTTTCATTTCCATAGCGACGAAACCCAGCACGCTGTTATTGAACACTACCAGCTTGACCGGCAGCTTCAGCTGGGCGACAGAGAGGAAATCCCCCATCAACATACTGAACCCGCCGTCGCCACACATCGCCACCACCTGACGCTGGCGGTCAAGTGATTGCGCCCCCAGTGCCTGCGGCATGGCGTTGGCCATTGAGCCATGATTGAAGGAGCCTATCAGGCGGCGCTGGCCGTTCATTTTCAGATAGCGGGCCGCCCAGACCGTCGGCGTGCCCACATCACAGGTGAAGATGGCATCATGGTCAGCAAACTGGCTGAGCTGCTGGGCCACATACTGCGGGTGGATCGGCTGTTTGTCGTTGGCGGTAGCCAGTTCATCCAGTCCTTTTCGCGCCTCGGCGTAGTGTTCCAGCGCTTTATCAAGGAAGTCCCGGTCCTGCTTAACCTCCAGCTGCGGCAGCAGGGCGGTCAGCGTGGTTTTAATATCGCCAATCAGTGCCATATCCACATGGCTGTGTGCCCCGATACTGCCGGGATCGAGGTCAATCTGGAGTATTTTGGCCTCTGCCGGATAAAACGCCCGGTAGGGAAAGCGTGTCCCCAGCAGCACCAGCGTGTCAGCATTCATCATCGCGTGGAAGCCGGATGAGAAGCCGATCAGCCCGGTCATGCCGACATCATAGGGATTATCGTATTCAACATGCTCCTTGCCGCGCAGGGCATGGACCACGGGTGCCTTAAGCGTTTGCGCCAGTTTCACCACCTCGTCATGGGCCCCGGCACAGCCGCTGCCACACATCAGGGTAATATTCTGCGAGTCATTCAGAAGCGCGGCCAGCTTTGCCAGCTCGGCTGAGGGTGGCTGTACCACCGGCAGCTGAGGTGGATACCAGTTTGCCGTGGCATTCTCCGGCGCGGGCTTCAGCGCCACATCGCCTGGCAGGACGATCACAGAGACGCCGCGATTCAGGATCGCTTTACGCATGGCGATACCCAGCACCTGCGGCAGCTGCTCAGGGTTAGAAACCAGCTCGCAATAGTGGCTGCACTCTTTGAACAGCTCCTGCGGATGCGTTTCCTGGAAGTAGCCGCTGCCTATCTCACTGGAAGGAATGTGCGCGGCAATGGCCAGCACCGGAACGTTGTTACGATGGCAGTCAAACAGGCCATTGATCAGATGCAGGTTGCCGGGTCCACAGGAACCTGCGCAGACTGCCAGTTCACCGCTGATCTGCGCCTCGGCCCCGGCGGCAAAGGCGGCCACCTCTTCGTGACGGGTGGGCATCCATTCGATAGTGCCCATGCGGTTCAGACTGTCGCTCAGGCCGTTAAGTGAGTCCCCGGTAACGCCCCAAATGCGCTTAACGCCGGCGTTTTCTAACGTTTTTGCTACCAGAGCGGCTACGCTTTGCTTCATGCTTTACTCCTTTTTCTGGTTTTATCCCAAATGACAACTGAATGGAAAAAGCATAGTCGAGGCCGGGGAGAATGGGAGGCGAATGAGGGATCTCAGAGAGGGTCGGGGCCCGGAGCCAGCGGTAAAGTGGATGAGTGGACATGGTTGTCGCTTTACTGAGCCAGAATGACGTGCAGATCGTGTTCAACAGTGGTAATGGACTGCAGGCCATATTCTTTTTCCAGCAGCGCCATAACATTTCTACTGAGGAAGGCGGGTGTGGTCGGACCGGTGCGGATATTTTTCACTCCCAGTGACAGCAGGGTCAGCAGCACGACAATGGCTTTCTGCTCAAACCAGCACAGCACCAGTGAAAGAGGCAGATCGTTAACCCCGCAGTTAAGCTTTTCCGCCAGCCTGATGGCCAGAGTAATGGCGGCATAGCTGTCGTTACACTGACCGACATCCAGCAGGCGGGGCAGTCCTGCCAGCGTGCCGAAGTCCAGTTTGTTAAAGCGATATTTGCCACAGGCGAGGGTGAGGATCAGACAGTCATCTGGTACGGCGGTAGCCAGATCGGTGAAATAGCTGCGTTGCGCACGGCTGCCGTCGCAACCGCCGATCAAAAAGACATGGCGGAGCTTATTTTGCGCCACAAGATCAATCACGCTGTCGGCAGCGTCAAGCAGAGCCTGGCGGCCAAAGCCGACGGTAATCGCATGCGGGAGTTCACTCCTGGGAAAGCCGGAGAGGGCCTTAGCCTGCTCAATAACAGCGGAAAAATCGTCGCCGTCCAGGTGATTCACTCCAGGCCAGCCCACAATACTTCTCGTCCAGATGCGATCCTGATAATGGCTGCGGAAAGGATCGATAATACAGTTAGAGGTCATGATCACCGGTCCCGGAAAACGGGCGAATTCTGCCTGCTGGTTTTGCCAGCCACTGCCGTAATTGGCGACCAGATGAGGGAATTTTTTCAGTCCAGGATAGCCATGAGCGGGCAACATTTCCCCATGGGTGTAGATATTAATGCCAGTGCCTGCCGTCTGCTTCAGCAACAGCTCCAGGTCTTTCAGGTCATGGCCTGAAATCAGAATGGCTTTCCCTGCGACGGGACTGGTGTTCACCTGAACGGGCTGCGGATGGCCGTAAACACGGGTCTGTGCTGCATCGAGCATCGCCATAATGGCAAAGTTCATTTTGCCAATGTCCATCGCCGTCTGCAGTAATTCATCTCTCCGGTCGGGAGAGGTCCCCAGCCAGGCCATGATGTGGTGGTACTGCTGATAAACCGTGACATCGTAGCGATTGTGGACGTGGGCATGCTCCATATAGGCCGCGGCGCCTTTCAGGCCATACAGGCAAAGTAAGCGCAGGCCGAAGATGTCCTCATTTGCCTCGCCCTGTTCCAGTGCCCAGCCAGCGGCCTGCTGCTGGAGAGCGTACAGATCGCTGCTCTGCAGAGCGATCTCTGCGGCCGGATGAACAGGACCGCGGGATAAACCCGTTAGCTGATTTCTCAATTGCTCGCGATAGCTGATGGCCTGACGGGCATAACCCACGATGCGCTGAGAGTCGAAATTCACATTGGTCAGGGTGGCAAAGAAGGCTCTGGGAGCAAAGCTGTCAATGGCATGATCCACAATGTCGTGACGGCGAGCTTCCAGCGCCCAGGCGGACAACCCCTGCAGTATTGCAATCAGTAAGTCCTGCAGATCGGAAGTCTGGGCTGTTTTGCCACACATGCCCTTTGCATAGCTACAGCCATTGCCCGCAGGGGAGCGAATTGTTTGCTCACATTGAACGCAAAACATACTGAGCCTCTTTAAGTTTTATTTAAAATGCAACTTTATACCCGCATCAAAGCGGGGGCTGCAAAAACCCCCCGCTTAGTTGATCAGGCTCAAAATTTTACTCAGGAAGAGAACAGAGCGATAAGTACCGGCGCCGCAAGGCTGAGAATAAAGCCGTGCACGATTGCCGCAGGGACAATTTCCATTCCGCCGCTGCGCTGCAGCACTGGCAGAGTAAAGTCCATCGAGGTTGCGCCACACAGGCCCAGAGCGCTGGAACGGTGGTGAGCGATCAGCGCCGGGATGAGCATAATTGCCAGCAGTTCACGCAGCAGGTCGTTGAAGAAGGCGGCGCTGCCGATCACTGGCCCAAAAGATTCCGTCATCAGTATCCCGGAAAGAGAGTACCAGCCAAAGCCTGAGGCCAGCGCCAGCCCGGTTTTTACCGGCATGCCAAGAGTGTATGCGGCGATCGCTCCTCCGATCATTGCGCTGACAAAGACGACCAGCGCCACCATCAGGCCGCGACGGTTCAGGATAATCTGCCGCAGCGTCATGCCGCTTCCGCGCAGTTGCAGGCCCACCAGGAACAACAGGAACAGCAGTGCATATTCGCTGGCTTCAGAGGCAAACTTCAGCGGAGACCAGTGGCTGAGGCCAATCACAAAGCCTGCCACTACCACGCCGCAGAGCTTGAGGGATTCCAGCGCCATATGCAGTCGGGAGGGCAGAGCCTCCCGGTGATGATTGTGCTGCCACGGAAGCCGGGCTTCGAGCAGGCGCAGCGCCAGCAGGTTGCAGACTAAGATACAGGCGGCGCTGATCAGGCTGTAGTGGAAGATTGCCAGCAGGTTGGTTGCCAGGTTATCCAGGAAGGCCAGGCTGATCCCCATAAAAAACAGGATCACATACACCATCCAGCTCAGCAGTTTATTAACCAGTTTTTGCAGCGAAACGCTTTTCGCGGGCAGAAGGTAGCCGACAATAAGCGGCACCAGGATGATCAACAGTCCTGAATACATGGAACAGTTCGTCCGTTGAAGTAAATTTGGCGCTATCCTGACGAAATTTTCAATCTGAGTAAAGTCTTGTTCGGACTGATAACTTGACCAGCGGAAAAAGGATGGCCATTCTCAGTAAAAACAAAGGGAAAACCCGATGATCCTTGAACATATCTGCATTGCAGGCTTTCGCGGGATGCCCGACCTCTCCCTGCCGCTGGAGCAGGGCAACGTGCTGATAGGGGAGAATGCGTGGGGTAAATCCAGCCTGCTGGATGCCCTGACTTTGCTGTTGGCCCCGCAGGATGAACTCTACTCTTTTGCGCCGCATGATTTTCATTTTCCACCCGGTTCACAGGGCGAACGGCTGCATCATTTGCATATTCAGTTTATTTTTCGCGAGAGTGAAACCGGTGAGGCAGAGTCACCACGCCTGAAAGCGTTCAGATCGCTGTGGCAGCGTGGGGCTGCTGGATATTACCAGCTTACTTTCCGCGCTGAGGGCGAGAGGGTGGAAGGTGAAAAGGTCACCACACACCGTCAGTTCCTGACGGCTTCAGGTGAACCGATCAGCGGAATTGACGCTGAAAGTCTCACCAGAGAATTAATTAAATTGCATCCGGTGCTGCGGCTGCGGGATGCGCGTTTCAACCGTCGGATCCGGCACGAAACAACCTTCGATGCCAATAAAGAAAATATCGCTTCGCTGGTGAGCCAGATTGATACGCTGACCCGCGAGCTGGTGTCCAGACCGCAGAACCTGACTGAAGGCGCTATTCATCAGGGATTGCAGACCATGCAGCAACTGCTTGAACACTATTTTGCCGTGCAGCCGGCAGCACTGTCACAGCCACAGCGGCGTGTGCCCCCGGCACACCGGCAAAACCAACAGGGTTGGCGGGCACTTGATAGTCTGAATCACCTGATTGCCGGTGCTGATAACCGCAGTCGCCAACTGATCCTGCTGCGGATGTTTGCCCTGCTGGTACAGGCGCAGGGCGCCCGACAGTTGGATCCACTTTCGCGCCCGCTGCTGCTGATTGAAGACCCGGAAACCCGCCTGCATCCGATCATGCTGGCGGTCGCCTGGGGGTTGCTCAGCCTGCTGCCGTTGCAAAAGATCACCACCACCAATTCCAGCGAGCTGCTGTCACAGGTCCCGGTTGAGGAGGTTTGTCGTCTGGTACGTGAAGCGGATCGGGTGGCAGCCTGGCGGCTCGGCCCAACGGGGATGAATGCCGGGGAGAGCCGACGCATTGCTTTTCATATTCGCTTCAACCGGCCTTCCTCCCTGTTTGCCCGCTGCTGGTTGCTGGTGGAAGGCGAAACCGAAGTCTGGGTAATGAATGAGCTGGCACGGCAGTGTGGCTTTCACTTCGCTGCTGAGGGCATCAAGGTGATTGAGTTTGCCCAGTCTGGCCTGCGACCGTTGCTGAAATTCGCCCAGCGGATGGGAATTGAATGGCATGTGCTGACCGACGGCGACGAAGCGGGAAATAAATACTCCGCCACTACCCGCAGCCAGCTGAAAGATCATCAGCAGCATGAGCAGCATCACCTGACCCAGTTACCCGCACTGGATATGGAGCATTTCCTGTACAGGCAGGGATTTTCAGACGTTTATCATCGAATGGCTCGGCTGCCGCCAAATGTGCCAATGAATGTAAGGCGGATTATTACCAAAGCTATTCAGCACTCCTCCAAGCCGGAACTGGCTATTGCGGTTGCGGCGGAAGCAGCCGATCGCGGGGTGGAATCCATTCCGCCGCTGCTGCGCAAAATGTTTGATACGGTGCAGTGGCTGGCGCGGAGAAGGGCAGATTAATTTGAAATGTTGCGGACTTGAAAAATGACAGCGAAACCCAATCTTACTAACGTTGATGAAAAGAAGTGATAAAAAAATGCCAGCTGGGATGGCTGGCATTTTACCCAAGGGTTGGTCAGAATGAGTGGAGGAATGGTCAGGCACTGACTGCCATCGCCGTTTCCACAGGAACGATAAGGCTGGCATGATTGCCCTTCGGCCCCTGATGCACATCAAACTGGACTTGCTGCCCGGCTTTCAGCGTTCTGTAGCCATCCATCTGGATGGTAGAGTAGTGGGCGAAGATATCCTCGCCGCCACCGACCGGACAGATAAAGCCGAAGCCCTTGGCATTATTGAACCATTTAACAGTACCCGTCTCCATGCTTCTACATCCCTCGCAAGACATTCAAATGGGTGAGGTGACTCTAAGCTGGTTAAAACGCATTCAGCTTATGCCTGTACTGTAGAGAAATGGCATAGAGCGTCAAGCAATTGGGGCGTTGAAAGCGGGATGAAATCGCCAAAATTTGAAGCAGTTAACGCTATTGCAAATTTTGTGATGAAGGTCGCGTAGCGGCAGTTTGGCGCAAAAATTCATTGGCGCAGACCAGCATTTTGGGCGTGTTAAACTTACCCTTAACAGTGCTAGTCTGGCGTAAGCAAGCAACGTTTTCACATTGGGTACGTATGGGAAACACTAACGATTGGCTTAACTTTGAACATCTTGCAGATGACAAACTCCGTGAAGGGCTTAAGCCACCTTCTATGTATAAAGTTATCCTTAACAATGACGATTATACACCTATGGAATTTGTTATTGACGTACTGCAAAAGTTCTTTTCTTATGATGTTGAACGTGCAACGCAACTGATGCTTGCGGTCCACTACCAGGGAAAGGCGATTTGTGGTGTTTTCACTGCCGAAGTGGCAGAGACCAAAGTCGCTCACGTAAATAAATACGCCAGGGAGAACGAGCATCCGTTGCTGTGTACGCTGGAAAAAGCCTGAATAAGGCGATCTATTGGGGGAGGTGCCTATGCTCAATCAAGAACTGGAACTCAGTTTAAACATGGCTTTCGCCAGAGCGCGCGAGCACCGTCATGAGTTTATGACCGTCGAGCATCTGTTACTGGCACTGCTCAGTAACCCGTCGGCCAGAGAGGCACTGGAAGCCTGTACTGTCGATATCGTGGCTCTCCGGCAGGAGCTCGAAGCCTTCATCGAACAAACCACCCCGGTCTTGCCGGTCAGCGAAGAAGAGCGCGACACTCAGCCGACGCTCAGTTTCCAACGTGTTCTGCAACGTGCGGTATTCCACGTGCAGTCGTCCGGCCGCAGCGAAGTGGCAGGGGCTAATGTTCTGGTCGCGATTTTCAGCGAACAGGAGTCGCAGGCCGCATACCTGCTGCGCAAGCATGAAGTCAGCCGTCTTGACGTGGTGAATTTCATTTCCCACGGCACGCGCAAAGATGAACCAGGCCCGGCTTCAGGGGCTGAAAACCCAGTTAACGAAGAGCAGGCAGGCGGGGAGGAGCGTATGGAGAACTTCACCACCAATCTTAATCAGCTTGCTCGTGTGGGCGGAATCGACCCGCTGATCGGGCGCGATAAAGAGCTGGAACGGACCATTCAGGTGCTTTGCCGTCGCCGTAAGAATAACCCGCTGCTGGTGGGTGAGTCTGGCGTGGGTAAAACTGCCATTGCGGAAGGTCTGGCCTGGCGTATCGTGCAGGGCGACGTGCCGGAAGTGATGAAAGATGCCACGATCTACTCGCTGGACATCGGCTCACTGCTGGCGGGAACCAAATACCGCGGCGATTTTGAAAAACGCTTCAAGGCGTTGCTCAAGCAACTTGAGCAGGATAACAGCAGCATTCTCTTTATTGATGAGATCCACACTATCATCGGTGCGGGTGCCGCTTCCGGTGGTCAGGTGGATGCGGCAAACCTGATTAAACCGCTGCTCTCCAGCGGGAAAATCCGTGTAATGGGGTCAACCACCTATCAGGAGTTCAGCAACATCTTTGAAAAAGATCGTGCGCTGGCCCGTCGTTTCCAGAAGATCGACATTACTGAGCCTTCTGTTGACGAAACGGTGCAGATCCTTAACGGACTGAAGCCGAAGTATGAAGCGCACCACGACGTACGCTATACCGCGAAAGCGGTGCGTGCAGCTGTGGAGCTGGCGGTGAAATACATCAACGATCGTCATCTGCCGGATAAGGCAATTGACGTTATTGATGAGGCTGGCGCTCGCGCACGCCTGATGCCGGTGAGCAAGCGTAAGAAAACGGTGAATGTGGCTGACATCGAATCCGTGGTTGCCCGCATTGCGCGCATTCCGGAGAAGAGCGTTTCTGCCACCGACCGCGACACGCTGAAAACTCTTGGTGACCGCCTGAAAATGCTGGTGTTCGGTCAGGATAATGCGATTGAGGCCTTAACCGAAGCGATCAAAATGAGCCGCGCCGGTCTGGGTCAGGATCGTAAACCTGTTGGTTCCTTCCTGTTTGCTGGGCCTACCGGCGTGGGTAAAACCGAGGTGACCGTTCAGCTGGCAAAAGCGCTGGGTATTGAGCTGCTGCGTTTTGACATGTCCGAATACATGGAGCGCCACACCGTCAGCCGTCTGATCGGTGCGCCTCCGGGATACGTTGGCTTCGATCAGGGCGGGCTGCTGACGGATGCAGTCATCAAACATCCGCATGCTGTGGTGCTGCTTGATGAGATCGAGAAAGCTCACCCGGACGTGTTCAACCTTCTGCTGCAGGTGATGGATAACGGGATGCTGACCGATAACAACGGCCGCAAAGCCGATTTCCGTAACGTGGTGGTGGTAATGACCACCAACGCCGGCGTGCGTGAAACCGAGCGTAAATCCATTGGCCTGATCCAGCAGGATAACAGCACCGATGCCATGGAAGAGATTAAAAAGATCTTTACGCCAGAGTTCCGCAACCGTCTCGACAATATTATCTGGTTCAAACATCTCGATACCGAGGTGATCCATCAGGTTGTCGACAAGTTCATTGTTGAACTGCAGGCGCAGCTGGATGCGAAAGGCGTGTCGCTGGAAGTCAGTGACGAAGCGCGTGACTGGCTGGCTGAGAAAGGTTATGACAAGGCGATGGGTGCCCGTCCGATGGCGCGTACCGTGCAGGAAAGCCTGAAAAAACCGCTGGCGAACGAACTGTTGTTTGGTTCACTGGTCGATGGCGGATCGGTGTCTGTGGCGCTCGACAAAGAGAAAAACGAGCTGACCTACCACTTCCTCAGCGCCGAGAAGCGCAAAACGGAAGGCACGGTTCATTAATCCGGACCCTGTAAAAGCAAAAGGCCGCACACTGTGCGGCCTTTTTTTTAGGGTGCTGCGGGCTTATGCGGCAGCACGGCAAGATAAGCTAATTAGCGACTACGGAAGACAATGCGGCCTTTGCTCAGGTCGTACGGGGTCAGCTCAACAGTGACTTTGTCGCCCGTCAGGATGCGGATATAGTTTTTGCGCATTTTACCGGAGATGTGAGCGGTAACCACGTGTCCGTTTTCTAACTCAACGCGGAACATGGTGTTAGGTAACGTATCCAGTACGGTACCCTGCATTTCAATATTGTCTTCTTTGGCCATCGAATCCTCTGGGTATTACAACCTTCGTTTTGAACCGGCAAGATAATGCCGAATTTCAAGTATTAAGTAAAGAATTGTTGGTGATTTCACCAGCATCAACCCCTCTGTACGCGTTCTGCGCAGAGGCGCTCAAGATTAAAACTGAGTAGAGTAATGGCGTCAGCGTGGGGGAATTGCGGGCTAAGAGTGGGTCTGCATTCGCTGCTGCGCGTAATGAAAACCGAAAGACGAGGTGCGTTAATATTCCCAGCCAGGCCAATCCCGGCTCGCCAGTAACAGGAGGCGAAGGGCGGACGACATACCAAACGCGCATATTATATCACTGTTATCCACTCTTGCGTGGAAAACATCGCTAATTAGCATGAAAAAAGGGTCTGTTGCTGCCAGCACTGCTCGGCCAGCGGCTGATGTGCCAGCAAATTGATCTGCTGAAGATAGTCCGCTCTGGCAATCTCTTCAGCGCCCAGCGACGCGGTATGCGGATTCAGCACCTGGCAATCAATCAGCTTGCCACCCTGCTGCTGAAAGTAGCGGCTGAACACCAGCAGGGCAGTTTTAGAGGCGTTCTCGCTGCGGCTGAACATCGATTCACCGCAGAAGATCTGCCCCAGCGCCAGCCCGTACATTCCGCCGACCAGCTCATTATCCAGCCAGACCTCAACAGATTGTGCGTGACCTGCCTCAAACAGTTTGAGCCATGCGCGCTTTACTTCGTTAGTGATCCATGTCCCTTCCTGGCGATCGCTGGCACAGCCTTCGATGACGTCATAAAAGTTCTGATTCATGGTGACGGAGTAGGGAGAACGCTGATGAAAACGTTTCATGCTGCGGCTGAGATGGAATTTCTCCGGATAAAGCACCGCACGAGGATCGGGAGACCACCAGAGAATCGGATCCCCAGGTGAAAACCACGGGAAGATCCCCCGGTGGTAGGCGCTGAGCAGGCGCGGCGGGCTGAGGTCGCCACCCATCGCCAGCAAGCCGTTAGGTTCGCGCAGCGCCATCTCTGGCGGTGGAAAGTTCAGTGACTCCCTGGAAAGCTGAATCAGACGCATGGGGAAAATCTCTGTGATACGAGAGTCTTTGACTATAGCGCAAACTGCTGGTGAAAATACCAGTAACGGCCTCGTTTTGAGAGTAATTCGGCGTGATTACCCTGTTCGATAAGGCGGCCGTTGTCCATAACACAAATTTTATCGAAGTGGCTGAGTCCCTGCAGACGGTGCGTCACCATTATCAGCGTTTTATCCTGTGCCACCTGACGCAGCAGCTTGAGGATTTGCTGTTCGGTTTCTGCATCCAGTCCCTCCGTTGGCTCATCCAGTAACAGCAACGATCCGCCGTGGAGCAGAGCTCGGGCCAGCCCCAGACGGCGCAATTCCCCCCCGGAGAGCTGACGACCGCCTTCCCCCAGCCAGGCATTCAGCCCCTGATCGTTATCCAGCAGGGCTTCCAGTCCGACCTGACGCAGCACCGCCGCCATTTGCTCATCGCTGCTGTCAGCCGAGGCCAGCCGCAGATTTTCCCTGAGCGTGCTGCTGAACAGATGCACCCGCTGTGTCACCACGCTGGTTATGGCCCGCAGTGAGGCTTCATCCCAGCTTTTCAGCGGCAGGCCATTCAGTGTGATCTCCCCGGCGTCAGGATCCCAGGCGCGGGTCAGCAGCTGAACGAGGGTCGATTTGCCGCAGCCAGTCCGCCCCAGCAGCGCGATATGTTCACCGGTGGCGACATCCAGTGAGATCCCCTGCAAAACATTTCTGCCACTCTGCCAGGAGAAGTTCACCTCACGCAGCGAAAGTTGCGCTCCCTGAGCAACAGACGGCATTGACGCGGGGAATACCACTGCGGGCTGCTGGCTGACGATCTGGCTGACCCGCTGGGCCGAAGTTATTACCTGACCGAGATGCAGGAAAGCTCCACCGACCGGCGCCAGCGCTTCAAAGGCGGCAAGGGCGCAGAAGACAAACAGCGCAATCAGAGCGCCAGGCTGGGTTTCCGTCCCCACGCCATTGGCGCTGAGCCAGAGTATCAGCACGACTGTCAGTCCGGAGATCAACAACAGCAAGGCGAGGGAAATACCGCCAAGGCTCGCCTGCGCGCGCTGTGCCTTCTGCCAGTCCGTTTCGGTTTTATCCAGCTCAGCCCGGAAGCGCGGTGCCGCGCCATACAATTTCAGTTCCGCCTGGCTCTGCAGCCAGCTGGTTAACTGACCGCGATACTGAGCCCGTAAGCAGGTCAGGGCTGCGCCAGCCGGGCGGCCCAGGCGATAAAACATCGGAGGTAGCAGCAGCAGGGTCAGCAGCAGCAGGCCACCCAGGGTGATGGCCAGCTGCCAGTCCAGCCAGCTGAGACCAACGGTGACGGCCAGAATGACTGCCATGGCCCCCATTAACGGGGAGATTATGCGCAGATACAGGTGATCGAGGGTATCCACATCCGCCACCAGCCTGTTTAACAGGTCACCTTTACGGAAGGCGGTTAACCCGGCAGGGGAGAGCGGCAACAGTTTGCTGAAGGTAAAGACCCGCAGATGTTCAAGAACCCGGAAGGTACCGTCGTGGCTGACCAGGCGTTCAAAATAGCGCGCAGCGGTGCGGGTGATTGCGGCCCCCCGCACACCGGCCGCAGGCAGCATGTAGTTAAAGCTGTAAAGGCCAGCCGCACCGGCAAGTGAAGAGGCGGCAAGGAACCACCCTGACAGCGTCAGCAGACCGATGCTGGCCAGCAGTGTGACCACAGCCAGCAGCACACCCAGCGTCAGCCGCCAGAAATGACGACGATAAAGCGCTAAAAAGGGGAGCAAAGTCTTCATTCCACACTCTCCTGACGGCGGGAGGCCAGATTGGAAAAGGCACCTTCGCTTTGCGAAAGCTGCTGATGGCTGCCCTGCTGAATAATTTTGCCGTTGCGCATCAGCCAGACTTCATCCCAGTGCGCCAGCTGATCGAGCTGGTGAGTGATCAGCAGCGTGCTCTGCTGGTGAGAAGCTGACAGCAGGGCCTGATTAACATGCTGTTCGCTGTGGCTGTCCAAACTTGCACCCGGTTCATCCAGCAGCAACAACTTGCAGGGTTTATACAACGCTCTGGCCACGGCGATGCGCTGTGCCTGACCCACTGACAGGCTGGCTGCCATTTCGCCTGTTTCGCTCTCAAGACCGTGTGGCAGCTGTGCAAGGAAGTCGGTGACTCCGGCTGCCTCGCAGACCTGCTGTAATTTTTGCCGATCGTGATTGCCGTTAAGCGCGATATTTTCGCCCAGTGTGGCGGCAGGCAGGTGAGGGTTCTGCCCGACCCAGGCCAGCTGCTGATGCCAGTATTCCGGCTGGATGTCCCGCAACTCAACGCCGTTGACCTGTAACGATCCCTGATAGGGCAGGTTACCGAGCAGCGCGTTCAGCAGAGAAGTTTTCCCCGCGCCGCTCTGGCCAACCAGTGCAATCCTTTGACCCGGACTGACAGTGAAATGAAGCGGACCTGCCAGCGGTACTCCCTGCGGCGAAACAATGATCAGATCTGCGGCCCTGATGGTCAGGCCGTGGCCGAAATCAGGCGTTTGCTCGCCGTGCCGGATTTGCCGCTCTCCCGTCTCGGTCAGGAAGGCTTCGAGTGAGTCTGCACCGCCCACAGCCTGCGCTTTAGCATGGTAGAAAGCCCCCAGGTCCCTGAGCGGCAGGAAAAATTCCGGCGCGAGGATCAGCGCCAGAAAGCCTGCAAATAGGGTGATGCCACCGCCGTAGTGGCCGAAGTTCAACTCGCCAAGATAGGAGAAACCAAAGTAGACCGCGACCACGGCAATGGAGAGGGAGGCGAAAAACTCCAGCACGGCGGAAGAGAGGAAGGCCTGGCGCAGGACTTCCATGGTGCGCTGACGGAAATCGGTTGAGGCTTGCTGTATTTCACGGGTTTCCGCTGCAGCACGATGAAACAGACGTAACGTATCAAGCCCGCGCAGACGATCAAGGAAATGGCCACTGAGTCGAGCCAGTGCCTGAAAGTTACGGCGATTGGCATCCGCTGCGCCCAGGCCGACCAGCGCCATAAACAGCGGGATCAGGGGCGCTGTCGCCAACAGGATCAGCGCTGCTGCCCAGTTAACGGGGAACAGGGCGATAAGGATGAAGCAGGGAATAATCACCGCCAGCAGCATCTGCGGCAGATAGCGGGAGTAATAATCCTGCATATCTTCAATCTGCTCCAGCAGCAGCGTTGCCCAGCTTCCTGCCGGTTTGCCCTGAACCCAGGCGGGGCCAAGAGCTTCAAGACGGTTAAGTATCGTCTGACGCAGTGTCAGTCTGATGGCTTTGCCACATTCGAAGCCCGCCTTTTCGCGCAGCCAGACCAGTAGCGCACGCAGGGCGAAACAGCTAAAAAGCAAGATAAACTGGGGGATCAGGTCCGTACGGGGATGGTGTTCAACAATCAGCGATTGCAGCAGCCCGGCGAGCAGCCAGGCCTGCAGCAGGATCAGCAGCGCGCTGAAAATACCCAGACACAGTGAAAGCCTTAGCCAGCGCTGACCCTGCACGCTCTGGCTTTTCAGCCAGCGAAGTAACTGTTGCTGCCGTGATTTATCCATGCCTTACCAGAGAATCGGGTGCTCAGCGCATACGGGCTGTACGACCCTGTAATGTTCAGGGGAATTGTGGGTAATGTTACAATGCAGAACGTAAAAAGGCGACCAGTTGCGGTCGCGTTCGGTAAGATTGATGCAGACTTTTAACAACTTACTGAGAGTTTTTAACCAATCCATCCAGATAACGTTCTGCATCCAGCGCAGCCATGCAGCCGGTGCCTGCGGAGGTGATTGCCTGGCGGTAAATGTGGTCCATTACATCACCGGCAGCAAAAACGCCGGGGATACTGGTCTGCGTGGCGTTGCCCTGCAGACCTGACTGCACCTTGATGTAACCATTTTCCAGCTCAAGCTGATCCTGGAAGATAGCGGTATTAGGGCTGTGACCAATGGCGACGAACAGACCTGCGACGTTCAGTTCTTCCGTCTGGGTCTCATCCAGCGCCGAGCGCAGGCGTAAGCAGCTGACACCCATCTGGTCGCCCATCACTTCATCCAGCGTCTGATTGGTGTGCAGCACAATGTTGCCGTTGCGCACTTTTTCCATCAGCCGGTCAATAAGGATTTTTTCCGCACGGAAGCTGTCACGACGGTGGATCAGGTGCACTTCCGCAGCGATATTAGCCAGATACAGGGCTTCTTCCACTGCCGTATTACCGCCGCCGATAACAGCAACTTTCTGGTTACGGTAGAAGAATCCATCACAGGTCGCGCAGGCAGAGACACCACGTCCTTTGAACTCTTCTTCTGACGGCAGACCCAGATATCGGGCTGAAGCGCCGGTAGCGATAATCAGCGCATCTGCGGTGTACTCACCGCTGTCACCGGTCAGGCGGAAAGGGCGGTTCTGCAGGTCAACAGTATGGATGTGGTCGAAAATGATTTCGGTGTTGAATTTCTCGGCATGTTGCTGCATGCGTTCCATCAGCAGCGGACCGGTAAGATCGTGCGGGTCGCCCGGCCAGTTTTCCACTTCGGTGGTGGTCGTCAGCTGACCGCCTTTTTCCAGCCCGGTGATCAGAACCGGATTCAAATTCGCACGGGCCGCATAAACGGCGGCGGTATAGCCTGCTGGGCCTGAACCCAGGATAAGTAATTTACTGTGTTTGGCGGTGCTCATAAGACCCTCAATTATTGACTGGCAACCCTGATTCGATTGTAGGGAATTTAGCGGGGCAAAAAAAGCATTCTGCAATTTTGTTAACAATGGCTGCAAAAGGTTTAACCGATTCACGGTTGGATCAGCACAGGGAAAGGTGCGCCATTATGGGGCAGCTAAGGGCTTATGGCAGTGCATTCCATCCTGATTACCCATTAAAAAACAGTCACGCAGCGACACTTCTGGCATGTTGTACTGATTTTAGTTGTTTTGCTTTGACAATCGGCTGCGCTTTTGCGAAAACATTGTGAGAAGCAAAGGGTTTTTCGGCGCGCAAAACAGGTTTTCATTCCGGCTTTTGTGCTTATCGCCAGATAAACCCGGTCTGTCATTGGTCATGACGCATGGTGTGGACAGACAACATGCGTCATACGGATGGGCGTTTGAAATCGCAGCAGGCTCCAGACTTCACTTAGAACGACCCTGTGACAGTGAACTCGTTCAGGGTATGGCAGGTAAAGGGAAGGCATTAAGAGAGACAATAATAATGGTAGACAATAAAAAACGACCCGGTAAAGATCTCGACAGGATCGATCGTAATATCCTCAATGAACTGCAGAAGGATGGGCGAATCTCAAACGTCGAGCTTTCCAAACGAGTAGGTTTATCACCGACACCATGCCTTGAGCGTGTTCGTCGTCTTGAAAGACAGGGGTTTATTCTTGGCTATACTGCCCAGCTTAATCCGCACTATCTGGATGCTTCGCTGCTGGTATTCGTTGAGATTACTCTGAATCGTGGTGCACCCGATGTGTTTGAGCAATTTAATGCCGCCGTGCAAAAACTTGAGGAAACTCAAGAGTGTCATCTTGTTTCAGGGGATTTCGACTATTTGTTGAAAACCCGAGTACCGGATATGTCTGCCTATCGTAAATTGCTGGGGGAAACCCTGCTGCGCCTGCCGGGTGTGAACGATACGCGTACCTATGTGGTCATGGAAGAAGTGAAGCAAAGTAACCGCCTGGTCATTAAAACGCGGTAACACAGGGCAGGTGCAAAACCTGGAAGATTTCGGTACACTCCTGTGAATTCATACAGGTTCAGCGTCGGGCTTGCCCGGCGCTATTGCCTTCATAGTTTACAGGCCCCTGGAGAAACGCTTGAGCCAGGAATACACAGAAGATAAAGAAGTTTCGTTACAACCGCTGAGCAGTGGACGTCGTCTGCTGGAGGCGTTGCTGATTATTGTTGCTCTTTTTGCCCTCTATTTGATGGTGGCACTGGTGAGCTTCAATCCTTCCGATCCCAGCTGGTCGCAAACCGCCTGGCACGAACCTATCCATAATCTGGGCGGCGGTGTCGGCGCATGGCTTGCGGATACGCTGTTTTTCATTTTTGGCGTGATGGCCTACGCTCTTCCTCCGGTCATTTTAGGCCTGTGCTGGATCACCTTCCGTCAGCGCAATTCTCAGGATTACATTGACTACTTTGCCGTAGCGTTGCGCCTGATTGGCGTACTGGCGCTGGTGGTGACATCCTGTGGGCTGGCTGCGCTGAATGCAGATGATATCTGGTATTTTGCTTCGGGCGGCGTGATAGGCAGCCTGCTGAGCAATGCCATGGCTCCGTGGTTCAGCGGGGCCGGTGGCACATTAACGCTCCTGTTCATCTGGGCTGCCGGCGTCACTCTTTACACTGGCTGGTCGTGGCTGATCATCGCCGAGAAAATCGGCGGTGCGGTGATGGGCGTGCTGACGTTTGCCAGCAACCGTTCACGTAACGATGAACGCTGGCACGAAGACGATGATCAAGAAGAGCTGCACCAGGAGGCGTCGGCACCGGTGCTGAAACAGAGCGCCCATGCTGATGAGGACGATGTGCTACTGGCGACGCCGAAGAAAAGGGTGGAGCACCCAGAATTCGATGAAGAGGAAGAGAACGATCCTCTGCTGAGTCAGCCTGTCGCTGTCGCCACAGCTGCCTCGGCAGGCGGTGTTGGCTCTGCTGAGATTCCGGTAACGCCGCCAGCGCCCGCCGCTCCTGTAGCACCGGTTGCCCCGATCGGGGCGCAATCTTTACCGACGTCCCCTCAGTCCCCGGCCGTTTCTCAGCCTGTTGATGCTGTTTCTTCTGCTGCTTCAGCACCGACGCCGCCTCCGGAACTTTACCGGTTCGAGATCCCGGGTGAGACCCCGGCGCCGTCTGTGCCGATGGACGAAGAAGATGACGGTCCGCGAATGGGCAACTGGCGTGAAACCTCTTCGTCACCTTTTGATTTCTCTTCCCAGCCAGTCTCACAGCCTGCTGATGTGGCAAGGGGAATAGGGGATGCAGCTAAAGTGGCTGCTCCTGCGGCTGCGCCGTTTATGCCGGGCTTCACCGCGACCAGTGAAGCGGCTAATCCACAGGTGAAGCAGGGAATAGGCCCGGCATTGCCGCGCCCTAATCCTGTCAAGCTCCCTACCCGGCGAGAACTGGCCTCTTACGGCATCAAGTTACCATCGCAGCGTATGGCAGAAGAGAAGGCAAAAGAGGAAGAACTGCGCCAGCAGAGTGCTGAAATTCAGCCTGCGGGTGGCGGAGAAGAAGACGCTGACGCACTTGAACAGGCGAAGCTGAGCGAAGCCTTTATGGCACAGCAGCAGGCGCGTTACGGCGAAGAATTTGCCAAAGATGACGAAGAGGCGTTGCAACAGGCCGCGCTGGCTCGTCAGTTTGCCGAGCAGCAGAATCAGCGTTACGGCCAGGAAGGCCAGCAGGACGATGGTCCGACTTTCCGTCTGGATACTGCGGGAGCCTTTGATTTCTCACCCATGGATGACCTGGTAGACGAAGGGCCAGGCGAGCCTCTGTTCACTCTGTCAGACGCACCGGAAGTTGAAGCTCCTGCAGAGCAGCCGCAGTGGCAGCAGCACAGCCAGGCCCCTCAGCAAACTCCTGTTCAGCAGCAGCCAGCGACACCTTCCTGGCAAACGCCGCCTGCCCGTCAGCCATCAGCAGCACCTTCATGGCAGACACCTCCGGTGCAGCAACAGCCTCCCACGGCTGTGCCTCAGCCGGAAGCGCCAGCTCAGTCTGGCGCCGACAGCCTGTTTCACCCATTCCTGGTTCGCCATGAGCAGCCGCTGGAGAAACCGACCACGCCGTTGCCAACCCTGGATCTGCTGAGTGCGCCTCCCGTGGAAGCTGAGCCGGTGGATATGTTTGCTCTTGAGCAGACAGCCCGCCTGGTTGAGGCTCGTCTGGGCGATTATCGGGTGAAAGCGGAAGTGGTGGGGATCTCCCCGGGTCCGGTTATCACCCGTTTTGAGTTGGATCTGGCTCCCGGCGTCAAAGCCGCGCGTATTTCTAATCTGTCCCGGGATCTTGCCCGTTCGCTTTCCGCAGTCGCGGTTCGCGTGGTGGAGGTTATTCCGGGCAAACCCTACGTCGGTCTGGAACTGCCTAACAAGCATCGTCAGACGGTTTACATGCGTGAAGTGCTGGAATGCGACAAGTTCCGTGACAATCCTTCACCGCTGGCTGTGGTACTGGGTAAAGACATTGCCGGCCAGCCGGTTGTGGCCGATCTGGCGAAGATGCCGCACCTGCTGGTCGCCGGTACTACCGGTTCCGGTAAATCGGTCGGTGTGAACGCAATGATCATCAGCATGCTGTATAAAGCCACGCCGGAAGAAGTGCGCTTTATCATGATCGACCCGAAAATGCTTGAGCTGTCGGTTTACGAGGGGATTCCTCACCTGCTGACGGAAGTGGTTACCGATATGAAAGACGCGGCCAATGCGCTGCGCTGGAGCGTCGGTGAGATGGAACGTCGCTACAAGCTGATGTCGGCGCTTGGCGTGCGTAACCTGGCGGGTTACAACGAGAAGGTTGCGCAGGCTGATTTGATGGGCCGCCCAATTCCGGATCCATTCTGGAAACCGGGTGACAGCATGGACACCACGCCGCCGGTTCTGGAAAAACTGCCATACATCGTGGTGCTGGTTGATGAATTCGCCGACCTGATGATGGCGGTAGGTAAGAAAGTGGAAGAGCTGATTGCCCGTCTGGCGCAGAAAGCGCGTGCGGCAGGTATTCACCTCGTTCTGGCAACCCAGCGTCCTTCGGTAGATGTCATCACCGGCCTGATTAAGGCGAACATCCCGACCCGAATCGCCTTTACCGTATCAAGCAAGATCGACTCCCGTACCATCCTCGATCAGGGGGGGGCAGAGTCTTTGCTGGGTATGGGGGACATGCTGTATATGCCGCCTAACTCTTCCATGCCGGTGCGTGTGCATGGGGCATTTGTTCGCGACGAGGAAGTGCATGCAGTGGTGCAGGACTGGAAAGCCCGCGGCCGTCCGCAATACATTGAAAGCATTACCGCTGGCGATGAGGCCGAAGGCGGTGGCCTGGGACTGGAGGGGGATGAAGAGCTCGATCCGCTGTTCGATCAGGCTGTGGCGTTTGTGGTTGAAAAACGCCGGGCTTCTATCTCTGGTGTTCAGCGTCAGTTCCGTATCGGTTACAACCGTGCAGCGCGTATCATTGAACAGATGGAAGCGCAGGGCATAGTGTCTTCTCCGGGCCATAACGGTAACCGCGAAGTCCTTTCCCCACCACCGCATGAGATGTAATGCCACAGTAGTCTGACTTTTTTGCCGTAATTAGCGGGCCGGGGTGACCCGGCCCGTTGAGTTTGCGGGCTCAGACCCCATATCAGTCAGGTACCGGTGGCATTCAGGTCAATCCCCTGTTGCTATTGCTTCAGCCTGGCTACAGTTATCCACGTAAGCTTCCCTGCTGGCAGGGAGATAAAAGTTTCAATAAGGATGCCGTGATGAAAAAATTAATGATCTCCTGCTGCCTGCTGGCCGCTTTCACTTCCGCCAGCGCACTGGCTGATGCGTCTTCCGATTTGCAGCAGCGTCTGGATAAAGTGAAAAGCTTCCACGCCAGCTTCTCGCAAAAAGTGACCGATGGCAGCGGCCAGTCAGTGCAGGATGGCGAAGGTGAGCTGTGGGTCAAACGTCCGAATCTGTTTAACTGGCACATGACGGCACCGGATGAAAGCATCCTGATTTCCGACGGCAAAACCTTATGGTTCTACAACCCGTTCGTTGAGCAGGTCAGCGCGACCTGGCTGAAAGACGCTACCAGCAACACGCCGTTTATGCTGATTGCGCGTAACCAGGGGAGCGACTGGAAGCAGTACAACATAAAACAACAGGGCGACAATTTCGAACTGACGCCGAAATCGGCTGATGGCAACCTGAAACAGTTCACTATTAACGTCTCCACCAATGGCACTATCAATCAGTTCAGTGCGGTTGAGCAGGATGGTCAGCGCAGCAGCTACGCGCTAAAAAGCCAGCAGAACGGTGCCGTCAGCGCCGATAAATTCCAGTTTACGCCGCCAAAAGGCGTGACGGTGGACGATCAACGTCAGTGAGGTGAGCGTGAGCAATCTGTCTCTGGATTTCTCCCACAACGAGTTTCAGCCCCTGGCCGCGCGGATGCGGCCACGCACTTTGGCAGAATATATCGGGCAGCAGCACTTGCTGGCACCCGGCAAACCGCTACCGCGGGCGATTGAAGCGGGCCATCTGCATTCGATGATTTTGTGGGGGCCGCCGGGGACAGGGAAGACCACGCTGGCTGAGATCATCGGGCATTATGGCCAGGCCGATGTGGAGCGGATTTCAGCGGTCACCTCAGGGGTGAAAGAAATCCGCGAGGCGATCGAGCGAGCGCGGCAAAACCGCAATGCCGGTCGCCGCACTATCCTGTTTGTGGATGAGGTTCATCGCTTCAATAAAAGCCAGCAGGATGCGTTTCTGCCACATATTGAAGATGGCACCATCACCTTTATTGGTGCTACCACGGAAAACCCCTCCTTCGAACTTAACTCCGCTTTGCTGTCGCGTGCCCGCGTTTATTTGCTGAAATCCCTGACCAGCGAAGAGGTTGAAACCGTGCTGGAACAGGCCATGCAGGACAGCGACCGAGGCTATGGCAACGAGAACATTGTGCTGCCTGAGAATACGCGGCGAATGGTGGCAGAACTGGTGAACGGCGATGCCCGTCGTGCGCTGAACACGCTGGAAATGATGGCCGATATGGCTGAGGTGAACAGCAAAGGTCAGCGTGACCTGACGGCACAGCTGTTGAATGAAGTCTCTGGCGAACGCAGTGCCAGGTTTGATAACAAGGGCGATCGTTATTACGACCTGATATCTGCCCTGCATAAGTCTGTTCGTGGTTCAGCGCCTGATGCAGCCCTGTACTGGTACGCCCGGATCATTACCGCAGGCGGAGATCCGCTGTATGTTGCACGTCGGCTGCTGGCTATTGCCTCGGAAGACATCGGCAATGCCGATCCCCGCGGGATGCAGGTCGCTATCTCGGCATGGGATTGTTTTACCCGTGTCGGCCCGGCCGAAGGGGAACGAGCCATAGCCCAGGCCATTGTTTATCTGGCCTGCGCGCCAAAAAGTAATGCCGTTTACACCGCCTTTAAAGCCGCAATGCGCGATGCCCGCGAAAGCCCTGATTACGACGTACCGGAGCATCTGCGCAACGCGCCAACTAAGTTGATGAAGGAAATGGGGGTGGGGGCGGAATACCGCTATGCTCACGATGAACCCAACGCTTATGCCGCTGGAGAGGACTACTTCCCGCCGCAGATGGCTCAGACTCACTACTATCAACCGACCTCCCGTGGCCTTGAAGGGAAGATTGCTGAAAAGCTGGCCTGGCTTGCTGAACAGGATCAAAATAGCCCGACAAAACGCTATCGCTGAAACGGGTGTTGCGGTAAGGTTAGCAAGGAATTCAACGCATTCGCCCGCCGGATGCGCTTCTCTTTATTACTCAATAAATATTCACAGGACAAGCATGCTCGATCCCAATCTGCTGCGTAATGAGCCAGACGCAGTCGCTGAAAAACTGGCACGCCGGGGCTTTAAACTGGACGTTGAAACGCTGCGCTCGCAGGAAGAGCGCCGCAAAGTTCTGCAGGTTGAAACTGAAACCCTGCAGGCGGAACGTAACTCCCGATCCAAAACTATCGGGCAGGCCAAGGCGCGTGGGGAAGACATTGAGCCATTACGTCAGGAAGTGAACGCGCTGGGTGAACGCCTGGATGCGGCCAAAGCGGAACTGGATGCACTGCAGAACGAAATTCGTGATGTGGCGTTAGCAATACCTAATATTCCGGTTGATGAAGTCCCGCTGGGCAAAGACGACAGTGAGAATCTGGAAGTCAGCCGCTGGGGTGAGCCACGCAAATTTGATTTCGCCGTGCGCGATCATGTCGAGCTGGGTGAAATGGCCTCCGGCCTGGACTTTGCCATGGGCGCTAAGCTGACCGGCTCTCGTTTTGTGGTGATGCAGGGGCAGATCGCCCTGATGCATCGCGCCCTGAGCCAGTTTATGCTGGATCTGCACACCGAACAGCACGGCTATCTGGAAACTTATGTGCCGTATCTGGTGAATCATGCATCGCTGTACGGTACCGGCCAGCTGCCTAAGTTTGGTGAAGATCTGTTCCATACCCGTCCGCTGGAAGAAGAAGCGTCCAGCAGCGATTATGCGCTGATCCCCACTTCCGAAGTGCCGCTGACCAACATGGTCCGCGATGAAATCATTGAAGAAGAGTCGCTGCCGCTGAAATTCACTGCCCACACGCCTTGCTTCCGTTCTGAGGCAGGTGCCTACGGCCGTGATACCCGTGGTCTGATCCGTATGCACCAGTTCGATAAAGTTGAAATGGTGCAGATTACCCGGCCGGAAGAGTCTATGCAGGCGCTTGAAGAGCTGGTGGGTCACGCGGAGAAAGTGTTGCAGCTGCTGAACCTGCCCTACCGTAAGGTGCTGCTGTGTACTGGAGACATGGGCTTTGGCTCCTGCAAAACCTACGATCTTGAAGTGTGGTTGCCAGCGCAGGATACTTACCGCGAGATCTCTTCCTGTTCTAACATGGGTGATTTCCAGGCTCGTCGTATGCAGGCTCGTTGCCGCAGTAAATCCGAGAAGAAGACGCGCCTGCTGCACACCCTGAACGGTTCAGGTCTGGCTGTTGGTCGTACTCTGGTTGCGGTACTGGAAAACTACCAGCAGGCTGATGGCCGTATTGCAGTGCCGGATGCGCTGCGCCCTTACATGAAAGGCCTTGAGTTTATCGGCTGACTATCCGGTTTTCTCTGTTTCTGAAAGCGCCCACCGGGCGCTTTTTTAATGGGATCATCGTCTTAAGCTTATGCCATCTGGAGGGCAAAAGTGGAACCCGGCCTGTATTTTTAGTCACCGGATAACCAAAAATAAAAGTTATCGACTAGTGTGACCCATAACCATTCAAAGTTGTCATTTTTCATAGAGATAACGCACTTTCATCCTGCGAGGGGAGTCTCTCTAAGTCGTTGTAGATAAAAAAATTAAATCGGTGTCTGGCAAATTGTGCTGTGGTTGATTTCTGGCCGTTGACAATAATTTAGCGAATGGCATTATTCGCGCAAAATATTCCGCCGTTTGGTCGTTTCTGACAATGTCTACCTGGTCTCGCCCCGTTATTGTGCTGCTCTGCGGCCTTTTGCTGCTGACGATTTCTATCGCCGTGTTGAACACTCTGGTGCCGCTGTGGCTTACCCACGATTCACTGCCTACCTGGCAGGTCGGCGTGGTGAGCTCTTCTTACTATACGGGCAACCTGGTCGGCACTTTGCTGGCGGGCAGGATAATCACACGTTTCGGATTTAACCGTAGCTATTACATCGCCTCCATTATTTTCGCTCTGGCTACGGCAGCATTAGGCTTTGAAAGCGGCTTCTGGGCATGGTCTGCCTGGCGCTTTATCGCCGGTATCGGCTGTGCATTAATCTGGGTGGTGGTGGAGAGCGCTTTGCTCTGCAGCGGAACCGTGCGAAACCGTGGTCAGCTACTGGCCGCCTATATGATTTTCTATTATCTCGGCACCGTTAGCGGACAGCTGCTGGTCAGTAAAGTTTCCACGGAGCTGCTACACGTGCTGCCGTGGGTGACCGGGATTGTGGTTGCCGCGATCCTGCCGCTGGTGTTTAACAAAGTCACGGCAAAAGGGGATGATGAAGAAGCCTCTCCGGGACGGATGTGGCCGATGCTGCGCCGTCGCAGTGCCCGTCTGGGGATTAACGGTTGTATCATTTCCGGTATCCTGCTGGGCTCGCTTTATGGCCTGATGCCGCTGTATCTCTCCCATCAGGGAATGAGCGACTCGACGGTGGGTTACTGGATGGCGCTGCTCGTCAGTTCCGGCATCATCGGCCAGTGGCCGGTAGGTCGTCTGGCTGACCGTTACGGTCGTCTGCTGGTGCTCCGCGTGCAGGTTTTTGTGGTGATCGTTGGCGCGCTGGCGATGCTGAGCAATGCCGCGATGGCTCCTGCACTGTTTGTGCTCGGTGGCGCTGGTTTCACACTCTATCCGGTGGCGATGTCCTGGGCCTGTGAGAAAGTGGCTCACCACGAACTGGTGGCGATGAATCAGGCGCTGCTGCTGAGCTATACCCTGGGCAGCCTGTTTGGTCCGGCGATGACTTCAATGCTGATGCAGAACTATTCTGACCGTGTGCTGTTTGTGATGATTGCGGCAGTCGCGCTGGTTTATCTGGTGATGCTGCTGCGTAAAGCCGATCAGCATGCCACGCCGATTGCTCATGCATAAAAAAACGCCAGGGGCAGAATGCATTCCGCCCCTGGCGCCTGTTACCGTGATAACCGGTTTCAGACCGGTCGCCAGTCAGTACATGACGTTATGGCCATACCCTTCCAGAATACTTTTCACCCGGTCCATGGTTTCGGCTTTCGGTGGGTGAACGCCATCCAGCTTATACTCTTCACCCATCGCCACCCATTTATGTTTACCAAGCTCGTGATAAGGTAGCAGCTCTATTTTCTCCACGTTACCCATATCGCGGGTAAATTCACCCAGACGATGTGCTGATTCATCGTCATCCGAATAGCCCGGAACCACCACATAGCGGATCCAGGTGCGGATATTTTTCTTCGCCAGGTAGCGTGCAAAATCCAGCGTGCGGTGATTGGAGACGCCGACCAGGATCTGGTGAACATCGTCGTTTATCTGCTTCAGATCCAGCATCACCAGATCGGTCACTTCCAGCAGTTCGTCGATCACCGGATCGTAGCGGCGCACAAAACCATTGGTATCCAGGCAGGTATTAATCCCCTCCGCGTGACAGGCGCGAAACCAGTCGCGTACAAATTCAGCCTGTAAAATGGCCTCGCCTCCGGAAGCAGTAACGCCACCGCCGGAAGCATTCATAAAGTGACGATATGAAACCACGTCCTTCATCAGCTCTTCAACAGTGATCTCTTTGCCACCGTGCGTGTCCCACGTATCGCGGTTGTGGCAATACAGGCAGCGCATCAGGCACCCCTGGAAGAAGGTGATAAAGCGGATGCCGGGGCCGTCGACGGTCCCGCAGGATTCAAATGAGTGGATGCGACCAGTGACTGACATTGCGATGAATTCCCCATGGTGGACCCGCCTTTCCGGCAGGTACGCAGTCTTTAGCTGCGTTAAGTCTGTTTTGCCAGCCACCTGGCGGAACACTGTAGAGGGCTGGCAAACAAGACTGAGAAAAAGGCTCCGGTGAAGGAGCCTTTGATTTTCAGTAGGGCAGAGATTACATAGTCTGAGTAAAGGTACGGGTAATCACGTCCTGCTGCTGCTCTTTAGTCAGCGAGTTGAAGCGAACGGCATAACCGGAAACGCGGATAGTCAGCTGAGGATATTTCTCAGGATCGTTCATCGCATCCAGCAGCATTTCACGGTTCATCACGTTAACGTTCAGATGCTGGCCGCCTTCGATGCTGGCTTCGTGGTGGAAATAACCATCCATCAGGCCGGCAAGGTTAGCTTTACGCACGTCATCATCTTTACCCAGCGCGTTTGGCACGATGGAGAAGGTATAGGAGATACCGTCTTTCGCATAGGCAAACGGCAGTTTCGCTACCGAGGTCAGTGAGGCTACCGCACCTTTCTGATCGCGACCGTGCATTGGGTTAGCGCCTGGGCCGAATGGTGCGCCAGCGCGACGACCATCTGGGGTGTTACCCGTTTTCTTACCATACACTACGTTAGAGGTGATGGTCAGTACAGACTGAGTTGGCACCGCATTACGGTAGGTCTGCAGTTTCTGAATTTTCTTCATGAAACGTTCAACCAGGTCACAGGCAATATCATCCACGCGGGGATCGTTGTTACCAAACTGCGGGTATTCACCGTCAACTTTGAAGTCGACAGCCAGGCCATCTTCATCACGAATGGTGGACACTTTCGCGTACTTGATAGCAGAAAGGGAGTCAGCTGCGACGGACAGACCAGCGATACCACAAGCCATGGTGCGGTAAACGTCACGGTCATGCAGCGCCATCAGCGAAGCTTCGTAGCTGTACTTATCGTGCATGTAGTGAATGACGTTCAGCGCGGTCACATACTGTTTTGCCAGCCAGTCCATAAAGTGATCCATACGGGCCATCACTTTGTCATAGTCCAGCACTTCATCCATCATTGGCGCTTCTTTCGGGCCAACCTGCATTTTCAGTTTTTCGTCCACGCCGCCGTTGATGGCATACAGCATGGTTTTCGCCAGGTTAGCACGGGCACCGAAGAACTGCATTTGTTTACCAACGATCATCGGGCTGACGCAGCAGGCGATGGCGTAGTCATCGTTGTTAAAGTCTGGACGCATCAGGTCATCGTTCTCGTACTGCACGGATGAGGTATCGATGGAGACTTTAGCCGCGTATTTTTTGAAGTTCAGCGGCAGCTTCTCTGACCACAGAATGGTCATGTTTGGCTCCGGAGACGGCCCCATGGTGTACAGGGTGTTCAGGAAGCGGAAGCTGTTTTTGGTGACCAGGGTACGACCATCCACGCCCATACCGGCCAGCGATTCTGTTGCCCAGATTGGGTCGCCTGAGAACAGTTCATCGTACTCCGGAGTACGCAGGAAGCGCACCATACGCAGTTTCATCACCAGATGGTCGATCAGCTCCTGAGCGTCCTGTTCGGTTATTTTGCCCGCTTTAAGATCGCGCTCAATATACACATCCAGGAAGGTGGAAACGCGACCGAAGGACATGGCTGCGCCATTCTGTGATTTTACTGCAGCCAGGTAACCGAAATAAGTCCACTGTACGGCTTCCTGTGCGCTGGTGGCAGGGCCGGAGATATCACAACCGTATTTGGCTGCCATCTCTTTGATCTGCTGCAGCGCATGATGTTGGTCGGCAATCTCTTCGCGCAGACGGATAGTGGCTTCCAGGTTCACGCCGTTTTCCATGTCGCTCTGCAGCGAAGTGAACTGCGCGAATTTGTCTTTCATCAGCATGTCGATACCGTACAGCGCAACGCGACGGTAATCACCGATGATGCGGCCACGGCCATAAGCATCTGGCAGACCGGTCAGCACGCCAGATTTACGGCAACGCAGGATGTCCGGAGTGTAAACATCAAACACGCCCTGGTTGTGAGTTTTACGGTATTCGGTGAAAACTTTTTTCAGGCCTGCATCCAGCTCGCGACCATAAACTTTACAGGAGCCTTCGACCATTTTGATGCCGCCGAATGGGATCAGCGCGCGTTTCAGCGGAGCATCAGTCTGTAAACCAACGATGGTTTCCAGTTTTTTATTGATGTAGCCCGCATCATGAGAGGTGATGGTGGAGGCCAGGTCGGTATCAAAGTCCACAGGTGCGTGAGTGCGGTTTTCCAGCTTGATGCCTTCCATCACCTGGTCCCACAGCGCCGTAGTCGCGCCAGTGGCTCCACTCAGAAACGCTTCATCACCTTCATAAGGGGTGTAGTTTTTCTGGATAAAGTCACGAACGTTAATGCTGTTCTGCCACTCGCCCTGTGCAAAGCCTGCCCAGGCAGCAGCCTGTTTTTCATTGTGCTCGCTCATTTGAACCTACCTTAATTACATTGAGTTCTTTCGTTCCCGTCGCCCTGATTACGGCGACGGATGTCAAATCTTGCCGGTGAGATCAGTTATGGTCGCCATCGCGCAGATAGATAACCCAGTAAGTCAGACCGACCAGCAGGCTGCCACCGATAATGTTTCCAAGAGTCACCGGGATCAGGTTATCCATTACAAAGTTACTGACGGTGAGACTGGAGAAGTGTTCTGCTGTGGTGCCGGTCGCCTGCCAGAATTCAGGGGCAGCGAAGTCTTTGATGACGATAGCCATCGGAATAAGAAACATGTTGGCAATGCTGTGTTCGAATCCGCTGGCGACGAACATCGCTACCGGCAGCACCATGGCTAACATTTTGTCCGTCAGGCTTCGGCCGGAGTAGCTCATCCACACCGCCATACACACCATCAGATTAGCCAGCGTGCCCAGGCATACGGCTTCAAGGAAAGTATGGTGCATTTTATGGTCAGCCGTTTGCAGAACATTTAACCCCCATGCACCATTCGCCACCATATACTGGCCGGCAAACCAGATCAGCCCGACAAAAAACATCGCGCCGAAGAAATTCCCTGTATAAACGTTAATCCAGTTTCGGGCCAGTTGCCCCCAGCTGATACGGCCGCTGGCTTTCGCCACCATGGTCAGGACGGTAGAGGTGAAGAGATCGGCTCCGCAAACGACCACCAGCATCAGGCCGAGTGAGAAGCAGATGCCGCCAACCAGTTTAGCCAGGCCGTAGGGTACCGCTTCGGTGCCAGTAGTGGCCGTGATATAGAACACAAAAGCAATGGAGATAAAGACGCCGGCGGTGATCGCCAGAAAAAATGTCGTGAAGGGGTGTTTTGATGCTTTATAGACACCGGCTTCTTCGGCAACTTTGGCCATTTCGGACGGTAAAAGTAAATCGAACGGGTTGCCAGCTTTCACACTAACTTCTCCCAAAATTTATCAACGACGAAATACTAACAAAGGAGTATAGGGGAGAAATTGATGTGGATCATATTGCCCCAGCTTATAGCCACTTAACGCACTGTTTTTAGTGGGCTTTATTAGTTAACTGATTGAATGCAGTGAATAAAATAATTTTTAATATACTAAATAAAAGTTGAATAACGCACAAAATGCATCCGTGAAAAGTGAATAATTAGAATGAAAGATGTCCTGATTGTTACTGGTTGAGCTTTTATAAATTTCCGACTCACCTTTTATTAACTTTTGGTGAAAATAGCCTGCGTGGAATCTTCCTGGAGGCTGAAATTAAAGGCGGCCTGGTTTATGGCGCAGGCCGCCAGTTGTGCACTATTTCCAGTAGCGGCGTTTTGCCTGCTGGAGTTTTTCATAGGCTGCCAGCAGTGACTGATGTGCCGGGAAAGCCAGCAAATCTTCATCCACGCTTTGCAGGCCATAGAAGGGCGCTTCACCGCTGATGGCGGCTGAAGCGGCCTCAACGGTTTCCTGACCATACATTCGTACGAAGGCGTTATGGTACTGCACAGGGTCGCGCTCATCTTCCATGCTCAGCAGCAGCAACGTCTGCAGGCAGCGGTAATAATTTGCACGAGCCGGAGTGAAGACGGAAGCATTGAATTCCATGGTCCATTCGGTCCAGATCAACGCCTGGTCGGTGTCACCACCGGCGAGGGCCAGCATTGCTTTCAGCTCCCCGATGCGCAGGGTGTACCAGCCGTTATCTTTACCGGTTGCCAGGCCCAACAGCTCACGAACGCGGGTGAAGTCATCATGGCCATCCTCATCCAGACGCTCAATCAGCGCCAGATAATCCTCTCTCTCCCAGCTGCTGTCAGGCAGCGAGAGCAGGGTATCGCGCAGATAAGCCCCCATACTGTTGTTTGCCAGCAGCAAATCTTCCGCCGGGTAGATATCGGACATCCCAGGCACGATGATACGGCAGGCGTAAACGTCGAGATGCTGATAATCGGCGATGTACACTTCCTGATCTTCCGAATCGAAGATTGCCATCAGCGTGGCGAACTCTTCCTCGGTGGTGCCGGCAAAGCTCCAGTCGGCAAACGGATAGTCGGCGTCATCCTTGAACATATCCCACGAGATAAGCCCGCTGGAATCGATAAAATGAGTTTCCAGGTTGGCGTGCTCGGCCACTTCTTCATCATCGAAAGTTGGCGGGGTAAACACATCAAGATCTTTCAGGCTGCGGCCCTGCAGCAGCTCGGTGACGGTACGTTCCAGCGCGACGCCGAAATCCGGGTGTGCGCCGAAAGAGGCGAAGCAGGTCCCATTTTCCGGGTTAAACAGCACCACACAAATGACCGGGTACTTGCCGCCCAGTGAGGCGTCATAGGAGAGGATAGGGAAACCTTCCGCTTCCAGCCTGGCGATGGCTTCCACTACGCCCGGGTAGCGGTTGAGCACCTCATCCGGGATGGCTGGCAGGCTGATGGATTCGGCGATAATACGGTTTTTGATATGACGCTCAAAAACCTCCGAAAGACCCTGCACACGTGCTTCGTTGGCCGTATTACCTGCAGACATGCCGTTAGACACATACAGGTTGCCGATAATGTTCATCGGAATATAGACGGTTTGCTGATCTGACTGACGGGTAAACGGCAGGGCGCAGATGCCCCGATCGCTGTTGCCGGACTGCAGATCGATCAGATCGCTGGCGCTCAGCTCCTGTTCTGGATCGTAGAACTTGCTCAGGCGCGGATCGAGAATGCCCTGTGGCAGGCTGTCGTCTTCCGGCAGTGGGAACCATTTTTCGTTGGGGTAGTGAACAAAGTCCCCATGGGCCACGGATTTACCCAGCCAGAAATCGGCAAAGAAGTAGTTGGTCGACAGGCGTTCGAAGTATTCACCCAGCGCAGAGGCCAGCGCGGCTTTTTTGCTGGCACCTTTACCGTTGGTGAAGCACAGCGGGCAGTCGCGGTCGCGAATATGAACGGACCAGACATGCGGAACCGGGTTCAGCCAGGAAGCTTCTTCAATATTGAAGCCCAGATCCTGTAATTTTTGCTGAAAGCGTGCGATGGAGTCTTCCAGCGCGGCGTCTTTGCCTGGGATATAAGTTTGCGTCATAGTGCCCACTCGTCTTGTGTTGTGTCGAAAGCGCGCAATGATACGGGGTTTCCGCCTGATTCGCTATCCGGCTGGGTGATTTGATGAGGGCTATTCTGGCAGTTTGCCCGTCCGCTGTGAGGGACGAATATGCTATCGCTGGAACAGCCTCACAAAATATCAGCTTTGTTGCATTTTACCCTATAAACTGTTGTGTAGCGGCGCGAAGAACTGGTCGGTTGACCGGATTAATCATTGCAGCCCGGGAAGGGCAGTGATAAAACCGATAGCAGAATCGAAATCGATTGATCTGAAAGTGGTGAGGGGAAATGAGTCAGATTTTCAATTTTAGCTCCGGCCCGGCAATGCTGCCGGTAGAAGTATTGCGTCGTGCCGAACAGGAACTCCGTAACTGGCAGGGTTTAGGGACTTCCGTGATGGAGATCAGCCATCGCAGCAAAGAGTTCATTCAGGTGGCTGTTGAGGCAGAAAAGGATTTTCGCGATCTGCTGAAAATTCCCTCGAATTACAAAGTATTATTCTGTCACGGTGGCGCCCGCGCGCAATTTGCTGCTATCCCGATGAACCTGCTGGGTAACCACACCAGGGCAGATTATGTTGATGGCGGTTATTGGGCGCACAGCGCAATCAAAGAAGCCCTGAAATACTGCACGCCGAACGTTATTGATGCTAAAACCACCGTGGACGGCCTGCGGGCAATTACCCCAATGAGCAGTTGGGCGCTGTCTGATGACGCCGCCTACATGCACTATTGCCCAAACGAAACCATTGACGGTATCGCGATTAATGAAGAGCCGGACTTTGGTGATAAAGTGGTGGTCGCTGACCTGTCATCCACCATTCTGTCCCACCCCATTGATGTCAGTCGTTACGGCGTGATCTATGCCGGTGCGCAGAAAAACATCGGTCCGGCTGGCCTGACGCTGGTGGTGGTGCGGGAAGATCTGCTGGGCAAGGCGAAAAAAGAGCTGCCTTCGATCCTGGATTATCAGGTGCTGAATGAAAATGACTCCATGTTCAACACCCCTCCGACCTTTGCATGGTATCTTTCCGGGCTGGTGTTCAAATGGCTGAAAGACCAGGGTGGCGTGCCTGAACTGGACAAACGCAACCAGGCGAAAGCGGATCTGCTTTATGGCGTGATCGATAAAAGCGATTTCTATCGCAACGATGTGGCTCGCGACAACCGTTCGCGCATGAACGTGCCTTTCCAGCTGGCAGATTCCTCCCTGGATAAGGTCTTTCTGGATGAGTCCCTTGCGGCTGGCCTGCATGCACTGAAGGGGCATCGTGTGGTTGGCGGTATGCGTGCCTCTATCTACAACGCCATGCCGCTGGAAGGCGTAAAGGCTCTGACTGACTTTATGATCGACTTCGAACGCCGCCACGGCTAAGCGCGAGATTCTGGTCTGAACTATCTGAAACCTCGCATCGCGAGGTTTCATTGCATTTAATTTGGAGAATAAGTTTCACATGCAGGAATCCCTGACGTTACAACCTATTGCACTGGTGAACGGTACCGTTAACTTACCCGGTTCCAAAAGCGTTTCTAACCGCGCTTTACTGCTGGCCGCGCTGGCTCAGGGCACCACTCGCCTGACCAATCTGCTGGACAGTGATGATGTACGCCATATGCTTAATGCCCTGCAGGCGTTGGGGGTCAGCTATACGCTGTCTGATAACCGCACGGTATGTGAGGTGACTGGTCAGGGTGGACCGCTGCATGCGGACAAACCTCTGGAACTGTTTTTAGGCAACGCGGGGACCGCAATGCGTCCTCTCGCTGCTGCACTTTGCCTGGGCACCAGTGACATTGTGCTGACCGGTGAACCAAGGATGAAAGAGCGTCCAATTGGTCATCTGGTGGATGCACTGCGTCAGGGAGGGGCGAAAGTGGATTATCTTGAGCAGCAGGACTACCCGCCGCTGCGTTTGCAGGGTGGGTTCACCGGCGGGGAGGTTTCGGTCGACGGCAGCGTATCCAGCCAGTTCCTGACGGCGTTACTGATGACCGCGCCGCTGGCACCGAACGACACCAAAATTGTGATCAAGGGCGATCTGGTTTCCAAACCTTATATTGATATCACCCTGAACCTGATGAAGACCTTTGGCGTTACGGTGAAAAATGACAGCTACAGTGTCTTCCACGTTGCCGGCAACCAGCAGTATGTTTCACCAGGCGATTATCTGGTCGAGGGGGATGCTTCATCCGCGTCTTACTTTCTGGCCGCTGCGGCAATCAAAGGCGGGACTGTCAAGGTCACCGGTATTGGTCGTAACAGCATGCAGGGCGATATCCGCTTTGCCGATGTGCTGGAGAAAATGGGCGCAACGGTTGAGTGGGGCGATGACTTCATTGCCTGTACTCGCGGTGAACTGAATGCCATCGATCTGGATATGAACCATATCCCGGATGCGGCAATGACCATTGCCACGGCCGCGTTATTTGCCAAAGGCACCACGGTAATGCGCAACATTTATAACTGGCGAGTAAAAGAAACCGACCGTCTGGCTGCCATGGCAACAGAGCTGCGCAAAGTGGGTGCCGAAGTGGAAGAGGGGCACGATTTTATTCGCATCACGCCACCAGAAACTGTTCGTTATGCGGAAATCGGAACCTACAACGACCACCGTATGGCGATGTGTTTTTCCCTGGTGGCGCTCTCCGCCACGCCGGTGACGATTCTCGATCCGAAATGTACCGCTAAAACCTTCCCCGACTATTTTGATCAGCTCGCTCGCCTCAGTCAGTTGGCATAAATCTGTAAATCCGCTGCACGTTGTGCAGCGGATTGCGAACTCACTCACGCCCTGCACAGGAATTTACGCTGAAATTGGTCTGAAGAGGCCGATTAATTTGAGTACGTCTATGCTTATGGGGTAACGATCTGGGCTATTGCAGCGTATAATGCGCGTCGATATTTGTCTGAGCAGGGTAAACAGACACCCCACCGACAGGAGAATGAGATGACGGCTTTAGCCCCGGTGATCACCATTGATGGCCCCAGCGGTGCTGGTAAAGGGACCTTGTGTAAAGCAATGGCCGAGGCGTTGCAGTGGCATCTGCTGGATTCGGGCGCGATCTATCGCGTACTGGCACTGGCCGCTTTGCACCACCAGGTGGATATCAGGTCGGAAGAGGCTCTGGTTCCTATTGCTGCACACCTGGACGTTCGCTTTGTTTCCACCAATGGTGAGATGGAAGTGATCCTTGAGGGTGAAGATGTATCCGGTGAAATTCGTACTCAGGACGTCAGCAACACGGCGTCTAAAGTGGCTGCATTCCCCCGGGTCCGTGAAGCGCTGTTGCGTCGTCAGCGAGCCTTCCGCGATGCACCTGGCCTGATTGCCGATGGACGGGATATGGGGACGGTGGTTTTCCCTGATGCACCGGTAAAAATCTTCCTGGATGCCAGTTCAGAAGAGCGTGCTCACCGCCGTATGCTACAGTTGCAGGAGAAGGGCTTTAGTGTTAACTTTGAGCGCCTTTTATCTGAGATAAAGGAACGTGATGACCGCGATCGTAATCGCGCCATTGCACCGCTGAGGCCGGCAAGTGATGCGCTGGTGCTGGATTCAACCAGTATGTCGATAGAGCAAGTTATTGAAACTTCTCTAAAATATGCGCGTGAAAAACTGTCCTTGCCGCAGCAGTAACCGTTTTTTTAACCCTTTGATATGGATGTCATGGGGCATGTGAAACAACCCCACCCGTCAGGATGTCAGGTGGACGTTAAATTGAAGAATCATAAGATTATCAATATGACTGAATCTTTTGCTCAACTCTTTGAAGAGTCCCTGAAAGAAATCGAAACCCGTCCGGGTTCCATTGTTCGTGGTGTTGTTGTCTCTATCGACAAAGACATCGTTCTGGTTGATGCGGGTCTGAAATCTGAGTCTGCAATTCCTGCAGAGCAGTTCAAGAACGCAGCTGGCGAACTGGAAATCCAGGTTGGCGACGAAGTTGACGTAGCGCTTGACGCAGTAGAAGACGGCTTCGGTGAAACTCTGCTGTCCCGTGAGAAAGCTAAACGTCATGAAGCTTGGATCACGCTGGAAAAAGCTTACGAAGATGCTGAAACTGTCACCGGTGTTATCAACGGCAAAGTCAAGGGCGGCTTCACTGTTGAGCTGAACGGTATTCGTGCGTTCCTGCCAGGTTCTCTGGTGGATGTGCGTCCGGTGCGTGACACCCTGCACCTGGAAGGCAAAGAGCTTGAATTCAAAGTAATCAAGCTGGATCAGAAACGTAACAATGTGGTGGTTTCACGTCGTGCGGTTATCGAATCCGAAAATAGCGCAGAGCGCGATCAACTGCTGGAAAACCTGCAGGAAGGCATGGAAGTTAAAGGTATCGTTAAGAACCTTACTGACTACGGTGCATTCGTTGATCTGGGCGGCGTTGACGGCCTGCTGCACATCACTGACATGGCATGGAAACGCGTTAAGCATCCAAGCGAAATTGTCAACGTTGGCGACGAAATCACGGTTAAAGTGCTGAAGTTCGATCGCGAGCGTACCCGTGTTTCTCTGGGTCTGAAACAGCTGGGCGAAGATCCGTGGGTCGCTATCGCTAAGCGTTATCCGGAAGGCACCAGGCTGACTGGCCGTGTGACCAACCTGACCGACTACGGCTGCTTCGTTGAAATCGAAGAAGGCGTTGAAGGCCTGGTGCACGTTTCAGAAATGGACTGGACCAACAAAAACATCCATCCGTCCAAAGTTGTTAACGTTGGCGATGTTGTTGAAGTTATGGTTCTGGATATCGACGAAGAACGTCGTCGTATCTCCCTGGGTCTGAAGCAGTGCAAATCTAACCCATGGCAGCAGTTCGCAGAAACCCACAACAAGGGCGACCGTGTTGAAGGTAAAATCAAGTCTATCACTGACTTCGGTATCTTCATCGGCCTGGACGGCGGCATCGACGGCCTGGTTCACCTGTCTGACATCTCCTGGAACGCTACCGGAGAAGAAGCAGTTCGTGAATACAAGAAAGGCGACGAAATCGCTGCTGTGGTTCTGCAGGTTGACGCAGAGCGCGAGCGCATCTCCCTGGGCGTTAAGCAGCTGGCAGAAGATCCGTTCAACAACTACATCTCTCTGAACAAGAAAGGTGCTATTGTTAACGGTAAAGTGACTGCTGTTGATGCTAAAGGTGCTACAGTTGAACTGGCTGATGGCGTTGAAGGTTACCTGCGCGCTTCAGAAGCCTCTGTTGACCGCGTAGAAGATGCAACTCTGGTTCTGAATGTTGGCGACGATGTTGAAGCCAAATTCACCGGTGTTGACCGTAAAAACCGTGTTGTTAGCCTGTCTGTACGTGCTAAAGACCAGGCAGATGAGAAAGAAGCCATCAATACTGTGAACGCTAAACAGGAAGAGGGTAACTTCTCTAACGCTATGGCTGAAGCATTCAAAGCAGCTAAAGGCGAGTAATTGCGCTTGCATCAGGGCGGCAGAAGTCGCCCTGAACAGCCGTTACTGTCAGAGCTTTTTCCTGTAGGAATTAACCGGAGGATTTATGACCAAGTCAGAACTGATTGAAAGACTTGCTGGCCAGCACTCTCATATTCCGGCGAAAGTCGTTGAGGATGCGGTAAAAGAAATGCTGGAGCACATGGCGACCACTTTGGCGCAGGGCGAACGCATTGAAATCCGGGGTTTCGGCAGTTTTTCATTGCACTATCGTGCGCCTCGCACTGGCCGTAACCCGAAAACGGGCGACAAAGTGGAGTTGGAAGGTAAATACGTTCCACACTTCAAGCCAGGCAAAGAGCTGCGCGATCGTGCAAATATCTACGGCTAAGGCTTTCGCATTACAGCAATAAAACGACACTCCGGTGTCGTTTTTTTTTGCCTGAAATGCAGGGCAGAACGGGCCAGGAGAGTGGGTCAGACCAGGCCGATGTTAAGGTGTGCTCTGTAAGGTTGCCCGCAAAATTCTGTCTGATCCTGGTAACCAGAATAATTACCCTGCGATCCCTCTCAGGCTTAGCTGCCTGACAGACTGCATTGATTTGATAAGTACGGCACTCTCCGGTTAATGATTAACAGGAGAGCCAGTAATGCCTTACAGCCTGAGCCGTCTGGCGATGTGGATAATCGTCGCGACGCTTCCCCTCTGTTTTCTCCCCCGCCTGCCGGAGGCGGAGTATGACCTGTTCTGGGTCATGCTCGCCGTTTTCCTCCGTGCTCTTCGTTACCGGATACTGAAGGAAGTGGCAATTCTGCTGCTGCTTTTTCTGTGGGCCATTTCGCCCGCGCGAACCTTACTGCATCAGATTGAGTTTCTGACGGCCATGCCACATCAGGCCATGGTCAAAATTGAACAGCTTCAGAAAGAGCGTGTCAGACTGAGGATCCTCAGCATTGCTGACAGGGAAATCTTTCCGCCGATCTATGCCACGGTCAGCTTTCCACAACATGAGCAACCGCTCTGTGCTGGTCAGCGCTGGCAGATGAAGCTCAGGCTGAGAGCGGTGCATGCACGGCTCAATGAAGGCAGTTTCGATTCACAGAGATATGCGTTAGCCAACAGTTCGCCACTGACGGGCAAGATCCTCTCCCTGCAGCCGATTGAAACCGGTTGCAACTGGCGTCAGCGGGTTATCCACAGCAGTCAGCTGCGCTATGGTCATCTGCCATGGCAGGCCATTATTACCGCGCTGGCATTTGGTGAACGTGACGAGGTCAGCCGGGAAATGAATCAACTGCTGAGAGAGACCGGCACGGCTCACCTGATGGCAATTTCCGGGATGCACATCAGTCTGGCTGCCAGTCTGGGCAGGCTGATTGCCCGTGCGATCCAGATAGCCTTTCCCGCCCACCGAATTGGCTATCGCTTTCCGCTGCTGTTCAGCCTGGCGATAGCGATGACCTACACCTGGCTCTCGGGCGGAAATCCGCCTTCAGCGCGGGCAATGCTGGCCCTCAGCGTCTGGAGCATACTGCGGCTGCGGGGTAAATGCTGCAGTAGCTGGCAGGTTTGGGGAGTGTGTATCGGCTGCATTCTGTTTTTTGATCCGCTGAGCATGCTTTCAGAGAGCCTGTGGCTGTCGGCAATGGCGGTGGCCGGGCTGCTGTTCTGGTATCACTGGTTCCCTCTGCCGCGCCGCTTTATGGGTAAGAAACGCTGGCTGACGGTGCAACTGTTGCATCTGCAATTGGGGATGTTCCTGCTGCTGATGCCGTTACAGATGCTGATTTTTCACGGCATCAGCCTGAGTGCTTTAATAGCGAACCTCTGGGCGGTGCCAGTCATCACTTTACTGTCTGTGCCGCTGATCCTCTGCGCGGTAGTATTCAATATTATCCCACCGGTCAGTAATCTGCTGTGGTGGGCAGCAGACAGAACCCTTGAGCTGGTCTTTATTCCACTCCGGGCATTACCGGCAGGCTGGGTTGCGGTAAATAATCAGGTTTTATGGCTGAGCCTGCTCGCCTGGATGGCGGTGGTGGTCTGGCGTTTCTGCTGGTGGCGCAGCTCACCGGCCACGGCACTCAGCCTGTGTCTGTCGTTACTGCTGTGGCGAATGAACGTGAAGGTACCTGACTGGCGGCTGGATATGCTGGACGTGGGGCATGGCCTGGCTGTGGTGATATCCAGTAACAACCGCGCAGTCATATACGATACCGGCAACCGCTGGGAGGGGGGAGACGCAGCAACCAGCCAGATCCTGCCGTGGCTGAAATGGCAGGGGCTGGAAGTTGAGCAAATCATCCTCAGCCACGACCATCTGGATCATACCGGAGGGCTGGAGAGCCTGATCAAAGCCTTCCCGCAAGCTAGCCTGCGCAGTGAAACGGGCAGGCCAGGACATCTGCCTTGTCGAAAAGGAGTCAGCTGGTCATGGCAGTCGTTGAATTTTCAGGTACTCTGGCCCATGACACAGCAGAAGCAGTCCGGCAATAATCAATCCTGTGTGATTGCCGTCAGCGACGGTAAATGGCGCGCGCTGCTGACGGGAGATATTGAAGCACCGGCGGAGCTGAAAATGGTCAGTATTTATCGCGATCGACTCAGGGCTGAAGTGTTGCAGGTACCTCACCATGGCAGCGGAACTTCCTCTTCGCCTCCGTTGCTCAGAGCCGTAGCGGGGCAGGTGGCGGTGGCCTCGGCAGCTCGCTACAGCGCCTGGAAATTGCCGGCGGAGCGCATTATCAGCCGCTATGCGCAGAACCAGTATCGTTGGTATGACACGGCGAAACACGGGCAGGTCAGCGTGCAATTTTTCAACGATCACTGGCAGGTTAAAGGGTTAAGAGAACAAATATTACCCCGTTGGTATCATCAGTGGTTTGGCGTACCACGTTATTCCAGGTAGAATGAGCGGCTATTTCAATTGAACTGGTTAAATAATGCATCAGGATAAAGATCTCTCCACCTGGCAGACATTCCGTCGCCTCTGGCCAATGATCAAACCTTTCAGAACGGGTTTGATTGTGGCTGCGGTAGCGCTGGTACTCAACGCGGCGGGCGATACACTAATGCTGTCACTGCTGAAACCGTTGCTGGATGACGGATTCGGTAAGGCGAACTCTTCGGTTCTGATCTGGATGCCGTTGGCCGTTATCGGTCTGATGTTGATCCGCGGCGTGACCAGCTATATTTCCAGCTACTGCATCTCCTGGGTGTCAGGTAATGTGGTGATGTCGATGCGTCGCCGCCTGTTCAGCCATATGATGGGCATGCCGGTCGCCTTTTTCGATCAGCAGTCAACCGGGACTCTGTTGTCCCGTATCACTTATGACTCCGAGCAGGTCGCCTCCTCTTCTTCCAGTGCGCTGGTAACCGTCGTACGTGAAGGCGCATCGATCATCGGCTTGTTTATCATGATGTTCTACTACAGCTGGCAGCTGTCGCTGATCCTGATTTTGCTGGCACCGATCGTTTCTTTTGCTATCCGTACGGTTTCCAAACGCTTCCGTAACATCAGCAAAACTATGCAGAACACCATGGGGCAGGTGACCACCAGCGCTGAACAGATGCTGAAAGGGCACAAAGAAGTGCTGATTTTTGGCGGCCAGGAAATCGAGAGCGAGCGCTTTAACCGGGTAAGTAACCGTATGCGCCAGCAGGGCATGAAGCTGGTTTCGGCTTCTTCCATCTCTGACCCGATTATCCAGCTGATCGCTTCTCTGGCACTGGCCTTCGTGCTCTATGCGGCGAGCTTCCCGAGCGTGATGGAAACGCTGACCGCCGGTACCATTACCGTGGTCTTCTCCTCAATGATCGCACTGATGCGCCCGCTGAAATCGCTGACTAACGTTAATGCCCAGTTCCAGCGTGGCATGGCCGCCTGCCAGACACTGTTCTCGATTCTGGACAGCGAGCAGGAAACCGACACTGGCAACCGTACCATCGAGCGTGCTAAAGGCGATGTGGAGTTCCGTAACGTCACCTTTACCTATCCGGGCCGTGAAACCCCAGCGCTGCACAACATTAATCTGTCTATTCCTGAAGGGAAAACGGTGGCGCTGGTGGGGCGTTCCGGCTCCGGTAAATCCACTATCGCCAGCCTGATGACCCGCTTTTATGATATCCAGCAGGGCGAAATTTTGATGGATGGCCACGATCTGCGGGAATACACCCTCAGCTCGCTGCGTAACCAGGTCGCCCTGGTGTCGCAAAATGTCCATCTGTTTAATGATACGGTGGCCAACAATATCGCCTACGCACGTAGCGAGAAGTACACACGCGAAGATATAGAGAAGGCCGCAGTGATGGCCCATGCCATGGACTTCATCAATAAGATGGATAACGGTCTGGACACGGTCATTGGTGAAAACGGCGTGCTGCTTTCCGGCGGGCAGCGCCAGCGTATTGCCATTGCCCGTGCGCTGCTGCGTGACTGCCCGATCCTGATTCTGGATGAGGCAACTTCTGCGCTGGATACCGAATCAGAGCGAGCCATTCAGGCCGCGCTGGATGAGTTGCAGAAAAACCGTACTTCTCTGGTCATTGCCCACCGTCTTTCCACCATTGAAAAAGCCGATGAGATCGTGGTGGTTGAAGACGGTCATATCGTTGAGCGTGGCAGCCACACCGATCTGCTGGAGCATAAAGGTGTTTATGCTCAGCTGCACAAAATGCAGTTTGGTCAATGATCGAGAAACTCTGGAGTGGTCGTTCAGCCCTGTTTGTGCTGTTGCTGCCACTCAGCTGGCTGTACGGACTGATCTCAACGCTGATCCGCCTCAGCTATGCCCTGGGCTGGCGCAAGGCCTGGCGGGCTCCCGTACCGGTGGTGATCGTGGGGAATCTCACCGCAGGCGGCAACGGCAAAACGCCTGTTGCTGTCTGGCTGGTGCAGGCGCTGCAGCAGCGCGGTCTGCGACCAGGTGTGGTTTCCCGCGGGTACGGTGGTAAGGCTGAGAGCTATCCTCTGGTTCTTAATGACAACACGTCCACGCAGCAGGCAGGCGATGAGCCGGTGTTGATTTATCAGCGTACTGGCGCACCGGTTGCAGTTTCCCCGGTCAGAAAAGAGGCTGTCCAGGCTCTCTTAAAGCGCGGTGATGTGGATGTCATTATCACCGACGACGGGCTGCAGCATTATGCCCTGGCGCGGGATTTTGAAATTGTGGTGGTGGATGGTCAGCGGCGCTTCGGCAATGGCTGGTGGCTGCCAGCCGGGCCGATGCGTGAACGTGCTTCCCGTCTGAAAAGCGTCGATGCCGTGATCGCCAATGGTGGCCATGCTCAGCCAGGGGAGCTGCCAATGCAGCTGCAGCCGGGTCTGGCGGTAAATCTCAAAACGCGTGACACCGCTCCGCTGAACGAGCTGACAAATGTGGTGGCAATGGCGGGTATTGGCCATCCTCCCCGTTTTTTTGCCACGCTGCGTCAGCACGGGGTTGTGCCGGTCAGAGAAGTCGCGTTTGCCGATCATCAGGATTACACCGAACCGCAACTGGCTTCACTGGTAGCGTCCGGGCAGATCTTGCTGATGACTGAAAAAGATGCTGTCAAGGCCAGGCATTTTGCTGCGGATAACTGGTGGTATCTGCCGGTTGATGCACAGTTCCCGCACGATGAAAGTCATGCCCTGTTGGACAGAATCGTTGCGCTGCAGGCTGAATCCTTGCTAACACGCTGAATAAACGCGCTAAACTTAATGCATCTTTTTAATAAGGTGCGTTATGTCTTCTCTCTCGCTTTCACTGAATCAGGCCCGTCAGCTGCACCTGGCAGCCCAGGGACTGCTGCGTCCGGCCAGACGCAAAGCTCGCTTCGAAGATCTTCTGTCGACCATCCGCCAGATGTCGCTGCTGCAGATCGACACAATCCACGTGGTGGCGCGAAGTCCTTACCTGGTGCTGTTCAGCCGCCTGGGGGATTATCCGCAAGCCTGGCTTGAGCAGGCCCTTTCCGGTGGCAACCTGTTTGAGTACTGGGCGCATGAAGCCTGTTTCATTCCCGGCGAAGACTATCCGTTACTGCGCCATCGTATGCTTAATCCGCAGCATATGGGGTGGAAATATAACAGCGAGTGGATGGAAAACTGGCAGCAGGAAATCACTGAACTACTGGAACATATCGCGCAGAACGGGCCGGTAAGATCGGCCGATTTCGCGGCGCCTGAAGGGCAAAAGCCGGGTTGGTGGGCATGGAAACCTCATAAACGTCACCTGGAAAATTTATTCACCGCCGGTGAACTGATGGTCACAGAACGGCGTAATTTTCAGCGGGTGTACGATCTTCGCCAGAATGTGCGGCCGGGCTGGGATGATGCGCTTCATGCGCTGAAAGAGGGCGAGGCCGTGCAGCAGATGTTGCGTAACAGCGCCGCCAGTCTGGGCATATTTCGTGCCGCATGGTTGCCGGATTACTACCGCCTGAAACGGGCACCGGTAAAAGATGCGCTGGCAAGCTGGCTGGAAACCGGTGAAGTTGTCCCGGTGGAGGTGGAAACACTGGGTGAAAGTTACCTGCATCACTCTCTGCTGCCTCTGCTGGAATCCTTACCCCGCGCTACCCATACCGCGATCCTGTCTCCTTTCGATCCTGTGGTCTGGGACCGTAAGCGGGCGCGGGAGCTTTTTGATTTTGATTACCGCCTTGAGTGTTACACGCCGGAAGAAAAAAGGCTGTACGGCTATTTTGTGCTGCCAATTCTGCACCGTGGCGCGCTGATAGGGCGGCTGGATGCGAAAATGCTGCGCAAAGAGAAGGTGATGCTGATTAAGCAGCTCTGGCTGGAGCACAATGTGAAGGTTAGTCAGAGGCTGCGGGATGATGTACAGCAGGCCATTTTGCGCTTTGCGCGCTGGCAGGGGGGCGAATCGGTGGTGCTGGATAAATTGCCTTCAGCGCTGGCTGCGGGGTGGCAAAAAAGCTGGCTGGTCTGACACCTTCAGCGCGGATGAGTAACTTTCCGGTGCCGAGCTATGATATTCTGACAGCCTGTCTGAACGGGTCCACCACGGAGATACCATGGATCATCGCTTACTTGAAATCGTTGCTTGCCCGGTCTGTCACGGTAAGCTGTACTACATCAAAGACCAGCAGGAGCTGATTTGTAAACCTGACGGTCTGGCTTTTCCGGTGCGCGACGGCATTCCTGTGCTGCTGGAGACGGAAGCGCGCTCACTGACGCTTGAAGAGATCCATCCATGAGTTTTATTGCCATTATTCCGGCACGCTTTGCTTCCACGCGGCTGCCTGGAAAACCGTTGGTGGATATTCACGGTAAACCAATGGTGGTACACGTGATGGAGCGTGCGCTGGAGTCGGGTGCTGAAAGAGTGATCGTGGCAACCGATAATGAAGACGTGGCCCGCGCGGTTGAAGCCGTTGGCGGTGAAGTCTGTATGACCCGCCCCGATCATCATTCCGGCACGGAAAGGCTGGCTGAAGTCATCGAGCGCTATCAATTTTCCGATGACACGGTGATTGTCAACGTGCAGGGTGATGAGCCGCTGATCCCGCCAGTTATTATCCGCCAGGTTGCTGATAATCTCGCCGGGAGCACCGCAGGTATGGCAACACTGGCGGTACCGATTGAATCGGCCGAAGAAGCCTTCAATCCGAATGCGGTAAAGGTGGTGAGGGATGCACAGGGCTACGCTCTCTATTTCTCTCGAGCCACAATTCCGTGGGATCGGGAGCGCTTCGCCGCCTCACGCGAAACGGTGGGCGATCATTTCCTGCGCCATATCGGTATCTACGGCTACCGTGCCGGATTTATCCGCCGCTACGTCAGCTGGGAGCCGAGCCCGCTGGAGCAGATTGAGCTGCTGGAGCAGCTGCGCGTACTGTGGTATGGCGAGAAAATCCACGTGGATGTGGCTAAAGCGATCCCGAGCGTGGGTGTTGATACGCCGGAAGATTTGGCCCGCGTGCGGGCAGCTATGCAGTAATTTTCCGGGGCCTTTTTCGGCCCCTTTGCTCTGCTTCTGGCGCGTGGGAATAAACTGGCTGTCCGGCCTGAGGTTTACCCTGTGTGACTAAGGAGCAGCAGATGGAACAACTTCGTTCAGAACTCTCGCTGGTGCTGGGTGAGACGCTCAGCCGTCTCGAATGTATCAGTGAACAACCCTATGCCAGCCTGTGGTCACTGTATGACGGGCAGGGCCACTCTCTGCCGCTGGTGGCAAAATACTATAACGTAAAAGGGATTGCCTCTCAGGAAGCCTACAAGCTGTCGATGCTGGCCCGCGACAGCACCATCCGGATGCCAACGGTCTATGGTCTGATTATCAGCCAGCAGCAGCCGATGCATGAAGTGCTGCTGATTGAGCGGATGGGGGGCGTTTCCGTTGAAGCGCCGACCCGCACGCCGGAGCGCTGGCTGCAGCTGCAGGACCAGATTGTCGAGGCGCTCCTGGCCTGGCACCGTCTCGACAGCCATGGTCTGGTCGGCAGCGTCGACAGCACTCAGGAAAGCCACTGGGCGATCTGGTATGCACAACGGGTGGAAGTGCTGTGGTCAACGCTGGGCTTTATGCGGCCGGAGGCGCTGACGATGGAAGAGTGGCGGGTTCTGTTTCGCAGCCGCCAGAACCTGGAAAATCTGTTCGATGATTTCGACGATCCCTGTGTGCTTGTTCACGGCAATCTGTCGCTGCGCAGCATGCTGAAGCAGGTCTGGAGCGATGAACTGCTGTCAATTATCAATCCGGGCACCGTGCTGTGGGCTCCCCGCGAATACGATCTCTTCAGGTTAAATGAAGAAGGGCCGGCGGAAGCGCTGCTGTTCCATTATCTGAAACAGGCCCCGGTCGCTGAAGGCTTTATTGCCCGTCGCTGGCTATACACGCTGTGGGATGAAATGGGCAGACTGATCCAGACCGGCCAGTTTGATCGAAAACGCTTCGATCACGCAGCGGCGTCACTGCTTCCCTGGCTCAACTGAAGGCGTGGTCAGTGCCTGCCACAGGCGGCCCAGCGACTCGTAAATCGCGCGATCGCTGTGACTCAGCCACAACGGCGAAGGAATGGCCTTTTCCCAGAAGTTCAGTGGCGAAGTTATCGCCAGCTGGTTGGCTGGAGCAGGGAGAGGGTTCAGCCCCTGCTGCCGGAAGAAGGTCATTGCCCGTGGCAGATGAGAGGCGGATGTCACCAACAGGAAAGGGCGGCTGCCGACCACTTTTGCCACTTCACGAGCTTCCTGACGGGTATCTCGTGGCTTATCGAGCGTAATGATATCGCCGGAAGGGACACCCAGCGACTGCGCTACGCGAGAGGTGACCTGTGCCGAACTGACCGGGTTATTCTGCGCCGCCGCGCCGGTAAAGATCATCTTTGCTCCAGGATTCTCCCGCCACAGACGAATGCCTTCTGTTAACCTCGGCAGACTGTTATTCAACATATTCGAACTGGGAGCCCACTCCTGATCCCAGGTATAGCCGCCGCCGAGCACGACCACATAATCCACTGTATGGCCGCCCTGCCAGGTGGCATAGCGATTTTCAATCGGTTTCAGCAAACTATCAGCAACGGGTTGCAGGCTGATCAGCATCAAGATAAGCCAGGCAGATGAGAGGATAATTTTACCCGTTTTCTGCCAGCGGCTGAACCAGAGTAACAAAAGTCCGGCTGCCATCAATAACAGCAGTAAAGGCAAGGGCAGCAACAGGCCACCAGCCACTTTTTTAAGTGCGAAAAGCATGAATACGGGGTCCTTTTGTCCGAAAAAACGCCACCCGAAAGCTAAGCAGTGACTGAAAGGTTCATTCTCCGTCAGTGTATGCCAAAATAGGCCGCAGATTCACCCATCGAACAGCCCGGAGCCCGATCATGCAGGATCGCAACTTTGATGATATCGCGGAAAAATTTTCGCAGAATATCTACGGTACCACCAAAGGCCGTATCCGCCAGGCCATCGTCTGGCAGGAGCTGGACGAGATTTTAGCCACCCTGCCGGATCGCCCCCTGCAGGTACTGGACGCCGGTGGCGGTGAAGGGCAAACCGGCTGTGGACTTGCCGCGAAGGGCCATCAGGTTTTACTCTGCGATTTGTCCGAAGAGATGTTGCAGCGCGCCCGCCTTTACGCCGAAGAAAAAGGTGTGAGCGATAACATGCAATTTAAACAAATTAGCGCGCAACAGGTCGGTCAACATTTGGATAAGCCCGCCGATCTGGTATTGTTTCACGCTGTGCTTGAGTGGGTGGCAGAGCCTGAAACAGTTCTGGCCGCGTTATATGACGCGCTGGCCCCGGGTGGCGTGCTTTCGTTGATGTTTTATAACCTCAACGGGCTGATGATGCAGACTCTGGTGCTGGGCAACTTTGGCTATATGCAGGCCGATTTGCGTAAGCGGAAGCGAAAAACGTTATCGCCTGATTATCCGCGGGAACCTGAACAGGTTTATCGCTGGCTGCAAGAGGCCGGGTTTACGGTGGAAACAAAAACCGGCATCCGCGTTTTCCATGATTATCTGCGTGACAAGCACAAACAGACTGAACGCTTTGAGGAAATTCTGGCGCTGGAAAAACGCTTCTGCCGCCAGGAGCCATTTTTAAGTTTGGGCCGTTATATCCACGTTACAGCACGGAAACCCATAAACAGGACGAACTATGAGTGAACTTTCCCAGACTGTACCGGAACTGGTTGCCTGGGCGCGAAAAAATGATTTTTCCGTCATCTTGCCTGGCGAACGTCTGGCATTTTTGCTGGCGATTGCCACCCTCAACGGGGAGCGCATGGATGGCGAAATGAGCGAGGGCGAACTGACCGACGCATTTCGTCACGTCAGTGAAGGGTTTGAACAGACCAGCGAAACCGTTGTGGTCCGCGCCAATAACGCCATCAACGATATGGTGCGGCAGCGCCTGCTCAACCGTTTTACCAGCGAACATGCTGAAGGCAATGCCATTTATCGCCTGACGCCACTGGCGATCGGCATCACCGACTATTACATTCGCCAGCGTGAGTTTTCCACGCTGCGCCTCTCTATGCAGCTGTCCATCGTGGCCGGTGAGCTGAAGCGCGCGGCCGACGCGGCAGAGGAAGACGGTGACGATTTTCACTGGCATCGCAACGTCTTCGCGCCGCTGAAATACTCGGTGGCGGAGATTTTTGACAGTATCGATATCACCCAGCGCATCATGGATGAGCAGCAGCAGGCGGTGAAAGACGATATTGCGCAACTGCTGAATAAAGACTGGCGTGCGGCGATCTCCAGCTGTGAGCTGCTGCTGAATGAAACCTCCGGCACGCTGCGCGAGCTGCAGGATACGCTGGAGGCGGCGGGCGACAAGCTGCAGGCCAACCTGTTGCGGATTCAGGATGCCACCATGAGTAGCCCGGACCTTGGCTTTATCGACAAGCTGGTGTTCGACCTGCAAAATAAACTCGACCGCATTATCAGCTGGGGCCAGCAGGCCATCGATCTGTGGATCGGCTATGACCGTCACGTGCATAAATTTATCCGTACCGCGATTGATATGGATAAAAACCGCGTCTTTGCTCAGCGTTTGCGCCTGTCGGTGCAGAACTACTTTGACACCCCGTGGGCGTTGACGTATGCCAATGCGGATCGCCTGTTTGACGTGCGCGACGAAGAGTTGGCGCTGCGTAACGAAGAAGTGACCGGCGAGTTACCTTCCGAACTGGAATACGAAGAGTTCAACGAAATTCGTGAACAGCTGGCGGCGATGATCGAAGAGGCGCTGGCCATCTACAAAGCGCAGCAAAAACCGCTGAATCTCGGCGTGGTCATGCGCGATTATCTGACGCAGTACCCCCGGGCCCGGCATTTTGACGTGGCCAGAATTGTCGTCGATCAGGCCGTGCGTTTAGGCGTGGCCGAAGCAGATTTCTCCGGCCTGCCCGCAGAGTGGCAGGTCATTAATGATTACGGAGCCAAGGTACAGGCGCATGTCATCGATAAATATTGAACAAGTGATGCCGGTTAAACTGGCACAGGCGCTGGCTAACTCCCTTTTTCCGGCGCTGGACAGTCAGCTGCGCGCTGGTCGCCATATTGGCATTGAAGAGCTGGATAACCACGCCTTTCTGATGGACTACCAGGAATATCTGGAAGAGTTCTATGCTCGCTATAACGTCGAGCTGATCCGTGCTCCGGAAGGATTTTTCTATCTGCGCCCGCGCTCCACCACGCTGATCCCGCGCTCGGTGCTCTCCGAGCTGGATATGATGGTTGGTAAGATCCTCTGCTATCTCTACCTCAGCCCGGAACGCCTGGCCAATGAGGGGATCTTCACCCAGCAGGAGCTGTACGATGAGCTGCTGACGCTGGCGGACGAGAGCAAACTGCTGAAGCTGGTGAACCAGCGTTCCACCGGCTCTGACCTTGATCGCCAGAAGCTGCAGGAAAAAATGCGTGCCTCGCTGAACCGCCTGCGCCGTCTTGGAATGGTGTGGTTTCTGGGCAATGACAACAGCAAGTTCCGTATTATTGAGACGGTTTTCCGCTTTGGCGCGGATGTTCGCAGCGGCGACGATGCCCGCGAAGCTCAGCTGAGAATGATCAGGGATGGTGAAGCAATGCCAATTGAAGGCGGGCTGGCACTGAATGACGAAACCGATGAGGACAGCGGCTCGTCCGACAACGCGGAGAATGAGAATGATTGAACGCGGAAAGTTTCGCTCCCTGACGCTGATTAACTGGAACGGGTTTTTTGCCCGAACTTTTGATCTTGATGAGCTGGTCACCACGCTGTCGGGTGGTAACGGGGCCGGTAAATCGACCACCATGGCGGCTTTTATCACCGCGCTGATCCCTGATCTGACGCTGCTGCACTTCCGTAACACCACGGAAGCGGGCGCAACCTCCGGTTCACGCGATAAAGGTCTGCACGGTAAGCTGCGTCCTGGCGTCTGTTATGCCGCGCTGGATGTGGTCAACTCGCTGCACCAGCGTGTGATTGTGGGTGTGCGTCTGCAGCAGGTAGCCGGCCGTGACCGCAAGGTGGATATCAAGCCGTTCAGTATTCACGGCCTGCCGACCAGCATCAATCCTACCGAAATTCTGACCGAGACGGTCAATGCCCGTCAGGCACGCGTTTTGCCGCTCAGCGAACTGAAAGAGAAGTTCGAGGCGATGGAGAGCGTCCAGTTTAAGCAGTTCAACTCGATCACTGATTACCACTCGCTGATGTTCGATCTGGGGATCGTGGCGCGTCGACTGCGCTCGGCCGCCGATCGTAGCAAATATTACCGCCTGATTGAGGCCTCGCTCTACGGCGGGATCTCCAGTGCCATTACCCGATCCCTGCGTGATTACCTGCTGCCGGAAAACAGCGGCGTGCGTAAGGCCTTCCAGGATATGGAAGCGGCGCTGCGTGAAAACCGCATGACGCTGGAAGCGATTCGCGTCACGCAGTCCGATCGAGATTTGTTTAAGCATCTGATCTCGGAAGCGACCAGCTATGTGGCCGCCGACTATATGCGCCACGCTAACGAGCGCCGGATTCATCTTGATGGCGCTTTGCTGAACCGTGGCGAACTGTTTGGCAGCCGTCGGCAGCTGGCGGCAGAGCAGTATCGTCATGTCGAAATGGCGCGCGAGTTGGGTGAACATAACGGCGCGGAAAGCGATCTCGAAACCGATTACCAGAGCGCCAGCGACCACCTGAATCTGGTACAGACGGCGATGCGTCAGCAGGAAAAAATCGAGCGCTATGAAGGTGATATCGATGAGCTGACCTACCGTCTTGAAGAGCAGAACGAGGTGGTAGCCGAGGCACGGGAAGTGCAGGAAGAGAACGAAGCGCGTGCTGAAGCGGCCGAGCTGGAAGTGGATGAGCTGAAAAGTCAGCTGGCCGATTACCAGCAGGCGCTGGACGTGCAGCAGACTCGTGCCATTCAGTATCAACAGGCGCTTGCTGCATTGCAGCGTGCGCAGCAGGTTTGTCAAATCCGCGATCTCAGCGTGGAAAATGCCGAAACCTGGCAGGATACCTTCCAGGCAAAAGAGCAGGAAGCCACTGACAGGCTGCTGATGCTTGAACAGAAAATGAGTGTGGCAGAGGCAGCGCACAGTCAGTTTGAACAGGCGTTTGAGCTGGTCACCCGCATCGCCGGGCCGGTCAGCCGCAGTGAGGCTTATCAGACCGGTCGCGAACTGTTGCGTGACGCCAGCAACCAGCGTTATCACGCTGAGCAGCTGCAGTCACTGCGTGCTCGCCTGGCCGAAATGGAACAGCGACTGCGTGAACAGCAGGATGCCGAGCGTCTGCTGAATGAGTTCTGCAAACGGCATGGTCAGCAGTACGATCCCCAGCAGCTGGAAGGACTGCAGCACGAGCTGGAGGCACAGATTGAGCAGCTTTCCGAAAGTGTTTCTGAGGCCGGTGAGCGGCGAATGGAGATGCGCCAGGAGCTGGAGCAGGTGCGCGAGCGTATTGCCCGCCTGACCAAACAGGCCCCGCACTGGCTGGCCGCGCAGGAAATTCTGATCCAGCTCAGCGAGCAGACGGGACAGTCGCTGGAGAACAGCCAGCAGGTTACTGAGTTTATGCAGCAGCTGCTGGAGCGTGAGCGCGAAACCACCGTTGAGCGCGACGAAGTCTCCACCCGCAAGCGTGAAGTTGAGAAGCAAATTGAGCGACTCAGCCAGCCGGGTGGGGCAGAAGATGCCCGCCTGAACCAGCTTGCAGAGCGTTTTGGCGGCGTGCTGTTGTCCGAAATTTACGACGATGTCACCATCGAAGATGCGCCGTATTTTTCCGCACTTTATGGACCTGCGCGTCACGGCATCGTGGTGCCGGATTTGTCTCTGGTGCGCGATCTGCTGGAGGGTCTTGAAGACTGTCCGGAAGATCTCTACCTGATTGAAGGGGATCCGCAATCCTTCGATGACAGCGTGTTCAATGTTGAAGAGTTGCAAAAGGCGGTAGTGGTAACTGGCGATCGTCAGTGGCGTTACTCCCGCTTTCCGAAAGTGCCGTTGTTCGGCCGTGCAGCCCGTGAGAATCAGCTTGAGCTGCTGCATGCCGAGCGTGAAACCCTGGCGGAACGCTATGCCACGCTGTCGTTCGATGTTCAAAAAACGCAGCGTCTGCACCAGTCCTTCAGCCGCTTTATCGGCAGCCATCTGGGCGTGGCCTTTGAGCCGGATCCGGAGGCCCAGATCCGCACGCTCAGCAGCCGCCGCGGCGAGCTGGAGCGTGGGTTAACCGCCCACGAAAGCGAAAACCAGCAGCAGCGTCAGCAGTTTGAACAGGCGAAAGAGGGGGTTGCACAGTTAAACCGCCTGATGCCTCGCGTCAGCCTGCTAATGGATGAAACCCTGCAGGATCGCTATGACGAAATTCTTGATCGTCTGGATGAAGCTCAGGAAGCCGCGCGCTTCCTGCAGCAGCACGGCAACCAGCTGGCGAAGCTGGAGCCGCTGATTTCCGTGCTGCAGAGCGATCCGGAACAGCACGAACAGCTGAAGCTGGATTACCAGCAGGCGCAGCAGGTTCAGCGCGATGCGCGTCAGCAGGCCTTTGCAATCACTGAAGTGGTTCAACGTCGTGCGCACTTTAGCTACGTCGACTCCGCCGGGATGCTGAACGGCAACAGCGATCTGAATGAAAAACTGCGCCAGCGCCTTGAGCAGGCCGAGTCCGAACGTGCCCGTGCCCGCGAGCAGATGCGCAGTCATCAGGCACAGCTGACCCAGTACGCTCAGCTGCTGGCGTCGCTGAAAAGTTCATATGATGCCAAGTGTGACATGCTGAAAGAACTGCAGCAGGAAATGCAGGACATTGGCGTCCAGGCTGATGCCAGCGCTGAAGAGCGCGCGCGTTTGCGCCGCGATGAGCTTTATGCCGCTCTGAGCAATAACCGCGCGCGCCGTAATCAGCTGGAAAAACAGCTGACCTTCTGCGAAGCGGAGATGGATGCCCTGCAGAAAAAACTGAAGCGTGTGGAACGCGATTATCACCTGGGTCGTGAGCAGGTGGTCAGCGCCAAAGCCGGTTGGGTTGCCGTATTACGCATGGTGAAAGACAACGGCGTGGAGCGCAGGCTGCATCGTCGCGAGCTGGCCTATCTGGGCGGTGACGAACTGCGTTCCATGTCGGATAAGGCGCTGGGGGCTCTGCGTCTGGCGGTGGCTGATAATGAACATCTGCGCGACGTGCTGCGGCTTTCCGAAGATCCTAAACGTCCTGAGCGCAAGATCCAGTTCTTTATCGCGGTCTATCAGCATCTGCGCGAGCGTATCCGTCAGGATATCATCCGTACCGATGACCCGGTTGAAGCCATTGAGCAGATGGAAATCGAGCTGGGCCGTCTGACCGAAGAGCTGACTGCCCGCGAGCAGATGCTGGCCATCAGTTCACGCAGCGTGTCGAACATTATCCGCAAGACCATTCAGCGTGAGCAGAACCGTATCCGCCAGCTGAACCAGGGACTGCAGAGCGTCAGCTTCGGTCAGGTGCACAGCGTTCGCCTGAACGTAAACGTGCGCGAGTCCCATGCGACGCTGCTGGATGTGTTGTCCGAACAGCACGAGCAGCATCAGGATCTGTTTAACAGTAACCGTCTGACCTTCTCCGAAGCGCTGGCGAAGCTCTATCAGCGCCTGAACCCGCAGATCGATATGGGGCAGCGCACGCCGCAGACTATCGGTGAAGAGCTGCTGGACTACCGTAACTACCTTGAGATGGAAGTGGAAGTTAACCGTGGTTCCGACGGCTGGCTGCGTGCAGAGAGTGGCGCACTGTCAACCGGAGAGGCGATTGGTACCGGGATGTCGATTCTGGTGATGGTGGTTCAGAGCTGGGAAGAAGAGTCCCGTCGCCTGCGCGGCAAAGATATTTCTCCGTGCCGGCTGTTGTTCCTGGATGAAGCGGCGCGTCTGGATGCCAAATCCATTGCCACGTTGTTCGAACTTTGCGACCGCCTGGAAATGCAGCTGATCATTGCTGCGCCGGAAAATATCAGTCCTGAAAAGGGAACCACTTACAAACTGGTGCGTAAGGTGATCAACAATACCGAGCACGTTCATGTGGTTGGGCTGCGCGGCTTCGCTGCTGAGTCCACGCCAGCCAATTCGTCAGCGGAGCAGGAGAGCCAGCAGGCTTCATCCTGATCCGCACAGATGAAATTATCCGCTGACAGTATGGAAAAAAAACTGTCAGCGCATTACTCTGGGCACGGCATTTGTCGCTTTTACGGCAAATGCCGTTTTCTTTTTCTATACTTATAACAATGACTAATCACCAGGTGGTCATCATCTTTTCAGGCATTTTACAGGAGGCAAGGGATGTTGCTGACAAAATCACTATTAGCAAGGTTAAGCCTGCCGGGCGGCTGCCTGGCGCTGACGCTTGGGCTGGCGGTGCCAGCGGCAGCGGGTATTCCTCCGGTGGCTGCTCCCGTGACGGCGTCTTATACTGCCGCCCAGGCACAGTCACAGCTGTTATCAGCCTTTCATAATGGTTATCGTCCATTCTTCCTGAACGCGCTTGCCCCTTTGTATGCGGCCAGCAGAATGCAGCCCATGTGGCAGGATCGCCAGGCCGTGCAGCAGTTTCAGCAGCAGCTGGCCGAAGTGGCGATTTCCGGGGTGCAGCCCCAGTTCACCCAGTGGGTGAAAATGCTGACCGATCCTCTGGTAACCGGCCTGGCCCGCGATGTGGTGCTGTCTGATGCCATGCTGGGTTACCTGCAGTTTGTCTCTTCTGTACCCATCAAAGGTGAAACCTGGCTGTACAGCAACGTGCCTTACAAGCTTGAAGTGCCAACGCTGTCGGCGATCAATCAGTGGCAGCATGCGGTAAAGCTGGGTAAAAGTAGCGTTTTCGTCACTTCACTGGCCCCACAGCATCCGCAATATTTGCCGATGCATCAGGCGCTGAAGGCCTTGCTGGCCGATAATCACCCGTGGCCGCAGCTCACCGCTAAACAGACGCTGCGTCCTGGCCAGTTGAGTGATGATATTCCGGCGCTGCGGGAGATTTTGCAGCGTACCGGGATGATGACGCCGGGCAACGATGCCCCGAAACCGAATGATGATGCGGTACCAACCACCAGTGTTCCTGCTTCTGTTGTTGATGAAGATGCCGTGGTCAGCCCGTCAGCGGCACCGGTAGCCGACAGTGTGCAGGCCAGCACGCCACAGCCTTTCGGTCAGGTGCAGGAGGCCGCTCCGGCCGATCCCACCCATATTTATTCTGCCGATTTGGTTGAGGGTGTGAAGCGATTCCAGCGTTGGCAGGGGCTGGAAGCGGATGGTGCCGTGGGAGCCCGTACCCGTGAATGGCTGAACGCTTCGCCACAGCTGCGAGCCTCGTTGCTGGCGCTGAATATCCAGCGTCTGCGCCTGCTTCCGGATGATATGCACAATGGCATCATGGTCAACATTCCCAACTATTCACTGATTTATTACCTCAACGGTAATCAGATTCTTGCTTCACGAGTGATTGTGGGACGGCCGGATCGCAAAACGCCGCTGATGCGTAGCGCACTGAATAACGTGGTGCTCAATCCACCGTGGAACGTGCCTACCACGCTGGTGCGTCAGGATATCGTGCCTAAAGTGAAGCAGGATCCGACATACCTTTATAAGCACAACTACACGCTACTGTCAGGCTGGAACAGCGATGCACAAGTCATTGATCCAACGATGATTGACTGGAGGATGGTCTCTGCGGCTTCTTTCCCTTATCGTATCCGTCAGGCGCCGGGCGCAAGTAACTCGCTGGGGCGTTATAAATTTAATATGCCCAGTTCAGATGCAATTTATCTGCATGATACGCCAAACCATAATCTGTTCCAGAAGGATATCCGGGCGCTAAGCTCCGGCTGCGTGCGCGTGAATAAAGCATCCGACCTCGCTAACCTGTTGTTACAGGATGCGGGCTGGAATGACACGCGTATCTCCAGCACCCTGAAAGAAGGGGATACCCGTTACGTGCCTATTCGGCATCGTATTCCGGTTAACCTTTATTATCTGACGGCCTGGGTAGCAGATGACGGCAAGCCGCAATTCCGTACAGATATTTACAATTATGATATCACCGCGCGCTCGGGTGCCCAGGTGATGGCCGCGGCTGGTCAATTATTGCTCTAATTATTGATTCATCAGGATTTAGTTTTCACCGCCACGGAACGGCATAACGGCGGGCTCGACAAAGGCTTCATTAATTGTCGTGTCCGTCACATTTCACGGGTTGACTCCGCATTTCACCCCAGTTATGGTTCCGGACGGTGACTGTTTTGCACCATAAAAGATCATTTAAGCTGGGTAACGCTGATTCATGGATAAATTCGATTTTCAACGCCGTAAGTGGCTGGCTCTTGGTGGGGCTGCGTTTGGTCTCGCGCTGCTCCCGGGACAGGCTTTCGCCTCTCTTTCCACGTCACGCCCTCGTGTATTGACCCTGAACAACCTGAACACCGGAGAAAGCCTGAAAACGGAATTCTTCAACGGGAAAAGTTACGACAAGAACGAGTTGACGCGCCTGAATCATTTTTTTCGTGATTACCGGGCTGATAAAATCAAGAGCATCGACCCGCATCTCTTCGATCAGCTCTACCGGCTGCAGACTTTGCTGGACAGCCGCAAACCGGTGCAGCTGATCTCCGGTTACCGCTCGCTGGCTACCAATAATTCAATGCGTAAACACAGCCGAGGAGTGGCGAAGCACAGCTATCACACGCTGGGACAGGCAATGGATTTCCATATCGAAGGCATTTCATTAAGCAATGTACGCAAAGCCGCGCTTTCCATGAAGGCCGGGGGTGTAGGATACTACCCCAGCAGCGACTTTGTGCATATTGATACCGGGCCGGTACGGCACTGGTAAGATGAAATCCGGCCAGCCCGCGGGCTGGTGGTAATGGAGCGTTATGGACTATCAAATCATTCCGGTCACGGCGTTCGCTCAGAACTGTTCGTTAATCTGGTGTCCGATCACCCTGCAGGCAGCGGTGGTCGACCCGGGCGGTGATGCGGAAAAAATTCAGGCAGCGGTGGCGGAAAAGGGCGTGACGGTTACGCAAGTTCTGCTGACTCACGGTCACCTTGATCATGTGGGTGCCGCCACGGATCTGGCAAGGTTTTATAGCGTTCCGGTAGTGGGACCACACCGTGCTGATGCTTTCTGGCTGGACGCTTTACCTGTTCAAAGCCAGATGTTTGGCCTGCCAGACTGTACGCCGGTGAAACCGGATCGCTGGCTGGAGGAGGGTGAAACAGTCCAGGTTGGAGACACCGGGCTTGAAATTTTGCTTTGTCCCGGCCATACGCCAGGTCATATCGTGTTCTTCGATCGTGCCGATCGCCTGCTGGTTTCAGGAGATGTTATTTTCAGTGGTGGCGTGGGCCGCACCGACTTCCCGCAGGGCAGCCATGAAAACCTGATTGACGCCATTAAGCGCAAACTGTTGCCGCTGGGTGATGATGTCACCTTCCTGCCAGGGCATGGATCGATGTCAACTCTGGGACGGGAAAGGATCTCAAATCCGTTTTTGCAGTGACCGCTTCCTGTGAAAAAAGCCTGCTGATTAGCAGGCTTTTTTATTATCATCCTGCCCTGATCAGAGATTACAGAACAGCGACGATGGCTTCGCACAGTGGAGACATATTGTCCGGCGTCATGCCTGCCACGTTAACCCGACCTGAATTCACCGCATACACGCCGAACTCTTCACGCAGACGGACAACCTGGTCTTTAGTCAGGCCGCTGAATGAGAACATACCGTTCTGATTGATGATAAAGCTGAAGTCACCTTTTGCGCCTTTTTCCTGCAGCGTATTCACAAACAGCTGACGCATGCGGTGAATACGCTGACGCATATCGGTCAGCTCCTGTTCCCACAGCGCACGCAGCGCATCATTGCTCAGAATGGTGGCGACCACCGCCGCACCGTGAGCGGGTGGGTTGGAGTAGTTGGCACGGATAGTGGCTTTCACCTGACTGAAGGCGGTATCGGCAACGGCGGCATCGCTGGCGACCAGAGTGAAGGCCCCAACACGCTCGTTATACAGGCCGAAATTCTTGGAGTAGGAGCTGGCAACCAGCAGTTCCTGGTGGCTGGCGGCAAAAATACGCAGGCCTTCAGCATCTTCTTCCAGACCGCGGGCAAAACCCTGGTAGGCAAAGTCAAACAGCGGCAGCCAGCCGCTGGCTTTGGACATTTCAGCCAGCTGTGACCACTGCTCAGCAGTAGGATCGATACCGGTCGGGTTATGGCAGCAGCCGTGGAACAGGACGATATCGCCAGCTTTAGCGGCACGCAGCGCGCTCAGCATCCCCTCGAAGTCCAGAGAGTGGGTTGCCGCATCATAATACTGGTATTCACAGACTTCCAGACCGGCCGACTCAAAAACGTTTTTATGGTTTGGCCAGCTTGGATTGCTGACCCAGATACGCTCTGCGCTGGTCTGGGTGGCAATAAAGTCGGCAGCCACGCGCAGGGCACCGGTGCCACCAGGCGTCTGAGCGGTGCGGGCACGCCTTGCGCTGATGATGGCGTTCTCTTTACCAAACAACAGTTCCTGAGTGCATTTGCCGAAATCGGCCAGGCCATCAATGCTGAGGTAGTTTTTGGTGGTTTCGTTTTCCAGCAGTAACTGCTCAGCTTTTTTCACGCTGGTCAGGACCGGCGTCTTACCGGTTTCATCCTTATACACACCAATGCCGAGATTGATCTTATTTGGGCGGTCGTCAGCGCGGAAAAGGTCGGCTAAACCAAGAATAGGGTCTGCGGGTGCGGCTGCAATGCGTTCAAACATAGTCGAAGTCCGTTAGCTTAAACTGAAGCGAAGTGAGGACTCAGGTTACCGCCACAGGGCACAAATTGCCAACCGTTTGCGCTAAAAAGAAGGGGTTAAAACAGGGGAGTAAATCAAACAAAACAAAAACGGGACCAGAGGCCCCGTTTTATGCTGGCTCAGGAGAGATGTCTCCTGGCCGTGTAGCTTAGAACTGGTAAACCAGGCCTACGGCAACGGTATCATCAGTGTTCAGACCCAGTGGATTGTCGTTATCCAGCAGGTTGATTTGGTAGTCAACGTAGGTAGACATGTTTTTGTTGAAGTAGTAGGTTGCGCCCACTTCAGCATATTTAACCAGGTCAGCGTCGCCAATTCCTTCGATATCCTTGCCTTTAGTCTGCACGTAGCCGACAGATGGGCGCAGGCCGAAATCAAACTGATATTGCGCAACCAGTTCGATGTCCTGAGTTTTATTAGCAAAGCCAGACACGGTGTTACCGTTTACGGTGGTGGTAGAATCGATACGTGTCGCGTTACGGCCTTCAGCATAGGTGGCAGCAAGGTAGACATTATTAGCGTCATATTTCAGACCGGTGCCCCAGAATTCAGCACGGTCGCCCTGGCCCAGGGTCAGGTTCTGGTTTTGCTGTGTGGTACGGTCATAAGTGCTGTATGAACCCACAATGCCCACGCCGATTGGTGAGGTGTAGGAGGTTGACACGCCATAACCATCACCGTTCTGACGCAGAGGATCGCTGCGGCCATTGACGCTATTGCTGTCGTTTTTACCCTGGTACTGCAGAGCAAAATCCCAGCCGTCTACCAGACCAAAGAAGTTGGTATTACGGTAGGTTGCAACGCCTGAGGTACGGCTGGTCAGCGTGTCGCTCTGGCCAAAGTCGCCACCAAATTCTGGCAGCATATCGGTATAAGCCAGTACGTCGTAACCCACAGCGTAGTTACGGCCGTAGTCAATTGAGCCAGCGTCCTTGAATTTCAGACCAGCGAAACCGAGACGTGTTTTATTCCCTGTCTGCGCGTCAGAACCTTCAGAGTGGTTGGCCTGGATATTGTATTCCCACTGACCGTAGCCGGAGATCATATCATTGATCTGGGTTTCACCTTTGAAACCAAAACGAACATAGCTGTTATCGCCGTTGTTGCCATCGTTATCAGAGAAGTAATGCAGACCATCAACTTTACCGTACAGATCCAGTTTGTTGCCGTCTTTGTTGTAGATTTCTGCTGCATTGGCTGCACCAGCTGCTAACAGGGCTGGGATAACCAGTGCCAGAATGTTGCGCTTCATCATTTTTTATTACCCTCATTGGAGTTATTTGGACACCTGCCACTGCCGTCAACAATTCTTTACAGAACCCTGAAGCGAGTTTGGTGTCTTCCTGTGTCTGCACGCATCTTTCCATTCACTGAGCGGATTATCTAGCCCGAAAATGCTACTAATATCCTATTCTTGTTGCAGAAGGAAAATTTGTATTACAAAATGTAATATATACGGAACTTTGTGAACCATCTCATAATTTACAAAAATAAAAAAAGGCCAGCGAGGCTGACCTTGAATATATATATGAATTTCTTATGTTTAATGCAGAAAATCAGAAGCTGGCATTACGCGGCGTACGTGGGAAGGCGATAACGTCCCTTACATTTTGTACGCCGGTGACATAGGCAATCAACCTTTCGAAGCCTAAGCCAAATCCGGAGTGTGGAACGGTGCCGTAGCGACGTAAGTCGCGATACCACCAGTAATCTTCTTTGTTCAGACCCATTTCAGCCAGACGGGCATCCAGCACGTCCAGACGCTCTTCACGCTGCGATCCACCGATGATTTCACCGATACCAGGGGCAAGAACATCCATCGCGGCCACGGTTTTACCGTCATCGTTCAGGCGCATGTAAAATGCCTTGATATCCTTTGGATAATTTTTTACCACTACCGGCGCTTTAAAGTGCTTCTCAGCCAGATAACGTTCATGTTCCGACGAAAGATCGATGCCCCACGAGACGGCATTCTCAAATTTTTCACCACAATTGATCAGGATCTCCACCGCGTCGGTGTAGTCAACCTGAGCAAAATCTGTCGTTACAAATCGTTCCAGGCGAGTGATGGCTTCTTTGTCTACGCGCTCAGCAAAGAACGCCATGTCATCAGCCCGCTCTTCCAGTACCGCTTTGAAGACATATTTCAGCATCGCTTCTGCCAGCGCGGCGTTGTCTTCCAGATCGGCAAAAGCCACTTCCGGCTCCAGCATCCAGAATTCGGCCAGGTGGCGGCTGGTGTTGGAGTTTTCTGCGCGAAAAGTGGGGCCAAAGGTGTAGATCTTCGACAGGGCACTGGCGTAGGTTTCACCGTTCAGCTGGCCTGATACGGTCAGGAAGGCTTCTTTGCCGAAGAAATCTTCTTCGAAATTCACTTTGCCTTCCGGCGTACGCGGCAGGTTTTCCAGATCCAGCGTAGACACACGGAACATCTCACCGGCACCTTCCGTATCGGAAGCAGTGATCAGCGGGGTGGAAACCCAGAAAAAGCCCTGCTCATCAAAGAAGCGATGCAGCGCCTGCGCCAGAGTGTGACGAACACGAGCTACCGCGCCAATCAGGTTGGTACGCGGGCGCAGGTGAGCGACCTCGCGCAGATATTCAATGCTGTGACGCTTGGCCGCCATTGGATAGGTATCAGGATCGTCAACCCAGCCCACGACCTTGACGGCGCTGGCCTGGATTTCAAAGCTCTGGCCTTCACCCGGGGACTCGACGACTTTACCGGTGATCTCAACAGAGCAGCCGGTGGTCAGGCGCAGGACTTCATCCTGATAATTATTCAGAGAATTATTGACGACAGCCTGGACGGGATTAAAGCAGGAGCCGTCATACACGGCGATAAAAGAAATACCGGCTTTTGAATCTCTTCGGGTACGTACCCAGCCGCGAACGGTGACTTCGCTGTCAACCGCGGCCCGGCCGTGCAGTACATCCGCTACAGGCACAACGCTCATATAAAGTCTCTCTATTAATCAGAATAAGAAAAATCACCCCAGAGTTGAGGTAGTGCTATGTTACTTGCCGACAGGCGAGACACAAGAAGAATTCTTTGTAATGCGGGAGATTTATCACAGCGTGGGGCGGGGTAAAAAGAGAAGAAGGCGCGCAGGCCCTCTTCTTTTGTCAGCATGGCTAGCTGGCTTTTTTCACCAGCGGTAAATCGAAGGCTTTTCGTAACGCGCGGACAAAAGCTTTATCCTGACAGATGGTTTTCCCCGGACTGTCAGAAAGTTTTGCCACAGGTTTGCCGTTACATTCCACCAGCTTGATCACGATATTGAGCGGCTTAACCTGAGGGATGTCGCAGGTAAGGCGGGTACCGATGCCGAAAATCACATCCGCACGCTGACCAAAGTGGCGGTAAAGATCCACCGCCTTATCCAGATCCAGGTTATCGGAGAAGACCAGCGTCTTACTGCGCGGATCGATACCCAGCTTCTCATAGTGGGCAATTGCTTTTTCTCCCCACTCCACCGGATCGCCGGAGTCATGGCGCAGGCCCTGATAGCTGCTGGCAAAGTGCTGACCGAAGTCACGCAGAAAAGCATCCATGGTAATGCAATCGGTCAGGGCGATCCCCAGACTGTGCGGATACTCTTCCAGCCAGGCCTGAAGCGCGGCGCGCTGGCTGTTAGCCAGCACCGGGCTGATTTGCTGATGAGCCTGGAACCATTCGTGTGCCTGAGTGCCGACCGGGGCGATATTCAGACGGCGGGCAATGTCGTAATTGCTGGAGCCCACCAGCCACGGGAAATCCTGCTGCAGCGTGGTGACAATCGCACTCTGCACATCGCGGGAAAAACGGCGGCGCGTGCCGAAATCCATCAGCTTGAAGCGGGACATATCGAGATCGGCGGTCAGTTGCTTAAAGTCCACCAGCTTGCTCTGCAGGCGTTCGAGGGCATGCTCCGGTTGAACCAGCGAAGAACGATGGCGGTGTACCACTTCGCTGATCAGCGCCAGCAGCGGCACTTCCCACATGATCACTTCCAGCCACGGGCCGGAGATACGGATATCCAGCTTGCCCTGGTTATTACGGACGCGAACCTGCGAAGGGTCATAGCGGAACTGACGCAGCCAGTCCAGATAGTCCTGTTTGAAGAAGGGCAGGCCAGCGAGATAGTCGGCTTCTTCGCCACTGAGCACCAGCGACTGCATGGCAGTAATCTGGCGAACGATTTCATCAGCGTAGATTCCCAGCAGGTCATCGCCCCTGCAACGGAACTCGGCTACCACGGAAACTTTCTGGTAACGATGGAACACCGCCTGTTGCATATGCAGCTTATAGGCGTCCGTATCCAACAACGTGGTCAGTATCGGGGAAGCATGTCGTGTCATGGTGCGTTTCAGCATCCTCTGGCGAAGAGCGTAATCCCTGGTTTAAAAAAATGGAAAAGACGCAGGAGTATAACTTGAATACTCATTTATTGAAGCCGATCACAGCACAAATCCACTGACCAGGTCGAGGGCAATCTGTGCGCTTGTTAATGAAATGTAGATTTAAGGGCGATCTGGCGGGGGAACGTCTATTCAGCGTGGCAACATTGCGCCAACAGGAATAGACTTGAAAAGGTTCACTAATTATCGACCTGAGAATGACTTATGACGCAATTGCCACAGGCCAAAAATCGCCATGATTACCGTGCGCCGGATTACACCATCACGGACATCGACCTGACATTCAATCTGGATGCCAGCACCACCCGGGTCACCGCGGTCAGCCGCATTGTACGCCTGGGGGCGGCTGACGCCGAATTACGTCTTGATGGGGAAGACCTGACGTTATTATCTCTCGACATAGATAACCACGCCTGGCCACATTACCGGCTGGAAGAGGGCGTGCTGATCCTTGAGCAGCTGCCAGAGACGTTCACGATGAAGATCGTTAACGATATCCACCCGGACAAAAACACCGCGCTGGAAGGCCTGTACAAATCTGGCGAAGCGCTCTGCACCCAGTGTGAGGCCGAAGGTTTTCGTCATATCACCTGGTATCTGGACCGTCCGGACGTACTGGCCCGCTTTACCACCACCATTATTGCTGAACAGGCGCGCTATCCTTATCTGCTGTCTAACGGTAACCGCATTGACGGCGGGCAGATGGAAGATGGCCGCCACTGGATGAAGTGGGAAGACCCGTTCCCGAAACCTTGCTATCTGTTTGCGCTGGTGGCGGGCGATTTTGACGTGCTGCGCGACAGCTTCAAAACGCGTTCAGGGCGTGATGTGGCGCTGGAAATTTTTGTTGACCGCGGCAATCTTGATCGCGCGGACTGGGCGATGACCTCGCTGAAAAACAGCATGAAGTGGGATGAGGACCGTTTCGGCCTGGAATACGATCTCGACATTTTTATGATCGTCGCCGTGGATTTCTTCAACATGGGCGCGATGGAGAACAAGGGCCTGAACGTCTTTAACTCGAAGTACGTGCTGGCGAAGGCTGAAACGGCCACCGACAAGGATTACCTTGGTATTGAAGCGGTGATTGGTCATGAATATTTCCATAACTGGACCGGCAACCGCGTCACCTGCCGCGACTGGTTCCAGCTGAGCCTGAAAGAGGGCCTGACCGTGTTCCGCGATCAGGAGTTCAGTTCAGACCTTGGCTCGCGCGCAGTGAACCGTATCGATAACGTCCGTGTGATGCGCGGGGCGCAGTTTGCTGAGGATGCCAGCCCGATGGCACATCCAATCCGCCCCGAGCAGGTTATCGAGATGAATAACTTCTATACCCTGACGGTGTATGAGAAGGGATCCGAGGTGATCCGCATGATGCACACGCTGCTGGGCGAAGAGAACTTCCAGAAAGGGATGCAGCTCTATTTTGAGCGCCACGACGGCAGCGCGGCCACCTGTGATGATTTCGTTCAGGCAATGGAGGATGCTTCAAACGTCGACCTGTCGCATTTCCGCCGCTGGTACAGCCAGTCTGGTACGCCGGTGCTCTCGATCCGCGATGACTACAACCCGGAGCTGGAGCAGTACACCCTGCATGTCACCCAGATGACTCCGCCAACGGCCGATCAGAAGGAGAAACGTCCGCTGCATATCCCGCTGGATATTGAGCTGTATGATGGGGAAGGCAAGGTGATCCCGCTGCAGCACAATGGCCACCCGGTTCACCACGTGCTGAATGTGACCGAAGAGTTCCAGAGCTTCGTGTTCGACAACGTTCATTTCCAGCCGGTGCCTTCTCTCCTGCGTGAATTCTCTGCGCCGGTGAAACTTGATTACAACTGGAGCGACGCGCAGCTGACCTTCCTGATGCGTCATGCCCGCAACGACTTTGCCCGCTGGGACGCCGCACAAAGCCTGATGTCAACCTATATCAAGCTGAACGTCGCGCGTCATCAGCAGGGACAATCCCTGTCAGTGCCTCTGCACGTGGCGGACGCCTTCCGCGCGGTACTGCTGGAAGAGAACAGCGATCCGGCGCTGATGGCGCTAATCCTGTCACTGCCGGGTGAGAATGAGATCGCTGAACTGTTCGAAACCATCGATCCACAGGCTATCTCTGACGTACGTGGTTCACTGGTACGTTTGCTGGCAACCGAGTTATCTGATGAGTGGCTGGCGGTCTACAACGCAAATCAATCTGGCGAATATCGCGTTGAACATGCAGAGATTGGCAAGCGTGCGCTGAAAAATGTCTGTCTGGGCTATCTGGCCTTTGGTGACGTTGAACTGGCAGACCGGCTGGTCAAAGCCCAGTTCCGGCAGGCCAACAACATGACCGACTCGCTGGCGGCAATGGCGGCCTCTGTGGCGGCTCAACTGCCGTGCCGTGAAGCACTGCTGACGGCATTTGACGAACGCTGGCATAAAGACGGGCTGGTCATGGACAAGTGGTTTGCCTTGCAGGCCACCAGCCCGGCGCCTGATGTGCTGAACCGGGTGCGGGCACTGCTGAACCACCGTTCATTCACCCTGAGCAATCCAAATCGTATCCGTTCGCTGATTGGCGCGTTTGCTTCCGCTAACCCATCAGCATTCCACGCCATCAACGGCAGCGGCTATCAGTTCCTGGTCGAAATCCTTACCGATCTGAACACGCGTAACCCGCAGGTTGCTGCGCGAATGGTTGAGCCGCTGATTCGCCTGAAGCGTTATGACGCAGGCCGTCAGGTGCTGATGCGTCAGGCGCTGGAGCAGCTGAAAGGGCTGGATAAACTGTCCGGGGATCTGTACGAGAAAATCAGCAAAGCGCTGAATGCTTAGTCAGAGGCACTTAGCATCAAAAGGGCGGGTATGAAAATACCCGCTTTATTATCACGCTGAAGAATGTTTATTCCCGTCTAATAATAGGATGTTTTCTCGCTATAATAACCCAGGCAAAGCGTAAAAAATAACTGTGGCGTTTTCTTGGTGTTAATATTTTTCAAATGATAATTTTTATTATTGATCTCTGGGCTGTATTAGGCTAAGTTCACTCCCATGCGGGAATTAACCTCGCTGGATCGCATGATTATTATCCTTTCATTTTTTATTTTCTTTATTTTTTCATATCCTTGTTATCTGGCAATGAAAATCGCTTCAGGTTTTCGCTGACATTGCATTATTCCGTGTGGGTGTGGTTCTGGGGAACGATTCAACACTGAGTTAGCTTAAATAACATAAGGATTTGTGATGAAGATGAAAAGAAATACCCGGATGCAGGTCGCAAAAATGGGAAGCGTCAGCTTCGCTGTGCTGATTGCTCTCGGGGCGATAACTCCGGCAAAAGCTGAAATAGTTGCTGACAGCAGTGCTGTTGCCAGCCAGCAGCCTGATATTGTCAATAATACTGATGCCGCAACCGTCGTAAATATCACCACGCCCAGTGCCGCTGGCGTCTCGCGCAATACCTATAGCCAATTTGATGTGGATCAGAATGGTGTCATTCTGAATAACTCGCAAAATGGCGCTTCTACTTATCTTGGCGGCACTATTGAGGGTAACTCCTCGCTGGCCGATGGCACTGCCAGTATCATTCTCAATGAAATTAACTCCAGCAGTGCAAGCCAGTTAAATGGTTATATTGAAGTGGCAGGTGATAAAGCCGAGGTGGTTATCGCCAACCCTTCCGGCATAACCTGTGACGGCTGTGGGTTTATTAACGCCAGTCGCGCGACATTGACCACGGGGGTGGCTCAAATCGATGATGACGGTAATCTGACAGGCTACAGCGTTGAAGAAGGAGAAGTGACCATTGATGGCTCTGGTATGAACAGTCTGGGCCAGGATTATACCGATATTATTGCCCGCTCGGTTAAGGTTAACGCAGCAGTGCGGGCCAGAGATCTTAAAATTACCACCGGCCGCAACACTGTGGATGTGGCCAATGAAGTCGTCACAAAACTTACTGATGATGAGACTTCCAGTTCGCCGGAACTGGCTCTGGATGTGACAAGCCTTGGCGGCATGTATGCGGGGAAAATTACCCTGGTAGGAACTGAAAGCGGGGTGGGCGTAAGTAATGCGGGCACGCTTGTGGCTGCAGCAGGGTCAGTCAGCCTGACTGCCGGGGGTGACATTGAAAATGCCGGTCGAATCAGCAGTGCCGGTGGGGCGACTTTAAACGGGGCCAATGTCAGCAACAGTGGGCTGTTAGTCAGTAACAATACGGTTACGATGGCGGGCACAGGTGATGTTACTAACAGCGGTTATGTGAAAGCCAGCAATGCCGTGCTGGTTGAGGCGGTGGGCGCCGTCAATAACAGTGGTTCACTGGTCAGCAATGGCGGTGGCATCAGCCTGACGGGGAGCAGCATTGATAACAGTGGCCTGGTTTACAGTAAATCCAGCCGGAAATGGTACAACTCGGGTGGCGTAACGTTAACCAGCACGGGTGATCTCGTCAATTCAGGCAGTGTTTATTCATCGGATGCACTTACGATTGCCAGCGACGGCAGCGTCGATAACTCTGGCAGCGTTTATTCATCGGATGCAGTCACGATTGCCAGCGAGGGCAGCGTCGATAACTCTGGTTACATCAGCAGTGGCCGTGAATTAACCCTGACCAGCGCCTCGCTGACGAACAGTGGTTCGCTTAGCAGCACCGGTGATATGGCGCTGACCAGCGACGGTGATGTCACTAATACCGGAACGATTGCTTCGCAACAAAATCTCACCATTTCAGCGGCCACGCTGAACAGCGGTGCCGACAGTACATTAAGCGCTGGCAACCGCAGGCGTAATAACAGCGGCAATCTTACCGTGACAACGACGGGCGCTCTGGTCGCTCAGGGGACTAATCATGCTTCCGGAGCGTTAAGCATGCAGGGTGACTCCATTGATATCAGTGGCAGTACCACGGAAGGTACCAGCATTGATCTGCAGGCGACTGATGACAATGTCGTCAGTACTGATGCCACGGTAACCACACTGGCCAGCACTAACACCTCAGGTAGTCAACACGGCTCTAAATGGTTTCCATTCTTTCGATAGATTCACCCGGTGAATGTTCATCATATAGCTGAAACACCTTCATTTGACTGATAATGAGCCCTGTGAGAACAGGGCTTTCTGACGATAAATACGACTGTTTTCAGATATCAGCGTGTTCTTACCGAACAAGGAATGTTTGAAATGCATCATTTGCATTTTTTAAGAACAATAAAGGGCCTTTGCCTGGTGATTTTAATTAAACCGGTCATAGCTCATGCGCAAGATAATGCCTTAACTGAGCCACTGATCAATCAGCAGCAAAGGCAACAAGTGCTTGAGAACCATTTAAAACCGCCGACGCAGGATGTCCGCCTTTCCGCGCCCTCTTCGGGTTCCGGGAACATCAATTTTCCCAGCGAAAAAAACTGCTTCGCCGTCAAAATTGTCCTGCTGGAAGGAGCCGAAAGTCTGCCTGGCTGGATACCCTTGCAGCGTATTGCTAATCAGGGGGTGGGAAAATGCCTGGGTGGAAAAGGCCTTAATCTGTTGATGAAGACATTGCAAAACAGACTGGTGGACCACGGTTATATTACCACACGGGTCGTGGCACCAGCGCAAAACATGAAAAGCGGCACTGTAACATTCCGGGTGGTTCCTGGCCGGGTCAGAAACGTAAAACTTGCCAGAGACAGCGATCGTTATCTTCGTCTTTACACCACGATCCCCGCTCATTCCGGCAATTTGCTCAATCTCCGGGATATTGAACAGGGTCTTGAGAATCTGCAACGTCTGCCTGGTATTCAGGCTCGGATAAAAATTATTCCGGGTGTACATCCTGGCGAGAGTGATATTGACGTTAACCGTAAGCAAAATAAAATGTGGCGCGTGGGGGTCACTCTCGATGATTCAGCAACCCAAAGCGTGGGGCGCTATCAGGCCGGTGTTTCATTGTCGCTGGATAATCCTTTTTCTCTCAGCGATCTGCTCTATGTTTCCGGATCGCATGATCTGTATCGGGGCAGCGACAAGGGAAACAAAAACCTGACCGCGCACTATTCATTGCCTGTCGGCTATTGGGCGTTTGGCGTTACAGCCTGGAATTACCAGTATCATCAGACTGTTTCCGGTTCTTCCTGGGATTATCTTTATAGTGGCAAGATAAAAAACCTGGATGCGCAGCTCAGTCGGGTGCTGCACCGTAGCCAAAATCAAAAAACTGTTCTTACCTATGATCTGCTGGCGCGTGAGTCTCACTATTATTTGTACGATACCGAAATAGAGATCCAGCGTCGACGTACCTCTGCCTGGCGCCTGGGTTTACAGCACCGACATTATTTTGGTAAAGCCACGCTGGATGCCGGTATCAGCTATCAGCGAGGCACCCGTTGGTTTGGTGCCCTCCCTGCACCGGAAGAGTCTTCCGGCACGGCGACGGCGGTGGGCAAAATAGGGCGGGCCACTCTGCAGCTGAATTTTCCTTTTCAGCTGTCTGAGCAACGCTTTCGCTACAATGTCCGTTATTTTCGCCAGACAAGTGCCACCGATCTGACCCTCCAGGATCAACTGTCACTTGGCAACCGCTGGACCGTGAGGGGCTTTGATGGTGAGCGAACCTTAAACGCCAGTCGTGGATGGTATCTACGCAATGATTTTGCCTGGCGTACGCCGTTACCCTCGCAGGAACTTTATCTGGGCATGGATTATGGCAGCGTGTTGGGGTCCGACAGTGAAAATTTGTCGGGCAGGCATCTGGCCGGAGGACAACTGGGTCTTCGGGGCAATGCTTTTAACATCGGTTATGATCTGTTTGCAGGCATGCCGTTATCCAAACCAGATGGCTATAAGACCAGCCCGGTGACACTGGGCTTCAGTATGATGTTCAGCTATTGAGATGACAGCAAGGACCGGACCTTGCTGTCTGTCTTGAGCTCATCGTTCCCGTCGGCAGACGTTTTCGGCAGGGGGTCACTGTTGCGCGTAACGTTTTTGCGCTTCACCCGGTGAGCGTTTCATCACCCGGTCCAGCACTGCGGCCTCCAGCTCGGCCAGGCGCACCGAGCCTTTGCGCCGCGGGCGGGGGAGGTCCACCGTCAGGTCAAGACCGATATTCCCCTCTTCAATCAGTAGCACGCGGTCAGCCATTGCCACAGCCTCACTGACGTCATGGGTCACCAGCAGCACGGTAAAGTGATGCTGTTGCCACAGCGATTCAATCAGATCCTGCATCTCGATTCTGGTTAATGCATCCAGCGCGCCCAGCGGCTCGTCCAGCAGCAGCAGTCCCGGACGATGGATCAATGCCCGAGCCAGCGCCACACGCTGTTTCTGTCCGCCTGACAGAGCGGCAGGCCACTCTTTGGCTCTTTCTGCCAGCCCGACTGCGGTCAGGGCCTGCATCGCATCTGCTTTCCAGGACTTTCCTTTCAACCCCAGTCCGACATTATCAATCACGCTTTTCCACGGCAGCAGGCGGTCATCCTGGAACATCAGGCGGGTATCCTCCCGTGCCTCACTCAGTGGCGCATTACCGGCCAGTAGCTCACCTGAGGTGGTTTTTTCCAGTCCGGCCAGCAGGCGGAGCAGGGTACTCTTCCCGCAGCCGCTGCGGCCGACAACTGCCACAAACTGGCCAGACGGGATATGCAGGTCGATATTATTCAGTACGGTCCGGCCCTGATACTGCTTGCTGACGCCATTGACTCCCAGAGGGGTTCCGGCATTAAGGCGAGCCGGTGACGGAGTTAATACGCTCATGCATTTTCCTCTTTCAGTTGATAAGCCGGATGCCAGCGCAGCCAGACGCGTTCCAGTAACAGCGCGCTGACGTCAGCCAGTTTACCGAGCAGGGCATAAAGAATAATGGCGACCACCACCACATCCGTTTGCAGAAACTCACGGGCATTCATCGCCAGATAGCCGATGCCGGAGTTTGCGGAAATCGTCTCCGCCACAATCAGTGTCAGCCACATCAGGCCCAGTGCGAACCTGACGCCGACCATGATTGAGGGTAGCGCACCCGGCAGGATCACCTGAATAAACAGGCTCCAGCCGGAAAGACCATAGCTGCGGGCCATCTCAACCAGTCCGCGATCAATATTGCGGATGCCGTGATAAGTGTTGAGGTAAATGGGAAACAGCGTTCCCAGTGCCACCAGGAAAATCTTGGCCGACTCATCAATGCCGAACCACAAAATGACCAGCGGGATCAGCGCCAGATGCGGCACGTTACGGATCATCTGCACCGAAGTATCCAGCAGGCGTTCGCCGGTGCGGGACATGCCGGTGATCAGACCGAGGACCAGCCCGATCGAGCCACCGATGGCAAAGCCAATCGCCGCACGCCAGGTACTGATCGCCAGATTTTGCCAGAGCTCTCCGCTGGCGGTCAGGTTCCAGAACGTCACCACAATCGCTTCCGGCGAGGGCAGGATACGGGTAGAGAGCCAGCCAGTTTGCGAGGCGATTTGCCACACCACCACCAGCAGAACCGGCAGTACCCATGGGAGCAGCTGATTGAGCAAGCGGTTTACTTGTTTGTTCATGATGCCCCCTGGCTCTGCGCGACTTTTTGGGGCGTAAAGTCGTTAGCCACGGCTTCACCATGGGCGGACACGACACGCGGTTGTGGAATTTCCGGCACGTTGAGATCCAGATGAGGGAACAGCAGCTCGCCTACGCGATACGCTTCTTCCAGGTGTGGATAACCGGAGAGAATAAAGGTTTCGATGCCCAGGTCGGCATACTCCTGCATTCTTGCTGCTACGGTTTCACCATCGCCAACCAGCGCCGTACCTGCTCCGCCCCGCACCAGCCCAACGCCAGCCCACAGGTTTGGGCTGATTTCGAGCTTATCACGGCGTCCGCCATGCAGAGCAGCCATACGCTGCTGACCCACGGAATCTGTCCGCGCCAGCGCTGCCTGAGCTTTGGCGATAGTGGCATCATCAAGATGAGAGATCAGACGTTCGGCGGCACGCCAGGCTTCTTCATTGGTTTCGCGAACGATCACATGCAGGCGAATGCCAAATTTTACTTTTCGGCCCTGAGCGGCGGCTTTGGCGCGCACCTGTTCAATCTTCTCTTTTACCTGTGCCGGGGGCTCGCCCCAGGTCAGATAGACTTCCACCTGCTCGGCCGCGAGATCCTGAGCGGGTTCAGACGAGCCGCCAAACCACAGCGGTGGACGAGGCTGCTGAACGGGTTTAAACATCAGGCGTGCGCCCCGGACGTGCACATGTTTGCCTTCATAATCGACCGTTTCCCCTTCCAGCACCCGGCGCCATACGCGGGTGAATTCAGCCGATTCTTCATAGCGCTCGCGATGATCCAGAAACACGCCATCGCCTGCCAACTCTTCCGCATCGCCGCCAGTCACCAGATTAAACAGTGCGCGGCCATTCGAAAGGCGATCCAGCGTTGCAGCCTGACGGGCTGCCTGAGTCGGCGAGATCACCCCGGGACGCAGCGCGACCAGAAAACGCAGACGCTGGGTCACCGGGATCAGCGAGGCCGCAACCAGCCAGGCATCTTCACAGGAGCGACCGGTCGGGATCAGCACGCCGCCAAACCCCAGACGATCGGCTGCCTGAGCAACCTGCTGTAAATAACCGTGATCTACCGGACGGGAACCTTCGGCCGTGCCTAAATAGTGGCCGTCACCATGAGTGGGCAGAAACCAGAAAACGGAAAGGCTCATAATACAACTCCTTAATGGGTGGACGGACCGGCATGCCAGATACGGCTGGCAACATCGACCTTCACCGGCATCAGATGATTGGCATAAAACAGGTCGGCGGTTTGCTGCTGCAGTTTCGCCGTTTTGTCACTGACCGGGCCGATAGTCGTCGGCGGGCGATGGTCCAGATAGCTGGCGATCACCGGCTTTGGCAGACCCATCGCCTGGGCAAGCAGGTCAATGCTGTGACTGCGGTCGCTGATGGTCAGTGCATCTGCCTGGCTGAAGGTCTGCAGTACCTGAGTGATAAAGGGACCGTTGGCTTCGGTGAAGGGACGGGTGGCAAGGTAGAACGAGCCTGTCTGATTCAGCTGGCTGCCATCGGTCAGTACCCGGGCGCCCCCTTCCAGTATCGCTGCGGAGTAGTAGGGATCCCAGATGGCCCAGGCATCCACATTGCCCTGCTGGAAAGCGGCACGTGCATCTGCAGGCGTCAGGTAAGTCGGCTGGATATCACTGAACTTCAGGCCGGCTTTCTCCAGCGCGCGCAGCAGCAGGTTGTGTGAACTGGAACCTTTCTGGAAGGCAACCTTATGGCCTTTAAGCTCTGCCACGGTTTTAATCGGGCTGTTTTTAGCGACCAGGATCACCTCAGCTTTCGGTTTTGGCGGTTCGGCTCCAACATACAAAAGATCGGCACCCGCAGCCTGGGCGAAAATTGGCGGAATATCTCCGGTGCTGCCCAGATCGATGCTGTTAACATTCAGGGCTTCAAGCATTTGCGGCCCGGCCGGGAATTCAACCCACTTGATCTCTGTATCGGGAAAGCGTTTTTCCAGCAGGTGATGCGAGCGGGCCAGCACCATGCTGACCGACCCTTTCTGATAACCAATACGAAACGTCTTGGGTGCGACGGGCTCTGCAGCAAATACGCTGCTGGTCAGAATGCTGCCGATAACCAGCGTCGCAGCGAAACGTGAAAACAGGCTCATTGCTTTTTCCTTAAACTTTAAACAGCTGCAGCCAGGGGCTGATGGCGACGTGCCAGAGCGTGCCAGAAGGTCTCAACGGATTCCGCAATACGGGACGCCAGCACCGGTGACAGTTCCGGCGTACGGTCGTAATTTGCAATCTGTGTATCGTCGGCGAAGACGCCGTGCAGCACTTCCTGCGCTTTAAGTGCATTGAGCACCGGTTTGAGTGCGTAATCGACAGCCAACATATGTGCGATGGTACCGCCCGTGGCGAGTGGCAAAACCACTTTGTGTTCCAGCGCTCGCTCAGGCAGTAAATCCAGAATCGTTTTCAACGCACCGGAAAAGGAAGCTTTATAGACCGGTGTGGCAATAACCAGCCCGTCAGCGGAGGCGAGATCTTCTTTCAGTGCCAGCAGGGCGGGGGAGTCAAAACGGGCATACAGCAGATCTTCAGGGTGAAAATTATGCAGATTCCACGGAATAACTTCGACGCCGCGCTGTTCGAGTGCCTTCTGGCAGAGGCTCAGCAGAGCCGTGGAGCGGGAAGGGTAGCGAGGGCTTCCCGCCAGAGTAATAACGCGCATGACCACTCCTTATAACTAAAAGTTATTGATTAAACTTATTTCCAAAGGAATGGAACTATCCTGACAGAGGCTGGCAGGAGGCTTAAATGATTTATCCGGCAGAGATTAGTCACTTTCCGGATATAGCGGCACAGTAGCAGGCGCGACGCGGGATAAGGCTGATTGCAATCAATTCAGCGCAAACGTTTTACTTTCGCCGTAAAGGACTTTACCCTTTTACCCCGCGCCTGCAGCGTCACTGCGTAAACCTTGCCACATTGATACCAGACATAATAAAGGTGGAAAGGATCGTCGCCGGACGGCGAACGCAATTTCAGGGTTAATATCGCAAGATATCAACAGTTAGTCCTTTCAGGCCCGGGGCTTCGGGCATTCAGGAGCGATCATGTACAACCTGGTTCGTAAGGCGCTGTTTCAGCTTGATGCTGAGCATGCGCATGAACTGACTCTCACGCAGCTGCATCGGGTGAGCGGTACGCCACTCATTCATCTGGTTCGCCAGTCTCTTCCTTTTAAACCGGTTACCTGCATGGGGCTGACGTTTAAAAATGCCCTTGGTCTGGCCGCAGGCCTGGATAAAAACGGTGAATGCATTGATGCCTTCGGCGCAATGGGCTTTGGTTTTATCGAGATCGGCACCGTAACGCCGCGCCCGCAGCCGGGCAATGATAAGCCAAGAATGTTTCGCGTGCTGGAAGCCGAAGGCATTATTAACCGGATGGGGTTTAATAATCTCGGCGTGGACCGCCTGGTCGAAAACGTCAAAAAGTCTCATTTTGACGGCGTTTTAGGCATTAATATTGGTAAAAATAAAGATACCCCGGTTGAGCAGGGCAAGGATGATTATCTCACCTGCATGGATAAAATTTATCCTTACGCCGGTTATATCGCGATCAATATCTCTTCGCCTAACACGCCTGGATTACGCACGCTGCAATATGGTGAGGCGCTGGACGATCTTCTGCAGGCGGTAAAACAAAAGCAGAAAGATCTTGCAACGGTTCATCACAAATATGTTCCGGTGGCGGTAAAGATCGCGCCGGATCTTTCAGAAGAAGAATTGATCCAAATTGCCGACAGTTTAGTCCGTCATAATATTGATGGTGTGATTGCTACCAATACCACTCTCGACCGTTCGCTGGTCAGCGGCTTAAAACACAGCAATGAAGCGGGAGGATTAAGTGGCCGTCCGGTGCAATTGCGCAGCACAGAAGTTATTCGCCGTCTGTCGCAGGAACTTCAGGGGCGCCTGCCAATTATTGGCGTGGGTGGTATTGATTCACTGGTTTCGGCAAGGGAAAAAGTGGCTGCTGGCGCCTCGCTGGTGCAAATATATTCCGGATTTATTTACAAAGGCCCGCCACTGATAAAAGAAATTGTGACCCACCTCTAAGCAGATTCTGACTTAAATATGCCAGGGGCTTTATTTTCGCCTCTGGCTCGTTTATATTTTATCCTGTTTAAACAATATTCAGACTATTTTGCCGTCTCCGGTTAAATGCAGCTGCTTAGTTGAACCGGTAACATCAATAAATAGCGGTTTTTCATTTCTCACAACAGGACAGATCATGAGGATTAAACCTGACGACAGCTGGCGCTGGTTTTTCGATGCCGAACACGATCGCATGATGCTGGATCTGGCCGACGGTATACTGTTCCGTTCACGTTTTCCCCGTAAGATGCTGACGCCGGATGCTTTTGATACTTCAGGGTTTTGTGTCGATGATGCTGCCCTGTTCTTTACATTTGAAGAGAAGTGTCGCCGCTGTGAACTGAATGCCGATCAGCGTGCCGAGCTGGTACTGAATGCGCTGGTGGCCTGTCGCTTCCTCAAGCCACTGATGCCGAAAAGCTGGCATTTTGAGACTCATCATCAGGGTGACTGGCAGCCAGCAGAGGGTGAGCTGGTAGCGGTTCGCCTGTGTGAAAATGGTGACGAAGCCTTGCTGCTGGTGGTGGAAGCGGGTGAAAGTGCCGCGTTGTGTCTGCTGGCGCAACCTCAGCTGACTCTGGTAGGAAAAGGGATGGTGCTGGGCGATGCCATCAAAGTGATGCACGACCGCCTGATGCCACTTACCCGGCAGCAAAATCTCTCTTTCGCGCGGGCTGTCTGAACACAGCCCCTGTCCGGTTCAGAACGTTCCGCTCATTCCCCTCGTCAGGCAGCGAAGCAAACCTGTTTGTTTCAGGGTTGACGCCCGCTCAACACGATGTCGCCAGCCGGAACGCAGCTGCAACTCAGGATAGTCCCCTCCTCGCGCACGGCCCCTTTCTTCAATGCACGCACCTCACCAGAGAGAAGATTAACCTTGCAGCTGCCGCAGATCCCGGCCCGGCAGGAGTAGGGGATACGATAGCCTTTCATCTCCAACTGCTCCAGTAACACCTGCTGATTGTTTCCTTTAAACGTTTCGCCCTGCCAGCTGATCGTCACTTCCTGTTCCGCACGGGTTTCCACCGCGAGAGACTCCGCCACATTGTCCGCACCGTAAGGACGTGGCGGTTTGCTGGCCAGCACCTGTAGTTCATCACCCACACGCAGGATCCCACTGCTTCGGGCGATCAGGTTAAGGCCGAAATCGATATCGCCGCTGTTATCTTTTGCCGTGCGAAATTTTTGTAGCGTATTCAGCGGCTCGCCGCTGGGATGCCGGCGGCCCCGCTCAGGGCTGACGGTAGTGAACACACAGCGGCTGCAGGGCTTGGGGATATCGAACAGGATCTCGCCAATCCGCACCGTTGACCAGCTGTCTTCCGCCCAGGCCGTGGCGCCAGCGACCACAAGGTTCGGGCGGAACTGCTCCAGTTTGATCCCGGCCGGGCAGCGCTGGCGCAGGTCATGCAGCGAAGCTCCATTTATCAGCAGAAAAGGAAAGCCATCGGCAAAGCCCAGCGGAACCTGCTTAAAGCGTTTCACCCGTCGGGTCATCTCAGTACCGACCCAGCGCAGCTGAACCGGCCGGGGAAAGAAGCCGCTCAGCCAGTCATTGATCGCTGCGGGCGCAATCTGCGAGGTGAACTGATTGCCCCAGACTTCGGTCGGGGCCGCTTCAGGCAGGAAATCAGCAAAGCGGACGGTGGCGGAGCTACCATCTGGCGCGGAGAGAAACAGGCCATCCTGGATCAGCGCCGGAGTGAACAGCACCATTTCCGGGTACTGACGTGCGGTAACAAAGGTACCATCCGGCTCGGTGATCATAAAAATCCGGTCAAAAGCCAGCCCACTCTCCAGCGCCTGCGCATGAGAAACCTGGGTTCCGCGCATCGATTTAACCGGGTGAATGAACAGACGTGACAGATTAATCATGAAGGTCTCCGGGCTTAACAGCCTGCAACTTGCGTCAAATGAGGGCGTCAGCGCAGAAAACGGCCGGGAGCACTGACGAAAAGAAGCTAACTTTATGACATGAGCCCGCGATTAGCTATAATGCGCAACAATTTTATGAAGACGATAAGTGACGCTATGAATTCTCTGTTTGCCAGTACGGCGCGTGGGCTCGAAGAGCTGTTAAAAAGTGAACTGGAAGCGATGGGGGCTCAGGCCTGCCAGGTCGTCCAGGGCGGCGTACATTATGAGGGTGACGATCGTCTGATGTATCAGAGCCTGATGTGGAGCCGACTGGCCTCCCGCATCCTGCTGCCGCTGACCGAATGCAGCGTCTACAGCGACCTGGATCTCTATCTGGGCGTTCAGGCTATCGACTGGCCGGCGATGTTCGGCAGTGATAAAACCTTTGCCGTGCATTTCAGCGGCCTGAATGAAGTGATCCGCAACAGCCAGTACGGCGCGCTGAAAGTTAAAGATGCGATCGTTGACAGCTTCACCCGCCAAAATTTGCCGCGCCCTGATGTGGACCGTGAGCAGCCCGACATCCGGGTTAACGTCTGGCTGAACGATGATAAAGCCAGCATCGCGCTGGACCTGAGTGGTGAAGGCCTGCATCAGCGCGGCTACCGTCAGCAAACCGGGCAGGCACCGCTGAAAGAGAACCTGGCCGCTGCGATCGTCCTGCGTTCTGGCTGGCAGGCTGGCACGGCAATGGTCGATCCGATGTGTGGATCGGGCACTCTGCTGATCGAAGCTGCGATGATCGCCACCGATCGAGCGCCAGGTCTGCATCGTAATCACTGGGGGTTCACCGGCTGGAGCAAATTCAGTGAAGCGCTGTGGCGTGAAGTGACCAGCGAAGCTCAGATTCGCGCCCGCCGTGGCCTGCAGGAAACCCGTTCCCGTTTCTCTGGTTATGACAATGATTCACGGGTGATTGAGCGTGCCCGGGCCAATGCCCGCAAAGCCGGTCTGGCCGATATTATCGGTTTCACCGTGCAGGACGTACTGAAGCTGACCAACCCGCAGCCGGAAGGCCCAACCGGTACGGTGTTGAGCAACCCGCCGTACGGAGAACGTCTGGAGAGCGAGCCGGCGTTGATTGCCCTGCACAGCCAGCTGGGTCGCATTATGAAAACCCATTTTGGCGGCTGGAACCTGTCGCTGTTCAGCGCTTCTCCGGAACTGCTGAGCTGCCTGCAGCTGCGCGCCGATCGTCAGTTCAAAGCGAAAAACGGCCCGCTGGACTGCGTACAGAAGAATTATCTGCTGGCGGTTAACACTTCAGGGAATGTCGGACAGATTGCGGAAGATTACGCTAACCGCCTGCGCAAGAATCTGAAAAAGCTGGAAAAGTGGGCCCGGCAGGAAGGTATCGAGTGCTATCGCCTGTACGATGCTGATTTGCCTGATTACAACGTTGCTGTGGACCGCTATGGCGAGTGGATTGTGGTGCAGGAGTATGCGCCGCCGAAGACCATTGAACCGGCCAAAGCCCGTCAGCGCCTGTTTGATGTGATTTCTGCCACGCTGAGCGTGCTGGATCTGCCTGCCAACCGCCTGGTGCTGAAAACCCGTGAGCGTCAGAAGGGGAAAAGCCAGTACCAGAAGCTGGGCGAGAAGGGCGACTTCTTCGAAGTCTCAGAATTCAATGCAAAACTGTGGGTTAACCTTACCGACTATCTGGATACCGGCCTGTTCCTGGACCACCGTATTGCCCGCAAAATGCTGGGCCAGATGAGCAAGGGTAAAGATTTCCTGAATTTGTTCGCTTACACCGGCAGCGCCAGTGTGCATGCAGGACTGGGCGGCGCACGCAGCACCACCACAGTAGATATGTCCCGTACCTATCTGGAGTGGGCAGAACGCAACCTGCGCCTGAACGGGCTGACCGGTCGTCAGCACCGCCTGATGCAGGCGGACTGCCTGAGCTGGCTGCGTAATTCTGACGAGCAGTTCGATCTGATCTTTATCGATCCGCCGACCTTCTCAAACTCGAAGAGAATGGAAGAGAGCTTTGACGTGCAGCGAGATCATCTGCTGTTGATGAAAGATCTGAAAAGACTGCTGCGTAAAGGCGGCACCATTATGTTCTCCAACAATAAACGCGGTTTCAAAATGGACCACGACGGGCTGGCCGGTCTGCATCTTGCCGCGCAGGAAATCACCGCCAAAACCCAGTCGCAGGATTTTGCCCGTAACCGTCAAATTCATAACTGCTGGCTGATCGCTCACGCCGGTAAGGAATAAGTTTTATGTCACTGATCAGTATTCATGGTGCGTACCTGTCATTCAGCGATGCACCGTTGTTGGATAACACTGAGCTCCATATTGAAGAGAATGAGCGCGTCTGTCTGGTTGGCCGTAATGGCGCAGGCAAATCCACGTTGATGAAAATTATCAACCGTGAGCAGCCGCTGGACGACGGGCGCATTATTTATGAGCAGGACCTGATTGTGGCGCGTCTGCAACAGGATCCCCCGCGCAACGTGGCGGGCTCAGTTTATGATTTTGTGGCTGAAGGTGTGGAAGAGCAGGCTGAACACCTGAAGGCGTATCACGCTGTTTCGCATCTGGTGATGTCCGATCCCAGCGACAAAAATCTCAATGAGATGGGACGTCTGCAAAGTATCCTGGATCATCAGAACCTGTGGCAGCTGGAAACGCGCATTCAGGACGTGCTGAAACAGATTGGCCTGGATGGCGACGCGGCGCTCTCTTCCCTTTCCGGTGGCTGGCTGCGTAAAGCCGCACTTGGCAGGGCACTGGTCAGCAATCCACGCGTGCTGATGCTGGATGAGCCAACTAACCACCTGGACATTGAAACCATCGACTGGCTGGAGGGGTTCCTGAAAACTTTCCAGGGCAGCATTATCTTTATTTCCCACGACCGTTCGTTTATTCGCAACATGGCTACCCGCATTGTCGATCTTGACCGCGGCAAGCTGGTCTCCTGGCCGGGCGACTACGATCAGTATCTGCTCGGCAAAGAAGAAGCGCTGCGAGTGGAAGAGATGCAGAATGCCGAATTCGACCGCAAGCTGGCTCAGGAAGAGGTGTGGATCCGTCAGGGCATTAAAGCCCGCCGAACCCGTAATGAAGGGCGCGTTCGCGCGCTGAAGGCCCTGCGGCGCGAGCGCTCGGAACGCCGTGAAGTGATGGGTAAAGCCAATATGCAGGTGGAAGAAGCCAGCCGCTCAGGCAAGATCGTCTTTGAGCTGGAAAACGTCAGCTACGGTATAGGTGGCAAACAGCTGGTGCGTGACTTTACCTCTCAGGTTCAGCGCGGTGACAAGATTGCTCTGATTGGCCCCAACGGCTGCGGCAAAACCACGTTGCTGAAGCTGATGCTCGATCAGCTTAAGCCGGACAGTGGCCGCGTGCACATCGGCACCAAACTGGAAGTGGCTTACTTCGATCAGCACCGCGCCGAGCTGGATCCGGATCGCACGGTGATGGATAACCTGGCTGAAGGTAAGCAGGAAGTGATGGTTAACGGTAAGCCGCGCCATGTGCTGGGCTACCTTCAGGAATTCCTGTTCCACCCAAAACGGGCAATGACGCCGGTGCGTGCCTTATCCGGAGGGGAACGTAACCGCTTGCTGCTGGCACGCCTGTTCCTCAAGCCCAGTAACCTGCTGATCCTCGATGAACCCACCAATGACCTGGATGTGGAAACGCTGGAGCTGCTGGAAGAGCTGATCGACGGCTATCAGGGCACGGTGCTGCTGGTCAGCCACGATCGTCAGTTTGTTGATAACACCGTCACCGAGTGCTGGATCTTTGAAGGTACCGGCGAGATCGGCGCCTTTGTGGGCGGCTATCATGATGCGCAGTTGCAGCGCGCGGCTTACAAGCAGACCCGCACCGCAGCCAAAGCCAGCAGCCCCGCGGCCCGGCAGGAAAGTGTAAAAAACGAGACGGCAAAGCGTCCTGCTGTCAAGATGAGCTATAACCTGCAGCGTGAGCTGGAACAGCTGCCGGAAAAAATGGAGGCGCTGGAAGCTCAGCTGGCCTCAATGCAGGCTAAAGTGGCAGAGGCGACATTTTTCAGCCAACCTCATGAAGTGACCCAACCGGTTCTGGATGCGATGGCGCAGGTGGAACAGGATTTGGACGTTGCGTTTGAGCGCTGGGAATATCTGGAATCGCTGAAAAACGGTTAACGAGGTAATTTATGTGTTCATCGCACCAGGCCGATCAATGGATGCTTTGTCCGCAGTGTGACCTGATGACACAGTTGCCGGACCTGAAGCCGGGCAGCAAAGCCAGCTGCCCGCGTTGTGAAACAACGCTGGTGGCTAACTGGCACGAGCCGCAGAAGCGGCCCACCGGTTATGCGCTGGCGGCGTTGTTTATGCTGGTCCTGGCGAACCTGTTTCCTTTCGTGAATATGCACGTGGCAGGGCTGAGCAGCGAAATCACGCTGATGCGTATTCCTCAGGTGATGGTGTCTGAGGATTACAACAGCCTGGCGACGCTGTTTCTGCTGTTTGTTCAGGCCGTGCCCGCGGTCTGCATGGTGGCAATCCTGCTGCTGGTTAACCCTGTTCCCATGCCGCTGCCGCTGAAGCGCAACATGGCCCGGGTGTTATTCCAGATTAAAAACTGGGGGATGGCGGAAATCTTTCTTGCCGGGGTGCTGGTCAGCTTCGTGAAACTGATGGCCTACGGTGACATCGGCATCGGCACCAGCTTTGTTCCCTGGTGTCTTTTTTGTGTACTGCAGGTACGTGCGTTCCAGTGTGTAGACCGCCGCTGGCTGTGGGCACGTATTGCACCCGTTCCCCCTTTACCTGCCCGTCCGGTTCCGGCGATCAGCGGCCTGCGTCAGGGCATGCGTTCCTGTCACTGCTGTACGGCAGTGCTGGCAGCCGATCAGTTCAGCTGTCCGCGTTGCGGCACTGGCGGATACGTCCGCCGCCGTCACAGCCTGCAGTGGACGCTGGCTCTGCTGCTGACCTCCTTCCTGTTGTATATCCCCGCCAATCTGATGCCGATAATGGTGACGGAAGCGCTGGGGAGCAAAATTACCTCAACCATTATGGCGGGCGTGGTTCTGCTGTGGAGCGAAGGATCCTATCCGGTGGCGCTGGTGATCTTTATCGCCAGTATCATGGTGCCATCGCTGAAAATGCTGGCTATTGGCTGGCTGTGCTGGGACGCCAACGGTAAGGGCAAACCTCATCAGGACAGTGAAAGGATGCATAAAATTTATGAGGTGGTGGAATTTGTCGGCCGCTGGTCGATGATTGATGTTTTTGTTATCGCTGTCCTTTCTGCGCTGGTGCGTATGGGGCAGTTGATGAGTATTTATCCCGCGACGGGCGCGTTGCTGTTTGCCATGGTGGTGATCCTGACCATGTTTGCCGCCATGACATTCGACCCCCGTCTGACCTGGGATCGTGTACGTGAGAAGAGTATTGAGGAGCCGAGCATTGAAGGAAAATAATCACGGCGTGGCGACGGTTGATCAAATCAAACGCTGGTCACCTGTCTGGATCATCCCCATTGTCACCGTGCTGATCGGTGCGTGGATACTGTTTTATCACTTCAGCCATCAGGGCCCCGAGGTCACGCTGATCACCACCAATGCCGAAGGTATCGTCGGTGGCAAGACTGCCATTAAAAGTCGCAGCGTGGATGTCGGGATTGTTGAAAGCGCCGTGCTGACTGACGATCTCCACCACGTGGAGATCAAAGCACGGTTGAATTCCGGCATGGAAAAATTGCTGAAGGGCGACAGTGCTTTCTGGGTGGTTAAACCGGCCATCGGTCGAGAAGGCGTGACCGGGCTGGGGACATTGCTCTCCGGCGCTTATATTGAGCTGCAGCCGGGCAGCAAAGGCGAAAAGCCAGCGCATTACAGCCTGCTTGATGCGCCACCGCTTGCGCCACCCGATGCAAAGGGCATCCGCATCACGCTGGACAGCGCCAAAGCCGGTCAGCTTAATGCCGGCGATCCGGTACTGTTCCGTGGCTACCGGGTCGGCTCGGTCGAAACCAGCAATTTTGATGCTGATAAACGCATGATGACCTATCAGCTCTTTGTGGCCGCACCTTATGACCGCCTGATTACCACTAATGTGCGCTTCTGGAAAGACAGCGGGATCGCGGTGGATATGTCGGCCTCCGGCATGCGCGTTGAAATGGGCTCGCTGACTACCCTGTTCAGCGGTGGGGTAAGCTTTGACGTGCCTGACGGCTGGGCGCTGGGCCAGCTGGCGGAGAATAAGGCTGAATACAAGCTGTTCGACGATCAGCGCAGCATCCAGGATTCACTGTACACCGTACACAAAGACTTCCTGATGTTCTTCAGTGATTCGATCCGTGGCCTGCAGCCTGGCGCACCGGTTGAATTCCGCGGCATTCGCTTGGGTACGGTGGCAGATGTGCCGTTCCAGTCGAAGGACGTGGCACAGCAACTGAATAATGATTACCGCATTCCGGTGCTGATCCGCATTGAACCTGACCGCTTCGAAAGCATGCTGGGCAAGGACTTCAACATTGAGCAGCATCTGAAAGACGGCATCAAGTCGGGCCTGCGTGCTTCGCTGAAGTCGGCTAACCTGCTGACCGGTTCGTTGTATATCGATCTTGATTTCCACGACAATGTTAAGCCTTATACCGGCCCGGCAGAGTTCGCGGGTTATCAGCTGATCCCAACGACCAGTGGCGGCCTGGCGCAGATCCAGCAGAAGCTGATGGATACGCTGGACAAGATCAACAGCCTGCCACTGAACCCGATGATCAATCAGGCCACCGGCACGTTGAAAGAGAGCCAGAACACGCTGCGTAACCTGCAGAAAACGCTGGATAACATCAACCAGATCACCGGCAGCCAGCAGATGCAGCAGCTGCCAGCGGATATGCAGAAAACCCTGCGCGAGCTGAATACCAGCATGAAGGCCTTCCAGCCTGGTTCTCCGGCTTACAGCAAGATGGTTGGGGATATGCAGCGGTTGGATCAGGTGCTGCGTGAACTGCAGCCAGTGCTGAAAACGCTTAACAGCAAGAGCAATGCGCTGGTGTTTGAGGCGAAACCCGGACAGGACCCACAGCCGAAGAGGGCGAAACACTGATGAAATGGATACCCATTGCGCTGGCTCTGGCCGTAACGGCCTGCAGCAGTACGCCAGAAACGACTTACTACCAGCTGCCCGCCGCACAAAAAAGTTCAGTAACGGCGGACAGCAGCAGTGATGCGCTTCGCCCGGCGGTGTTTGTCCAGCATGTTTCCGTGCCCGATTATCTGGCGGGCAACGGGCTGGTGTATCAGAGCAGCGATGTGAAGTATGTGATTGCCAGCAATAATCTGTGGGCCAGCCCGCTTGACCAGCAGCTGCAGCAGACGCTGGTCGCGGATCTGAGCGATGCGCTGCCGGGCTGGCTGGTTTCAGGCTCGCCGCTTGGCGCGCAGCAGGACACGCTGAACGTCAATGTGACGGGTTTCCATGGGCGTTATGACGGCCAGGCGGTGATCAGCGGTGACTGGGTGTTGGAACACCAGGGGCAGATTATTAAGCGCTCGTTTGCACTGACGTTGCCACAAACGGAAGATGGTTACGATGCGTTAGTGAGAACGCTGGCTAAAGGTTGGCAGCAGGAAGCCAGGCAGATGGCCAATGCGATTCGCAGCAAAAGTTAATTAAATTTAATCTATAGCGCTAAGCCCTTGATTGTCGCAAAATCGGATGTTTGCGCAGTCAGGGGCTTTTTTGTGGCTTTACAGCGAGTTATTCAATTTCTTTCGCGGTTTTCGGACCAAATGGCAACCGCATATTCTCACGGAAATATGACATTGGCGTGAAATTTGCGGATTGATTTTTAGCCCGGATGGCGTTAGAAATTGAAACGTGGTTGCCAACAACGCAATCACTGATTTCTTTCCACCAGATTCCACCTGACCTGAAGAGGGGATTACAGGCATGATGAAGAGACAGAAACGAGATCGACTCGAACGGGCACACTCCAGAGGCTATCAGGCCGGCATCACCGGGCGCTCGAAAGAAATGTGTCCCTATCAAATGATAGACGCGAGGTCTCACTGGTTGGGAGGTTGGCGACAAGCCATGGAGGACAGGACGGTTAGTGTATAACCCAACTGTTCAGGTTATATAATCTGAATATCCGGTTCGTTAAACAGCCACACCAGGCTTGTGGGACTGGAAAACTCAGGTTTAAAGGAAGAACCTCCGCTTAAGCGGAGGTTTCCGTTTTAAGGAGAGGCTTAAAACGCAGTGGTGTCTTTAAACAGACCCACTTTCAGATCGGTTGCGGTATAGATCACATGACCGTCAACCAGCACTTCACCGTCCGCCACACCCATTACCAGCTTGCGATTAATCACACGCTTAAAGTGAATGCGGTAAGAAACTTTTTTGGCGGTTGGCAGAACCTGGCCGGTGAATTTCACTTCACCCACGCCCAGCGCACGGCCTTTACCTTCTGCGCCTAACCAGCCCAGATAGAAACCGACCAGCTGCCACATGGCATCCAGGCCCAGACAGCCAGGCATGACCGGGTCGCCGATAAAATGGCAGCCAAAGAACCACAGGTCCGGATTGATATCCAGTTCGGCTTCAACGAAACCTTTTCCATAGTTACCGCCGTCTTCGGTCATTTTCACCACGCGGTCCATCATCAACATATTTCCGGAGGGCAACGGTGGGCCTTCAGCGCCAAACAGTTCACCACGGCCGGAGGCAATGAGGTCTTCTTTTGTATAGGATTCGCGTTTATCTACCATGTTCTCAATAAGCCTTATTTTAATGAATCACGAAGGTTAGCTAACAGGTGTAAGCTGAACAAGTCCGATCAGCTCTGGTTGAACCAGTTAAGCCAGCGCAGCGGCCACGGACGTTGACGCCCGTCCTGCTGATTGATTTGTGCAATGCGCTCCTGGATGGATCGTAGCAGGCAGGCCGCATTTTCTTTTTCCCACTCTGCGCCGGTCAGCAAGGGGAGCGCTTCTTCCACGCTGCTGACTGCCCAGAGGGTAAATTTCCCTTCCCGCACGGCATCCACCACTTCCTGTTGCAGCGAGAGATGACGCACATTGGCAAGCGGAATGATGACGCCCTGATTGCCGGTCAGGTTGCGCTGGTTGCAGATGTGAAAAAAGCCTTCTATCTTTTCGTTGAGGCCGCCTACCGGCTGTACACGGCCAAACTGGTCGACTGACCCGGTTACGGCAATTTGCTGAGTGATTGGCTGGCTGGCCAGCGCGCTGATCAGCGCACAAAGCTCGGCGAGGGAAGCACTGTCGCCATCCACTTCAGAATAGGACTGCTCAAAGACCAGCGAAGCGGAGAAGGGCAGCTGCTGCTCCAGCTCCAGCTCGGCGATAAGCCAGGCCTGCATAATCATCATGCCCTTGGCGTGGATATTGCCACCCAGCTCAGCTTTACGTTCAACATCAGTGAACTCGCCGTCGCCTGCATGCACCACGCAACTGATGCGTGACGGTTCGCCAAAAGCACGTGGATGGCCGGGGAATTCGATCACTGACAGCGCGTTAATCTGCCCAATCATCTCCCCTTCGGTTTCGATCAGGATCTGGTCGAGCAGAATTTCATCGCGTACCCGCTCAGCCAGGAAGCCCTCCCGCCATTCGCGGGTTTCGAGCGCACTTTGCAGATGTTCACCGCTGATACTCTCATCCGGACTGTACATCACCGCATCCTGCAGCTGGCGTGTAATCCATGCCGGGCAAAGGGGCAGCGTATCCTGATCGCCGGTATAGCGAACCGCCTCCCGGATCAGCACCGGCCATAAGTCATCAGTAAGGGCTTCGATATCTGCACGGGCGGCCAGGCTACGAACCCATTTCACCCACAGGCTGAACTCTTCCTCGTCGACAATCTGAATGTTCTCTTCGAATTCAGAGTAGAGCGACAGCGCGGCAAGCTCCGGTTCACTCTCCTGGAAATCGGCCAGCGCATCGCGCTCACCGGTGAGGATCAAGCGGAACTGCAGCGGCATGGCCGGGATCGCCACCGGCAACGGCCGGGTTTCATCCGGGGAATACCAGTCAAACTGCTGGGTGGTAAGGATTTTCCTCAGCCGTAGCCACAGTAAAGGCTGTGCCAGCAGAGTGCGCAGGGAAAGGATCAGCGTACCGCCATTGGCCTGATGAACCAGACCGGGTTGCAGCGTCAGCGCATTGTTATACAAACGTATGCAGCCAAACAGCTGTTCTGCCTCAATCCAGTCAGCATAATGGATGCCACCCACACTGGCGAAATTATCCTGCTCAGATTCAGCTGGACGCCAGCTAATCGACAGACCGTCAATCAGATAGTGACCGCCATGCAGTTCCGCTTCCTCTTCAGCACTGATGCGGGTGAGCTCTTCCTGCAGTAAAGCGAGATATTCAGCGTTTTCAGCTGTTTTGATCAGCATCAGGGGCAATTTAGCCGGCGTTTGTTGCAGCAGGATCAGCCCGTTGAAAAGGCGTGACTGCACCGCGGCAAAACAACTGGAATCGTCTTCAGGTACCTGAGAGAAAAGGGGCTGAACGCTGTCGGTATCGGGCTGTAGGGCGCGCCATTCGAGTCTGTTGTTGGTCAAAGTTATCGTATTTTTTCTGAAATGAGTAAAAGCGGCATTATACAAGATTTCAGCCTGTTAAGCACCGTAGACATGCACTTCACCCTGCTTACAGATCAGGATTGCGATGACAACCCCGTTTTCTATGCGGCAGGGCTAAAAAAAGCTGTTATTCTAAACGGGTTATGTGAAAAGCATGAGATTCCGATGAAATATCAGCAACTGGAAAATCTTGAAAGCGGGTGGAAATGGAAATACCTGGTCAAAAAACACCGGGAAGGTGAAGCGATCACGCGCTATCTGGAATTCAGCGCGGCACAGGTTGCCGTGGATGAACTGCTGGCGATGGAGAATCGTCCGATAGATGTGCTGCAGTGGATCTCGCGTCATATCAACCCGGCGCTGGAAAACCGCATGAAGCAGACCATTCGCGCCCGACGTAAACGCCATTTTAATGCTGAACATCAGCACACGCGTAAAAAGTCGATCGACCTTGAGTATCTGGTATGGCAACGACTGGCCGGACTGGCGCAGCGCCGCAACAGGACATTGTCCGAAACAATTGTTCAACTGATTGAAGATGCAGAGCGCAAAGAACAGTATGCCAGCCAGATGTCCTCACTGAAACAGGATCTGAAGGCAATTTTAGGCAAGCCAGACTGATTCACGGGCAGGAACGAAAGAACCTGTTATCACGCTGAATGACAGGCAAAGAAAAACCCCGCCGCAGCGGGGTTTTTTTATCAAAGCGAAACTTAACCCTGAGGCTGAGTTACAACGTCTTTGATACCCTTAACCTGAATTTCTACACGACGATCCGGTGCCAGGCAATCGATCAGGGCTTTACGGCCTTTCACGCTGTCACAGGTGTTGCCGGTAACTGGGTTAGATTCACCCATACCGCGTGCAGAGATTTTGCTGGAAGGGATGCCTTTAGAAACGAGGTAGTCAACTACGGACTGAGCACGTTTTTCAGACAGTTTCTGGTTGTACTGCTCTGAACCGATACGGTCAGTGAAGCCCAGTACAACTACGTTGCCGTCTTTAGGATCCAGAGAGCTCAGCTGGGTATACAGCTGATCCAGAGCCTGCTGACCTTCTGGCTTCAGAGTTGCCTTGTTGAAGGTAAACAGCACGTCAGATTTCAGAGTGAAACGCTTGGTTTCAACCACTGGTGCTGGCGCTGGAGCCGGAGCTGGTGCTGGAGCAGCAGCTTCGTCCTGACCGAAGCGATAAGAAACGCCCACGCTCAGCATGCCGTTGTCCGGACGGGTACCAACGGTGTTTGCATCACCGATGTTGTTAACCCACTGGTAATCCAGACGGGTAGCCCAGTTTTTGGTCAGCGCATATTCAACACCAACTGCCGCCAGTGGAGAAACACCGGTGTCGTGGTCGCTGATGCGGCCAGTAGTTGGGTTAGTCTGCGTTGAATCTGCACGCCATACCATGCCGCCCAGACGAGTATAAACGTCCAGATCGTCCATGATTGGGTAGCTCAGTTTAGCAGCCAGCTGAACGCCCTGTGCTTTAAATGCGCCGTTAGTCACGGTGCCTTTGTTTGGCATGCGACCCAGCCAGTCATAACCCAGTTCAAAGCCCAGGTACTGGTTAGCCTGGTAGCCACCGAAGGCACCGGCACCCAGCTGGCTTTCATGAGTTGGACCGTTGTTGTTCTCATAACCGTTACCGTAGTAACCAGTGTCATGGTACTGAGACCAGCCCAGTTTTGCACCAGTATACCAGGTGTTATCTTTAGGGGCGGCCTGCGCTACGGTAGCGAAGCCAGCCAGTGCCACTGCAATTGCGATAGCTGTCTTTTTCATTTTTGCGCCTCGTTATCATCCAAATAGGCAATGAGCTTTCATTAGCTCTTTGATTAATCCTTCGCCGGGTTATGAAGCTCGATTATGGCTCATCCAAAAAAGGGAGATTATTGAGCACCCTGGCGACGTAAAGTCTACAACGTACTAGCAAACTTACAAGTATGATGTGACGTACGTCAGTAAAAAAACAGGCATTCGTACACAATTTTACACATTTATGGGCAGGTTATGCGTAAAAACTGTGTGGTGAAAACGTGGCTAAACCATTGTCACGCCGCGTCATAGCATAATCAGATGGTTATCCTGGCTCGCCAGGAGAATCCTTATGAGATAATTCCTATTTTTACTTAATGATACAAACTAGACTGAATTTTTAAGCCGCTGAAGGGTCTGGCGGAAGAGATATTGACCTGATCGGGACGCATTATCAGTCCCAACGCCTGGCCAGAAGAGGCTGCTTCCTGAAGCCGACGGCGATCTTTTTCGGTGATCTCACCTGGCAACCAGCCCAGCACCACACTGTAATTTCCCGTCTGTAAGGCTTTGATCATGGCTTCAACGGTGGTAATGGCACCGGAAGATTGTACCTGCATCACTTTATCCAGAGGTAAACCCGATTGCTGCAGCCAGCTGCGGCTCAATTTCTGCTGCGGGGTCAGCCACAGCTGCCAGCGTGACTGGGTGCCCAACTGCTGTAAAAGAGGCAGCAGCAGCATCTGAGTCATACCGGGTTGATTCTCACTGTAGATCAGCTCACTGATAAGTCCAGCCGCTTTAACTGTCTGTGAAGCAGCACAGGATGAGGCTGGACGCAAACGGGTGTTAACAGACTGAGATTTCAGGAAATGAGTTTGCATAATGGCGTCGCTCGCAGGTCACTGTATGGATATACAGTATAAGGCTGGTGAGTAAAGATCAACCTTATTTTTTGGTAACGGCTCGCAAAATCACAATGAAAGCCAGCGCAACAGCATTTATTCATTGAACCTGTTACGGCGATTGCCTATTTTCCCTGTGCGGACAGGAGGTTTCAGGGATTTTATCAGGTTAAGGAAACAGCTATGGATGACTCAAAGAGCAGGATCGCCAGTACCAGATGCAAGCTGGCGCAGCTGGGCGAAATCAATTATCGCAGCCAGTTTGGTGGTTACAGCCTTTCGGTGGACCGCGTTGTCTTCGCACTGGTTGCCGAAGGGGAGTTATATTTACGGGCCTGTGAGGAGGTCAGACCCTACCTTACCGAAAGGAAAATGGAGGCTTTTACTTTTAACAGAGGAGGGATACCGGTTGAACTCAATTATTTTCGTGTTGATGAGTATTTATGGCAGGAAACCCAGCAGCTGGTGGCGCTTTCACAACTCTGCCTGAAGGGCGCGCGGCAACAGCGGCTGAGCAGCCGCGAGAACCGGCGATTAAAAGATTTGCCTAACCTGACGGTGCGGCTTGAAGTTTTGCTGCGGCATGTGGGGATCAGTTCGGTCAGAATGCTGAAGGAACAGGGCGCTAAACGCAGCTGGCTTAAGCTGCATGCCCGCAATAAAAATCTCGGAATCAACGTGCTTTTTGCGCTGGAGGGAGCCATTCTCGGTCAGCATCATGAAGCCCTGCCGCAGGCTTTAAAAGCAGAGCTTCGCCACTGGTACAGCGAAACTCTGGAATTAAAGGGGTGTGTTGAGAGACAGAAAGCTACTCGGTAAAAAACTGATGCTTAAGCTGCGCAATTTCTGGCAGCAGCGCGATCAGCAAGCCGACCTGCTGCAGCACAAGAGGCTCTTTTGTTTCCGGGTCGGCTTCAATTGCTTCAATCCGCTCAGAGAGGGTGTTGAGCAGCCGTTGCGCCTTCGCCTCATCCACCACGCCGATATGCAGGACGTCATCAACGTAGCAAACAGCATCGTCCATCAGTTGCAGCATCGTCGGGCTGGTGATCTTCTCACGGTGAGCGCCGAGCGCCGAAATGTAGCTCAGGAACGAGTGGTTCAAACATAACAGACGAAAAGCATCTTCCCTCAGGGCGGCACTGACATGTTTCTCGGCAGAGAGGTTTGAAACCACCGAGGCGAGTTCCGCATCGCCGTTATGCGCGTCACGTCGGGCAACACGGTAGTCCAGCCGGTTATCTTTCCCCTGATGATACTGTACGAGGATGGCATCCAGGTAGCGGCAGTTGGCGTTGAGCGTGCGCTCTGCCACGGATGGCAGGCTGCGGAAGCGCCAGTCCGGCCAGATAAAAGCGACGGCCAGCCAGGCACTACCACAGCCAATCAGGGTGTCGATAATCCTCGGTAGCGCCACCTCAAAACCTTCACCCAGCAGGTTAAAGCAGCACAACACCAGCAGCGTGATAAACAGTGTGGCGTTGGCATAGCGGGACTGGCGAAAGGCAAAAAACAGGACGCCGCTCAGCACAATCATGACCAGCTGTCCTTCGACTGAGGGGACCAGCCACAACAGTGGTAAGCCAATCACGATGCCTGCCAGGGTACCGGCAATACGCAGCGCCAGCCGTCGCTTAGTGGCATTGTAGTTAGGCTGACAGACGAACAGGCTGGTCAGCAGGATCCAGTAGCCATGCTCCATCCCGGTCAGCTGAATAAAGGCATAGCCTGCACACAGCAGCAGCGACATACGGACTGCATGACGAAACAGTGCGGATTTTGGCGAGAGATGGCGGCTGATCCGAAGCCAGATATCATCCCAGCCGGTCAATCCTTCGCTGGACAGCGTTTGATCGTGATCGCTGCTGTTTTCCTGCTGGCTCTGTTCCGATTCGATGGTGGCAAGCTGAGCATCGATGGCCTTCAGATTATTCAGCAAATAATTCATAGCCTTTACATCGCTGTTGCCCGGCTGAGCAGTATTCAGACGATCCAGCGCAGCATTCAGGTGAACAAAGGCTCGTTCGAAGCGGGCATCATGCTGCCAACTTTCACGCAGCAGAATACAGTTCGCCAGCTGCTGACAGGCTTTAGCCTGTAGCGAGAGTAAACGCTGAAAGCGAAACAGGATATCGCTGTAGCGGTATTCGCGCCGCAGGGCATGGTACTGGGCATGGGAGGAGCTGGCCCGTTCGTGGATATCCTGCGCAACAAAATAATAATGAAGGGTCCGGCGAGTGCCGCGTTGCCCACGGTCGCCACGCAGACGGGACTGAATCGATATTTTTGCCTGATTAAGCGTGGCGACCAGCTGACTGTTTGCCATCGCCACCTCAATCAGCGAAGCATTATCCTGCTCCTCAATATCGGGGTCAAACAGGCCCGCTTTGGCTTCCAGATAAACGGCCAGGCTTGCAAAACATCGGGCGATATTTTCCTGCAAAGGGCGGATCGGAAAGATCAGGTGCCCGGTCAGCGTCAGCAGGTTGTACCAGACGGCACCCACCAGCAACAGCGAAGGCTGCAGATACCATTGAGGAAACAGGCCGATGCCCAGCAGGGTATAAATGGCGATCAGCAATGCGCCAAAGGCAATGGTGGCATAGCGTTGCCCCAGTGCACCCAGCAGGATAAAACCCCATGTTGATACTGCCAGCCCGAAGATGAACAGCCACGGGTAGGGGTAAAGCAACTCAATGGAAACCGAGGCCACGCAGAAACAGACCAGGGTGATCAGCAAATTGCGCAGCCTGCCGCTCAGCCTGTCATCCAGATCCGCCAGTGCGGCGGCCACCACGCCCAGCGTTAGCGGGATGGTCCAGGTAATTTGCCCCAGCGCCCAGGGCACGCCTGCAGTGCCTGCCAGCGCAATCAAAATACGCAGGTTATAAAGCAGGGCACTGTTATAGGCGTAGCGGCGCAGGCCAGATGTCAGCGACAGGCGCATCGGGATCAGCTGAACCGACCGCGGGCGTTAGCTTCGCGAGCGGCTTTTGCGACTTCCACGCTGACCACACGGCGACCTACCGGCCACAGAGCAATCGCCGCAATTTTGAAATTAGCAATCCCTGTCGGGATGCCAATAATGGTGATGCACTGGGCAATACCGGTCATGATGTGCATGATGCACAGCCACCAGCCGAAAAAGATCAGCCACAAAATATTCAGCAGCGTGCCGCCTGAATTCATCAGCACATTTTTTTTGGCCGGGTAGAGCTCATCGACGTGGATGGCTTCGTTGCCGTAGGGCAGCAGCGAAAGCCTGGTGATTTCCCAACAGGAGCGAGTCAGGGGCAGGGTAAAGATGAAAATGATGCTGACCAGCGTTGCCACCAGCCAGGAAAAAGTGGTGAGGAAACCACCCAGAACGAAATTCAGAACGTTTAAAACAGTGCGCATCGGATTGTTTCCCTCGCGGTAAGCTGAACGAGACAGGTCAATTCGTTGATTGTACCGCGTTTTAAGGCTGGAGCGGTACAGTCTCGCCAGTTAAACTACTGCCTGATGATAATCGCACCTGGGGAAGGTCATGGAACTGAAAGCAACGTCGCTGGGCAAGCATCTGGCGCAACATCCCTATAACCGGGTGAGGTTGCTGTCCGCTGGCGTTGAGGTCAGTGGGGAAAAGCATGAGTACCTTATTCCGTTTAATCAACTTCTGGCCATCAAATGCAAGCGCGGCCTGGTCTGGGGCGAGCTGGAATTTGCCCTGCCCGATGATAAAGTCGTCCGCCTGCATGGCACTGAATGGCAGGAAACGCAGCGTTTCTTCCATTATCTGAATCAGGCCTGGCAGAGCTGGAGTGAAGAGATGAGTGTGGTTTCAGCCACGGTACTGGATGAGCAGGTGGCGAAGATCCGCCAGTTTGAACAGCAGGATAAATGGCTGAAACGCAGCGACATGGCTGGCTGGCGTAAAGCCATCCATCAGGCATTCGCCGCTCAGCCCTTGCCGGTTCCGCGGCTGGCAGAGTTTGATAACTGTCGGGAAGCCTACCACTTTTGTCTGCAGTGGCTGGAGAGCAGTGACCTGCAGCGACAAAAACGCAATGCGCAGTGGTCGGAAAAAATGCTGGAGCAGTACGCCGACTTCTTTAATACCGTTGAAACGTCTCCCCTTAATCCTTCTCAGGCAAAAGCAGTGGTCAACGGAGAAGAGGCGTTACTGGTACTGGCTGGTGCCGGGAGCGGAAAAACATCGGTGCTGGTTGCACGAGCTGGCTGGTTGCTGATGCGTAAACAGGCGGCTCCCGATGAGATCCTGCTGCTGGCGTTTGGCCGCCAGGCGGCAGAAGAGATGAACGATCGCATTAAAGAGCGGCTGAATACGGAGGGTATTCAGGCCCGGACGTTCCACTCTCTGGCTCTAAACATTATCCAGCAGGGCAGCAACAAGTCTCCGGTGATCAGTCAGCTGGAGACGGATACCTCTCTGCGTCACAAGCTGCTGATTGACGTCTGGCGGCAGCAATGCAGTGAGAAAAAAGCCCACGCCAACGGCTGGCGGCAGTGGCTTAGTGACGAACTGGAGTGGACGCTGGACGAGGGTGAATACTGGAAAGATGACCGGCTGGCAGGTCGTCTGGCAAGCCGCCTTGAACGCTGGCTGGGGCTGATGCGTATGCACGGCGGTGCACAGGCGGCGATGATTGAATCCGCTCCGGAAGACGTTCGCGATCTGTTTGCAAAACGGGTCAAGTTGATGGCTCCGTTGATGAAAGCATGGAAGAGCGCGCTTAAAAATGAGGGTGCCGTCGACTTTTCCGGACTGATCCATCAGGCGGTGAATATCCTCGATAAAGGCCGATTTATCACGCCATGGAAGCATATTCTGGTCGATGAGTTTCAGGATATCTCACCACAGCGGGCGGCGCTGCTGGCCGCATTACGAAGGCAAAATAAGCAAACCTCACTGTTTGCGGTTGGCGATGACTGGCAGGCCATTTACCGCTTCAGCGGCGCAGAGATGACTCTGACCACCGCGTTTCATCATCATTTTGGTGAAGGCGATCGTTGCGTGCTGGATACCACCTATCGCTTCAACGACCGTATTGGCGAAATAGCCAATCAGTTTGTGCAGAGCAATCCGCACCAGTTGAAGAAACCGCTGAACAGCCTGAGCAAGGGAAACAAGAAATCCGTTTCGCTGATGCCTGAAGCCCAGCTTGAGGCCTTACTGGACAAAATCAGCGGTTATGCCACGGCCGATGAACGGATCCTGTTGCTGGTCCGTTACCATCATTTGCGCCCGGCGCTGCTGGATAAAGCCAAAACGCGCTGGCCAAAGCTGAAAATTGATTTCGCGACCATTCATGCCAGTAAAGGGCAACAGGCCGATTATGTGGTGTTAATGGGGCTGCAGGACGGCAAAGATGGCTTCCCGGCGGCGGCGAGAGAATCGGTAATGGAGCAGGCTTTATTGCCCCGGCCGGAAGATTTTGCCGATGCGGAAGAGCGGCGGTTAGCCTATGTGGCCATCACCCGGGCCAGGCAGCAGGTATGGATGCTGTATGATCCGGAAAATCCATCGATATTTGTGGATGAGTTCAAACGAATGGGCGTGCCGGTGCTGCGTAAGCCGTAAAGGAGTGAGCGTGAGGGAACACGCTCAGTCAGATCACTTCAGGCGTGCCTGCAGATAGCGCTGGTAGTCAGGGATGATAATCTCCACCGGCTGAGAAAACATCGGCGAATGAATGAGAAAATCGGCGGTTGAGCGGTTGGTGGCGACCGGAATATTCCATACGGTTGCCAGGCGCAGCAGCGCTTTGACATCAGGATCGTGCGGAACGGCGTTCAGCGGGTCCCAGAAGAAAAACAGCACATCAATTTTCCCTTCCGAAATTAGCGCACCTACCTGCTGGTCGCCGCCCATCGGTCCGCTTAACATTGCGGTTACCGGCAGGCCGGTGGCTCTCTGGATCAGGTTACCGGTGGTACCTGTCGCATACAGCGTGTGGGTTTTCAACACGTCTTTATGGGTTTCCACCCATTGCATCAGCGATGTTTTGCAGTGGTCGTGCGCAACCAGCGCGATATGTTTTTTTTCCTGAATCTTACGGGTGGTTTGATCCATTCCGGCTTCCTGGTTCTGCGTCAGATAAGGGGGAGGGCAGTGAGGTAAAACGTACCGAGTGTAGGCTGACAGCAAAAAGACATCAACTGGTACGCAGTGCTCTTAATAACATCACCAGCCGCTGGCGGGTGGCGGAGTCAACCTGCTGATACCAAAGCTGCAATATCCGGCTCCCGGACTGGCTTTCACTCTCTGCTTCACTGGCATAATCCCGCGCGTTAATGCCAGCCGGAAAGGTGCTGGTGGTATGAGGCTGGGCAAAACGGGCCACTGAGGCGACGTTGCTTTTCATGTTGTAGGCCACCATCGCCTGCTCATAATTATCATCGGACACGGCGATCAGGCGATCTTGCTGGCTTTCAACCAGCTGATGATGTTCATCGTAGAGCTGAAATTCCGGATGCTTGTTAAATATTTTACCCTGCTGAGCGGTGGTTAATTCCGGAAGAGTGATGGTAATGGACTGTGCCCGGGCGGTGAAGGTGACGATCAGCGGGGTGGAAACCCATGACGATGCCATTTGCGGGTTGGTGTTCAGGTTTTTCTCCACGCGAAACAGCACCTGATGCTGGCCGCGCTCGAGTTCAAGCCCGTCTGCCCCTTTCAGTAAAGAGCCGGAGATTTTACGCCCATCCAGCACCAACAGGTCAATATCAGGCGACAGTTTCAGGGTGGTTGCCTGAACAGAGGCCGCAACCAGCAGTGTGAACAGTCCTGTTGTGACCAGACGCAGCTTCATTATTTCTCCAGGTACACGGGAACGCGAAAATACCGAATGTATCAAAGTCTTTCAGTATGGCAGCATATTTACATTTTAACATATTTATTCGTGCTATATCTCCGGTTTCTCCCTGTTTGCCGCCGGGTTGTATTCCGGTTGTTCTGCCAGCGTTTAAAATAGGGTATCTGACTGACAAGGAGAGGCCTGTGCAAGATCGAAAGATTGCTGATGTGTTGACATCCACCCGCCACATTGCGCTGGTGGGAGCCAGTGAAAATCCGGCCCGGGCCAGCTACGGCGTAATGGCCTATCTGCTGGAGCAGGGCTACAAAGTGTCGCCCGTCAGCCCAAAACTGGCCGGACAGACTCTGCTGGGCCAGCAGGTGTATGCGACGCTGGAAGAAATTCCGGAGCCAGTGGATATGGTAGACGTGTTCCGTAATGCTCAGGCCGCTTACGGCGTGGCGCAGCAGGCTGTTGCCATCGGAGCTAAATCGTTGTGGCTACAGCTGGGGGTGATAAATGAACAGGCGGCGGTACTGGCTGGAGAAGCCGGCCTGACCGTGGTCATGGATCGCTGCCCCAAAATCGAAATTCCGCGGCTCGGGTTGCAAAAGCGCTAAAAAAACCCCGCACAGGCGGGGTTTTTGCTAATTTCTCAGGCGCGGTGCCTGAAGCTGTTGGCGTATTGATGCGGCCAGCTCGTCCATGGAAGGCTGCTCAGGGTGATCGCCAGGTAATTCCCACGAAAGCTGAGCTTCTGCCAGATAGGTATGGACCTTATCGCCGTCTTCATCTTCCATCACGACATGATACCAGGGAGCCGATCGCAACGATTCGCTACCGACTGCTGTTTCAACGTCCGGATCGTCTAACGAGTATTCCGGATCAACATCTACCACCACGCCAAGAAAACCGAGCAGCTTATGCCGTACCTGCTGGCCGAGTCCAAATTTGCTGGCAATCATCGTGACCTCCTGAGAAACTTGCCCTGCTACCATAATGGGGGCAGGGACAGGGTTTTCAAGTCACAGAACGCGGCAGGCAAATCCTTTCAGATACATACCTTCCGGATAGCTGGCGATCACCGGGTGATCGGCGGCCTGCCGGAACTGCTCTATAAATTGTACATCACGCTGCGCATCGAGCGCGGCATCAGCGATGATTTTCTGGAATAAATCCGTTGGCATCAGGCCTGAACAGGAGAAAGTCAGCAACATGCCGCCGGGATTGAGAAGCTGCATTGCCAGCATGTTAATGTCTTTATACCCCCTGCAGGCACCGGTCAGCTGGTTCTTGTTCTCAACGAATTTCGGTGGGTCCATCACAATAAGATCGAACTTCTCTCCGTTGTCACGGTAGCGGCGCAGCAGTTTAAAGACGTCATCCCGCAGAAATTCTGCTTTCGACACATCCAGCCCGTTCAGCTCGACGTTCTGCCGTGCGATATCCAGTGCCGCCTGTGAAGTGTCCACGCTGAGCACTTGTTTGCAGTTACCCATCAGGGCAGAAACCGCAAAACCGCCGGTATACGAGAAGCAGTTCAGTACACGTGCCCCGGTAGCGTAGCGGCGGGTGGCAAGGCGACTGTCACGCTGGTCGAGGTAGTAACCGGTTTTATGGCCGGTCTGAATATCCACCAGCAGCTTCATGCCGTGTTCGGTGATCGGCAAAAGTTCCGGCGGTGTTTCACCCAGTACCACGCCCTGCGTCAGCTCAAGGCCCTCTTTTTTACGCACTGCCACATCGGAGCGGTCATAGATGGCGCATTCCGGATAGCCTTGCTGCAGGGCGGTAATCAGAGCCGCACGCTGATACTCTGCGCCTGCGGAGAGCAGTTGCAGTACCAGAAAATTGCCAAAACGGTCAATGGTGATGCCTGGCAGGCCGTCAGATTCTCCGGCAATCAGGCGGTAGCTGTCTAAATTGTCACGCTGTACCAGCCAGTCGCGTAGCTGCTGTGCAGCCTGCAGGCGCCTGACGAAGAAGTCGATATCAATGGACTCGCCCGGCTGCCAGCTCCAGACGCGGGCGCGGATTTGGGACTCCGGGGACCAGGCGGCACATGCCAGCCAGTTGCCATTGCTGTCGCAGACGTCAATGGTTTCACCCGACTGGGCTTTTCCTTCCATACGGGAAACGGCGCCGGAAAAGACCCATGGATGGCGGCGAAGCAGAGACTTCTCACGCCCTTTGGCAAGAATCAAACGAACAGTCATATTTGCTATGCTTACAGTCAGAAAATCAGGCGTCATTGTCCGGCGACCGCCGCGAAATTGCAATCTGCGTCTTAACAGGAGGGAAAAATGGCCACTATTTGTACCCGAGCCTGGGTTCACGGTCTGGTTCAGGGCGTGGGATTCCGCTACAGCACCCAGCACGAAGCAAAGGCGCGCGGGCTGAAGGGCTACGCCCGTAATCTGGATGACGGCAGCGTCGAGGTGCTGGCATACGGCGAGGAGAGCGATGTGGAAGCGTTGATGCAGTGGCTGAAGGCGGGGGGGCCGCGCAGTGCCAGAGTGGACAGGGTACTGGCTGAACCTTTTCAGCCTCGGCAAGAGCCAAAAGACTTTACTACGGGCTAGCCGCAACTGTACACGGGCTGTCTGCCCGCGTGCAGTTCAGTGAATTACAGACATTTTGCCGGTTTAGGCAGGCCGGCTATTTTAGTGGCCTGTTTGGCCGGTCCCCTGGGAAAGAGGCGGAACAGGTAGCGGCTGTTGCCTTTCTCTTCGCCGTATTTCTTTGCCATGGCTTTAACCAGCATCCGCACGGCAGGCGAGGTATTAAATTCAAGGTAAAATTCTCGCACAAAGTTCACCACTTCCCAGTGGGCTTCACTCAGGGTGATGCCTTCCTCTTCGGCCAGTAGCGGGGCGAGGGCCTCACTCCAGTCGGCAGAGGATTTCAGATAGCCCTGCGCATCGCGCTCAATCTCATGACCTTCAAACAACACCGTAATTGCCTCTCTGCTGGTTAACCGGCGGTAGTTTAGCAAAATTTCCCGCTCGCAGGCACTCAGGCAACTTTTCGCTAGGCAAAAAAAAGCCCCGCACTGCGGGGCTTTTGTTCATTAATTTTGCAATCAGTTGCTGCGTGATGACATCCCCAGGATGCTCAGCAGGCTGACGAAGATATTGTAGATGGAGACATACAGGCTGACGGTAGCACGGATGTAGTTAGTTTCGCCGCCGTGAATGATGTTGCTGGTTTCCCACAGGATGGCCCCTGATGAGAACAGCACAAACATCACGCTAATCGCCAGATGCAGGGCCGGAATATGCAGGAACATGTTGGCCACTACGGCGACCAGCAGCACCACAAAACCGGCCATCATCATCCCGCCGAGGAAAGACATATCCTTACGGGTGGTCAGCACATAGGCTGAACAGCAGAAGAACACCAGCGCGGTGCCGCCCAGGGCCAGACCAATCACATCCCCCATACCGGCAGAAAGCAGGCTGTTAAGCATCGGGCCCAGGCAGTAACCGAGGAAACCGGTGAAGGCGAATGCGGCCAGGATGCCGGTCGGGCTGTCAGCCAGGCGATAAGTCAGGAACATCAGGCCATAAAAACCGGCCAGCATCAGGATAAAACCCGGAGCGGGCAGGGCGAAAACGGTACTCAGAGTCGCGGTCACAGCGGAGAAAGCCAGCGTTAACCCCAGCAGGAAATAGGTATTACGCAGAACCTTATGGGTGGAAATTAACGAACTTTGCCGTGCGCTTGTTACGATGCGATCCATAAAAATGCCTCTCAGGGTCACCAAATTAACAGTGAGAATAAGGATCGTCCCGAGGCGGGGAAAGGCGTTTTACCCTTCTTTACGCGATAACCTGCTGTTTCTGTGACCGGAATGCCGATTATTACGACAAATAAGCGGCAATCGGCTGTTTTTACGGCAGTTGAATCAAAACTCGCTTTACATCGTCAGGGAGGATGTTTATAGTGCGCCTCATTGCGGAGGGGTGGCCGAGTGGCTGAAGGCACCGGTCTTGAAAACCGGCGACGGGAAACCGTTCGAGAGTTCGAATCTCTCCTCCTCCGCCATCAAATTTAACGGGTCAGCGAAAGCTGGCCCGTTTTGCTTTCTGCCTTTTTTCCGTTGCCTCTCTGTCATTGCTCCCGCAAACCCCGGATTGTTCACTTCATGACCAGCCAGAAAAAAACGTATAAAAGCGCATAAATTCAACAAAGTACAAAAAAAAGTGCTTGGCAACAGTCACGCATTCCCCTATACTGCGCCCATCAGTTATTCAGGAAGGGTTGTGAAGCTTTCACGGCACTGACAGAGCAGCAGATAACCAGTGTGGAGGGGTGGCCGAGTGGCTGAAGGCACCGGTCTTGAAAACCGGCGACGGGAAACCGTTCGAGAGTTCGAATCTCTCCTCCTCCACCATCAAATTCAACGGGTCAGCTCAGGCTGGCCCGTTTTGCATTCTGGCTTTCCTGCCCAGGGTGATGCGCCGTCCTCTGACAATTGTTAGAGCATTCCTAAAAACATCCTGTTTCTTTTCAATCTCCTGATGCGTCTGAACCGCAAAAGCGATAGTCTGCTATATTGACAACACGAATGATAAGAGCCTGTCCGGCCCCTGTTCCCAGGAGCGTTGTGGCGAGTATCATCTGCGCTGTTATAAATTTTTTCAGCTGCATCGCCTTTTCCCGGCCGGGTGATTTACCCTTGAATCAATGGAAAAAACACATGATTAGAAAGTTTAGTCTCTGCGCTTTAGCGGTCTGCTCAGCAGTGAGTGGAATTTCAGCTTATGCGGCCGATGACAATTATCAGCTTGAACAAGTGTTAATGATGAGTCGCCATAATCTGCGTGCGCCGCTGGCCGACAATGGCAGCGCGCTGGCACAGTCCACGAAAAAAGCCTGGCCACAATGGGATGTGCCGGGGGGGCAGCTTACGACCAGGGGGGGCATCCTGGAAGTCTACATGGGTCACTATACCCGTGAATGGCTGGCACAGCAGGGCCTGGTGAAACAGGGCGAGTGCCCGGGCAGCGATGACATCTATGCTTACGCTAACAGCCTGCAACGTACCGTTGCCACCGCGCAGTACTTTGTTACCGGCGGATTCCCGGGCTGTGATATACCGGTTTCCCATCAGGATGAAATGGGTGCCATGGATCCGGTCTTCAATCCGGTGATCACCAACAACACTGAGGCGTTTAACAAGCAGGCGCTGACTGCGATGAACAGTGCGGGCGAGAAGCTGTCGCTGAAGCCGGCTTTCCAGCGTCTGGAAAAAATCATCGATTACAAAAACTCGCCGGCCTGTAATGGCAAGAAAGAGTGCGACCTGTCCAGCGATAACCAGAATAAATTCTCCGCAGAGAATGGCAAAGAGCCGGGCGTAGCCGGCCCGCTGAAGCTGGGTAACTCGCTGGTGGATGCCTTTACCCTGCAATATTACGAAGGGATGCCGCTCGATCAGGTGGCCTGGGGCCAGATTAAAACGCCTGAGCAGTGGAAAGAGCTGTCCGCGATTAAAAATGCCTACCAGGACACGCTGTTTACTTCTCCGGAAGTGGCACGGGACGTGGCCGCCCCGCTGGTTGATTACATCCGCAGCATGCTGATAGATGAAGATAAAGCCAGTGCGCCGAAGGTGACGCTGATGGTAGGGCATGACTCCAATATCGCTTCGCTGCTGACCGCGCTGGATTTCAAACCTTACACGCTGCCGGAACAGACCGAACGCACGCCGATTGGAGGGATGATCCAGTTCCAGCGCTGGCACGACAAGAAAAATAATCAGGAGCTGGTAAAGGTGGAATACGTTTACCAGACCACCGATCAGCTGCGTAATGCCACGCCGCTGTCACTGGCTACGCCGCCAAAGCGCGTGACGCTGGAAATGAACGGTTGTAAAACAGATGCTAACGGCTTCTGTCCGTGGGATCAGTTTACCCAGGTGTTGAACAACGCGATTCAGGGAACACCGATGGCCGTTGCGCAGCCAAAACCTGCCGCGCCAGCGCCCGAGGCCGCTGCTCCGGCAGCATCTGCTACGGGTGACAAACCAGCAGACAAAGTCACCGCAGATAAAGCCGCAGCCGATCAGGCTGCGGCAGACAAAGCCGCTCAGGCGAAAGCCTCGGCCGATAAGGCCGCAGAGGATAAAGCTGCCGCTGACAAAGCCGCGAAAGAGAAGGCCGCTGCCGACAAAGCCGCAGCAGATCAGGCAGCGAAACAGAAAGCGGCAAAAGAGAAAACTGATGCGGACAAGGCAAAAGCTGAAAAAAACCAGGCTGAGCAGCCTGCCGCTCAGCCGCAGCAGGAGAGTGAAAAGTCTTCCTGAGGCTTTTAGCGCAATGAAAAAGGCCGACTTGATGTCGGCCTTTTTTTCTCTCTGGAGAATCAGCTGTTGCTGACTACCACCAGTTTTTGATTCACAAACTCTTTAATTCCCAGATCCGACAGCTCGCGGCCGTAACCGGAACGCTTAACGCCCCCGAAGGGCAGCTCGGCTGACGTATCGGTGGCTGAATTGATATAAACCATACCGGTTTCAATACGCGAAGCGAGCTTCTTGCCGCGCTCCACATCGCGGGTAAAGACCGCACCGCCGAGGCCGTAGTGTGAATCATTGGCCAGCCTGACCACTTCATCATCATTTTTGACCACGTAAACCTGCGCTACCGGGCCGAAGAACTCTTCAAAATAAGCCGGGTTGTCACGGGTGATGCCCGAAAGAATGGTTGGCTGGTAGAAGCAACCCTCTCCCTCCACGACTTTTCCGCCAGCGTGCAGTTTGGCACCGTTGGCAACGGCATTCTCGACCTGTTTCACCAGCGTATCGCGAGCTGAAGAGGAGGAGAGCGGACCGAGCGTGGTACTTTCATCCAATGGATCGCCAATCTTCACTTCACGAAACGCCTGGGTGAATTTTTCAAAGAAAGCATCGGCCACGTTCTCATGCACAATAAAACGCTTGGCTGCCGTACAGACCTGGCCACAGTTACTCAGGCGCGCGCCGACGCCAGCTTTAACGGCTTTATCCAGGTCACAATCGTCCAGTACCACGAAGACATCGTTGCCACCGAGTTCAAGAGTGGTTTTCTTCAGATATTTACCTGCCTGCTGAGCGACGGCGCTACCGGCTCGCTCAGACCCTGTTAACGCGGCACCCTGCACCCGATCGTCAGCAATCAGTGTGGCAACCTGTTCGTTGCTGATAAACAGATTGGTCCAGGCACCTTTTGGTGCCCCGGCCTCGGTCACCAGCTCCTCGAAGAGCGCGGCGCAGTGCGGCACGTTGGCAGCATGTTTTGCCAGCACGGGATTACCGGCCGCCAGGTTAGGGGCCAGAACGCGCATCAGCTGATAAAACGGGAAGTTCCACGGCTCGACGGCGACCAGCACACCAATCGGGTGATTTTCAACCCAGGCTTCGCCCAGCTCGCTGGGGTAGCGGGTGGGAGCCAGAAAACGTTCAGCATTCTCAGCATAATAGCGGGCAATCTGCGCACAGATTTTCACTTCGCCCCGGCTCTGATTGATTAATTTACCCATTTCCACACTGGCGGCTTTCGCCAGCTCATCCACACGGCCGTCAATCAGGTCCGCCAGCTTTTTCAGTACCTGAAGACGTGGCTGAATCGGGCCTTTTGACCAGGCGGAATGATAAAGATCGTCGGCGAGAGTCAGTGCCTGCTCAACCTGCTGGTCGTTATGCGCGGACCAGGATTTGATCAGCTTATTGCTGGCGGGATTGATTGTCTGATAAGACATATAGCTCTCCTGTTAGGGTAATCTGCCTGACAGTCAGGCTATGAAGGTGGCATAAAGCGTAGTCGACAAACTGCTAATTTCACAACGTGACCCGTTTGGCGAAAAATGGCGATTCAACCGGCGAAAACAATAAAAAGGGCGGATATTTCCGCCCGCTTTACCGATTGTGTGCACTAAACGTTTTTTCGCTCGACAACTTTGTTGTCCCAGGTCAGCACGTCCTTATCGGTTTTTTCGAAGGCACGCAGTAAAACTTCATCGCTGCCTTGTTGCTCCCAGATACCTTCCGCAAGCTTCTCGTCATAGTTTGCCACTTCAAAAATGGCCTCGGCGATCTCAGGGGAGGTGGCCCGCAAACTTGCCCACTCTCCCACGTGATGTGCTTTCGATTGTTGAGTTGCCATAATGGTCTCCTGTGAGTTGTGATTATCCGTTCAGTTTTACTGCCAGACCGGCGACGTATTCACCCTGATAACGGGCGATATTCAGTTCTTCTTCACTGGGCTGACGCGAGCCGTCACCGCCCGCAAGGGTGGTGGCACCGTAAGGCGTTCCGCCGCGCACCTGCGAGATATCAAATAATTCTTTGGTGCCATAACCGATCGGCACGATGACCATGCCGTGGTGGGCCAGAGTGGTCCAGGTTGAGGTGATGGTTTGCTCCTGGCCGCCGCCGGTGCCGGTCGAGGAAAATACGCTCGCCAGCTTGCCGTACAGCGCGCCTGAAGCCCAGAGACCGCCAGTCCGATCCAGGAAATTGCGCATCTGCCCGGCCATGTTGCCGAAACGGGTGGGGGTACCCAGCAGAATGGCATCATACTGGGCTAATTCATCCGGGGTGGCGATGGCAGCAGCCTGTTCTGTTTTACCGCCAACCTGAGCGAAACGCTAAGCATCCATCGTCTCCGGTACGCGCTTAACAGTAACGTCGGCCCCGCCAACACGTTTTGCCCCTTCGGCCACTGCATTGGCCATGGTTTCAATATGGCCGTACATGGAATAGTAAAGCACTAAAATCTTAGCCATCTGTCACTCCCTGATGAGGTTTACCGGGTTTTCGTCAGAAAAACCGGCTGCGAACCGGCGTCCACAGCCAGACTTCTGAGTATAGTTGAGGCGTGCGCAGGCTGCCTGGCAGGGGAGGTGATTATGGGCAAAAAAGCACCATTCATCTTTATTTAGCGACAGATAAAATCGTCGCAATAATGATGTCCTTCAGGACTTTCTGACCATTCAAAGACCGGAGGGCGGGCAAGTTTTCAAGAAATTACCCCAGCACGTGGGCTGATAATCTATGATTATTAATGCGGCGGGGAGTCCGAACTCCCGATGAAGTCGTGGTGGTAAATCGCGGGTTTATCGCCTTGATGCAGTATGATGGCTTAACTATTCGGAGGTAGGAAATGGCAGAACATCGTGGTGGATCTGGAAATTTCGCTGAAGACCGTAAAAGAGCATCAGAAGCAGGCCGCAAAGGCGGTAAAGCCAGTGGAGGGAATTTTAAAAATGACCCTCAGCGCGCTGCGCAGGCTGGTGAGAAAGGTGGACGTAACAGTCGTGGCAGCCGAACCAAAACCGACTGAAAGCTGAGTTCATCCCTACACCGCCGGGCCCGCCCTGGCGGTAATCTCTCAGTTGACCCGGGCAACCTCACCCTGCAAACTGACGCCAAATTCTGATTCGGGTCTGCTATGTCTTCCTTCTTCTCCCGCTATAAAGTCGCTTTTAACACCCAGGAACTGGTTCTGGTGCTGATCACCATGGTTTGGGGAGGCACTTTCCTGGCTGTTCACCATGCGATGACTGTCAGTGGCCCTTTCTTTTTTGTCGGCAGCCGTTTTGCTATGGCAGCACTGGTGCTGGGCGTGATTTCATGGCGCTCGCTCAGTGGGCTGAACTGGGCTGAAATCAAAGCCGGTACCCTGATTGGTATTGCCATCGCCTGTGGTTATGGCCTGCAAACTTACGGGATGCAGACCATTTCCAGCAGCAAATCCGCCTTTATTACCGCCCTGTATGTCCCGCTCGTGCCGCTGCTACAGTGGCTTTTTCTCGGCCGCATGCCAGGACTGATGTCGTGGATTGGCGTGGTGCTGGCGTTTACCGGCCTGATGCTGATCGCCGGGCCTGAAGGCGACTTTGTGGCCCTTAATATTGGAGAAATTGCCACGCTGGTCAGTACCCTGGCAATTGCCGCAGAAATCATCCTGATTGGTGCCAGTGCCGGGAAAGTGGATGTAAAAAGAGTGACCATTGTGCAGCTCGCTGTGGCATCTGGGGTGGCGTTTTTGCTGATGGTCCCCAATGGGGAATCGGTGCCGCCGTTTTCCCCTTATCTGCTGTTCAGCGCGATGGGCCTTGGCATTGCCAGCGCGGTGATTCAGGTCACGATGAACTGGGCGCAGCGTAGCGTGTCACCCACCCGCGCCACGGTTATTTACGCCGGGGAGCCGGTCTGGGCTGGTATCGTTGGCCGTTTAGCCGGGGAGCGGTTGCCGGGGCTGGCATTAGTTGGCGGGGCGCTGATTGTCGCTGGGGTACTGGTCAGCGAGCTTAAGCTGAAAAGGAAAAAGAAGGCGAAGGAGATCCCTTCGCCTGATGAAGCTGAGGTGGGTTAACTGTCCTGACGGATCGTGCTGCCGCTGAGGGCTGCAGCCCGGCGGTGGGTGAGAATGGCGTTGAGAATAATCGCGCCAAATGTCGCCGTACCGATCCCCCCCAGGGTGAAACTGCCGATCTTCAGCGCGAAGTCACCTGCGCCCAGCACCAGGGTGACAGCCACCATAATCAGGTTATTGTTTTGCCCCAGGTCCACGTTGTTTTGCACCCAGATACGAGCTCCCGCCACCGCAATCAGTCCGAAGACCACGATGGAGGCTCCGCCGATCACCGGGCCGGGTATGGTGTGAATTAATGCGCCAAATTTCGGCGAGAAGCCCAACAGAATCGCGATGGCCGCCGCCGCCACAAATGCCAGGGTTGAGTAAACTTTGGTGACGGCCATTACGCCAATATTTTCGGCGTAGGTCGTTACGCCGCTGCCCCCGAAGCCACCCGACAGCATGGTGGCCAGCCCGTCACCAACAAAGGCGCGGCCCATATAGGGGTCGAGATTTCTGCCGGTCATTCCCGCTACTGCTTTAATATGGCCGAGGTTTTCTGCCACCAGAATCACCGCTACCGGGGCCATCATAAACATCGCATGGCTGTCAAAGAGTGGACGGGTAGTGGTCGGCAGGCCGAACCAGGCGGCGTGGGCGATCAGGCTTAAATCAACGGGTTTGCCCAGGCCCAGGCCACTGGTCAGCAGGGCGTAGATTGCGCAGGCGACAATCAGGCCGACGAGGATCAGTAAACGTTGCACCATCCCGCGGGTAAACACGGCAACAAGCCCAATACAGACCACCGTCATCACCGCCATCCAGCTGTCAAACATCGAGCCGGATACGCCGTGTACCGCAATTGGGGCGAGATTCAGGCCAATCGCCATCACCACCGCGCCGGTCACCGCTGGCGGCATCAGCTTTTCAATCCAGCGGGTACCGGCTTTCATCACCACCAGGCCAATCAGGGTGTACACCAGTCCACAGGCGATAATCCCTCCCAACGCAATGTTGAGATGCGGGTTAAGCCCCTGACCGTTGAAACCGGTTACTGCTATCACCACGCCAACAAAGGCTGCGCTGGAACCCAGATAACTGGGGACGCGTCCGCCAGTGATCACGAAAAACAGCAGCGTACCCATGCCGGACATCAGGATCGACAAATTTGGATCGAGCCCCATCAGCAAAGGCATCAGCACCGTGGCGCCAAACATCGCCACGGCATGCTGCAACCCCATAATCATTGTCTGTCCCAACGGTAACGTTTCGTCAGGTGCCACTATGCCCTGCGACGACGCGGTTTTTTTACGCCATTGAGGAAACCAGGAACTGGCCATCTTCTTCTCCTTACGTCAGGGTAAAGGCATCGGTAGCAGGATGATCCTGCCCGGCCGCCAGAGTCTCAGCCAGCCAGTTCAGTAAAAGGCGGTTAAAGGTGCTGCTGTCCGTCACGCTCATCGCGTGTCCGCCCCAGGACATTTGCTGCAGGGTGGCATTGGGCAGTGCGTCACACAGCGCTTGCGAGCAGGTCCAGGGAACCAGCAAGTCATCCCGTGAGCAGATAAGCAGCACCGGCACAATGATATTGCCTGCCTGCTGTGTATAATCACACTGCATCAGCGCATTCAGGCGACGCAGCAGATTCTCCATCCCCTGAAAGTGGGCGGTATGCAACGCATCTTCCGCTTCGATCCGTGCCTGGTTTTCTGCCAGCCAGTCGGCCGGGTAGAGAAACAACGGCTGCGCCCGCACATAGGCTTCGACCCCCACGTTAAGCAGCAGCTCCTGGCGCACGGTGAAGCAGCGCCGGGTATGCGGATTCAGTCGTAGCCAGCCGTTGACAATCACCAGTCCGGTCAGCCGATCGGGATAATCCAGCGCCAGCTGCATTGCCACCATCCCCCCCAGCGCATGGCCAACAACCACATACTGCTCAATGCCATGTTCTGCCAGCGCAGCCGCCAGTTCATCAGCCATATCGCGCATGCTGTAACCCTCAGGCAGGGCATCCGGGCTGCGTCCGGTTCCGCGCTGATCATACACCACCACGCGATACTGATTGCGCAGGTCGTTAAGCTGCGGCAGCCAGAATGAGCCCGCCCCCCCCAGACCTGCGGAAAGTACCAGCGTTGCGGCCTGCGGATGCGGCAAACCTGACAGTTCAATATGCATACTGTTCTCCGTTACTTGCCGATATGCGCGACGGTGGCAATTTCAATCAGTGCGTCCGGCTTCACCAGACCGCACTGGATGCAGAACCGGGCCGGTTTATCGCCGGGGAAATAGTCGGCATAGACCGAGTTGACGGCGGCATAATTGCTCCAGTCAGTCAGAAAGAGCGAGTTAAACGTGACGTCATCCATCGTGCCACCGGCCGCCTCAATAACGCTTTTGATCGTTTCCAGCACGTGACGGGTCTGGGCGGCGGCATCACCAACGTGCACCACGTTATTGTCTTTATCAAACGGTAGCGTGCCGGAGACATAAACCACCCCATCAGCCAGCGTGCCCGGAACAAAAGGCGCAATCGGGATGCCGGTGCCCGGCGGGGTAATGATCGTTTTTGGCATCGAATTCTCTCCAGTCAGACAGGCCGTTTTTATGCTGTTTGTTGGGACGTGACCTTTTCTGCCTGCAGGGCAGAGCAGAAGGTTTTGACATCCGAGACCCAGCCAAAGAAGGTTTCAATATTAAAGATCGCCGCCTGCTGGGCAAACAGAGGGCCAGCCTGATAGGTGGCGTCTTCCAGCACGATGCCAAAGTATTCGAGGAAGAAGCCATCGCGCAGGGTGGATTCCACGCAGACATTGGTAGCGATACCGGTAAAAATCAGGTGACGGATGCCGCGGCTGCGCAACATGCTGTCGAGTGGGGTATTGAAGAAGCCGCTGTAGCGAGGTTTCGGCAATACAATATCGCCAGGCTGTGGCTGAAGTTGGTCAACGAGGTCGTAGTCCCAGCCGCCCTTAGAGAGCAATTTACCTTCCAGTTCGGGGCGGGCGCGCATCGTTTTCAGCGCGTTTGATTTGTGCCAGTTTGGTGAGCCAGGGCCGCCAGCCTCAACGTAGCGATCATCCCAGCCGTTCTGGAACCAGATGATCTGAATGCCCGCTTCGCGCGCGGCCTTCACTGCTGTATTGATTTTATCAATTACCGGGCGGGTAGCTGAAACGTCAAAACCGGCCAGGTCCAGATATCCTCCGGGGGTGGCATACGCATTCTGCATATCCACCACGATCAGCGCTGTCTGTTCTGGCGGAAAGGCTACTGCTTCCGGACGTGCGCTAAGCTTGACGTTATTTTTGCTGGATGCGGTGGTGCAGACCACGGTTTCTTTACTGTTCATCAGGCAACCTCTTTCGCGGCTTCTGTGGCATCGATACGGCACTTCATCAGCGGCTGGATGCGCTCGCCAAAGTTTTCAATCCCCTGCAGGAAATCATCAAAAGTCAGCAGCACACCGTGAGTTCCTTCCACCGTGGCGACGTCATCCAGCATCCGGGCGACGTTAGCGTAAGAGCCAACCAGTGTGCCCATATTGATATTCACTGCCGAAGTGGGATCGGCCATCTGGCGGACATTGGTATCGCTGCCGGAGCGTTTGTCCTGCTGGCTCTGGGTGGTCAGCCAGGCTAACGCTTCCTCGTCGGCTCCCTCTTTGTAATGCTCCCATTTAGCACGTGCCGCCTCGTCGGTTTCATCGGCGATGATCATAAACAGCACGTAGGAGCCCACATCGCGACCAGCTTCTTCGGCGGCATACTTCATGCGGGCAGCAGTGGGTGCGAATGCCGTTGGGGTATTAACGCCCTTACCAAAGCAGAAGTTGTAATCCGCGTGTTTTGCTGAGAAAGCCATCCCGGCGTCACTCTGTCCGGCGCAGATGACTTTCATCGGTTTCTGCGGCTGCGGACTCAGCCGGCAATCATTCATGGTAAAGAACTCGCCTTTCAGGTCGGATTTACCGGTGCCCCACAGATCGCGCAGCACGGTGACGTATTCGGTCAGATAGTCGTAGCGACGGGAGAAGTAATCATCGCCCGGCCACATCCCCATCTGGTCATATTCAGGCTTCTGCCAGCCGGTGACGAGGTTTACGCCGAACCGGCCGTTAGAGATGGAGTCCACCGTCGATGCCATGCGGGCAACAATCGCCGGAGGAAGCGTGAGGGTGGCGGCGGTGGCATAAATTTCAATGCGCGAAGTGACGGCAGCCAGTCCGGCCATCAGGGTGAAGGATTCCAGGTTATGGTCCCAGAATTCGGTTTTCCCGCCAAAGCCGCGCAGCTTAATCATCGACAGGGCGAAATCGAAATGATAATGCTCGGCTTTCAGCACGATGGCTTTGTTCAGCTCAAAGGTTGGCATGTACTGAGGCGCGTGAGTGGAAATCAGCCAGCCGTTGTTGCCGATAGGGATAAATACACCAATTTTCATAGGGATACCTTACTCTGTTACAGGGTTATCTTTCCCGCGCTGCGTTGCATCCTGCCTGTCCTTTGAGGCGGCGCTCGTCAGTAAAACTGCAAGTGCTGTGCCAGGTTTTAGAAAGGGTTGCTTTTCAGACAGTTGTCTATTTTTTATCAGAATAATGTGGAGTGAATGGTCTGAAACAGACCATTTGGTAAAAAATACGCACAAAAAACAGGCAGGCATGGTCAATAAAAGTGCACGGGCCGGCGGGGGAAGATTTGGTATACTCCCCGCCACCCACATGGATCATGGAGTCACGGTGAACTCATCAGATAAAACAGTGAAGGCGCCGACCCGGCGTTCACGGGCGGTGGCCGCGAAGCGTACTGCGATCCTGAATGCGGCGCTTGCGCTTTTCTCCCAGTACGGCGTCCATGGCACCAGTCTGGATAAAGTCGCCGAGGGCGCGGATGTCTCAAAAACCAATCTGCTCTATTACTTCCCCTCGAAAGAAGCGCTGTATATTGCGGTCCTTAAAGACATTCTTGATGTATGGCTGGCCCCGCTGCGCGCACTGCGTAACGATCAGCAGCCGCTGGAAGCGATACGCGACTACATCCGGCTGAAGCTGGAGGTGTCACGCGATCATCCCCAGGCCTCAAGATTGTTCTGCATGGAGATGCTGCAGGGCGCACCGTTGCTAAGAGGGGAGCTGGAAGGCGATCTCAGAGAGCTGGTTGATGAGAAATCAGCGGTAATTGAAGGCTGGATTAAGGACGGGAAACTGGCGGCTGTAGAGCCGCATCATCTGATTTTTATGCTGTGGGCCACCACCCAGCATTACGCTGACTTTGCCAGCCAGGTTGAAGCTGTCACCGGTCAGACCCTCAGTGATGAAGGATTCTTTAACCAGACGGTGGAAAATGTTCAGCGCATGGTCATTGAAGGGATCCGCGTACGCTGAATGGGAAGGAGTCATGATGGCGGGAAGCGGTCGCCACAAATGGCGACCCTTGAGCTATCCGGTACTGGCCCTGTAAGGTGCACATTGATGCGCACCAAAGGACAATACGCTTATCTAACCGCACGTTCAGACAAAATGAGCGGGCTATCTGGCTGCTTTTCTCTGCCGCAGCCACCAGCTGATGCCCAGCATGATAAACCACAGCGGCGTCACCATCAGCGCCTGGCGAGTGTCCTCTTCCAGTGAGAGCAGCACCAGCACAAAGGCAAAGAATGCGATGCACACCCAGCACATAAATTTGCCCAGCGGCATCTTGTAAACCGACTCTTCATGCAGCTGTGGGCGCTTCTTACGATAGGCCAGGTACGAACAGAGAATGATCGTCCAGACAAACATAAACAAAATTGCCGAAACGGTGGTCACCAGGGTAAACACTTTCATCACGTTTGGGATCAGGTAAATCAGCGCCACACCTGCCAGCAGACACAGGCAGGAGAAGAACAGGCCAGTGGTGGGGACAGCACGGCGGGAAAGCCTCGCAAAGCTACGATGGGCCACACCCTGCTGCGCCAGCCCGAACAGCATCCGGCTGGTAGAGAAAATACCGCTGTTAGCAGAGGATGCCGCCGAGGTCAGCACCACAAAGTTGACGATGCTGGCGGCGGCGGGCAGGCCAATCAGCACAAACATTTCAACAAACGGGCTACGGTCAGCCACGACCCGATCCCACGGTGTAACGGCCATGATCACCAGCAGAGCGAATACGTAAAACATAATAATGCGCAGTGGAATGGCATTGATCGCGCGTGGCAGAACTTTGGTTGGATCATGCGTTTCTGCCGCCGCGGTACCGACCAGTTCTATGCCAACAAACGCAAACACGGCAATCTGGAAACCGGCAAAGAAGCCGCTCAGCCCTTTCGGGAACATACCGCCGTGATCCCAGATATTGCTGATGGCGGCTGTACCCCCTCCCGGAGAAGGGTAGTGCAGGGCAACCAGTACAATCCCGGTGGCAATCAGCGCCACAATAGCGACGATTTTGATTATCGCAAACCAGAACTCCATTTCACCAAACAGCTTCACCGTGGCGATATTCAGTGACAGAAAGACCACGATGCAAAGCAGGGCGCTCATCCAGATCGAGAAGTCCGGGAACCACAGCTGGAAATAGGAGCTGATCGCCACCACGTCGGCAATCCCCGTCACCACCCAGCAGAACCAGTAGGTCCAGCCGGTAAAGTAGCCCGCCCAGGGGCCGAGCAGGTCGGCAGCGAAGTCACTGAATGATTTGTACTCAAGGTTGGACAGCAGCAGCTCGCCCATGGCCCGCATAACGAAAAACAGCATAAAGCCGATGATCATATAGACAAAGATGATCGAGGGACCGGCCAGGCTGATGGTTTTGCCCGAGCCCATAAACAGCCCGGTGCCGATAGCGCCGCCAATGGCGATCAGCTGGATATGTCGGTTGTGGAGATTACGCCGGAGCTCGCCCGGTGCCCCTTCGCTCAGGGGCGTTGCCTTTGATTGGTCAACCATAACGGTATACCTGTCCTTAATTTGATGTTGTGTCAGCTCTGCAGGCTGTTATTTAATCTGGTAAAAACCCATGTTTGCAGGCATAAGATAGTGTAATTGTGGCGCCAACAGCTAACTCTTTTTCACAAGCGTGAGGGATATCCGGGCCAATCGCGCAAAATCGCCGCGACATTGTTATTTCACATACCGTGCTGAAGAATTCACTGGCTATTAATCTGAGAGGGGTGAAAAGGGGGTGGCAATGAGAGGAGTGAGTGTGCTGACTGCGGTCATCTTATTGATGCTGGCGGTAATTCCCTGGCTGGCAAAGATCCTCCCCGCCCAATGGAATCCCTTTACACCTCTGCAGGTGACGGATGCTCCTACTTTTATTACCCGCTATAAGCTGAAGAAGCTTGACGGCGATCCTGCGGCCTGCATGGCGGTGCTGAAAACCGCGCAACAGCAGGGCTACCTGCGCTTCACCCAGCTTTCACCAATTACCGGAACCTGTCCGCTGCCAGCTCCGGTGCGGGTGGAAAGCTTTGGTGATGTCCGGTTGAACTCCAGTTTTCTTGCCAGCTGTCCGCTGGCCCTCAGCACCACGATGTTTGTTCAACAGTCAGCCAAACCGCTGGCTTCTGCTGAACTGGCGTCGCCGCTGGTGCGGATCGACCATCTGGGCAGCTACGCCTGCAGAAATATTTACCATCGCGCAAAAGGGCGTCTCAGTGAGCATGCTACCGCAGACGCGCTGGATATTGCCGGATTCAGGTTAAAAAATGGTGAACAGATCAGCGTGCTGAAAGCGTGGCCACGGCAGCAGCCACAGGGACACTGGCTGCAACAGGTATTCCATCAAAGCTGCCAGTATTATGGCAATGCTCTAGGGCCAGACTATAACAGCGCTCATGCTAACCACTTTCATCTTGGCATGCGTGGCTTTGGCATCTGCCGCTAAAAAGCCGGTTTAATGCCCCGCTGAAGAAGAAATTTATTGGCGGGCCAGGCAAACACAAAGCCGGTGAGCAGCGCCAGCTGCATCATAAACCAGAAGTGCAGTACCAGCGGCTCGATCTGATTGTGCAAAATAAAGCGAAAAGCCAGCGACATTGAGAGAAACGTCCCGGCCTGGTAAACAATCAGTGGAAAAATGTCGCTTTTGATCGCCCGCCAGAACGCACGAAATATCGAAGCTCCTTCTATTTGCCTTAGCGCAAAAAACTGCAGCAGAATGCCGAAAAGCAATGACAGCGCCAGAGAAATAACGGCATGTGCCAATAAAGTGGAATGGGAGGGCATGGCATCCGTCAGTGAAATTATCGGAATTGTAATAATATCACCCAACACACAGCCCGCAGCACAGAGGCAGGTTGAGGAAAAAAGTTGATTAAGGCCGGGCGGCTGGGCACTCTTTCTGCTCAACAACGGCGAAGCAGCGCGATTTTTACGGGCGAAAAACCACCACGCCAGCCAGCCTAAAAAGGGCATATACAGACCGGTGATCGGCCAGACCAGATTCATGATCCGCACGGGCTGGGGATAACGGACAAGATCCTTCAGGATCATCAGCGAGGTGCAGAGACCCAGTAGAATGAACAACATTGCCAGTCTGTCTAACATCATTTTTTCCTTCTTGGGATAATGACAAGATGGAGAAGTCTTTTAATTTCTATCAATAATTCAGTAGGTTAGATTATGGTTCAGAGAAAATATATTGCCAGCCGCTACGCAAAACATTTTGTCACTGACAGCGCACACAGTCCTCGGTAACCCTTTTATTCATTAAGGGTAATTGTTGTGTAATTCAGTGTTATTTAACAATGGTAAAAAACGCAAATGCCGTTTTCTTTCAGTAAAATTTATATTAATCAATGCGTTGTGTATGAGTTCTCATGTTTTTCCCCTGTCCTTTATAAAATCATGACTGCTTTACTTCAAAAAATTATCCGCCAGTCCGGGCAAAGAAGCGGCCAAAATTATTGTATCCTAATAGGAAAAATCTTATTCTAATGCCCAGCCAGTCTGCCTGTTTTTTTGTGCAGGACAGGAGCAGGCAGACCAGCTACAAATCAGCAAACTTCGCTCTTTTACAAAACGTTCACTCTGAAAATTTAGTTAGCCGGTTTTCAACAGGGACGAGTAAAAATGAGGGGCTCTTTTTGTTATTATCGTGAACGGTTAAAATGACAACTCCCATTAATCTTTTTGCTCGTTATCATTCATTTTTTTCCTCATTGACGATCAATATTATAATCCGGATGTGACCGTGTGCCCCATCCCCGTGAGGCGTAAATGACTGCTGAGAACTATTTCAGTTGGCGCAGTGAAATGCATTCCGCTTTCCATCAGGCAACAGAAACTGCAGATATAACCTGTCTGATTGAACAGCAGACGATGACACTGGGGTTGGAATTTTATGCATTGTACATTCGTCATCCAGTGCCGTTCACCCGGCCGGGAATATTTATCTACAGCAATTATCCCAAAAAGTGGGTAAGAACCTGGCAGAAAGAGAACTTTGCTGACACAGACCCTATTATCAAATATTGCCAGATTCCGGGCAGGTTACTGCTGTGGAATGACCCTGTTGTCACCGAGGGCCGTCGGGTGTTCGAGGCGGCCAGGGCACATGGCATCCACGCCGGGTTTTCTTACTCGGCGATGGTGAAAAACAGGGCCGTTGGGATATTATCGATGGCGTCAGGGAAGTCTTTTGAAAAGATTGAGTTAACGCAGGAAAGTCATTTAAAACTACAGTATTTGACGGACCTTGCTTTGGAAGCGTTGCAACGTGTAAAAGATATTTCGATGATGGTGATGAACATGGAACTCACCCGGCGAGAACTTGAGATTCTCAAATGGACCGCCGAAGGGAAAACTTCGGCAGAAATATCCCTGATCCTCTCAATATCGGAAAATACCGTGAATTTTCACCAAAAAAATATGCAAAAGAGGTTCGATGCACCGAACAAAACCCAGGTAGCCTCTTACGCAGCAGCAATCGGCTTACTCTGAGTAAGTTACAACTACCAAATTTGGTAGTTTCCGATTCCTAACCGGTTGTCTACCCTGCGCCCAGGGTAACAACCCTGATCGAGCCGTGAGGATCGGCATCACGAGGGAATGCGACAGGGGATCAATGATGAAAATTATCCAGACCAAGCTTAAGGATATGCCATCCTCTTTGCTGGCAGAATTGGGAAGTTACCGCTACAACGTATTTGCCCGTGGTGAAGGATGGTCCATTCCACCTCGTTTAAGTACGCCAGGCCAGGAATACGATCGTTTCGACCGCTCAGATGTCACCTGGCTGATTGCCTGGAGCGCGCAGCAGGGGATCTGTGGTTGCGCACGCCTGATGCAATGGCAGGATCCGGAGACAAGCGCCACCAGCCAGGGAGCCGAGGGCCGTCAGCAGCCAGCCAATGCGCTTCCCGTCTGGGAGATGTCGCGCTTTTCTGCCCGGCTGGATGTGGATCCTGAGTTGCCGTTGAGCATTCTGTGGCACAGCGTACAGCTGGCGGAACAGTCGGGCATCAACGCTCTCTACAGCGCGGCAACGCCGATGCTGGAACAGATGTTTGGTCAGCATCTGGTGGCCTATGAGCCGTTAACGGCTGGGGTTATACAGTCAGAGGATAATCTCTTTGCGGTGCGTATTCCGGTTAAGCAGCCTGACCTGGCCGCTAAATTCCGGGGTGCCCGTCGTTTCAGTCCGGAAGAAGTGCTGCCAACGCTGGGGGTTTCCGTGAGCTGGAGCGCCCGCGGGCGCTAACTGTGCCATCTGGCCCACAGTGTGATGAGTAGCCATGCGGCAATGCACCAACATGCCACGGCGCTGCTCAGCGCCAGAGGCAGCTTCATCATTCCCACGAAGTACCAGAGAGACAGCAGATAGATAAAATAGGGGATAATTGCCCACATGCCGAACAGGATGGTGGTGCGCAAGGCTTCCATCCCCCGCTCGCTGGCGACAATATAGTGAGCGATCATTGCAAAGGTGGGGAAAAGCGGCAGCAGGCCAGCGATATAATAGCTGCGGGTTTTTGACAGGATGCCGATCAGCACCACCACCAGCGCTCCCAATACTGCTTTGAAAAGTAAGCCCATTGTTTCGTTCAGCGTCAGTCAAAACCTGAGCTTGTTACAACGCGGAAGGAAATGCAATGGGCCGGAGGGAATTACTGACGATAGGCCTGTTTAATCTGGCTGATGGTGCTGGTAAAGACGTCCGCCTGCTGACGATCGGTTAATTGGGCAATGTATTTTTCCATGTTGATGATGACTTTACCGGCATCAGCTTGTCCCATTCCCTTAAGCATAAATGTGACCAGTGCCTTCATGCAGGCCATCTCTTCGGCCAGGGTTTGTGTCTCTTTGCTGGTTGAAAAGTCAGTATCGCTCATGTTTTCTCCTTATTTAGCATCGTCAATTCAGTGAGCGCCGCAGTGCCCCTGAAGGCTGTTATTTAATAACAAGTATATCACACAACTTTTACTCACATGCCAGTTCTGGTATCAGGGGGGATAAGGCTTTTCTGTAAGATAATGACGAGTTTTTTCTGTTCTAACCCCGGTGAAAAAGAGGTAAGATCGGCAGTCCGAATACCATCCTGAACGTCCATGGTATTACCCATTTGGAGAGACCTGTTTGATAAGCGTTCTTCTTGTTGATGACCACGAACTGGTGCGCGCAGGCATTCGCCGCATACTGGAAGACATCAAAGGTTTTCAGGTTGTTGGTGAAGCTAACTGTGGCGAAGACGCGGTGAAATGGTGCCGGACCAACAGTACAGACGTGGTGCTGATGGACATGAACATGCCAGGAATCGGCGGTCTTGAGGCTACGCGCAAGATTGTCCGTTACAGCCCGCATGTCCGCATCATCATGCTGACTATTCATACCGAAAACCCCCTGCCTGCGCGGGTTATGCAGGCGGGGGCCTCTGGCTATCTGAGCAAAGGTGCGGCCCCGCAAGAAGTGGTCAATGCCATTCGTCAGGTGCACTCTGGCCAGCGCTACATCGCTTCAGATATTGCTCAGCAAATGGCGTTGAGCCAGATTGAACCGCAGAAAACCGACTCGCCTTTTGACAGTTTGTCGGAACGTGAATTACAGATTATGCTGATGATTACCAAAGGTCAGAAAGTGGCGGAAATTTCCGAACAGCTTAATCTGAGCCCGAAAACTGTTAACAGCTACCGTTATCGTATGTTCAGCAAGCTTAATATCAGCGGCGACGTTGAGTTAACGCACCTGGCCATCCGCCATGGTCTGTTTAATGCGGAGTCGTTAACCAGTAGTGAATGAAGTTTTTGATGCCAAATCTTTCCTGAAATCGGTGACCAGCCAGCCAGGTGTCTATCGCATGTATGATGCGGGTGGCACGGTCATTTACGTCGGCAAAGCCAAAGATCTCAAAAAGCGCCTCTCCAGCTACTTCCGTGGCAATCTCGGCAGCCGTAAAACCGAAGCGCTGGTGGACAGCATCCATCAGATTGACGTAACGGTCACGCACACGGAGACGGAGGCGCTGCTGCTTGAGCACAACTATATCAAGCTGTATCAGCCGCGCTATAACGTATTGCTGCGCGATGATAAATCCTATCCGTATATTTTTCTCAGCGCCGATGTACATCCACGACTTGCCAGCCATCGCGGTGCTAAACACGCGAAAGGCGAATATTTCGGGCCATTCCCCAATGGCTATGCCGTGCGCGAGACGCTGTCGCTGCTACAGAAAGTCTTCCCGGTACGTCAGTGCGAGAACAGTGTTTATCGCAACCGTTCGCGCCCCTGCCTGCAATATCAGATTGGACGCTGCCTGGGCCCCTGTGTGGCGGGGCTGGTTTCAGAGGAAGAATATGCCCGGCAAATTGATTATGTGCGTCTGTTTCTCTCTGGCAAAGATGACCAGGTGCTGAATCAGCTGGTCGAGCGTATGGAAGTGGCCAGCCAGGCGATGAAATTTGAAGAGGCAGCCCGCCTGCGAGATCAGATTCAGGCCGTAAGACGCGTGACGGAGCGCCAGTTTGTTTCCAATAACGGTGACGATCTGGATGTGATCGGCGTGGCATTTGATTCCGGTATGGCCTGTCTGCACGTGCTGTTTATCCGTCAGGGGAAAGTGCTGGGCAGTCGGAGCTATTTCCCGAAAGTACCAGGCGGCACTGAGCTGGCGGAAGTGGTGCAGACCTTTGTCGGACAGTTTTATCTGCAGGGGAGCCAGGCGCGAACATTGCCCAGCGATATTCTGCTCGATTTTACGTTGCCGGAAAAAGAGCTGCTGGCTGATTCGCTGACCGGCATGGCCGGGCGACGCATTACTATTCAAAGCAAGCCCCGCGGCGACCGCGCACGCTATCTGAAGCTGGCCCGAACCAATGCCAGTTCCGCGCTGGTGACCCGGCTGTCGCAGCAGTCCACTATTCATCAGCGTCTGCAGGCCCTGGCAGAGCTGCTGGATCTGCCAGCTATTAATCGCATGGAATGTTTTGATATCAGCCATACGATGGGGGAGCAGACGGTGGCCTCCTGCGTGGTATTTGACAGCAACGGGCCGCTGCGTGCGGAATATCGCCGTTACAATATCACCGGCATCACCGGGGGAGATGACTACGCGGCGATGAACCAGGTGCTGCGCCGCCGCTATGGTAAGGATCTGATTGAAGGTAAAATCCCGGATGTCATCCTGATTGACGGTGGTAAAGGCCAGCTGGCGCAAGCGAAAAACGTCTTTGCCGATCTGGATGTCAACTGGGACAAAGATCGCCCCATCCTGCTCGGTGTGGCGAAAGGCACCGACCGTAAAGCCGGGCTGGAAACGCTGTTTTTCGAGCCGGAAGGGGAGGGATTCTCGCTGCCGCCAGATTCACCGGCGCTGCATGTTATTCAGCATATTCGTGATGACTCTCACAATCATGCGATCACAGGCCACCGCAATAAGCGGGCAAAGGTGAAGAACACCAGCGCGTTGGAAACCATTGAAGGCATAGGGCCGAAAAGGCGTCAGATGCTTCTTAAATACATGGGGGGCCTGCAACCGCTGATGAATGCCTCGGTAGAGGAAATAGCGAAAGTCCCTGGGATCTCCCGCCTCCTTGCGGAGAAAATCTTTTATTCGCTGAAACACTAAGCATTGCAACGCTCCCGGCATTGTAGGAACATAGGGACAAATTCTACTCTGCCCAGACAGTTAGCGTACCTATGCATTTTAACATTCCGACGTTACTCACTCTGTTTCGTGTCGTTCTGATCCCGTTCTTTGTACTGGCATTTTACCTGCCGTTTGAATGGGCTCCCCTTGCTTGTGCGCTGATTTTCATCTTTGCGGCCATCACGGACTGGTTCGACGGTTATCTGGCCCGGCGCTGGAAGCAGACCACCCGTTTTGGCGCGTTTCTCGATCCGGTGGCCGATAAGGTGATGGTGGCGATGGCGCTGGTGCTGGTGGCAGAGTATTTTCACTCCTGGTGGATTACCTTACCGGCCGCCACCATGATAGCCCGTGAAATTATCATTTCGGCGCTGCGCGAATGGATGGCTGAAATTGGTAAACGCAGCAGCGTGGCCGTCAGCTGGATTGGTAAAGTGAAAACCACCGCACAAATGCTATCGCTGTTTGCTTTGTTATGGCGTCCGGATACCACCGTAGTGGGTATTGGCGTGGTGGCGTTATATATCGCGGCAGTGCTGACTTTCTGGTCAATGTTCCAGTATCTGAATGCGTCGCGTGGGGATTTGTTTGAACAGTGATCGATGCGATTTAAAAAGCAGCAAACAGACGAAAAGTGAGGATAATTGTGTTGACTCATTTCTCCAGGTCAGTAGAATGCAACGCATCGAAAGGCAGTTGAGCTGTCAGAAGATAAGTAAATCAGCAACTTCTGTGAAGTTGCCCTGATAAAAGCGGGAATAGCTCAGTTGGTAGAGCACGACCTTGCCAAGGTCGGGGTCGCGAGTTCGAGTCTCGTTTCCCGCTCCAAATTTTGTCATCAGACGCCGTCTGGTGGCGCAGCAAGATTAAGGCGCGTTGGCAGAGTGGCCATGCAGCGGATTGCAAATCCGTGAACCTCGGTTCGACTCCGGGACGCGCCTCCACTTTACACCCATGCCCGGGTGGTGAAATCGGTAGACACAAGGGATTTAAAATCCCTCGGCTTATGGCTGTGCGGGTTCAAGTCCCGCCCCGGGCACCATCTCGATTTCAAGAATTAAAACAAGCAGTCAGAAAGCAATGTCACGCCGCCGCAAGGCGGTTTTTTTACGTCCTCGTTTTGGTCAGTGGCGATGAAATGGCGATAAAAGAAAAGCCCCGCGATTTTTGCGGGTCTATCATCAGGTCCAACTTAGTAAAAAAAGATCCTGTCTTATCAACTGAATACCATCGCTACGGTTTCTTGAATCAGTTGCAGATTCAGCACGATCAACACTGCTGCACATATCCAGCCAGTGGCAGTAACGGTTTTGCTGTTGATAAATTCACCCATCCATTTTTTGCTCGAGGTGATATAAATCAGCGGAGCCATTGAAACGGGCAGGGCGATACTCAGGAAAACCTGCGTATATACCAGCAATTTCTCCACCATGTCCCCGCGATCTCCCCAGATCATAATGCAGGCAATAACCGGGCAGATGGCTATTGCCCGGGTTATCAGCCTGCGCAACCACAATGAAACTTTCATATTGATGAAACCTTCCATCACGATCTGACCCGTTAGTGTCCCTGTTATTGTTGCGTTCTGACCTGAAGCCAGCAAAGCCACAGCAAACAGGGTTGCTAATGTCGAACTCGCGATTGCTCCCACCATGCTGTTATCTTTCAGTGCGTCATAAAGCTGTGCAAAGCGACCAATGTCATCAGGATTTTTACCGAAAAATAAAGCAGCACCCAGGATTAAAAGCAGGCAGTTAATAATGAATGAAAAGCCCAATTGCAAATTTGAGTCAAGGCAGGCAAAACGGATGGCCTCTTTCAGACTTTTTCTGTCTTTACGGTCATATTGGCGGGTCTGAACAATTGATGAATGAAGGTAGAGGTTATGAGGCATCACCGTGGCACCGACGATACCCAGAGCAATGAAAAAGGCTGTATCACCGCCAGCCACATGTTCGGTCAGAATTGACGGAGACGGAATAAAAGCACTAAAAATAGCGGACACGTCCGGGTTTGAGAGTGCAACTTCATAGGCAAATATGGCAAAAATAGTAACTATAAGCGTGAATACGATTGCCTCTATTTTTCTGACGCCAAATTTCATCAGGGCTAGTAATAAAAAAACGTCCAGTACGGTAATTATTACGCCCAGAAGCAATGGAATTTTGAATAACAGATTCAGGGCTATTGCACTGCCAATGACTTCCGCTATTTCAGTCGCGATAATGGCCAGTTCAGTTGTGATCCATAGTGTGACAGCCAGCTTATTCTTATGTCTTTTTCCGATCGTCCCTTCTCCCCGGTCACATAGTCGGGCTGTGGCCTGTGCGAGATCCATGCCGGTTACGATACCCAACTTTGCGCACATCGCCTGAAGCAGCATCGCAACCAGGCTTGATATGAGAATCACCGATAAGAGCAGATAGCTGTATAATGCGCCGCCCTGAATCGAGGTTATCCAGTTCCCGGGATCCATGTATCCCACAGCAACAAGAGCACCCGGGCCGGAAAATGCAAAAAGTTTCCTGAAAAACCCAGACCTTCTCTGCGGGAGCGGGACGGTGTTATTGATTTCTTCCAGGCTAATTTTGTTCATAGATTACCTTCTTCAACTGTCGAAAATGAGAATGAGACCGACAGTAAATTACACCTAATTACTAATGATAATCATTACCAATTGTGGTTTTGTTTATCAGGTGTTTACTCTGAAAAGAAAGTAATGGTGTTTATCGGAGAAATTTAACTATCTGATTGAAATAAATTAACTTTATGGGTTGCCACTGCACGTCCAGAGCGGTAAAAGCCCCGCGATGTTTGCGGGGGTTTTTGTAGGTTGATAGTTGTCAGATAGCCATTTCGATTTGATTATCGCCTTAATGGTTTTTGGGGAATGAAGTAGTTGGAATTGGCACGCTGAAATCCGGCTTTGATTCCGTGATCACCACATCAACATGGGTCATCGTGCGGAATGAGATCCCGCAGTAAAGGTTGTTGTACTGGTGGTACGCACGCTGGATGCACACTTTTTTATCAAGGTATTCACTGTTGCGGGTTCGGGCTGAGGCGCCGCATTTTGGACAACGATACATGGCATAATCCCCCTTTCGGTTCGGGAAGATTATAGCGCCGTCGTTATGGTCTGACCAATTAATCTACAGTCGCACTTACCACCCATTCGGTAAGCCTGACCTCAAACTCCAGCACCGTATAGAATCCCTGATTGCTGATGCTGTGCGTGGCCTTCGTTATTGTCCAGTCGCCCTGATCAATATCTGTCTTGAACCCGTACATGATGGCGTGCAGTTCCGGGAAAAGGCCGGCTCTTCCACGCGCCAGATTGATGCCGAATTCTGCCGCGCCCCGCTTAAGCTGCTGCCACTTTGCCACCGCCGCGCGTTTGGCTGCCAGCTCGGTTTTAAAGGTCTGCCGCATAACATAAACATTCCCCTCCGCGCCGTTCAGGTAATGCCCTTCGTGGCTGCTGGATTTGGGGGCGGTATTGTTACGGCGACCGCTGATTCTGGTTTTACGCTTTTTGCCGAAATTCAGGTCCAGCCAGTAAGCCTCAACGCCGGTGTATGCGTCACGGTCGGCCACCCTGAAGCTGTGCCGGTCACCGCTGCTGCGGGTGATGGTGATTGATGGCAGTACGCGTCCGCTTGCCGTTCTGCCTGCGCCGGGAGTAAAAAACAGCAGCATGCCGTTTTTGATGGTGGTCGCTGCACCCAGCATTTCAGCCATGCGGGTTAAAAAGCTGATGTCTGATTCCTGAATCTGGTCGGCGTGGTCAATGACCAGGCTTGCCAGTTCCGTGCTGATGGCCGGTGTCAGGCTGTAGCGCCCTGCGATGGCCGATACCACGTAACTGACGGTGCAGTTATGCCAGCTGTACTCACGTTTGATGTTGAAGTCATCACGAAAGTCAGCACTGCGGGCAGTAATCACCAGCTTATCCGGCGGGCCTTCGTGGGCGACTTCATCCACCACGAACAGCCCCTTTTTTACCAGTGCGTCACCCTGCCAGCCAATGGCAACGGAAATTTCCGTTCCGCGTTTTGGTAGCTGGAGCAGGCCGTCTGAATCATCCAGCTCAATTTCCACCGTATCAGCGGTAAAGCCACGGTTCTCCGTTACCGTCAGGTTTACCAGGCGATCATTAACCGGCGTAACCGTTTTGCCGCCGACCTGAATATCAAACGCCGGGCGCGGGCTGTACGACGAGAGCCTGCCGTCAAGCCAGTCTGCTGCCTGTTCCGCATCGCTGATTAAATCGCTCACTCTGGTTTACCTGTCTGCTTTGAACGGCCTGGTATCCTCGCCGGTGAGGGCATCGGTGCCGGGCAGTTTGTCAGCTCCCGTGCCGGCACGCAGGGTTTCAACGGGCGTCATTGAGATAGCAGGCATCCTCAACCCCTTTATAAGATCCTGATACTCACCGTAATCATTGGGTTCTTCTTTGGGCTGGTACCAGACGCGCAATGGCAGATCGCAGCGGGCAACAAGTGGGCCACCCTGAAGCTGGGTGTATTCCTGCCAGTCTCCGGCGTCAGCTGCGCGGTGAAGCTCGGCAAACAGCGGGTTTATCCTGTCCGCCAGTTCCTGATTGCGGAACCGGCGCAGTTCACGCCAGACGGATACCGGCGCACCGCCCAGGAACTGAAACTGGCGAATGCCCCAGCAGGATGCCCAGGCGGTGGCGTGTTTAGCGGTTTCTTTCAGTGGCCGGTTGGTTTCATCGTCGGTTTCGCCGTCGAGTGCGTAACCATCGATATTTTTACTGATGTATTTCACGATGTAGCCGGTTGCGCTGCCGATCTCCTGATCTATCGGCTTCATCTCAAAGCGCGGGCGGTTGCCGTGCCTGCCCTGGAGCTCTTGGGCATCTTCCCGGGTTACGTAGTCCTGCATGACTTCCATCAGTTCGCTGGCGTGTTCGTCCGGCCTTTTGTTAAGAGCAACAAGAACGATTTTGTCGATGCTGAAGCCATATGCGAGGCGGCATCCCGTCCCTCGATGCGATTTGTACAACCACGAACCGAAGCTCAGCAGGCCATGCGGGCACTTCACCGGGTCAGGGAGTCGCTGGTCAGAGATAAAGTCAAAACGACTAATCAGATGCATGCTTTTTTGCTGGAGTTTGGCATCAGTATGCCGATCGGAGCCGCAGTGATAAAACGGCTTTCAACAGTCCTTGCAGAGAATGAACTTGGAGCCGCTGCTGATGCGTTTACATGCTCATTATCTTTATCTTGTCGAACAGATCACCGAGCTTGAAGCGGCACTGGAACAGGAGCTGAGTCGCGATGAAACAGGATAACGTCTTCAGACAATACCCGGTGTTGGGCCGATAATCGTTAATTAAACAGTTCCCAATCTGGTTTTGCGAAGACTGATTATTGATGACATGAACGGCCTATCGGCCTGATGAAAACCTAACATAAAAAATGGCTCTCTGAAGCCGTGCGGTTTTTAAGGCTCCATCAGGTGCGGAACTCATCGAGGCGCGGGCATCCATGCCCATAGTGACGCCGGATAGATTTAGGCAAGCCAACATTAATCAAAAATCAGTGTTGCAAAAATGGTGGGGACCATAGATTTTTGTTTCTTAAATAAGCCCACCTAACATCGTTTCAGGGCCAGCGTTATCTATGAAATTTTACTGATTACCGACCACCGGGACGATCTGTATTTTTCTGTCATAGGTCGCCGTCTGGCTTTACGTTTTGTGGCCCGAAATCGATTGTTTCTCTGATAAGGTTCCTTCCAGATCAGAAACGCCTTTTGCCTTAATATCGTGGAAAGTGAAGTCAAAATTTAAATCAGGATGTTTCTCTTCAGCTGCGAGTTTTGCATCCCGCCACGCTGAGTTAAACCCGTCCCGTTTGTACCGGTTGCCGTTTGGCTGGTGGAGCACAAAGGTGCTCACAATAGCCGGTTTGAGCGGCAGGGTGAGAGACATTGCGATAGCATGACGGAGATGCTCGAACCAGGACTTTATCTGTTTTTTCTGTGTTTTGTTCTGACAGATGAATATTCCCACTTTCAGTATCTGGGCTTCCCTGAGCGCCAGCACGTCATTTTGTCGCACGACACAGAGATAAAAACTTCCCATGCCGATTTTAACCATGCGCCTCACTTCGGCATAGACGGCGTTGTACTCTGCATCATTAATCAGCCTGTCGCGTGGTGTTTCAACAAACTTTTTAACACCGGTGCAGGGGTTACCGGCAACTTTGCCCCGTTACTGTCCCCAACGGAACACTCTTGACATAAAAGCTGTTTGCCTGAGGGCGGCTTTTCTTTCCACGTTTATCCATGTGTTTCGGACGTGATCAGGATGGATTTGAACTCAAGGCATTTTGCCAAAAATGGATAAAAATCTTAGTCGCATATTTTTGGTCGTCTTTCTTTGTTTCGATAGCCAGTTTAATAAATCAGCCGGATCAAGTAAAAATTCCGTCAACACGTCAAAAGACATTCATCCTTTCGGTCGTTAATCAGAGATTTATATGCAGAGGGTAGAGGGGGTCGTTGACGGCGGTCTGTCGATGCTTGATGTCAGGCTGGAAATGGATGATAGCGTTTAATGATGTAAGCCCATATTGTGGCTTGTAGTTATATTAAGATGAAAAATATATTTTTATTTTTATGATCAGACTTATAAAGCATATAAAAAGTGCAAATGTTATTCCTGTCATAAAGGTATAATAAAAAGGTGCTAATTTATTAATGAGGCTGTGGTTTTTTCAGGGAAGCTGTATATAAAGTTTTTCCTTTCAAGAAAGGGTAATTTTTCTTGCGTTGTAATCTCAAAAAGAAAAAAAGCCATGACTGGCGCACCTATGAATTCCATGTTTGAATGATACGCATAGAAATCAGGCGGGATATATTCTTTATGTATTTTATCCAGTAACTGATAATAATTCTTGTAATTCAGTGCACACAATCAAACAAAGCAGAGGGATAATAGCAATAACCATAGTGACAGATTTCATTTTTTTTACTCAAAATAATCAAAAAACATATCGACCATAGAATCACTTGCCTGGCTGGCTGCATAGCCAGCGGCCAGCGAACCTATAGCAGCACAGGCAACTCCCCCTACACCGACTGTAGCGATTCCAATGGCCGCCCATACGCCCATACCGGCAGCTGAGCCGATTGCGCCGGATCCCAATCCTACGAGTGTTCCAGCGCCAAATTTTGTGTATTGTCTATATGCAACTTTTTTGCATTGTCCTTCTCGCCCTGTCGTGCAGGCATTAATTACATCGTTCGTTGTTACGGCAAACGATGTAATTAATGCCGATGTATCCGCCAATTTTGAGGAAACGCGCCGCCCTGGCCGCATTGCCTGCATAATATGAATAACCGGGAATGCCACCCATACCCACAGTGGACCACTCATGCACAATCGAACGGCTTGAAAGGTTCAACGCCCGCTTCATATTATCATATTCCCGGAATCTGACCGTATTGCGGGCAAGCGCACCTAACACAGGTTTATTAACGAGATTTTTTAACTGATTCAGTAACTGGTTACGTTCAATAAAGAACTGCTGTCCTGTCAGCGTTCCCTGTGTACGAAATTGGTTCTGATAGGTGGCCTCGATTTTTTTCAGGGTCTGCTCAATCGCAGTAAAATACTTTTCCCCCGCCTCTCCAACTGTTCCGAATATCTTGTCTCCCGCACCCGTTAACGCGGCAATCATCCCGTAATGTTTAACCATAAAACTGGCATCATTATCACTTACGGCAACAAGCGTCGCGTTGGCATGATTTTTTGCCTGTCTGGCATAACGCTGTTGATGGGTATCACTGAACTACGCAGTCCTGCAATCTCTGATTCATTCCATCTGCGGCAGGAAGCTTCAGAGTGTAAAAATTTATGCTATTTTTTACTGTCAGGACAGGTCGCGCTCTTCCTGGCGGCAACCTTCCATGATTATAATTGAAGCACTCTTTTCGTTAGATATCTAATCATCAGGCCTCTACATATTGAACGCTCAGGAACTTAACTTTTCCCGCTTACTCCATCTGACTGCGCATGCGTGGCGGCAGGCTATCGATCGCCGGATGAAAGACAATGGCCTGAGCATGAGCAGCTGGATGGCCGTCGCCACCATCGCCCTTCAGGAGTCCCCCATCAGCCAGAAAGAGCTGGCGCAGGCGCTGGGTCTGGAAGATGCCAGCGTAGTGCCGCTGATCGATCGTCTGGTGAAACAGCAACTGGTTGAACGTGTGCAGCCGGCAGAGGATCGCCGCAAGCGCCTGCTTCATGTGACGGCGCAGGGGAACGATCTCTACCTTAAACTGAAAATTGAAGCAGATAACCTGCGCGCTGAGCTGCTGGCGGATATCAACCATGACGAACTGGCGATCACTCAGCGCGTGCTGCAGAGACTGTTGAAAGCGACAGAGGCGAAATAAAGTGCGCGGTAACCGTCCCGATCCTTTCGCCCCGCGCGAATGGGGCCCCGGCGAAAAGCCGATGCTGCCCGGTTCGCCTTCAACGCCGCTGCATCCCACCCACAAGCGCATTGCCTTTGGCATTATCGGGTTGCTGATCTCCATCACCGGGGCGCTCAGTAACGCGCTGGTCACCGCCAACCTCACCAACCTGCAGGGCGTTTTCGGGGTCTACAGCAATGAAATTGCCTGGCTGCCTGCGGTTTATGTGATGGGCAACATCTCCATCAATCTGCTGCTGGTAAAGTTTCGCCAGCAGTTTGGCCTGCGGGCATTCACCGAAGCGTTTCTGGTCCTGTACGTCATTGTTTCGTTTTTCCATCTGCTGGTGAACGATCTCAGCTCCGCCATTGTGGTGCGTACCGCTCACGGTATGGTGGCCGCTGCGCTCAGTTCACTGGGGATCTATTACCAGGTCCAGGCCTGGCCGGCTAAACACCGTCTCAAAGCACTGACTATTGGTCTGGGCGCGTCCCAGCTGGCTATCCCGCTGGCGCGCCTGTTCTCCACAGAACTGCTGCAGCTCGACGAATGGCGCGGGCTGTATCTTTTCGAGCTGGGACTGGCAATGATCTGCCTTGGCGCAGTGCTGGTGCTGAAGTTGCCGCCTGGCGACCGCATTAAAGTCTTTGAGAAAAAAGACTTTCTGACTTTTATTCTGATGGCTCCCGGCATGGCGCTGTTTTGCGGCGTGCTGTCACTGGGGCGTATCGAGTGGTGGACCAGTACGCCCTGGCTGGGGATTTGCCTGGCGCTGGGACTGGTGCTGGTTATTGCCGCAGTGCTGGTGGAGCATAACCGCAGCAACCCGTTGATTAACACTCGCTGGTTACGGACCGGCGCAATTTTTCGACTGGGGATTGTGATGATCATGCTGCGCGTGACCCTGGCGGAGCAAAATACCGGCGCGATTGGCTATCTGCAGCAGGTGGGACTGCTCAACGATCAAATGCAGGGTCTGGCGCTGGCCATTCTTGCCGGCGTGATTGCCGGAATAATTATCAGTGCGCTGACCATCAATGTAAAACACCTGAGCTGGCCGATAGTGATGTCACTGCTGCTGATCATGATCGCTTCACTGATGGATGCGCAGTCCAGCCCGCTCACCCGTGCGAACAATATGTATTTCAGCCAGTTTTTATTGGGGTTCAGCAGCACCTTCTTTATTGCCCCGGCGCTGTTGCTGAATATTGGCAGCGTGGTAACCCAGCCGAAAAATCTGGTGAGTCTGGTGGTCCTGTTCGGTATGAGCCAGAACCTTGGCGGGCTGATGGGCTCTGCGCTGCTGGGGACCTTCCAGGTCTGGCGGGAAAAATATCACGCCAGCCTGTTGGGCGATCAGCTCTCTTATCTCAATACCAATGTCACTGACCGGCTGGCTCAGTACGCCACTTTATTTAACAGTTATATCGGCGACAGCGCGCTGCGTGCTGCCGAGGGCACCGTTCAGCTGCAGACTGCGGCAACGCTACAGGCGAACGTGCTGGCCTATAACGATACCTACCTGCTGACCGCCGGAATGGCATTTGTCACCCTGATCTGGGTGCTCTGGCGCCTGACGCGTCTGCGCTATCTCAACTGGCAGCAGGCGAAGCGCGAAGCTGAAGCAGAGCAGCGGGCAATGCAACAACCTACAATGTCGATAAGTACGGGGAAATAATGAGTCAGCAGGAACAGAATCAGCTCGCTGAACGCGAAAGAACTAACCGGTTACGCATCTTATCCATTGCGTTCGGCGCAGGGATTGCGGTGGTGGGAGTACTGATCATCCTGTACGCGTGGCAGCTGCCGCCGTTTACCAGCCAGATCCAGTCTACGGAAAATGCCTATGTGCGTGGCCAGGTCACTTTCATCAGTCCGCAGGTGAATGGCTACATTACGGCGGTTAACGTGCTGGATTATCAGCCGGTACATCAGGGCGACGTGCTGATGACCATTGATGATCGTATTTATAAACAGCGTGTGCACCAGGCTCAGGCGCAGATCGCGATGAAGAAAGCCGTGCTGGATAACAATATTCAGCAGCGCCGCAGCGCCCAGGCTGTGATCGAGCGCAATCAGGCCGCGCTGGTAAATGCCAAAGCACAGGCGATTAAAAGCGGACTGGATTTAAAGCGAGTGGAAAATCTGGCCGCTGACGGCTCCCTGTCAGTTCGGGAGCGCGATGCCTCACGGGCGAGCAACAGCCAGACCGTGGCTGAGGTGCAGCAGGCAAAAGCCACGCTGGACGTTTCCCGGCAGGATCTGCAAACCGTCATTGTGAACCGCGCTTCGCTGGAAGCGGATGTCGCCAGTGCTCAGGCTTCGCTGGAACTGGCGCAGATTGATCTGGATAACACCCGGATTATCGCTCCCCGCGACGGTCAATTAGGTCAGATCTCGGTGCGACAGGGCGCTTATGTTACCGCCGGGACCCGCCTGACTTCTCTGGTGCCACAGCAGATGTGGGTGGTGGCGAACATGAAAGAAACCCAGATGGCCCGCATCAGGGCGGGACTGCCGGTCAGCTTCACCGTGGATGCGCTGGACGGCGAAAGTTTCCAGGGAGAGGTGGAATATATCTCTCCGGCGGCAGGCTCAGAGTTCAGCGCGATTTCACCGGATTACGCCACCGGCAACTTTGTGAAAATTGCCCAGCGAATTCCTGTCCGCATCAAAATTACCAGCGATAATGCCGCTCACCTGCGCCCGGGTATGTCGGTGGAGGTGAATATTGACACCACTGCACAACCGGAACACAGGGAGGCGAAGTAATGCGCTGGAAGAGAGCGCTGCTGGCGGTGACGCTGGCGGTAACCCTGGCCGGATGCGCCACGGAAGTTGAAAAAGCACCGGGATCTTTACCGGTACCGTCCCAGTGGCGTAATCAGGTTGGACCCTCTTCAGCGGTCGAAGCCGACTGGTGGCGGGCATTTGGCGACGAAGACCTCAACCGGCTGGTGGAACAGGCGCTGCGTAATAATCTCGATATCCTGACCGCCCGCTCTCGCGTCGACCTGTATCGCGCCCAGCTGCGTGCCGATCAGGGAGATAATTTTCCGACTCTGGATGCCGGTGTAGCCGCTTCCCACGCCAGGGCGCTCTCCTCCGTGACCGGTCAGCCGTATGAATACGCGGTGTTCCAGGGGCTGCTGCAGGCCAATTATGATGTTGATCTCTGGGGAGCACGCAGTAGCAGTATTGATGCGGCGAAAGCCTCGCTGGATGCGGTGAAGGCGGCTTCTTCTGCGGCAGAGCTGACCGTTGCCAGCTCGGTTGCCTCGGGATATATGACGCTGATTTCGCTGGATGAGCAATTGCGCGTGACCCAGGCAACCCTTGCCTCTCGCGAGAACTCTCTCAAGCTCGCCCAGCGCCAGTATGCCACCGGTTACAGCTCAAAACTGGAGTGGGTACAGTCGCAGTCAGAATACCAGACGGCCAAAGCGCAGATCCCGGTATTGCAGCATCAGATTGCGCAGCAGGAAAATGCGCTGAGTATTCTGGCAGGGATGAACCCGAGGGAGATTGCCCGTTCCAGCCGCTTTGAACACGTTGCGCCGCAACAGCTGCCATCGGTGTTGCCGTCAGAGTTGCTGCAGCGTCGGCCTGATATCGTGCAGGCAGAACGCCTGCTGCTGGCCGCTGATGACACGCTGCTGTCGTCACGCGCCAGATTGCTGCCTTCCCTGAACCTGACTGCGACCGGCACCCTGCAGAGTTCGGTATTGCATCAGCTGGTGGATAATCCGTTCCGCCTCTGGAGTATTGGCGGCAGCGTGCTGGCTCCCATCCTGAACCGTGAGGCGCTCACCGCCCAGGTGGACGTGTCGATGGCTTCACGTAATCAGGCGCTCTACAGCTATGAGAAAGTGGTGCGTAACGCGTTCAGTGAAGTGAATAACGATCTGGATGCGATTGTCCGCTTCCAGGCGCAGCTGGCAGAGCTGGAGAAACAGCAGGAGGTGGTCAGCGAAGCCCTGCGTATCGCCCGCAATCGCTATCAAAACGGCTATGCTTCCTATCTTGACGAGCTGGACGCTCAGCGCACCCTGTTCAGCACCCAGCTGAGCGTGGTTCAGGTGAAAAACAATCTGCTGTTGGCCCAGATCGACCTCTATCGCGCCCTGGGCGGCGGCTGGCACTCCTGATCTTCTCGTGCAGGAAAAGGGGGGGATGCCCCTTTTTCCTGCAAATCCCTGTGCAGTTTCCGCTTCTCTTTCTTTAGCAACGAGTGCTATTATGCCGCCGCCTTTGCAGTAAATTTACTGTTATAAACGGGGGCTTTACACTCCGTACAAAGGCTTCCTGCCGGTCAGGAAATTTATTTATCTATGCAAAAGGATGCTATGAACAATAAACGTGTGTTTGCCGCACTGGCCGTTGTGCTGGCGTTGTCTGGTTGTGCCCGTACCGAACCCGTGCACAATATTAACGAAACTGTTTCCGCACAATACAGCAACGATCAAATTAAAAACGCCATTCTGCAGGCTGGCCTCTCCCGTCAGTGGATCATGCATGAGGTTGAACCGGGTGTCATCAGCGGCCATCTGGCGCAGCGCGGCCACATCGCTGATATCCGAGTCACTTACACGCCGGGTCAGTACAGTATTAATTACATTGGCAGCCAGAATCTTTTAGCGGAAAACGGTCAAATCCACCGTAATTATAATCGCTGGGTAATGAATCTCGACCAGGATATTAAATTACGCCTTGCTACTCAGACTGTTAATTAAGCGAAGTACGCTTCCGGGCAGTAAAACTCTTCAGTAGCGTTAAAGATATGGCCCGCCTGGCCGAAACTTCCACTGACGCTGATCGGTTTTTTATTCCGTGGCCGCTCGCAATTGCGGTTAAATCCGAGTGCCATTGCGGGCAGCCTGACGCTATGCTGTGCGGATTGTCCGGGCCATGATGCCGCCAGGACGCTTGAAGAAGATTTGACGTATGAAATTAGCTTTTACGCTCACCGACTGGCAGGCCAGCGCACCCGGACTGAATGAACCAGCTGACTGGCTGCAGTGGGCCGCAACGCCTCCGGTGATTGACCGGAGGCAGCCGCTGGCGAAAACCCGCCATTTGCCGATGATGACCGCCCGCCGTCTGACCAGTGGCAGCCGTGCGGCCGTTGAATGTGGCCTGGCGATAATCAAACGTCAGCGTGTGGATGCGGTGGTTTTCACCAGCCGCCACGGAGAGCTTGAGCGTAATCTGCGGATCTTAATTTCGCTGTCCCGTGAAGAGAGCCTTTCCCCCACTGATTTTGCCATGTCCGTGCACAATGCTGCCGTGGGCAGCCTGACCATTGCCGCTGCTGAACCGCTGGTCAGTACTTCGCTCGCCGCCGGAGTGGATTCTTTCCAGCAGGGACTGGTTGAGGTCACCGCGCTCCATTCGGCAGGTTATCAGCAGGTGCTGCTGGTGGATTTCGACGGTGCTATCCCGGAATTTTACCAGCCTTATCTGCCGGCCGGTATGCTGAACACTCCTTATGCGGTGGCGTTGCTGCTGGGGCAGGGGGAGCAATATTGCTGTACCTCCAGCGTGGCGGGAAATCAGCAGGAAGAGTTGCTGCCACAAAGTCTGCTTTTCCTACACGCCCAGCTGGCGCGCAAGCCCTCCTTTACCATACCGGGCGACCGCCTTAACTGGCTTTGGGAGTGTAAATATGACTGAAACCTGCAGCCACGCACGGCGTTCACCCCGGCTTAACCGCCTCTGGCGTATCCTGATGACCGGTTTCTGCTTCTCGCTGTTCGGGATGGGCGGTCTGTTGTTGTCGCTGGTCTGGTTTAATCTGCTGCTGATTTTTCAACGTGACCCGCAGCGGCGTCGCCAGCAGGCCCGCCGCAGCATCTCTTTCAGCTTTCGTTTTTTCCTGTGGACAACCCGGGCGCTCGGCGTGCTGGACTACCGCATTGAAGGAGCGCACCTGCTGCAAAGTGACCGTCGCTGCCTGGTGGTAGCAAATCATCCTTCGCTGATCGATTACGTGATGCTGGCCTCGGTGATGCCGGATGTGGATTGCCTGGTTAAGGCCGATCTGCAGCGCAATTTCTTTATCAGTGGGGTGATCCGTTCGGCCAACTATCTGGTCAACAGCCAGGCCGAAACGCTGTTGCCGGACTGTCAGCAGCGGCTGGACGAGGGCGATGCCATTATGATTTTCCCTGAAGGCACCCGTACCCGCTACGGAGAAGCACTGCAGCTGCAGCGCGGTGCGGCAAATATTGCCGTGCGCTGCGGCTGTGATTTACGTATTGTCCATATCCTCTGTACCCAGCGAATGCTGGATAAGCAAAGCCGTTGGTATCAGGCTCCCCCAGAAAAGCCGCTGTTCACCGTCAGGGTGGGCGAACGGATCGACAGTCAACAATTTATGGCCGCAGACGAAGATGCACCGCCGCTGGCGGCGCGTCGTCTGACCAAATTTTTACAGCATGCATTAACGCCACACTAATTATTCGGAAACAGGTATGGAAGAGCTAGCGCTTGAAATTAAACAGATGATCATTGATACGCTCAATCTGGAAGAGATTGAGGTAACAGAGATCGAGAGTGACGCACCGCTGTTCGGTGAAGGCCTGGGCCTTGATTCCATCGATGCCCTTGAGCTGGGGCTGGCAGTGAAAAATCGCTATGGTGTGGTGCTCTCTGCTGAAAGCGAAGAGATGCGTCAGCATTTTTATTCCGTCGCGACGCTGGCGGCTTTCATCCAGACTCAGCGCAAGCTGGGTGCCTGAACTACAGACCTGCGAGTTATTTATGGACAAGAATGAAATCTATCAGGAAGTCACCGGCCTGCTGGTGAAACTTTTTGAACTGGACGCCGACGACATCAGGCCAGATTCCCGCCTCTATGAGGACCTGGAGCTGGACAGCATTGATGCGGTGGATATGGTGGTGCACCTGCAAAAACGTATCGGCCGCAAAATCAAACCCGAAATGTTTAAGTCGGTGCGCACCGTGCAGGACGTGGTCGATGCCGTTGACCAGCTGATCCGCGAAGGCTGAGCGTCTCGCGCTGATGCGAAGAGTGATGCAGAGAGTGAGTGTGCTGCTGATGATCGCCTGGCCGTTTCTGGTCTGGCTGGCAGTGAGCCACTCAACCTGGCGCTGGCTGCTGCCGCTGGCGACGGTGCTTTTTATGCTCCGCCTGCTGGCGATGGGGGGGCGCAAGGGAGCACTGTCGCTGGTGGGAAAATGGCTGGCAGGGGCCGGAGCAGGGCTGAGCGTTGCCAGCTGGCTTTTGGGCAATCACCACCTGCTGCTGTGGTATCCGGTGGTGGTCAACAGCCTGATGCTGGCTCTGTTCGGTGGCTCGATGTTCAGCGCCATGCCGCTGGTCGAGCGTCTTGCCCGTCTGCGTGAGCCGGATTTGCCGCCACGCGGCGTGGTCTGGACCCGCCGGGTAACCCTGCTCTGGTGTGTTTTTTTTATTTTTAATGGCAGCATCGCGCTGGCGACCTGCCTGTCAAACAACCTTCTCTGGTGGACGTGGTGGAACGGGCTGGTCAGTTATCTGTTGATGGGGCTGCTGATGGCGGGCGAATGGCTGCTGCGCCAGCGCATGAGAAGGCAGGCATGAAAAGGCAAGCACAGCCCATCGGCAGCTGGCTGACGTCCGGCGATGTCGGGATGGTGGCGCGCCGTGACGGGGAAGCGCTGAGCCGCAGCCAGTGGCAGCAGCAAATCCTGTCGCTGGGTCACAGTCTGTTGGCCCATCCTGGACAGCGCTGGGCGCTGTGCTTCGACGACAGTTATCTGTTCAGCATTGCTCTGCTGGCCGCGCTTCATGCCGGTAAAACACCGGTGATCCCCGGACACTGCCGCGAATCTCTGCTGCAGGAACAGGCCGGTGAATTTGATGCGATGCTCAGCGATCAGCAACTGGCGCCTGGCTGCCCGGTCTGGCAGGTTGGCGGGGCACAGTCGTCTGAGCTGGCAGTTTTGCCGGGAGAACGGGGCAGAACAGAATGCGCCCCGTTGCCAGCCATTCCTGATGATGCCTGCGTGGTGCTGTTTACCTCGGGTTCCACCGGTCAGCCACGACAGATTATCAGGCCGGTTCGCTGTCTGGATGAAGAGGCCCGCTGGCTGGCTGAGCTGTGGGGCGACCGCCTGCAAAACTGCACCTTTATTGCGTCGGTCAGCCATCAGCATCTGTATGGCCTGACTTTTCGCCTTATCCTGCCGCTGGCGCTGGGGCAGCCTTTCGACAGCCGGCAGATATTCTACAGCGAGCAGCTTTCTACCCGAAAAAGCGGTCTGCGTTATGCTTTTATCAGCAGTCCGGCTTTTTTGCGCCGCCTGGACATGACGCTGTCCGCACCTGAGTGTCAGCTTATTGTCTCTGCCGGAGGCGCGTTACCCTGGCCGTACGCGCAGGGTGTGGAAGCCTGGCTTAAACAGCCGGTGGATGAGATTTACGGCAGCACTGAAACCGGTGTGCTGGCAACCCGTTCCCGTACTGCAGAAGAGGTGCTCTGGCAGCCCTTCCGTCAGGTGGTGTTCTCGCAGGAGCAGCAGAAGCGCTGGCGGGTCCGTTCGCCACTGATCCCGGACGCGGAGGGGTTGTTGCTGGATGACAAACTGGCCTTCACTGCACAGGGCTTCCAGCTCTGCGGTCGCTACGACCGTACGGTAAAAATTGAAGACAAGCGCGTCTCTCTGAGTGAAATTGAACGGCGCCTGCTGGCATTGCCGCAGGTGAAAGATGTTGCTGCGATCGCAGTAACCCGCCCCGAGCGCAGCGGTATCGGCGTGGTGCTGGAACTGGATAAACTGTACAGCGAGGCCGCGCTGGCGAGGCTTAAGCGCGAATGGCGCCATGAGCTGCACCGCTGGCTGGAGCCGGTGGCGATACCCCGCTACTGGCGAGTGGTCGAGAGCATTCCGCAGAACAGTCAGAGCAAACGCGCCTGGCCGCAAATACAGGAGTTATTTCATGCTTCCCGTTGAATTATCGTGCCAGCAGCAGGGCGGGCAGGCAGAGATTGTGCTGCGTGCTCAGGCAGAACTGTTCTGGTTTCGTGGTCATTTTCCCGGCCAGCCGATCCTGCCCGGCGTCGCTCAGCTTGACTGGGTGATGCACTACGGTTTGAAGCTGCTGGCGCCGGACAAAGCTTTCTCGTCGGTGGAAAACATCAAGTTTCAGCAGCCGATCCTGCCTGGCAGCACTCTGAAACTGATGTTGAGTTGGAATGCCGCCAAAAACTGGCTGCTGTTCGATTATCAGATTCTGGGCGCTGAACAGCCGCAACGCGCCAGCAGCGGCAAAATCGCACTGAACCACAGTGCTAAGACCGCAACATGTTAAAACAGGAACAGTTCAGACCCTGTGTGGTCATTCCCTGCTACAACCACGGGGCGATGATGACCTCGGTACTGGCACGGCTGGCTCCTTTCGGCCTGCCGGTATTTATTGTTGATGATGGCAGCGATCGGGCAACCCGCATTCAGCTGGAAGCGCTGGCTGACGGGCTGGTTTCACTGATCCGCCTGGCCGAAAATAAAGGCAAAGGCGCGGCGGTGATCCGAGGCCTGCAGGCAGCAGCGGCGGCAGGCTTCAGCCATGCTCTGCAGGTTGACGCTGACGGCCAGCATCAGATTGAAGACTGTCCGCGAATGCTGGCAGAAGCACAACGGCATCCCGATAGCCTGATTTCAGGCCAGCCTCTCTACGATGACTCCATTCCCAAATCCCGCCTGTACGGTCGTTACATCACGCATTTCTGGGTATGGATCGAGACGCTGTCATTTTCCATCAAAGACAGCATGTGCGGTTTCCGCGTTTATCCCCTGAATGCCACGCTGGCGCTGGCCAACGCGCATCCCGTCGGCCAGCGGATGGATTTTGACACCGAAGTGATGGTCAGGTTGTACTGGCGCGGTACCCCAAGTCGTTTCGTGCAAACTCGCGTGACCTATCCTCTGCACGGTCTGTCGCACTTTGACGCACTGCACGATAACCTTCGAATTTCCTGGATGCATACCCGGCTGTTCTTCGGCATGTTGCCGCGTATTCCTTTATTGCTGAAAAAGCAGCACGGGCAGCACTGGGCTGGCGTGCAGGAGCGCAGGGGAAGGTTGGGGATGAGGTTTATGCTGAAAGTCTGGCAGCTGTTTGGCCGGGTTCCTTTCACGCTGTTGCTGTGGCCCGTCATCGGCTTTTACTGGCTGAGTGGGGGAGAGCAGCGCGAAGCGTCACGGCACTGGTTGAAAGCCATCCGTGAGCGTGCCCGTCAGCAGCGCGTGACGTTGCCGGCCGGACCCGTGAACAGTTTCCATCACTTCCTGCGCTTTGGCGAATCGATGCTGGAGAAAATAGCCAGCTGGCGCGGTGATTTGTGCTGGGGAAAAGACATCGACTTCGCACCGGGTGCGAGCGAGGCGATCGATGCCGGTAAACCTGGCGGTCGTTTAATCCTCGCTTCCCACCTCGGCGATATTGAGGCCTGCCGCGCACTGGCCCAGCAGGTGAGCGGGTTAGTTATCAATGCGCTGGTGTTCACCGATAATGCCCGGCACTTCCGCCAGGTGATGGATGAGATTGCCCCGGAAGCCAGTAAACACGTTATCCCGGTAACGGACATCGGTCCGGATACCGCCATTCTGCTGCAACAAAAACTGGATGCGGGAGAATGGATTGCTATTGTTGGTGATCGTACTGCTGTTAACCGCCAGCGAGGCGGCGTCAGACGCGTGATCTGGAGTGAATTCCTGGGTAAACCCGCCCCGTTCCCACAGGGACCGTTTGTTCTGGCGGCTGCGCTGCGCTGTCCGGTGCTGTTGATGTTCGCCCTGCGGCAAGAGGGCAAGCTGCGGCTGCATTGTGAACCCTTTGCCGATCCGCTGTTGTTGCCTCGCGCCACCCGACAAGAGGCACTGCAGCAGGCGGTGGATCGTTATGCTCTCAGGCTGGAGCACCATGCCATGCTGGCTCCACTGGACTGGTTTAACTTTTTTGATTTCTGGCAGTTGCCGGATCAACCGCAACGAAACGATAAGGAGGAACAGTGTTAAACGACCCGCGTTTTTCGGTTGAAGTTGAGCTGAGCATTCCGTTTCACGATGTGGATGCAATGGGCGTTGTCTGGCACGGCAACTACTTCCGCTATTTCGAGATTGCCCGCGAGGCACTGCTGGCCAGATTCAACTATGGCTATCGCGAAATGAAAGCCTCTGGCTGGCTGTGGCCGGTGGTGGATACCCGGGTAAAATACCGCGCGGCGTTAACGTTTGAACAAACCATCCGTGTCCGCGCCACGGTGGAAGAGGTCGAGAACCGTCTGCGCATCGCCTATCAGATCTTTGATGCGAAAAGTGGGCAGCGTACCACCACCGGCTACACCATTCAGGTGGCGGTGGCTGAAGGGCGCCAGGAACTGAGCTTTGTGTCGCCTGAGATCCTGTTTGAACGCCTGGGAGTGAAACCATGATCAAATCGCTGTTTGCCGCGCTGCTGATGTTCAGCGCGGCGGCTCAGGCAGTCACGCTGGAAGAGTTACAGCAGCGCTTTGCCAGCCAGCCAGTGGTGCGCGCTGATTTCATCCAGCTGCGTGAAATTAAAGGCATGGCGCAGCCGCTGAAATCCAGCGGTGAACTGCTGATTGCTCAGGACAAAGGGCTGTGGTGGCATCAGGCGAAACCGTTCCCCATGACGCTGGTACTGGACGACAAGCGCATGGTGCAGGTGATGAATAATCAGGCACCCCAGATCATCACCGCCGACAGCAATCCACAGATGTTCCAGTTTAACCATCTTTTACGCGCGCTGTTTCAGGCTGACCGGGCTGTGCTGGAGCAAAATTTCTCGCTGGATTTTCACGATGCAGGCCAGCAGACATGGCGGCTGGTTCTGACGCCGAAGAGTTCGCCGCTGGATAAGCTGTTTAACACCATCACTCTGCAGGGTGGGGAATATCTGGATCACATCCAGCTGAACGATCGTCAGGGTGATAACACGGTGGTCACCCTGAGCAATCAGCGCCTGAAGCCGCAGACCCTGACCGCTGATGAGCAAAAACGTTTTGTTTTCTGACTGTCCGCGGCGGATCGCGCTGGGCTGGCTGGTGATTTGCCTGCTGATGCTGGCATTGTTGAGTAGCCTGTGGCCGAAAGCCACTGTCAACAGCAGCGTGCTGGCGCTGTTGCCGCAGCAGACCATGGGCGATATCCCTGCCGATCTGCAGCAGGGTTTTATGCAGCGTCTGGATCGCCAACTGGTCTGGCTGGTCAGCTCCGGTGATAAAGCCGACCCGGCGGTGGCTGAATGGTACCGGCAACAGCTGATGGCACTGCCAGCTTTACAGAATGTCCAGGGGCCGATGGCTGCCGATCTGCAGCAGGCCTGGGGCAAGTTTGCCTGGCAGCACCGTAATGCGATGATCGATCCGGCAACCCGCGCGCGTCTGCAGCACGGCGGCTCCGCTCAGGCTGAGTGGGTGCTGGCCCAGCTTTACTCTGCTTTTGCCGGGGTCAGCGGGCAGGAGGTGACTCATGACCCGCTGTTACTGGTGCGCGGAGCACAACTTGCCATGCAGCAGAACACCGGTCAGCTCGGGCTCCGTCAGGGCTGGCTGACCACCACCGATAAACAGGGCAGGATATGGTATTTCCTGCACGGCGAGCTGAACGGTAATTCATTCGATATGCAGCAAAGCCACGCGCTGGTCAGTCAGCTGGCGGAGCTGAAAAGCCGGCTGCAGGAAAAATGGCCGGGCACTCAGCTGCTATCGCGTGGCACCGTTTATTTCAGTGATTATGCCAGCCAGCAGGCCCGGCACGATGTTTCAACGCTGGGCGTTGCCACCATTGCGGGCGTGCTGCTGCTGGTCTTTTCCGTCTTCCGTTCGCTGCGTCCGCTCTTGTTGTGTGCACTTTCGGTGGCGATGGGTGCAATGGCCGGGATCGCCGTCACGCTGCTGGTGTTTGGCGAGCTGCATCTGATGACGCTGGTGATGAGTCTGAGTATTGTCGGCATTTCGGCTGACTACACGCTTTACTACCTCACGGAACGGATGGTGCATGGCGCGGAGGCCAGCCCGGCGCAGAGCCTGCAGAAAGTGATCAGGGCGCTGTTGCTGGCGCTGGGCACCACGGCCATTGCCTGGCTGATCATGGTTTTTGCCCCTTTCCCCGGTATCCGTCAGCTGGCCGTTTTCGCTGCCACCGGACTGACCGCTTCCTGCCTGACGGTGATCTGCTGGTATCCGTTGCTGGTGAAAGGATTACCTGTTCGCCCCATCCCGGCGATGGCCCTGATGGGACGCTGGCTGGGCGCATGGCGGAGGAACGCGAAATTGCGCGTAGGCTTACCGTTGCTGATGGCTGTTACTGGTGCAGTCGGCCTGATCACGCTGCAGGTGAATGATGATATTTCACAGCTCCAGACGCTGCCTCCGGCGCTGCTGGCGCAGGAAAAACAGGTCACCGGGCTGACCGGGCAGAGCGCCGATCAGACCTGGATGGTGGTGTACGGCGATAATCCCGAACAGACACTGCTGCGGCTGGAAGCGCTGGCCCCGCGGCTGATGCGGGCAAAAGAGCAGCACTGGCTGCGTGATTACCGGTTGCTGCCGCTCTCATCACTGGCGCAGCAGCAGAAGGATCTCGCCCTGCTGCGAACCGCGGCACCTGCAGTGAGTGAAAAACTCCAGCAGGCTGGGGTTCAGGTCCCCGCTGCCGATCTCAGTGCCATGACGCTGACCCCGCAGGCGTGGCTCAATAGCCCGAACAGCGAAGGCTGGCGACTGTTATGGATCTCGCTGCCTGACGGCCGTAGCGGGGTGCTGGTGCCGGTGGCGGGGGTCACTCACAGCGCCGAACTGGCCGGGTTAGCAACATCACTGCCGGGAGTCAGCTGGATTGACCGTAAAGCCACGTTCGATCAGCTGTTTGCCTTCTACCGCACGCTGCTTGGCTGGCTGCTGGGCGCGGCGCTGGTGGTCATTGCCTTAAGCTTTATGCTGCGGTTAGGCATTCGTCAGGGCGCGATCAGCGTGCTGCCTTCGCTGCTGTCGCTCAGCGGCGGGCTGGCGGCGCTGTCACTTTCCGGCCATCCGCTTAACCTGTTTTCCCTGCTGGCGCTGGTGCTGGTGCTGGGAATTGGCATTAATTACACCCTGTTCTTCAGTAATCCGCGGGGGACGCCGATAACGTCTTTGCTGGCGGTGACGCTGGCAATGGCGACCACGCTGCTGACGCTGGGGATGCTGGTATTCAGTAGCACTCAGGCTATTGCCAGCTTTGGCATGGTGCTGTGCAGCGGAATATTTACCGCGTTTCTGCTGGCTCCGCTGGCGATGCCGCCAAAAAGGAAAAAGAGATGAGACTGATTGCCGTGGCCGGACTGGCCCTGCTGTTGCTGGCTGGCTGTGCCGGTAAGCCGGCTGAAACCACGCCGCAAGCGTGGTTAAAAGCGGGCGTGCGGGTCACCTTACCCGCGCCGGGCATTACGCCCGCTTTTAATCAGCAGCAGCTGCTGACCGGGACATTTAAGGGTAAAAAGCAGTCCCTGCTGGTGCTGCTCAGCGCGGACGATAAACAGCTGACTCTGGCCGGGCTTTCAGCCGTGGGTATCCGCCTGTTCCGCGTCAGCTACGATCAAAGCGGAATTCATACCGAGCAATCCATTGCACTGCCGGAAATGCCGCCAGCCAGCCAGGTCCTGGCCGATATTATGCTCAGCCACTGGCCGCTAACGGCCTGGCAGCGCCGTCTGCCTGCGGGCTGGACATTAACGGACAGCGGCGACCGGCGACAGCTGCGGGACAATCACGGTGAATTAATTACTGAGATACGCTATCTGCAGCGCGGGACACAACGCCAGCCGGTGAGCATTCAGCAGTTTGCTTTTGGTTATCAAATCATTATTCAGAATCTGGACTCATGATGATCTACATCGCGGCAGTGGGCATGCTCAATGCACTGGGCAACGATATGGCAGAAATCGCGCGTAATCTGGCTCGGGGCGAAGCGCCAGGCATGCGTCCGGACAGCGGCTGGTTGCTGCAGGGCAAACCCTGCTGGACCGGAAAAGTGCAGGCGGAACTTCCTGCAGTGCCTGAGGCTCTGGCCGCCCACCGCTGCCGTAACAACCAGTTACTGCTGGCGGCACTGGCGCAAATTCAGCCGCAGGTGGATCAGGCGATTGCCACCTTTGGCAGCGAACGCGTGGCGGTGGTGCTCGGCACCAGTACAGCCGGACTGGATGAGGCCGATCGCTTCGTTTCCGGCGAGGCTGAGGATTATCACTACGTTAAGCAGGAACTGGGCGATCCCTCCCGCTTCCTTGCGCAGTACCTTGGGTTGAGCGGTCCGGCTTACACGCTGTCCACCGCCTGCTCATCCAGTGCCAGAGCGCTGATCAGCGGAAAAAGGTTAATCGAAAGCGGCCTTGCCGATGTGGCGATCGTCGGCGGAGCGGACACGCTGAGCAGAATGCCGGTTAACGGCTTCGACAGCCTGGAATCTCTCTCGGCTGAACGCTGCGTGCCGTTCAGCCGCCAGCGTGACGGGATCACCATTGGAGAGGGGGCGGGACTGATGCTGCTGACCCGGTCTCCGCATCAGGTGGCCATGTTAGGCACCGGTGAATCCTCCGATGCCTGGCATATGTCCGCGCCGCATCCGGAAGGTGAGGGGGCTGTGCGGGCGATTACCATGGCATTGCAGCAGGCAGGGCTGGCCCCGCAGGCGCTGGGTTATATCAATCTGCACGGCACGGCAACGCGTCTGAACGATCAGGTTGAAGCCGATGTGGTGAATAAGCTGTTTGGTGAGGCAGTTCCTTGCAGCTCGACCAAACACCTGACCGGACACACGCTGGGGGCGGCAGGCATTTGTGAGGCTGCGCTGAGCTGGCTGTTGCTGACTCAGGCTATTCCGCTGCCTGCACAGGATTTCAGCCACTGCGACCCGGATGATACGCTGGCACCCTGTGGACTGCTGCGGCACCCTGAGCCGCTGACACGTCCTTATATTTTGAGTAACTCTTTTGCTTTTGGTGGTAACAACACCTGTCTGATTCTGGGAAAGTATGATGGCTGAGTTTATGACGGCGGCGGAGTATCTGCCCCACGACGAACCGATGGTGCTGGTGGATGAGGTCATTTCCGTTACGGACGAGAGCGCCTGTTGTCGGGTAGTGGTCAGCCAGCAGGGTATTCTGGCGCCGTTTCTTAACGTGGACGGAGAGCTGCCCGCCTGGTTTGGGATTGAAATTATCGCCCAAACCATCGGCGTGTGGTCCGGCTGGCACAGTCTTCAGACTCACCACGGCAAACGCTCGCCGGGAATGCTGCTCGGCGGGCGCGGCTATCGCTGTAATCAGGCTGTTTTTCCCGCCGGTTCTGAGCTGATTGTCACCGTCACTTTGTTAATGCGTGACGAGAAAATCGGCAGTTTCGATGGTGTGATCATGATGAATGGCGAACGCTACGCCAGTGGCAGGCTGAACACCTATCAGCCTGACCCACAAGAACTACAACAACTTTTGCAACAGGGTAAACACGCATGACTCGTTCAGTATTGGTCACGGGCGGCAGCAAGGGCATTGGCCGGGCAATCGCCCTGCGCCTGGCCGCCGACGGTTTCACGCTGGTGGTGCACTACCACAGCGACCGCGCAGGGGCAGAAGAAACGCTGCGTCAGATTCAGCAGGCTGGTGGTGCAGGGCGTTGTCTGGGGTTTGATATTGCCGATCGTGAGCAGTGCCGCACGCGTCTGGAACAGGACATTGCCGCTCATGGCGCCTATTACGGCGTGGTCAGCAATGCCGGCATCACCCGTGATGGCGCTTTCCCTGCCCTCAGCGAAGACGACTGGGACAGCGTAATTCATACCAACCTGGACAGTTTTTACAACGTGATCCATCCCTGCATTATGCCCATGATTGGCCTGCGTAAAGGTGGCCGGATTGTGACGATCTCCTCTGTTTCCGGCCTGATGGGCAACCGTGGCCAGGTGAATTACAGCGCAGCGAAAGCTGGCATTATCGGCGCGACCAAAGCGCTGGCGATTGAGCTGGCGAAGCGCAAAATCACCGTTAACTGCATTGCGCCAGGCCTGATCGATACCGGTATGATCCAGATGGAGCCGCAGGCGGTGGACGAAGCCATGAAAATGATCCCGATGAAGCGGATGGGGCAGGCGGATGAAGTTGCCGGGCTGGCAGGCTACCTGATGTCGGATATTGCGGGCTATGTGACTCGTCAGGTTATTTCCGTCAACGGAGGAATGCTTTGATGCGCCGTGTGGTGGTAACCGGAATGGGCGGCGTGACCGCATTTGGCAACAGCTGGCCGCAGATTGCGGAGAAGATCCGCAACGGGCGTAATGCTGTACGAAAAATGCCGGAATGGCAGGTCTATGATGGCCTGAACACGCTGCTGGGGGCACCGGTGGATGACTTTACGTTGCCGGGTCACTATACCCGCAAACGTATCCGTTCAATGGGCAGGGTATCGCTGATGGCTACCCGCGCCAGTGAACTGGCGCTGGAGCAGGCCGGTCTGCTGGAGCACCCGGTTCTGACCAGTGGAGAAACCGGGATCGCTTATGGCTCTTCAACCGGCAGCACCGGCCCGGTGAGTGAGTTCGCCACCATGCTGACGGAAAAACACACAAACAACATTACCGGCACCACCTATGTGCAGATGATGCCGCATACGGCAGCGGTCAATACCGGGTTGTTCTTTGGCCTGCGGGGCAGAGTGATCCCGACGTCGAGTGCCTGTACTTCTGGCAGCCAGGCCATTGGCTATGCCTCGGAGGCTATCCGCCACGGCTACCAGAAGGTGATGGTGGCCGGTGGAGCGGAAGAGCTTTGTCCCTCAGAAGCTGCGGTGTTTGACACGCTGTTTGCCACCAGCCAGCGCAATGATACGCCTGAAACCACGCCATCGCCTTTCGATACCCGGCGTGACGGGCTGGTGATTGGTGAAGGAGCAGGCACTCTGGTACTGGAAGAGCTGGAGCATGCACAGGCGCGTGGTGCGACGATTTATGCAGAAATCGTCGGCTTCTATACCAACTGTGATGCGGCGCATATCACCCAACCGCAGCGGGATACCATGCAAATCTGCATGGAGGGGGCGCTGCGAATGGCGGGGCTGAAGGCGCAAGACATCGGGTACATTAACGCCCACGGTACGGCAACGGATCGCGGTGATGTGGCGGAAAGCATGGCGACCGCGGCGATTTTCGGTAACCGCACGCCGATTTCCTCGTTGAAAAGCTATTTTGGTCACACCCTGGGGGCCTGTGGCGCGCTGGAAGCGTGGATGAGTATTGAGATGATGCGTGAGGGATGGTTCGCCCCGACGCTGAATCTGACAGAGCCTGCCGCAGACTGCGGCGAGCTGGATTATATTATGCAGCAACCGCGTGAGTTGCAGACTGATTATATCCAGTCGAATAACTTTGCCTTTGGTGGCATCAACACCTCGCTGATTTTTCGCCGCTGGCCGCATAAGGGCTGATACGGCCCTTTTTTGCTCTGTTAAAAATTTTTTCAGAGTTACTGCCAGTCATGATGCATTTCCAGAGTCACTGGAGAGAGGGTGATGGCAGAGGGATGTGGCAGAAAATTTCACTCAGGCAAGTGGGAATGCGTACTTTCAGTGATGTGCTGTGCTACACTTTCGCCTTCCTGAATTTCAGTGGCACGGAGCCAGCCAGAAAAGGAGATGCGAAAGCATAAATAATATTCGTTATTTATTCGCTTATCCGCGGCTGAGTTCAGTTTCATTATGCTCTGCGCGGATAGCGCAGGATGATTTGAACGATTTTACTGGCGCTGAGGACAGGACGTTTGGCCAGCTAAGTGGCTATCATGACAGAACGTCCGGAAAAAAATCCCCCGAAAGAGCCCCGCTACCTGCTGGATGACGCTCAATTTGCCATTGTGGTGCTTGCAGTCACCTCTTTTACTCTTATAATCTTTGTCCTAATCATTACTTTGTTGATGACGTGATACGCTTGTAATGAGCTATGGGGAGAAAGACAGTATGGATACGAGAGAGGATCGACTGCTGGCTCTGATTGGGCTGCTGTCCGCCGGGTTGATCACCGTGGTGGTGCTGTTTACTTTGACCTGGCTGTCCGACGTTCGTCGTATGCCCGCCCAACCCCCCAGCCCGGAAACCTGCCTGGCCATAAAACCTCAGCCTTCCTGAAACGCTTTTCTCAGTCGGATCTGTTGACTGCGGATTTCCAGCGCGTACGGCTCACAGGGCGTGCGGTTACCGTTGGCATCCGGTAAGCCAAACAGGCCGCCCGGCGAGCGGCGGTCATCGGCCCAGGAAGGGTAGTCCACAGCCGGAAAAACAGAAATGCCCTCCATTTGTACACCCTGATCCATCGCCACGTTGACCTGTTGCACCACGCTCTTCAGCCAGGGTACGCGCAATTCCCCTTCAGCGCCCGTTTCCGCGATCAGCAGCGGCCGCTGATAACGCTGCCAGACTTCCTGCAGCAGGCTGGACAGAGGGCGATAGTCCGGGCTGTGGCTGTCAAGGAGATCGCCATTCAGCGTCCACTGATTATCCGGATAGTAATTCAGCCCGATAATATCCAGCAGGCTGCTGTCGCCGCCCAGTTCGGGATGCAGGCGGCCACTGAGCATGTCCCATGCTTCGTACTGGGCGTGATGCTGGCGGCTTGCTTCCTGACGGGAAGCCGTGGAATCATCATCCGCTGCCACGTGAACCAGCGGATCGGTCAGCACGAATCGCGCGCCGGGTAACTCTTCGCGTATTGCCCGCATGGCGGCGACGGAAGCCCTGACCAGCTGTTGTTTTAACTCGCGCCCCCGACCGGTCACGTGGGGATTAAACCAGGCCACGTCGGCGCCGGCCCATGACCAGAATGAGATCTGGTTCATTGGGGTAATAAAGGGCGCGACATATCCCTCATCCCGCATCAGCTTTGCCATTGCTCTGGCAAAAGCAGCAAAACTCCCGACGAACTCCGGCTGCCAGATATCCAGGTGATCGGGCCAGCCGAAGTGGGCCAGCTCCCAGATTAGCTCAATCTTTTTACTCTCTGCGGCATGCAGCATGGGCAGGAATGTTGACCAGTCATACTCGCCCGGCGTTTCTTCTATCAGATACCAGCGGGCGCCATCGCGGGCGGTCTGTAACTGACAGTCAGCCAGTTGGGCATAATCCTTCTCCAGTAGCGTGTCATGACCGCTGTTGATCACCAGGTCCACGCGCCGCCCCTCTCCCCGGCAGGCGGTAGAGCAGGCGAAGCTACCCTGAAAAAAACTTTTGAACAGATGAGGGCTGTGCCGCTGCGGCGGCAATTCATGCGTTGTGTTCATAACGCGTTCCTCGATGCATGCCGATGTTGGGTGATGCGCTAAGTTTAGACCACCTGACCCGCAGTGCTCAGGGCCAGGGTGTGTGCCTTAATCGGAACAGTCGTATGACATTTAATAAAAACCGGATCGATAATAGATCCTGTAGGATAATTATCTCTTTATCCCTCCCGACCGGGAGCGGAATCAACGGATAGGGCTGACCTGAGGATTGCGCGTGGCTGAAGCTTTTACACCAGAAACTGATGAGACCGTGTCATCCCGGACCCGCCTGACCCGCGCCGTTTCCCCGTTGGTGGAGAACCATCCTGAGCACAGCGGTATTCACTCTCTTGAAGAGGGACTGGATGCTTTTGCCGCCCGATACCTGCTGACCTCAATGGCCGAGCACACCCTCGATATTCAGTATTACATCTGGCAGAACGATATGTCCGGGCGGCTGTTGTTCCGCGCGGTGCTGGAGGCGGCCAATCGCGGAGTGAGAGTACGTCTGCTGCTTGATGACAACAACACCATGGGGCTGGATCAGACGCTGAGTTCCCTGAGCCGCCATGACAACATTGAAGTGCGGTTGTTCAACCCGTTCTCGTTCCGGACTCTGCGGGCGCTCGGCTACCTCAGCGATTTCGCCCGGCTGAACCGCCGGATGCACAACAAAAGTTTCACCGTCGATGACGAGGTCACGATTGTGGGCGGCCGTAATATCGGCGATGAATATTTTGGTGCCGGGGATGAGCCGTTGTTTTCCGATCTTGATGTGCTGGCTATTGGCCCGGTGGTGAAAGAAGTCAGCACCGATTTTGAATGCTACTGGCAAAGCAGGGCTGTCGAGCCGTTCAGTGAGGTGGTGGAGAGTGAGCCGGAGGCGGAACGGGCAGCGATAAAACTGCCTGAAGCCTGGCATAACGATCCGCAGGTTGAACGTTACCTACAGCGGATCCACGCTTCCTCCTTCGTTACTCAGATCGACGCCGGTGAACTGCCGCTGACCTGGGCAAAGACCCGGCTGTTGAGTGACGATCCCCGCAAGGGATTAGGCCGTGCGAAGGCTGGATCGCTGCTGCCCGCTCGTATGCTGGAAGTGATCGGCAAACCCCAGCAGCAGTTTGATATTATCTCTGCCTATTTTGTTCCTACCAGAGCTGGCGTGGCTCAGTTGCTGGGGCTGGTCAGAAAAGGGGTCAGAATTGCCATTCTGACCAACTCTCTGGCAGCGAATGATGTCTCGGTGGTGCATGCAGGCTATGCCAAATGGCGCAAAAAGCTGTTACGTCATGGCATTACCCTGTATGAGCTGAAACCCCATTCTGGTCACAGTGAACGGCCTCACGACCGTGGTCTGACCGGGAACTCAGGTTCGAGCCTGCACGCAAAAACTTTTACCGTCGACAACGAGAAAGTCTTTATCGGTTCGTTTAATTTCGATCCGCGTTCGGCGATGCTGAATACAGAAATGGGTTTTGTGATTGAAAGTGAATCTCTGGCGACCAGTATTCACCAGCGGTTTATCACCCGGATGCGCGATCGTGCCTGGACCTTGCGGCTGGACAAGTGGGGCAGGGTGAACTGGATAGAGTATCCGGGAGAAGGAGCAAACGAGGTGGTTCACAAGCATGAGCCACGTACCCGATTTATGCAGCGGCTGCTGGTGCGTCTGGTGTGGCGGCTGCCCATTGAGTGGCTGCTGTAAACCGGGTGCAGGCTGAATGCTGGTGGTGAGAATGAGTCCGCTCCTTCAGATCAGCGGCGCATGCGTACGGGGCGAAAGTTCTTTCGCCCCCTGAAACGCTTAACGCTGTGGCTTACCGGAGAACAGGAAGCGCAGCAGCGGGATCCGCAGATGGATTTCGTAAAGAATAAACGCAATCCCAAAGACAAACACCAGCCCGGTGAAGAAGCCCAGCGTGTTATTAGCGATCTCCGGCACAAAGAAAATACCGTACAGGATAGTCAGCGGGTGGTGCACCAGATAGATAAACAGCGACGCGTTGACCAGATACGTCACGCGTGGTGAATGAGAGTTCAGCAGGCGATGGCCGAGTGAGAACACGACATTGACCATCCACAACCCCATCATCATTGATACCACCGCATCAATCTCATACAGCCAGCCTTCCCCTTTGCTGTACGTCTGGTTAGCCACATAAGCAACAAATGCCAGTGCCGAGCCGATAAACGTCCAGGGAACCGGCTTCACAAACAGCTCTTTAATTTTCGGGTATTTCCACGCCATAGCGCCAAGCACAAAGAACGGCAGGAAGAACAGTGACTGCATCACACCATAATTAAACAGGCCATTGCCCAGAAGTTGAGGCTCAAAAATAAACAGCAGGCGGCGAATTACGCCCCAGGCAAGGCTGCAAAGCAGGATCGCCAGACTGAGTTTTGTCCAGGTAAGGTCAGAATATTCTGTTTTTGCCGCCTTGCCATCACGCAACCATTTAAACATCCAGGTCCCGGCAATGGTCAGGGCCACGAGGACCAGCAGAAACCACAGGTGAGAAATTAAATCCCATGTCAGGGCGTTAAATTTCTGATACAGCGTCAGAGTGCTCCAGTCGCCAATTTTGGTGGTCCAGGCTTTAATCATAAAAAACTGCGGCAGGGTCAGCAACGGGATGGCTGCCAGCATTGGAATGCCAACCCGCTCCAGCCGCACCTTCAGCCAGTGCTGGCGGCTGTAACGCAGAAACAACATATAGGAAAAATAACCGGAGATGACGAAGAAAACCTGCATGCGAAAAGCATGGATAAAATCGTTTAAAATCGTCAGCCATTCGGATGGGGCCGGACTGTTAACAGACCAGGATTGAGTGGAATAAATCAGTGAGACGTGAAAAGGAACGCCTAAAAGCATCAGATAGGCCCTGATAGAATCAAAAAAGTACTCTCTTTGCTGTGTTTTTTTCGTCATAATCATCCAATATTCAACACGTTGCAGCGTTTGCTCACCCTGAGCCACGCTAAAGCTTAACGCTTACTGTAGTTGAGAAAACACGGGTATACTATCAGGCGAATCTGTATCCGCTAAGCACTTGAGAACAGGGCGCTAAAAGCAGCAGTCAGGAGGAACTATCGTGTTGTTGATCTGTCGGAATGCTGAATTATCCATTAAGATGGATGGGATTGTTTTGAGCACACGAAAGGGGGGGATGTGCTGATTAAAATGAAGAATAAGCCAAAACTGATGAAATTACGCTGGCTTGGCGTAACAGTTTTGCTGTCAATGTATGCCAGCTCAAGCTGGGCTTTCAGCATTGACGATGTTGCAAAGCAGGCGAAAGATTTAGCAGGTAAAGGGTATGAAGCGCCCAAAAGTAATTTACCTTCCCCATTGCGTGACATGAAATATGCCGATTACCAGCAGATTCAGTTCAATCGCGATAAAGCCTGGTGGAGCAAGCTGAAAACCCCGTTCAAGCTCGAGTTCTACCATCAGGGTATGTACTTTGACACGCCGGTGAAAATTAACGAAGTCACCGCGTCTACGGTCCGGGAGATTAAATACTCGCCGGACTATTTTAATTTCGGCAACGTGAAACACGATCCGGAAACGGTCAAAAATCTTGGCTTTGCCGGGTTTAAAGTCCTGTATCCGCTGAACAGCAAAAACAAAAAAGACGATGAGATTTCCAGCTTCCTTGGCGCAAGCTATTTCCGCGTGATTGGCGCGGGCCAGGTGTATGGTCTTTCTTCCCGTGGACTGGCCATCGACACGGCGCTGCCGTCCGGTGAAGAGTTCCCGCGTTTCAAAGAGTACTGGGTTGAGCGTCCAAAACCCGCTGACAAACATCTGGTGATCTATGCGCTACTGGATTCGCCACGTGCGGCCGGTGCGTACCGCTTTGTTATCACCCCAGGCAAAGATTCTACCGTGGACGTGGAGTCCAGAGTTTATCTGCGTGACAAAGTGGGCAAGCTGGGCGTGGCTCCGCTGACCAGCATGTTCCTGTTTGGCCCTAATCAGCCATCCCCGCAGATTAATTACCGTCCGGCGCTGCATGACTCTAACGGTCTGTCGATCCATGCCGGTAACGGCGAGTGGATCTGGCGTCCGTTGAATAATCCGAAACACCTCGCGGTCAGCACCTTTACCGTTGAGAGCCCGAAAGGTTTCGGACTGCTGCAGCGTGGGCGTGACTTTGCGCAGTACCAGGATCTGGACGATCGGTACGATCTGCGTCCGAGCGGCTGGATTGAGCCACAGGGCGACTGGGGCAAAGGCCACGTTGAGTTGGTCGAAATCCCAACTGCGGATGAAACCAACGACAATATCGTTGCCTTCTGGACGCCGGAAAAACTGCCGGATCCGGGCAAAGAGATGAACTTTAAATACCGTCTGCACTTCACCCGCGATGAAAGCGCGCTGCATTCGCCGGAAACGGCCTATGTGAAAGATACGCTGCGCTCAACTGGCGATGTGAAACAGTCCAACCTCGTTCGCCAGCCTGACGGCACGGTGGCCTTCATTGTTGACTTTACCGGTCAGGACATGAGTAAACTGCCGGAAAATACGCCGGTCACGCCACAGGTCAGTATCGGTAACAACGGTGAGCTGGTGGAAAACAGCGTGCGCTACAATCCGGTCACCAAAGGCTGGCGTCTGATTATGCGTCTGCGCGTAAAAGACACCAAGCAGCCGACCGAAATGCGGGCTGCGCTGCTTAACGGTGATAAGACACTGACAGAAACCTGGAGCTATCAGTTGCCTGCCAATGAATAAGTCTACTGCTATACCCACTGAATATATCGATGCGTTGCCCCTTTCCGCCGAGCGGAAGGGGGCGCTGCGTGACACGCTGCCTGAACAGCCTGACGACGCTTTCACCAGGTTGCATCAGTCGCTGGGCGGGGATGGGCCGGTGGAGACTCGTCCTGACGATGTGCCGCTGGAATCAGTAAAGTCGCGCATCGAAATGGCGTGGCCGGACTCCGTGGGCAAAGGCGAACAGTTTGATAAAGACCAACTGGATCGCACCACGCTCAAAGCGATGCCGCGTCATACCCGTTCATCCATGTACCCGGAAGCCTGGCGCACCAACCCTGTGGGACGTGCCTGGGATTCTTTGCGTGGCCGTAAATCCAAACCCCGCTACAGCGATCCGGAAGAGCAGCGCCAGGAAGACAAGTGGCGGCATGTTGGTTCGATTCGTCGCTACATTTTGCTGTTGCTGACTATTGCACAGACCGTGGTGGCCACCTGGTACATGAAAACCATTCTGCCTTACCAGGGCTGGGCGCTGATCGATCCAATGGAAATGCTCGATCAGAACTGGCAGCAGTCGGCGTTACAGATCCTGCCTTACGTGCTGCAAACCGGCATCCTGTTCCTGTTTGCGGTGCTGTTCTGCTGGGTGTCGGCCGGTTTCTGGACCGCGCTGATGGGCTTCCTGCAGCTGATGATCGGCAAGGACAAGTACAGCATCTCCTATGGTCTGAACGGCGATGAGCCGATCAATCCGGAGCACCGTACTGCCCTGATCATGCCGATCTGTAACGAAGATGTGGAACGTGTTTTCGCCGGGTTGCGGGCAACCTGGGAGTCAGTGGTCAGAACGGGCGAACAGCAGAATTTTGACGTTTATGTGCTGAGTGACAGCTACAACCCCGATATCGCGCTGGCGGAACAGAAAGCCTGGATGGAGCTGGTCCGTGATGTGGGCGGGGAAGGGCGCATTTTTTATCGCCGTCGTCGCCGTCGAGTGAAGCGTAAAAGCGGTAACATCGATGACTTCTGCCGTCGCTGGGGTAGCCAGTACAGCTATATGGTGGTGCTGGATGCGGACAGCGTGATGAGCGGTGAGTGTCTCACCGGTCTGGTGCGCATGATGGAGGCCAACCCGAACGCCGGTATTATCCAGTCTTCGCCAAAAGCATCGGGCATGGATACGTTGTATGCGCGTTGCCAGCAGTTCGCCACCCGTGTTTATGGCCCGCTGTTTACCGCTGGTCTGCACTTCTGGCAGTTGGGTGAATCCCACTACTGGGGTCATAACGCTATCATCCGCGTGAAGCCGTTTATCGAGCACTGTGCGTTAGCACCGCTGCCGGGTGAAGGCTCCTTCGCCGGTTCGATTCTGTCGCATGACTTTGTGGAAGCGGCGCTGATGCGTCGGGCGGGCTGGGGAGTCTGGATCGCTTACGATCTGCCGGGTTCCTATGAGGAGCTGCCGCCAAACCTGCTCGACGAACTGAAGCGTGACCGTCGCTGGTGTCACGGTAACCTGATGAACTTCCGCCTTTTCCTGGTGAAAGGCATGCACCCGGTCCACCGCGCGGTGTTCCTGACCGGTGTAATGTCCTATCTTTCGGCCCCGCTGTGGTTTATGTTCCTGGCGCTCTCCACTGCCCTGCAGGTGGTGCACACGTTGATGGAACCGCAGTACTTCCTGCAGCCCCGGCAGCTGTTCCCGGTCTGGCCGCAGTGGCGTCCTGAACTGGCTATCGCGCTGTTCTCCACCACGATGGTGCTGCTGTTCCTGCCGAAGCTGCTCAGTATTATGCTGATTTGGTTCAAAGGGGCGAAGCAGTATGGTGGCGTGGTTCGTGTGACCGTGTCTCTGTTCCTGGAGGTATTGTTCTCGGTCCTGCTGGCACCGGTGCGTATGCTGTTCCACACCGTGTTTGTGGTCAGCGCGTTCCTCGGCTGGGAAGTGGTGTGGAACTCTCCACAGCGTGATGATGATGCCACGCCATGGAGCGAAGCGTTTAAACGTCACGGTTCGCAGATGGCACTGGGTATCGTCTGGGCCGCAGGCATGGGCTGGCTGGATCTGAACTTCCTGTGGTGGCTGGCACCGATCGTCTTCTCACTGATCCTGTCTCCATTCGTGTCGGTTTACTCCAGCCGGTCTACAACCGGTAACGCATCCAAACGCGCCAGACTGTTCCTGATCCCTGAAGAGTACAACCCGCCGAAAGAGCTGGTGGATACCGATCGTTACCTGGAGCTGAACCGCTCACGCGCACTGAAGGATGGCTTTATGCACGCGGTGTTTAACCCGTCATTCAATGCCCTTGCCAGTGCGATGGCAACTTCCCGCCACCTGAAGAGTGATGTGTTGGAGTTTGCCCGTGACCGTCAGGTCGATCAGGCGCTGAGCGAGTCGCCGAAGAAGCTGGATCGCGATCGTCGTCTGGTCCTGATCAGCGATCCGGTCACGCTTTCCAGGATGCACTCCCGTCTGTGGCAGCATGCAGATAAGTATCACGACTGGTTTGATTACTATCAGTCGCTGAAAATGAACCCTGAGGCGATTCAGACTGCAAAGTCTTAATCTCTCCGGGCAGGAAAAACCGGGAATGATTTCCCGGTTTTTTTTCGTCTGAATTCGACAGCTTTACAGATATTTTGCGTTTCAGCTTCTGTCTGTCGCAAACTGTTGCTGTACAATGGCGCGTTTTTTATTCAGCTGAAGGGTTAAAGATGATTGCAACGATGACTCGTGGGTTGCTGGTGGGACTCTGCGTGGTAGTACTGAGCGGATGTGGCAGCATTATCAGCCGCACGATGCCGGGACAGGGGCATGGCAATCAGTTTTATCCCGGCGTACAGTGGGATGTCCGTGATACGCCCTGGCGCTTTCTGACAATTATCGACCTGCCGTTGTCGCTGGTGGTGGATACATTGCTGCTGCCGGTGGATGCGCATCACGGTCCCTATGAGTAGGGATTATCAGGCGTAGTTATCAGAGTCGGTGTTGTCGTCTTCCCACTCTTCCGCTGCGGCTTTGCCTTCTTCACTGTCGGCCGGAGGTTCCAGCTGGAACTCTCCCTCATCCCACTCGTGCAGGGTGTTTTCCGGCAGCCACTCCTGGCGCAGCTCAATCTCATCAAAATCGCCATCGAAGATGCTCTGAGCGGCCTCGCCACTGCGCAGCGACAGGCATTCTCCCTCGTCGCCCTCATCGGCAAAGAACTCTGCCTGCCACATGATGTCGCCATCCTGCATCACATATTTCTGCAGGTTGAACTGGCTCACTGAAGCCTCATCCTCTTCCATTTCCGGGTTTGCTGCCAGGAACTCTTCACGTGCGGCGTCTATCGCCTCTTCCAGGGTTGCGAACATGCTCATGGGTTTCTCCATCACTAAAAATGCAGGTTTAGAAAAGGATAGTCGAACTTCAGCAGGGGAAAAAGGATGACGATAAAAAAATGATGATAAGTTATATTTAAGTATCAATGATATAAGGGGATGATGGCAGGAAAAACTGTTTTAAGGACAAAGCCATTGATGCATTTAAAGGCACTTTACGGAGAGCTGGCAAGTAAGAAGTGGCATCAGGACCGCAAGGCCTCCCGTTGAGATTAAATTACCCACATTGACAGCGTGGACACGCCCTGCGCTGTGAAACTAAAAATGGTGCGGAAAATCAAAACATTTTACTCATCCAGTTCTTCCAGATAAGAACGACGATGCCGCAAACTCAGCCATGAATAAAGCGCATTAAACGCCACCACGCAGGCGGTGACCACAAATACCGCACGGTAGCCCCAATGTGCCGACACTACCGCACCCATCAGCGGGCCGGTGACATTGCCGATATCACGGAAGGACTGGTTATAACTGAAGATGCGACCGGCGACCTGATTACTGGCGTTATAGATCAGCAAAGTCTGTACCGCGGGCAGCAGTGCACCATCAGCGGCACCCAGCAGGAAGCGTAAAATCCCCAGCTGCAGCGGATTCTGAACCAGTGACATCGGTAACAGCAGCAGCACTGAAACCATCAGCATAGCAATCAGAATGCGTTCAGGACCAATACGGTCACCCAGTTTGCCTAACCTTGGAGCGCTGATTAGGGCAGCCACACCGGGTACGGAAGCTATCAGGCCACTGACGAAAGCCAGGTTCTGAATGTTACCGGCCAGGTCCCTGACGTACAGAGTGAGAATGGGGGCGATTGATCCGGTTGCCACCTGAATAATCAGCGTGGTAATAAACAGCGACAGTACCAGCTTGGGGCTTTTCAGCGAGGTGAACACCTGGCGGACATGCAGCATGTCCTTCTTCTGCACCGGAATAAACTCTTCACGGATGGCAAACAGCGTCATGATAAAGCAGATAAACAGTACCGCAGCGGTGATAAAGAACACCGGACGCAGGCCGAAGCTGTCGGCGAGCAGGCCACCAATAAGCGGACCAATCAGCGCGCCGCTGACAGCGCCTGTTGAGAGCCAGCCAAGCGCCCAGCCGCTTTTACTGCGTGGAACCTGGGTAGCAATCAGCGCGTTAGCATTTGGCACAAAGCCGCCGAGCAGGCCGAGCAGCGCCCGCAGCACCAGAAACTGCCAGATTGAGGTTGCCATTACCATCAGTAGCATCACTATCGCCATTCCCAGCGCCGAGCGCAGCAACATGATTTTCCTGCCTTTGCGGTCAGCCAGTCCGCCCCAGAAGGGCGAGGCAATTGCTGAAAACAGGAAGGTGATACTGAACACCAGCCCTGACCACAGGTTCAGGGATTCCGGATCGGTGACGCCGAGCAGTTCGACATAGAGCGGCAGGAAAGGCATCACCAGGCTGAATGCCACGCCGGTAAGAAAGCAGCCGCACCAGGCGACAAACAGGTTTTTTTGCCAGTGAATCGAAGAGAGCGGTACGTCGGTGCTAGCCATGCGCGGTGTGGAACCTGTAGAGTAAGATTTATTATTAGCAGACTAAGTATGCGCCTAAAATAAACAACTTAACAGCAATGCAGGCAGAAAAAGCAGGGGGATTGAAGGAGCGTTGAGGTTGTGGCGAACGCAGAAGCTCCGCCACAAATTCTTAATAGAGAGAAGGTTCGCCAGCCGGACGGCTTTTGAAGCGGCGATGCAGCCACATGTACTGCTCGGGAGCCATCAGGACGCCGTGTTCAACCACTTTATTCATTCTGGCCGCCGTCGCGGCTTCATCATCCAGCGGAATGGACTGCTCTTCCGGCAGGATCACCATCTCATAGCCTTTACCATGTGGCAGCCGGCGTGGCACAAACGGAATGACTGCGGGCTGACCACTGCGGATCAACAGATAGCTGCCTTTGGTTGAGGCGGCTTTCTCCACGCCAAAAAAGGGCACAAACACGCTGCTCTTCGGACCGTAGTCATGATCCGGCGCGTACCAGATAATGTCGCCATTCTTCAGGGCGCGGATCATGCCCTTCAGATCTTTGCGATCCAGCATGCTCTTGTTCGAACGCATCCGGCCCCAGGTCTGTAGCCAGTCCAGCAGTGCGTTGTCGTTTGGACGGTAAACACCAATTCCCGGATTATGGATGCCGAAAATCCGTGCGCCCAACTCCAGCGTCAGAAAGTGCATGCCGATCAGCAGCACGCCCTTGCCATCCCGGTGCGCTTTGTCGATATGCTCCAGACCGCTGACGTGGAACCATTTGGTGATGCGCCAGTCCGGCCAGAACCAGGCCATGCCGGTTTCAATCAGGCCCATACCGACGGATTCAAAATTTCTTGTCACCATTGCTTCGCGCTCGGCCTCCGGCATCGCGGGAAAGCACAGTTCCAGGTTGCGACGCGCCACTTCAACCCGGCGCTTCAGGAAGCGCATCGAGAGACGGCCCAGACCGCAGCCCAGGTGATAAAGCACCGGATAAGGCAGCAGTACCAACAGGTAGAGCAAACCGATCCCCAACCAGGTAAACCAATAACGGGGATGCAACAATGCACGCGTAAATTGAGGCAACTGAGTCATGAGTTTCCAGATCGTAAAAAAGGGGCACCATTATGCTGCCCGTGAAGGAATATTTATGGCCTATTGTGCCATTTTTTAGCGACGAACTGAAATAACACGCTGTCTTTAAGCGTGTTTATTGCACCCTGTTGAGGAAACGTGTGGTTTGGCCGTCAGCCTTATTCTGGTTTAAAGAGGCCTTTTACCTCATGAGGCTCGCTGCGCCAGTATTGTTTCGGAGCCTGAACTTTTGCGCCCAGTTTTGCCGCCGCATGCCATGGCCAGCGCGGATCGTAGAGCATCCCGCGGGCCAGCGCGATCATATCTGCTTCCTGTTTAACCAGAATCGCTTCAGCCTGTTCAGGTTCGGTAATCAGGCCAACAGCAATAACTGGTATCGAAACGGCTTTTTTGATCTCCGCTGCAAAAGGCACCTGATAGCCCGGTCCCACGCCGATCTTTTGCTGCGGCGAAAGGCCGCCGCTGGAAACGTGGATATAAGCACAGCCCGCTTCGGCCAGCGCCTTGCTCAACGCAATGGACTGCGACAGGTCCCAACCACCTTCAACCCAGTCGGTGGCCGAAATCCGTACGCCAACAGGTTTGTGTGCCGGGAATACGCGACGCACCTCGCGGAAGATTTCCAGCGTCAGGCGCAGGCGGTTTTCCAGCGAGCCGCCGTATTCATCCCCGCGCTGGTTGGATAAAGGAGAGAGGAACTGATGCAGCAGGTAGCCATGCGCTGCGTGGATCTCAATCAGATCGATTCCCAGCCTGTCGGCACGGATGGCGCTGTCGATAAAGGCCTGCTTAATCTCTTCAATTCGCGATTTCGTCAGCGCCAGAGGTGTTCCATCCGTTTCATTAAAAGGCACTGCCGAGGCAGAAGAGGTCTGCCAGCCACCTTCTTCGGGCTGCAGGAACCCGCCGCCGTGCCATGGGGCTTCGGTTGAGGCCTTACGTCCGGCATGAGCCAACTGGATACCCATTGGCATTTGTGAATATTGACGCACGTCCCTGAGCACATCGCCCAGTGCCTGCTCGGTTTCATCATCCCAAAGTCCCAGATCTTCCGGCGTGATCCTGCCCGCGGCCTCTATGGCGGAGGCTTCAATAATCAGCAAACCCGCGCCGGAAAGAGCCAGATTTCCCAGATGAATACGGTGCCATGCGGTAGCCTTGCCATGATCGGCGGAATACTGGCACATCGGGGCGATGGCGATACGGTTTTCAAGGGTGAGTTTGCCAAGGGTAATCGGGCTGAACAGCTGACTCATTTATTATCTCCGATGTTGGTCAGATTGACGTTTAACAGGCTAACTATAGGCGTATTCTTCATGTATGATAGATCCGCAAAATTTCTCTCATGAACCCAGGAAAGTACACCATGCCAGTGTTACATAACCTTGTTTCCAATGAAGAGCTGAAAGCGCGCATGCTGGCCGAAACCGAGCCGCGTACCACAGTCTCTTTCTATAAGTATTTCACCATTGCCGATCCTAAAGCTTTTCGTGACGTGCTGTATGTGCAGCTCACCCGGTTGAAAGTGTTTGGCCGCGTTTACGTTGCGGCGGAAGGGATCAATGCGCAAATCAGCGTCCCTGCCAGCCATTATGAAGAGATGAAGGCGATGCTGTATTCCTTCGATCCGGCTCTTGATAATCTGCGCATGAACATTGCGCTGGATGACGACGGTAAATCCTTCTGGGTGCTGCGTCTGAAAGTGCGCGAGCGTATCGTGGCTGACGGCATTACTGACGAATCCTTTGATGCCAGCGATGTCGGCGGCTATCTCAAGGCGGGCGAAGTTAATGCCATGCTCGACGATCCGGACGCGGTGTTTGTGGATATGCGTAACCACTATGAGTACGAAGTGGGGCATTTTGACGACGCACTGGAAATCCCGGCCGATACCTTCCGCGATCAGCTGCCAATGGCTGTTGATATGCTGCAGGACAATAAAGACAAAAAGATTGTGATGTACTGCACCGGCGGTATTCGCTGCGAAAAGGCCAGTGCCTGGATGCGTCACAACGGTTTTGAACATGTTTACCACATTGAAGGCGGCATCATTGAGTATGCCAGACGGGCACGTGAGCAGGGCTTACCGGTGCGTTTTAAAGGCAAAAACTTTGTTTTTGACGAGCGCATGGGCGAGCGTATTTCTGACGATGTGATCGCCCAATGCCATCAGTGTGGTACACCCTGTGATACTCACGTTAACTGTAAAAATGACGGTTGCCATCTGCTGTTTATTCAGTGTCCGGCCTGTGCTGCGAAGTACCATGACTGCTGCAGCCCAATCTGTATGGAAGAGCTGGCGCTGGCTCCCGAAGAGCAGCGTGCCCGTCGCGCGGGTCGCGAAAACGGCAATAAAATCTTCAACAAGTCGCGCGGCTTGTTGAATATGACACTGAAAATCCCGACGCCGGATCGCTAAGCCGTCTCTGAGAAGATAATCACACCCCGTAAGCTGATGCTTACGGGGTGTTTTTTTACTGGCGAATGCCTTCGACAGAAATCATCAACTGCACTTCCTGAGAAGCCGGGCCGAGGTTGGTGGTAATGTTGAAATCCTTCAGCGCCAGTCTGGTTTCAGCTTCAAACCCCGCACGATAGCCGCCCCAGGGATCTTTCCCCTCACCCGTCTTCCTGGCCTCCAGCGTGACAGGTTTAGTGACGCCGTTCAGCGTCAGATCGCCGGTGATCGCCAGCTCATCACCTTCCTTCTTCACGCTGGTTGAGACGAAAGTGGCCTGCGGGAATTTGGCCACGTTGAGGAATTCCGCGCTGCGCAGATGCTTGTCACGCTCGGCGTGATTGGTATCGACGCTGTTAGTGTTGAGGGTGACGTTAACTTTGTCTTTTGCCGGATCGGCTTCGTCAAAGGTAAAACTGCCGTCAAAATCATTAAAACTACCATACAGCCAGCTGTAACCCAGATGCTGAATGCGGAACTGCACAAAAGCGTGCTGCCCCTGTTTATCAATTTTATAGTCGGCCGCATGGGCGGCGCCGGTGCTGACTATCAACGCGATGGTCAGTCCTGACAGGCTTTTCATGAACATTTTTTTCTCCCTTCCAGAGGTTAGTCGATGCGGCTACCCAGCATCCGTTTCAGCGTATTATCTCGATCTATAAAATGGTGTTTCAGCGCGGCCAGCGCGTGCAGCCCGGAGAGAATTACCACGCTCCAGGCCAGCCAGAGGTGAATATCCCCGGCCAGATCCGCCTGTCCTGCTACGCCTTCAAGCGTGGCGGGAACGGACAGCAGGCCAAAGACCTCAATCGGTTTGCCATCCGCGGTGGAAATCAGATAGCCGCTGATGAAAATGGCAAACAGGATGCCGTATAGCAGCAGATGCACGCTGACGGCGCTGAGGCGGGTCAGGGTGGAGTAACTGGAAAGCGGTTTTGGAGGAGGTGAGATAAATCGCCAGATCACTCTGAGGATCATGACTGCAAACAGAGTGATACCAATACTTTTATGCAGCTCAGGGGCAGGATGGTACCAGCTGTCATAATAGCCGAGGGTGACCATCCACAGGCCCAGAGCGAACATGCCGTACACGGCCAGTGCCATCAGCCAGTGCAACAGCACGCTGAAATGACCAAAACGGGTTGAGCTATTTTTCCACTGCATCAGCAAGTCCAGCCAGTCAATTTTTGCCAAGACTGACCAGGCTTAAACTTAAAATCAACAACTAATTACCGCAGGTAAACAAAATAATTATTTTTGTCAAAATTATTGAATAAAACATGAATTTAAAAGCATATATTTTGGTCTTTTGGCCATTTTTATAAAGAAAATACCCTTTTATCACCATGATGTGTGCGCTGTTGACAGATGATAAATATTCTATTTATTTGATGTAACTATCAATAATTGTCAGAAGTTTGTCATTTTATGTCAACCTGAAGGGGGTATTATTGATGATTTAATTTTATTAATTTCATTCCGGTTGCATTTCGGTAAGAGTTTTAGAATCCCGGCGGGTTCTGAAAGCGGTTTTCTCTTGCTGGTGATTTATAGCGTGAAGAGCGGTTTTTATGGCGACTGCTACGACAGTTTGAGGATGAAATCAGAGATAACTGTCACAAACTTGATAAATCGGAGTCTGTCGTATAGAGTAAATTATCGTAAAGAGTCGTTTATAAGGCGCTTTACTGCACATTCTCGCTGCTTTATAGCTTTCTTTCCCTTTTTTCTTCCAGCCTCCAGGTAACGAAAGCTATGACGCTGCTTCATTCATTCCGTCACTAAGGGGACCGTATGAGCACTGCATCAGACTCAACAGCAAAGCCAAAGAAGCACTTCTGGCAAAAAAAGTCGAAAGAACTCACCGTTGAAGACATCACTATCGTTGATGGCGACATGTTGAAACGTGCCGTTGGCGCAGCCGCACTGGGAAATGCCATGGAGTGGTTCGACTTTGGTGTCTACAGCTATCTGGCAGTGACCATCGGTAAGGTATTTTTCCCCGGTGGCAGCGCCGCGGCTCAGTTGCTGGCAACCTTTGGCGCTTTCGCTGCCGCCTTCCTGGTGCGACCGGTTGGCGGTCTGGTATTCGGTCCGTTAGGTGACAAAATTGGCCGCCAGAAGGTGCTGGCTATCACCATGATCATGATGGCGATCGGCACCTTCTGTATCGGGTTAATCCCCAGCTACCACTCTATCGGCATCCTTGCGCCGGTCCTGCTGCTGGTCGCGCGTCTGGTACAGGGCTTCTCCACTGGCGGTGAATATGGCGGCGCGGCAACGTTTATCGCCGAGTATTCTACCGATAACCGGCGTGGCTTTATGGGCAGTTTCCTTGAGTTTGGTACGCTGGGAGGCTATTTGCTGGGAGCGGGGCTGGTTACCGTGCTCACCGCCGCGATGCCCGAAGCCACGCTGCTGGACTGGGGCTGGCGCATCCCGTTCTTCATCGCCGCGCCGCTCGGCCTGTTTGGCCTGTATGTCCGTCTGAAGCTGGAGGAGACCCCGGCCTTCCAGAAGCACATGGAGAAGCAGGAAGCGCTGGAACACAGCAAGCCACGCCTGACGCTGTTGCAGATGCTCAGCAAGTATCGTGCGCAGATGTTGAAGTGTATCGGTCTGGTGTTGCTGTTTAACGTTTCAAACTACATGCTGACTTCCTACATGCCAAGCTACCTTACCGGTATTCTCGGCCTGAGCGAAATGAGCAGCCTGCTGCTGATCCTGGTGGTGATGTTTGTGATGATGCCGCTGACCCTGTTCTGGGGGCACTGGAATGACCGCCTGGGCCGTCGTCCGGTGATCTGGGGAGGCGCGGTGGCGCTGATCGTTCTCGCCGTACCTTGTCTGATGTTGATTGGCACCGGCAATATGTTGTGGGTGTTTGTCGGCCTGATTATTCTGGGCGTGATCCATACCTGCTTCAGCGGCTCAATGCCTGCCACGCTGCCAGCGCTGTTCGCGACAGATATTCGTTACAGCGCGCTGGCAATTGGTTTTAACCTGTCCGTCTCCCTGTTTGGTGGCACCACTCCGCTGGTCACCACCTGGCTGGTAGAGAAAACCGGTAATCTGCTGATGCCTGCTTACTACCTGATGGGCGCTGGTGTGATTGGGGTGATTACCGTGTTTACCATGCGTGAAACCGCCCGTAAACCCCTGTCCGGTTCCGCGCCTGCGGTTGCCACCGAAGCAGAAGCTCGCAGCCTGGTGAAGAAATTGCGCCTGCGTCAGCAAAAGAAAGATGCGGCAGCCTTGGCTTCGGCGAAATAATAAAGCCGGGCGACAGTACTTTCTGCCTGATGAAATACACGGCAGTCAGATAAAGCTTAATTCAGATTTAATCTTAAAAGACGGCCTTACTCAGGCCGTCTTTTTTTATTCAGAAGCGGGAAAGTGAGAAGGGTGATAAATCAAATTCAGTCGGTTGACCGCCGGCAAAGTTCGCAGCAATTTCGCCTAATACGGTGGCGAATTTAAAGCCGTGGCCGCTCAGTCCGCTAATTAACAGCCGATCAGGCGAGCCGGGTAATGTATCAATAATAAAATCTTCATCCGCCGTATTATCATAGGTGCAGGCTTCACCCCGCAGGCAAACGCCCACTCCCGGTAAGAAATGACGCAGGAATGAAAACAGTTCGCTGCCATCTGCGGCTACCGCGCCAAAGGCTTTACGCTGCTCCGGTGTGCTGATCGGCTGACCGCCGTTGTGCTTGCCAATTTTGATCGCGTTGTTTTCCGCCGGGAAGCCATAGAAGCGATCGCCATCCGGCATCTCGACGGTGAAGGCGGGGAACTTATTATTTTCGCTATAGCGGCCGTCCGCCTGATGCCAGGCGAAAACCTTGCGCACGGGCGTAACGGGCAGTTCCGGGAACAGCGTTTTTACCCAGGTTCCGGCACTCAGCAGCAGTTTTCGGCCGCGATAGGTCCCGTCATCAGTGTGTACCAGTTGCAGGCCGTCGTGTTCTTCAAGAGAGTTCACGGCGCAGTTGAACAGCTGTGCACAACCGGACTGCCTGGCAAGGCGGATCAGGTGGCGGATGGCAATTTCCGATTTCAGGTAGCCGGAATTGGGTTCAAAAACACCGGTATAGCCTTCAGGCACTGAGAGCTGCGGCCAGCGCCGGGTCACCTCATCTGCCGTTAACGTTTCCACCGGTAGCGAAAATTCCGTCGCGCTCTGACTGACGTTACGGATAAATTCTGAGGATTCAGGGGCCAGATTGATCACCCCGCTGCGGTGCATAATACGTTCGCCGCACTGCGTTTCAAGCGCATCCCACAGTTTTTGCGCGCGCAGCACCATGGGAACATAGCGCGAACCTTCGCCGTAGGCGTGGCGGATCAGGCGTGATTCGCCGTGATGGCTGCCACCGTGATGAGGGGGATGAGCCCGGTCAATCATCAGGACCTTCAGGCCCGCCTGAGTGGCGTACCAGCCTGCGGCCGCGCCAACAGAGCCGCTGCCTACCACTATTAAGTCATAAACCATGAAACCGGCCTCCTCTGTTTTACAGGCAAGGGAAGCAGGATAGCAAAATGCGGTGGGAATGAAAAAGGCACCCCGAGGGGTGCCTGGCAGGTAACGCGTTGGGAATTAGTGCTTTTTGTAATCGCGATCCTGGTATTCTGTTGCTTCTATCTTCGCAATGCCCGCTTCGAGAATGGAGATAAATTGTCTGGCAACATCAGTGGTTAACCAGTAGGTCTGACCAACCTCTGCTTCATCGGCCTGCTGCTCGTTTGAGGTGAGCGAATGCAGACGGATCATCATGGCATCGTAGCTGTCCACTGTACTGATATCCCACCCAATGAGGGGATGTGTCTGGATAACATCTTTGTTTCTGTCCATTATAACCCCCTTTATTACTCGTGTTAGTAATGCAACGAAGTGATTTATCGAGGTTCAATGCGGCCTTTTTTTTTACAGAGCAAGGTAATTATAACAGGATTTTAAATTCGCGCAGAATGAAATTTTTATCGCGGGGAATGAACTTTTAATTGTAGCCAGACTGTACGGGAGCCGATAATAAGAGCCCCCGTTATCCATTTTCAGGGGTGGGGAACGGCTGATTCAGGTGAAATATTAATCACCCCGTGGCGCTTTTCCAGTTCGTTGGCCAGTGCAGAAAAATGCTGCTGCATATTTTCGTCGCGATCCTGATTTTGTGCTTCCAGCCGCAGGCTCTGGATCAGCAGCAGCGAGGCTTTGGCATCCAGGCAAAAAGAGAGCGAGGAGAAAGCGCTTTCCAGCACGCTGAGGCGCCGTTGCTGATCGGCAATCAGCGTCAGCAGTTCACCAAACGTCATAGCCTCTTCCGGGTTTTCCGCATTCATAATCACACCTTATTCAGTCCGGGACAGCCGTTAAATGTGTAAATCAGTTTACTACGACTGTTGGCATCAGGCGAATTTACGCGCGGGAAAGGCAAAAAAGCCGGATGGCGAAACCCGGCAAACAACGGCAAAAGTGGGAGGGGGGCGGTCAGTCGGTAATAAACCAGTCGTCTGCGCTTTCCCAGGTTTCCTGAAGGATCTCAGTGATGCGATCTTTTGCCTCATGGCCACCACCCATCACGGTCAGGTTGTTGGCACCTGCATAGCGCACGGAGACATTATTGGCAGATTCAGGAAACTGTTTATTGATTCGCTTACTCAGTTCCGCAGTCAGTGCGTCAATAGCCCCGGCCGGCAGGGATGTGGTTTTTGCTACAGTGACTTCAATACGCATAAAAGCCTCCGGATAAGTTACTGTGAATATATACAGTATAATACCTGAAGGCAATAGTTATCTTGTTGTATAAGACTGGAGATTAACGTTCAACGCGCCAGTTCAGTGTTTCACCGGCCAGGAATGGCATCAGGCTGTGCTCGTCCAGCTTGACGCTCTCGGGCACAGTCCACGGTTTGCGTACCAGCTTCACCTTACCTTCGTTAAGCGGCAGGCCATAGAAACGAGGGCCATTCTCGGAACAGAAAGCTTCGAAGTGCTGCAGGGCGTTCATCTCTTCAAACACCGTGGCGTAGGCGGGCAGGGATGAGGGAGCATTGAATACCCCGGCACAGCCACAGCTGGCTTCTTTCAGATGGCGCAGGTGGGGGGCGGTATCAGTGCCCAGGAAGAAGCGGTCGTGGCCTGAGGCGACCACTTTACGCAGCGCTTCCTGATGCACATTGCGCTTAAGGATCGGCAGGCAGTAGAGGTGCGGACGCACGCCACCCACCAGCATATGGTTACGGTTGAACATCAGGTGCTGGGGGGTGACAGTGGCGCCAAGGAAACGATTGCCATCCTGAACGTAAGCGGCGGCTTCTTTGGTGGTGATGTGCTCAAATACCACTTTCAGCTCCGGATACTGTTTACGCAATGGCTCCATCACCGTTTCGATAAAGCGTGCTTCGCGGTCGAAGATATCAATGTGCGCGTCGGTCACTTCACCGTGGATCAGCAGCGGCATGCCGATTTTTTGCATGCGTTCCAGCACGGTAGCAATGGAAGCGATGCTGGTCACGCCGTGGCTCGAGTTGGTCGTGGCATGGGCCGGATAAAGCTTGGCTGCGGTGAAAATGCCTTCACTGAAACCTTTTTCCACTTCACCCGCATCCAGCGAATCGGTCAGGTAGCAGGTCATCAGCGGGGTGAAATTATGCCCTGCCGGGACAGCGGCAAGAATACGGTCCCGGTAGGCAACCGCTGCGGCTGCACTGGTGACGGGTGGAACCAGGTTCGGCATCACGATCGCCCTGCCTGAGACCTCGCTGGTAAAAGGTAGCACGGTCTTTAGCATCTCATCGTCACGCAGATGAATATGCCAGTCGTCGGGGCGGCGGATCAGAAGTTCCTGGGGTTTTGCAGTCATAAACAGGCTCCGGCAGAAGTGAAATCGGTGTGGCTGATTTGGCCGGGTTCCAAGCATAAGGATAAAGCCGGGGGTTTGCACCTGCTTTATTGCGGGCGACAGAAAATAGTCGTCGGGCCGGGCTGGAGCGAGAGCAAGAGACGGGGGAAGCGTTCTCTGCCTGGAGAGGGACAGAGAACAGTTATCGCTTAGTCGGTGAAAGGGATTACCAGCTCGCCAGGCTTCACTTCCAGCCCTTTGGCAAAGCGCTTAGCCAGAGATTCGGCCTTACTGCGATCGCTGCTGAGTACATAAGCCGGTTTCTGGTTAAAGTAATCCTTCAACGACTGGTTCAGATACGGCGTCAGGGTTTTCAGTACGCCCTGCATTTTCTCTGGCTGGACCTGCACATCCACCAGCTCCATATCTTTCAGATACACCGCACCCTGATCTTTATTAAAGACCGGCTGCGCCTTCATGGTCAGTTTCATATCGGCATTCTGTGGGCCAAACAGCGAGCTGATGTTCACTTTGGCATTGCCGGTCAGCGTGATTTTGTTCGGCTCCTCACGACCAATCTGGCTGGTGAGATCGGTCAGAACAATATGGGCATCGACCAGCCCGGCCACGCCGATCTGCTTCTCATAGTTATTGTGTTTTTGCAGCGCCTGGTTCACTTCCTGTTCGCTGATAGTGTATTGCGTCAGCTGGTTACAGCCGCTCAGTAATCCCACCAACAGCAGGGCACTCAGCCCGGCTAAAAACGTCTTCATAGCGATCCTCATGATGTGATGCCGTCAGCTACCCCTCTGACGAGAGGGCATAGCTTGCACGACATTGCTACCGGAGTCACCAGGATTAGCGGTAAAGAAAACAGGGAAACGGTAACGTGGGAAAAAGAGCCGGCTTCTGAAGTTCAGTTAGCCAGGGAAGATAACAGGTTAATCTGGGTCTGTTTTGCCATGTTATCGCGGTAGTCCATCACGCGGCTGGGGTATTCCACACCGGCGATCAGCGACAGCGAGCGTAACACCGGAAACAGATTGATATCGTCCAGTGAAAGCTCACCGTTCACCGCGTTGGGCTTTATAATCAGCTTATCGAGCTTGCGCAGATCGTCATTGATGTTCTTGATATAGCCTTCAGCGTGCAGCTTCAACTCGTCGAGGCTCCCCAGGGTGGCTTCCTTTTTGTTGCGGAAATAGCTGCGGGCCGCCGGCGTGGCGAATTCGGCAAACGGCGCAGCGGCGATGCGTGGCAGCAGCAGCTTGTTAAGGTAGCCGTTGATGTGGCGAAGCCAGTCGGTGATCGCCGGATTGGTTTTGCCAGTCAGCAGCGGTTCGCGGTCTTTATTATCGACATAGCTGACAATATCCAGGCTCTCTGGCATGCAGCTGCCATCTTCCTTCATCAGGATTGGAGCCATTTTCTGCCCGATCAGTTTCTTCGGCGTCTCTTCGTCGTCGCTGAGCATGACCACCAGCTCAACGGGCACATTTTTCAGGCCGAATATCATCCGGGCTTTCACGCAGAATGGGCAGTGATCGTAGATAAACAGTTTCAAGAACGCCTCCTTACAGCGACGATGGCGGCGGTTGCCCCCATCAATCTTTTGAATGCATTAAGGAAGTATGGAAGAGAAAAGCGCCCGGGGCAAACCGCAGCGGGCGCTTCGCCGAACATTTCCGGTTCCACAGCGCAGCGGTAAAACTGGCGATAAAGGGCATAAAAGGTGATAAGGCCGACCGTTGCGAGCATCAGCCAGGGCAGCGCCGGTTGGTTAAATTCCCGTCCCATATCGAACATCCAGCCGCCACCGGCATAGCCAACCGCGCCACCCAGCGCCAGACCCAGGCGGCTGAACCCCATGTAGCTGCCGCGTGCCCTGGCATTTGCCAGCGACGCTCCCAGGGTTTCACGGGCTGGTTCGGCGATAATCGAGCCAATATAAAAGGTGCAAATCAGCATAAAGACCTGCTGCAGTGAGCTGACCATACCGATTGGGGCCAGGCTCAGGCTCATCACCAGTAGCCCGGCCATCAGCCGCTGCTCCAGGCGGAAGCGTTTTTCGCTCCAGCGGGCAATGGGATACAGCAGAGTCAGTGACAGGGTTGCTTCAATGGCGTACATCCATTTCACCGCCCCCGGCGCACCGGCAATCTGGTTTACCACGATTGGTAGCATCAACATCACCTGTACAGCCAGCGTGTAGTAGCCGGTCAGGGTGATAACATAGGCGCAGAAGCGCTTGTCTTTCAGCACGCTCAGCAATCCTTCGCGCATTGGCGTGCGCACGGTCGAAAGTCGCCAGGCAGGGAGCAGGAAGTGGTTACAGGCTGCGGCGAGGACAAACACCAGTGCGCCAACCCAGCAAACCAGGCGGAAGTCCCACGCCAGCAGCCAGCTGCCAATCAGCGCGCCGAGTACCGCCCCTGCGCTGTCCTGCATCATCAGCAGGGAGAAGAAATGCCCGCGCTCGTGCGGGCGGATCAGCTTGATCACCATAGCCGTGCGCGGCGGGTCAAACAGCGTGCCGCCCAGGCCGGAAAGAATACAGGATAGCCACAGCACCCAGGGCTCATGAGCCAGCGCCATGCAGGCGAAACCCGCCGCCCGTAGCAGCATACCGGTTACGATCATGGGTCTGGCCCCAAAACGGTCCGCCACCGCGCCGCCAAAAATGCCCAGGCCCTGCTGCACCAGTTGGCGCAGGCCAAGGGCAATGCCCACCATCAGGGCGGCCCAGCCGAGCTGGTCGACAAAGCGGATTGAGATAAGCGGAAAGACAACGAAAAAGCCTAATACCACCAGCATATTATCCAGCAGCAGAAATGCTTTACCCAGGCTTCTTGCCCGTGCGGTCCGTGACATGTTGATTCCTGACGGGGAGAGTGGAAAACCTTCCAGAGGGTCCATTTTCACCCGTGGGTCTGCCTTTTCCCAGCGAAAGCAGGATGATATTTTTTCATCGTATGATCACTTTTTTTGGGCAATTTTCAGTCGCTTCCGTGACAAAATTCCGGAAATTTTGTCCACACCGTTTTACCCGCTGACAATTACGCGGTTATAGTGATGTGTAACAACCTAAAATGGCGGTCAGCAGCGAGACGGGCTGACTGACAGCGGCAGTTTATCAATCAAATTTATTCATCTATCGGCCGGATTCAGGAGAGAAGATGTTTGGCTATCGTTCCGCTGCCCCGAAAGTACGCCTGACAACCGACAGACTGGTGGTGCGTCTGGTTCACGAACGTGACGCCTGGCGTCTGGCGGATTATTACGCTGAAAACCGGGCATTTCTCAAACCCTGGGAGCCCATTCGTGATGACAGCCACTGCTATCCTTCCGGCTGGCAGGCGCGGCTCGGTCTGATCGCGGAGATGCACAAGCAGGGTAACGCCTGGTATTTTGCCGTGATGGATCCGGAGGAAAATGAAGTGCGTGGCGTGGCGAATTTCAGCAACGTGGTGCGTGGCTCGTTCCATGCCTGCTATCTCGGCTATTCGCTGGGCGAAAAGTGGCAGGGGCAGGGCATGATGTTTGAGGCGCTGCAGTCGGCCATCCGCTACATGCAGCGTCAGCAGCGCATCCATCGCATCATGGCTAACTATATGCCGCACAACCAGCGCAGCGGTAACCTGCTGGCCCGGCTTGGCTTCGAGAAAGAGGGCTACGCCAGAGACTATCTGCTGATCGATGGTCGCTGGCAGGATCACGTGCTCACCGCGCTGACCGCCAGAGACTGGATCCCTGAACGACGTGGACAATAACGCTGATGAAAATTCTTCTTTCCGCCACTGAGGCGCGTGTGGTGGGTTGCCTGCTGGAGAAGCAGATCGCCACACGGCCCAACTTATTATAAGTTAGGGGTTTTCTGGGGCTTCTGCAAAACTCCTGCAAAACCCAGCATAATCATTCTGCAAAACTGTACAAATTACGAGCTTATAATTTGCCATTCCCGACCGCGATCGTCGTGATAGTGGTCGGTCATTTTGCGAGATTTATGACCTAATAACGCCTGAGTATTCACACCTTGTTTTGCATATAAGCGTTCAGAAAGTGAGCGCTGTTCGTGGAAGGTAGGCGGCTTACCTTCTTTCCAGTGCAGGCCCGCTCTTTCCCTGCTTGCGGCAAACATTTGTGAAAGTTTTTGTACGCTCAGTTTCTGCGTGTATACGCTGTGTATGAGGTAGGGACTCAATACGCTGTCTCTACAACGGGATATCACGTCTCCCAGTGTCAGGCCAAGGGTGTTGCACCGGAGCGTCAATGGCAGCGCCAACTTCATCCCGGTCTTTTCCTGCTCAACATGAAGCAGTCCATCCCACACATCGGTGAATCGCATTTTTGCGACATCACCTCTTCGCTGGCTGGTGACGAGAGCAAGCAGCATGCTGTTCTGCACCCAGGGCTGATATTTTTCTGCTGCGGAAAATATCACTTCCCACTCACTGAACGTCAGTCGGTTGCGTTCAATGCTTGCTCGTGGGTTCCTGGCAGCCATTGCCGGATTAAATCCCGGCTGAACTTCCCCTGCATGTTGAGCCTCTTTAAACATATCGATCAACGTTGCACGAACGATCTGCGCCATACGCATTGCTCCTGAGTCAGTTTTCAACTCTAACACCTGCACAATATCCCTAACGCTGATATCAACCAGCATCTTGTTTCCGGCGTACCGCCTGAAATCAGTCAAACCTGACACCCTCAGTTCTACGGTCTTTTTTTTCAACTCACCTTTTTCAAGTCGCTTATGCTGTATCGCAATGTAGGCATCTACCCATTCAGCCGTTCGTGGGCCGACGGGCATATGCGTTTCACTTCGGGCGGAGCTAATCATTTGCTGTATGCGTTGCTCCGAAAATCGCTCATTAGCAGATAATGCAAGTTGTGCCGCACGCACCGGATCTTCGCCCAGGCCGTGAAATGTGCCGGTAACTGGGTTTTTATATCGCCAGTAAAGTTTGTTTGTCCTGGCGTCGGAATAACAGGACAGGCCGGGGATGTCGATATTGTACTTACGTGGTCTTGCCATCGTTCAGAATTCTCAATAAATCGGGTGGATCGTCTTTTCTGGTGACAAGCTCCCGATCAACAAGAACCGCATCAGATGCAACCCTCCACCGTCCAAACTGTTTTTTAGCCGGAGGATGAAAGAGTTTGTTTTGAGCTGCACAGTAAAGCGAACCATTTCCTGGTAATGGTGGCTCAAGGTTCAGCTCTGCCCATTGCTTAAGGGTTACAAGCTTCATAGGTCATACCTCGATATGACCGGCCAACACCTTAACCCGCCGGCCGGATAATTACTGATTATCAAAAATCACTTACGGTCGGCTTTCAGCATGACGACTGAAACGCCGGTACCATCAAACTCGTTATCGATTAACCCGGACCAGCTACATGACCAGCCGGGCAAAATATCCTTTTTCCGCATACTTCCCGGTAGGATGGCCACAAGGCGACCGCCGGGTTTAACCAGGTTCGCAGCAGCTTCCACATGCGCTTTGGCTCTTCCTTCGCTGAACGGTGGGTTCATTACCACTTTGTCAAATCGGCTGCTGGTGGCTTCGGCCCACTGGATGAAATCAGCCTGTTCGACGGCGTAACCTTTCGCCTCCAGTACCCGACAGTGCAGCGCTGATATTTCCACGCATTGGGTCTGGTCTTCCGGCATCAGTACGGCAAGATTTCCGGTGCCAGCACTCGGCTCTAGGCACGAATCGCCAGGCTGAATATCGGCTTCGGATACGGCCCACTCAGCCAGCGATTCAGGGGTGGGGTAAAACTGGTGCGACTGGTGATCAGGAATACACCCGGACGCGATAATCTCGCCCAGCACCCGGGCGGGGTCATAGTCGAACTCCCAGATGTTGATATTTTTATTTGGGCCCGCTTTGATCAGCACACCACCGATGGTTTCCAGTATTTTCCCCGCCTGGCCCCGGATCGCTTTGTCTTCGTCGCGCCAGTCAAATCGGCGGTTGTACGGATTGGTGGTCAGAGGCTGTGTCGGCTCATCCCAGCGGTTGCGATGAATCGGAGTGTGCCGCTCAGCCTTCAGCCCTGCCAGTACTTCCAGAACGGCAAACGGTAGCGGTTTGCTCATCAGCACAAAATCTTTGAGCTTTTTCTTTGGTTTCTGGCGGAATTGTGGCGGGATCGCCAGCGGGTACAGCTGCGCCAGGATGCAGTTGAGCCGCCAGGCCATATCAGGGTGGACTTCGAGGTGAGCTGTACCTTTCAGAAAGGCCCGGACACGCAACGCCCCACCGTCCAGCACCAGCCATTCACCGTGGCGGCATCGGGCTTCCTGTAATGCGTCGTCAGTTACACGCCAGCGAGGTTCATCGCGGCCCATAAATTTAGCAATCACCTGCCGCAAGTCCTGAATATAGCCGCTCATACTGTGATTAGTCGTTCCGTACTCGGTGAACACCCGCGAGAGGATCATGCGTTTGCCGAAACCTTCCGGCCTGTTGGTAACATGATCACCGGAAAGAGCGCGGAAAATACCGTCCACACGTTCAGAGAAAAATTTCTGGCGTGAGTTAAGTAATTCCATGATTGTCGGACGCACAGTTTCTTCTTCGAAGTCGGGCGTTTTCATTTCCCTGATCTGCTCGTTCCACTCTGAGCGCCGGTTGTTCGGCATATACTCGTACACGTCGGTCATGTTCAGGGCTTTTTGCCAGAATGTTGCATTCAGGCTGGCGATAGCGCCTTCGAGTTTAAATAGCGCACTGATAACCGGCTGCTTACCACGCTGAGCGCCGACGATGCAGAACTGGCGGCAAAACTGCTGGTGGCGATCGAGGATATGCCTGCCGGTGCGGTGTCGGTCAAAAAGCTGTCCCGCCTGCTGGCGCCGGTCAGGGAGATCAACCAGAAAGCGGTCACCCGTTTTTTTGGTGAGCTGGGGCAGGTGCTGAAGGAATTCACCGAATATGAGGCCGGTTTTGGCTTCGATCTGATGAAGTCGCTGCTGCCGGAGGTGGTCAGCAAAAAGGGAATGCTGAGGCAGATTGACGCCGGTCAGGCCTACACGCGAACGGTCACCGAACCTTTTCACGGCTACACGCTGAAAGAATGGACCGACAAACTTGAGGCCGATCGGTTTGCCCGCATCGTCAGTACCGTCCGCACGGGGCTGGGTAACGGCGATGCCGTGACGGATATTGTCAAAAGCGTGCGCGGTACGAAGGCCCGCAACTGGCAGGATGGGGCGCTGAATAAAAGCCGCGCCAATGCCTCTGCCATCGGATACAGCACGCTGGCGCATGCCGCTGCCGTTGTTCACGACCAGGCGGCCACCGCTAACGCTCACCTGATTAAGTCAAAGCAGTGGCTGTCCACCCTCGACAATAAAACCTCGCCGCCGTGCCGTATTCGTGATGCGCTGCAGTACACGCCGGACAATCAGCCCATTAAGCACGGTATTCCGTGGGGTGACGGACCGGGGCGGCTTCACTTTCACTGCCGGTCGACGTATACGCTGATATTCAAAAGCTGGCAGGACATGGGCCTGCTGACTGATGACCTTACCGCGACTGAAAAAGAGCACCTGAATGGAGAGGTTCCGACAGCCAGCACCTACCCGGAATGGATAGCCCGCCAGCGGGCCAGCCGGCAGGATGACATTCTTGGCCCCGTGCGTGGAAAGCTGCTGCGCGATGGAGGACTGAAACTCACCTCCTTTTATACCGATGACGGTAAATTTCTTACGCTGGATCAGCTGCGACAGCGTGACGCCGCGGCCTTTAAACGTGCCGGAATCGGCTGAACATCATTTTAACCTTATACAGCCCCGGCAATGCCGGGGTTTTTTATGGGCGAGGCCCGGTAATAACACTCCCGAGGGGAAAACATGCTTATCAGAAATATGCTCCTGAAATATTACGCGCCAGCCGGCGAAGAAAATAATGCTGGCGGCGGCGAGGAGAATAACCCGGAGATCACGCCGGAAATTCAGAAGCTGATTAATGAACGGGTAAACAGCGCGGTAAGCGGGCTGAAGGGAAAAAACAGCGAGCTGCTGGGAACCATCAAACAGCAGAAGGACAACCTTGCGCGTTTTGACGGCATCGATCCTGACGCGGTTAAAACTATTCTGCAGCGATTCACCGACGACGAAGAGGCAAAGCTGATCGCCGAAGGGAAAATTGACGACGTGCTCAATAAGCGCACCGAGCGCCTGCGGGCGGACGTCGATAAGCAGATCAAAGTCGCCAACGACCGCGCTGATAAGGCCGAAGCGTTTGCGGGTAAATTCCGCGACCGCGTGCTGGGTGATGTCATCCGCAGCGCGGCGCTGAAAGCGGGGGCGCTGGCGGGCGCGACCGATGACATTTTCCTGCGGGGCAGAAGTACGTTCACCCTCAACGATGACGGCGAGGCCGTTGCGGTGGACGGTGAAGGTAATCCGGTGCTCGGCAAAGACGGCAAAACCCCGCTGACGCCGCCCGAGTGGATTGAATCACTGAAAGAAACGGCACCGCATCTGTTCACCCCTGCTGAGGGCACCGGGGCGGGCGGACATAAGCAGGGCGCGGGCGGTGTGCTGAAGCGTTCCGTTATGACGTCTCAGCAAAAATCAGACTATATCCGAAAACACGGCCAGCAGGCCTATTTACGACTTCCCAAAGATTAAGGACCATTAAATGGCTGATGTTACAACAACCAATGCCGACATGATCATTTACGACGACCTGGCGCAGACCGCGTTTCTGGAGCGTCGTCAGGATAATCTCGACGTGTTCAACGCCGCGTCGAACGGTGCGATCATTCTGGATAACGAACTGATTGAAGGCGATTTCAAAAAACGCGCCTTTTATCAGGTGGGCGGCTCCATCGAATCTCGTGACGTCACGTCCACCGAAAAGGTTGAATCCAAAAAAATCGGCGCGGGCGAGGCGATTGGCGTCAAGGCACCCTGGAAGTATGGCCCCTATTCCGCAACGGAGGAATCCTTCAAGCGTCGTGGACGTGACGTAAGCGAGTTCTCCGAGGTGGTGGGTACCGATGCGGCCGACGCCACGCTTGAGGGCTATATCAGCTACGCGGTGCAGGCGCTGGTGGCGGCGATCGGCAACAACAACGATATGCAGGTCAGCGCCGACATTGCCACCGACGGCAAAAAGACCCTGACCCGCGGCCTGCGCAAGTACGGCGATAAGTTCAACCGCGTGTCGCTGTTCGTTATGCACTCCGCAACCTACTTCGATATTGTCGATCAGGCGATTGACAACAAGCTGTACGAAGAAGCGGGCGTGGTGGTCTACGGCGGCCAGCCGGGAACCCTGGGTAAACCGGTGCTGGTGACCGACCGCTGTCCTGCAGACGCGATCCTCGGCCTGGTACCCAACGCGGTCAAAATCACCGAATCGCAGGCGCCGGGCTTCCGTTCATGGCCGATCAACGATCAGGAAAACCTTGCCCTTGGCTATCGCGCTGAAGGCGTGGTGAACATCGATCTGCTGGGCTACAGCTGGGCAACCAAAGCGGGTGCGAATCCGGATATCACCAAAATCGGGACCAAGGCGAACTGGTCAAAACACTTCAAAGAGAACAAGGCGACGGCTGGCGTGCTGATCAACATCGGCGGCGGTTCTTCCAGTTAATCACCCGGGGCTTCGGCCCCTTTTTTGAAGGAGTGTGTCGCTATGGCGATTGATACCGACCCCACCTCGCCGGGATTTAACAGTTACGCCAGCGCGGACGAACTGACGCAGTTTGCCGCCTCGCGCGGGTATGACGTACCGGATGACGAACAGTGTGGGCCGCTGCTGTTTCAGGCGCTGGATTACCTCAATGGCCTTAACTGGCTGGGAAGACGCAGTGAGCCGGATCAGCCGCTGCCGTGGCCGCGCAGGGGCATTTCTCCGGATGATGAAATAGTGCGTCCGGACATCATTCCGCACCAGCTGGTGCAGGCACAGTGTCGCCTCGCGCTGGCGGCGCAGGACGGCGAGCTTGATGGCGCTCTGACCCGTGGGGTGACGATGGAAATGGCCGGAAAGGTGAGTATGCAGTATTCCGGTGAGGCAGACAGCGGAGAAGTTTATTTTCCCTGGCTGTCCGGCCTGCTGCGCGGTCTGTTGTCCGTTGCCATCAACACATTTGCTGAGAGGGCGTGACGATGGGCGACAGACCGGACACCGCGAAGGTGAAAGCCCTGCTGCACAGCATGATGACGCTGAAGCAGGCGGGCGTGAAGGTGGGTATCCCGAAGGAGAATAACCCGCGCAAGGACGGATTACCGATGGGCAACGCCGGGCTGATGCAGCTGCATGAGTACGGCGGCGAGGTGCATATCCCCGAACACACAGTCAGCGTGACGCGCCGCATCCGCGCAGACGGCACTTTTGCGTACAGCGGCCAGTTCCGTAAAAAGGGTAATTTCCAGACCTTTCACCGGGTTCCGGCACACACGGTGCGTATCCCTGAACGCTCCATTTTTCGTTACACCTTCCATCAGAATGATTATTTCCGTAAGGAGATGGCCGTGCGTGCCACGGCGGTGCTCAACGGTACCATTACGGTGGATGAGGCCATGACGCTGGTGGGCAGCAGGGTGCGAACAAAGCTGCGCGCCTCGTTTACCGACGGCCATCTGCAGCCCAACGCAGACAGCACCGCGAAGAAAAAGGGCGGTAAAGAGACGCCGCTTATCGACACGCGGGATATGTTCCAGGCCGTCACCTTTATTACCGACATCGGGGGATCCAGCAAATGAGGCCGAACGTTCGCCGGGTGGTGACCGGGCGCATGAGCCAGCGGTTCAGCGTCGCTCATCCGGAGACTAACGACTGGCAGCCAGCGGGCGAGAGCGTCAACCGGGGCGTGATTTACCCGGCTGATATGGATGCGCTGCAGTTTGCGCCCGAAGGTACCCGCCTGCAGGATGCCATCGTGGTGCTGGCCGCAAAGCGCATCGCCTTTGGTGATGTGGTGGCCTGGCATAACGAAAGCTGGCGTGTCGTTCACTTACAGGACTTTTCTGACAATGGGTATTACTACGCGGTCGCGGTTCGAACTGGCGCACCTGCAGGACCCGATAGCGGCGGCTTTGCAGACGCCTGATAAAACGGTCACGGTGGTACTGGCCGACACGGGTAAGCGTATTCCTGACGGTTCCTTCATTACCCTGCGTGAAATCTCTGCCGTTCAGTTGGGGCCACCGGGACGGGAGCAGATTTCGGAGGATGAGGAGGAAATTCGCCTTCACATTGAGCTGATGGTCAGCGTGCAGGCATTCGGGCCGGGGGCAATGACTGTTCTGCGCCGTCTTTCCGCCTGGCTGGGCTCCACGCCCGGCATGCAGACCCTGACCGCCCTCGGCACCAGCTGTCCGGACTTCACGCTGCCCCGGAATATTTCGGAGGGTATACCGGGCGGCTGGGAAGAGCGGGCGGTGATGACCCTGACCCTTGCCCATGACGATCGCTATGTCGTGCCGCTTTCCACCATCCACACCGTTCCTGTCGGTATCGCCACGGCGACCGGCACCATTAATTTTGATATTGAGAGGTAAGGCATGTCTCGTGACATTGATGACGTGATTTCCGTGACGGTCAATGCCCCGGCTGACGTGGTGTCGGCGGCGGACTTTGGTACCGTGACGCTGTTCACCACGGAGGCCGCGGACGCATTTGACGATGATGTGTACCGCAAATACGGAAATCTGAAGGCATTTCAGGGCGATTTCCCGGAAGCCGGCGACGCGCTGCTGGAAACCGCTGAGCTGTTTTTCGAACAGACCTCGCGCCCGCAGTATCTGTACGTGGCCGTCTGGCCGGTGGATTCATCGAATGACCGGGTATCGCTTTCAGAAGCGTATGAAAACCTGAACGCCAGCTGGTCCGGCTGGTACTGTGGTGCGCCCGTTGGCGTCACCCTGGACACGGATGAGCTGAAAGAGGCCTGCGCCTGGATACAGGCGGCGGGAAAAATTCAGGCCATCACGGTGACGGATATCGGTACTGATGCGCTGAAGGACATTAAGGTGCTGGCGGAAACCGAATATTACCGCACGCTGCTGCTGGCCGATCGCACCGTCAGCACGCCGGGCCCTTCCAGCGCGGTGTCGGCGGCGGCGCTGCTGTGCTCCATCAACTTCAGCGCGTCCGATTCCCTGCTGACCCTGAAGTTTAAAACGCTGACCGGCGTCACGCCGGATGCGGATATGGACAGCACCACGGCGGACAAACTGGATGCGCTGGGGATCAACTACTACACCAACTTCGGCACCAAAGCGATGCTGGCCGAAGGCTGGATGCTTGGGCAGGTTTACTGGGCGGATGAGGTTATCGGCCTGGACTGGCTGAAAAATAAAATCCAGACCAACACGTTTAACGCCTTTGCACAGCTGAAAAAAATTGCCCTGTCGGATGCCGGGGTCACCACCGTCAAAGGCTACATTGATGCGGTCATGCGGCTGGCGGTCAACAATGGCCTGGTGGGGCCGGGTACCTGGGAGGGCGATGCCGTCGGGCAGCTGGCGACCGGCGACTATCTGGAGATCGGGTATTACATTTATGCCGATTCAGTCTCCACGCTCTCGGCCGATGATAAAAAAGCGCGCAAATGTCCCCCCATTACCGTCTGTGCGCATCTGGTAGGTGCCTTTCATTCGGCGCAGATTACAGTGAATACGGAGCGTTAAGACATGGCTGCTTTTGATATCAAACAGGTTCACCTGATGCTGAACGAGCGGGTGCTCACCGGCTTCACGGCAGAAAATAACGCCATTGACTACAAGTTTGCGAAAGATGCGGGTGAATATGCGATTGGCGCCCACGGTACGGGCGTGTTCGTCAGCAATCCGGATGAGTCAACGGTGCTGACCATCCGCATGCTGCAACACCATCCTGACTGCGCCTGGCTCAGTCAGCAGCGTGCGCTGCAGCGTAAAGACCTCAAATCGTTCACGCCGTTTTCGCTGATCATCACCGATTTGCTCAATGACGACGTGGCGACCGGATCGAAGGGGTATTTCACCGCATTACCCGCTTATACGCGCGGGGCGCAACATAACCCTAATGCATTTGCGATTACGTTTGAAACGGGCAGCCTGCAGCTCATGCCGGGGATGGGATACTGATGGAACTGAAAAAAACGCTGACCTTGGATGACGTCGAATACATTATGACGCCGGTGAACGCAGTACATGGCTGGGCCTGTCTGCAAAAACTGCTCGGGGCTGTCGGTCGCAGCAAGATGATGAACGGGGGCGACGGCTCGATGGCCACCGCCATTGCCCTTGCGTTCTCGGTGATGGATGGTAAAGAGCTGGCCGACCTGCAGCGCATGGTCTTTGACAGCACGGTGGTGAGAACCGGGGCCATGCCCTTTAAGCTGGCCGACCAGGCGGAAACGCACCTGAACACCTGGCGGTCCCACCTTCCACAGCTGCTGGTGGAGGGGGCGCTGTACCAGTTTGAAGATTTTTTTACTGGTATCCGCGCCACGCTGGGCAGTTTGTTTCCGGGGATGGAGTCTGTGATGGCGTTTCTGGCGAAGGCGCGGGAGGTGGTGGGGGAAGCGGATGTCTCGCGGGAGACGCAGGAGACGGTCCCGACTGGTTTCTCTGGATGCCCGTCATCCGGAAGTTCGCCAGCCTCACCGAGCTGAAGACCGTTTACACCCTGCCTGACCTGATGGCGCTGCATGATGCCATCAGGTTGTCGGATGAGCTGAGACAGGAAAACAGCCTGGGCGACGTTGAATAACAGGCGCCAGATCTTATCAGCGTCGGCATTTCGGTTAATACCGATTTTTTTCAGTAACCGGTGCTCTGTTGAAATACTATTGATATCGCCCGGGTATAATGTAATTCATGGATATGAAATTTATTATTCTTGTGCTGTTACCTGTCCTGCTGGTGTCATCAGCATTAATTCTGGCGTTATTCTGGCCGTATACATTGTTAATGTGGTGTTAGATGTTGGATTTTTTAAATGATAAATGGGCAGCTATGGTTTTTCTCGTTTCCCTGGCTGCATATGTTCTGGCGATTTCTGAGCTGGGTGAGTACATAGCTGTGGGGCGCTGGCTGTTTCAGTGAGCCAGCGCCGCCATCTACGGCGCATTTTATGCAGAAGTGCCTGTTACTTGGCACTGTATTTTGTCAGCAGTATACAGGGTGCAAATGTGCTTTAACTCTTCCGGAGCAATTTTGAAAGGTAAATTAACAAAACCTGATGCAGCATCAGTTATCGTTCTGACATTTTTTATTTTTGGTTATGCATCTCTGATGACCATTATGGTTCAAGCCCTTTTAAATCGGCATGGGCTGGTGCACTTACTTTTACACTGAGAAAATTAGGAGAGAGAAATGAAAGGTTCTGACGTAACAAGCGATATCGACCTTGATGTCACTTATCCTGGCGGTTGGGGAAATATCGACCCAGAATGGCTACAGCCTGTAAAAGCCACTTACAATACTGAAAACTCAGTATACAACGTGGAAATGATCTCGCCATTACCTAATGCATTCCATGTTTCTTACAGCTATGGGGTTAAGGGCCGCGATTCGGGGAAAGTCTATGTATCAGTCAGTGACACCGCTATGAGCGGTTTGCGCTCTGTAAAATTTGAATTCCAGGATGAGCAAAGAGCTGACGCCTCGTATGAGGTTTATTTTAGTTGCGCTGATATAGACAATCCCGATGATCCGCAATCAAGTGCGTCAGGGGAAGCGGTTATAAAAGCCTATTCTGGAAAACAGGAGTAAAATAGCATTTAGCAAAATGCGTCGTATGCCCTCGTCCAAACTGGGCGGGGCATAGGCATATACGAATCATACCGAAGTTGTATGCAGCCGAAGCCCCAGCGCTTTCACCACTTTCAGTATGGTGCCAAACTCGGGGTTTCCATTTCCGGACAATGCCCGGTACAGGCTTTCGCGGGAAACGCCCGCCTCTCTGGCGACCTGCGTCATACCACGTGCTCGGGCAATTGTTCCCAGCGCCCGGGCAATAAACGCCGGATCATCTCCAGCTTCTTCCATGCAGGCGTTGAGATATTCAGCCATATCCTCTTCATTTTTGAGGTATTCGGCGGAGTCCCACTGAGAAAATTGTTCAGTCATGATTTGCCTCCTTCCAGGCGCTGGCGATTTTTCTGGCCAGCTTAATATCTTTGGGTTGTGTACTTTTGTCGCCGCCACACAATAAACAACAATCCGTTCACCCTGTTGCATGAAATAGACACGGTAACCGGGGCCATAGTGAATTCTGGCCTCACTCAACCCGTCACCGACAGGTTCGGCATCGCCGAAGTTACCCTCCTTCATGCGATCAATTCGCATCAGAATGCGCGCTCTGGCGCGGGTATCTCTGAGTGAATTTAGCCAGTCAGAAAATCGTTCACTTCGGATAATCTCTTTCATTTTGCCACTGTAGCTCATGGGCTACATGCTATCAATTAACAATCAGGATATGTATGGCTCTTATCGACGAATTCCTCTATGCGCTCGGCTTTCAGGCCGATCTTCGTGGCGGCCAGGCGTTTGACGAACAGCTGCAGCGAATAGGCGATCACGGTGAATCCACCCGCCACTCCCTGCTCAGTACGATTACTGCTGCCAATCTGCTGTCTCACGCGCTGGAAAAGGGTGCGGAAATGGCAAAAGAGGTGGGCGGCGAGTTTATCCGCACGGCGAAAGAAATGGAGGACATGAAAGTCACCTTCGAATCGCTTTACACCACGGCGGCTGAGGGTGAGCAAAAATTCAACTGGCTGGTCAATTTTTCCCGCGCCAATCCGGTGATGGGCATTGAGGCGGCGAAAGAGGCATTTCTGTCGCTAAAAAATAATGGCGTTGAACCTACAGCTGCCGCTATGAAGGCAATGGGGGATACCATGGCCGCTATGCCAGGCATCGGCAATATGCTCGGTAAAGACGTGGGCGAACTGCTGGAAGGACGCTATATGACCGGGGGCGCTTTTGCCCAGGCCGGGATCAAGCTGCATAAGACCAGTAAGGGGGGCAATACGTCTTATGAGGGATCTTACCAGAACCGCGAAGGTGTAAAAATCCCCGTTAAGCTGGATATCAATGACGCGAATAAAACCATAGAGCAGTTAACCAAAATTCTTGACGATCGCTTTGGCGGTACGATGGAAAAACACGCTAAAACCATGACGGGGCTGATTGCCCGATGGGGAAATGACTGGCAAAACTTCCAGATGCAGATCATGGATAACCACGTGTTCGCGCAGCTGGAAGATGAACTTTTTGACCTGATCACGCAGTGGGAGGCGTGGGCGAAATCGCCGGATGCTCATGAAATGCTCAGTGGTGTCAGCCAGATCCTGACGCTGATAGTGAAAATTATCGGCGAGGCCATCAGGCTGATGGGTGAAGTTGCTGAAAAATTCAGTAAGTGGTTTGGTACGACAAGTGGTATCGCCATTTTGCTCGGGACAATGTTTGTTGCGTCAAAATGGACCTCGATAATTGGTCTGGTCGTTAAGCTGGGCGGAGCTTTCAAAGACGTTTATGCGGCGCTGCAACTTGTCGCAGAGGGTGAAGGCCTCGTTACTGTTATGGGGGCGCTAATGGATGGGGTGCTGAGTCCACTAAATCTTATCGTTGTCGCGCTGGTGGCTGCCGGGGCTGGTATTGCCTATATGGTTAAGCAATGGCGGGATTTCCAGAACGGAATACTTGGGGAAGGGATTATGGGCACCTTCCTGCAGGGGCTCGAGCATATGCTTGTCAGTATCAGGTCTTTTTTTGAATACATGTTTGATTCCCTGAGAATAAAGGCTCTTGAAGCACAGGCCTATCTGTCACGCTTTCATGTGATGGATAAATTGACTGGTGACGATCAGAAGGAACTGGATAACCTGAGAAGCCAGCATACCCTGGGGATTGGTGGATATATGGAGCAGCAGGAAAGGATCGCCGATACCCCCCGTCACTGGATGGAAGATATTCACACGCGGGGTACTGAAATGCATAAAAAGCACCCCGAATGGAGCAAAGAGAAGATTTGGGGTGTCCTGCGGCGCGAAAACCTTTCATCTTCGGCTGATATTTTATCTGGTGATATTTCGTCCATAACCAGTAAAAGTTATGTAGCGCCAGCGCCTGCACCTAAAAAACAGGAGGCATCATCACAATATATTCAGAAATATGCACAAAACGAAATAACCCTCATGGGTCCCGTGACCGTCCATGCGAACTCGCCCGAATCATTTGCCGAACAAATGGCTGATTCCAGTAAAAGTCTCATCCACACCCAGGCCAACCTCACCAATGGAGGTAAAAAATATTGAGCGACGTAGCGGTAACGACTCAAATCGGCACTTTTGTATTCGATGTTGTGACAGAGGAAAGTCACCATTCCGAACTGAAAGTGACGGATAATCCCGTCGAGTCCGGTTCACAGATTTCCGATCACGCTATTCTGACCCCCAGGCCGATTGAATTCAGCGGCATCATGGTGGATTTCGACGCCAGCGATACTTTGTTCAATCAGATAGCGGAAGAAAATTATGTGCGGGAGCCGGATTTTATCGATTCCGTGCCGATACCGGGCCTGAAAAATATGACCACCCAGGCGGTGTCGCTGGCGAACCGCGTTATCGATCAGGTGGCATCTGCGGCCAGTTCTGTTGTCGGTGGTGCATCGGGGCAGCGTGCTCTGGCACCGTGGCTGCCCGGACTTACAAGTGACAGCACCGATTTATCAAGTAGCGACCAGCGCGTGTCTGATGCCCTGAAAGCCCTGCGCAGTATTCAGCAATCGGCAGAACCCATCAGCATTACCACGCAGACGGCCAGTTACGACCAGTGTCTGATCCTGAATGTGGATGTGAAATTCACGCGCACAGGTTCGGCTGAATTCAGTCTGAAATGCCGGGAGATCTTCATCACCACTACGCAGACGGCCAGCGGGCTTAAGGTCCCGTCGCAGAGTAAAACGGGCGGACGGACAACAAAGCAGGCGGCTAAATCTGTAGATAAAGGGAATGGTTCACTGTCGAAAACAGACGGTGAAAGCCTGCCGGATAACGTTAAGGAAGCTTTTAACTGGTAAAGCCAGAAGCTGATAGATCAACTGACCGATCTAACCGGCCAGGATTCTGACTGAGGTTTTTATTAGATCAGATGGCAGGAGAAAACGGCTGGCTGATGATGCATCGTGATGATTTCAAAACCATGACAAGTAGCAAGTTAATGTCGATGAAATAGTAATAACGCACAACCGCTTCAAAAACGAAGCCCCGACTGTTAGCGCAGTGCGGGGCTTTTTCATATCAGTCTCACAGGGAGGGTGTTGTGTCCGACAACGACTCAGATAATAGCAATTTTAAGATCAAAATACACCCAAAGGAGGGCCTGATTATGTCCATTTCGTCGAGTCCGTGGCTGAAATTCTGCGCAGGCATGGCAATTTTGCTGTGTGCTGTCAGCGTTGTTGCGCTTGCGATCGTTCCTCTGATTGAAGCTGTTAAATAGCCGGATGGAAGATATGGCAACACTCTACAAACTCGCCGTCAGCAGCGATCCGTATCAGACCATGAAGGTGACGGTTGGTGATACAAAATATCAGCTGAGCCTGCGTTATAACCCGGTCCCGACCGGTGGACAGTGGCTGGTGGATATTTCTGACGCCAGCACCAGCGTGGCCCTTATCAGCGGTTACGCGCTGGTCTGCGGCGTGCCGTTGCTGAAGCGCACGCGCCTGCCGTTCTGGCTGTATCTTTACGACAGCAGCGGCAGCGCACTCAACCCTTATGGCGGTAATGATCTGGGCAGCCGCTGCGTTCTTTATCTGATGGACAGGAGCGATGACGAGTATTAGACAATATGGCCGTCAGTACATTATGACTGTTGGTAACAGCAAAGAATCCGTTCAGATTAACAACCTCCGTATCTCCTTCAGTATTTCCCACACCCACGACAAAACGCCCAACAAGGCCACGCTCCGCGTCTGGAACCTGAATCCCTCGCACCGCCATCAGGTGACCAGCGGAGAATTTAAGCAGGTGACGCTCGCCGTGGGCTACGGCTCACTGGAGAACTGCCGGGTGCTTTATGCCGGACAGATTACGAAGCCTGCCGTCATCCGCGAGGGGCTGGATTTCATTCTGGAGCTGACCTGCGATGACGGGGCCACCGCTTATCGGGATGCATTTGTGAACGTGACCCTGGCGGCGGGCAGTACGCATGATGACGTGATTTCGCACTGTGCCGGCACGATGGACGGGGTGACGCCCGGCAACATCGGGCTGGCCGATACGGTGACCTTCAGGCGGGCGAAGGTCTGCTACGGGCCGTCCCGCCATGTCATGAGCCAGGTGGCCGACCACCACGGGGCCGACTGGATGATACAGAACGGCGAGCTGCACATCCTGCATCCGGATTACTGCCTGCCGGGCGAGGGCGCTTTGCTGAACGAGTCCTCCGGCATGCTCGGCAGTCCGAAGCCGACCGACCGGGGGCTGGAGGTGTCCTGCCTGCTGCGGCCGGAAATCATTGTGGGGTCGCTGGTGCGCATTGAGTCCATCGTGAGCGACTACAACGGCGACTACAAGGTGGTGGCGATCAGGTCTGAGGGTGATACGCATTCCTCTCGCTGGGAGTCCAGGCTGACGCTGGTCAACGGCAAATTTAAGCAGGCGCAAAAGCTGAAGAAAAAAGGGGCAACAAAAACATGAGCACGCTTAATCGCGACACGGCCTCGCTGGACTCCGTTATTGAGGCCTCAGCCGGTGATTTATCCGGGCGGCTGCGCGTGGCCATGCCCGCGATTGTCACCGCATTTGACGATAAAAGGCAAACCGTGACCCTGCAACCTGCCATTGCCGGTACGGACGAAAACGGCGGAGCGATAACGCCTACCGTGCTGGCTGACGTACCCGTGAAGTTTCCCCGCGGCGGCGGCTTTGCCTTCACGTTTCCGGTTAAGCCGGGAGATGAAGGCTGGGTGCTTTTTGCAGACCGCTGTATCGACGACTGGTTCAGCAGCGGGCAGGTGAGTCAGGCGGCCGAGCACCGCCAGCACGACTGGAGTGACGGCGGCTTTCTGCCGGGCTTTTCAAGCCTGGCCCGCGCCATCAGCAGCTTCCGCAACGATGCGATCGTGATGCGCCAGCTCGAGGGCACCGGATATGTGTCCATCGACACCGGCGGCAACGTCGACATCGATGGCGCGAAGCTGACCGTGCACTGCGAAGCCGAATTTATGAAGCCGGTCACTCTGGACGATACCGCCACCATTTCCGGAGAAACGACCTGTAACGGCGGGCTGTCGGCCAGCGGTGGCAGCGGGGCAGCGGCGAAAATCACCGGTTCGGTAGAGGTCACCGACGGCGACGTGACGGTGGACGGCATCGGCACAAAATCACACCACCACACTGACAGCCAGAACGGGCTGACATCGGAGGCGCAGGCATGAGAACGCGCAGGCTTGACGGCAATGGCGACTGGACGTTCGGGCGGGGAAAAGCGTCCTACGCCAGTAAATCAGAGTGCGTGCGGCAGAAGGTGGCAACCCGGCTGCGCTCCTTTAAGCAGGACTGGTTTCTGAACCAGGACCACGGGAGCGACTGGCTGGGCAACATGGCCCGCCGTGGAACGCGCGTGAAGCTGGAGTCGGATATGCGCAGCTGCATTCTGGAGACGGACGGCGTGAAGACGCTGACGGCGTTTGCCACACAGTACGTGCCGAAGACCCGAAAACTCACGGTCACGGCAACCTTCACGGATATTTACGGCACAGAGAGCGAGGTAAGCGTGTAATGGGAACGCTGACGGACCAGGGCTACGTAGCCGACCGGCTCGACGATATTTTTTCCGGCCTGGTGACAAAATTTCAGGGGATATACGGTGACGATATTCTGACGGATGCCGACGATCCGGACGGGCAGATGATAGGCATTTTTGCCCAGATGCGCGCGGACGTTGAGGGCGTTATTGAGGCGGTTGTCCAGGCGAACGACCCTGATAACGCCACCGGTACCTGGCTGGAGCAGAAGGTGGCCTTTGCCGGGCTCACCCGGCGCGGTGCGTCCTATTCGGTGATTCAGGACGTTGCACTTGCCGGTACCGCCGGGAAAACGGTGCCCGCCGGGGCCACGGTAAGCGGTGGCGGCACGCAGTGGGTGACGCAGGTGGACGTCACGTTCGGTGATGACGGCACGGTAAAAACTGATTTTCGCTCGACCGAGGCAGGCCAGTTCAGCGTGGACGCTGACACAAAGCTCACCATTGTCACCGTCATTGCAGGCTGGGACGCTGCAACCACAACCGTTGCGGCCACGCCGGGTGAGAACGAGGAAACCGATCCGGAACTGCTGACGCGGTTTTATAAGTCGCGGGCGCGGGCGTCCTCCAACTGCGTTGACGGAACCCTGGGTGATATTGCCGGGCTGACCGGCGTCACCGACGTGGTGGCGCTGGAGAATGTCACGGATGAAACAGACGCGGACGGCGTGGCGCCGCACACGGTGAACTACATCGTCGAGGGCGGGGATAACGCCGCCGTGGCACAGGCGATTTACGATAACTGGCCCGGTACCGGCCTGCAGGGTGAGGTGTCGGTTGACGTGACACGCTACAGCGGGAAAACGGTGACGATAGCGTTTGACCGTCCTGCCGCCGTCGATATGACTGCGCTGATTAAAATCGGCCGCCGGGAAAACTTCACCCATGTGGATGAGGATACGGTGAAGGCAGCCATTGTGGCGCTCACGTATAAAACCGGGGCCTGGGTTTATCAGTCTGACGTGAGCGGTGCAGCTAACGCCATCAGCGGCGTTTACGTTCGTGAGGTGCTGCTGGCGCGTGACGGAGAAACACAGGCTGACGTGCTGTCCGTTGCTGTTGGTCCGCGCGAGAAGGCGCGTTTTCTGGAAACCGACATCACCGTCCAGGTGATTGAGGACAGCAGCTCATGACGGGTTACGCGGATTTGCTTATCACGCAGTACGTCACGAAGCCGAAAGCCACGGCAACCATTCAGGCGCTGGCCGACGACATGAACCGGTCAGTTACCGGCGCACTGTCGGTGCCGGATATGCTCGATATCGGCAGTGCAGGCGGGGTGAACCTCGACATCATCGGAAAAATTACGGGACAGGACCGGGTGCTGACCGGGGCGGTGGCGCGGGAATTTTTTTCCTTTGCGGGGAATGCGCAAACGAAGGGGTTCCAGCGGGCTGATTCGGGCGGTTCGCCCTGGTACCGGCACGGGGACACCATCAGCGCGTCTGCCACGCTGACCGATACCGAGATGCGGGTATTGATAAAGGCCCGATGCATCAAAAACTTCTCGCGCTGCACGCTGGACGACCTGGAAAAGGCCTGTGAACTGCTGTTCGGTACGACCCGTTATCAGGTGGACGTGGTGGCAGCCTGCCACTGGCAGATAACCACCACCGGTGCGGATGACTTCGTGCTGTACTGCGCAAAATCGCTGGACGTGCTTCCCCGGGCATCCGGCATAACTTATACGTTTGTGGAGAAATAAAGATGGCAACAGGAACACGACCTGACGGTGAAATTTTTGCATCAGGTGCAAGTGAGGGTGAGGTACTGGATTTTCCGTCCGTTCCCCGCGGCTGGGGCGTCACGGTTGACGGTAAAGACCCTGACGGAACGAAGGTCACCGACGGTACCAACGGGATCCCGCCGATGGAATGGTTTAATGCCCTGCAGCAGCGTACAGATGCGGCCATCCTGTGGCTGTTGCAGAATGCGTGGCCCGACTGGGAAAAAGGTACCTGGCCTAAGGGTGCGACGGTGGTCAATGGCGATACGGTCTGGCGGGCGCAGAAGGAAACGCCCATTGAGCCGACCGACACCACCGGTGACTGGCTGGCGCTGTTTCCGCTGGCAAATCTGGATAAACGCTATCTGCATGCCGACACGGAAGGAAATTATCTGCATGTGGATAAAAACCTGGCAGACGTGGAAGATGCGTCAGCCTCGCTGGCAAACATCGGCGGCGTACCTACGACCCGGAAAATCAACAGCAAAGCGTTGTCTGCTGATATCACACTCAGTGCCGGTGACGTTGACGCTTTTCCCGCAGTGGGTGGTACGGTCGGCAGTAAAGGCGTCATTTCCCCTTCGGGCTTCAGCGCCATCGGTGCAGCAATGAATGCTGCCATACAGGGAATGCACCTTGAATGGAATGCAGAAGGCGCTGGTGAAGGAGATATTGTTATCCATCGCGGCACCGGTTCCGGCGGTTTACGCATTCGTGGTGTTAACGCGGATAATTCGGCCAATGAATGGATAGTGTCGATTGATGGTTCCGGCAATCTGAACGTTGAAACGGGGCAGTGTAAGGAAATGGGTCAACGGGTATACAGCCCGAATAACCCGCCCCCGATTACAAATAGCGCTGTTACGTCTATTCGCCTTGGTTCCGAAGTTGTAAAAGGGATCGGTTCGCCGTTTCGTCCTGAAGCCGGGCATGTTTGCACTGGATTTAATCAGGCAACTTCATATCAGGTCATGGAATATTATTCACGGCCTTTGCAGATGATTATTAACAGTGCATGGGTAACGATAGGACAATTATGATTAATTTAAAAAACTTCAAAATTTATGTTCCATCTGATGATGAAAAGAAATCACTTGTTCAGTCAGGCGTGATTTTTATAGAGTCTGAAAATAATGTAGACTGGTATGATGCATTACTCAAATTTTCCGAAGATACAGTGAAAATCATGTACGATAATGATGGAATTATATGTTCATTCTCTCAGGATGCATCGACATTATTTCCGGTAGGCATGAATGTAGCTGAGGTGGATTCTGTTCCAGAAGGTTTAAATGCCAGTGGTTCTTGGATTTTCAACGGACAGGCCGTTGCCGAGAAAACGTTGACTTCCGAAGATTATCAGGAAAAGGCTGAGGTGCAACGTCAGAATCGGCTTGCTGAAGCGAATAACACCATCGCCGACTGGCGCACAGAACTTCAGCTGAATATTATCAGCGACGATGACAAAGCCAGTTTAATTAAATGGATGGCCTATATCAAGGCGGTTAAGGCGCTGGATCTGACAGGAGTTACGAACGAGGCGGATTACAATGCTATTGCTTGGCCCGAAATGGTAAGGTAGCAAGTCAGTTTTCGAGTAAAATAGTGTTTTAACCGATTGTAACCAGGCGGGATTACCCGCCTGAAACTTATTTGCTTAGTAGGATTGTTTTTGTGTCAATAACAATACAATCCCCAAGGCAACTATCATTAGTGACTATAACGGGTGATTCAGGAATTTTGAACTGCATGCCATTATTTTTTCTGACGGCGGCTGCCATCCCTGCAAAAGTCCACGGCATTCCTAATGATAGAGCACCAAACTCGTCGTATTTTGTAGATTTAGCTATTTTGGGCAGGTTTTCATTGCTTAGCCTGTAATAGACTTTCCCTGTGAAGTCTTTCTTTATCATTCTGTTGATTGCTGTGTTGAGTAGCTCATACTCTTTCTGTTGAGGTACAGAAAATCCATCTCTAATGTTGTTAATAGCCAATATTCCGGCCACAACAGGTAGTATGATGTAAATAAAATTGGAAAATTTAATCTTATCGATAAGATTGAACAGACCCAGAAGGAAAAGAGATGTTGTAATAAGTGAACTGGCTGATATTGTTCGGTAGGCAGCCCAACTTTCACTTACTAACAAGTTGGGGGCTGAAGAAACAAAAATAAATGCGATGGCGAGATATGCCTTGATTTTGTTGCCGTTATTGATTTTTCTTATCGCTACCCACATGATTAAAAGGGAAAGGATGATATAGAGAAACTTCCTTCCTGTATCAAAATTACATACGGAATTTTTTAACGGCTCCGTTATAAACCATTTTGCTTTCCCGATTAGGTCAAGTGTTATGTCTGTTCGAGCAAGTGATATATTATATATTTGAAGTGGAATTAGTTTGGACAGAATCAATGCTGTAAACATGCCAAAACTAATCATAAGGAAGTTGCTGAGTAGTTCTTTTTTTCGTAATTTATGGTGTGACAGGCAAATATCCATGAAAGCAAAAAAAAGAAAACACATTGCTGTTGGCTGATATATAGCAAAAGACGCAATAAGTAGAAATGCAGAAAGTAAGATTTCTACGAATCCCTTTGCTTTAGAAAGCGTGGAGTAGCTAAGCCCTGAAAGTAATATTGATGTAACATAAGGGAAGCACACGGTCCATGCATTGAACACTTGGAATGAAGGAAGCAAGCATAGTAATAGCGAAAATACTAGCCTCTTTTTTTTATCTTCCACAATATTCCTGTCAGAAGCGAACTTATAAAAATAGCAACTTAAAACTATGAGGGAGAAAACAGAGAAAAGTCTCAAGAATATGAGTGAGTCGGTACTGCTTATGAGGTGCGAGCATAGATAACGTAAAACACCATAAAGTGGCCTTCCTGAAAGCACATCCCATTTGAAGATGCTATATGGATCAATAGATGATGCATATAAATAAGTCCAATCATCAGAAAAAGCGTAGTTCGAAAGATAAACCGGGCTGTAGAAAATGGACAATAACAGAGCTAAAGTGCCATATGCTTTGTAATGCTTATTTTTAGTGTCAGTCATTTCATTTCTTCTTTAAATATCTGGGTCTACGCTTGGTTTCTATATAAATCCTGCCAATATACTCTCCAAGAACGCCAATTCCGATGAGCTGTATGCCGCCCAGAAACAGAACTGAAACAATTATTGAAGGGTAACCATGCACAGGATTACCAAAGAACAACGTATCGAGAATCATGTAGGCACCATACAGGAATGAAAATCCTGCAACAGCTAACCCAATGTAAGTCCAGACTCTGAGCGGAAATGTAGAAAAGCTGGTAAGCCCTTCCAGGTCCAGATTCCATAACTTCCAGCCATTGAATTTAGTCTGACCAACAGAACGCTCCGCGCGGGTATATTCCACTACGGCAGCCTCACCTTCTACCCAACTGAGGATACCTTTCATGAATAGGTTTCGCTCCTGAAGTAACTTGATGTTATCAACTGTCTCGCGTGAAAGAAGACGGAAATCACCGACATTTTCCTCAATACGCGGTGAACTGATTTTATTATGTAGCCTGTAAAACCATGCCGCTGTTTTACGTTTGAAATGACTGTCACAGCATCTGTCACTTCGTTTTGCCAGCACCACAGGCCAGCCTTCCTGCCATTTGCTTATTAGTAATGGAATGACTTCAATTGGATCCTGAAGGTCAACATCAATCGGGATAACCGCATCACCGGTTGCGTGTTCCAGACCTGCTAACAAGGCTGGTTCTTTGCCAAAGTTTCGGATGAGGTTTATCGTCGTAACAGCGCTGTCAGCCTCTGCCAACGAGTTGATAATCTTCTCGGTTGAATCCGTACTGCCGTCGTTAACGAAGACTATCTCAATATTGTATGCGGAAAGTTTTTCTTTGGCTGCGTGGTAGAAAATGGGTATTGCTTCTTCTTCATTGAAGACCGGAATAACCAGAGAAATTTTCACTTTTTCACCCTGAAAACAATGAAATTTGAGTAGATAAAGCCTGACACCAGGCTGAGAACTGAGAACGCTATGAGCGTGATTACCGGGTTAATATGCGTATGGTCGGCTAAGCTGCCGACTCCGGCCGCCACAGTACCCATAAAAAATACATAAAGGATATAGCGAATGGTCGTCGCTTCAGTGCTGAATGTCCAGCGTGCGTTTGCAAAAAATGAGAAGGTAACGGCGACACAGAAAGCAGCCAGGTTCGCTAACGACTGGCTTACTTCCATTGAGTAGAGCAACGTGAAAACCACCCAGTGTATCAGCGTGTTGATTACCCCTATTGAGGAATATCTGGCGAACAGTTTTAGCATGCTTTCGTGCCGTTCATTAATTGAGCTTATTCAACGAGAATTTTCATATGTATGAATGCTGTACAAGAAAAACCCCGCCAGTTCGCGGTTAGGAACGATGGCGGGAAAAAGTATAACAGTAGGGGGGTATCCAGACTTATAAATCCTGGCACTGATTGCAAAATGTGCAATTTTAATCATCAACCAGCCGCTGTTTTTTCTCTCGCTGGTACTTATGGTAATCCTCCCCACACTCAGCTGAACAGAAGGCGGTATCAGCCACAATGGGTTCGTCTTCACACCAGATACATTTGCCATTTGGGCTTTTGAGGCCGGGCTGTCTGGCTGACATTGCTGAAGTAATCAGCGCCTCTTCACGAACCTGAGCCATGTCTGCATCATCCATTAGAAGATCCCTTTAATCTGTGAAAATTTTAGACAGATGAAAAGTAGGGGCATTCGGAAAAAAATCAAGTCGCTTTCACACTTCATTCATCTGTCACATATCAGTTTCATCATAAATTGCTTCAATAAGTGCTGCCAGTGTAGCCTTGTCGCTTTTGCTGGCGTCACAGTGGTAATAGGCAAAAAAAACCGCCAAGCGCGGTTAATACGCTGGCGGTGAAAATGCTACACACAATCTGAAGCTGTTGCCTACTCTCTTTAGAACATGATGAGTCACATCACGGGCAGTACATTACACCCAGGCACATAAACAACACATAAACAATTCTTATGTTGTACGTATTGGCGAAGATACCGCCAGTAGTAGGTGGCAACACTGGCGGGTAAGTTCAACTGAAGATGATCAACCTTACATTTGCATCAACTGTGCCAGCGTCAAACTTTTAAGTTCTTCTCTGGATATGCTCACATACCCGTTCTGCGCCGCCCACCAGTGCACTTTTTCCATGGTGGCCACAACGGCATCGGCAGGCACTTTTTCGGTGAAACTGACTTGGTGATGTTCATCGAAGTGGATCAGAAGTGAATGACCATCGCCCTGGATGATGTCGCGGGATTCGGTGCAGTGCAGTTCGGCTTCCATGCGGTTAAAGGCGTTGATGTAATTTATTTTCCACTGAAGAGCCTTTTTACCGGTGAAACCCATAGCGATTAGCACGAACGCATCCCGGGTGAGTTCATACATGGGCATTTTTCGCATTGCACCATCGCCGCCAGGTACTTCGCGGACCACCTCCTTAAAATTTAGGAGATGGTACTTCTCATCGCACTCTGCTATTACAGAGCGGATTTTATCCATCACATTATCGTGACGTTTATGGAAATATTCAGCAACAGACAATGATGTCGTGATGGCTTTCCCGTTATGAAAGATTATTTCGGGTTCAAGAGAACTGACAGACAATGCAGTCATGGGATTTTCCTTTTTAGATAAGGTAAATCACCACCTTTGAGGCTAATCTTGGGTGGTGAACTGTGCAGGGTTAGCCTTACCGGTCAAAAAAGAAAACCCGGCGCGGATTGCTCCGCCCCCACACAGCCCACCATTGAGATGTGACTGTGCTTAGCGCATAAAAAACCGCTAACGCGGCTATGCGTCTTTTTTGATATACGAGAGGCTAATCCCGGCACCAGATTTTGCTGATGCAGGAGAACTATAACGCTGTGCTCCAGGAAACGTCAACATGATGGATCCTCTATAGGGTTAATCTATAATCAATCAGATAAAAATATTCTTCTGCAAAACTATTTTTAACTTGTTGATTTTAAAGGTGTAAAAAATGTCTTGTTTGGCTAGTGATTGAGTGTTTATAGGTGATCATAATTCTTTTTTTTCAGTCGGTTACGTTGATTTTCCGTCCCTGCTGGAGAAGCAGGTCACCACGCCGGATCAATACCCAATGTCTCTCAATGGGGTTGTGACAGCCTGCAATCAGAAGTCGAACCGTGAACCGGTGCTGACGCTGAGCGAGTCGGCTGTGCAGGATACGCTGGATATGCTGACGAAAAGGCATCTGGTCACCACACAAAGCGGCTTTGGTAATCGCGTGGTGAAATATGAGCACCGTTTCTGCAACACTGAATTTGGTCAGCTTAAGCTCAGTGCGGGAGAATTCGCTGTGGTGACCACTTTGCTGCTGCGCGGCCCACAGACGCCCGGTGAACTCCGTACCCGCAGTACGCGGTTACATGAGTTTGCCGATATGGTCGAAGTGGAACAGACTCTGGAAAACCTGGCTGTCAGGGACGACGGGCCGTTTGTGGTCCGGCTTGCCCGGGAGCCGGGCAAACGTGAAAACCGCTACAGGCATCTGTTTAGCGGCGAAGCGGAGGACGCGGCAGTGGCCGCTACTGAACCGGCTGCAGACGAGAGCGGCCTGGCAGCCAGAGTGACCGGACTCGAGCGTGAAATGGCCGAAATCAGGCAGCAGCTGGCAGCGTTGCTAAGTAGGAGAGAGTGAGATGGCCGGGCTGAAAGTGGGGATTGTTGGACTGGGCAGCATTGCGCAAAAAGCCTGGCTGCCGGTGGTGACCAGAACGGATGGCTGGCAGATAGCCGGGGCCTTCTCGCCTAATCAGCAGAAAGCGCGGGGAGTGTGCGACAGCTACCGAATCCCGCTGTTTTCCTCTTATGAGCAGTTGGCGGCAGCCAGCGATGCCGTCTTTGTGCACACCTCCACTGAGAGCCATTTCAGCATTGTAAAACAGCTGTTGCTGGCGGGGGTGGACGTCTGTGTCGATAAACCGCTGGCGGCGAAGCTCAGCGAGGCCGAGCAACTGGTGGAACTGGCCCATAAGAAGGGACGTAAACTGATGGTGGCCTTCAACCGTCGTTTCGCTCCAGGATATCTGCAGCTTAAAAATGGACTGGATCGGCTGGCCTCGCTCCGCATGGATAAACATCGCAGTGACAGCGTAGGACCGCATGATCTTTTCTTTACGCTGCTGGACGATTATCTGCACGTGGTGGATACCGCGCTGTGGCTTGGCGGAGGCAGAGGCAGGTTGCAGAGCGGTTCACTGCTGACCAATGATGCCGGGGAGATGATCTGGGCTGAGCACCATTTCAGCCAGGCTGACCTGCAGATCACCACCTGTATGCACCGTCGCGCTGGCACCCAGCGTGAATCGGTAATGGCGGTGGCCGAGGGCAGCGTCTGGCAGATTGACGATATGCGCGATTTACGCCAGGAAACAGCAGGGCGGATTATCACCGATCCCGTCCCTGGCTGGCAAAGCACTCTGGAGCAGCGGGGATTTGCCGGTGCCGCGCGTCATTTTATCGACTGTGCGCAAAATCAGACAATGCCGCAAACCTCCGGCGAACAGGCACTGATGGCGCAGCGGATCGTGGAAAAACTCTGGCGCGATATTGACCGGGAATAACGCTGTAACAATCGAATGTGGTTATTTCCTTCAGCATCAGTAGACTATGCCGGTTGCTGGCCCGCCCAACGGGTCAGGTGATAACCGTGGCCCGTGCCACCGATCCCGTAGAAAAATCAGGAACCCCATGAACCTGTTGAAATCGTTAGCAGCGGTCAGCTCAATGACCCTGTTTTCTCGCGTGCTGGGATTTGCCCGCGATGCCATTGTGGCGAGAGTTTTTGGTGCAGGAATGGCGGCGGATGCCTTTTTTGTCGCCTTCAAATTACCGAACTTACTGCGCCGCATTTTTGCTGAAGGCGCCTTTTCTCAGGCCTTTGTGCCGATCCTCGCAGAATACAAGAGCAAGCAGGGCGAAGAAGCCACCCGGGTTTTTGTCGCCTATGTGTCGGGCCTGCTGACGTTGGCGTTGGCGGTCATTACGCTGCTGGGCATACTGGCCGCGCCGTGGGTGATTCTGGTCACGGCACCGGGTTTTGCGAACACTGCCGATAAATTCGCGCTGACTTCTGCGCTGCTGCGCGTGACTTTTCCCTATATCTTTCTGATTTCTATGGCCTCTCTGACCGGTGCGATCCTCAATACCTGGAACCGGTTTTCCGTTCCGGCGTTTGCGCCTACGCTGCTGAATGTCAGCATGATTGGCTTTGCGCTGTTTGCCGCACCGCACTTCCATCCACCGGTGATGGCGCTGGCGTGGGCTGTGGTGGCGGGGGGCGTACTGCAACTGGGTTATCAGCTGCCGCACCTGAAGAAAATCGGCATGCTGGTTCTGCCGCGCCTGAACCTGAAAGATGCGGGCGTGTGGCGGGTGATGCGCCAGATGGGCCCGGCGATCCTTGGTGTTTCCGTCAGCCAGATCTCGCTGATCATCAACACTATTTTCGCCTCGTTCCTGGTCTCCGGCTCGGTTTCCTGGATGTACTACGCGGATCGCCTGATGGAGTTTCCATCCGGCGTGCTGGGCGTGGCGTTGGGCACCATTCTGCTGCCTTCGCTGGCGAAAAGTTTTGCCAGCGGCAATCACAGTGAATACAACCGTCTGATGGACTGGGGGCTGCGGCTGAGCTTCCTGCTGGCGTTGCCGAGCGCGGTGGCGCTGGGAATACTCGCCAAACCGCTGACCATTTCGCTGTTTCAGTACGGTAAGTTTACCGCTTTTGATGCGGCGATGACTCAGCGCGCGCTGGTGGCCTATTCGGTCGGCCTGATGGGGCTGATTGTGGTAAAAATTCTTGCGCCGGGCTTCTATTCCCGCCAGGACATCAAAACGCCGGTCAAAATCGCCATGATCACCCTGCTGATGACGCAGCTGATGAACCTGGCTTTCATCGGGCCGCTGAAACATGCCGGTCTGTCGCTGTCGATCGGTCTGGCTGCCTGCCTGAATGCTGCACTGCTTTACTGGCAGTTACGTAAGCAGAAAATTTTCCAGCCTCAGCCGGGCTGGTTCAGCTTTTTGCTGCGGCTGGCGATTGCCGTGGTGGTGATGGCTGCAGTGCTGGTGGGTTTATTATGGATAATGCCTGACTGGGCGCAGGGCAACATGTTGTGGCGGCTGGTTCGCCTGGCAGCGGTCTGTGCTGCGGGCGGCGGGGCTTATTTTGCCGTGCTGGCCCTGCTTGGCTTCCGCGTAAGGGATTTCGCCCGCACCACGGCAATCTGATTTTGTCGCTTTAAAAAGCCAGCCCCCGGAGCAGTTTCCTGTTCCCGGGGCTGATAGCTCTGCGTTCGACCGCGCGGATCTAAACTTTACGGCTGATAAAAGCGTTGGAGGTTGCCTGCCCGTCCGGGCCATAAAACTTCTGCGTCTGGTGTGGTCTTAACACCTCTAACGCCTGCTCGGTGAAACCAATCTGATGGTTGAGCAACAGTCCGTTGTGTAAATTGGTGTCCCGCAGCTTCATGGTCTGCTCCTGAATGGCTGCCCAGCGGCGGCCCATTTCAGGGTTACGGCTGTAAGGCGCGTGCAAACCCGCTTCTTTCTCTGCGTCACGGCGCAGCTGCTCGAGAAAATTGAGCGTCGCCAGCAGGGAGCTTTTATCTTCGGTTATCCGTTGCAGTAAGCTGCTGTTGATCTGACCGCCTGAGAGCTGTTGTTGCTCTGATGTCATCACATCGGCCAGGCTTGCCAGCACTTCCAGCATTTTATCAAGCGCGGTCAGCAGCTTATTCATTTACTCAGTTACCTTCTGCGGAATCTTTTGCCTGCTGAATCAGGGCATCGGCGATTTTGCCGGTATCCATTTTCAGATCGCCATTACGGATGGCGGTTTTAAGTTCTTCCACGCGCGCGGTGTTGATGTCCTGCGCACTGGATTTGGTCAGCTGCGACTGGGCACCGCTCAGGACGACCTGAGTGGCCGCAGTGGTGCCTGCTGATTTAGTCTCGACCTGACGGGCCTTAGGCGCAGCAGCTTCGGAAGCGTCGCGTGGCTGAACGGTAGCGGCCGGTTTCATAGGTTGAGTTCTGTCGATGCTCATATCTGGCTCCTGTATGCTCAGGCGACTTATCGGCCTGATAAAATAAGTGTACTACGTCTGTTATTCATACTATCGGCAGAACTGAACCCTTCTTTAGGTCTTTATAGGGCCTTTATAGCGTAATCAGAATATTCCCATCCGCAGCCACTTTTCCGCTCACTATCTGACCGGAATTCATCCGTACCCGCACCAGCTGAGCGGCAGTGGCATTGTTCATCGCACGCCCTTCGCTTGAAACATTAAAACCGTCGCCGCTGGCGGTGACAGTCACGTTCTGTCCGGCTTTCACACGCCATGGCTGACGCACCATCATCAGCGTCATCGGCTGGCCGGGAATAATATCACGCAGCGTGACCGCGTCAGTGATCTCTTCGGCGGTCATTACCGTGCGGGAAGGCAACGTATCCAGACGGCCATGCTCAACTTTTACATCGTCCGCGGTGAGCGCCGTGCCGCGCGCAACCTGACGGGCGGCCACAATGTAATTCCCGGTAACCTGTACCTCAACCTGCAGGTAACGGCGATTCTGGTCACAGTTGGCGGCCACGCTCATGTTGCCCCACATCCGGCTGTTACCCGGCAGGGAAAACTGCGGTGCTTCACAGCCGGGCCACTGCGACTGCGGGGTTTTCACCACCACTTTCAGGGTATCGGCAGTCTGGCCGGATTCCCCATAGCGCGATTTAAAAAATTGATTGAGCTGTGCGGTGAGATCGCCGGCACTGGCAGACAGGGTCACCAGGCTTAACAGACCGGCGACCAGAGAGGTTAACCCACGCATCGTCTCTTCTCCGTTATTCATAACATGGTGACGATTCTACCCGCGAGCCTGCCAGGTCAAGGCGCAAATTAGCGACGCTTTTTAGCGCTATTCCGGCGATAGCACTTCCCCCCCGGAGATTATGCTGTCAGCTCTGAATTTTCATTTTGCGGAGGAAGCATGCTCGACAAACTCGACGCAGCCCTGCGGTTTAACACCGAGGCGTTGAACCTGCGTGCGCAGCGGCAGGAAATCCTGGCGTCTAACATCGCCAACGCGGATACACCCGGCTATCAGGCTCGCGACATCGATTTCGCCAGCCAGATGCAGAAGGTGATGGAGCAGGGGCGGACGCAGGGATCGGGTCTGCAGCTGGCGGTAACTTCAGATCGCCATATTCCAGCGGAATCACTTCAGCCGGCTTCCATGGACCTGATGTACCGGGTTCCGGATCAACCGTCTGCAGACGGCAACACGGTTGATATGGACCGGGAACGTACACAGTTCGCCGACAACAGCCTGAAATACCAGACGGATCTGACCGTTATCAGCGGACAGATCAAGAGCATGATGTCTGTGCTACAGGGGCAATAATTTATGGCACTTCTGAATATCTTTGATATCGCCGGATCGGCGATGAACGCCCAGTCTCAGCGTCTGAACGTGGCTGCCAGTAACCTGGCCAACGCCGACAGCGTAACCGGCCCGGACGGTCAGCCTTACGTGGCCAAGCAGGTGGTCTTCCAGACCATGGCATCGCCGGGATCGCCCACCGGAGGCGTTCGCGTGGCGCAGGTAGTGGACGATCCGACCCCCGCAAAACTGGTGTACGAGCCGGGCAATCCAATGGCTGACGCGAAAGGCTATGTGAAAATGCCAAACGTTGATGTGGTCGGTGAAACGGTTAATACCATGTCCGCGTCGCGCAGCTACCAGGCCAACGTCGAGGTGTTAAACACCGTGAAACAAATGATGATGAAAACCCTGACGATGGGTCAATAAGGAGCAGGCAGATGGGCATTGCAGTAGGCGTCAATGAATCCACAGACAACACGGCGATTACCACCACGTCGTCGAGTACTGATACTTCGGCAGCAGACCTTCAGAGTAACTTCCTGACCCTGTTGGTCACTCAGTTAAAGAACCAGGATCCCACTAATCCGATGGATAACAGTCAGCTGACCACCCAGCTGGCACAGATCAACACCCTGAGCGGCATTGAAAAACTCAATACCACACTGGGGTCAATTTCCGGCCAGATCACCAGCGGACAGTCTTTGCAGGCTTCTACGCTGATCGGTCACGGCGTGATGGTTAATGGCTCCCAGATCCTGGTGGGCAGCAGCCAGACTACGCCTTTTGGCGTCAGCCTGGAGCAGGCCTCCACCGCGACGACCGCCACCATTTCCGATTCCACAGGCAAGGTGGTGCAAACCATCAACCTGGGTGCCCTCAGCTCCGGCGTGCATACCTTTTCATGGGATGGCTCGCAGGCAGATGGCACCACTGCAGCCGACGGGAAGTATTCCGTATCGATCAGTGCAAGCAATGCTACCGGGCAACTGGTTGCGCAGCCACTGAACTATGCGCTGGTTAATGGGGTAACTAACGACACCAGCGGTGCCGTTTTAGACCTCGGCACGATGGGCACCACCACCGTCGCGAATGTTCGTCAGATTATTTAACAATCCCCCTTTTTCAGGAGTCTACACATGGCATTTTCTCAGGCAGTCAGTGGCTTAAACGCCGCCTCCAGTAACCTTGACGTGATCGGTAACAACATCGCCAACTCCGCGACCGTTGGCTTTAAGTCCGCTTCCGTCTCTTTCGCCGACATGTTCGCTGACTCCAAAGTGGGTCTGGGAACCAAGGTTGCCGCGGTCACCCAGGACTTCAGCGACGGTACCACGACGTCTACCAGCCGCGGCCTGGACGTGGCGATCAGCCAGTCTGGTTTCTTCCGTCTGACCGACACCAGCGGCGCGGTGTACTACAGCCGTAACGGCCAGTTCACGCTGGATGCTAACCGTAACATCGTGAACTCCGATGGCCTGCAGCTGACCGGTTATCCGGCAACCGGTACGCCGCCTACCGTCCAGACTGGTGCTAACCCGGTTGCGCTGTCTATCCCTACGACGGCGATGCCAGCTAAAGCGACCACCACTGCGGCGATCACGGCCAACCTGAACTCAACCGACAGCACCCCGTCCACGACGCCGTTCGACTCCACCAATGTGGATACCTACAACAGCAAAGCGTCAATGACGACCTATGACTCGCTGGGTAACGCGCACACCATCAACCTGTACTTCGTGAAGGGCGCTACCGACTCCACCACTGACGCGACTAACCCGACCACAACCTGGAACGTCCAGGCGGTGGATTCCAGCACCGGTGCCAGTGCCGGAACATGGAATATGACCTTCAACAGCAGCGGTCAGCTGACGTCTTCTGCCACCCAGACCATCAGCATGGCGACCCTGAATGGTTCAGCACCGAGCACGTTTACGCTGAATCTGGCCGGCAGCCAGCAGCAGAACACCGGCACCAGCACCTTTGGTAACCCGACGCAGAACGGTTACAAGCCGGGTGACCTGACCAGCTACCAGATTAACGATGACGGCACCGTGGTAGGTAACTACTCCAACGAACAGACTCAGACTCTGGGACAGATTGCGCTGGCTAACTTCGCTAACCCGGAAGGCCTGAAGTCTGAAGGCAATAACGTATGGTCCGCGACCAACTCTTCTGGTCAGGCTCTGGTGGGTCTGGCTGGCACCGGTAACCTCGGCACCCTGACTGCGGGCGCGGTGGAGTCTTCCAACGTCGACCTGAGTAAAGAGCTGGTGAACATGATTGTGGCCCAGCGTAACTACCAGTCTAACGCCCAGACCATCAAAACTCAGGACCAGATCCTCAATACCCTGGTCAACCTGCGCTAATACGGCTAACAGGATCGTCTTATGGATCACGCGATATATACCGCAATGGGGGCTGCCAGCCAGACCCTCGAACAGCAGGCAGTGACGGCGAGCAACCTCGCCAATGCCTCCACCCCTGGCTTCCGTGCGCAGCTTAATGCGCTGCGTGCGGTACCGGTGGAAGGGCTTTCTCTGCCGACGCGTACGCTGGTGACGGCGTCCACACCCGGTGCCGATATGACGCCGGGCCCGATGGACTACACCGAGCGCCCACTGGATGTGGCTGTCCGTCAGGACGGCTGGCTGACGGTGCGTGCGCCCGATGGTTCCGAGGCTTACACTCGCAACGGCAACATGGAGCTTAATCCGCAAGGGCAGCTAACCGTCCAGGGCAACCTGGTGATCGGCGATGGCGGGCCCATTGCTGTGCCGCAGGGATCGGAAATTACCATCGCTGCTGACGGTTCTATCACCGCGCTGAACCCGGGCGATCCGCCGAATGCCACTGTCCAGTTGGGCCGTCTGAAACTGGTAAAAGCGACCGGTTCAGAAGTGACTCGCGGCGATGACGGGCTGTTCCGTCTCACCGCGAGCGCTCAGGCGCAGCGCGGTGCCGTCCTGCAAAACGATCCGACCATTCAGGTGATGCCTGGCGTGCTGGAAGGCAGCAACGTCAAAACTGAGCAGACCATGGTCGATATGATCGCTAACGCACGCCGCTTCGAGATGCAGATGAAAGTTATCTCCAGCGTCGATCAGAATGAACAACGCGCTAACCAGCTGCTGTCAATGAGCTGAGTGCAAGAGGAAACTATATGATCCGTTCTTTATGGATTGCCAAAACCGGTCTCGACGCCCAGCAAACCAATATGGACGTCATCTCGAACAACCTGGCCAACGTCAGCACCAACGGCTTTAAACGCCAGCGTGCGGTTTTCGAAGACCTGATGTATCAGACCATTCGCCAGCCTGGCGCGCAGTCATCTGAGCAAACTAACTTACCTTCTGGTATGCAGCTGGGGACCGGTACCCGTCCGGTCGCCACCGAGCGCCTGCACACCCAGGGTAACCTGAATAAAACTGACTCCTCGAAAGACGTGGCAATCAGTGGACAGGGTTACTTCCAGGTACAGATGCCGGACGGCACGCTGGCCTATACCCGTGACGGTTCGTTCCAGACAGACCAGAACGGCCAGCTGGTCACCAACGGCGGCTTCCCGGTGCAGCCGGCGATTACCATTCCAGCCAACGCCCTGAGCATGACCATTGGCCGTGACGGCGTGGTCAGCGTGACCCAGCAGGGGCAAACCCAGCCGGTGCAGGTGGGGCAGCTGACGCTGAGCACCTTTATCAACGACGCCGGTCTGGAAAGTAAAGGTGAAAACCTCTACCAGGAAACTCAGGCGTCCGGTGCGCCGACTGACAGCACTCCAGGTAACAACGGTGCGGGTCTGTTGTACCAGGGCTATGTCGAAACCTCAAACGTCAACGTGGCTGAAGAGCTGGTGAGCATGATCCAGACCCAGCGCGCGTACGAGATCAACAGTAAGGCGATCAGCACTTCCGATCAGATGCTGGCCAAACTGACCCAGCTGTAATCGCAGTAATGTAAACCAGCCGGGTTCGCCCGGCCCTTAATAAAAGACCTTCTGATTATTAAAGGTAGTGATTCCATGGCGAAGCAAATCTCAATGCCTGGACGTTTGTTGGTGGCCACGCTGCTCCTGACGCTTAACGGTTGTGCTTTAGTTCCACGTAAGCCACTGGTCGAAGGCTCGACAACGGCCCAGCCGCTGCCTGCTTCGCCGCCGGTAGTTAACGGTTCCATTTTCCAGGGCATCATGCCGATGAACTACGGCTACCAGCCGCTGTTTGAGGATCGTCGCCCACGTAACATTGGCGATACGCTGACGATTACCCTGCAGGAAAACGTCAGTGCCAGTAAGAGCTCTACCGCGTCCGCCGGGCGTGATGGCAGCGCCACTGTGGGTCTGACCGCAGTGCCAGGCGCGTTGACCGGTTTGCTGGGTGGCGATAAAGCCACGCTGGATGGCAGCGGCAAAAATACCTTTGCAGGTAAGGGTGGCGCTACGGCGAACAATACCTTTACCGGCACCATTACCGTTACCGTCAATCAGGTGCTGCCGAACGGCAACCTGAAAGTGGTCGGTGAGAAACAGATTGAGATTAACCAGGGCACGGAATTCATCCGCTTCTCGGGCGTGGTTAACCCACGCACCATCAGCGGCAGCAACAGCGTGATTTCGACCCAGGTGGCGGATGCCCGCATTGAATACGTCGGCAACGGCTATATCAATGAGGCACAGACGATGGGCTGGCTGCAACGGTTCTTCCTGAACCTGTCACCATTCTAAGAGGTTACTATGCGTAGAATTCTTCAACTCACCCTGCTGCTGCTGGCGACCGTCAGCACGCTGGCGAATGCTGACCGCATTCGTGACCTGACAACTGTCGGAGGCGTGCGTGATAACTCCCTGATTGGTTACGGCCTGGTCGTGGGGCTGGATGGTTCCGGCGACCAGACGACCCAGACGCCTTTTACCACCCAGAGCCTTAACAACATGTTGTCCCAGCTGGGTATTACTGTACCAAGCGGCACCAATATGCAGCTGAAAAACGTGGCGGCGGTGATGGTCACCGGCAAACTGCCGGCCTTTGGCCGTCAGGGGCAGGTGATTGACGTGGTTGTTTCCTCTATGGGTAACGCCAAAAGCCTGCGCGGCGGTACGCTGCTGATGACCCCGCTGAAAGGCGTGGATAATCAGGTTTATGCGCTGGCGCAGGGTAACATTCTGGTCGGTGGTGCAGGTGCTTCTGCTGGTGGCAGCAGCGTGACGGTTAACCAGGTTAACGGCGGCCGCATTACCGGCGGCGCGACCATCGAGCGTGAACTGCCTAACAACTTCGGCACCAGCAACGTGATTAACCTGTTCCTGAACGATGAAGATTTCAGCATGGCTCAGCGTATCGCTGATGCGATCAACGCGCGCAGCGGCTACGGTTCTGCACAGGCCGTTGATGGCCGTACCGTGCAGGTGCAGGTTTCCGCCAACAGCACCTCGCAGGTGCGCCTGCTGGCCGATATTCAGAACATCGACGTCTCCGTGCCGATTCAGGATGCGAAAGTCATTATCAACTCACGTACCGGTTCGGTGGTGATGAACCGTGAAGTGATGCTCAGCTCCTGTGCGATTGCTCAGGGCAACCTGTCGGTCACGGTGAACCAGTCGCAGAACGTCAGCCAGCCAAACACGCCGTTTGCTGGTGGGCAGACTGTGGTGACGCCGCAGACGCAGATTGACCTGCGCCAGAGCGGGGGATCGCTGCAAAGCGTCAACGCCAGCGCCAACCTGAACAGCGTGGTCCGTGCGCTGAATGCCCTGGGTGCGACGCCAATCGACCTGATGTCTATCCTGCAGTCAATGCAGAGTGCGGGCTGTCTGCATGCCAAACTGGAAATAATCTGATGAGTGATACCCAGTCTCTGATGAACGCGGCTTATGACAGCCGCTCACTCAACAACCTGAAACGTGAAGCCAGCAAAGACCCGAAAGCGCATGCGCGGGAAGTGGCAAAACAGGTGGAAGGGATGTTTGTACAGATGATGCTGAAGAGCATGCGTGAGGCGCTGCCGCAGGATGGCCTGCTGAGCAACGATCAAACCAAGCTCTACACCTCGATGTACGATCAGCAGATTGGGCAGCAGATTGCCGCCAAAGGGCTGGGACTGGCCGATATGATGGTCAAACAGATGGAGCAGGCACAGACGCCGGATGAAAAAGCCGGAACCGTGCCGATGCTGCTCGACAAGAACTTTATTAATACACTGCCGCCGCTGGCTATGGAGCAGATGGTGCGCAAAGCCGTTCCGCGTCTGCCATCAGCTGATACGCCTTTGAGCGGTGACAGCAGCGACTTTATCGCCCAGCTATCGCAACCTGCCCAGATGGCGAGTGCGGAAAGTGGCATCCCACATCACCTGATCCTCGCCCAGGCCGCGCTGGAATCAGGCTGGGGGCAGCGTCAAATCCTCACTGCTCAGGGCAAGCCGAGTTACAACGTGTTTGGTATCAAGGCGACGGGCAGCTGGCAGGGTAAAACCACCGAGGTGATGACCACGGAATATGAAAATGGTCAGGCGGTAAAAGTGAAGGCTAAGTTCCGCGTTTACGACTCCTATTTTGACGCGCTGAATGATTACGTCAAGCTTATCGGCAATAACCCGCGCTACTCCGCGGTAACCACCGCCGCGACGCCGGAGCAGGGGGCTAAAGCCTTGCAGGAAGCGGGCTACGCCACCGATCCGAAGTACGCTCAGAAGCTGGTGGGAATGATTCAGCAATTCAAAAATATGGGGGCAAAAGTGGTCAAAGCTTACACCCATGACATTGGCGATTTGTTCTGATTTATCGCTCAAGTTTATCCCGGTTGAACCGATAACTGTTACAGGCCGGATTTGTGTTAAAGCAAACCGGCAACCGATTGTTAATGCCGGCCCGTGCTGCGTCAGGGTTAAAAGGAACCGACATGTCTAACTTAATTAATACCGCGTTAAGCGGGATAAACGCCGCCTCGGCTGCGTTGAATACCACTGGTAACAACATCAGTAATTACAGCGTTGCCGGTTATTCACGTCAGACCACCATTCTTGCCCAGGCTAACAGTACGCTGAGCGGTACCAACTACTACGGTAACGGTGTCTCGGTAGCCAGCGTTAACCGTGAGTACGACGCGTTCATTACCAACCAGCTGCGCTCTGCCAGCACCATGTCCAGCGCGATGACCACGCAATACAGCCAGCTGTCGAACATTGATGATATGTTCTCCAGCACCACCAACACGCTGTCTACCAATATGCAGGACTTTTTCTCCTCTATTCAGACGCTGGTAAGCAACGCGGACGATCCTTCCGCTCGCCAGGCGGTGCTGGGGCAGGCGGATGGTCTGGTTAACCAGTTTCAGGTGACGGATACCTATCTCAAGAATCTGGACACCAGCCTGAATACTTCTGTCACCTCAACGGTGGACCAGATCAACGGTTATGCCAAGCAAATCGCTAACGTTAACCAGCAGATTGCCAAGCTGAAAGGCGCGGGCGACGGCAGTGCGCCAAATGCCCTGCTGGATCAGCGCGATCAGCTGGTCAGCAGCCTCAACCAGCTGGTGGGCGTCTCCGTCAGCCAGCAGGATGGCGGCAGCTATAACATCAGCATCGGCAATGGGATCAGCCTGGTGCAGGGCGACAGCTACAACACGCTGGCTGCCGTGCCTTCCAGTACCGATCCCACCCGGACCACTATCGCCACGGTGGATCCAACTACCGGAGCGACCACTGAAATTCCTGAGAAGCTGATCACTACCGGTTCGTTAGGGGGTCTGCTGGCATTCCGCACCGATCTGGATAATACCCGTAACCAGCTGGGCCAGATGGCACTCGGCCTGGCGAGTAGCTTCAACACTCAGCACGAAGCGGGCTATGACGCCAACGGCGATGCGGGTGAAGCATTCTTCAGTTATGGCAGTCCTTCTGTGACGGCCAATACCAGCAATAAAGGCACGGCATCGATGACTGCCGCCGTGACCGATGCCAGCCAGGTGCAGGCATCAAACTATAAAGTGAGCTATGACGGCACCAACTGGAACGTGACCCGCCTGTCGGACAACGCGTCAATCACTGCCACCTCAGGTACGGATGCGTCCGGTAACTCAACCCTGAGCTTTGACGGATTGCAGGTGACCCTGGGCGGCACGCCACAGACGAAGGACAGCTTCCTGGTGAAGCCGGTGGCTGACGTGATCGGCAATATGAGCGTCAATATTACTGACGAAGCTAAAGTTGCTGCCGCCGGTGCCGATGATGGTGTGAGCGATAACACCAATGCGCAGTCACTGCTGGGTCTGCAGACCAAAAAGGTCATTGCCGGAACCAGCACCCTGACCCAGGCCTATGCCAGCATGGTGGCGAATATCGGTAACAAAACCAGCACCCTGGAAACCACCAGTACCACCCAGAGCAATGTCGTGACGCAGCTGACCAACCAGCAGCAGTCCGTCTCGGGTGTTAACCTGGATGAAGAATACGGCAATCTGACCCGCTATCAGCAGTATTACACCGCGAATGCTCAGGTGATCCAGACCGCCAGTACGATCTTTAACGCGCTGATCAGCGCCGTCAGCTGATAAAGGATAAGGAGTTAATCATGCGTCTCAGTACCTCCATGATCTACGATCAGCAGATGCGTGGGATTTCGACCTCCCAGGCAAGCTGGCTGAAAGTGGGTGAACAGCTGTCATCCGGTAAACGTGTTGTGAATCCGTCGGATGATCCGGTTGCCGCCGCTCAGGCGGTTGTGCTTTCACAGGCCCAGTCCCAGACCAGCCAGTATCAGACGGCACGCAACTTTGCCACCACCAGTGTTTCTCAGGAAGAAACCAACCTGCAGCAGGTCACCAGCGTGGTCCAGAGCGCGCAGACTATCGTGGTGGCTGCCGCTAACGGCACGCTCTCCGACGATGACCGCGCGTCCTATGCCCAGCAGTTAACCGGTATCCGCGATCAGCTGCTGAACCTGGCAAACTCTACAGACGGAAACGGTCGTTATCTGTTTGCCGGTTACAAAACTGACACGGCGCCTTTCACTCAGGATGCCAGTGGTAATGTGACTTACACGGGTGGCACTACGCCCATTACCCAGAAAGTGGATTCCAGCCGCACGATGGTGACCAGCCATACCGGTGACCAGGTCTTTATGGCTCTGACCAGCAACGCGAAAGCGGAGCCGGACGGCAGTGCCAGTGAAGCCAATATCTTCACCACGCTGAATACCGCGATTAACGCGCTGAATACACCGATTGCCGATGCGGATGATGCCGGTGTTCAGGCTTCTGCTGATGCGCTGGACAAGACCAACCGTGGCCTGAGCAACTCGCTGAACAACGTGCTGAAGGTACGTTCTGAACTGGGTACCCAGCTGAATGAGCTGAGTAATCTGGATGCGAAAGGCGACGATACAAAAGTGAACCAGGCAACCCAGATGAGCAACCTGGTGGATGTGGATTACACCAGCGCGATCTCTTCCTATACCATGCAGCAAACTGCGCTGCAGGCGTCCTACAAAGTCTTTACTGACATGTCCAGCATGTCACTGTTCAAACTGAACGCTTAGTCAATTTTCAACATTTTGAACGTGCTTAAACCGGGTACGTTCAGTTTCTCCCGTCACCAGCTAACCTCTGATGACGGTTTTTTTTTGCCTGCAATTCAGGCCATCCGGCAAAAAAAAAGCCCTGGTCAGAGACCAGGGCTTTTCGTCAGGGCTGCGGCTTATTCCGGACGGGTAGCCGGTGCTGTAGCCTGATGGGTAGCAGCGTGGCCGCCAGCAGAACCTTTACCTTCAAAGTTGAAGTCAGGGCGCACCCAGTCGCTTTGACGGGTTGGCTCTGGCTGATACTCAGGCGCTGGCGCTTTGGTCATCGGTGCCGTGGCATGATGCTTGAACGCCGATGCTGCCGTGCTTTGTGTCGCTGGGGCCGCGGTCACTGCCGGAGCAGCAACAACCTCTGGCGCAGCCGGTGCCGGGACTGCAGCTGGCGCGCTGACGGGCTGTGCAACCGGGGCTACAGGCGCTTCAGGCTCAACGGCCACAGGTGCCACTGGCTCATCAGCAACTGGCGCTGCGGGTTCAGCGGCTACCGGGACAGCAGGTTCAGCGACGTCTGGTGTTGCGGGTTCAGCAACGACCGGAGCAGCAGGTTCAGCATTTGCCGGCTCTTCTGCCACCGGAACTTCAGCGACCGCTTCGTCACGGGCAGGGACCGGTGCATGAGGCTCAGTTGCCAGCACAGGTTCTGCGACCGCTTCTGGAGCGTTCAGCACTTCTTCAACCTTTTGCGCGGTTTCAGCACTGACGTCACCAGCGTTGGCGCTCGCCCGATCGCTGGCTTTCTCAGCAACGCGCTGCTCTTCAGCCTGCTTCGCTTCTTCAACGATCTCTTCCACCGCGTCAACGACCTGGCGGGTTTCTTGCGCAGGCAGCGCCTCTTCAGCGACCGCTTCTGCGACAGGCACGTCAGCAGCAGAGATAACGGAAGGTTCTTCGTTAACGGGCGCGGCAATCGCGTCAGTCTCATCCGTGTTCACCAGCGTAACGGCAGGCTTGTCTGAAGGCTGCGGTTCGGCGATGTGCACGGGCTCAGCTTCACCCTGAGCTTCTTCCGACTGCGTCAGGGCAGCGGCAGAAGGCACGGCAACGGCGGCGGCAGTCTCTTCGTGACCGTAATCCGGCACGATGGATTGCTCAATTTCACTCTCATCCGTTGCCTGAGCAACCGGATAAGAGATCCAGACTTTGCCGGAAGCCATCTCTGGTGAAGCAGCGGCAAAGGTCAGCGGCATTGGCGACTGGTTAGGGTAACGCTCATCGCGGTAACGGCGACGGCGCTGGCCGCTGACACGCAGGTGGCGTGGGGAACGGCGTGAGCGGCGTGGCATACTGTTGCTGTCACGATCTTCGCCTTCATCGGTATCCACAGCGGTGTCAACTGCTGCTGGCAGAGCGGCCGTTGGCTGTTCTGCTGGCGCGGTCTCTTCCGGCGCGAAAGAGCGGGCTGCAGTCTGCTCAGCCGTTTCGATGCGCACTTTCTGGTTCAGCTGGCGCGGCTTACGACGTGGCAGTACCTGTACATGCTCGTCGCTGCCTTCCACTGCTTCTTCAACAACCAGGGCCGTTTCAGCAACTTTATCTTCCTGCGCGGCCTGACGTTTATCTTCCGGGCGACGGCGCTGGCGATCCCCACGACGGGACTGCTGCGGCTGCTGTTCACGGGACTCTTCGCTCACCGGCTGGCGATCTTCACGCGTCTCGGTCTGCGCAGCATTGTTGCGCTTGTTGCGACGATTGTCTTCACGACCTTCCGCTGCCGGATCGCGGTCGCGAACCATGCGTTCGTTGCGGTTGCTGTTGCGGTCGCCACGGTCGCTGTTGCGCTCATTACGATCGCCACGTTCATTGCGGTCGCCGCGCTCGTTGCGGTCATTACGATCTGCATTGCGGGTGTCAGAACGCTCGCTGCGGTCGCCGTAACGCTCACCACGCTCACCGTTATTACGGTCGCGGCGGTTGTTCTGACGACGGTTGTTGCGACGCTCGTTACGAGGCGCGGCAGCTTCCGGCGCTTTCTCTTCAACAACGGCTGGCTGAGGCTGTTCAGCCGGCTTCTCAGCACCTGCGAACATCTTCTTCAGGCCACGGAAGAAGCGTCCCACCAGGCTCTCTTCAGCGGCAGCTGGCGTTTTGGCGTTAGCCGCAGTCGGGGCGACTTCCGGCGCAGTTTCCTGCGGAACAGGCGGTGCATCCGGCATCACGAAGGCCGCCAGAGCAGGTTGCTCAGGGCGTTTGCGCTCGGCATGCTCTTCTTCCGAAGGCAGGGCCATTTCCGCCTCATGCAGCTTCGGCAGGTGGTAGCTCAGCGTCTGGGTCTCTTCACCACTGCGCACGCGCAGCACGGAGTAATGTGGGGTTTCCATCTGATCGTTTGGCACGATAATGGCCCGCACGCCACCCTGGCGTTTTTCGATGGCGCTGACTGCTTCACGTTTTTCGTTCAGCAGGTAAGACGCGATCTGCACCGGCACAATAGCGTGAACTTCTTTGGTGTTCTCTTTCAGCGCTTCTTCTTCAATCAGGCGCAGAATAGAGAGCGACAGCGACTCGTTATCACGAATGGTGCCGGTGCCGCTACAGCGAGGGCACACGTGATGGCTGGACTCGCCCAGGGAAGGGCTGAGGCGCTGGCGGGACATCTCCAGCAGGCCGAAACGAGAGATATGGCTGATCTGAATGCGTGCACGGTCCTGACGGACAGCTTCACGCAGGCGATTTTCCACCGTGCGCTGATGGCGAACCGGCGTCATATCAATGAAGTCGATAACAATCAGGCCGCCGAGGTCGCGCAGGCGCAGCTGGCGGGCAATCTCGTCTGCCGCTTCCAGGTTGGTATTGAAGGCTGTTTCTTCGATGTCGCCGCCGCGGGTTGCACGTGCGGAGTTGATGTCGATAGCCGTCAGCGCTTCGGTCGTATCGATCACAATCGAGCCGCCGGAAGGCAGACGCACTTCACGCTGGAAGGCAGATTCGATCTGCGATTCAATCTGATAGTGGCTGAACAGCGGGATTTCACCGGTGTAAAGCTTGATTTTGCTGCTGAAGTCCGGACGGCCCAACGCCGCGATATGCTGACGAGCCAGCTCCAGGACTTTCGGGTTATCGATAAGGATCTCACCGATATCCTGACGCAGATAGTCGCGGAAGGCGCGCACAATCACGTTGCTTTCCTGATGGATCAGGAACGGCGCGGGACGGCTGTCTGCGGCTTTCTTGATGGCTTCCCAGTGTTTCATCCGGAAGCTTAAGTCCCACTGCAGTGCTTCGGCAGATTTGCCCACGCCTGCAGTACGCACAATCAGACCCATGCCATCAGGGAGTTCCAGCGAGGAAAGGGCTTCTTTCAGCTCGGTGCGGTCATCGCCTTCGATACGGCGTGAAATCCCGCCTGCGCGTGGGTTGTTTGGCATCAGCACCAGGTAGCTGCCCGCCAGGCTGATAAAGGTGGTTAAGGCTGCGCCTTTATTCCCACGTTCTTCTTTATCAATCTGAACGATAACTTCCTGACCTTCACGGAGAACGTCCTTGATATTAGGGCGGCCATGGGAGGAATAATTGCCAGGAAAGTATTCGCGGGAGATTTCTTTCAGAGGGAGGAAACCGTGTCTTTCAGCACCGTAGTCAACAAAGGCTGCTTCAAGACTGGGTTCAATGCGGGTGATCTTGCCTTTGTAGATATTGGCCTTCTTCTGTTCGTGTCCTGGGCTTTCAATATCCAGATCGTACAGACGCTGTCCATCCACAAGAGCGACACGCAACTCCTCCTGCTGAGTTGCGTTTATCAACATTCTTTTCATCGTAACTTACTCATTATTCTTGCATTAGTGACAAAGCTACGGGCAATAGTAACGCTGGACGCGATTAACCGATGGCCCCGAGTCTCATCGCAAAGCCGTCAACCTCCCGGTTGTCGCCTGCTAAGGGGCGCAAAATCTCGGCAGCCTGTTTTTCATTTGGAAAAACAGCGCTTTTAAAAAAGGGGGGAACCGCCAGTCAATAACCAGAGTGAACCAATCCCGTCTTGTCGTCCAGGCTGCAACCCGCAGCCCGCTAAATGCCTGATTACACAATACGTCTTACGCCATTGCTGCGTGTATGGGCTATCCGGCAAAATTTCTTGTTACTCTATTTTCTTGTTAGCCAGGGGTAGAAACTGGAAAACAGAAACATTATTCCATTGCTAACCTTGTGATAGCAAGGTGACTTTTCCCGCTCTGCGAAGTTTATTCCAGCATTTCAGTCGATTTGCGTCGCAATTCAGCAAATTGCCTAAAAACTGGACATAAAGCGCCGACCGGCAAGGGTCACTGTCAGTTAAGCACAGAAAAAGAGGTGGCGCTATCCTGGCGCTCTAATTAGAATCGCCGACCATGAAAACCAATACTCCTGCAGTCCGAATCGTGACCATATCTGCCGATGAGGCAGGCCAGCGCATCGATAACTTTTTACGCACGCAGCTTAAAGGCGTGCCGAAGAGTATGATTTATCGCATTTTGCGTAAGGGCGAAGTGCGCGTTAATAAAGGTCGAATCAAGCCAGAATACAAGCTGGAAGCGGGCGATGAGGTGCGTATCCCGCCAGTTCGCGTGGCCGAGCGGGATGAAGAGGCTGTGTCGCCCAGGCTGGCGAAAGTGGCTGCACTCTCTGAGGCGATCCTGTTTGAAGATGATTACCTCCTGGTGATGAACAAGCCTTCAGGCACGGCGGTGCATGGTGGCAGCGGGCTCAGCTTCGGCGTGATCGAAGGCTTGCGTGCGTTGCGTCCCGAAGCGCGGTTCCTGGAGTTGGTGCACCGCCTTGACCGCGATACCTCCGGGATCCTGCTGGTGGCCAAGAAGCGTTCTGCGTTACGTTCGCTGCACGAGCAACTGCGCGAGAAGGGCATGCAGAAGGATTATCTGGCGCTGGTGCGCGGCCAGTGGCCCTCGCATATAAAAGCCGTGCAGGCGCCGTTGCTGAAAAATATTCTGCAAAGCGGCGAGCGAGTGGTGCGGGTGAGCAGTGAAGGCAAGCCCTCTGAGACGCGCTTTAAAGTCGAAGAGCGCTTTGCTCATGCCACCCTGGTTAAAGCCAGCCCAATCACTGGCCGTACGCATCAGATCCGTGTGCACACGCTGCACGCCGGGCATCCGATTGCCTTCGACGATCGCTACGGTGAAAGAGCATTTGACTCACAGCTGGCGGGAACCGGCCTTAAGCGGCTGTTTCTGCATGCCGCGGCGCTGAAGTTCACCCACCCTAATACCGGCGAAGTGATGCGGGTAGAAGCCCCACTGGATGAAGAGCTGAGGCATTGCCTGGCGGTGCTGCGGAAAAACTCTCCGGCCAGGTGAGTCCGGATGCAAAATTGGATCTGATGAACGGTTTCCTCTTATCGCTCCCCGTCACCGCTCAGCAGCAATTTCATTGCCAGCTGTAGAGGGGGGGCCTGATAAGCGGACCGTTTCGCGCCATGGAGGGTGCGAATCGGGCCTGTCATGGACGACGTTTTTGCGTGTCCGTGCGCCGGACATCCCCTCCCGTTTTCTGACGAATCTGCACCGACTTAACTACGCCAGCGGATCACTCCCCGCCACCCGCAACATCTCACACAGCGCAATCAGTGGCAGCCCCACCAGGGTATTTGGGTCGCGTCCGGACAGTCGGTCAAACAGCGTTATCCCCAGTCCCTCACTTTTAAAACTTCCGGCACAGTTCAGCGGCTGCTCTTTGCGCACGTAATTAATGATCTCCTGCGCGCTTAACTGGCGAAAATCCACGCTGTACGGCTCACAAATCACCTGCATGTTATTATTCCGGCTGTCGAATAAGGCAAGGCCCGTATAAAAAATCACGCTGTGCCCGCTTGCCAGACTTAATTGCTCGCAGGCCTTCTCTTCGGTATGGGGTTTGCCGGTTATTTTGCCGTCAATAACACACACCTGGTCTGAACCAATAATACAATGCCGGGGGAACTTATCAGCCAGCGCACGGGCTTTGGCCGCGGCCAGTCGCATCACAAGATCGGTTGCGTTTTCATCCGGTTGTGCCGTCTCATCCACCTCTGGGGCGGCGGTAATAAAGGGCAGGCCCAGTTTCTCAAGCAGGGATTTTCTGAACGGGGAAGTGGAAGCTAAAACCAGCTGTATCATCTTTTTTTCCAGAATAGATAGCGAATCAGTTCCGGACATTTTAAACTGTGCGCCGCACTGGATGCGAATATTAGGTGAAAGATGCTGTGATCCGGCCTTTTTCTTTGACTCTAAGTCGTTACAAAGTTAATATGCGCGCCCTATGCAAAAAGTAAAATTACCCCTGACTCTCGATCCGGTTCGTACCGCTCAGAAGCGCCTTGATTATCAGGGCGTTTACACCCCTGAACAGGTGGAGCGTCTTGCTGAATCGGTGGTCAGTGTGGACACTGATGTGGATTGCAACATGTCTTTTGCGATCGACAACCAGCGTTTGGCAGTACTCAACGGTACTGCGGCGGTTTCCGTCACGCTGTCTTGTCAACGCTGCGGCCAGTCTTTTCCGCATCATGTCCACGTAACGTATTGCTTCAGTCCGGTCGTCACTGACGAACAGGCTGAAGCACTGCCGGAAGCGTACGAGCCGGTCGAGGTCAACGAGTTTGGCGAAATCGACCTGCTGGCGGTGGTGGAAGATGAAATTATCCTCGCCCTGCCTGTCGTTCCGGTGCATGATTCTGAACACTGTGAAGTGTCCGAGGCGGACATGGTCTTTGGCAAACTGCCTGAAGAGGCGGAAAAACCAAATCCATTTGCCGTATTAGCCAGTTTAAAGCGTAAGTAATAGGAGTAAGGTCCATGGCCGTACAACAGAATAAACCAACCCGTTCCAAACGTGGCATGCGTCGTTCACACGATGCTCTGACCACTACCACTCTTTCCGTAGATAAAGTTTCTGGCGAAACGCATCTGCGTCACCACATCACTGCGGATGGTTACTACCGCGGTCGCAAGGTCATCACTAAGTAATTCGCGGCCCAGCTGGCGATACTTTGACACGATTGACCCTGGCGATAGATGCCATGGGCGGGGACTTCGGTCCCTGCGTGACAGTGCCTGCGGCAATGCAGGCACTGGCCTCTAACTCGCAACTGCATCTTCTTCTGGTCGGCGATCCCGACACTATCTCGTCATTACTTGCAAAAGCTGATTCCGCCTTAACGGCTCGTCTGCAGATTATTCCTGCTGAATCGGTTATTGCCAGTGATGCCAGACCCTCACAGGCGATTCGTCAGAGCCGGGGTTCCTCGATGCGCCTGGCGCTGGAGCTGGTGAAAGAGGGAAGGGCAGAGGCCTGCGTCAGTGCCGGTAACACCGGGGCATTGATGGGGCTGTCAAAATTATTGCTCAAGCCGCTCGACGGGATTGAGCGCCCCGCGTTGATGACGGTTCTGCCGCATCAGCAGCAGGGTAAAACAGTGGTGCTGGATTTAGGCGCGAATGTTGAATCGGACAGCGCCATGCTGGTGCAGTTCGCTATTATGGGCGCGGTGGTGGCTGAGGAAGTGTTGGCCATCGACACTCCGCGGGTGGCGCTACTGAATATTGGCGAAGAAGAGACCAAAGGGTTAGACAGTATTCGCGAGGCTGCAGCACTGCTGCGTGACTCGCCAGAAATTAACTATATTGGATACCTCGAAGGCAACGATCTTCTTACCGGAAAAACGGATGTGCTTGTCTGTGATGGCTTTGTGGGCAACGTCACGCTGAAAACCATGGAAGGCGTGGTAAGAATGTTTCTTTCGCTGTTGAAATCACAGGGCGAAGGTAAAAAAAGGGCCTGGTGGCTGATTTTGCTCGGACGAGTGTTAAAAAAACGTCTGGCAAAGCGTTTTGGCCATCTCAACCCCGACCAGTACAATGGCGCCTGTCTGTTAGGATTACGCGCTACCGTGATCAAAAGTCACGGCGCAGCCAATCAAAGCGCATTTGCTGCGGCGATAGAACAGGCAGAGCAGGCGGTGCGGCGGCAAGTTCCGGAACGGATTGCCGCCCGCCTTCAAGCTGTATTACCTAAGAGTGACTGAGCGTACATGTATACGAAGATTATCGGTACGGGCAGCTATTTGCCCGAACAGGTGCGGACTAACGCCGATCTGGAAAAAATGGTGGATACCTCGGACGAGTGGATTGTCACACGCACCGGTATTCGTGAACGCCGCATTGCTGCACCGGATGAAACCGTGGCGACAATGGGCTTCCACGCCGCTGAACGAGCGCTGGAGATGGCGGGTATCGACAAAGACGATATCGGCCTGATTGTGGTTGCGACCACCTCTTCCAGTCACGCCTTCCCAAGTTCAGCCTGCATGATCCAGCAGCAACTGGGCATTAAGGACGCCGCGTCTTTCGACCTGGCGGCCGCCTGTGCAGGCTTTACCTACGCTTTAAGCGTTGCCGATCAGTACATCAAAAACGGTGCGGTGAAAAACGCGCTGGTGATTGGTGCTGACGTACTGGCCCGCATGCTCGATCCCAACGATCGTGGCACCATCATTCTGTTTGGCGACGGCGCGGGGGCGGTCGTTCTCGGGGCCAGCGAAGAGCCAGGCATCATCTCTACCCACCTGCACGCCGACGGGAGCTACGGTCAGCTTCTGACGCTGGCGAATCAGGATCGCGAACATCAGGAACAACCTTCCTATGTAACGATGGCGGGTAACGAAGTGTTCAAAGTCGCCGTCACCGAACTGGCCCACATCGTGGAAGAGACCCTTCAGGCCAATAACCTTGAGCGTGAAGCGATCGACTGGCTGGTTCCGCATCAGGCTAACCTGCGTATCATCAGCGCCACGGCTCGCAAGCTGGGCATGGGCATGGAAAAAGTGGTCGTGACGCTTGACCGTCACGGCAACACTTCTGCCGCCTCAGTTCCCAGCGCGCTGGATGAAGCGGTACGTGATGGCCGTATCAAGCCTGGACAGCTGATCCTGCTGGAAGCCTTCGGCGGTGGATTCACCTGGGGCTCGGCGCTGGTTCGTTTTTGATTAACAGGATATGACAATGACGCAATTTGCAATGGTTTTCCCTGGGCAGGGTTCACAGACGGTTGGCATGCTGGCTGAGCTGGCTGCTGAGCACCCTCTGGTTGAGCAAACCTTCCGCGAGGCTTCCGATGCGCTGGGTTACGACCTGTGGGCGCTGGTGCAGCAGGGGCCGGCTGAAGAATTGAACAAAACCTGGCAAACTCAGCCTGCGTTGCTGGCGGCATCTGTTGCTATTTTCCGCGTTTGGCAGGAAAAAGGCGGAAAGGTCCCGTCAATGGTGGCAGGACATAGCCTGGGCGAGTATAGTGCGCTGGTTTGTGCCGGTGTGATCGATTTTGCCGAAGCCATTAAGCTGGTGGAGCTGCGCGGCAAACTGATGCAGGAAGCTGTTCCTGCGGGCACTGGCGCGATGCAGGCAATTATCGGCCTGGATGACGCAGCAATTGCCAAAGCTTGCGAGGAGTCAGCGCAGGGGCAGGTTGTTTCACCGGTGAATTTCAATTCGCCAGGGCAGGTGGTGATTGCCGGTAATAAAGATGCGGTAGAGCGTGCTGGTGCAGCCTGTAAGGCCGCCGGAGCAAAACGTGCTCTGCCCCTGCCGGTCAGCGTGCCGTCACACTGTGCGTTGATGAAACCCGCCGCCGATAAACTGGCGGTGGCGCTGGAAAAACTGACTTTCAACGCCCCGGTATTCCCGGTGGTGAACAACGTTGATGTCCAATGCGAAACCTCACCAGAGGCCATCCGCAGCGCACTGGTACGTCAGTTGTACAGCCCGGTTCGCTGGACAGAGTGCGTGGAATTTATGGCAGGCCAGGGCGTGACATCGCTGCTGGAAGTCGGCCCTGGTAAGGTGCTGACCGGCCTGACCAGGCGTATTGTTGACACCCTGACGGCGGCGGCGGTAAACGATTCGGCCAGCCTGTCAGCGGCGCTTTAACAAACAGACGAGGATGAGAATGAACGTCGAAGGAAAAATCGCGCTGGTGACCGGTGCAAGTCGCGGCATTGGCCGTGCTATCGCGGAAACGCTGGTAGCTCGTGGTGCAAAAGTCGTCGGAACGGCGACCAGCCAGAGCGGTGCTGACGCGATAAGCACCTACCTCGGCAGCAACGGCAAAGGCCTGCTGCTGAACGTTACCGACAGCGCATCCATTGACAGCGTGCTTGAAAATATTCGCGCTGAATTTGGCGAAGTGGACATTTTAGTCAATAATGCTGGCATTACACGTGATAATCTTCTGATGCGAATGAAGGATGATGAGTGGCAGGATATCCTGGACACCAATCTGACTTCTGTCTTCCGCCTGTCAAAAGCGGTAATGCGAGCTATGATGAAGAAACGTGCAGGCCGAATTATTACCATCGGTTCCGTTGTTGGAACCATGGGTAATGCGGGCCAGGCAAACTACGCAGCAGCAAAAGCGGGTTTGATCGGCTTCAGCAAGTCACTGGCGCGTGAAATCGCGTCACGTGGTATTACCGTTAACGTCGTGGCTCCTGGTTTCATCGAAACCGACATGACGCGTGCGCTGACTGAAGATCAGCGTGCGGGCATTCTGGCGGAAGTGCCAGCGGGTCGCCTTGGCGACGCGCAGGAAATCGCCAATGCCGTTGCATTTTTAGCCTCTGATGAGGCAGCGTACATCACTGGTGAGACGCTGCACGTCAATGGCGGAATGTATATGGTCTGATAATCACGAAAATTATTTGCGTTATTTGCGGTTATACCCGCAAAATAGCGTAAAATCGTGGTTTGACCAGCCGGGATTTAGTTGCATCTTTTTCAACATTTTATACACTACGAAAACCATCGCGAAAGCGAGTTTTGATAGGAAATTTAATAGTATGAGCACTATCGAAGAACGCGTTAAGAAAATCATTGGCGAGCAGCTTGGCGTTAAGCAGGAAGAAGTTGTTAACACTGCCTCTTTTGTAGAAGATCTGGGCGCTGATTCTCTTGATACCGTTGAGCTGGTAATGGCTCTGGAAGAAGAGTTTGATACCGAAATTCCGGACGAAGAAGCTGAGAAAATCACTACCGTTCAGGCTGCTATTGATTACATCAATGGTCACCAGGCATAAGTGAGCATCTCCAGGCGGTCATTCGACCGCCTGAGTTTTATCTGAACCACCGCGTATCCTTTTTTCCCTCCCTGGAGGACGAACGTGTCTAAGCGTCGTGTAGTTGTGACCGGTCTTGGCATGTTGTCTCCTGTCGGCAATACCGTAGAGTCCACCTGGAATGCTCTTGTTGCCGGTCAGAGTGGCATCAGCCTGATCGACCATTTTGATACTAGTGCCTACGCAACGCGTTTTGCTGGCTTAGTAAAGGATTTTAACTGTGAAGAATTCATCTCGCGTAAAGATCAGCGCAAGATGGACGCCTTCATTCAATATGGAGTTGTGGCTGGCATTCAGGCCATGCAGGATTCCGGTCTGGTCATTACTGATGAGAACGCCCATCGTATTGGTGCCGCAATCGGCTCCGGTATTGGCGGTCTTGGACTGATTGAAGAGAACCACTCGTCGCTGGTTAACGGCGGCCCGCGGAAAATCAGTCCTTTCTTCGTTCCCTCCACGATTGTGAACATGATCGCGGGTCACCTGACGATCATGTACGGCATCAAAGGCCCGAGCATTGCGATCTCTACCGCGTGTACAACTGGTGTGCATAACATCGGTCAGGCTGCGCGTATGATCGCCTATAACGACGCCGACGTGATGCTGGCTGGCGGAGCCGAAAAGGGCAGTACGCCGCTCGGTATCGGTGGGTTTGGTGCAGCGCGTGCGCTCTCCACCCGCAACGACAATCCTCAGGCGGCAAGCCGTCCGTGGGATAAAGATCGTGATGGCTTCGTGTTGGGTGACGGCGCGGGCATCGTAATGCTCGAAGAGTATGAGCATGCGAAAAAGCGCGGTGCGAAAATTTACGCTGAACTGGTTGGTTTTGGCATGAGCAGCGATGCTTACCATATGACCTCACCACCGGACAACGGCGCAGGCGCTGCGCTGGCGATGGAAAATGCACTGCGAGATGCGCAACTGTCGTCAGAACAGATCGGCTACATCAACGCGCACGGCACTTCAACACCTGCCGGTGATAAAGCAGAAGCTCAGGCAGTGAAATCCATCTTCGGTGCCAGTGCGGACAAGGTGATGGTCAGTTCCACTAAATCTATGACCGGACACCTGTTAGGTGCGGCAGGCGCAGTAGAGTCTATCTTCTCTATTCTTGCGCTGCGCGACCAGGTTATTCCCCCCACCATCAACCTGGATAACCCGGATGACGGTTGCGATCTGGATTTTGTGCCACACACAGCTCGTCAGGTCAAAGGTCTGGAGTACGCCTTGTGTAACTCCTTCGGCTTTGGCGGAACCAACGGTTCGTTGATTTTCCGTAAAGTCTGATCGCTTTTGATGCTTTAAAGCCCGCTCCGGCGGGCTTTTTCGTTTTCAGCCTTCCGCCTGTTTTCAACACTATTTCAATTCTGCACCGACATTCGGATGAATCTGGCGCGTCTTGCAGGTAATCTTGACCGTTGTGCAAAGGTCACCAGGGGAAATAATCAGTGTGGATAAACGGCGAACCGCATGACAGCCTGGCGGTCAGGGATCGTGCGGTACAGTTTGGCGATGGATGTTTTACCACGGCCCGCATTCTGCGCGGCAAAGTCGTGGCTCTGGAGGCGCATCTTCAGCGTCTCGCTCAGGGCTGCGAGCGGTTAATGATCCAACATATCGACTGGCGCTCTCTGCGTGATGAGATGATTTACGCCGCTTCAACCCGTGCTGAAGGCGTATTGAAAGTGATCCTTACCCGCGGTGCTGGCGGCAGGGGATACAGCGCCCTTGGTTGCGATCGGCCAACGCGAATAGTGTCTCTCAGTGATTACCCGGCCCATTACCCTCAGCTGAGGCAGACCGGCGTGAAGCTGGCGCTCAGTACCGTCAGACTGGGTCGCAACCCCCTGCTTGCGGGGATCAAACACCTTAATCGGCTGGAGCAGGTGCTGATCCGTACAGAGCTTGAACAGACTGATGCAGACGAGGCGCTGGTGCTTGACACTGAAGGTATGCTGGTGGAATGCTGTGCGGCAAATTTATTCTGGCGCAGGGGCAATCAGGTCTTTACCCCCAGCCTGGCCGATTCAGGCGTCAGAGGGATCCAGCGTCAGCAGGTTATTCAGCTGCTGCGGGAGCAGGGGACAGAAGTGGCCGAAGTCAGAGAGCCTGCTGCCGTGCTGGCTACCGCAGATGAAGTGCTGATCACCAATGCGTTGATGCCAGTCCTGCCGGTTTACCAGATTGAACAGCAGACCTACAGCTCCAGACAATTATTTAACCTGATACGCCTCCAGGACGATTAGCAGGGATTTTTATGACAGCAAAACGAAAAATATTCACCGGCATGATGGTCATTATTGTGGCGGCCATTGCCTTCAGCTACTGGCAGATTAAACAGTTTGCCGCTTCGCCGTTAACCATTGATAAAGAAACCATCTTTACGCTGCCCGCCGGTTCTGGCCGGGTGGTGCTGGAAGCGGAACTTAACCGGCAGAAAATCGTGTCGCAAAGCATCTGGTTTGGCTGGCTGCTGAAGCTGGAGCCAGAGCTGGCGAAGTTTAAGGCGGGCACCTATCGCTTTAATCAGGGCATGACCGTGCGTCAGATGCTGCAGCTGCTGGCCAGCGGCAAAGAGGCGCAGTTCCCGTTGCGCTTTGTGGAAGGCACAAAGATGCAGGAATGGCTGGCTGAACTGCGTGCCGCGCCCTACATCAAACACACCCTCACCGATGATAAACTGGCGACGGTTGCCGCCGCGCTTAAGCTTGAGGAGCAGGATGTTGAGGGCTGGTTCTACCCTGATACATATTCCTATACCGCCAACACGACTGATGTGGCGATCCTCAAGCGCGCCCACGAGCGGATGAGCAGACTGGTCGATACGCTGTGGCAGAATAAACAGGAAGGCCTGCCGTACAAGGACAAGAACGATCTGGTGACCATGGCGTCAATCGTCGAGAAAGAAACCGCGCTGAGTGATGAGCGCAGCAAGGTTGCCTCGGTGTTTATCAACCGTCTGCGCCTTGGCATGCGTCTGCAAACGGATCCTACGGTGATCTACGGCATGGGCAACAGCTACAAAGGCACGCTGACACGCAGGGATCTTGAGATGCCAACCCCTTACAACACCTATGTGATTGCCGGGATGCCGCCGGGACCGATAGCGATGCCGGGCAAGGCTTCACTGGAAGCCGCTGCACAGCCGGTTAAATCAGATTTTCTTTATTTCGTGGCCGATGGCAAAGGTGGGCACACTTTCACCACTAATCTCGCCAGCCATAACAAAGCGGTACAGGCATGGCGTCTGGCGCTGAAGGAAAAAAATGGACAGTAAATTTATCGTCATTGAAGGCCTGGAAGGCGCGGGAAAAACCACGGCGCGTGATGTGATCGTGGCCACGCTGCATGAGCAGGGGATCACTGATATTGTGCTGACCCGTGAGCCAGGCGGCACGCCGCTGGCAGAGAAACTGCGCGATCTGCACAAACAGGGTATCGATGGCGAAAAGGTGACCGACAAGGCCGAACTGCTGATGCTGTATGCTGCGCGTGTCCAGCTGGTTGAAAATGTGATTAAACCGGCTCTGGCGCGTGGCGCGTGGGTGGTTGGCGATCGTCACGATCTCTCCTCTCAGGCTTATCAGGGTGGCGGACGCGGTATGGACAGCGAGCTGATGAATCAACTCAGAAAAAGCGTGCTGGGCGACTTTGCACCGGATATCACCCTGTATCTGGACGTGACGCCGGAGATCGGTCTGCAGCGAGCCAGAGCCCGCGGCGAACTGGACCGCATTGAGCAGGAGTCGCTGAATTTCTTTACCCGCACCCGCGAACGCTATCTTGCACTGGCCGCCAGCGATGAGCGCATCAAAACCATCGATGCCACGCAGTCTGTCGGGCAGGTGGCGGCGGCTATCCGGCAGACCATGATGCAGTGGCTGCAGGCACTGGAATGATCTGGTATCCGTGGCTGAACCAGCCCTATCGCCAGATTATTGGCCAGCATCAGGCAGGGCGTGGTCACCATGCGCTGCTGCTGCAGGCGCTGCCGGGGATGGGCGATGCCTCGCTGATGTGGGGGATCAGCCGCTGGTTGATGTGCCAGCAACGGGACGGGCTGAAAAGCTGTGGCAAATGCCACTCCTGCCAGCTGATGCAGGCCCATACCCATCCTGACTGGTATGCACTGGAAGCGGAAAAGGGCAAAAGCGCACTTGGGATCGATGCCGTGCGCAGCGTGACCGAAAAGCTCTATCACCATGCGCAGCAGGGCGGGGCGAAGGTCGTCTGGCTGCCCGATGCGGCTCAGCTGACCGAGGCCGCCGCCAATGCATTATTAAAAACGCTGGAAGAACCGCCGAAAAACACCTGGTTTCTGCTCAGCTGTCAGGAGCCAGCACGGCTACTGGCGACCCTGCGCAGTCGCTGTCTGAACGTTCACCTCGCGGTGCCGGATGAGGCGCAAAGTCTGGCCTGGTTGCAAAAGCAGGTGAAGGTGGCAGAGCAGGACGGCCTTAGCGCGCTTCGTCTGAGTGGTGGAGCACCGGCGGCGGCACAGTCGCTCCTGGAGGAAAAGAGCTGGTCTGCCCGTCAGGCTCTTTGCCGCGCTCTGCCCGGGGCGCTGCGCGGAGATATGTTATCCTTGCTGACCGTGCTTAACCACGATGACGCCGTGCAGCGCACTGGCTGGCTGTGTGCCCTGCTGGTGGATGCCATGAAGTGGCAGCAGGGCGGCGGACAGTTTATTGCCAATATCGATCAGCAGGCGCTGATTGCCGATATGGCGATGCAGCTGCCCGTTAACGCGCTGGATGAGAGTGCGCGCCAGTGGATACTCTGTCGGGATCGTCTGCTAAAGGTGGTTGCCGTAAATCGTGAATTATTACTGACCGACCAGTTACTGAGCTGGGAGCAGATGCTGCATAGCCCGCTGGCCGGTTTACCAAATTAGAGAGTCGATATGTTTCTAGTGGATTCACACTGCCATCTTGATGGTCTGAATTATGAAAGTCTGCATCAGGACGTCAGTGACGTGCTGGCAAAAGCTGCCGCCCGTGACGTGAAATTTATGCTGGCCGTTGCCACCACGCTGCCCGGTTACAAAGCGATGACGCAGCTGATTGGCGACCGTCACAACGTGGCTTACTCCTGCGGCGTTCACCCGCTTAATCAGGAAGCACCGTACGATTTTGCAGAACTGCGTCAGCTGGCTGCCGACGAGCGCGTGGTGGCGATGGGCGAAACGGGCCTTGATTACTTCTACCAGAAAGAGACCAAAGCGCAGCAGCAGGCCTCTTTCCGTGAGCATATCCGTATCGGCCGTGACCTGAAAAAGCCGGTGATTGTCCACACACGGGACGCACGTGAAGATACGCTGGCGATTCTGAAAGAAGAGCAGGTTGAACAGTGTGGTGGTGTACTGCATTGCTTCACTGAAGATCGTGAAACCGCAGAAAAACTGCTGGATTTGGGCTTTTATATCTCTTTTTCCGGTATTGCTACCTTCCGCAATGCTGAAACTATCCGCGATGCGGCACGCTATGTGCCACTGGATCGTATGCTGGTGGAAACCGATTCACCTTATCTGGCGCCGGTACCGCATCGTGGTAAAGAAAATCAGCCAGCTTATACCCGTGATGTGGCGGACTATATGGCCGTGGTTAAAGGCGTCAGCATTGAGCAGTTGGCAGAGGCCACCACGCAAAATTTCTCCCGCCTCTTTCACGTGCCGATGTCCCGGCTCACTGACTAAAGGTTTAATTTTTTAGCTCGTAATTAATCGGCATAAATCGTAAAGTGCATCGCCCAAATTTGGGCGGTGTGGTTTTTTATTGGCCAAAACCTGGCGGTTTCATGCCAAATTCGCCACGTCTCTGGCGGATGTTGAGTGAAACGTGATACCCATCAAACTAATTTAAACTGATTTATTTTACAGTTCGTAATAAATACCGAGAGCGATAAAACGCTCCAGCCATAACGGGATCCTCCCCCCGTTATCACGCGTAATGCGCGTAAAAAAGCACTCATACTCAGGAGCACCATAATTATGTTTAAAAATGCTTTTGCCAACCTGCAGAAGGTGGGTAAATCGCTAATGTTGCCGGTTTCGGTTCTGCCGATTGCCGGTATTCTGCTGGGCGTTGGTTCAGCGAACTTCAGCTGGCTACCAGCCGTGGTTTCCCACGTGATGGCCGAAGCGGGCGGTTCTGTGTTTGCCAACATGCCGCTGATCTTCGCGATCGGTGTGGCTTTAGGTTTCACTAACAATGACGGCGTTTCCGCGCTGGCGGCCGTGGTGGCTTACGGCATCATGGTCAAAACCATGGCGGTGGTAGCCCCCCTGGTGCTGCATATGCCAGCCGGCGAAATCGAAGCGAAGCATCTGGCCGATACCGGCGTGCTGGGCGGGATCATTGCCGGTTCGATAGCCGCGTATATGTTTAACCGCTTCTACCGCATCAAGCTGCCGGAATACCTCGGTTTCTTTGCCGGTAAACGCTTTGTGCCGATTATTTCCGGCTTCACCGCTATCTTTGTCGGGGTGGTGCTCTCCTTTATCTGGCCTCCGGTGGGCACGGCGATTCAGGAGTTCTCCCAGTGGGCCGCTTACCAGAACCCGGTGCTGGCCTTTGGGCTGTACGGCCTGATTGAGCGTTCACTGGTGCCGTTTGGTCTGCACCACATCTGGAACGTTCCTTTCCAGATGCAGATTGGTGAATTCACCAACGCAGCGGGCCAGGTATTCCACGGTGATATTCCTCGCTATATGGCGGGTGATCCGACTGCCGGTAAACTGTCTGGTGGCTTCCTGTTCAAAATGTACGGTCTGCCAGCTGCTGCCATTGCCATCTGGCACTCGGCCAAGCCTGAGAACCGTGCCAAAGTGGGCGGTATCATGATCTCTGCCGCGCTGACCTCGTTCCTGACGGGTATCACCGAACCGATTGAATTCTCATTTATGTTTGTGGCGCCGGTGCTGTATGCCATCCACATTCTGCTGGCTGGTCTGGCCTTCCCAATTTGTATCCTGTTGGGCATGCGTGATGGCACCAGCTTCTCGCACGGTCTGATCGACTTTATTGTCCTGAGCGGCAACAGCAGCAAAATCTGGCTGTTCCCGATTGTGGGTATCGTCTACGGCCTGATTTACTACACCGTATTCCGCTTTGTGATCGCTAAATTCAACCTGAAAACCCCGGGTCGTGAGGACACCAGCGCCGAGCAGTCTGCGGGGTCTTCAAACGAAATGGCCGGTAGCCTGGTGGCCGCCTTTGGGGGTAAAGAGAACATTACTAACCTTGATGCCTGCATTACCCGTCTGCGCGTCAGCGTGGCCGACGTGTCTAAAGTTGACCAGGCCGGCCTGAAAAAACTGGGCGCTGCTGGCGTGGTGGTTGCCGGTTCAGGCGTTCAGGCTATCTTCGGCACCAAATCCGATAACCTGAAAACTGATATGGACGATTACATCCGTAATAGGTAAGTCTTTTCGGCAGGAACAATGCCAGTCACCGCGGTGGCTGGCATTTTTTTTGGAACGTGGTCACCGGTCTGGGTTGGCAGGGGGGGCGGGCTGCCACTCACATTGCTGGCTCAGATAAGGATCGTTATCGCCCCGGAATGGATGTTTTCTCGGGAGATCGCCGACGGAACGGGGAGCGATTAACTGTAGAGTGGACTCTGCCGGCCAGTAAAATGAAGAAAAGTGACGAGAAGGTTGAAAGAAAACAAATATCTCGCTCATACTGCGATAACTCAATTCGACTACTCCAGGATTAGCGCTATGGCCGAAGAAACTATTTTCAGTAAAATTATCCGCCGTGAAATTCCGGCCGACATTGTGTACCAGGACGAACTGGTGACCGCTTTCCGCGATATCTCCCCAAAAGCCCCGACCCACATTCTGGTGGTACCCAATATTCTGATCCCTACAGCCAATGATGCGGTAGCCGGTCATGAAGCGGCGCTGGGACGGATGATCGTGGTGGCGGCAAAAATCGCCAAACAGGAAGGTATTGCGGAAGATGGCTATCGCCTGATCATGAACTGCAATCAGCACGGTGGGCAGGAGGTCTATCATATTCATCTGCATCTGGTTGGCGGCCGTCCGCTTGGACCGATGCTGGCTGACTGACGGCTAATCTGATGCGGACACACTCTATGATGCGGGCAATCGCAACGGGCTTAACGTTACTGGCACTCCTGAGCGGGTGCAGCAGCGATCGCACCACCATCAACACCTCGCAGTCACTGGTGATGGAGTCTTCGGTGCTGTCGGCGGGGATCACCACCGATGAACCGGTGATGTCAGAACACGACGGGCAGCAGCGTGCTTCCTCGGTACTGTTCAACCAGCAGGAAAGAGCGGTCACCGTGCATTACCGGTTCTACTGGTATGACGATAAGGGGCTGGAGATCCTGCCCTTTGAACGACCGCGCACGGTCAGCGTCCCGCCGCACGGTAAAGTTGAAATATCATCACAAACGGGTAACCTGACGGCCAGTAAAGTCCGGCTGTACCTGTATCTTTAGGAGATTCTTGCGTGGAAAGGAATATAACTAAACTCTCTGGCGTTATGCTGCTGGCGCTGATCCTCAGTGGTTGCGTTGTTAAACAGCCGCAACAGTCTCAGCAACCGGCCCCGGTGGAACCGGTGCAGCCAACGCAGCCCGTTCCGCCGCCTGCACAGCCGCAGCCGGGTGAAACGGTGCCACAGCCGCCTAAAATGCAGTCCATTAACTGGGATGCCAGCGTTAGCCCGATGGTGGCACAGATGCTGAAGGCCGATGGCGTCACGCCTGGCAGCGTACTGCTGGTGGATGGCATCAAAAACAGCACCAACGGCAGCCTGCAGCGTTCAAAAGCCACGGCGGCGCTGAATAATGCGTTGCAGAATAACACCCAGTTCAAACTGGTGCCGACCGATCAGCTGGCGACGGCCAGGCAAACTCTGGGCCTGTCGGCAGAAGACAGCCTGAGCTCGCGCAGCAAGGCGATTGGCCTTGCCCGCTACGTGGGGGCCCAGTACGTGTTGTACAGCAATGCCGAGGGGGACGTGAAGTCTCCGACGTTGCAGATGCAGCTGATGCTGGTGCAGACCGGTGAAATTATCTGGTCAGGCAACGGTGTCGTTCAGCATTGATCCGCGTTTAAGCAGGCTTCTCAAACAACAGTTCCCGGCGGCAAAAACCGCCGGTTCTTTTTTTCCGCTGTCCGGGCTGACAGGGCTGAGCGGGAAGGTTGAGCTGGAGGGAGCTACGCTGCTGGCGCGTTATCAAAACCTGCAGGATCTCATCCCCGGCGTGGATCGCCGCCGCGAATACCATATTTTGCGTAAACTGGCCGGGACGGGCCTGGCTCCTCAAGTGCATGGCTACATGGATAACTGGTTGCTGTTGAGCTGGCAGACGGGCGAATGTTTAACGGAACCCGGATTCCGCCAGGCACTGGAGGCGGTGACGGAGTGCGTGGTCTCGCTGCACCGCCAGAAGCTGAGCGGCTACCGTCTGCTGGTGCTTAAATTGCTGGAACAATACTGGCAGCTAAGCCGCCCGGACAGGCGACACTGTGGCTGGCTGCGGGCGCTGCGGCGGCTGCAGAAAAGGGGAGAACCCCAGCCACTCCGTCTGTGCCTGCTGCATATGGATATTCATGCGGGCAATATCATCCGTGGTGATGAAGGCCTGAAGCTGATTGACTGGGAGTACGCCAGCGATGGCGATGTGGCGCTGGAACTGGCGGCAATCACCCTGAGTAATCAGCTCAGTGCCGCGCAGCAACAGGAAATGACGGAGCATTACGCTTCCCTGCAGAAGATGGATGTTAACGTGCTGCAGTGTCAGATGCTGCGCTGGCAGCCATGGCTGAACCTGCTGGTTGCCTGCTGGTATGAACTGCGCTGGCAGAGAAGCAATGAAGACCTATTTTACCCACTGGCAGAACAAGCCTGGCAGCGGGTGTTATCAGATTAAGAGGTGTTGTGTGGGACCGGTAATGTTAGACGTGCTCGGTTACGAGCTGGACGCGGAAGAGCGTGAAATTTTACAGCATCCACTGGTGGGTGGTCTGATCCTCTTTACCCGCAACTATCACGATCCTGAACAGCTTGCCGAGCTGGTCCGGCAAATCCGCGCGGCTTCCCGCAATCGCCTGGTGGTGGCAGTGGATCAGGAAGGCGGGCGCGTCCAGCGCTTTCGTGAAGGGTTTACCCGTCTGCCTGCCATGCAGTCCTTTTCTGCGCTGAACAGCGAGGCACAGGCTGCGACGCTGGCCCGCCAGGCAGGCTGGCTGATGGCGTCTGAAATGATCGCCATGGATATTGATATCAGTTTTGCGCCGGTGCTGGATATCGGTCACGGCAGCGCTGCCATTGGTGAGCGCAGCTTCCATGACGATCCTGTTATCGCGCTGCAAATGGCCCGTCATTTCATCAACGGCATGCATGACGCCGGGATGAAAACCACCGGAAAACACTTCCCGGGACATGGCGCTGTCAGTGCAGATTCGCATAAAGAGACACCGCGCGATAACCGCAGTGAGGCAGAGATTCGCCAGCATGATATGCAAATCTTCAGGCAGCTGATCGACGAACAGGCGCTGGATGCCATTATGCCCGCGCACGTTATCTATACTGAGGTTGATTCACGACCTGCCAGCGGCTCATCCCACTGGCTGAAAAGGGTGCTGCGCAACGAGCTGGGCTTCGATGGGGTGATCTTCTCGGATGACCTGTCAATGGAAGGTGCCGCGATTATGGGCAGCTACGCCGAGCGCGGTCAGGCATCACTGGATGCGGGATGCGATATGATCCTCATCTGCAACAACCGCCAGGGCGCGGTAAGCGTGCTGGATAATCTGTCTCCGATCAATGCTGAGCGTGTTACCCGGTTGTATCATCAGAAAACATTTACCCGCCAGCAGCTGCTTGCTTCGCCACGCTGGAAAGAGGCTAACCAGGCACTGACTGCGTTACAAACGCGCTGGCTGGAGCATAAAGCAGCTGAGTGACGACCACCTGAGAGGATAGCGATGATCATCTACCTGCATGGCTTTGATTCAACCAGTCCGGGCAATCATGAAAAGGTGCTGCAGCTGCAATTTATCGATCCGGACGTGCGGCTGCTGAGCTACAGCACCCTGCACCCGAAACACGATATGCAATATCTGCTCAATGAGACGGACAAAATCCTGCGCAGCGCGGGTGATGAACGTCCGCTGATTTGTGGTGTCGGGCTGGGGGGCTTCTGGGCTGAGCGGATTGGTTTTCTCAGCGATATCCGACAGGTGATTTTCAATCCTAATCTCTGGCCGGAAGAGAATATGCCGGGAAAAATCGACCGTCCGGAAGAGTATGTGGATATCGCCACCAAATGTGTGGGTAACTTCCGTGAAAAAAACCGCGACCGCTGTCTGGTGATCCTCTCCCGTAATGATGAAGCGCTGGATAACCAGCGTGCGGTATCAGCGCTCCATCCGTTCTATGAAATTGTCTGGGACGAAGTGGAAGGCCACAAATTTAAAAATATTTCTCCCCATCTTCAACGTATTAAAGCGTTTAAAACGCTTGGTTAACGCCCTTAAAGGCGCAGGTTTTCGGCTGCGCCCGGCCACTTTTTTATTGTGTAATATTCTGAGTTTACCCGTCATAAATTGACCTGCATCAAATTTTTCAGGCCAGACCTGTTCCCCCGTGGTATTCTGCCAGCAGATAGCGAATTAACTCGCCAACCCTATGTTAATTAAGGATATTAACTTAACCTTATATTAACGATTGGTTCACATTTTTAAGGGGGTCAATTGACTACACCAATGAAGAAAATTGTTATTGTCGGCGGGGGGGCCGGAGGGCTGGAGCTGGCTACGCAGCTGGGCCATAAGCTGGGCCGTAAAAAGAAAGCAGAAATTACGCTGGTGGATCGTAATCACAGCCATCTGTGGAAACCTCTGCTGCATGAAGTGGCCACCGGGTCGCTGGATGAGGGGATCGACGGCCTGAGTTATCTGGCCCATGCCCGTAATCACCATTTCCAGTTCCAGCTGGGCACCCTGACCGATATTAATCGTGAAGGCAAAAAGCTACAGCTGGCTGAGATCAGGGATGCACAGGGCGAACTGTTAGTGCCCGCGCGTGAACTGGCTTATGACACGCTGGTGATGGCGCTGGGCAGCACGTCTAATGACTTCGGTACACCCGGTATCAAGGACCACTGTATTTTCCTCGACAACCCTCACCAGGCGCGTCGTTTCCACAATGAAATGCTCAACCTGTTCCTGAAGTTCTCTTCCAACGAAGGCGCGCAGGAAAAAGTCAATATCGCCATCGTCGGCGGTGGCGCGACCGGCGTGGAGCTCTCAGCCGAGCTGCATAATGCGGTGAAACAGCTGCACAGCTATGGCTACAAGGGGCTGGATAACCAGGCGCTGAATGTGACGCTGGTGGAAGCCGGTGAGCGTATTCTGCCTGCTCTGCCGCCGCGCATCTCTGCTGCCGCGCATCAGGAGCTGACCAAACTTGGCGTGCGCGTACTGACCCAGACTATGGTCACCAGCGCGGACAAAAACGGCCTGAATACTAAATCGGATGAGTTTATCGACGCCGACCTGATGGTCTGGGCGGCCGGGATCAAAGCGCCGGACTTTATGAAAGAGATTGCCGGGCTGGAAACCAACCGCATCAATCAGCTGGTGGTGGAGCCAACGCTGCAGACCACCCGCGACGCAGATATCTATGCTATCGGGGACTGCGCCTCATGCGCACTGCCTGCCGGTGGATTTGTTCCTCCACGCGCGCAGTCTGCTCACCAGATGGCTTCGCTGGTGCTGAACAATATTCTGGCGGAGATGAAAGGGCAGAAGCAGAAACCTTACGTTTATAAGGATCACGGCTCGCTGGTCTCGCTCTCACGCTTCAGCACGGTAGGCAGCCTGATGGGTAACCTGATGCGGGGGTCGATGATGGTGGAAGGGCGTATTGCGCGTTTCGTCTACATCTCGCTGTACCGTATGCACCAGGTGGCGCTGCACGGTTATTTCAAAACCGGTCTGATGATGCTGGTAGGCAGCATTAACCGCGTGATTCGCCCAAGGCTGAAATTGCACTAAGTCGATTTAACCAAATCAGTACCGCGAAAACTGGAATAAAAAAGGCTTATGATGGCGGGGTAATCATAAGCCTTTCTTTTTACAACGCCCCTGCAACTCGCCTCCAGGAACACTCTTAAAAGCATTCTCTTATGTCTGGCAACCTGCATTTCGTCCTGTTTTCTTATTGTCACATTTGGTCCTGATGCGCAAAATTTATCTCAACTTCACACGGCGCGTCGCGCACGCCGGGTAAGATGCTTCCACCACAGGATGTCGGCAGAAGCGAAAATGCGCGGTAACACTATCAGGAGGAAGTCCTGTGAATAAATCAATGTTGGCGGGTGTTGGAATTGGTGTGGCAGCGGCTCTGGGCGTTGCTGCCGTAGCGAGCATGAATGTGTTTGATCGCAGTCCACAGTATGCGCAGGTGCTGTCAGCCACTCCAATCAAAGAAACAACAAAAAATCCTCGTCAGGAGTGCCGGAACATCACCCTGACTCATCGTCGTCCGGTTCAGGATGAAAACCGCATTGCCGGTTCCGTGCTGGGTGCTGTTGCCGGTGGCGTACTTGGCCACCAGTTTGGCGGCGGACGCGGACGCAGCGTGGCAACCGTCGCCGGTGCGCTGGCAGGCGGTTATGGTGGTAACCAGGTGCAGGGCGCGATGCAGAACAACGATACTTACACCACTACCGAGCAGCGTTGTAAAACCGTTTACGACAAGCAGGAAAAAATGATGGGTTACGATGTTACTTACAAAATCGGTAACCAGCAGGGCAAAATCCGTATGGATAATGACCCGGGCACCCGCATCCCGCTGGACAGCAACGGCCAGCTGGTGCTGAATAACCAGGCTTAACGAAAAAAGCGGCGATGAGCCGCTTTTTTTATCAGGTATGTTTAAACAGACCCTGCGCGAAGCAACGCCGTGTTTGTGACATGGAAACAGTGCAGGCACCGGGACTTCAGGTCCCCAACAGAAAACTCAACAGTCACGGAGGACGCCGGCCACTCATCAGGGCGTAAAAGCGCCGTCCATGGCAGCCCGACTCAGGCCACATTCGCCAGTATCTGCGCCATAAAGTCCCGCACCCAGTTCATCCGTACTTTCCGTTCTGCCAGATCGCGGATAAACTTCAGCCGCGTTGGGCCATCCAGCCGCCAGTGCTGCGGTTCCTTCTGCAACAGGCCAATCAGCCAGCCCGGATCGACTTTATTCTTTTCAGCGAACTCGATAAAACCTCCTTTCTCACTGGCTTCCACCCGGCGAATGCCTATCTTGCGCGCGTTTAAGCGCAACGCGGCAATATCAAGCAGGTTGCGGGCGGCATCCGGCAGTTGACCAAATCGGTCAATCAGCTCCACCTTGAGATCGTTCAGTTCGCCTTCGTCCTGCGCGCTGGCAATGCGCTTATAGAACGACAGACGCGTATTCACATCCGGAATAAAATCATCCGGCAGCAGGGAAGGCATGCGCAGCTCGATTTCAGTCTGGTTGCTGGTCAAATCTTCCAGTGACGGCTCGCGCCCCTCTTTGAGGGCATCCACCGCGTTTTCGAGCAGTTCCATATACAGCGAGAAGCCGATGGTTTCCATCTGTCCGCTCTGATCTTCGCCCAACAGCTCACCCGCCCCACGAATTTCCAGATCGTGCGTGGCGAGAGCAAATCCCGCCCCCAGATCTTCCAGCGAGGCGATGGCTTCCAGACGCTTGTGCGCATCCGTGGTCATCGCTTTCGGATGTGGGGTCAGCAGCCAGGCATAGGCCTGGTGGTGTGAACGGCCAACGCGGCCGCGCAGCTGATGAAGCTGAGCCAGACCAAAGTGGTCGGCGCGCTCAATAATAATGGTGTTGGCGGTCGGAATATCGATACCGGTTTCGATGATAGTGGTACACACCAGCACGTTAAAACGCTGATGGTGAAAGTCATTCATCACCCGTTCCAGGTCACGTTCGCGCATCTGACCATGGCCAATGGCGACGCGGGCTTCAGGCACCAGCTCCGCGACACGGTTAGCCGCCTTTTCAATATTTTCCACGTCGTTATACAGATAGTAGACCTGGCCGCCGCGCAGCACTTCACGCAGAATGGCTTCACGGACGACCAGGTTATCAAACTCACGTACGAAGGTTTTTACCGCCAGGCGACGTGCCGGTGGTGTGGCGATAATCGACAAATCGCGCATGCCACTCATCGCCATATTCAGCGTTCGTGGGATCGGCGTGGCGGTCAGCGTCAGAATATCAACGTCGGCGCGCATCGCTTTAATCCGCTCTTTATGACGGACCCCAAAGCGGTGTTCTTCATCGACGATCAGCAGACCCAGATCGCGCCATTTGATGTCATTCTGCAGCAGCTTGTGCGTACCAATCAGGATATCGACTTTGCCTTCACGTGCCTCTTCAAGGATCTGCGCCTGCTCTTTGGCGGTACGGAAGCGGGAAAGCATCTCGATGCGTACCGGCCAGTTGGCAAAGCGGTCGCGGAAGTTATCGTAATGCTGCTGAGCAAGAAGGGTGGTTGGCACCAGTACGGCAACCTGCTTGTGGTTTTCCACCGCCAGGAAGGCGGCGCGCATCGCCACTTCCGTTTTACCAAAGCCAACGTCACCGCACACCAGGCGATCCATCGCCAGCGGCTGACACATATCGCTGAGCACGGCATTGATCGCCTGAGCCTGATCCGCCGTGGTCTCGAACGGGAAACTTTCACAGAACAGCTGATACTGCTGGCGATCGTGTTTGAAGGCGAAACCGGCTTTGGCGGCGCGCTGGGCATAGATATCCAGCAGCTCGGCTGCCACATCCCGCACCTTCTCGGCGGCTTTCTGCCGGGCGCGTGACCATGCATCGCTGCCCAGTTTATGCAGTGGGGCATTTTCATCCGCCCCCCCTGCGTAGCGGCTGATCAGATGCAGCGAAGAAACAGGGACGTAGAGCCTGGCATCTCCGGCATAAGTCAGCATCAGATATTCAGCAGTGATGCCGCCGGTTTCCAGCGTGGTCAGGCCGTTATAGCGGCCCACACCGTGTTCCAGGTGCACCACTGGTTGGCCGGGATGCAGCTCTGCCAGGTTGCGGATAAGTACGTCCGGATTGATCGTCCGGCGACTGTCCTGACGGCGGCGACTGACTCGTTCTCCCAGTAAATCACTTTCACAAATCAGAGCGCGGAGGCGCAGGCTGTCAATAAAACCGTGCTCGCTGGCCCCGATCATCAGGTAATGATCCGGTTTTTCCGCCTCTTCCAGCGCGTGAACTGCCTTTGGCGAAATCTTGATGCGGGCTAACAGCTCCTGAAGCGCCTCACGGCGGCCTTCACTTTCCACCGAAAACACCACCGGGCCGCTGAATTCTTCAAGGAAACGACGCAGTGAATCCAGCGGGGCTTTGGCCTGTGCCTGTACCGCCAGGTCCGGCAGGCGCTGATAGCCGAGGTTGGTATTGGCGGCTTTCTGCGGCAGCTCTTCGCTTTTCAGCTGAATTCGCGGCCACTGTTTCAGCTCGCTGAACAACTCATCGGTACGCAACCACAAGGTTTCCGGCGGCAGCAGAGGACGCATCGGATCGACGCGGCGATTCTCGAAACGCGCCATCACGTCCTGCCAGAAGCGGTCGGCGCTGCTTTCCAGATCGCCGGTGTTCAGCAGCAGCGTGTTGGCTGGCAGGTAGCTGAACAATGGCGGCAGAGGCGTGTCAAAAAACAGCGGCTGCCAGTATTCAATGCCGGTGGGAAGGGTCCCCTTGCTCACCTGCTGATAGATATGTTCCGCTTCCCGCCGTACATCGAAATGCTCACGCCACTGGGTGCGAAACAGTTCAATGGCCGCTTTGTCAGTCGGGAATTCATGTGCAGGCAGCAGATTAATTGCCTCGACTTCTTCCAGCGTGCGCTGGGTGTCCACGTCGAATACGCGCAAGCTGTCAATTTCGTCATCGAAAAAGTCAATGCGATAAGGCTGTTCGCTGCCCATCGGGTAAAGATCCAGCAAAGCGCCGCGCGTGGCGTATTCACCGTGCTCCATCACCTGGTCAACGTGGCGATAACCAGCCTGTTCAAGCTGACCGCGCAGCGCATCGCGAGACAGGCGCTGGCCTTTTTTCATCACCAGCGCATGACCATGCAGATAACTGTGCGGGCAGACGCGCTGCATCAGCGTGTTCACCGGCAGGATCAGCACGCCCCGCTCAAGCGTTGGCAGGCTGTAAAGAGTGGATAAACGCGAAGAGATGATTTCCTGATGCGGCGAGAAACTGTCAAACGGCAGCGTTTCCCAGTCCGCGAGGCTGATAACCGGGTCATCGGTAAACTGCTTAATCTCATCCTGCAGGCGCAGCGCGTTTTGCATATCCGGGGCAATCAGCACCACCGGACCCTTATGACGTGCGATGATTTCAGCGGATTCAACCGCGCAGGCGGCTCCGCTCAGCTGTCCCAGCTGGCGCTGGTCACCTGCTTTGACGGGCAGGGTGTATCTGGATTGTTCAGGCATAATCAGTCAGGCGGTCTCTTCACTAAAAGGAGAGCGGGGACATGACATCCCCGTTTCGGCTAACCGGAGTATACCTCTATTTTGGCGATTGTTGAGTGTAGTGCATCCGGGGTCGGTCAATGTTTGCCCAGATCAGCTCTTTTTCTCCGTGATAGCTGTGATTACCGTCATCCCACTTGACGTAATAGCCTGCCGGAGCGCTGTCCTGTTCGAAGACGTTAACAATCATCCCTTTGATCTCGCCAGTTTTGTGCCTGACAATACTGCCTTTAGGATATTTAGACATTTTCACCACTCCCGAGCTTACCCTTCGCCGCGATTACCATTACAGTATTACCTCCTTAACAGAGGGGTGAATACCAGTTTATGCCGATTCCTGTGGAACAATTGAGCAATTAGCGGGCGTTTTTTGGCCAAAAGTAACGCAATGGCGGGAGTGGATGTCTTTGCTGACAAAACAATACTGCAGACTCAGCGGCTTAGAGGTTCCATAACGCGGGCCTGTCCTTTATCATCTTCGATCACTTTTTGCCTTATCCACCGCCAGAAGACGGATTATATGTATCAACCTGTCGCGTTATTCATCGGTCTGCGCTATATGCGTGGACGAGCATCAGACCGCTTCGGACGGTTTGTTTCCTGGCTTTCCGCCATCGGCATTACTCTGGGGGTGCTGGCGCTGGTCACCGTCCTGTCGGTCATGAACGGTTTTGAGCACGAGCTGGAAAAAAGCACCCTCAATCTGATGCCCCAGGCGCTGATCACCAGCCCGAAAGGTTCGATTGATCCCCGGCAGATCCCGGCCGGCTCGCTGCATCTGCAGGGCACTTCCCGCATTACGCCGCTGACTACCGGTGATGTGGTGCTGCAAAGCGCCCGCAGCGTAGGCGTGGGCGTGATGCTGGGGATCAACCCGGACGAGCCGGATCCGCTGACGCCGTATCTGGATAACGTGCAGCAGAGTGTGCTGCAGTCAGGTCAGTACAACGTGATCGTTGGCGAGCAGCTGGCAGAGCAGCTTGGCCTGAAACGGGGAGACGAGGTGCGCCTGATGGTGCCTTCTGCCAGCCAGTTCACCCCGATGGGCCGCCTGCCAAGCCAGCGCCTGTTTACCGTGGCGGGCACCTTTGCAGCTAACAGCGAAGTGGATGGCTACCAGATTCTGGTCAATCAACAGGATGCCTCACGCCTGATGCGTTATCCGCAGGGCAACATTACCGGCTGGCGTCTGTGGCTGGACAAGCCGCTGCAGGTGGATACGCTCAGTCAGCAAAAGCTGCCTGAAGGGCTGGTATGGAAAGACTGGCGTGAGCGCAAGGGCGAACTGTTCCAGGCAGTGAAGATGGAAAAAAATATGATGGGGCTGCTGCTCAGCCTGATCGTGGCCGTGGCGGCCTTTAACATTATCACCTCGCTGGGCCTGCTGATCATGGAGAAACAGGGCGAAGTGGCGATCCTGCAAACCCAGGGCCTGACGCGCCGTCAGATTGTGATGGTCTTTATGGTACAGGGCGCAACGGCCGGGATTGTCGGTTCGGTGCTTGGCGCGCTGCTTGGGGTGCTGCTGGCCAGCCAGTTGAACAATCTGATGCCGCTGATTGGCGCTTTCCTTGACGGTGCGGCACTGCCCGTCGACATTTCTGTGACGCAGGTGGTGACTATCGTTATCACCGCGATGGTCGTGGCGCTGCTTTCCACGCTTTATCCTTCCTGGCGCGCCGCCGCCGTTCAACCCGCTGAGGCATTACGTTATGAGTAACCCGATCCTGTTGCAGTGCGACAACCTGTGCAAACGCTATCAGGAAGGCAGCGTGCAGACTGATGTGCTGCGCAATGTTTCTTTCAGCGTGACGCCTGGCGAAATGATGGCGATTGTTGGCAGCTCCGGCTCCGGCAAAAGTACCCTGATGCACCTGCTCGGTGGGCTTGATACCCCCACTGCCGGTGACGTGGTGTTTAATGGCCAATCGCTGAACGGCATGTCTTCTGCCGCCAAAGCGGAACTGCGTAACCGCGAGCTGGGCTTTATCTATCAGTTCCACCATCTGCTGCCGGACTTCAGCGCGCTGGAAAACGTGGCGATGCCGCTGCTGATTGGCAAAGCTGCCACGGGCGAGGCGGAAGCCAGGGCCATTGACATGCTGGCCGCTGTTGGTCTGGAAAAGCGCGCTGCGCACCGACCTTCCGAGCTTTCGGGGGGAGAGCGTCAGCGTGTGGCTATCGCCCGTGCGCTGGTCAATAACCCGCGCCTGGTGCTGGCGGATGAACCGACCGGCAACCTTGATGCCCGTAACGCAGATGCCATTTTTGATTTGCTGGGCGAGCTTAACGTGCGGCAGGGCACCGCTTTTCTGGTGGTCACTCACGATCTGCACCTCGCGAAGCGTCTTAACCGCCAGATGGAGATGCGTGACGGTCAGCTGAGCGGCGAACTCACCCTGGCAGGGCTGGTGTAATGGCGGGATCTCTTTCTCTTCTTCTGGGCCTGCGCTTCAGCCGTGGGCGTCGTCGTGGCGGTATGGTTTCGCTGATTTCAGTGATCTCCACCGTGGGTATCGCGCTGGGCGTGGCGGTACTGATTGTTGGCCTGAGCGCAATGAACGGGTTTGAGCGCGAGCTGAATAATCGTATCCTGGCGGTGGTACCGCATGGGGAAATCGAACCGGTCAACCAGCCCTTTACCGGCTGGCAGGCGCTTTTACCCAAGGTTGAGCAGGTCAAAGGCATTGCCGCCGCTGCGCCTTACATCAATTTTACCGGCCTGATTGAAAGCGGCGTCAAGCTGCAGGCAGTACAGGTGAAAGGGGTTGATCCGCAGCAGGAAAGCAGACTCAGTGCGTTGCCTGCGTACGTGCAGAACAACGCCTGGCAGAGCTTCAGCGCTGGTCAACAGCAGATCATCCTTGGCCAGGGCGTGGCGAAAAGCCTCAACGTCAAACAGGGCGACTGGCTGACCATCATGATCCCGAACAGCGATGCACAGCATAAATTGCTGCAACCGAAGCGCGTTCGCTTGCAGGTCAGCGGAATTCTGGCGCTTAGCGGCATGCTGGATCACAGTCTGGCACTCGTTCCCCTGGCCGATGCGCAGCACTATCTGGGTATGGGTGACAACGTCACCGGTATTGCGCTGAAAATGAGCAATCCGTTTGCCGCGCAGAAGCTGGTGCGTGACGCAGGTGAAGTAACCCACTCCTATGTTTATATCCGCAGCTGGATTGGTACCTACGGTTACATGTACCGCGATATCCAGATGATCCGCGCCATTATGTATCTGGCGATGGTGCTGGTGATCGGCGTGGCCTGTTTCAACATTGTTTCCACGCTGGTGATGGCGGTGAAAGACAAGAGCGGTGATATTGCGGTGTTACGAACGCTCGGCGCGAAGGATGGGCTGATCCGGGCTATCTTTGTCTGGTATGGGCTGATGGCAGGGCTGGTGGGCAGCGTCAGCGGTGTGGTGGTTGGCGTGCTGGCCGCGTTTAATCTCACGCCGATCATTCGCGGCATTGAAACCTTAACCGGCTACCATTTCCTGTCCGGCGATATCTACTTTATCGATTTTCTGCCGTCAGAGGTGCACTGGCTTGACGTAGCTATCGTACTGGTCACTTCACTGGTGCTCAGCCTGATAGCCAGCTGGTATCCGGCCAGAAGGGCGAGCCGTATCGATCCGGCACGCGTGCTCAGCGGTCAGTAGCAGAGGTTCGGATGTATTACGGTTTTGACGTGGGCGGTAGCAAAATCGCCCTGGGCGTATATACCCCGCAGCGTCAGCAGGTCTGGAGCAAACGCGTCGCCACGCCGCAAGATCACTATGCGGCCCTGTTAGATGAACTGGTGGCGCTGACTCATGAGGCAGATGCGTTCTGTGGCGAGCGCGGCAGCGTGGGGATCGGCGTACCCGGCCTGCCCGTTCCGGACGACGGAACCCTGTTTACCGCCAATATTCCTGCCGCCCGTGGTCAGCGGCTGCAGGCCGATCTCAGCCAGCGGCTGGGGCGGGAGGTGCGTATTGATAATGATGCCAACTGCTTTGCGCTGTCGGAAGCCTGGGACGATGAATTTCAGGCTTACCCGGTGGTGCTGGGCCTGATCCTCGGCACCGGCGTTGGCGGCGGCCTGATTATTGAAGGTAAACCGATGACCGGACGCAATTATGTGGTAGGCGAGTTCGGCCATATGCGGCTGCCGGTTGATGCACTTGACGTGCTGGGCTGGGACGTGGAGCTGCCAGTTTGCGGTTGCGGTAAACGGGGCTGTATTGAGTCATGGCTTTCGGGTCCGGGATTTTCCCGACTCTGGCAGTTACATAATCAGTCCGCTCTCAGTGCGCCGCAGATCATCACCCGCTATTATCAGGGTGATGAGCAGGCCATTGCGCACACTGAACGTTATAAGGATTTGCTGGCCGTCTGCCTTGGCAATCTGTTGACAATGGTCGACCCGCACCTGGTGGTGCTGGGCGGTGGATTATCCAATTTCGACGTGCTCTGTGAGGGGCTGGAGGCTCGGGTCAGCCGGCATCTGCTGCCGGTGGCCAGGCCACCACGCTTTGCCAGAGCGCGTCACGGAGACGCAGGCGGAATGCGCGGCGCCGCATTCCTGCACGTTAAGGAGTAAAAGATTTATGATGCGTACCCCCCGTCGCCGACTGAGACTGGCACGTTACAAGAAAACCCGACGTCAGGTGCATCAGCGCTTTCGTCAGCGCATTTTTGAACGCGATCGCAATATTGAGATCGCCCGCAATCCGCTGCCCAGAGTGGTCGTGCTGACCGGGGCAGGGATCTCCGCCGAGTCGGGGATCCGCACATTCCGCGCAGCAGACGGCCTGTGGGAAGAGCACAAGGTGGAGGATGTTGCCACGCCGGAAGGTTTCACCCGCGATCCGGAGAAGGTGCAAGAGTTCTATAATGCCCGCCGTCGCCAGCTCGCGCAGCCTGACATCCAGCCCAACGCCGCACACCGGGCGCTGGCCGAGCTGGAAGCGGCGCTGGGAGATCACTTTCTGCTGGTCACCCAGAACATCGATAACCTGCACGAACGTGCCGGAAACAGTCACGTTATCCATATGCACGGTGAACTGCTGAAGGTGCGCTGTGCCACCAGCGGCCAGGTGCTGCACTGGCAGGAAGACGTGAAAACGTCCGATCGCTGCCACTGCTGCCAGTTTCCGTCGGTGCTGCGCCCGCATGTGGTGTGGTTCGGCGAGATGCCGCTGCAAATGGATGAAATTTATCAAGCGCTGGCTGAGGCGGATTACTTTGTCGCTATCGGGACCTCTGGTCACGTTTACCCGGCTGCGGGCTTCGTGCATGAAGCAAAGCTGCAGGGTGCGCATACCCTCGAGTTGAACCTGGAGCCAAGCCAGGTTGGCAGCGAATTTGAAGAGAAGGACTACGGTCTTGCCAGCGAAGTGGTGCCGAAGTTTGTGCACCACCTGCTGCAGAAGATTGGCAAGTAACCGATGATCGTTCGTCCCAGTCAGCACTGGTTCCGTCGCCTGTTTGACTGGCACGGTTCCGTGCTGTCGAAAATTCTGTTTCGCCTGTCGCTGAACCAGGTTATGTCCATTGTCGCGGTGATCAGCTACCAATGGTACGAATCGCTGGGCATCCATCTCACCACTGCGCCATTCAGCCTGCTCGGGGTGGCGATCGCCATCTTCCTCGGTTTCCGTAATAACGCCAGCTATGCCCGTTTCACCGAGGCGCGCACGGTTTGGGGTTCCCTACTGATCGTCCAGCGTTCTCTGCTACGGCAGATTAAAAGCGTCCTGTTGCTGGATGATGCAGCCGCACGGGAGTTTGCCGGGCTGATGACAGCTTTCGCCTGGAGCCTGAAGCACCAGCTTCGCCAGACTGATGCCGGTAGCGATCTGCAGCAGCGGCTGCCGGAGCGCTGGCACGATCGGGTACTGAACAGTCCGCTGCCGGGCAGCCAGATTTTGCTCTGTATGGGACTGTGGCTGGGTGAACAGCGGCAGAAGGGCGCTGTGTCCGATATTTTGTGGCAGAGTATTGATGAGAACCTCAATCATCTGTCGCAGGTGCTGGGTGCCTGCGAACGGATAGCCACCACGCCGATCCCGTTTGCTTACAGCCTGATCCTGCACCGTACCGTCTACTTGTTCTGTACGCTGCTGCCGTTTGCGCTGGTGTCCGATCTTCACTACATGACACCGCTGGTGTCGGTGTTCATCTCCTATACCTTTCTGTCACTGGAATCGCTGGCGGAAGAGCTGGAAGATCCGTTTGGCGTCGATGCCAACGATCTGCCGCTGGATGCGATTTGCGTGGTGATTGAGCGCAATCTCAAGGAGATGAACGGTGATTTCCCGCTGCCCGAGCCGCTCAAGCCGGACAGCCGGTTTAATTTGACGTAAGGCACCGCGCCGCCGCCCTCAGGATAAGAAACGGCATGTTATCGCACGGGGAAATGCCGCTAAAATTCCGCAGCGATCATTTTTCTCCCCCCCCCCCGGGAAAAAAAAGTTTTTTCTCCGGCGAAACTTTCTGACGCTCCACAGCGAACTGTTAAACAAAGCCGTTCTCTTAACCCTGATGGAGCTTTTCATGAACCGTACAAAAAAATTTTTATGTTCTGTAACCACTGCTGCCCTGGTGAGCTTCGCCCTGCCTGCCATTAATGCCGAAGCTGCGCTTCCGGTGGGTGCCCATGCCCCGGATTTTAAATTACAGGGCGCACTGGCGGGCAAACCAATGACCTTCTCCCTGCAACAGGCGCTGCAGAAAGGGCCTGTGGTGCTCTATTTCTTCCCTGCTGCGTTCAGCAAGGGCTGCACGATTGAGGCTCACGACTTTGCTGAGGCCTCGGATGGCTTTAAAAAACTGGGCGCAACTGTCATTGGAGTGACTGCCGGTAACACTGAGCAGGTTGCCGATTTCTCCAGACTGGAATGTCGCGATAAGTTCGCCGTGGCCGCAGACCCGGGGGCCAAAATTGCGGCTGAATACCAGACCACCCTGCAGATGCAAGGCAAAACGCTTTCTGACCGCACCTCTTATGTTATCGCTCCTGACGGCAAAATTCTGTTGAGCTACACCGACCGTAATCCTGATACGCACATCCAGAAAGCAATGGATGCAGTGAAACACTATTCAGCAATGCACGCTTCCTGATACTGATTGTCCGGTAAATCTTCTGCCGACAGAGGCCCGTTATGTTAACTGCAATGTTGTCCGCCTTTACAGGCGGCATTATCCTCAATTTTATGCCCTGCGTGTTCCCGGTCATTTCACTGAAGGCGTTGGGTCTGTTGCGCCATCAGGGAAGTCCTTCCGGTGCGCGTGCTGAGGGGCTGGCTTTCCTGGCCGGTGTCATTGTCACCATGATGGCGCTGGCCGGTATTTTGCTGGCTGCGCGGGCAACAGGGAATGCTGTTGGCTGGGGTTTCCAGTTACAGTCTCCGCTGGTGATTGCCGTGCTGGCGCTGATCATTCTTGCTGCTGCCATTAACCTGCTCGGGGTATTTGAAGTCGGGCTGTCTCTGCAGCGTGCGGGAGAAATTGAACTTGGCCGCAGCTCGCTGGTGCGTTCGGCGCTCACCGGAGCGCTTGCCATCGTGGTCGCCACGCCCTGTTCGGCTCCCTTTATGGCCAGTGCGATCGGTTACGCACTGGTTCAGCCGCCTGCCATCTCTCTGGCGATATTTTTCTCACTGGCACAGGGCTTTGCCGCGCCGTTTACCGTGGTGTCAATTTTTCCTCAGCTGGCAAAACATTTGCCTCGTCCGGGCGCATGGATGGATATTCTCAAGCGCGGGCTGGCTTTTCCGATGTTGGGTGCCTGGGCCTGGCTGGTCTGGGTGCTGGCCCAACAGGCGGGCACTGCTGCACTTGCGACGATCCTGACCTGCTCGGTGCTGCTGGGTTTTACCGCCTGGCTGTACGGTATGGCGCAAAAACGACGCTTCTCCGGCAAGCCCCATAACGTGATGTTTGCCGTCACGGCGGTGCTGTTCGTCGCGGTGATTGCGCCGATTTCCGCCATTGTGCAGCCTGGCTCTGCATTGCCTGACGGACAGGCGGCCACTGCTGTTACGCAAGTAAAATGGTCGCCGCAAACAGTGGCTGCGGAACGCGGTCACGGTAAGGCTATACTGGTAGACTTCACCGCATCGTGGTGCATTACCTGTCAGGTCAACCAGCGTACCACCTTGTCGACAGATGCGGTGAAACAGGCACTGCTTCGCACCGGCACAGTCTACATGGTCGCGGACTCGACAAAATTCAATCCGGATATTGATGACGTGATGAATGAGTTCGGGCAGGGCGGTTTGCCGCTGTATATTGTCTATCCGGCAGATGGCAGTGCACCGAAGGTATTGCCGCAGGTTCTGACTCCGTCAATTGTGGTCGACGCACTGGAGCAGGCCAGCGGAAAAAAGGTCTGAAAACAGGCCGGGCTTAAAGGCGGTCAATGGATAAAACCGACATACCACGAGAGAAATGGCCCATTCTGATGGCGCAGGCGCAGGCTGGAAACCAGCAGGCATACACTTGTCTGCTGACTGCGCTGGTGCCGGTTATTCGGTCAATAGTGCGCAGGCAAATTGACGATGCGGTACTGGTGGAAGATGTGATTCAGGATGTTCTGCTGGCCGTGCATCGGGTTCGCCACACTTACGATCCCGCCTGTCCGTTCCTGCCCTGGCTGATGGCGATTGCGCATGCCAGAGCCATCGATACGCTGCGCCGCCGTGGGCGGCAGCGTCGCTGGGAAGTGGCAGAGGAAGAGTCCGTGACGCATTCGGTAGCGACCCAGCAACGCGAGGATCCCCGTGAGGAATTGGGCGTCTATCTTGACCAGCTCTCCAGCCGACAACGGCAAATCGTTGAGCATGTCCATTTGAGGGAAATGAGCCTGGCGGAAGCCGCAACACAGAACAACCTGACGGTTCCCGCCGTGAAGTCTCTTCTGCACCGCGCTTTGACTAACCTTCGCCGTTTTGGAGCAAAGCATGACCGATCATGATTTATTCATTGATAAACTCAGCCGTGGTGCTTCGCCGGTGAAGCGAACCCGGCCGACGGGCTGGCGCGTGCTGGCCTGGATAATAATGGCATTGCCCTGTGGGGCGGCAGCCAGCCTGATCGTGCACAGAACGCTGAACGACTGGTCTCAGCCGGGTATGACATGGGCGGCTCTTCAGCTGTTGCTGACATTTGTGACCGGCACCCTGGCGATTCGCAACGCCTTCGAGATGAGTATTGCCGGGCGACGCCCACTCAGCTGGAGATGGTTTATGCCGCTGGTGGGTGTCTGGCTCCTCAGCATTCTGATCAATCTGCGCAACGCGCCTGAAACAGCAGGGCATCTGGAAGGCACCAATTGCTATCTCTTTATGATGGTGGTGAGCATACCGATGATGGCGATCGTTATCGGTTATCTGCGCCAGACCCGTGCGCTGTTCCCGGCTCGCAGCCTGGCGGTGGCCGGGGCAGGTGTTGCCTGCATGGCGCTGTCATTACTGTCGCTGTGCCATCCCATTCATCTGCACTGGCTGGATTTTATTCAGCACCTGGCGGCGATAGCCACTATCGTGCTGATCACCATCCTCTTTGGTCGCAGGTGGGTGGTGTTAAAATAGCGTTTCCGGCCAGCTGTAGCGGCCGGTATCCGCTCAGCTTCGACCTCCCCGTTGCCCGGGGTTTCGGTCAGTGAGGTCGCTGTTCTGGCTCTTTTTATTCCGCCTGTTGGCGCCGGGGCAGTGAAAGAATGACATGCGTGATCACCCCGCCAGCCAATCCCCAGAATGCGGCACCCACGCCCAGTAGCGTCAGGCCTGACGCCGTAATCAGAAAGGTCATGACCGCTGCCTCCCGCTGCTTTTCATCCACTAACGCCCGTTGCAGGCTCCCGGCAATGGTGCCCAGCAGCGCCAGTCCGGCAATGGTATGGATCAGCGCAGGCGGCAACGCACTGAACAGCTGGCCGATGGCACCACCAAAGACGCCTGCCAGCAGATAGAAGAACCCGGCACAGGCCGCACCCCAGTAACGACGCCGTGGATCGGAATGAACATCCGGCCCCATACAGATGGCGGCGGTAATGGCGGCAATACAAACTGAAAATCCGCCAAATGGCGCAAGCAGCAGTGCGGTCAGCCCGGTCCAGCTCATCAGCGGCGACACGGGCACCTGATAGCCTGCGGCCTTCAGCGTGGCAATGCCTGGCGCATTTTGCGATGCCATCGTAACGACAAAGAACGGCACGCCAATCCCCAGCAGCGTGGAGAGGGTGAAGTGCGGCGCAATAAATTCCGGTAGCGCAAAGCTCATCGACTGGTGGGAGAAATGGATCTCCCCCTTCAGCGCGGCACATGCCAGCCCGGCCACCAGCGTCAGCACGATGGCGTAACGGGGCAGGTAACGTTTCATCAGCAGATACGTCAGGCACATGGCCGCCGTCAGGGTGAAATCGAGTTTAAACGAGCCAAAAGCATCCATGCCGAAGCGCAGTAAAATCCCGGCCAGCATTGCGGCTGAGATTGCCTGTGGAATGTAGTTCATCAGACGGGCAAACAACCCGGTCACGCCACAGAGGAAAATCAGCCCCGAGGCGAAGATGAACACGCCGATGGTTTCCGGCATGGGTGTGCCGGGCAGACTGGTGACCAGCAGGGCCGCTCCCGGCGTGGACCAGGCGGTCAGGATTGGTGCGCGATAGTAGAGGGACAGGCCAATTGAGGTGATGCCCATCGCCAGGCCGAGCATGCTAAGCCAGCCGCCAATCTGCAGTGCGCTCGCTCCCGCGGCTGCGGCCGCCTGGAAAATAATTGCGGCAGAACTGGTGTAACCCACCAGCACTGCGACAAAGCCCGCGACGATGGCAGGAAAAGTAAGATGTTGCAGAGCGAGAGGCGGGCGCATAGTATCTTCCGTATTGAGCGTTATAACGCACAAACTAGCATCGTGCGTTATAACGCACAAGCACATTTTGGGTGAAAGAGAAGGAGGTCAGATGGCCGAATACCCGACCCAGCTGGGACTGACCCTGAAATCTTTGCGTCAGACGCGCGAATGGAGCCTGACCGAAGCGGCCACCCGCACAGGCGTCAGTAAAGCCATGCTGGGGCAGATTGAACGGGGCGAATCCAGCCCGACCGTGGCTACGCTGTGGAAAATTGCCACCGGGTTTAACGTGCCATTTTCACTCTTTATACCGGCAGGCCCGGCACTGGTTGCCTCAGCGGTGATCCGTAGCGGGAGCCCCATTCCCTGGCAGCAACAGCACCCATCAATGCAGGTCACGCCCCTTTTTCCTTTCGATCCTGAACTGCGGTTCGATATGCTGGCCATTGAGCTTGCTGCGGGCGCGGTAAGCGACTCATCCCCCCACGACAGGGGCGTCGTGGAGCACGTGGTGGTTACGCAAGGTGAGTTGCAACTGGCGGTTAACGGGATATGGCATACCCTTAATAGCGGTGAGGGTTTGCGTTTTCAGGCTGACTGTCCGCACAGCTACCGCAATGATGGCAGCCAGACCATGAAGTTTCACAGCCTGATCCATTATCCACAAGGGCATTAATGTTGCTGATGGGCTAAGCCGGGGCAGTCACCCGCCGCTGAACTGACCTGACGCAATATTCTTTCAGAAAAAGTTACAGATAATAAAACCTGTCATTCAGAGGGAAGGAAGATGAACAATTTACTCGACCGCTTCTTGCACTATGTTTCATTTGATACGCAATCTAAAAGCCATGTCCGCCAGGTGCCCAGCACTGAAGGACAGTGGCGGCTGGCGAAAGTGCTGCAGGAAGAGCTGGAAACGCTGGGCTTCAGTGAGGTCACGCTTAGCGAACATGGCATTGTCATGGCCACGCTGCCCGGCAATGTTGACTGGCCGGTGCCGACTATTGGTTTCATCTCCCATATGGATACTTCACCGGATTTCACCGCCAAAAATGTCAATCCACAGATCGTTGAGAACTATCGCGGTGGTGATATTGCGCTGGGTATTGGCGATGAAATCCTCTCACCGGTAATGTTTCCGGTGCTGCACAGCCTGATTGGCCATACGCTGATCACCACTGATGGCAAAACGCTGCTGGGTGCCGATGATAAAGCGGGCGTGGCAGAAATCATGACAGCAATGACGCAGCTGAAAAACAGCCAGGTGCCACACGGTAAAATCCGCATTGCCTTTACGCCGGACGAGGAGATTGGTAAAGGCACCAGTTGCTTTGACGTCGCGGCTTTCGGTGCCGAATGGGGTTATACCGTCGATGGTAGCGGCATCGGTGAGTTTGAATATGAGAACTTTAATGCGGCCTCGGCAACGGTCAAAATCACCGGTAACAATGTGCATCCCGGCACGGCGAAAGGGGTGATGGTGAATGCGCTCGATCTGGCGATGCGTTACCAGGCCGCGATGCCGGAGAAAGAGGTGCCTGAACAGACCTCCGGCTATGAAGGTTTTTACCACCTGCACGGCATCAAAGGCTGCGTGGATAAAGCTGAGCTGCATTACATTATTCGGGACTTTGAACGGGAAAGTTTTGCGGCGCGTAAAGAGGTGATGAAGAAGATTGCCGCCAACCTGAGCAAAGACCTGCAGCCGGGCTGTACGGTTGAAGTCACTATCGACGACAGTTATTTCAATATGCGTGAGAAGGTCGAGGCTCATCCGCACATCATTGATGTGGCGCTTCAGGCGATGCGGGAATGTGATATCGAACCGGACGTGAAGCCCATCCGTGGCGGCACAGATGGCGCGGCGCTCTCCTTCAAGGGATTGCCCTGTCCGAATCTGTTTACCGGCGGCTACAACTACCACGGCAAACATGAGTTCGCCTCGCTGGATATTATGGAGAAGGCGGTGACGGTGATTATGCGTATTGCGGCGCTGACCGCTGAAAAGGCGAAGAAATAAGGGATAACGGGGCGAACTTATTCGCCCCGCTCAGTGTTAATTACTCTTCTTCGCTGAAATACCAGTAGCCACTGTTCACCAGTGCGGCCAGCTGGGCAAGGAATGACGGATCGTCCAGTACCGCACCCAGCTCCTGTGCCCCCAGTGAATACTGATTAGCCAGCACGGTCAGTGCTTCACGGTGTGGTGATTCAATCTGTTCACCGTTCACAAATACCGCATGGCCAATCGACAGCACGCGCAGGCCGCCCAGGCGCTGCAGGCGGTCACCCTGTTGCAGCGCATCGTAAATCTCATCGGGCTGATACGGCGGCTCCGGGGGCGCAACGTCCAGTTCATGGCGGGATTGCGAGATAAACTCACCAAACCACTGGTTAAAGTGCTCCGGCTGGTTGATCACGTCCAGCATCATGTTGCGGATACCCTCCAGCTCCTGCGGCAGGATCTCGGCGGTATTTTCACGGGATGGGACATCCGGATCGCTGAAGCGGTAGCTGCCCAGCTCACGGGAAAGAACGTAATCAGCAAATCCGCTGATCAGCTCGCGACCGCTTGGCGCACGGAAACCCACCGAGTAGTTGATGGCACTTTCCAGCGAGTAACCTTCGTGCGGAAAACCCGGTGGAATATAGAGAATGTCGCCCGGCTCCATCTCTTCATCAATGATGGCGTCGAAAGGTTCGACCTGCAGCAGGTCAGGGTGCGGGCAGTGCTGCTTCATTGCCACTTTTTCACCCACGCGCCAGCGGCGGCGGCCACTGCCCTGGATAATAAATACATCGTATTGATCGAGGTGCGGACCCACGCCACCGCCCGGCACCGAGAAAGAGATCATCAGATCGTCAGTCCGCCAGTCAGGCAGATAACGGAAAGGGCGCATCAGCGCGGCAGAAGGTTCGTGCCAGTGATCGACCGCCTGCACCAGCAGTGACCAGTTGTTCTCACCAAGGTGATCGTAGCTCTCAAAGGGACCGTGGCTGACCTGCCACTTGCCGTCCTGATGGCTGACCAGGCGGCTGTCGACTTCACTTTCCATCGCCAGACCGGCCAGTTCATCCGGAGAGACAGGGTCAACGAAGTTTTTGAAACCGCGTTTAAGCACTACCGGACGTTTCTGCCAGTAGCGCTGGATAAAATCGGGCCAGTTAAGATCGAGCTGATAATCCATGATGAAGTTCCTGAAACGCTGAATTTCATCGATTATAACAGTGGCAAAGCCTCCCGGGGTAACGCATTTATCTCCGGGGGGCTAAGCCAGACACGGGGCGCAATTATTCGCTGCCGTGCAGCACTTCCTGACGCTTAAAAATGACCTCCATGCGCGCACCACCCAGTTCACTGGTGGTAGCGATAATATCACCGGTGTACTGCTCCAGAATATCTCTTGCCACTGCCAGGCCCAGACCCTGACCGGGTCGCAGCGTATCAGCCCGCTGACCACGAATAAAAATGACATCACGTTTGCTTTCAGGAATGCCGGGGCCATCATCATCGACAATCAGATGAAGTTCATCATCCGTCTGTCGGGCGGTGATTTCCACAAACTCCAGGCAGTATTTGCAGGCGTTATCCAGCACATTGCCCATCACTTCCATAAAGTCATTCTGTTCGCCGACAAAGGTCAGCTCAGGAGAAATATCCAGCGTCAGCACCACGCCTTTGCGCTGATAAACTTTATTCAGCGCGGAGCAGAGGCTGTCCAGCAGCCCTGGCACGGAGTGCAGCTCGCGCTTCAGCACGTTGTGATCGGCCTGCATACTGGCCCGGTGCAGGTAGTAGCCAATCTGCTGGGAGATACGGCTGATTTGCTCAAGCATAATGGGTTCGGCCTGCTCGATAGAGAGATTACGCCCGCCCCGCAGCGATCGCAGGGTGGTCTGTAATACTGCCAGCGGTGTTTTCAGGCTGTGAGTCAGGTCGCTCAGCGTGGTGCGGTAACGAGTGTAGCGCTGGCGCTCATTATCCAGCAGCAGATTGAGGTTGCGCACCAGGCTTTTTAACTCCTGCGGCGGCTTGGGATCCAGTGCCTCGCGCGTGCCATTTTCCAGCTCACGCACCTGGCCTGCCAGCGTGCCAATCGGCCGCAGGCTCCAGTGTGCGGCCAGCCACAGTAGCGGGATCACCAACAGCAGGTTGACCAGCAGTACGTAGCTGAACCACGACCAGACCACGTCAGAATGCTGCAGTTCCTGCGGAATGGAATCAACCACCACAATGGTCAGCGCGGGCAGGGTGGGCGTCGCCTCGTAACGGTTTACCGCCACCGAGTGGGTGAAGGTGTCGTTGTTGTCGTCATCATAGGCCGTCAGCTTATTCTGCGCGTCCTGATTATCGCCCAGCGCCTGGCGACAGGTGCCGTTATCGGTATTGATTTCATAAAAATCGGCGCGCTTTAGCCACTCACGCTTAATCTTATTGCGAATTTCAGGTACGTCGCGCAGCTGCCACAGCAGTTTCCCTTTTTCGTTGTAGATATAAATCATCGTCGGTAAGTTAAGAGAAAATCGCTCTGGCTGGGCGATAGACAGCTTGCCGTTCTGCCACTGTGCAAGAGTGAAGAACAGATTGCTCTCGGCGCGCATTACCCGGTAGGTATTCTTATCAAAGCTGACCACATACCCCACCACGGCCACCATGCCATAAGAGAGCGAAAGGATCAGCACTACCGCTGCCGTTGCCAGCAGAAAGCGCGCGCGGAGGGAGAAGGGGGCTTTAGGACTGAATGTTGGCATCAGGTTAAAGATCGAACCTGTAGCCCTGACCACGGACGGTGGTAATCACATCTTTCGGATGCTCGGACTGTATTTTTTTACGCAGGCGCCCCATCAGCACGTCGATAGTATGGCTTTCGCGCAGCTCGGCATCCGGATAGAGCTGGAGCATCAGCGAATCCTTGCTCACTACCTTACCGGCGTTACGTATCAGCGTTTCGATAATGGTGTATTCAAAAGCGGTGAGTTTGATCTCTTTTTCGTCGATGGTCAGCTCGCGGCGCGAGAGATCGACCTGGAAAGGGGCCAGCGTGATAATCTGCGAGGCCAGGCCGCTATTGCGACGCATCAGAGCCTGCATGCGGGCAACCACTTCTTCGATATGGAAAGGTTTGGTCACGTAGTCGTCGGCACCCGCTTCCAGTGCTTCCACTTTGGCCTGCCAGCCTTCACGGGCGGTGAGCACCAGAATAGGCTGCTTCACTTCCTGGCTACGCCAGCGGCGGATCAGCGTCATGCCGTCTTCATCAGGCAGCCCCAAATCGACCAGGGTGATATCAGGCGTATGCTCGCTCAGGAAGTAATCTGCTTCTTTAGCATCCTCGGCAGCATCAACCTGATGGCCCATTTCCCGCAGCTGTACAGCGAGATGATGACGCAGCAGTGGGTTATCTTCCACAATCAATACGCGCATAACATTATCCTTTCTGTCTGATTCAGTGGTGGCTTCAGCCTTATAGTAATCTGAAGAAAGTATAGGTTAAAGCAGATAAACAGCAGGTTAACACAGGCCGACTTGCATCGGCCTGTGTTGGGCGGGATTATTTCAGGTCGTCAACCATCTGGATCGCACGGCCGAGGTAATTGGCCGGTGTCATCAATTTCAGCCGGGTTTTCTCTTCTTCCGGCAGTGCGAGGCCATCAATAAAGGCCTTCATGCCAGCAGCATCCACGCGCTTGCCGCGCGTCAACTCTTTCAGCTTCTCGTAAGGTTTCTCAATGCCGTAACGACGCATCACGGTCTGGATTGGCTCAGCCAGCACTTCCCAGTTGTGATCCAGCTCGTCCAGCAGGCGATCGCGGTTCACTTCCAGCTTGGAGATGCCTTTCAGGGTGGCCTGATAGGCGATCAGCGCATAGCCCACTCCCACGCCCAGGTTACGCAGAACGGTGGAGTCGGTCAGGTCACGCTGCCAGCGCGAAACCGGCAGTTTGCTCGCCAGGTGTTGCATCACCGCGTTGGCCAACCCCAGGTTGCCTTCGGAATTTTCAAAGTCAATCGGGTTCACTTTATGGGGCATGGTGGAAGACCCGATTTCCCCGGCGATGGTTTTCTGTTTGAAGTGGTTCAGCGCAATGTAACCCCACACATCGCGATCGAAGTCGATCAGGATGGTGTTGAACCGAGCGATGCAGTCAAACAGTTCGGCGATATAGTCGTGTGGCTCGATCTGCGTGGTGTACGGGTTCCAGGTGATGCCCAGAGACGTCACAAAGCTTTCGCTCAGCTGATGCCAGTCCACTTCCGGGTAAGCGGCGATGTGGGCGTTGTAGTTACCGACCGCGCCGTTGATTTTGCCCAGGACTTCAATGCGTTCCAGCTGACGCAGCTGGCGCTCGAAGCGGTACGCCACGTTGGCCATCTCTTTGCCCAGCGTTGACGGCGTGGCAGGCTGACCGTGAGTGCGGGACAGCAGCGGGATATCGCGATATTGCACCGCCAGGTCCTTGACCGCAGCGATGATTTTGTTCCAGTAAGGCACTATCACGTCGCGACGGGCCGTTTCCAGCATCAGCGCGTGAGACAGGTTATTGATGTCTTCAGAAGTACAGGCGAAGTGAATGAACTCAGAGACAGCGTGCAGCGTGGCATTTGGCTCCACTTTCTCTTTCAGGAAGTATTCCACGGCCTTCACGTCGTGATTGGTGGTGCGCTCGATGGTTTTAATGCGCGCAGCGTCTTCCTCATTGAAATGGGCGATAATCGCATCAAGGAAAGCGTTTGCGTCGGCATCAAATGCAGGAACTTCCTTGATCTCTGCGCAGGCAGCCAGTTTCTGTAACCAGCGAACTTCCACCTCAACGCGGAACTTCAGCAGGCCATATTCGCTGAAAATGCCGCGCAGCGGGCTGACTTTGTCACCATAACGGCCATCAACGGGGGAGACGGCTGTCAGAGAGGATAATTCCATCGGTGCAACTCCTGAATCAGTTAACAAATTAGAGTGAGGACTCGGTGATACGGGATAACATTTGCTTTGCCTCGCTGGCGAGACGATTGCGGGAAAACATCAGCTGCAGGCGGCCGCCGCCGACCTGGTGCCACAACACCGCGGCGCGAATACCGGCCAGCAGAGTGGCGCGAACTTTGCTCTGGATCTGCGAATTCTGCAACACGGCAGGTGAGCCGGTAACCTGAATTCGCGGTCCCAGCGGGCTGATCACATCCACATAGACAGCCGCCATGGCGCTGAGCAGCGTATCAGAATCTACGTCATAGTGTACCAGCTGACGGTCAAGCTGGCTGATGCGCTGTGCCAGCTCGTTCAGCGCGCTTTTGTTGGCGCTGAGCTTGCGTTCCAGCACCATCAGGCTCAGGGTGTAACGGGTCAGTTCTGCACCTGCGCCATGGCGGCTGCTGCTGTTCAGTACTGCCAGTAGCGTCTCCAGCCCGAAGCGTAAATGGGCTTCTTCATTCCCGAATACGGCCAGGGTGGAGGAGGGGTTCAAATCCACCACGCTGTTCAGCGAGATTTTCAGTGCTTCAGGTGGACAATGACCCTGATGTGCCAGTTGCTGCACCAGATGCGCAGACTGGCAGATCCCTGCCAGGGCCAGCGTAATATCGTAATAGTTCTTCGCCACGGTAACTCCTGTATGCGCCAGTGTGCAGTGTCAGACCCGGCCAGCGTGGCTGACCGGTCATCGGATTAAAGCAGCGGCAGACGCTCTTCGATGATACCGCCCCCCAGGCAGACTTCATCAAGGTAGAAAACGGCTGACTGACCGGGCGTGACCGCGGCCACCGGCTCATCAAAGCGCACTTCCAGGCGATCCTCACCCAGAGGGGTAATGGTGCAGGGGATATCGGTCTGACGATAGCGGGTTTTCACCGTGCAGCGCAGAGGGGCTTTCAGGATTTCACGATTGACCCAGTGCAGCTGTTGAGCAATCAGTCCGGTGGACATCAGGCGAGGGTGCTCGTGACCCTGAGCGACAACCAACAGGTTTTTCGCCACGTCTTTATCGACCACATACCACGGCTCTTCGCTACCCTCTTTAGTGCCGCCAATGCCAAGCCCTTTACGCTGACCAAGAGTGTGATACATCAGCCCCTGATGTTCGCCCACTACTTCACCCTCCACGCTGACGATTGCGCCAGGCTGTGCAGGCAGATAGCGTCCCAGGAAGTCACGGAATTTTCGTTCGCCGATAAAGCAGATGCCGGTGGAATCTTTTTTCTTCGCGGTCACCAGCTCAAGCTCTTCCGCGATGCGGCGTACTTCCGGTTTAGCCAGCTCGCCGACCGGGAACAGGCTTTGTGCGATCTGCTCATGGCCCAACGTGTAGAGGAAGTAACTCTGGTCTTTATTGTCGTCCAGCCCCCGCAGCAGGCGGCTTTTACCCTCCACATCCTGGCGGCGGACATAGTGACCCGTGGCGATGAAATCGGCGCCAAGATCTTCCGCGGCAAATTCCAGGAATGCTTTGAACTTGATCTCTTTGTTACAGAGGATATCCGGATTCGGGGTGCGGCCCGCCTTGTACTCTTCCAGGAAGTGTTCGAAGACGTTGTCCCAGTATTCGGCAGCAAAGTTCACGGTATGCAGGTAGATTCCAAGCTTGTCGCAGACTGCCTGCGCATCGGCTAAATCTTCCGCTGCGGTGCAGTATTCCTCGCCATCATCTTCCTCCCAGTTTTTCATAAACAGGCCTTCCACCTGATAGCCCTGCTGCTGCAGTAACCAGGCGGAAACGGAGGAGTCGACACCGCCGGACATCCCGACGATCACTTTTTTCTGACTTACTGACATGAGGAATACCCGACTTTAGTGGCAGTTAAAGGCTGCCCTTTAAAATTGCGGCGTATTCTACCATGCGTCCGCCGCGGGTGCATCCTCGCTAAACGGCCACTGAAACGCGCTTAAGACTTCCAGCGGGTAACGCGGACCCTGCTGATAAATCCGCAGACTTTCAGCAACTAACGGAGAACGCAGCTTTTTAGCGGTAAGGATCTCCTGCGGCGGTAACCACCAGCAGCGATCAATATCGCGGTCCTGCGGATAGGTTGGCAGCATTTTTGGTAAATCCAGCGCAAAAAGAAACCGCAGAAAGGGGGTGTTGTCCGGGGCAATCCACTGATGCAGACGCAGGAAGGAGTGCGGCACGCCTTCAAGGCCGGTTTCCTCATACAGCTCACGAACGGCAGCCTGCAACAGGGTTTCATTGGCTTCCAGATGGCCGGCGGGCTGATTCCAGGTTGCCCGGCCGCGGACCATCTCTTCCACCACCAGAAATTGCCCCTCAGCCTGAACGACGGTGGCGACGGTAACGTGAGGTTTAAACATGCCTGACTCCTTGTTGCCAACAATGGCTTAAATAGGGAACTCGCCGGTGACATCGCGCCATTCACCCGGCGATAAATCCTGCAGCACCATCCTGCCCATGGCAAAGCGGATAAGGCGCAGGGTCGGGAATCCGATATGGGCCGTCATGCGGCGGACCTGGCGGTTACGTCCCTCATGCAGAGTCATTTTCAGCCAGCTGGTGGGAATCGCTTTACGCTCACGCACTGGCGGATTGCGGGGCCATAACCACTCAGGTTCGCTGACCAGTTCCACGCCTGCGGGCAGGGTAGGGCCGTCTTTCAGATTAACGCCATCCCGCAGTGGCTGAATATCCTGCTCGTCCGGCGTGCCTTCTACCTGAACGTAATAAATTTTGCCGGTGCGTTTGCCGGGTTGAGTCAGCGTCGCCTGCAGTGCGCCATCGTTGGTCAGCACCATCAGCCCTTCGCTGTCGCGGTCCAGGCGGCCTGCGGCATAAACCCCCGCCACCGGTATAAAGTCTTTGAGTGTACTGCGTCCGGCTTCATCGCTGAACTGCGGCAGCACGTCAAAAGGTTTGTTAAAAACGATAACACGCCTGGGCCCTTTGTCGGCCTGGCGGGCGGCGGGCCGCGAGCTGAATCGTTTAACGCGGTGATTCTTAACGGAAGATTTACGCATGTTCTTTGCACTTGTTAACAATGAGCGCATTATAACGCAAACCGGTGAGGATTGGCGCGGGGGGAATATTCAAGTAGTATTGTCCCGCATCTTACAAATCATTAACAAAAAAGCGCTCGAAGGAGAGGTTAATGGAAAGCAAAGTAGTTGTTCCGGCGGAAGGTCAGAAAATCACCCTGGAAAAGGGCAAGCTCAACGTACCAAACAACCCCATCATTCCATTTATTGAAGGTGACGGGATCGGCGTTGATGTTTCTCCAGTGATGATCAAAGTTGTCGATGCCGCTGTGCAGAAAGCTTATAACGGTGAGCGTAAAATTTCCTGGATGGAAATTTACACCGGTGAGAAATCGGTAGAGCTCTACGGCCAGGATGTCTGGCTGCCAGAAGAAACCCTCGACCTGATTAAAGAGTATCGCGTGGCTATCAAAGGCCCACTGACGACCCCAGTCGGTGGCGGTATTCGTTCCCTGAACGTGGCCCTGCGTCAGCAGCTTGATCTCTACATCTGCCTGCGCCCGGTGCGTTATTACACCGGCACCCCAAGCCCGGTAAAACGTCCTGAAGAGACCGATATGGTGATCTTCCGCGAGAACTCCGAAGATATCTATGCCGGTATCGAATGGAAAGCGGGTTCTGCCGAGGCGGATAAAGTGATCAAGTTTCTGCGCGATGAGATGGGCGTGAAGAAAATTCGCTTCCCTGAGCAGTGCGGTATCGGCGTTAAGCCTTGCTCCGAGGCAGGGACCAAACGTCTGGTCCGCGCGGCGATTGACTACGCGATCACTAACGATCGTGATTCTGTCACGCTGGTTCACAAAGGCAACATCATGAAGTTCACCGAAGGCGCTTTCAAAGACTGGGGTTACCAGCTGGCGAAAGAGGAGTTCGGCGGCGAGCTGATCGATGGCGGCCCATGGATGAAGATCAAGAACCCGAACAGTGGCAAAGAGATCGTTATCAAAGACGTGATTGCCGATGCGTTCCTGCAGCAGATCCTGCTGCGTCCGGCCGAGTATGACGTTATTGCCTGTATGAACCTGAACGGTGACTACATCTCCGACGCCCTGGCGGCGCAGGTTGGCGGTATCGGTATTGCTCCCGGCGCAAACATCGGTGACGAGTGCGCGCTGTTCGAAGCGACCCACGGAACAGCACCTAAGTATGCTGGTCAGGATAAAGTGAACCCAGGTTCCGTGATCCTCTCCGCCGAGATGATGCTGCGTCATATGGAGTGGTTCGAAGCCGCAGACCTGATTGTTAAAGGTATGGAAGGGGCGATTGCCGCTAAAACCGTGACCTATGACTTTGAGCGCCTGATGGACGGCGCTAAGTTGCTGAAATCTTCAGAGTTTGGCGACGCAATGATCAGCCATATGTAATCCGCCTGATTGTTAAATTGAAAAACGGGAGTGTAATGCTCCCGTTAATTTTTAATAGCCTGCTAAGGGTTATCAAAATTTTATCAAAACTTTTTATCAAAACCCCATCTAAACTGTACTAACTCATGTTTGACCTTATACAGTTATGGCAAAGCGCTAATTCCAATCTGACAGTCAGCTCTGTGCCAAAAGCGTACTTCAAGACTTAGCCTCTGACGGGTGATTTTCCGGCGGGGTTGTTTAGTCGCAAGAGCAGGGTTGTGGCCGGGAGGAACCTCCCCGGCATGCTGAGCCTCTTTGAACACGTCGATCAAAACAGAGCGCACGACCTGGGCCATCCTGTTCTGCCCGGCCAGTTTGTACTCGTTGAGTATTGAGGCATTGTCACGGGCGTCTACCGCGGGCAGGGACTTCAACGCAAAACGATCCTTCAGCAACTGCACAGGTTTATTTTTCTGCTTAAAGGTATTCGGCCTGATATCACCGGACTCAAGCCTTTTCTGCTGAAAGATCCAGTATCTATCCAGCCATGTGGATACCGTAATAGCCAAACCTTTGCTGGTGGCTATCCTGTCGCCAAGGGCAATCATCTGTCTGGTTCGTTGCTCTGCAAGGCGGGCGTTGGCATCAGTAGCTATTGCTTGCATCACATACCAGTGCATGGAACTTCCCCGTGACCGGGTGCTTATAGCGCCAGTAAATCTTGTTCACTTTTCTGCTGTATAGAGGATACAGATTTGGGACATCAACATTATTTTTACGGGGCCGTGCAGCCATCACTCAAAATCCTTTTCAGTAAGGGGTTGTCGCTGGTTTTAATCGCGGGACGGGTTAAATCGCCAACCAGTTCTGCATCTTCGCACACACGCCAGAAACGGCCTTCTTTTCGTGCCGGCGGGTTGCTTCTGTATTTGCTTTGGGCCCATTCCTCTAAAGTAAGGATTTGCAACATTGCTTTTTCTCCACACATGTAATTGACCCGCTGCAACGGGTCTGATGACCCAAAAATTAATCCTTCTTACAAATCCTCTTGCGAGCGATCTGGATAGCTTCCGTTTCTGTTATGTGAATCGCTACGGGTAATCTAGACACTTCCGAGCCGTTGATGATACTGCTGTTTATATTCATTCGGCGACATCTGATCGCTTGAACCATGCCGACGCCTACTTTTATAAGACATTTCGATGTAATCAAAAATATCACTGCGGGCTTCTTCTCGCGTTCCATAGATCTTTTTCTTTATCCGCTCACGCTTTAAAAGCTGGTAAAAACTTTCTGCAACTGCATTGTCGTGGCAGTTGCCGCGTCGGCTCATGCTGCCTTCCAGACCATGTAACTTCAGGAATGACTGCCACTCATGGCTTGTATACTGACTGCCTTGGTCAGAATGTACCAGTACCTGTTTTCGTGAACTACGTCGCCACAGTGCCATCAGCAACGCATTCAGAACGATATCTTTCGTCATTCGGGATTGCATCGACCAGCCAATGATTTTGCGGGAGAACAGATCGACGATCACCGCAAGATACAACCAGCCTTCATGCGTCCTGATATACGTAATATCTGTCACCCAGCGTTCATCCGGTGCCATCTGATTAAATTGCCGCTGGAGTCTGTTAGGCGTCACAATGCTTGCTTCGCCTTTATATGATCTTGGACTGCGATAACCGACCTGAGCTTTTTCCAGCGCCGTGCATCAAACGCCAGACCCGGTTTGCACCACACCGCTCACTCGTATCACGCAGATCTAGGTGGATCTTGCGATAGCCATATACACATCCAGATTCAAGCCGAAACTACTTAATCAGCCCGGTCAGCTTCTGGTCTGTGTGGTATCGCCGTGAATGTGGTTGCTGAAGCCAAGCATAAAAACCACTCGGATGAACATCCAGAACACGGCAGAGCAAACGAACCGGAAAGTCACGACTGTTGTCACGAATAAAGACGTACCTCAGTCGGACAGCTTTGCGAAGTACGCCGTTGTAGATTCAATTGGTCAACGCAACAGTCATGTGAAAACATGGGGTTGCGGAGGGTTTTTGAATGAGACGGACATTTACAGCAAAGGAAAAAGCATCTGTTTTTGAACTGTGGAAGAACGGAACAGGCTTCAGTGAAATAGCTAATATTCTGGGTTCGAAACCAGGAACAATCTTCACTATGTTAAGAGATACTGGCGGCATAAAACCTAATGAGCGCAAGCGGGCTGTAGCTCACCTGACGCTGTCAGAGCGCGAGGAAATACGAGCCGGTTTGTCAGCCAAAATGAGCATTCGTGCGATAGCTACTGCGCTGAATCGTAGTCCTTCGACGATCTCACGTGAAGTTCAGCGTAATCGAGGCAGGCGCTATTACAAAGCTGTTGATGCTAATAACCGGGCCAGCAGGATGGCGAAAAGACCAAAACCGTGCTTGCTGGATCAGAATTTACCGTTGCGAGAGCTTGTTCTGGAAAAGCTGGAGATGAAGTGGTCTCCAGAGCAAATATCAGGATGGTTAAGGCGAACGAAACCGCGTCAAAAAACACTGCGAATATCACCTGAGACAATTTATAAAACGCTCTATTTTCGTAGCCGCGAAGCGCTACACCACCTGAATGTACAGCATCTGCGCCGGTCGCATAGCCTTCGCCATGGCAGACGCCATACCCGCAAAGGTGAAAGAGGTACTGTAAGTACACCTGTTTTAGTTCCAGGCACTTTTTGAGATTTCCGGTTTCTCCGCCATCAGCCGGTGTTCCTCCGGCGTCAGGTTATTCAGGGATTCATGAGGGCGCTCGCTGTTATATTCAGCCAGCCAGCGCTCTGTAATTTCCCGTGCTTCATTCAGCGTTCTGAACAGATCAAAATCCAGTATTTCTGTCCTGTACGTCCGGTTGAACCGTTCGATAAAGGCATTCTGCGTGGGCTTACCGGGCCTGATAAATTCCAGCATCACACCATGTTCTTCTGCCCATTGTGCCAGCGTCAGCGAGATCAGCTCCGGACCGTTATCCATCCGCATTTTCAGCGGATATCCGCGATTTGCCACGATCCTGTCCAGCACTCTCACGACCCGCTGCGCCGGGATATTCAGGTCAATTTCGATCGCCAGTGCTTCGCGGTTAAAATCATCCACCACGTTGAAGGTTCTGAAGCGCCTGCCGCACACCAGCGCATCGTGCATAAAATCGATGGACCAGCTCTGGTTCATCGCCTCCGGCGTCGCCAGCGGAGCCGGATTACGCACCGGCAGGCGCTGTTTTCCCTTACGGCGAAAATTCAGTTTCAGCAGGCAGTAAATACGGTGAACCCTTTTCTGGTTCCATGTATTGCCCTGCCTGCGCAGCACCTGAAAAAGCTTTTTAAATCCGTATCGCGGATAGCGTTCAGCCGCCACGGTCAGCGCCATAATCACAGGCTCATCACGTCGCGTATCCGGCTGATAACGAAATACCGTCCTGCTCAGCGACAATATCCTGCATGCCTGACGTAAGCTCATGGCAAACTGCGCGGTCAGATAGCTGACCAGCTCACGCTTTATCGCTGGTTTTAAAGCTTTTTTTCAATAACGTCTTTCAGGGCGCGGCACTCGAGACTCAGGTCCGCAAACATCTGTTTCAGCCGGCGATTTTCATCTTCCAGGTCTTTCATCTTTTTAATATCAGAGGCTTCCATGCCGCCGAACTTCGCTTTCCAGTTGTAGTAAGAGGCCTCAGAGATCCCGGCCTCGCGGCAGACGTCTTTAACGGTGCGTCCGGCTTCGACGGACTTCAGAACGGCGATGATCTGGTGTTCGGTGAATCGTGCTTTGCGCATGGCGATCTCCTCCGGGGACATAATCAGTATGCCGGAAGATCTCTAAATGTGAATGGTCCGGTTAACCGGGGTACTTACAGAACGTCAGAGATTTGAAAAGTTGTTTACAGAGGAGATTTTTTATAATTTCAAAGCTCCCGACAGTTGCCGCAGGGAGCATTTTTTTGTTATTCACAAATCTATTTGATATGAAAAATCCCAGTAACTTCCTGAATTTTTTGGATGCTTTTGGCAGAGAGCTGTTTAACTTGTTACGGCAGATTCCATCTCTTCCCGTTCAGGCTGATGTCTACCAGACACCCAATCACAATCCAAACTTTCACTCTAGGCATAACAGATTGTCTTGCTCTAAAGCAGGCAGGACCGGGCGTCTACGACGACATGCTTTGCACCGGCCGCAAGAAATACGGCGAGATTTCTCATTTTGAACTGAAACACACAAGGCAGGATGAGCAGGCAAAAGAAAGCTACTGCTGGCAATCATTGTGCAAATGGGAAAGGGATTTACAGGCTATTTTATGAGAGTATGATTCGTAATCACAAGGAGAAACACAACGGATACTGATAAACAAGGAAGGCCTACCATGTCAGCACTGCAATTACCCAGTACAATTTATACTACGCACAGGCGCATGGACGATTATGGCGCCTTAGACATGCGCTGCGGGGATCTAAGCGAATCACTTTTGAAACACAAGTTTCACCTCAATGATGTATCGGCAAGGGTCAATCCCTATACACTGACGAAGATAGCTCCATTCAACCAGCCACAATCAATGTTTTATGGCATGCATGGGCAAGGTAACCCGATAACTTTGCATGAATGTCAACGCATTCTTTTCAATGAATTTCGGGATCTTGCCAACGTATTTTCTTTTTATGGTCCTTATAAACACGTAATTGGCCAGATGATTACTCACATGCAGGAAGGTAACGGTACTTTGTTTCGTAGTGCATATCTCGATATGGCATTGAAAAATCAGATTCTGAATGATCGTTCTGAAAAAAGCTCTTTTCTGAGAATAAAGGATGTACTGGTTAAGTCGATTGACTTTGATAAGGGTATTTATCCACTAAATGATAAAAATAATTTCATGACTGAAATAAACCAAAAATCAGTTTTGCCAAAATTCGACGGTCTGATCGACAGAATCAATGGGTTAGTTATAACCGTGCATGATACTTGGGCAACAGATATTACATTGAGATCGCTGAACGTTATTGAAGATAGTTTTAAAGCTGTTGTTCATTATCGTGTTCAGGATCATTTTGGTCTCGATGATGCTGATGTATTAAATAACCTTTACTCACAGTTCAGAATATTCAGGATTTGGTTTGTTTTACAGCGATGGGTAAAATTTAGCTTTAAACCATTCATTACTGAAATGAACGCAACTGTCACCATTGAGGGAAAGCGAAATGTTTAAACGTTTTATTGTCCTCATAGTTGTTGTTGCTTGTGTCTATACTGCATGGAGTATGTTGAGGCCAGTGACGATTGTCGCTGTACATGATGGTAATACTATAATAGTCGAGAACTTCCCACTTTTAAAAAGCCGACAGATTGCCTGGTGGGAGGAAAATAAAAAAATGATTAAAGATAAATATGATATCCCATTGGCAGACAAAGATGGGTACTATGCCATTTATATTCAGGGGTTTGGGGATGGATATCGTATGGATAGCCAGTTGGATCAGGACTCTGACTTGTTGTGTTTCAAAGATATGCCTGTAAAAGATAACTGCATTGAGAAAGATCCTCTTTTGACTGTAGGTAACGCCCGAAATGCGCCAAATTATTTCGAGTGAGCCATCGTAATATTGATATATTATCTCACTGTTCTAATAAGAATGATGAGAACTAAAGAAGGCGGCTCACCCTGATTACGACCATGAGTAAGCCGCTCATACTTAAACCCGTCTTCCACCTATAACTTCAATAAATTCCTGTATCTGACGCTGCTTGCGCGCTGAGAATTTACAAACCTGTCGCAATGACTTCATCAGCTCCGACTCTTCAGGTTTTTCCGGCTCAGGCTCACGGCTGGTGATCACTAGGCAGCCATCCATCACACGGACATCCACCTGAATGCCAATCCCAAACCCGGCCATCGTCATCCATTTCCCTTTGAGATTCAGCGATGGGATCTTCTCATAGTCTGGGAAGGTGCTCGCATAGCTCACTTTTATCCGGCGCGATGAGTGGCTCGTCACTTCATTCATATCTACTTCTGCATTACAATCCTGTCCAGCCATAATAACTACTCCGTATAGTTGCTGTGGTTAGCGGTGTGGATGTGTTCCCGCACATTCGCATCGCGATTAAATTACCCTGTTATTATATACAGTAATAAGTGGTGGTTATATCACTATTTACTTTTAATTGAAAAATACAATGCTGATCTAATATTTATAAAAATAGATGAAATGTGTATCCAACATGGAACTATGAAGTGTCAGGAAATTTTTTTTTGGGAATTTAAAGATATGTTATATTATCCCTTCCAGCAGAGGTAAACACCATGAAAAAATTGATAATCTTTTCAACCCTGCTGCTGGTTGGCTGCCCCGGTTCGGGGGATCGTTACTACCCACCGGAACAGGCTGAAATAGCAATCAGAAATAATGCAATATGTATTATGGTTTCACCTGAAGGTGATGAAAGAGTTCAGAGTGTATTTATTCACAGAAATGACTCAAATCAACAGGTGAAAGATACGTACATTGATAACAGTTATTTTCTTACCAAAGATGACTGTATCGGAACTAATGGTTATAAATTCTCAACCGGCGTTCCTTACACCGTATCCGTAAATTTAAACTCACAGAAAAAAGCCGATAAGCGAATATTTCCCTCAAGCCGTCTGTTCGTCACTGAGTTCTCCCTTGAAACAACCGGAGCGCAATTAATCATTAACACTGAGCCTGAAAGGTAAGTGATTGCTACCAGGCGGCGATCCCAAATCACCGACGACCCCGCAAATACCCCAATTCCCGGACAGGCCAGGCGTTTTCCGGGAAAAGCCACAGCCGGATGCTGTATAAATGGATCAGCGGCGTGAAGATCTTTTCATCCTGAGCCGCCAGATCTTCCATCTCCAGCAGCAAGATATCCAGTTCATCCAGCAGGCCGGAATGCGGAGCTGCTTTCAGTGACTTCATCCGGCGCTTAAGAAACAGCGCCAGCTCGTGGAACATCTGCCCGTTATCGATGTGATAGTTTCCCAGAACGTCCCGGTTGCGGGCGTGGTAATCATAGCAGTTCACTCCCAGCCATACCTCGGTCACAAGGTTGCCCGACGGCAGCAGGTCAGGTTGCGGATCGAGGCGCATGCGCGGCAGAACGATGTTTACTCTCTCCAGCATTCCGGTGATAAATTGCTGACGTGCCAGCAGGGAAGAGCCGTTGCGCTCCATCTCCTTCACAAAACGCAGCAGTTCGCGCAATCCTGAACGTACCGCCCGACGTGCTGTCCACGATGGTCGCTTGTTACGAATCAGCAGGGTAATCACCACGGCAAACAGCACGCCGGTCATTGAGGCGATAGCGTTGTTAATCACGGCGGGCAGATCGGGCTTGAGGTCATGACTCATACCGATTAAGCCCGGGATCTGGATGGCAACGCTCAGGCCAATCATATTGGTGGCTGGATTGGCAATCACCAGCCCAAGTACGATCAGCCCTGGTGCCAGGCAGATCATCAGGGCTTCAAAAGTGATGGCGCCAGGGATCAGCACCGCCACGTAAAGCACGCTGATAACAACAGAAATCACCACGCCTTTAATAAACAGCTTCATTGAGTTGCCTGGCGTATCGGCGTTGGCGAAAAAAGAGCTAAGGATCGCCGCCATCATCGGCGCGGTGGCGCCATTGTTCATAGCACTGCCTATCCAGAACAGGCAGGCACCAAACGTTGCCAGGAAAGAGGTCAACGAGGAGAGCAGGACGAGGCCGGTATCAATGTGAGGGCTCGACCGTTCTTTGCGGGCGAGGCTGGTATCGCCTGAAAGATCGCTGACCAGGTCGCTGACGCTCTGGTAAGCCCCGGCGATGCGCACAACGTCAGCAAGGCGCTCAAGCAGCCCGATCAACAGCAGGCATTCACCCGTTGGCAGTTCTCCCTGTTGCCAGACATTTTTCAGCTCTGCCTGGCAGGCGGATAACGTGGCCTGGATGTCGGCGGTGTCCTTAATATGCTCACCGTCGTTCAGCCACACTAAAAATTGCTGAAAGGCCTGCGCGACCGTTTCGGGAAAGGGGATCTGCAGCTGAGACATCTGGTGCAGACGGTGTTCAATGGCGGTCAGCGTGGGGATCAGGTAAGACAGATGTTGATACTGCACGCTGACCAGGCGGATCAGCTTGCGCGCGGCGTTGCCCTCATAGACGCAGTGGGTGATCAGCGCTTCGACCTGCTGCGGATATTGCGCCATGCGGATCAGGATCTCTTCCCGCTCCGGAGAGTTATCCTTCGGGATACCGTTCAGCAGATCGCTGCACAGCTTACGGCCGTTTTGATACCAGACGCTGACGCTCTGTTCCAGCAGGCTGCGCATCTTCACCGGGAATAACAGCCCATGGATAAAGCTGCTGCAGGTCACGCCAAGCGTGATCTCCTCAATACGCGAAATCACCGTTCCGCTAATGGTCAGCGGCAGGGTGACGCCGGGAAAACCCATAATCGCGGCGCTGTAGCCCGCCAGCATAAAGACATAGCTTTTCGGGGTGCGATCGTGCAGCGAAAGATACAGGCAAACGCTGACCCACAGTGAAACGCACAGGCTGAACAGCATCGGGGACTGCACGGTCTCGGGATAAATCAGAAAAACAAACAGGCCCCCCAACAAAGTCCCCATCAGGCGAAATACCGATTTGGAGAGGGTGGAAGCCGCGTAAAGCTGGGAAGAGACGTACACCGTGGTCAGTGCCCAGGCGGGTTTATCCAGATTCAGTTCAAGAGAGAGATACAAAGCCAGAAAGGCGGCCAGGCAGGTCTTTACAGAAAAAAGAACGGCGTTTTTCGAAAACCACTGCATAACAGAATGGCTACCAGAGACGTGCGGAGTTGGCAGCATCCTGCCAGAATTAGCGGCCGGATCATGAGGTTAACTACGTCAAATTGTTTCGTAATAAAAAAAGATATTCCCTGTCAGTTATTAATAGCAATATCAACTGTATAAACAATCTTAAGCAACGGTCTGCGCGGGTTCATTCAGAGGTATCAATCAGTCTGAATCCACTTGTTTTATCAATGTTATTGACGTTACCCGTAACAATCTATCGATAAGGACTGTCAATGATACAGATCAACTATGTGTTATTTAATGGACGAAAAACGGTTCTGAACCATAAAAAAGATTCGTAAAACAATCCGATGATTGTTTAAATCGTCCTGACTGTCCATTAAGGAGAGAGGGTGTGAAGAACAAATACAAAGCAGCCCTGATCGTCACAGGCATACTGGCTGGCCCGGCGATGGCTGAGGACAAAGGTGTTTCTTTCTCACATAAAAGCTGGGAAGTGGCCTGTGACAACACGCTGACCTGCCGTGCAGCGGGCTATGATAAGGAGCAATGGCCTGAAGGAGCCGTTGTGCTCACCCGTCTTGCGGGTACGGATACCCCAACAACGGGTGAAGTCAGGGTCGATGAAACCGCGCAGCCTGTAAAAAAGCTGACGATGTGGCTCAACGGTAAGTCAGTGGGGGATCTCGCTGCTGCCAGGGACAGAGCCTGGCAATTATCTCCGGCGCAAACAGCTGAGCTTATTCAGGCGGTGAAAGGCAAAGGTAAAGTCGAATTCAGGGGAGGCCAGACAGCTTTTGTGGTTTCAAACCAGGGAGCCACGGCCGTGATGGTCAAAGCAGACGATATACAGGGGCGAATCGATACGCCAGGAGCCTGGGGCAAAACGGGAAATAAGCCTGAAAGCAGCGTAAAGGAAGCGATTCCCGCGCCCGTGATGCAGGCCGCCAAAGTGAGTCATACCCAGCCCCGGAGTCTGGATAAAGCGGAAGTTGCTGTGCTCAGACCCCGCCTGCTTGCCACGCTGAATGACGATATGGATTGCGAGCGTATGCAGTTTCCTGATGAACCCAGTGTTCAGGGGCAGGTCGCCAAAGATGAGTTCATGTTAATTCCTCTCGATGAGCAGCATTCACTGATCTCCACGCTGTGCTGGCAGGCCGCTTATAACCAGGGGCAAGCTTACTGGGTCATCGACAAAGGCCTGGCAGGAAAGCCCGTGATGGTGACTAACCGTGGTACAAATTATCAGCAAGGTGTCATTTCAAATTATTTTTTGGGCAACAGTATGGGCAACATAGCGACGACAGAAGAGTGGGTATGGGATGGCAAGGCGTTCCATAAAAGCCACCTGGCGCTCTACCGGTCTGTGAGTACAGAAGGTGGCTGGGAGATGCCGGAGTGGGTGACAGAAGTGAAGCCTGCGCATTAACGACGCTCTGCCAGGGGCTGGCATGTGAGGTACGGCGTTATCATCATCCGGTAGTAGAAATCAGCCATCATGCATATAATGAATATCACGGATATACCCATTCTGCATGATGAGGTGAATAATGACGGCAAAAGCCAGCGCGGCAAGGCGCAATGAGCGCTCATTCGATGTGCAGACACTGAGTGGTGAGCAGCTCAACAAGCTGAAAACCAGAGCGGACACTGACTATCTGGTGATTGATTTAGGCCAGGCTAAAGAGCGTAATCCGGTTTTCAATGAAACGGTCAGGGTCGCGATGAGGGCGGCAATGAGTGCCGTGCTGGCATCGATGAATATGCTGGATACCGGGACTAAAAAAACACACGTCACCCGCAGCAAAGCGCCGGTCGTGACTCTTGATGAAGCGAAGACGGGCAGGGTGGCGCGGGCAGAACGAAATGCCCGGCGTCTTGAGCAGCTCACCGCGCGTATCCTGGAAGAGTCTGAGTGGCTGACGGCCAGAGAGCTGTCAGAAAAAGCCAACTTTCAGAACTCGAATCCCAGCGCGGGTCCGAACCGCTGGAAGTCTGCCGGTAGCATTTTTGCCCTGCAGCTGAACGGCAAGGATAACTATCCGTTATATGCATTAGATGAAGGATTCCGGCCTGTCCCCGTGGTGAAACAGATCCTTTCGCTGTTTGGGGAAAGGAAAACGCCGTGGGGATTAGCCATCTGGTTTGGTTCTGCGAATAGCTGGCTGGAGGGCAGTAAACCCAAAGATATGCTGACGACTCAGCCGCAGCGGGTTCTGCAGGCGGCTCAGGCAGAGCTGGACGGCGGCTCGCATGGCTGAATCAGACGACAGCAACGTTGTCGTCCGCAGGTTGCGAAAGCCAAAGGACCGGCTGGAGGTTAATTTCGCAACCTGGAGAGCAGGCAATCCCATTCACCGGCTGCATTCAGCAAGATTTACGGCTCTCAGGTTTAACCCGGGAAAAGGAAGCTCCCGGTTCAGCCCGCTCGGCAATGGTGTCCCGACTCTCTATGGCGGAGCGAACATCGGCGTGGCGGTCATGGAAACGCTCTTCCACGATTTGCCGCAGGACTCAGCCGGCGTACCTTTTGACCTGGCAAGGCTGGACGGCATGGTCCATTCGGTTATTACCCCCTGTCTTGATCTGAATCTGGTCGATCTGAACCCCAAAACGCTCCGCAAGTTGGGCGTCAGACGTTCTGAACTGCTGGATTCCTCTGCTGACCAGTATGTTTATACTCGTGAATATGCTCTGGCCATTTCTCTGGCCTGTCCTGAGGCGCATGGGTTGCAATGGTCTTCCAGACAGCATGGAGAGACAGCAGTGATGCTTTTCGGTGACAGAGTCAGGCCGGAAGAGCTTACGGTAACGATTGAGTCACAGCGGTTGCTGGGATCTGATGCCGTAATGGAAGCCATTGAAGAGGAAGCCGACCAGTTGGGGATTGTGCTTATTGAACCTTATGGTGGGTTTGGCCGGTAAATTAACAACGTATAAGCGCTCATCAGTAACACAGGGAGGAAATAATGACAGCACCTTGCATATGGGAAGTTTCCGCTTCGCCTTATCACTCCGACTTTCTGAATGGAACGATAAAGTTTGGAGAGAATGAACCTGTTTATCTGATCGACCAGTTTTCAGGTAAAAGGCCAGCAATAATAAATCAGGATTTTCTGCTTAACGGTGAAATTCATATGAATTTTGGCGCCTGCGCCCTCTTTGATTCTAACGTTGTCGATAAAATGGACAGTTTTGTCAGAACCGGGAAAGCCAGCGATGGATTCAACGCTTTTCTTGATTTCCTGACAAGGAAAGGTTGGGATTTCAGCCTGCTATTCTATTATTTCGAACATTTCACCAAATCCAGCCATGAGCATTTTTTCCCTAATGCAGTCAGAAGAACGCGATCTTTGCTCGCCCTGCATGCAATGGATGAAAACCTGTATCTTGCCACGGGTATAGTCAAAGAAAACCCCGAGGCAGTCAGGCATTACACTAATGGCCTCGACGCGAGTGCTCTGGATGATGTTGCAGAAAACAGGGTCAACGATTTTATCAAACGCACCAGCAAAAGTCAGCTTACTGTAATGGTTGAATCCATTGAGATTGTCCTGCTGAAAATGGTGTTGATCAGACGATTCGAAATGACGGATGCTGAACCTCTTGCTCAGCATGAAGAGTTACATCGGTTCATGAAAGAGGATCTGAATATCGTGTTAGCCAGAGAGCTGCATTTGGGGATCCATTATTTTTGTGATAATGCCGGAAAGCTTCTGGGAATACAGAAAAATACCTCCTTTGAGAAAGCAATGAAAAATATAAAGTCGACCGCATGGGACATGTTTTTGACGAGGTTGCCTGATATGATCCCCTATGATGTCTCCGGGGGGGTATTTTTGAATTATATGGCTACGCAGGAGAAGAATCTGCATGAGCTTGCTAATCTGTTCAGTATCGAGCAGGTGATAAGTTTTGACGGAGAACGTGGCCTGCCTGTCATTGGCTATAATATGGTTAATATCTGTGATGATATTATTAGCGCGCTGCCAAAACCGGATACCTCCAGGTTATTCAAACTCTGTGAAAGAAATGCCATTCCTTCTGGCTTGTATGAGTCTCTTAAAAGACAGCTTTCATATTACCTTGATAAGTGACAGCACAGTGAAATTTACATCATGAAGGCGGGGCAGAGTGAGGGTATCTGTCCAACCCATCCCGGCCATGGCAACGCTCCTGGACGTTTGTTCCCGCGGTTACGGTGGGGGCAGGCTTGAAATTGATTTTGCTGTTGCGCCCGGCATTCGATACCACCTGTGTCTTCGCCGCCTGACGTTTTCCAGCCACTGCCAAAAGCGGCTCAGACATCAGGAAGGAGATCAGCAGGATCGGGCCGCAGAAAGGGGGCTATATCTTGTCTGCCACCGACCGGACATAATTGATAAAGCTTTTCACCGTGCGGTGATAGCGTCGGCGTTGCCATGCGAGGGTCAGGGTAGTGGTGGCCAGTGCATCATCAAGTCGGCAGAAACTGACGTCCGGCAGCAGCACTGAACGTTGGGTTTCCGGCACCACGGTGATGCCCGCGTCCATTGCTACCAGCCCCATCGCCACCGAGACATCGCGCATGATCTGCAGCTTCCCCGGCGTGAAACCGGCGCGGTGGCAGGCAGAAAGCACCGACCAGCCCAATCCGACTCCCGGTGGATCTTCCTGAATCATAAATGTTTCGCCGGAAAGGGCGCTGAGTGACAGGCACTGCTGGCCGGCCAGCGGATGTCTGGTTGGCAGCACGGCAATCAGCGGCCGGGTGACCAGATCCAGATACTCCAGCTCATCATACTTTGGCAGCGGCGAGCGGATCAGCGCCACGTCCAGCCGGTCATCCCTCAGCCGGGTCAGCTGAGCGTCAACGTTATGCTCTTCAATGGCGATCTCCGTGGCTGGGTTCGCCTGACGATAACCATTGATCAACAGTGGCAGGCCCGGTTCAAGGATCGAACTGCCGACGTAACCCAGCCTCAGATGCCCCTGCCGCCCCTGCCGCAGCGTGCTGGCGTGTTCACGGAAACGGTCGAAATGGCTGACGGCAAGCGTTGCCTGTGCAATCAGTTGCCGGCCTTCCCAGGTCAGGGCGACATTGCGTTTATCACGCACAAACAGTGCCATACCCACTGCCTGCTCCAGCTGTTTCATCTGCTGGCTCAGGGCGGGCTGGGCGATATTAAGCCGCTGCGCGGCATGACCAAAATGCAGTTCTTCTGAAAGCACCAGAAATGCCTGTAAATGCCTGTAGTCCATCCTGAACTCCCGCTGGCTGATAACAATTGCTTATTTAAATCCCGGCAAACCTTATTGGACAGTTATCACCGAAATTCTGAAACTTGAGCAAAGGCAAACCCTGACGCCCTGCCAGCACCAGGAAAATGTGTTGCCGATGGGCGGATCCTGCCCTGCTGATTGCAAGAGTCTGAGAGGTTTTAACATGTCTGAGAAGCAGAGAAAAGTAACGGATTTACGCAGTGCGATTGAGGTGCTCAGCCAGTACGAAGACGAGCTGGTTTATACCGATGAACCTGTCAATCCCATTGCCGAGCTGTCCGGTGTCTATCGCTACGTTGGGGCAAACGGCACCGTACAGCGTCCGACCCGGACTGGCCCGGCAATGATCTTTAACAGGATTACGGGTTACAACGATATGCGCGTGCTGATTGGGCTGCTCTCCTCGCGCAAACGCGTCGCCCGACTGTTTGGCACCCCCCCGGAAAACCTGGCTTTTATGCTGAAAGATTCGGTGCAGAACCCCATCGCGCCAGTCGTTATCCCGCGTGAAAAAGCGGTCTGTCAGGAAGTGGTGCATCTGGCCAGCGATCCCGGCTTCGATATTCTGAAAATCCTGCCTGCGCCCACCAACACACCGGAAGATGCCGGACCGTATTTCACCCTCGGGATGTGCTATGCCGCCGATCCGGAGACGGGCGACCACGACGTAACCATTCATCGCCTGTGCGTGCAGGGCAAAGATGAAATCTCCATGTATTTCGTGCCTGGCCGCCACCTGGATACTTTCCGGCAGAAGGCCGAAGCCAGTGGCAAAGCGTTGCCGATCTCCATCAGTATCGGCGTCGATCCGGCGATTGAAATTGGGGCCTGTTTTGAGCCGCCAACCACGCCGCTGGGCTTTGATGAACTTTCCATAGCCGGTGCCCTGCGCCATCAGGCCGTTGAGCTGACCCAGTGCGTTTCTGTCAACGCCCGTGCCATTGCCAACGCGGAAGTGGTGATTGAAGGCGAACTGCTGCCGGAAGTGCGCGTGCAGGAAGACCAGAATACCGGCACCGGCAAAGCGATGCCTGAATTTCCAGGTTATACCGGCGATGCGCAGGCAGCAGTACCCGTGATCAAAGTGAAGGCTATTACCCACCGCAGGCACCCGATCCTGCAAACCTGCATCGGCCCGAGCGACGAGCACACCAATATGGCCGGTATCCCGACGGAGGCCAGCATCCTGCAGATGGTGGAACGTGCGCTGCCTGGTTTTGTGCAGAACGTTCACTGCCCGTCTCCGGGTACCGGCAAATATCTGGCCGTTCTGCAGGTTAAAAAACGCAGTGCGAATGATGAAGGTCGCCAGCGCCAGGCCGCACTGCTGGCGTTCTCAGCCTTCTCCGAGCTTAAGCATGTGATGCTGGTGGATGACGACGTGGACGTGTTCGATATGAACGACGTGATGTGGGCAATGACCACCCGCTATCAGGGGGATGTGAGTACCGTATTTATTCCCGGGGTGCGTTGTCATCCGCTCGACCCGTCATCGGATCCGGCGTTCAGCCCTTCCATCCGTGGTCATGGCATCGCCTGCAAAACCCTTTTCGACTGCACTGTGCCCTATGACCTGAAGCACAATTTCAGACGCAGCCAGTTTATGGAAGTGGACGTGAACCGCTTTATTCCCGGCTTTAATAAGCAATAAAGCAGCCTGGCGGCAGTGCCCCGGCCCTCCGAACGTGATCCTGACGGCGCAGCCCGGAGCGTCGGCTGGCCAGGCAGCCTCTGCGGGCCGATTACGCAATGTCAGTGCGACAGGATCTATCAAAGTGGGGGGTAATTGCGCGCCGGATCACCGCGAATCGTGTCAGAAATTGCTGTTACCGACTCCGCTATCCCCCGGGCACATCTTTGCTATCCGGGGGAACGGCTGAGGAATGTCTGCCGCTTACCAGTAGCAAGGGGCTGCTGAACCGCCTGTCAGCAGTCAGATGGTCGCCCCCATCGACAACCGATAGTGCAGGTCGACCCGCTCAATGGTCGGCAGGTGATTAATTTTTCTGATCAGGATTTCGGTGGCGGTTTTGCCCATCTCAAAGCGCGGGGTGATCACGCTGGCCAGTTTTGGCGTGGTGACCTGGCCAATCTCCAGCCCATGGAAACCGGCGATCGCCATCTCCTGCGGCACCTTGATCCCCGCGGCCAGGCACTCCTGCAACACGCCAACCGCCAGATCATCATTGGTGCAGAGAATGCCGTCCATCTCCGGGTAGATCTGCCGTGCCAGCGTCATCATTCCTGCACCGGTTGAGATGGAGGATACCTTCTTTGGCGCGATGCGACCCACCGGCAGGCCCGCATCCTCCATGGCTTTACAATAGCCGGCGTAACGTTGTTCATCGCGAATATCGGACATTGAGCCGAAGTAGATAATGCGCTTCTTGCCGCTGCCGGTCAGCATGGCGGTCATATCAAAGCCCGCCTGGTAATTGTTGAATCCGACGTTTACACGCCCTTCGGTACTGGTCAGCCCCATCACTTCCGCTACCGGAATGCCTGCAGCCCTGAGGTATTTTTCCGCGCGGACTGTATGAACTGATTCGGTAAGCAAAATGGCCTTAACATTGAAGGCTAACACCGCGGCGATCTGCTTTTCTTCACGCTGGCTGTCGTAATCGTAATTCACCACCAGAGTCTGATACCCCTGCGCAGTGGTGACGGATTCCACTCCCGCCAGCAGGTCGGAAAATATCTGGTTATTGAAAGAGGGGATCAGTACGCCGATGCGCGGCAGGGCATTACTGGCAATCGCGGGATTATCCGGATCGGGCTGATAGCCTACCTCGGCAATTACGCTGGCGATACGTTCTGCCGTTTCAGGTTTTACTTTTTCAGGTGTGCGTAAATAACGGCTGACTGTCATTTTCGTTACGCCGGCCAGGGTGGCGATATCGTGTAACGTAATGCGTTGCATTTTCATTAGGGAATCAACAGTCAGCGGGGCAGTCCTGCCATTATGCCTGCTGCCAGGCAGAAGTTAAACGGGATCCCGCACCGTCTTGCTGCCCCTCAGCGCCCGAAAGGATGCAGTGGATCACAGCGATGGTAACCTGCTTTAGTAACACCATCAGAGGTGATCTGTATCACAGTTTTACCCGGTGAAAACCCGTGTGATACAGGGTATTACGGTGTCTGTAGCGGCCAGAACAGTCAGGGGAGCAGGAAATACCATGAGTAAATTATTCAGTCTGGAAAATAAACGTATATTAATTACCGGTGCCGCGCAGGGCATCGGCTTTATTATGGCGCGGGGGCTGGCGCAGCACGGCGCGGAAATTATCATCAATGGCACCTCCGAAGAGCGGGCAGAAAATGCCGCGATGAAATTACGGGATGAAGGATTTATCGCGCATACCGCAGTATTTAACGTTTCCGATGCGAAAGCAGTGGAAAAAGGCATAGCGGAGATTGAAGCCACTCTCGGCCCCATCGACGTACTGTTTAACAATGCCGGCATCCAGCGCCGCCATCCTTTTACCGAATTCCCGCTGGATGAGTGGAACGCTATTATCGCCACTAATCAGACCGGTGTGTTTCTGGTGTCACAGTGCGTGGCGAAGCGAATGATCGAGCGCAGGGCCGGGAAAATCGTCAATATCTGCTCGATGCAGAGTGAGCTGGGGCGCGATACCATCACTCCGTATGCTGCCGCGAAAGGCGCGGTAAAAATGCTGACGCGTGGGATGTGCGTGGAGCTGGCCCGCCACAATATCCAGGTTAACGGCATTGCGCCGGGCTACTTCCGGACGCCAATGACCCAGGCGCTGGTGGATAACCAGCCGTTCTCCGACTGGTTGTGCAAACGCACACCGGCAGCCCGCTGGGGCGACCCGGAAGAGCTGGTCGGCGCGGCGGTGTTCCTCTCCTCAAAGGCTTCCGATTTTGTGAATGGTCACCTGCTGTTTGTTGATGGCGGCATGCTGGCTGCGGTTTAAGTCTGCAGGGCATGACTTCCGGCGGCTCACCGGACGCCGGTCATCGTTTAAACTACACTTCGGCCCAGATATCTCTCCTTAGCCAGCGACAGAGAAATGGCGACATCCAGGACCGGTGACGGCGGCAGATAATTGGCCTTACCCAGCGCCAGCATACTGGCGATCAGCGGATTGTCGTGGCCCAGCGCGTAGTCCGCCAGCAGCGATCCGGCAATGGTTTGTTTGGCGATCCCCGCCCCGTTGCAGCCGCTGGAGGTATAAACATTCCTGCCGAGCGCGCCCCACACGGGTGCACCATTCCTTGTTACGCTGATGGTACCGGACCAGGTACGCGCCAGCGGCACGTCGGTCAGCTCGGGATAAATTTTGTTGAATGTCTGCTGGTGTAGCCGGGTCGCCCGCCACGTCTGTTCTGCGGTGATCCTGCCGTTCAGCGCCGGAATCACATGCTGACGGATCAGGAAACGGCGATCCCTTGTGTAGCGTATTGTCGCCCCGGCAATCGCATTCACCGGCGTCAGTCCCCAACTGCTCATTTCAGGGAGCCTCTGGCTTTGTTCGGCGGTTAACGGTGCGGTAAAACTGGCGAAGGTCGCCATGGCCGCCTGTCGGTTAGCCACCGGGGAAAGCGCTTTCGACAGGGCATTCGTCGCCAGCATGACCTTTCTTGCATTCACCGTGCCATAGGGCGTTATCACTCTGGCAGTCTGGCCGTGTTCGATCTGCATCACCGGCGTGTGATCAAACAGCGTCACATTCTCTGGCAGGGAGTCCGCCAGACCGGCCACCAGGCCGGCGGGGTTAACCAGGGTTGCGCCTGGAGTATAAATACCTTTGGTGTAGAAACGGCTCCCCAGTTTCTGGTAGAGCATCTCCTGATCGAGAAGGCGGTAAGGTTCATCCATCGCCTCAAGGTTATTGATATATTCGCGCAGAATACGATTGCTGGTGACATCAACCTGACAATGGTACTTCCCGGCCTCTTCCCATTCACAGTCAATGCCGTGCAGGGCGGTCAGTGCGGCTAACTGGCGGCTTCCTTCCTGTAGCAGTGAACGATAGGAGTGGGCTTTTTTAAGCTCAGCCGTAGAGCTGCCAATGTTATGGGGCAGGCTGATAATAAAACCTGAATTCCTGGCCGAGGCGCTTACTGCCGCGCAGGCGGAATCCAGCATGACAATCTTCAGGCTGGGATCGAGGCTGGCGAGCCTGCGGGCAAAAGAGAGCCCGGCAAAGCCGGAACCGATAATGACCCAGTCGGCATCGGTATTGCCAGCCAGTGAGGGGCGAAAAGCGGGGCCGTGCTGGTCGTTCAGCCAGCCGTTCCTGTTCTGGTTGAAGGGCAGGGTTGCAGATTCCATTTCTTTATCATCCTTGTTAAGCCATCTTTCCTTAAAAGCGTCCGTTCCTGCCGATTCTAAATATTTTGCCGGTGACAGGCCACAAAATAACCCCAAGTCTGCCGGAGAGGCCCCTTCTCTGCGGTGTTATCCGCTGCTGCCGCAAACAGCGGGTATGAATGACGTAATGAGTTTGCCGTCAGCCCCGCTTCAAACAGGGCCATCCCAGGCTGCAATGCGTGTTGTCAGGCGGGGGGGGCACAGGCTGGCCGGGAGTAAAACTGACGCCAGAAGTCGGCGTCAGTCTGAGGGCGTGCTGGCGCTTAGTAAAGCTGGCGGTAAAGCTCGGTGATATCGGCCAGCGAGGCATCGCGTGGATTGCCGCCGGTGCAGACATCATCCAGCGCGGCCTGGGCCAGTGCAGGAATATCTTGCTCTTTCATCCCCACATCGCGCAGGCGGGCAGGAATGCCGACATCGGCCGAGAGTTTTTTCACTGCCTCAACGGCTGCGACTCTGACTTCACTTAACGTTTTACCACACACGCCTGATACGCCCATTGCGCGGGCGATATCGCGGTATTTCTCACCGGTATAATCTGCATTCCAGGCCATTACATGCGGCAGGATAATGGCATTGGCAACGCCGTGCGGCACGTTATAAAACGCCCCCAGCGGATGCGCCATGCCGTGCACCAGGCCAAGGCCCACATTGGAAAACCCCATCCCGGCGATGTACTGACCCAGAGCCATATCCTCCACCCCCTGTTGATCCCCCGCCACCGATGCGCGCAGCGAGCGACTGATAATCTGCACAGCCTTCAGGTGCAGTGCATCGGTCAGTTCCCATGCGCCTTTGGTGGTGAAGCCTTCAATGGCATGAGTCAGCGCATCAATGCCGGTGGCGGCCTTCAGTGCGGGGGGCATGCTGGCCATCATTTCCGCATCGACAATCGCCACAACCGGAATGCAGTGGGGATCAACACAAACGAATTTACGGCGGTTTTCCTCGTCCGTGATCACATAATTAATGGTGACTTCAGCGGCGGTTCCGGCGGTGGTCGGGATAGCGATAATTGGTACGGCAGGATGGCGGGTATGGGCCGTGCCTTCCAGACTTCGTACATCAGAGAATTCAGGGTTATTGATAATCATGCCGATGGCTTTTGCCGTGTCCTGCGGCGATCCTCCGCCGATGGCGATCAAATAATCGGCCTGAGAAGATTTAAAGACATCGACGCCCTTTTTCACCACGTCGATGGTTGGGTTAGGAACGACTTCATCGAAGATAATATAGGGTAACCGATGCTGATCCAGCAGCCGGGTCACCCTCTCAACGGTACCCGCTTTAATCAGCGTTTTATCGGTCACCAGTAATGCTTTATTTAAATGACGTTGGGCGACTTCATTGACGATATTTGAGAGGGAGCCTGGCCCAAACCAGGCTGTCTCATTCAGTATCATTCTGTGTTGCATCATTCTCTCCGCTAAAAAGATCGTATTTATGAAAATGAAATGTCGTTTTACTTTTATGGAAATATGCGGAGGAATGCGGCGACGGGTATTGATTAAGATCAGCTTCTGGTCAAACGTTGATCTGACGGCCTGCTACTGCAGGACCGTCACCGGCGTCAATGAACGATTAATGGGCCAGAGGAATACCAAACTGTTTCAGCGTGGGATCCACATTGTGATCAAAGGTTTTCTGTTCTTTATGGCGGTTAACCGCGTCCACAATGGCTTTAATACCAAAACCAATGCCCATTGCGGCATCAATTGCCCATCCGATTGGGCCGGCAGCGGCGCCTATTGTGCTGGCGGCCGCCATGCCTGCGGTTTCACCGGCAACCATTCCGACCACACGTCCGGCAACCGCGCCCGCCATGCGTCCCAGCCCCGCCGAGGCATCTCTGGCCAGCGCGTTGTAGCCCAGTTTACCCAGCTCGGCGCTGCCTTTGATGCCATCATAAAGCGTCTTGACCGCGCCGGCTTTGTCACCTGCTTTTAACTGTGAGGAGAGGGAGAGCATCCCCGCGACGCTCATCACGCCACCGCCAGCCAGTTTGGCCTTGCTGGCCGCTCCGAGACCGGCGGCGCTGGTTTGCTTCTCAATATTCTCTCGCAGCTGTGAAAACATCAGCTTACCTGACATACTTTTTACTTCGCTTCCTTTAGGCAGCGTGCCTGCCGCCACTAATGTTTTCAGCACGCAGATCCCTTTTTTCGCTGTTTTTAGTGCCTGCAACGTGGCTTCAGAGGTGGCATCATGACTGGCAAGCGTACGTTTGCCGGGTAACGCGGCCTCGTAAGCCGACTTCTGACGTTCAACATCGGCAATCAGATCCGTTACGTTGGCTTTTTTGTTACCCAGGCCTTGTTCAACGGCCTTGCCCTGTACAAAACTTTCATCATAAGAACGAGTGAGTTCCTGCTGCAGATCGGGACGTTGGCTCACGATACTTTCCCCGGTTGGCAGAGCGGCACTGTCACCCCGTATATCGTGTTGCATTTTCACCTCTGCGGCCAAATTGCCAATCGCCGTGCTGTAGTCAGTCAGCTGGCCTTTTTTGGTATTGCTGCGTGCCGTCAGCATATCCTGTTGCAGGCTTTGACCTGAACAGACATCCTGATAACGTTGGGCTGCAGCCCTGCTGAAGGAGGGATCGCCGGCAATAATACTTTTTTCCTGGGCTGGCACCGCCTGATCCATAAATTTCTTCACGTCGGCGTCATTCTGCAACTGACCGATTTTTTCCTGCAGCGCGGCAGAAGTTTTATCCACCTTGCGCAAGGAACTCCCGCCGTTAACCTGTTGCAGGGTCTCCTGTAACTTCACCATTACCGCCGCTTTTTGTGCGCCACTGTACGTTTGTGGATGGGCAAATACGTCTGCATTCAGCCGGGAGATGTCCACACCCGCAACAGCGTTACGGGTCGCGGCATCGCTGAGCAAACTGGCGAACGTTCCCCCACTGGTCGGTGCCTGCTTACTGATCCAGTCATCAATATTGCGGCTGCTGATCTTTTTATCCGGACTGTGTAGCGCCAGTTTTTTTCCACTGAGTCCTCCCTGATCCAGCAGGTTCAATAATCCGGGTTGATTAAATGTTTTTGCGGATTGCCGTAAGGCGGGGGACAGCCCGTTATTATTGAGCAGCAGGGCGCCCAGCGCATCAGAGGTTATGTATTTGTCGACCTTGCCGGACGAGTTTAGTGCCGCCGCACGCGCCAGTGGCTCATTGGCCCTGAGGGTAGCCGCTGAGATAACCATCTGTAATGACTGAGGATCCGCGTTGGGGTGTGCCTTAAGATAATGATGAATGTCTTTTGCGGCGCTGTTGGCCGCTTTTTCCATATTTTTAGCAAATGCTTTGTAGTCACGCGTGGTGATTTTACCGTCCGGACGGCCACCATCTTTACCCACATCTACCGCTGTTTTTAGCGCGGGGTTGGCATTAATCCAGGCTTTGGCTTTTTCGGCATCAGGACCGCCGCTGGCGGCCATTTTGGCTGCTGCTATCGGACGATTAAGGGCTTTGGCGGCCTGCTCGCGTTGTTCAGGCGGCAGCCCGGCGACCAGCGGATCGAAACGTTTCAGCGCCTCGGGCGAAGAAAAGCCCGAATTATCGATAAAAGCGGCATTGGCATCACTGGCTGTCTCTGTTGAGGGACTGGCGGATGATGACCGGGTGGCGCTATTACATTCAACCGGTGTTGAAGGGCTCCGCGAAGAGGCTGACGCAGCGGAGGTCTGTGCGGCCTCGCTTTTATACTCTTCAGTCGCTTTCTTCAACAGGTTGGCTATCACGGAAGCCAGCTGCTTCATGGCATCGCTTTGTGCGCCGATGGTGGACTGTTCGACCGCAGGGGCTGCAGCAGAAGTGGGATGCCCAAACTGTATTTCTGTTGACAGGCCATTCTTCACGCTTTTCATTCCTGCAGGGGCAGGGAGAAGTGGGGACGACGACTCAGATCGTCCCGGACGGCCGGGGGAGGCGAAAACACGCATAGTCACTCCATTCAATAAAGGGGGGTCTGAATGGGTAAGTACTAAAACACCCCTCCGGGTTCCTGGTGCCGATGAGGAGAGGCGGTAGAGGCAAAAATAAACCGTGGCGATAACGTGAGAAGGGCCGGTAATACGGGGGGATTCAGCGAAACAGTGCCGACAGACACACGGAGAATTAAAATGTAACAAAATAATAGTTCAGCACCGTTAGGAACTATTGGGCGTATTCAGACACTCAGCCGCAACTGGTTAATTGGAGATTAAACATGAAATCCGTTGGCGGCATGAAACTTCCTAACTATCCGGCAGGGACCTCTGAGCTGCCTGCATCGCCCTCGCGTGTCCAGACGTCCTCCGCTCATCAGACTCCATCGTCCCCTCTGCCCGCAGAGCCTGCACCCACCCCGCGGGGGGAGACTCCCGGCCTTGCCAAAATTCGTCATTATGCCGCAGGACGCTATGAACATCTGGCCCAGGTGGTGTCCGGTATGGAGTTCGATGAGCAGGGTAAATCCCGTCAGTCAACGCGAGAGAAGAAGCCTGAAGGCGAAGTTGCAATGAGGGAAAACAGCGCTGTGGCTTCGACGTCCCGGCAGGGCGGTATACCGGCAACAAAGGCGTCCTTCAGGGCAGACAGTCTGGCTGAACTGGCCAGCTGGAGTGAGAATACCCACTCTTATCGCGCAGAACCTGCGGCCATTTTTGGCCGTGGCGCTAAAATGCCGCCCGGCACCGTAAAAAACATGTTGTCCCGCGCCAGGCAGGAAATGGAAGCTGGACTGAAAAAAAATGGACTGACGCTGCAGGATGCTGGGGCAAAACTGAGTGACCAGCATATTGATGTTAATCTTAATTATCTTGAGATGAAGCAATACGTCAATTCCAATGCCTATTGGTTCCCCATCGATCATAATCATTGTGGCAATGCACTGGCGAACAAGGCAAACCTCTATTTCTCACATATTCACGCTTTGAATACTCCGCCCCTTCCTCCGCTCAGTCCGGTGAAAAGCAAAAACGAAGCGGGCTTATTACAGGCGCTGCTGCATGATTCGCCCGGCCTGGTGGTCGGTGAAGTGCACAGCTCGGTGGCCAGCAAACGAACGTTAATTAAAAATATGAAAGAGCTGCAGCGTGCCGGGGTGACGACTCTTTATATGGAACACCTCTGTGAGGATTCTCATGGAGAAGCCTTGCGTGCTTATTTACGCTCACCGAAAGGCAGCCCCATGCCTGCAAGGCTTAAGGGGTATCTTGATATGCAAACCAGAGGAAACCTGCCGCCTCACAAGAAGGTTTCGGAATATAACTTCACCAGCCTGCTGATGGCGGCTAAAGAACATGGACTGAACGTTATTCCGATTGATACGGCCGAAACTTACCTGACGTCGAAAGCGGGTGGCAATCAACGTATTAAGGTCATGAACTATTATGCTGCAGAAAAAATAAGATTAAGCCAGCCTGCGGGGAAATGGCTGGCATTTGTCGGCTCGGGTCATGCCACCACTAATGAGGGTGTTCCCGGCCTGGCTGAATTGCATGGCGTGAGATCGTTGATTATTGACGACCATGGTAAGAACTCAAAGCCGGAAATAAATATCAATGTCAAAAACTATGCCGGGCAGATTAATCCGGACGCCACGCTTTCACTCAAAGTCTGACTTTTATTTCAGCCACCGCTAAAAATGATGCGGATTTAAGAATGCCGCGGCAGTGATGCTAATTTTGCAGGAGAGGTAACAACATGGAAATTTTACCTGGCCGTTCCGCCACCACGACAATACGCCCTGAATCAGAGAAGCCTCCTCGTCCGCTGGCAGGCTTTCGCGCAGGGCCTCCCGCGACAGCTCAGCAACAGGCCATCAGTCGGCTTTCCGGGACAGGAGAGGCAGAGACGCCGCCTGTTGCGCTACACCAGCTGTCAGGCAGCGAGGCAACCGGCCTTCCTGCCAGGCAAAAAAGACGTCCGCTAAGCGCCCTGAAACAGTTCTTTGGCCTGAAAAAAAAGAACACGAAAAGTACGGCCTCGTCCTCTCAGGCCTCCCTGCCTGTGGCCGGTTCGCCTGTCAGACGAGAGGAAAACACGCGGCAGGCTGAGCGGAACGTGCCGTCACAGGCTCTGCGGACCGGCAGAGGTCCAACACTACAATCCCTGATGGCAGCCGAATCGTTCGAAGAGCAGTTTGATAAACTCCCCTCCCTGCAAGAACTGATCGTCAGTGAACGGCAACAGGATCAGCAACGTGATAATTTTGCCCGGGTCAGAAAGGCGACCCTGAATACTCTGTTTAGCCAGTCTCCTGCCGCAGAGGCACCGGTCAGGTCTTCCTCCGGAACCCCCACGGCCTCTTCGCCAGCGGCAGAAACGGCGCTGGCTACGAAGCAGCCTGAGTCGCCCCGTGCTGCGCCATCACCAGCAGAGAGCCTTTCCGGGTCGCTGTCAGTTCATTCTGAGCCCCACTCTGAAGAGAGTGATGGTGTGAGTGGCGGCAGGACATTGCCGTCTCCGGCCCGTCCGATGCCCGTCACCGTAGCGGAGGCTAATCCTGTTCAGGGCGCAGAGGGACACCGTGCTGGCGGGCTGGCACGAACAGCCAGTCGCTTTCCGGTCGCAGAGGTGGAGCGCGCGGCCCCGCTGATATTTAGTCTCGTTAAAGGGAAAATACAGGTGGGTGAAGGTACGCCTGCGGCACTGAAAGCGTTGTGTGAACATACCCTGGGGCGGCCGGGGCAGCATTATATTGCTCACCTTGCCTTAGAGGATAATGCGCATCATTTGCTGCTGGACAGGACGGGTATTCTGTTTTCCGTGCGCAGTCAGGCGGATGGCGGGCTGCTGGCTATGCATACTTCCGTTCCGCTACTCCCTGCCCGGTCAGGCAAGCGACAGCTTCCCGTGGCGCTTCTTAAGGAAGAGAACAGCCCTGAGGTCTGTGTGCGTCGCGGGATGGGAGCAGAGGCTTCCTCCCTTGCCGTGAGGCTGCCGGACACGGTGCATCGGGCACAGATAACCGGCGTAAGGCATCGCGCTTCCGACGATGACACAGCGGAGGACCAGACTTATCGCTTGCACGACGGCAAGCTGTATCAGCGCGATCCGACGCTTCAGGTCTGGCAGCAGGCGTCAGCCATTACGCACAGTCAGCTCAGTCAACAGAGTGATGGCCGGATCTATGCCTTGCGTGATCATCACACGCTGTGCGACCTGACCGACGGGCGAAGCAGCGAACGGTTTGTCAGTAAGATCAAATCTTACTCAGCGGCAGAAAATGGTCAGGTGGCGCTTTTAACCGACACGCCGCGACGGCAGGAAGTGTGTATTCTGCCCACCCTGGATGCGGAACCTGAGGCGCGGATCACGGCGCATTTGCGCTTAGCCACGCCGGACTGGTCAACCGGAGAAGGTCGGCACACTGTGGAAGCCGAGGCCATTGGGCTGTCCGGCCAGACCCTCTACGTAGCGGATACCGAAGGCCGGCTGTTGACCGGCGAGCTTCCCAGCCCGGGTCAGGATGTCATCTCTCTCACGGCGCGCGTCCAGCATGAATTGCCTGCCGGCGCGTGGATAACCGGGTTTGCCCATGACGATGAGGGACGGCTTAACGCGCTGGTGGCTGATAACTTTCGTCACACCCATCTGTTTCCGTTGGGCGAGCATCATCAGTTCCAGTCCGGATGGAATCTCAGTGACAGTCTGGTGCTGGATCATCGGCAGGGTCTTGACCAGATCAACCCTGAGGAACATGCCATTCTGTCTCCGGGGCTGCAGGGGCGACTGACCCTGCAGCAGGGAAAAATCTATTTCTTTGATCGGTTGACGCAGGCATGGAGCAATGCCGGTGTGGATGCCGATCGACTGGTCATGGGGCTGGATGCGCGAGCCTATATTCTGCATGAAGGACAGGTCAAACCCCTCTCCCTGAACCAAAGCACCAGCTCCCTGAAGCAGGGCCGTGAGAATGTGTTTTCCCTGCCCCATGTCCGTAATAAGCCCGAGGCGGGAAATGCCCTGCCAGGCAGTGAAAAAGCCAACAAGATCACCGATTTTGCCCCGCTCACCCCTTATCACTACCTGACTCTGAATGAAAAGGGGGAGGTTCATGTTAATGAAATCTCACCGGGAACGCGCCAGTTAACCCAGCCCCCTTTTAGTCCTGGCCGGGAGGGCATTGAGGGCGACATCACGCATATTCAGCTGGACGGGCAGAAAAACCTCTATGCGCAGACGCAAAGCGGCGCGCTGTATCTCTTACCCTGTGCGCAGTGGCAGTCTGGCCAGCAGGGGCGCTGGCAGCCTGTCTCACCCCCTTCGACATCGGTAAAGCTGAGTCAGCTGATGCAAAACAGCAAGGGAGAACCGGTGGCGCTGCTTGAAAACGGCACCCGCTACGCGCGCAAGGATGCCCTCTGGCACCGGATGCCAGAGCAAGAGGCTGCCAGCACCGACAGCGCAGAGCACGAAATGGACCGCCCTGCCGATGCGCTGTACCAACGGCTGGCGAGCGCAAAACGAGGTTTTCGGATACCCGGAACCGGGGTTACTGCCGCCGCCAGCGCACAGTTGCTGGGTCACAACGGTGCGGAAAATCAGCAGGTGCGCAGTTCGCTGTCGGCCCGCCTCAGGTCGCATGTCTTTAACCCAACGATGACCCTGCCGCGCCCGTTAAAGAATGCGGGATATGCTCAGCAGCATCGCTGGCAGGGCCGTGAAGGATTGAGGGGAATCTATGAAATGCAAAGTGCTCTGTTCCGTCAGCTTGAGGCGCAGAATGGCAGAAAGGGTGAGCCCCGCCCCGACCTGGCAACGAGGCTGACACAGCTTGACCTGGGGGAGCAGGGGGAGCCGCTCAAACAGGAGCTGATCCGCTTTGCGCGGATAATTGAAGGCAATGCCTGTCGCGCACTGATTTTTCTGGGGCAGGAGAAAGGGGTAACGGACCGGACTGGCCAGTTAAAAGCAGGATACAGGCCCGATAAAACCAAGGGGCTGATTCAGTCGATGAATGTGAATCGTTCCGGCAGTGATGTATGTTCGGCACTCCTGAAAGCCGTGCATCACATCAAGCCCTCGGAAGAAAGCGCCTTAACCACGCTGCTGGAGAAGTATGTTGCTGCCGGGGTCGATATTCATCACCAAAAGGCGGAAATCCCATTGGGGCGTCAGCGGGACCCTAATGACAAGGTCAATCTGATTAAATCGCGGCTGCTGCTGGATGTGTTGACTCTGGGGGAACTGCATACGCTGCTGGACAGCGCCGGAATGGTTTCAGGGGAAAGACCCGGAGCGGGTCCTCTGGACAAATTAAAGACGGCGCTGACCGAGCTGCGCGACCATCGCTACAGGGACAATCCGGTCAGGCTTTACAGCGATATGGGAATGATCAGTACCCGCGCGCTGGAAGCAAACTACGATGCCGTTAAGGCTTTTTTAAACGCATTTAAAAAAGACCATCATGGCCTGAATGTTACCACCCGAGCGGTGCTGCAGGCCGAAGATAGTCAGGCACTGGAACACCGCCTGCGTGAAACCGTGATGTCATTACGCGACGGTGAAAGCCTGTCACTAAACCGTGCCTATGGCGGTGGGGTGAGTACAGCCTTCGTGCCGCGCCTGCCCGTCAGTATTCCTGTTCCGGTTGTTCCCGGCGTCGGGGTGACCTACGGTCGCAGCTATGGCCTGAGTTTCAGCCGCAGCGGCGATGAGTTTTCAGTGAGTTTCGGGCGTGATGGCGATCTGACCGGCAGTGCTTCGGTGGCGACCGGGTATGACGTTTTACCCCATCTGCTGAATCGTGAGGAAGGCATTAAAGATCTGTTCAGCCTGCTGGGTGAAAAACTGGCCTTTATGCCGGACTTACGCATGGGAGGGGGCGCATCAGCCAGCATCAAGGCGGCTCAGTCAGATGCGCTCTCCTTTACGCTGGGAGGGGCGGAAATGGCCGACTTCATTGGCCATCTTGTCAGGGGAGAGCTGCAACCGGCCAGCCTGATGCAAAGCGGAGCCGAACACAAGACAAAAGAGGGCAACAAGGTGGTCTTCAATCTTGATGGTAATGGCGCTTTTGAAGTCAGGGCGGCGATCGGAACGCAAAATAGCTCGCCGGATAACATGACCGGGCGTGTCGCCGCGGGTATCAATGCCTCTGCGAATGTGCTTTCGTCCACCCGGGAAAGGGAGGTCACCCGGGGGGTGCAGAGCCGGGCGGTCAGACACAGCGACAATCGGGTTCGGTTTCTCACCCAGTTGAATGTTGGCGTGGGCCTGACAGCAAGTGCGGGGGTGGCACACTCGGTCAAACAGACCGGAACGTTTCCGGCATTTACTTCCTCAGGGCTGTCAGGTGCGCTATCCGCCGAGGATCGAACGAATCAACGTATTAAATTTGAACTGAAAAAAGCGGAGCCGGCTGAACAGCAGGAGGTTGACGAGGTGATTGGCCGGCTTGGCAAGCATTTTACGGATGTGTCCAGCCAGCAGGTTATTGAGGGGGTAAAGTCACTGGACAGCGTGGAAGAACAACTGACTATCCTGCACCGCCATTTTTCAGTGCAGCCCAGGGGTAACGACGACCGGTATGAGGATATGCAGTCGCTGTCGGCGCTGAAGCTGCGCCATGAGAGTGCCAGCCAGGATAAAGTCACCCTTAATGCTGTCCGACATGAAACCTCCTACAGCAACCTTTCACGCCTCGACCGAGAGAGCGTTTTTAATCTGATTCGCCGGCATCTTGACAGCTCACTGCCACCTGACCGGGCCAGGCAGTTGAGGCTGCTGATGGCAAATAATCCCCTGCTTGACGCGCTGATTGGCCTGTTACAGAAAACGCCGCACGCCTCTGCAGTGGTGACCATGGAGCTGAAAGATTCAGTCAAAGACCAGATGGAGGCATCACTATTTGCAGGAAAGCTCACCAGCGAAAGCGAGATAAAAAACCTGTTCAGCCAGCGGGCCAATTTACGCATCCGCTCGGTGGCTTTCAGTCAGAGCGTGAATAAAAGCGAAGGTTTTACCACCCCGACCCTGTTGGTCGGCGGGTCCAGTAGTGCGGGCGTCAGCATGGAGCGTAATCTCGGCACGATCAATTTCAAGTACGGACAGGATCAAATGACGCCCCGCAGATTTACTCTTGAAGGCGATATTGCCAGGGCCAATCCGGCCGTGGCCGGCGCACTTTACACACTAAAAAAAGAGGGGATCGAACTGCGATAAGTGCGTTCAATCCGGGGACATGTTGACTAAATCAGGAAAAAAATGGATACCACTCAACATCACGTTGCTGGCCTGCTTAAACAACTGGCCGAAAAGATGAACACGCCGCTCAGACTGGACGATGGCATGTGTGCCTTGTTTGACGCCCATGGTGAGGAAGCTGTTGTACTGGAAGCCCCTGAACACAGTGATTTATTGTTGCTGCATGGCAAGATCCTTGCGCCTGAAATGAGAGAAGAACAGGATGACTCGTTGAGTCTGCGGCTGAATTTCGAATTAAGCGCGCTGCGGGGATGCTGGCTGGCTCTGGATGAGTTTGGCGCGTTACGGCTGTGCTGTTCGCTGCCGCTGGAGAAACTGGATGCCACCGCGCTGGTGAACAGCGTGCAGGCATTTATTCATCATGCGCAGGAGGTTCGGCAGTTTATTACGGAAATGCGCACCTGACGTCAGCAGAGGCGAGCAGCCAAACTCAGGGTAGCGGAGAAGTCCGTCCGCTACCCTGGAGGGGGAGAGGGTATCTGCTGGGCCTGGTGGCGACTAATCCGCCATAATACTGGCAGCTAATTGCGCGCTGTCAGGCGTATTCCCAATCAACTCGGTCAGCAGGTTATTGACGCCGTCGCTCATCGCAGTGAAATGTGTCTGTGAAGAGCGGGTTACCACGATAAATACGCCCACGCTGTATTGCGGTACCATCGCCATATAAGTGATGAAGCCGCCGCCGCCGCCGGTTTTCTGAATAATGCCCGGACGTCCACCCTGCGGAGCCATATAAACCCAGCCCATGCCCAGCGCCGAGGCTTTGCCCGGAACGTCCATGCCGTCAACTTTAGTCAGCTGATTACGCTGATAAATCATGGTCTGGATCCGATCTGCCTGCGGTGAACGGGCATGAATATCTGAAGAGAGGAACTGCTGCATCCAGCGGCCCATATCGTCCGGTGTGGAGTAAATCCCGCCGCTGCCAATGGCAGCCAGGGTGTTCATGCACGGGCTGGCTCCTTTCTCGGCCACCATCAGCCGGGAACACTGGTCAGGTGAAGGGGTGAACGTGGTGTCCTTCATCCCCAGTGGGCGGGTAATCTCGCGCTGCAGCAGGGCCGGATAAGGTACCCCTGCGGCACGCGAGAGGGCATCGCCCAGCAGATCGAAGCCCAGATTGGAGTAGGCTGCCTGAGTGCCGGGCGCCGCTTTCAGGTGCGCGGTATCAATCCAGTTCCAGCGCTGATTATAGGTTGGCCAGACAAACACCGGGCGGTGGGGTTTGCCGCCGGGTTGCTCACGCGGCAGGCCACTGGTATGGGTTGCAAGGTTGATCAGGCGAATGGTCTGCCCGGCATAAGCCGGCACACTGCTGCCACGCGGGGCGTATTTGCTCAGGGGATCATCAAGCCGCACCACACCCTGCTCTGACAGCTTCACCAGCAGCTCGCTGGTCATCAGCTTGGTCAGCGAAGCGATGCGGATCACCGAGTCTTTCTGCGGTCGGACGGCACTGCCGGGGCGTACCGAACCCAGGCTGGCAAACACGCGCTGATTGGCATCAATGGCCACCATCGCCATACCGGTCGCTTTGGTGTTGTAGTAAATATTCTGGGCGTAGCGGTCAACAATCTGAGACGCCAGCAGGGGATCGGGGGCGACCTGGGCCGCCATTCCGACAGGCGAAATGGCGGCAAACAGCAGCGCCAGCAAACGGTGAACAAAGGGTTTCAACGTGCGTGTATCCATCAGATTGAACAGAAAAGTATGGGTATAGTAATCTGTTTTTAACTGGCGTAAAAAGACGTCATCTGACTTTTTTTGGCGTTAAAGCATGTCCTGCAACAGGCCCCGCTTCGCTGACGGGGCGGAATCCCTTCCGTCCGAAAATCAGTAAGCCAGCATCTGGCCTTCATTTTGCGGCTGATCATTGACCTTAAACACGCTGATCGCCTGAGAAAGCTGGACCGCCTGTTCCTGCAGCGACTGCGCCGCTGCAGCGGATTCATTCACCAGCGCCGCGTTCTGCTGGGTCACCTGGTCCATCTGGGTGATGGCCATGTTGATCTCGTCAATGCCGGTGCTCTGTTCGTTGCTGGCAATTGAGATTTCCCCCATGATAGCGGTCACGCTCTTCACGCTGGCAAGCACTTCTTCCATGGTGGTCCCGGCGATGGCAACCTGTTTGCCGCCTTCATCCACCTTGGCGACGGAATCTTCAATCAACTGGGCAATCTCTTTCGCCGCAGAGGCAGAACGCTGCGCCAGGCTGCGCACTTCCGATGCGACGACCGCAAAGCCACGACCCTGCTCGCCAGCGCGAGCGGCTTCTACCGCGGCGTTCAGCGCCAGAATATTGGTCTGAAAGGCGATGCCATCGATCACGCTGATGATATCGACAATCTTTTTCGACGAACCGTTGATCATGTCCATGGTGCTGACGACCTGCTTCACGGCCGCGCCGCTCTGCACTGCCACTTTTGATGCCTGAGCCGCCAGCTCGTTAGCCTGACGGGCGTTATCGGCATTCTGCTTCACGGTAGAGGTCATCTGCTCCATTGCCGCTGCGGTCTCTTCCAGCGAGCTGGCCTGCTGCTCGGTACGGGAAGAGAGATCCATGTTGCCGGCAGAGATTTCGCTGGAAGCATTGGTAATCAGATGCGTGCCTGCGCGTACTTCAGTAACAATACTCAGCAGGTTGCCGTTCATGTTCTTCAGCGCCTGCATCAGCTGGCCGGTTTCATCCGAGGAAGTGACGTTGATGGCCGTACGCAGATCGCCGGCCGCAACGTTCTCGGCGATAGTCACCGCTTCACGCAGCGGGCGGACAATTGAGCGGGTAAGGAAGAAGCCGAGTACTACGGCAGCCAGTACCGCGAGGAAGGAGAAGATCAGCGTGATCTGAATAGCGGTTGAACCGTCAGCAAGTGCTTTTGCCCCTTCCGCCTGCATCTGCTGAGACTGTGAATTAGCAAACTGAGCGACCAGGTCAAGATAGGTATTCTGCGTGGCGGTCATTTTATACAGTGCAAACTCAGCGGCCGCATCAGCATTTCCCGATTTGATCAGCTCGATCAGCTGCGACTTGGTATTCTCAAATACCTGCGCCGCGTCTTTCACTGCCTGAATTTTCTTAATCCCGACCGGGGTGGTCTGAATTTTTGCGATTTCAGCAACCGCCTTATCCGTTTTTTGTGTCGCCTCAACCAGCTGGCCAAACCGCTTGACGTTTCTTTCCGGGCGGGGGGTGTCAATCACCATGCCGCGTAAATATTTAATCTGGTCGTTAACGCCGTCTCGCGCGTCGAATGACAATCTGACTTTGATATAGCGGTCGTTGATCATGCTGTCAACGGCCCCGTTAATGTTGCCTGTTTTGATAATTGCCGTGATGCTGACAATGATCATCAGCAGGATGACCACACCAAAAGCTGCGCCGAGACGCACGCCGACTCTCATATTTTTCACAGATGCCATCGTGTTTATTTCCTTGCCGGTAGATAGAAATTCACTCTGAATTCAGGGGTGAGTCATTTTTATGCCCTTTAAGGCTGTTTAAATCGGCATTGGTTAAAAAAACTTGATGGATATCTCTCTTTGCCGCGGAATTGATGCATTACTTTTGTCAGGGTTATTGGCTAATTAGGCTAAATTACAGAGGGTTATAGCAGTAAAAAAAAAGCCCCGGCACGCCTGGCCGGGGAGGACTGTGAGGCTTTTTTAAGGTTAAGAGGCTGGCCTGGCTTCTGATTCCAGGCCGGTCCGGACAGCCGCCCACGCACGTTATCTCTCTGCGCGGTCAGCCCCGGGATTTACCGCGCCGGATCAACCTTCAGGCTCACCAGGCCTATACCCAACTTGCGGGCGGCGAAGCCATCAATCGACCCCTCCGCCGTCTCGACTGGATTCGGCGCCTGGATCACCATTGTCCTCGCCAGCCCCGGATTACTGAAATGCAAGGTTACCGTGGTGTCAGCCTCCCCCAGAGTGAACTGTCGGGTAGTGTCACCCACTTTTACCGTGAACGGATGTTGGCTGTTAGCGCCATAGGCACGCGCCGTCAGTATCAGATCAAACTCTGCGGGCAGCGGCGCCAGATACTCAAGGCTGACTTCCGGCAGCAGATTGGCATCCGACCAGCGTCCGCCCCACGGTTCGATAAAGGATAAGCCGCTCACTTTCCGCACCTGTTTTGGCAGGCCCGGCAGGGCAAACAGAATGCTGTCCGAAGTGTATTTCAGATCGTCATCGGTCACCCGCAGCTGGGTGACCGTGCGTTGATACTGTTCGTCACTCTGACCACCGGTTTGCCTGAAAGTCACGCGACCAGAGGTTGCGCCGGGGGTAACCTGCTCAATGACTGGTGCTGAATTGAGCGTGCCGCTGGCCACGCACAGATGAGTATCCAGCTCCAGCTTCGGGTTCCAGACATCGCCCATCTTGAAGCAGCGGTCAATCCACACGAACTTCTCATACGGTGCAAAGCGTGAAAGCTGCTGCTTCAACGGCGTGGCGAGGTAAACATCAAACTTAGGCTCGATTTTATTCGGCGTGACCGACAGCAGCAGCGGCAGTTTGAAATGGACGCCTGAGAAGCTGAAGGTATTTTTCGCCGTGTCGATTTTGTAGTCGGATATCGCTTTCGGGAAGTTCCACAGCTTGATAATGTCCGGCTTCCACTCATTGATTTTCTCTTTGATATTCAGATAGGTGGCTGCCATCGACGTGGAGGAGAGGCTGCTGCGGCCAAGGCCGATAAAGTTATCCCCACCCAGCGCATCCAGTACCGTGGAGCCGTTGTCCAGCGTACTGCGTTTTACCGGGATCACTTTGCTGGTCACATCATCGCCGCGCACCATGAAAAACAGATCGCTGCGGTCATGCTGGTTCAGGTATTTCCAGGCCGTGTTGTTCATCGCCAGGTGATCGGAGCTGACCACGATAATGGTGTTACGGAAGTATGGCGTGGCCTGAATACGCTGGATCAACCGGGCGATATGCTCCTGACTGCAGGCCACCGCCGCAAAGGATTTGTTGGGTTTGCCTTCATAAGGGTAAGCCTTGCGCTCGCAGCTACGGGAGATAAAACCGTCCGGATGATGGGTATCCACGGTCAGTGCAAACAGCGAGAACGGGCGGTTTTGCCTGGCCAGCTCCAGATATTTATCGAACACCACATCCAGCAGCGTGTCGTCATACCAGCCCCAGTCGTTGCGGTAGGTCGGATCCTTCACCACGCTTTTCAGCTCGTTAAAACCGTACAGATGATCGGGCTCGAAGCCATGCGAGGAGAGAAACAGATCCTTACCGGCAAAGCTCAGGCTGGCTCCCTGGAAGAAGTAGTTCTGGTAGCCGGATGATTTCAGGATGTCGCCAAGGCAAACGTTCTGCGGATAGAAAGTGGACAGCGAGCTTGACGCATTGCCGTCAAAAGGCGCAAACAGCGGAATACCGCACTGCGAGGCCACCATTCCGGCAATAGTATATTCGGTGCCGGGTAGCTGTTCGGTGTGGCTGAAGTCCAGCGAGTTATCTTTAATTTTACTCAGTTCCGGCGCGAGGTTCGGGAAGGCTTTCTCATCGAAATAGGTGCGTTCCAGGCTCTCGGCATAGATATAAACCAGGTTCGGTCTATTGCCGCCGATCTGGCGTGACGGGACTTTGTAGTGGCTGTAGAAATCAGAATCGCCTTTTCCCACCTGTGATTTGATCAGGCTGGCAACCTGCTGATAAGCCGGGGTGGTTTTGATCGAGGCAACGGCCAGCACCACGGCCAGCACGCTGTAAAGGACGCTGTAATGATGGTTTTTGCGCAGGCGTAAAACCCATGCAAGGAAACCAAACAGCGTCACCAGAGCAAGAATAAGGCCGACGCCGGGCAGCATATATTTCCCTATGCCGGCGCCGCTCAGGCTACTGGTGATGGTGTAAATAACCGCGTCGTTAATGCCTTCGCCGGTGAAGTAGTTACTCGCCAGCATTGAAGCGTTTAATATGATATACACGCCGAGGAACAGCAAAATTGCTGAAAACCATAGTCTGTTTCTTCCCGCCTTCCATGTGTAAAGCGTTACCGATGCGATGAAAAGTGTCAGTGAAAGCAATTCTGAAACCATTGGCTGTCTTTAATCCTTAAATGGCACATCCCTGGCCGAAAGTGGCGATGTCAGTGGTCTGACGAAACGTCAGCAGATCAATTTAACGTAGCGAAATATCTCTGGCAATCCCACGGCGGGGCAGGTGTGGCGTGAGTTTGCCGCGGGTGATGACAGTCTGTTTACGGTTTGTTTAATTTAATGGTAAGACTGGATTGCCCGACCTTATGTGTTGCGGTGGGGAGAAACGGAAAGTCGTGGAAAAGTTCGCCGAAATCAGTGCGAAACGGACAGGTATGCGGGGTTAAGCGGTTTTGTTTGTTAAAATAAATTAACTTTTTCCCGCGGGGGAATGCCCGGAGTTTTGTTGCCTGAATTCTGATTCAGGTCACGTTATTCTCGTGCCGATCTTTATGCCTGGCTTATCCATCGCCAGTGCGCGGAAGGTGCTGATACCGTTGACGGCGCCGACAACAATCAGCACTGGAAACCGATATGTCTGGCCAGGCCGGGCCAGTCTTGCCTTACGGTTTCCTGGCCTGATGTTCTCAGATGCCATGCCGTGCTCCTTTGTTTCGCACTGGCAGGAATAGTCAGATAAACGGCAAAGATCTTCTCCATTGTTTCAAAAGTGTTAACAAAATAGGGCTGGCAGGACGAGCAAAAAAAAACATTGCGGTAAATCAATCGCCAGAGGGGAGTCACATCACTTAACGCAAATCCGGCACGAAATGCTAATATTTGTGTGAAAATAATTCAATTGACATATTTACTTAATGATTTCGTCAACAAAACCGCACGAAACGGTCATGTAAATGCACATTTTGTCACAGTTACCGCGCTACTATCTCTCCCGCGAAATAGATTGCAATTCTTCACAGGGATACAAAATGTTAACAACTATGCGCGTTTTATCCCGGGCCGTGGGTCTGGGTTTTTTAGTGGGCAGTGCCTCTTTTGCTGCTCATGCCGAAATCACTTTACTGAAAGCCGATCCCCAGGCAGGCGACCCACTCAGCCGCCTGACGTTTAAAGTGGGTGGGAGCATTCGTCCACAGTTCAACAACATGACCGGGGCCAGTGATAACGGCTCCTACAAACGTAACGGCTTTGATGGCGGCACCCGCTTCCGCTTCTCTGCTGATTACTACCTGTTTGATGATATCAGCTGGGTTAACTACTACGAACTGGGCGTGAATATTCCGGCCCTGTTCGACTGGGATAACCATTACGCCGATGGCGCGCATAACACTACCCGCCGCCAGCTTTATACCGGACTGAAAAGTAACACCTGGGGACAGCTGACTTACGGCCAGCAGAACAGCATCTATTACGATGTGGTCGGCGCGAAAACCGATATCTGGGATTACGACATGCTGGCTCAGGCACCGGGCAACGGCATCAACGGCGACTACGATGGATCTTACCGTTCACGTAAAATGCTGAAGTATAAAAACACCTTCGGTAATGCAGATGTTTATGCCTCTTACCTGTTTGAAGATAACGATTACCTGCCGGGCAACGGCCTGCGCTATAAGCGTAAAGGCGGCGGCTCACTGGGTGTGGATTATCATCTGGCGAAGGATCTGACCTGGGGTACAGCCTGGAACTACACCCGTGCCGATATGCGTAACCCCGGCACTGGTGACGCCAAAACCTGGAACCAGAATATCTATGGTACGGCTCTGCGCTGGACTCCGGATCGGTGGACCTTCTCCTTCGGCGGCGGTTACTACCAGAACTTCCTTACCAGCAAGAAAAATAACGTGCATAACTACTTCGCCGGTGATGCATGGGGGATTGAGTACCTGGCCGGTTACACCATTCCGGTTGGCCAGTACGCGCTCAAGTCAGTGATGCCTTACTTTATGGGTGACCGCCTGCAGTACGTTAACGATCGTAATTATCAGCGCATCGATAACGGCGTGGGCGTGACCTTCCAGCTGGATTATGGCTTCCGTGTGGACTATGAGCATGTCTTCACTTCCAGCACCGACAATCTGGGTGATATGAACCTGGTACGTCTGCGCTACGATTTCTGATGCTCTGCGTTCCCCCGCTCTGGCAGGGGAACGTAATTTTCGCCCCCCCCCTTCATAATAAAATCGGCAAGGAAAGATCCCATGTTACGGCGGTGATACTGCAGGCGTTTTATCACAAATAACGCAGGGCTGCCTGACCGGGACGCAGGCTTTAACCGCAGAGAAGGGGCGCTGGCAGTTTGCTCGGGCAGAAGCGGTGAAAACCAGAGCAGGCATCAGTCGCAAACTGTTTACCTGCCACGAAGAAGATGCTTCAATCACTGAGATGGAACTGGGGACAGCTCAATGAAAGGGTCGCGGCTCAGGTTGAGCCGTATTGCCGGGATAACACGGGAGCGACGTGACAGAGCATACTATTACCGACATTCTTGCCCCGGGGCTGCGCGTGGTGTTTTGCGGCATTAATCCGGGCAAATCCTCCGCTCATACTGGTTACCATTTTGCTCACCCGGGCAATCGATTCTGGAAAACCCTCTGGCAGGCCGGATTCACCGCGCAGCAGTTGAAACCTGAAGAGGAGATGAAACTGCTGGATACGCGCTGTGGCATCACCATGCTGGTGGAACGCCCCACCAAAGAGGCCAGCGAACTGTCGCGGCTTGAGCTTCGCGATGGCGGCAAAGCGCTGCTTGATAAAATCCTGCATTATCAGCCTGACGCGCTGGCGGTACTGGGTAAGCAGGCTTTTATGCAGGCATTCCGGGTCAGCAAGGTGGAGTGGGGCAGGCAGCCGCAAACGGTAGGGAAGACGGAAATCTGGGTTTTGCCCAATCCCAGTGGGTTAAACCGTGCCTCGCAGGATGAGCTGGTTGCCGCCTATCGGGAGCTGGATACGGCGTTAGCCACGCGCGGACTCTGATGCGGCGCAGAAACAGTCGCCAGGTTTTCATCGCTGTGGCAGGGAATTCAGCGGCGGGCCAGCCACACCCTGAGAAGGAAGCTTTTTGCCTGCCGGAAAGCAGTGGAGAAGGAAGCGACAGAAAGCACAACAATGGTTCTTTTTGAATGTAATCGTAATCTGCGTGACGTTCGTTGCCGTTATCTGGATGACCGGTGACTCACCCGGTGAGTGACATATCAAACAGAGAGGGGGAAAGCCTGCTGTCAGCTTAGCCTGGGGTTCTGTAATGGCTGGTGGAGACATTTCACGCCAGCGGCGTGGTAACCATAGCATCCATGAGCGTTCTTCGGACATAAAAAAAAAGCCCCTGCATGCAGGGGCTTTTTAGTATGCGCAACCGGATTAATCGTCCAGGAAGCTGCGCAGGACTTCAGAGCGGCTTGGATGACGTAGCTTACGCAGCGCCTTCGCTTCAATCTGACGAATACGCTCACGGGTAACGTCAAACTGCTTGCCGACTTCTTCCAGCGTGTGGTCGGTGTTCATATCAATACCGAAACGCATACGCAGTACTTTCGCCTCACGAGCGGTCAGGCCAGCCAGCACGTCGTGGGTGGCGGAACGCAGGCTCTCAGACGTTGCTGAATCCAGCGGCAGCTCCAGGGTGGTGTCCTCGATAAAATCGCCCAGATGCGAATCTTCATCATCACCAATCGGCGTCTCCATGGAGATGGGCTCTTTGGCAATTTTCAGCACTTTACGGATCTTATCTTCCGGCATCAGCATGCGCTCGGCCAGCTCTTCCGGCGTGGGTTCACGGCCCATTTCCTGCAGCATCTGACGGGAGATACGGTTGAGTTTGTTGATCGTCTCAATCATATGCACCGGAATACGGATGGTGCGCGCCTGGTCAGCGATGGAGCGGGTGATAGCCTGACGGATCCACCAGGTGGCGTAAGTAGAGAACTTATAACCACGGCGATATTCAAACTTGTCGACGGCTTTCATCAGACCGATGTTGCCTTCCTGAATCAGGTCGAGGAACTGCAGGCCACGGTTGGTGTATTTCTTGGCGATAGAAATAACCAGACGTAAGTTAGCTTCAACCATCTCTTTCTTCGCCCGGCGCGCTTTCGCTTCACCAATGGACATACGACGGTTGATATCTTTGACCTGCTCGATGGTCAGGCCGGTCTCTTCTTCAATCTGCGACAGCTTCATCAAGCCGCGCTGTACGTCTTCGGTGACGTCTTTCAGCTTTTCTGACCATGGCTTGTTCATTGCCAGAGCCGCTTTGAACCAGGTCTCACTGGTTTCATTACCGGTGAACAGGGTGATGAAGTTCTTTTTCGGCATCTTACAGATTTCAACACACAGCTTCATGATGATGCGTTCCTGAGTACGAACACGATCCATCATGGTACGCATATTGTTCACCAGGTAGTCGAACTGCTTCGGCACCAGGCGGAACTGTTTGAATACGTCGGACAGATTCTGGATTTCAGCAACGGCATCGGCGTGACTGCGGCCCTTGGCTTTGATCACCGTACGGGCTTTTTCGTACTGCACGCGCAAATCGTTGAACTTCTCACGAGCCAGTTCCGGATCGATGCTGTTGTCATCGTCAGAGCTGTCGTCGTCGGACTCTTCATCTTCCTCTTCGTCGTCGTCACGCTCTTCTTCAGAAAGCTCAGACCCTACATGCGTAGCAGTAGGCGCCATCTCTTCTTCAGCGTTAGGATCGACAAATCCGGTGATCATGTCGGACAGGCGCGCTTCGCCCGCTTCAACACGATCGTACTGATCCAGTAAATAGGTGATGGCTTCAGGGTATTCAGCGACGGAACACTGTACCTGGTTGATGCCGTCTTCGATACGTTTGGCAATGTCGATTTCGCCTTCACGCGTCAGCAGCTCGACGGTACCCATTTCGCGCATGTACATGCGCACCGGGTCAGTAGTACGTCCGATTTCAGATTCAACGCTGGATAGCACCTGAGCAGCCGCTTCGGCAGCGTCTTCGTCCGTATCGCTGCTGTTCTCATTCAGCATCAGATCATCGGCATCAGGCGCTTCTTCCACCACCTGGATACCCATGTCGTTAATCATCTGGATGATGTCTTCGATCTGATCGGAGTCGACGATATCTTCCGGCAGATGGTCATTGACCTCGGCATAGGTCAGATAGCCTTGCTCCTTACCACGGGTGACAAGCAGCTTCAGCTGTGACTGCGGGTTTTGCTCCATAAGACGGTATCCACACTTCTGTTAAATTAGATTGGTGTCGGTCGGCTAAGTCTAAGCAGCCAACAATAACAGTGAGGGCGTTGGTTTATTGCCGCTGCCCATCGTGGCGGCTGCCAGGCTCAACCTGGCGGAAGTTCGGCACTTAAGCCGCTTGAATCAGGTTATGACTGTTTCTTTAACGCCTGGCTGAGCGTCCAGAACTCGCGGCGCTCTTCTGCGTTGAGGACGTGGGTGCGGTCGCGTGCAATCAGCTCTTCAAGCCGGCGTTCCAGCGCAGCGTCGTACATGCTGGCCAGCGAATCCTTAAACATGGTTTCCACTTCATCTTCTACGATCATGTGGTTCCAGGTGGCCAGAGTTTCAAGGCTCTGGCTAAATTTTGTTCCGCGATATAACTCTAGTAGCTGTCCGGTGGTCAGGCCAGGGTGAGCAACACAAGTCCCCACTAACTCCACAAACAGGGGGAAACCTGCAAGGTCAGAGTGCCCCAGACCATCCAGAGACGGCACCATGGTTGCCAGCGCCGGGTTCTGAATCAGCAACCCAATGAGTATACGCATGGTTGTTCGTTTTAGCTGCGGCTGCTGGGGTGGTTTCGCATTCTCCCCCTGCTTTGGTAGCAGCTTTTCTAACTGGCTGTCGTCGAGGATGCCCAGCTTGTTGCCCAGTTCCTGACGTAAATATATGCGCAAAGTTTCGCCCGGCACCTGGCTTATTAACGGTATCGCCAGCGTGCTGAGCTGTGCGCGGCCATCCGGTGAGCGCAGATCCACCTGTGGCATCAGCGAGTCGAACAGGAAAACGGAGAGCGGCATTGCCTGCTCCATCCGGGCTTCAAACGCCTCTTTTCCCTCTTTGCGCACCAGCGTATCCGGGTCTTCTCCGTCCGGGAGAAACATAAAGCGTAGCTGACGACCGTCATTCATGTAAGGTAAGGCGGTTTCCAGCGCTCGCCAGGCTGCTTCACGACCCGCTCTGTCACCGTCATAGCAACAAATAACGTTATCGGTCGTGCGGAAAAGAAGTTGAATATGCTCTGGCGTGGTGGAGGTTCCCAGCGAGGCAACCGCATAATCGATGCCAAATTGCGCCAGCGCCACCACGTCCATATAGCCTTCGACCACTAACAGCTTCGCGGGTTCAGGGTGCTTCTTTTGTGCTTCATACAGGCCATATAGCTGGCGGCCTTTATGGAAAATATCGGTTTCCGGCGAGTTCAGGTATTTCGGTAGCGCATCACCCAGCACGCGTCCACCAAACCCAATGACCCGGCCGCGCTTGTCGTGTATCGGGAACATCACCCGTTCGCGAAAGCGGTCGTAACTGCGGCCCTGATCGTTAGTGACCAACATCCCGGCATCGATCATCGACTGGCGGTCGTCCTGATTGCGACCAAATCGCTTCAGGGCGTTGTCCCAGCCTGCAGGCGCGAAGCCGATGGAAAAATGCTGAATAACCTCATCGCTCAGGCCACGCTTATTAAGATAGTCGCGGGCAGCCGTTGCCTGGTTCTGGGAAAGCGCCTGCTGATAAAACTCACTCAGGCCGGTCATCAGTTGATACAGACTCTGACGCTGATGACGCTCAAGCTGACTGGGGCCGGTTCCGCTTTCATACGGGATTTCCAGTCCATAAGCAGTCGCCAGCTCTTCAATACTTTCAACGAATTCCAGACGATCGTAATTCATCAGGAAATCAATGGCATTGCCATGTGCGCCACAGCCGAAGCAGTGGTAAAACTGTTTTTCACCGTTGACGGTGAAAGAGGGGGTTTTTTCGTTATGGAAGGGACAACACGCGTGGTAGTTCTTTCCCTGCTTTTTTAGCTTTACGCGGGCATCAATAAGATCCACGATGTCCGTGCGCGCCAGCAAGTCATTGATAAATACGCGTGGAATTCGTCCAGCCATAAGCCCCGGTTTATCAGCTCATAAACGAGAACAAGCCGCGCATTCCTTTCGGAAAGCACGGCCTTCTTAACTACTACTTGTCTGTGAAGCGACTAAAAAAGATTAGTACAGACGAGTGCGGCGTGCGTTTTCGCGAGCCAGTTTCTTCGCGTGGCGTTTCACTGCAGACGCTTTGGCGCGCTTACGTTCGGTAGTCGGTTTTTCATAAAACTCACGACGACGAACTTCAGCCAGAACGCCTGCTTTCTCGCAAGAACGCTTGAAGCGACGCAGTGCTACGTCAAATGGCTCGTTTTCACGTACTTTAATTACCGGCATGTAACTCTCACCTCGATAAATTCGGTTTTGTTGCTGACGTCAGTGCCAGCTTGTTTCAAAATGGTGCGGAATTTTACTCCAACACAGGCTGCGTTGTAAAGCACCATAGCAAAATGTCACCAACAGATGCGCCTGTGCGGCTGCCGGTTTTTTCAGGCCGATGATTATACACTAACCCAACTCTGTGCAGTGAAAATATTTTCCCCTTATCCTTCAGGGAGTCACCGTGGAACGACGGAAAATTGCCGCCCGGTGCAGGCCTTCATGCTACACTGCACGCCGCAAGAATGAGGTGAAATGTCATGCGTGTGCTCGGAATAGAAACTTCCTGCGATGAGACCGGTATCGCGATTTACGACGATCAAACCGGCTTACTCGCCAACCAACTTTACAGCCAGGTCAAACTGCATGCCGATTACGGTGGTGTGGTACCGGAACTGGCTTCGCGCGATCACGTACGTAAAACCGTACCGCTGATTCAGGCTGCGCTGAAAGAAGCCGGTCTGAAAGCGCAGGACATTGATGCGGTAGCCTATACCGCCGGACCGGGGCTGGTCGGGGCGCTGCTGGTCGGTGCTACCATTGGTCGTTCACTGGCTTTCGCCTGGAATGTTCCGGCGATCCCGGTTCACCATATGGAAGGGCATCTGCTGGCGCCCATGCTGGAAGAGAATCCGCCAGCGTTCCCGTTCGTCGCCCTGCTGGTTTCTGGCGGACACACCCAGCTGATCAGCGTGACCGGCATCGGGGAATATACCCTGCTCGGTGAGTCGATTGATGATGCCGCAGGTGAGGCTTTCGATAAAACGGCTAAACTGCTCGGTCTGGATTATCCCGGTGGTCCAATGCTGTCGAAAATGGCGCAGCAGGGCGTTGAAAAGCGCTTTGTTTTCCCGCGTCCAATGACCGACCGTCCGGGACTGGATTTCAGCTTCTCTGGTCTGAAGACCTTTGCGGCCAACACCATTCGTGAAAACAGCGATGACGGGCAAACCCGCGCGGATATTGCCCGGGCATTTGAAGATGCGGTGGTGGATACGCTGGCGATCAAATGTAAGCGTGCGCTGGAGAAAACCGGCTTTAAGCGGCTGGTGATTGCCGGTGGCGTCAGCGCCAACCGCACCCTGCGGGCTAAAATGGCCGATGTAATGAAGGCGCGCGGCGGTGAAGTCTTCTATGCCCGTCCTGAATTCTGCACCGACAATGGCGCGATGATTGCCTATGCCGGAATGGTGCGGCTGAAAGGGGGAACGCGGGGAGAACTGAGCGTCACCGTCCGGCCCCGCTGGCCGCTGGCGGAGTTACCCGCCATTTCCTGATCCTGACAATGACCCGAGGGCGGAGGAGCTGAATCTCAAATGTCTGACCTTTGAGAGGCTGTTCAGTCATCCGCTTTTATGCTTTGTCGCGTCTTCAGCCGCGCGCTTTTTCTTCTTCCAGATCTTCGACTCCTGCCCGCGCCACAGTCGCTGAATATTATCGTGATGGCGCAGCAGGACCAGGCAGGACAGCATCGCGACCGGGAAGGTGAACTGAGGTTTAAACCACCACACGTAGAACGGGGCAATCAGCGCGCTGATAATCGCCCCTAAAGACGAGTACCCGCTGAGCAGTACGGTCAGCAGCCAGGTGCCGGTCATCAGTCCTGTTAAATCCCAGCCTATCGGGGCTATGGCTCCAAATGCCGTGGCAACGCCTTTACCGCCCTTGAAGTGGAAGAAAACCGGATAGATATGGCCGAGACAGGCCGCAATGGCAACCAGACCCAGGTAAAATGGACTGAGGCCATAGTGGTAAGCAAGCCACACCGGCAGCATACCTTTTAAAATATCGAAAACCAGAACGGCCACTGCCGGAACTTTGCCACCGATTCGCAGCACGTTTGTCGCGCCGGGATTACCGGAACCATTCAGGCGGGGATCGGGTAATCTGAACAGTCGGCACACCAGAATCGCGCTGGAAATGGAGCCGCACAGATACGCGAAAACAATCATACCAAGCGCGAATACACTCATAACATCGTTCCGTCTTGTAGGGTTGGTTTTGTTCTCATCATCTGTGGATAATACGCATAAACCGCCGGAAGTGGTATCCGGCAACCACAAAAACAGAGACTGCCATCATGGATATCGTATTTATTGAACAACTGTCCGTCATCACCACCATCGGTGTTTATGACTGGGAACAAACCATTCAGCAAAAGCTGGTGTTCGATGTCGAAATGGCCTGGGACAACCGCAAAGCGGCGGCCAGCGACGATGTGCAGGACTGCCTGAGTTATGCCGACGTGTCTGAGGCCATTATTCACCACGTTGCGGGCGGAAAATTTGCTCTGGTGGAGCGCGTGGCGGAAGAAGTGGCGACATTACTGCTGACACGATTTAACTCCCCCTGGGTGAGGATCAAGCTCAGCAAGCCCGGCGCAGTGGCTCAGGCGACTCAGGTTGGCGTGGTGATAGAACGCGGGACTAATCCGAAATAAAGCCAGAGTGATTGCCATCACGGTGAAACCAAACGACATTATGGTCTGTCTTAAGGTTGGCCTAACCCAGGGCTGACACAATTTTGGCGGTAGCTCAGCGCGACCGCCTTTTTAATGTTTTTTAAACGGATAGGGGTAATTTGATGGCAGATATTCATCAGCTATGGGTGGCAGCAATACTGGGCATTGTTGAAGGATTAACAGAGTTTCTGCCTGTCTCCTCCACCGGGCACATGATCATTGTCGGTCATCTGTTGGGGTTTGAAGGAGACAAGGCAGACACCTTTGAGGTCGTCATTCAGCTTGGGTCCATCCTGGCCGTGGTAGTGATGTTCTGGCGTCGTTTGTTTGGTCTGATTGGTATCCACTTCGGTAAAGTCCCGCATGAGGGAACCGGAAAAGGGCATCTGACACTGATCCATATCCTGCTGGGTATGGTTCCTGCAGTGGTGATCGGCCTGATCTTCCACGATAAAATTAAATTGTTATTTAACCCGGTCAACGTGATGTACGCGCTGGTGGTGGGGGGCGTGCTGCTGCTGGCGGCGGAGTTCCTGAAGCCGAAACAGCCTAAGGCCGTGGGCATTGATGACATGACTTATCGTCAGGCTTTCGTGATCGGCTGCTTCCAGTGTCTGGCACTGTGGCCGGGCTTCTCCCGTTCCGGTGCCACCATTTCTGGCGGTATGCTGATGGGCGTGAGTCGTTATGCGGCTGCCGAGTTCTCTTTTGTCCTGGCCGTGCCAATGATGCTGGGCGCAACCGTGCTGGATTTGTACAAGAGCATGGGCTTCCTGACCATGGCGGACTTCCCGATGTTTGCCGTGGGATTTGTCACCGCATTTATCGTGGCGCTGATCGCTATCAAAGTGTTCCTGAAACTGATTCAGAGCATTTCGTTTGTACCCTTTGCCATTTATCGCTTCATCGTGGCGATTGCGGTTTATATCATCTTTGTCTAGATCCTGAAACGAAGCCGGACGCGTTGGCGTCCGGCTCTTTCCTTACTCTGACTTGTTTTCTTCCTTCCAGTGACTCAGCGCAGTAATCCGCCTTCTGGTTAACTCTTCCCGCACTTCCGCCCCCTTAAAACCGGCGGCAACCACCTCTTTCGTCGGCACGTTCAGCGCCACAGCAAAAGCGTCCTGCAGATATTTTCCCTGCGGATAGGGGTGATTTTCAAAGCCGGTACGACCCCGCGCGTCAGCTTCGCTGGTCAGGGCGATTTGCTCCACCCGATGCGGCTTGCGCCAGGCATCAACGCGGTCGAACAGGGCAATCAGGGTTTCAGGGCTCTGGCGCCCGATGGTATGCACTAAATCGTGGAACTCAGTGACCAGTAGTGCTAAATCGCGCAGGGCATTGGGGACGCGCAGCCGCTGGCACAGATTTTCAACCAGCGGGACGCCCGCCGGGCCATGACCATGATGGCTGGGCCATTTTTCCGGCGGCGTCAGCGCTTTGCCCACGTCATGGAACAGGGTGGCAAAGCGGATGGCCACCTCGTCGCTGAGCTGAGCGGCAATCGCCAGCGTCATCAGTGTATGGACACCGGTGTCAATTTCCGGGTGCCATTTTGCCGGGGCCGGAACGCCGTAGAGGTTGTCCAGTTCCGGGAACAGTACCGCCAGCGCGCCACAATCCCGCAGGATCTGGAAGTAGACCTGAGGACTTTGGGTTTCCAGCGCTTTTTCCGTCTCTTTCCACACCCTTTCCGGCGTCAGCGTATCCAGCTCTCCGCTTTCGGCCATCCGGCGCATTAATGCCAGAGTCTCTTCCGCTACGGTAAAATTCAGGTGAGCAAAGCGCGCAGCAAAGCGCGCCACGCGCAGCACGCGCAGCGGATCTTCAGTAAAAGCAGGCGAAACATGCCGCAGCAGGCGCTGTTCAAGATCAGCCCGCCCACCATAGGGGTCGCAGTAGTGGCCGTCCCGATCCTGAGCAATGGCATTGATGGTCAGATCGCGTCGCTGTAAATCCTGCTCAAGGGTGACGTCAGGTGCCGAGTAGCACACAAAGCCGGTATAGCCGCTGCCACTTTTCCGCTCGGTGCGGGCCAGCGCATACTCTTCATGGGATGTGGGATGCAGAAACACAGGAAAATCCCGGCCTACCTGTTCGTAGCCAAGGTTCAGCATCTCGGTGGGCGAGGCGCCCACGACCACCCAATCTTTGTCTTTGACCGGCAGATTTAACAGTGCATCGCGTACCGCGCCACCGACAAGGTAAGTCTTCACTAACTACACTCCCGTCTGATTCATTGAGGGCATCATACGTCAAGTGTAGAACGCGGTCAGCACCGTTGCGGGTGGCAGGGGGTCAGTTCATCCAGCGGTCTTTCTTTTTACGGCTGGGGATCATATGCGGTAGCAGCAGGCCCAGCAGCAGGCCAACACCCGCCACGCCGCCACCATACATAAACCACTGCATGATGATGGTGCGCTGCTTGTCATCCAGCTGGACGTTTGCAGCACTGACTTTCTTCTGTGCCACGATCAGCTCGTTTTTCAGCTTCTGATTCTCTTCTTTCAGGCCGTTGATGGCGCTGTCGCTGCCCGCCACTTTTTTCTGCATCTCAGCCGTACGCTGGTTCCAGCTGCCATCGATGTTGGCCAGCTTGCCGGTCAGATCTTTGACCTGCTGTTCCAGTTGGGGAACGCGGGTGCGCAGACTTGGCTGTTCGCTCAGCTGTGCCTGAGGGATCCAGGTGGTGCGGCCATTGGCGTCGCGGATTTGAGCATAGTGAGTACTGTCATCAGTTTGCAGTAACGCCACTTCCTCGCCGGCATTCAGGGTACCGACCAGGCGATAACTGTCGCTGGGGCCGCTGCGCACCCAGGTGGAAAGCTCGTCGGAAATATAGCGTTTTTCTTCGGCATGGACGGATGCTGCTACGCTAAAAGTCAGTAAAGTAAGGCCAATAAGCTGAGTTTTTTTCATTCGATATCTTTTTTTCGTGAGTCCTGGAAAAAAGTAATGGCACAGTCTGGAGCTGGCTCGCACAAAGCTAAATGAGAACTATCCTGGTCTCGGGCCGGTGCGAAACACCACGCAAAGCGGTAAGAAAGCCGCGACAGCCACGGCGATTCTGCATTACTCTTCACGCAATAACGTCATTTACCGTGCCGGTAATCAACGGATTAAGAAAATATGACCATCGAAATCGAATTAAAGTTCATTGCGACGCCGGAAGGTGCCGAAAAACTGCCCGCTGCGCTTGCTGGCTGGCCTCATCAGCACACCGCGCCGCTCGGGCTGACCAACATCTATTTTGAAACGGCAGACGGCCAGCTGCGCAGCTGGGATATGGGGCTGCGTATTCGCGGCTTTGGCGACAGTTATGAAATGACGCTGAAAGCAGCAGGGCAAACGGTTGGCGGCCTGCATCAGCGCCCGGAATACAATGTGCCTGTGGCTGAGCCGGTGCTTGATATCAGCAAGCTGCCAGCCGAAATCTGGCCGGAAGGATGCGATCTGGTCGCGCTGCAGCAGCAACTTAAGCCGTTATTCAGTACCCATTTCGTGCGTGAAAAGTGGGTGGTTACTTACCTGAACAGCGAGATTGAAGTTGCTATCGATCGGGGCGAGGTCACCGCGGGTGAACTGAGCGAAGCGCTGAGTGAGATTGAGCTGGAGCTGAAAAGTGGTCGCCGGGATGATCTGCTGGCCTTTGCCCGCGAGCTGACAACGATGGGGGGAGTGCGTCTGGGAAGCCTGAGCAAGGCCGCACGCGGCTACGCGCTGGCGAAGGGTAACCCCCCGCGAGACCTGAAACCGGTGCCGGTGATGAAAGTGAAGCCGAAAGCCACGGTAGAAGAGGGGATGCGTGCTGCCTTTATGCTGGCGCTAAGCCAGTGGCAGTATCACGAAGAGCTGTGGCTGCGCGGTAATAAAGGGGCGCTGCATGAAATCCATCAGGCGCTGGAAACGCTGCGGCAGGCATTTTCTCTGTTTGGTGCGCTGGTTCCGCGTAAGGCCAGTAGCGAGCTCCGTCAGTCTCTGACCCGGCTGGAAGAGGCACTGCTGGAAGATCAACTGCAAGCGGAAAACCTGTGCTTCAGCCCCCTCAGTTTGCAGACCCAGTTAGCACTTACTGACTGGATTGCTGGCGAGCGCTGGCGTGGGTTTATCGATGCCAAAGCGGATACCAAGCTGCAGGGGTCTTTTAAGCGTTTCTGCGACGTGATGCTGGGCCGTATCTGTGCCGACCTGAAAGAGACTTTTGGGCTGGTGCGACAGATTAATGAGTATCAGGATAAACTGACCCGCCTGCATCGCCAGCTGCTGGCGGCTCGCCTTCTGGCTGGTGCCTATGACAGTGCTGCCGTGGCAGCATGGCTGGGAGAGTGGCACCAGCTGGCCCATGTCATTGAAACCCAGCAGGAAGCCGGGCTGGTAACCTGTTGCCGCCAGGCACTGAAGCATCCGGCCTTCTGGAAAAACGGCAGCGTTTGATTGCCTCTGCAGCGCGCAGCTGACTGAAATAATGCCTACAGGGAGTCTCTATGTTGCCATCACCCTCATTGTCGCTGCCTCCGCTGCTGGCGGAGCAGGTTCAGCGCCTGGCCCCGGAGTGGGCGCAGCTTAACGCCACTGAGCAGGCCGTGCTGGCGTTCAGTGACTTTATGAGTGAGAACCTGACGCGCCACCCTGAATGGCTCGGTCAGCTACGGGACAACCCGCCGGAGCCGGGGGAATGGCAACATTACCGGGACTGGCTGCAGGAGCGGCTGGCCGCGGTGACTGATGAAAACGATCTGATGCGCGAGCTGCGCCTGTTCCGGCGCCATATGCTGACCCGCATCGCATGGATGCAGACGCTGGCAACCAGTAGCACTGAACAGTCTCTGCAGCAGCTCAGCGTGCTGGCAGAAACGTTGATTGTCGCCGCACGAGACTGGTTATGGCTGGCCTGCTGCCGCGAATTCGGCACGCCGGTGAATGCTCAGGGGGAAGCGCAACCTTTACTGATCCTTGGAATGGGTAAGCTGGGCGGCGGTGAGCTGAATTTCTCCTCTGACATTGATCTGATTTTCACCTGGCCGGAAAACGGCAGTACCACCGGTGGCCGCCGGGAGCTGGATAATGCCCAGTTCTTTACCCGTCTGGGACAGAGGCTGATCAAAGTGCTCGACCAGACGACGGTGGAGGGGTTCGTTTACCGCGTGGATATGCGTCTGCGTCCCTTTGGCGACAGTGGCCCGCTGGTGCTGAGTTTTGCCGCGCTGGAAGATTACTACCAGGAGCAGGGACGTGACTGGGAGCGCTACGCGATGGTCAAAGCGCGGCTGATGGGCGGGGCAGAAGATCGCTGGAGCCAGGAGCTGCAGCAGATGTTGCGGCCGTTTATTTACCGTCGTTACATCGATTTCAGCGTGATCCAGTCGCTGCGCAACATGAAAAGCATGATTGCGCGTGAAGTCCGTCGACGCGGCCTGACCGACAACATCAAGCTCGGGGCGGGCGGGATCCGTGAAACTGAATTTATTGTGCAGGTCTTCCAGCTGATCCGCGGCGGCCGTGAGCGGGCGCTACAGCTACACTCCCTGCTGCCGACGCTGCAGGCCATTGGTGAACTCAGCCTGCTGCCTGCTGAGCAGGTGGGGCAGCTGGAAGGGGCCTATCTGTTCCTGCGACGTCTGGAGAACCTGCTGCAAAGCATCAACGATGAACAGACCCAGACGCTGCCTGGGGACGATCTGAACCGCCAGCGACTGGCCTGGGCAATGGGCGCCTCATCATGGACCGAACTGCATCAACAGCTGGAACAGCATATGGCCGCTGTCCGTGCCATCTTTGATGAGCTGATCGGCGACGATGCGCCAGAGACGGGTGAAAACAAAGAGTCTGACGAGTACGGCGTGCTGTGGCAGGACCGGCTGGAGGACGCTGAACTCGCTCCGCTGGTACCGCATCTGACTGCGGAAGCTCGCCAGCGCCTGCTGCAGGCGATCACCGCATTCCATCAGGATGTAGATAAACGCACCATTGGCCCGCGTGGCCGTCATGCGCTGGATCAGTTGATGCCGCGCCTGTTGTCTGAAGTCTGCCCACGTGCGGATGCCGACGTCACGCTTAACCGACTGACGCCGCTGCTGCTGGGCATTGTCACCCGTACCACCTATCTGGAGCTCTTGACCGAATACCACGGCGCGCTGAAGCACCTGATCCGCCTCTGTTCCGCTTCGCCGATGGTCGCCAGCCAGCTGGCCCGCTATCCGCTACTGCTGGATGAGCTGCTCGATCCGGCCACGCTGTATCAGCCCACGGCCACCGATGCCTATCGCGATGAACTGCGTCAGTATCTGCTGCGCATCCCGGAAGAAGATGAAGAGCAGCAGCTGGAAGCTTTGCGCCAGTTTAAGCAGGCTCAGCATCTGCGTATTGCCGCCGCTGATATTGCGGAAACCCTGCCGGTGATGAAAGTGAGCGATCACCTCACCTGGCTGGCGGAAGCGATGATTGAGCAGGTGGTCCAGCAGGCATGGCTGATGATGGTGCAGCGCTATGGGCGACCTTCACATCTGAAAAAGGCTCAGGAGCGCGGCTTTGCCGTCATTGGTTACGGCAAGCTGGGTGGCTGGGAGCTGGGCTACAGCTCAGATCTGGACCTGGTGTTCCTGCACGACTGCCCGGCGGAGGCAATCACCGAAGGTGAGCGCAGCATTGATGGCCGCCAGTTCTATCTGCGGCTGGCCCAGCGGGTAATGCATCTGTTCAGCACCCGCACCTCTTCCGGCATTCTGTACGAAGTGGACGCGCGTCTGCGGCCCTCTGGCGCCGCCGGAATGCTGGTCAGCACCTTTGAAGCTTTCGATGACTATCAGCGCAATGAGGCCTGGACCTGGGAGCATCAGGCGCTGGTAAGGGCGCGCATTGTTTTTGGTGACGCGGCATTGAGCCAGCGGTTTGATGACATTCGCCGCGGCATTCTTTGCCTGCCGCGTGAGCCGCAGAAGCTGAAAACAGAGGTGCGTGAGATGCGTGAGAAAATGCGCGCACATCTTGGCAGCAAGCAGAAAGACCGTTGGGATATAAAAGCGGATCAGGGCGGTATTACAGACATTGAATTCATCACGCAATATCTGGTCTTACGCTACGCGGCTGATGAACCCACACTGACGCGCTGGTCTGATAACGTGCGCATTCTTGAGCTGATGGCCGGGAATGGGAGGATTGACCAAGCGGAAGCGCGGGCGCTGACTCAGGCTTACGTCACCCTGCGCGATGAGCTGCATCATCTCGCGCTACAGGAACTGCCAGGCCAGGTTCCGCCAGATGCCTTCAGCCGTGAGAAAGCGGTGGTGAACAACAGCTGGCAGCGCTGGTTTGGTGACGCAGAAAAACCGTAGTGCCTGAATCCCGCATCACGAGCGCGTCAGCGGGGATAAACCGAAGGGTAAATGTGCGTGTCAGCGAGCTTGTGCTATCATCGCGCGCACTATTTTTTGACACTGGCCAGGAGTCTCTGGAATGAAAATTACGCTGCCTGATTTTGACCGCGCAGGTGTTCTCGTCGTTGGCGACGTGATGCTGGATCGCTACTGGTATGGCCCGACCAGCCGTATCTCTCCTGAGGCCCCGGTGCCGGTAGTGAAGGTGGATAACATCGAAGAGCGCCCTGGCGGCGCAGCTAACGTGGCGATGAACATTGCCTCACTGGGCGCGACGTCGCGGCTGATTGGGCTGACCGGTGTTGATGATGCGGCGCGGGCGCTGAATGAGACGCTCAGCGGCGTCAACGTTCAGTGTGATTTCGTTCCGGTTGCCACGCATCCCACCATCACCAAGCTGCGCGTGCTGTCACGTAATCAGCAGCTGATCCGCCTGGATTTCGAAGAAGGCTTTGAAGGGGTGGACGTCGAGCCTCTGCACCAGCGTATTCGTCAGTCGCTGTCACAGGCTGGTGCGCTGGTGCTGTCTGACTATGCCAAAGGCGCGCTGGCCAGCGTGGAAACCATTATCCGCATTGCCCGTGAAGCGAAGGTGCCGGTGCTGGTCGATCCAAAAGGAACCGATTTTGAGCGCTACCGTGGCGCGACCATCCTGACGCCGAACTTCTCTGAGTTCGAAGCGGTGGTCGGCAAATGCAAAGATGAAGCGGAGATCGTGGCGCGCGGTATGGCACTGATTGAGCAGTTTGAGCTGTCGGCGCTACTGGTCACCCGTTCTGAAAATGGCATGACGTTGCTGCAGCCGGGCAAAGACTCTTTCCACCTGCCAACGCAGGCGCAGGAAGTCTACGATGTCACCGGCGCTGGCGACACGGTAATTGGCGTGCTGGCAGCCGCACTGGCTGCGGGCAATACGCTGGAAGAGTGCTGTTTTCTCGCTAATGCTGCTGCTGGCGTGGTGGTGGGCAAGTTGGGGACCTCGACCGTTTCCCCGGTGGAGCTGGAGAATGCTATCCGCGCCCGTCCTGAATCCGGTTTCGGCGTAATGAGTGAAGAGCAGCTGAAGGAAGCGGTGGCAATGGCGCGCCGTCGTGGCGAGAAAGTGGTGATGACCAACGGTTGCTTCGATATCCTGCATGCCGGACACGTCTCCTATCTGGCGAACGCCCGCAAACTCGGCGATCGGCTGATCGTGGCGGTCAACAGCGATGCTTCCACCAGGCGTCTGAAAGGCGAAAGCCGTCCGGTGAATCCGCTGGTCAACAGAATGATTGTGCTGGGTGCGCTGGAGGCGGTGGACTGGGTGGTGCCGTTCGAAGAGGACACGCCACAGCGAGTGATTGCCGATATTTTGCCTGACCTGCTGGTCAAAGGCGGCGATTACAAACCGGAAGAGATTGCCGGGAGCAAAGAAGTCTGGGCGAATGGTGGGGAAGTGCGGGTGCTGAATTTTGAAGATGGCATCTCAACCAGCAACATCATTAAAGCGATTAAGTCGAAAGGCTGACGGCACAGGCCGTAAAGCAAAGGGGGCGATGTCTTATCGCCCCCTTGTTGTTTCTGCCGCAGTGAGCGTTACTGCGGCTGTTCGGTTTTGGTCGTCTCCGCCGGCGCGGTGGCCACGCCACGACTTTCCAGTTCGGCAATGCGCTGCTCCAGTGCGGCCAGCTTCTCGCGGGTGCGCAACAGCACCTGAGTTTGTACATCAAACTCTTCCCGGTTGACCACGTCCAGACGAGTCAGTTGTGACTGCAGAGTTTGGCGGATTTTCTTTTCAACGTCGTCGCCAAACTCGCGGATCCCTTTCGGCATGGACTCATGGACCTGGCGGGCAAGTTGTTCAATTTTTTTTGGGTCAATCATGGCGGCTTCCTGGTAGCGACAAAGTTTCTTTAAGTGTAATGCCATAACCCCAAAGGATAAACCCGAAAACGCTAAAGCAGCAAAATGGGGGACTCTTTGCACATTTTGTTCGTTGCCTCACCATTTTTTCGGCGCTATAGTGATCAGGCTTATTCTCAGGGCGGGGCGAAATTCCCCACCGGCGGTAAATCAGCTACGGCTGAAAGCCCGCGAGCGCTTCAGACCTCCCGGTTTGAAGGTCAGCAGATCCGGTGTGATTCCGGGGCCGACGGTTAAAGTCCGGATGGGAGAGGGTAACGTATCCTGTCGGGCTTTTGGCCTGCCTCGCCGTTATTTTTTTGTCACTGCATGACACTCCTAAGCACGCCCTGATTCTGGTAACCCATACATTTAACAAGGTTTATTTACCATGAATCAGTCGCTTCTTTCTGAATTTGGCACGCCGGAACAGCGTGTGGAACGGGCTCTCGCTGCTTTGCGCGAGGGGCGTGGTGTAATGGTGCTGGACGACGAAGATCGTGAAAACGAAGGGGACATGATCTTTGCCGCCGAAACCATGACCGTTGAGCAAATGGCGCTGACCATCCGCCACGGTAGCGGCATCGTCTGCCTGTGCCTGACCGAAGAACATCGCCAGCAGCTTGAGCTGCCAATGATGGTCGACAACAACACCAGCTCCTATGGCACCGGCTTTACCGTGACTATCGAAGCGGCAGAAGGCGTGACCACGGGTGTCTCAGCGAAAGACCGCGTGACCACTATTCGCGCCGCTATTGCTGACAATGCCAAACCCGGTGATTTAAATCGTCCAGGTCATGTTTTTCCACTGCGCGCCCGTGAGGGCGGCGTGCTGACCCGGGGTGGCCATACTGAAGCCACCATCGATCTGGTGACGCTGGCCGGTTTCAAACCCGCAGGTGTGCTGTGTGAACTGACCAACGATGATGGTTCAATGGCGCACGCGCCGGAAGCAGTCGTGTTTGCAAAGCAGCATGATATGCCCGTCGTGACCATTGAAGACCTGGTGGCTTACCGCCGCAGCCGCGAAACCCGTCAGGCCAGCTAAATTCAGCGTTGCAGGTAGCTGGCGGATTCGCTATCGACAGAACAATTGTACAAACCGGGCCCTGTGCCCGGTTTTTTTTCCACTGAATACCATTCTGCCCTTTACCTGACGGGTCATCACGCCCCCACAGACCATTCAAATTTCCTGAATATCTTCATCATGCTTATCCGGGTTCATCGGCCATGAAACAGGCGTATCGTTACCGCTATCAAGCCAACATGTTGTGGGGAGTTATGATGAGTCAGACCCGTATGCCCGCACTTTTTCTCGGCCATGGCAGCCCGATGAATGTGCTGGAAGAGAACGTTTATACCGAAACCTGGCGGGAACTGGGCAAAACCCTGCCGCGTCCGAAAGCGATTATCGCCGTGTCGGCTCACTGGTACACCCGTGGCACGGCGGTGACGGCGATGGATAAACCGCGCACCATCCATGACTTCGGCGGTTTCCCACAGGCGTTGTTCGATACGCATTATCCGGCACCGGGCTCGCCCGGGCTGGCGCGAGCAGTGGCTGAAGCGCTCGCGCCTGTCGACGTTCAGCTGGACCAGCAGTGGGGTTTTGACCACGGTTCATGGGGCGTGCTGATCAAGATGTACCCGGACGCGGATATTCCGGTGGTGCAGCTGAGCGTGGATGGCACCAGACCCCCCGCTTACCACTTTGAACTGGGGCGTAAACTGGCCGCACTGCGTGAGCAGGGCATCATGATTGTAGCCAGCGGCAACGTGGTTCATAACCTGCGTATGGTGCGCTGGCAGGGCGATCCGGAGCCTTATCCGTGGGCTGCCTCATTCAATCATTACGTGCGTGAGAATCTGAGCTGGGAAGGCCCGGCAGAGCAGCATCCGCTGGTAAACTTTATGCAGCATGAAGGGGCTGAGCTGTCTAACCCGACGCCGGAACATTACCTGCCGCTGCTCTACGTGCTGGGTGCCCGTCTGCCTGGCGAAGCGGTGTCGATTCCGGTGGATGGCCTGGTGATGGCCTCGCTGAGTATGCTGTCGGTACAGGTGGGTCAGAACCAAAGGGCCGGATAACGCTGGTCTGGTTGATAAATGTACGAATTACGGGGGCGGAACTTACTCCGCCCCTGGCGATTATTCAATAAACGAATGCGGGTAGAAGCGGGAGAGATCCTGAGTGATCAAATCCCGATCCTCGCGCAGGCCGATCCCGGCGGGCCGATCGTCAACAAGCCAGCTGCCGATCAGCGTGTAGCTGTCGCCGAACTTCGGCAACGGATGGAACTGCTGTACGATCATGCCTTCTTCGCCATAAGGGCCGTCAACACGCGCAATTTCCTGGCCATTTTCCACGATGCTGATATTGGCACCTTCACGTGAAAACAGCGGTTTAACCACGTATTTATCCATCGCCGGAACGTTATCTTCCGCGAAATAAGCGGGCAACAGATTAGGATGATCAGGAAACATCTTCCACAGCATCGGCAGCAGCGCTTTATTGGAGATAATGCTTTTCCACGCCGGTTCCAGCCAGCGTACGCCCGCGTCTTCCAGTTTAGTGGAAAACACTTCGCGCATCATGAACTCCCAGGGATACAGCTTAAACAGGTTGCCAATCACCTGGTCGTGCACATCGGTAAACTGGCCTTTCTCTCCCAGACCAATCTCGTCGATGTACAGGAACTCGGACGGCAGGCCAGCTTCCGTGGCGCAGTCCTGCAGGTATTGCACCGTGCCGCGATCCTCATCGGTGTCACGGCAGCAGGCAAAATGCAGCCAGCTGAAGCCGTGCTGCTGATGCAGTGCTGCGAAGCGATCGATCAGTTTTTCCTGCAGGCTGTTGAACTGGTCGCTGCCTGCAGGCAGATGACCGGCGTTGAGCTGATCCTCCAGCCACAGCCACTGGAAAAACGAGGCCTCATACAGCGAGGTGGGCGTATCGGCATTGTTCTCCAGCAGTTTGGCGTCTGACTGCCCATCCCAGGCCAGATCCAGCCGGGAATAGAGCGATGGCTGGCTGGTTTTCCACGAGGCCCGGACGAACTCCCAGGTGTGCCTGGGAATGCGGAATTTGGCGAGCAGCTCTTCACTGCCCACCACTTTATCCACCACCTGCAGACACATCTGGTGCAGTTCGCTGGTGACATCCTCCAGCTTTTCAACCTGCTGCAGGGTGAACTGGTAGTAAGCATCTTCGCACCAGTAAGGCTCACCGTGCATGGTATGAAAGCGGAAGCCGAATTCGGTGGCTTTTTCACGCCAGCCCGGACGTTCAGCTATAGCAAGACGCTTCATATCCCGTCAGCCTCCGAAAGAGCGGCTGGAGCCGGAAGCGGCGCTGCTGCGGGTCATAGTGGACTGTTTTGCCACGCTCTCACCAAAGCCGCCGCGGGTCACGGTCGAGGTGGTTGCCGGTTTTGGCGCCAGCGCCGTTTTGGGTACGGTCATGGTCCGGCCCGGCGTGGCAGTGCCGAAGCTCTTGCCGCTGGCATCGACAAATTTACCGTTTGCCGGGCTGCCTGGCGCACGCGAGGTAAACAGCGGCTGCTGAGCGAAGCCCGCCCCGCCGCCCATCAGGCGACCCATCATGTAGCCGGCCATCAGCGGCATCCAGAAGCTGCCGCTCTGCTGAGATTCAGCATTCGTGGAGCCGAGACCCGCCTGAGCGGGCGCCTGCTGGCACTGACCCTCACCAAATTCCGCCACGCAGTCTTCACGGCTGGCATATTTAGGTGCGGTTTTTTCCGCTTCTTTTTTGGCGTTGTTGTACGCCGTTGTACACTGCTCGCTTTTGCCTGGATTGGCTTTCGAACAGTCGTCAGCGTTCTGATACATCGACACTGTTTCATCCGATTGTTCACAACCGGCAAGCATAAATACCGCGGTTACCGCTATGGCTACCGGGGTTAAATGACGTGCGCTCCAGCTTTTGCGAAAGGAGGCATGATTAATTTTTTTAGTCCGTTTCATCACGTTCTGTCCTGTGCCCAAAGGTAACGCTCAGGATAAGGGAACAACGGTGAAAATTGAAGCGAAGGGGGGCGGTGGCAGGGGAACTTTACTTAGCTATACGTTTGATTGTGAAAGGGGCAGCGCTCGCCACCCCTGGATAGCATCAGTGACTGAACGGATTGCGTTTATCGCTGGCAGTGGCGCTGGTGTGCGCAGCTGCTGGAGTGGCACGCGTCTGCGCCGGAACAGAAGCCGTCTGGCCATTATCCGCAGCGGCATCCTGCTGCGGGTTTTCAGGGGCCACGGTGTCCGGAGATGTCGGGACATCTTTACCCAGACGGGCGTTCAGCGCCTGCAGATCCTGCTCGTTCAGCGTTCCCAGAGCGGACTTGATGTTCAGCTCGTTGATCATGTAGCTGTAACGTGCGTCGGAAAGCTGCTGTTTGGCGTTGTACAGGGTAGTGGTGGCATCCAGCACGTCAACGATGGTACGGGTACCTACCTGATAACCGGCTTCCATCGCATCCAGGGAGCTCTGAGCTGAAACCACGGCCTGCTTGTAGGCATTGATGCTGCTGATAGAAGCATTGACGTTGTTGAAAGAGGAACGCACGGTCTGGATTGCCGTACGGTGCGCGCTCTCTAACTGCTCGCTGGCAGAAACGTAAGAATACTGGGCCTGTTTCACCTGGGAAGTCACCGCACCGCCGCTGTAGAGTGGCAGGGAGAAGCTCAGGCCCACCTGGTTAGACCCGGTGATGCTGTCAGAGGTCGAGGACGTCTGATTGGCGCGTCTGCCGCCGTACTTGCTGTTTGACAGACCGGTTGACGCGGTCAGATCCAGCGTTGGCATATGGCCGGTTTCGGCAGAGCGAATCTGCTCACGCGCCAGATCCTGATTCAGACGGGCTGATAACAGGCTGAGGTTGCGGCTTTCCGCTTCTTTCATCAGCGCGTTAACCGCCTGTGGTTTTTTCGTCTGGAAGTGGTCCACATTCAGTGAGGCCAGACTTGGATAGTAATTACCGGTCACCTGACGCAGCGTTTCAACGTTATTATCCAGGTTGTTACGCGCTGTCACTTCATTCGCCAGCACGCTGTCATACTGTGCACGGGCATTCTGCACGTCGGTGATCGCAACCAGACCAACGTTAAAGCGCTGGGTGGTCTGATCCAACTGACGATAGATCGACTGTTTCTGAGCTTCCGTGTAGGAAAGCGTATCAATGGCGTTTAATACGTTAAAATAAGCAGTCGCGGTGTCGAGGATCAGTTTCTGCTGCGCAGTCTGGTAGGTGACATCCTGAATACCCGCCGTCTTTTCCTGCAGGGTCAGCGCGCGCCATTTTGACATATCAAACAGCGTCTGGGTCAGCTGCAGTGATCCGCTGGTGGTATTGGAGTGCAGACCGCTGTTGTCGCGGTAACCATTGTTATAGGTATAATCAGCACCCAGGCCTAACTGAGGCAGCAGGGGGCTGCGAGCCTCGTTAATTTTCTCGAATGCCGCATCGCGATCGGCTGCAGAACTGCGAAGATCGGGGTTAGACAACCGGGCCTGCTGATAGATCTGCAGCAGGTTTTCCGCCTGGCTGGCGACACTGAAGCCACCCAGGCTCAGGCCGATAAATAACGGGAGCAGTTTCTTCATTTGCATTCCTTGTTGTGCAGCAAAATTGCTATGGTAGCGCTGACGTAAGCCAAAAAATTATCGCCGATTCTAGCAGAGTAAACTAAAGAGGTAAGTTGGCTGAAAGTGCCATGTTGCCACAATTTACTTAAATAATTCATTAAGAACTACACTCTCGGCGGAATCGGGATTGCTTTTTCTCGTTTTTGCCACCACCAGTACGAGGGAGGAACCAGATGGAAACCGGCAAAAAATACCCAGTGACTTTCACAAAAAACGATGTAGAAATTATTGCACGTGAGACACTTTACAGTGGTTTTTTTTCGCTCACTCGTTACCATTTTCGCCATCGCTTGTTTAACGGTGAAATGAGTGGTGAAGTGAAAAGAGAAGTGTTTGAACGCGGACATGCTGCAGGGCTGCTACCTTATGACCCGGTGCGGGATCAGGTGGTCCTGATTGAACAAATTCGTATCCCTGCTTTTGACAGCAGCACGACGCCCTGGCTGTTAGAGTTAGTCGCCGGAATCATTGAACCGGGCGAAACGCCGGAAGACGTGGTCCGTCGCGAAGCAACAGAAGAAGCAGGATTAACCCCCGGTCGGGTCAAACCAGTGCTGAGCTATCTGGCCAGTCCGGGGGGGACCAGCGAACGGCTGGCGATTCTGGTGGGAGAAGTGGATGCCAGCGTGGCGCAGGGAAACCACGGTCTGGAGGAAGAGAATGAGGATATTCTTGTTCACGTGGTCAGCCGCCAGCAGGCTTACCAGTGGGTGGAAGAGGGGAAGATAGATAACGCCGCCTCTGTCATCGCTTTGCAATGGCTGGAGCTGCACCATAAAAAACTTCAAGACGAGTGGAAACCCCAATGATTAAGCGCTACGTACCTGATTTCCCTGAAATGATGCGCATCTGCGAGACTAACTTCGCGCAGTTACGCCGCCTGCTGCCTAAAGAGGATCGGGCGGGTGAGTCAGTGACATATCAGGTCAACGGCGCCAGCTACACGGTGACCATCCAGGAGTCAACGCGCTACACTACGCTGGTGGAAATCAAGCAAATCGCCCCGGCGGTCAGCTACTGGAGCCTGCCCGCTATGTCAGTCCGGCTCTATCACGACGCGAGGGTGGCGGAAGTGTGTTCCACTCAGCAGATCTTTCGCTTCAAAGCACGCTATGATTATCCAAATAAAAAGCTGCATCAGCGTGATGAAAAGCATCAGATAAACCAGTTTCTTGCCGACTGGTTGCGCTACTGTTTAGCGCATGGCGCGGTGGCCGCTCCGGTTTGTTAAGCCGACGGTGGCACCTTCTGCGATGGCGTTAACCTTAAGGATTGTGATTGGATAGCCTGTTAAAACTTCCTGTGGAAAATGGGGCCCGGGTCAGGATTTTACAGATAACGGATTCCCATCTTTTTGCCGGTAAAAACGAAACGCTGCTGGGTGTGAACACCTGGGCCAGTTTTGACGCGGTGCTGCAGGCCATCTCGGCCAGTGAGCAGTCGTATGATCTGATCGTCGCCACGGGCGATCTGGCTCAGGATCATACTGTCGAAGCCTATCAGCATTTCGCTGAGGGAATTGCTCGCCTGCCTGCACCCTGCGTATGGTTACCGGGCAATCATGACTTTCAGCCCACCATGTTCAGCACCCTGGCCGAGGCGCAAATTGCCGATGCAAAGCACGTGCTGGTGGGCGATCGCTGGCAGATAGTGTTGCTGGACAGCCAGGTCTTCGGCGTGCCGCATGGCGAGCTGAGTGATTACCAGCTGGAGTGGCTGGATAAAACGCTGGCGATCGAGCCGCAGCGCCACACGTTGGTGCTGCTGCATCATCACCCGCTGCCTTCGGGCTGCACTTGGCTTGACCAACACAGTCTGCGCAACTCGCATATGCTGGAAGCCGTGCTACAGCGTTACCCGCTGGCAACCGCGCTGCTGTGCGGGCATATTCATCAGGATTTGGATCTGAACTGGAATGGTCGCCGTCTGCTGGCCACCCCTTCCACCTGCGTCCAGTTTAAGCCGCACTGTACTAATTTCACCATTGACTCCGAGGCGCCAGGCTGGCGCTGGCTGGAATTGTATGATGACGGCCGGGTTGAGACGGGGGTGGAACGCCTGCAAACCCGCGCCTTCAGCCCGGATCTTGATTCAGAAGGATACTGAGTAATGGCCACGCTGTTATATTTGCACGGCTTCAACAGTTCACCCCAGTCCGCCAAGGCCACGCAGTTTCGCCAGTGGCTGGCAGAGCACCATCCGGATATACGCGTGCATGTGCCGCAATTACCGGCATTTCCGGGAGAAGCGGCAATCCTGCTGGAAAACATTGTTATGTCCTCGGCAGGCGAACCCGTGGGGATTGTCGGATCTTCACTGGGCGGTTATTACGCTACCTGGCTGTCGCAGTGTTTTACGCTGCCTGCGGTGGTGGTTAATCCCGCCGTACGGCCCTTTGAGCTGCTGGTGGATTACCTGGGCGACAACGAGAACCCGTACACCGGCCAGCAATATGTGTTAGAGTCTCGCCATATTTACGATCTGAAAGTGATGCAGATTGACCCGTTAGAGTCGCCGGATTTGCTCTGGCTGCTTCAGCAAACGGGCGATGAAGTGCTCGACTACCGTCAGGCCCTGGCTTACTACAGCGCCTGTCGCCAGACGGTAGAAGAGGGCGGAAATCATGCTTATGTCGGATTCGAACGCCATTTCTCCCCGATCCTCGACTTCCTTGGCCTGTCAGGCAGCTGAAGCGAGCCGCGGAGTCTGGCCAATCATTTTTAGCCACTAATCAGATTTATACGATGACTCAATCCAGCTACAACGCTGATTCCATTGAGGTACTCAGCGGCCTTGAACCCGTGCGTCGCCGTCCGGGAATGTACACCGATACGTCACGACCAAACCACTTAGGTCAGGAAGTGATCGACAACAGCGTCGATGAGGCGCTGGCGGGCCATGCCAAACGCGTTGAGGTGATCCTGCACGCGGACCAGTCGCTGGAAGTTATTGACGACGGACGCGGCATGCCGGTCGATATTCACCCGGAAGAGGGGGTACCCGCGGTTGAGCTGATCTTCTGTCGCCTGCATGCCGGCGGTAAATTCTCCAACAAAAACTACCAGTTCTCCGGCGGCCTGCACGGCGTGGGGATTTCGGTGGTGAACGCCCTGTCAACGCGCGTGGAAGTGACCGTGCGGCGTAACGCTGAAGTGTATGAAATGGCGTTTGAAAACGGCGACAAAGTTGAAGATTTACGGGTGACGGGTACGGTAGGCAAACGCAATACCGGTACCCGGGTGCGTTTCTGGCCCGATGCCTCCTTCTTCGACAGCCCGCGTTTCTCCGTGTCCCGCCTCAGCCATTTGCTGAAGGCGAAAGCGGTGCTTTGCCCTGGCGTTGAAATCGTCTTTAAAGACAAGGTTAACAACACCGAGCAGACCTGGTGCTATGCCGATGGCCTGACTGACTACCTGATGGAAGCGGTAAACGGCCTGCCAACGCTGCCAGAGAAGCCGTTTGTCGGCTCGTTTGCCGGTGATGTTGAGGCGGTGGACTGGGCGCTGCTGTGGCTGCCGGAAGGCGGCGAGCTGCTGACGGAAAGCTACGTCAACCTGATCCCGACCATGCAGGGGGGGACGCACGTCAACGGCCTGCGTCAGGGCCTGCTGGATGCGATGCGCGAGTTCTGCGAATTCCGCAATATCCTGCCGCGCGGCGTGAAGCTGTCGGCGGAAGATATCTGGGATCGCTGCGCTTACGTGCTGTCGGTGAAAATGCAGGATCCGCAGTTTGCCGGTCAGACGAAAGAACGTCTCTCCTCCCGGCAGTGCGCGGCCTTTGTCTCCGGTGTGGTGAAGGATGCCTTCAGCCTGTGGCTGAACCAGAACGTGCAGGCCGCAGAGATGCTGGCCGAGCTGGCGATCTCCAGCGCCCAGCGCCGTATGCGTGCCGCCAAGAAAGTGGTGCGCAAAAAGCTGACCAGCGGACCGGCTCTGCCGGGCAAACTGGCTGACTGTAGCGCGCAGGATCTGGCCCGCACCGAGCTGTTCCTGGTGGAAGGGGATTCCGCAGGCGGATCGGCCAAGCAGGCACGCGATCGTGAATATCAGGCGATCATGCCGCTTAAGGGTAAGATCCTTAACACCTGGGAAGTCTCCTCGGATGAGGTGCTGGCCTCGCAGGAAGTGCACGATATCTCGGTAGCGATCGGCATCGATCCGGACAGTGAGGACATGAGCCAGCTGCGCTACGGCAAAATCTGTATTCTCGCGGATGCGGACTCTGATGGTCTGCACATCGCTACGTTGCTGTGCGCGCTGTTTGTTCGTCACTTCCGCTCGCTGGTAAAAAATGGTCACGTTTACGTAGCCATGCCACCGCTCTACCGCATCGATTTGGGCAAAGAGGTGTATTACGCGCTGGATGAGGAGGAGAAGGCCGGTATTCTGGATCAGCTGAAGCGCAAGAAGGGTAAGCCCGGCGTACAGCGCTTCAAAGGACTGGGCGAGATGAACCCGCTGCAGCTGCGTGAAACCACCCTCGATCCCAACACCCGTCGTCTGGTGCAGCTCACCGTGGAAGATGATGAGGTCGACCAGACCATGGCGGTAATGGATATGCTGCTGGCCAAGAAGCGTTCGGAAGATCGCCGCAACTGGCTGCAGGAAAATGGTCATACGGCGGAGATTGAGGTTTAAGCCCCTTCTTAGTGATAAAAAGCCCGGAACAGCGAAAGCTGACCGGGCTTTTTTAATACGCTGATCTACGATCGTTCCGTATTCTGCTTTAACTGAAACAGCCGGCTGTTAATGATCGCAATATTCACTTCACAAGGCATGCCATCGTCGAGATAGACGGTTTCATTAATCTCCAGCACCGCATCATTATTCTGCAGGTTTAACAGTGTCATTTCGTCCGGGTTACTGAGGTTAATGGCACTTAAATTCTGATCCCTGCGCTGAATTTTTTTCCCGGTCAGCTGCTCAATATAGGCATATTTTGAGATTTCCAGCTTGCTGAACTCCATGCTGCTGAACATGTTCACCGGCAGGTGGATATGTTCCAGCGCCACCGGGACATCGTCAAAGCACATCAGACGCAGGATTTTATAAATCTGGTCGCTGTTTTTGATGCGCAGCGACTGGGCGATGTCAGGAGAGGGGACTTTCATAATACTGACCGCAATGACTTTTCTGACGCCTTTATGGCCGTTTCGCTGCGCCTGATAATCAAAAGGAGAAAGGGCGTGAAACCTGCCTGAATGGTTACTCTGGCCAATGGAGCCCACAAACAGGCCGGAACCCTTCACCCGGTAAACTCTCTGTTGATCGATAAGAATTCGCGTGGCTTCCCGCACCGTGGCCCGCGTGATACCGATGTTTTTCGCTATTGCAATTTCAGTGTCAATTTTATCCCCCGGCAGAAGGCCATCTTCTTTTATTTTCCTCAGGATGTAATCGACAACCTCTTTCTGTTTTTCTGTGATGCCATCGACCATCTGTGTGGTTCCCGATAAATGTTAAAGAGTGGCTGCGCCGGGCCGGGAGTGCATATATCTGCCTGACTGTTTTTCAGCGAACCCGTCAGATAAGCCTGAGATGTGATCAAGTTAACGAATTTGCATTTCAGTGAATATGTACAGCTCAATTTCGATTTTACACATTGTGTACAGACACGTCCAGGTGCATCATGAAGATGACTATACATATTTAACCTGTCTGTACGTAGTGAGTGACGTCATACAATTAAAAAAATGACCCAATTTTCGGCATAGCCCTTTTGACCAGGTGAACAGAGTTCGAGAGGATAAAGATGGTAAACAATGAGATAGCCAACGCGATACGCATGCTGAGCGTGGATGCAATCCAGAAATCCTATTCGGGCGAGCCAGGCACCCCGATGGGAATGGCGGAGATCGCGGAAGTCGTCTGGCGTCGCCCTCTTTACCCGGCAGCATGCTGACCCGTCCGGCATAACGCACATTCACTCTGCAGTAAATTTTCAGGAAAACGACCATGTCAAATCTGGCTAACTGGCTGAGTAACGAGAAAATTCAATTTATCGACGCAGTGTCTGACTGGAAAGAAGCCGTCCGGCTTGCCGGGCAGCCACTGCTGAAAGAGGGGGCCATTTCGCCGGATTATATTGAGGCGATTATCCGGCAAAAAGAGGAGATTGGCCCCTATTTTGTTATTGCTCCACGGATTGCCATGCCTCATGCCCGCCCGGAACAAGGGGCGAAGGCTTTGGGATTGTCGGTAGTGAAACTCGGTAGTGCCGTCACCTTCGATGCTGATGAAAACGATCCGGTCGACGCCATTTTTATGTTTTCGGCCCCGGACAGTCACAGCCACATCGAAATGATTTCTCATCTTGCTGAAGTGCTCTCCGATGAAGAAAAAATGGCGGGCATTTTCACTGCAGGCAGTAAAGAAGACCTGAAAGCCATGTTGTTGACGGGTAATACTGTTAGCCAATAATCCAGCAATCAATCAATTACATTTTTTACGAGGTGTTATATGAAAATTATGGCGGTTTGTGGCTCAGGCCTGGGCAGCAGCTTTATGATGGAAATGAACATCAAAAAAGTGCTGAAAAATATTGATGTGACGGCAGATGTTGACCATTCCGATCTCGGTTCAGTGACGCCAGACCTGGCTGATGTTTTTGTTATGGCTAAGGATATTGCTTACAGCGCCAATCTCCCTGAGGATAAGGTCATTATTGTAAATAATATTATCGACCTGAAAGAGATCGAGCAGAAGATGCGTGAGTATTTCAACAAATAATAAAAGCTAAACATCTCAGAACACCTTATCTCCGAGGTTAATATGTTTATACAAAACCTTTTACAGGTCGTCGTCGACGTGCTGAAAGTGCCCTCTATCCTGGTGGGACTGGTGGCACTCTTTGGCCTTGTTGCCCAGAAAAAACCGCTGCCTGATATTATCAAGGGAACGATTAAAACCATTCTGGGCTTTTTAGTCCTGGCTGGCGGGGCGACGGTGCTGGTGGGTTCATTGACACCCCTGGGGGACATCTTCAAACAGGCTTTTGACGTTCAGGGGATTATCCCGAACAACGAAGCCATGGTTTCCATTGCCCTTGCGAAATATGGTGCCCCGACCACGTTGATCATGGCGTTTGGTATGGTGGCTAACATTGTGGTCGCGCGCTTCACCCGACTGAAATATATTTACCTCTCAGGTCACGTCACCTTTTATATGGCGTGTATGGTGGCGGTTATTCTGTCGGTGGCGGGGTTTGAAGGCGTACAGCTGATTTATACCGGGTCTCTGGCTTTGGGGATGCTGATGGCCTTCTTCCCGGCGCTGGCTCAGCCTTATATGCGTAAAATCATCGGTGGCGACCAGGTTGCTTTGGCCCATACCGGCACCGTCGGTTATGTGCTGTCAGGCTGGATCGGCTCAGTGGTGGGTAAAGGGTCTAAATCCACTGAAGAGATGAACATGCCAAAAAACCTCAGTTTTTTGCGCGACAGCACCATCTCTATTTCACTGACCATGATGATTATTTATCTCATCCTCTCCGTTTCTGCGGGCAAAGAGTACGTGGAAAGTCATTTCAGTCATGGGCAGAACTACCTGGTCTATTCCTTTATTCAGGCGATTACCTTTGCTGCTGGCGTCTTTATTATCCTTCAGGGGGTGCGCTTAATCCTGGCAGAGATTGTCCCGGCGTTTACCGGTTTCTCCGAGAAACTGGTGCCAAACGCCCGCCCGGCACTGGATTGCCCGATAGTGTTCCCGTATGCCCCTAATGCCGTTCTGATTGGGTTTATTTCCAGTTTTGTCGGCGGTCTGGTTGGACTGTTTATCCTCGGCCAGCTGCATTGGGTCCTGATCCTGCCGGGTGTGGTGCCACACTTCTTCTGCGGCGCGACTGCGGGGGTCTTTGGTAACGCTACCGGCGGGCGTCGTGGTGCCACCATGGGTGCCTTTGCCCACGGTATCCTGATAACCTTCCTGCCGGTCGCACTGTTACCTGTGCTCGGTGCTATTGGGTTAACCAACACCACCTTCTCTGATACGGATTTTGGCGTTGCCGGTATCGCGCTGGGCAATATGGCGCGCTTTATGGACAAAGGGACTATCACCTTAGTGATAACCGGTATCTTTGCGCTGCTGGTGATCTTTAACTTCACCTTCCGCAAGAAAGAAGTCGTTGAGGAGAGTCAGGGATAAGTAACCCCTCTCCCGGAACAGGGCCTGGTTGAAAACAAAAAAGGCCTTGCACAAGCAAGGCCTTTTTAATTCTCGTGGCGCAGGCAGGTGGAAATCATGAAGCCAGAGAGCCATCTGCGGTAAGCAGGAGAAGATCAGCCGCTCACCCGTAAACAATCCAGAAAAGCCGCCTTAACCTTTTCAGCCTGCACCTCTACACACAACGTTTGCGGGTGGCAGTTGGCAAAGAGATTAAACCGGGAGGCTAAATGCGTCAGCTGACGCAGTGTCTGGCCGAGAGTAATCCCTTCGCTGACGACCCTAACCGGGGATTTCACCGTGGTGAAAAACTCCGGATGGTTAAGCCATGATAGGGTCAGCGTGTCGTGCAGCGCCATTCCCTCAAAGCCTTCTTTTTCCAGACTGTAACGCAGATCCCCTTTTGAGATTGCCTCTAATACCGGCAGGTTGAGACTGCGGATCTCTTCTCCGGTAATCAGCACTTCATGGGTGACGTCCAGCGGCAGAACCACCACCGGCAGCGCGGAAGAGAGCACCTGATCGGCTGCGTGCGGATCTTTCCAGATATTGAATTCGCTGTGTGGCGTGACGTTGCCGGCATGGCCGTGGGTACCAAAAGCTCCCCCCATAATCACCAGCTCTTTAATCAGCGGAATGATTTCCGGGGCGATATTGATGGCCGTGGCGATATTGGTCAGCGGGCCGATCGCCACCAGGGGAAATAGATTGCCGACCCTATCGCCACCCGGCACAAGTATAGCGAGTATGCGCCGCAATAACTTTTCCTGAACTGTTTTATCAGCAGGTAAAAAAATCTACACTGTGCTTTCCCGGGGCGGCCAGCTGGTCGCCCCTTTTTCTTTCTCTTCAGGAAATCGCTCCCGTGAAGATCACCCTCGAAGAACTGCGCGCCTGGGTGGTGGTGGTCGATACCGGCTCCATCACTGCCGCCGCCGAGCAGCTCAGCCAGACCACCTCCGGCATCAGCCGGGCGCTGAGCCGCCTGGAAAGCAAGCTCCAGACCACGTTGCTGCACCGCACCACCCGGCGTATTGCGCTGACCGAAGAGGGGCAGCTCTTTCTGGACCATGCGCGGGAAATTCTGCAGTCGGTTGAACGGGCTGAAGAGCAGATTGCCCTGCGGCGGGTGACCCCTTCCGGGAGGCTGCGGGTGAATGCCGCCACGCCTTTTATGCTGCATGTGATCATTCCGGTGCTGGACGAGTTTACCGCCCGCTACCCTCTGATCAGGCTTGAACTGAACACCGATGACGTGGTGATCGATCTGCTGGAACAGCAAACTGATATCGCCATTCGTATCGGCGAGCTGCGGGATTCGACTATCCACGCCCGTGCGCTGGGCAGTAGCCGGCTGCAACTGATGGCGAGCCCGGAATACCTGGCAAAACACGGGATGCCGGCCAGCGTGGCCGATCTGGCACATCACCGCCTGCTGGGGTTCAGTCAGCTGGAACATCTTAATCTGTGGCCGGTACGGCAGAGCGATGGCGAATTTTTGCAGATTACGCCCACCGTAGCGGCCTCCAGTGGTGAAACGCTACGCCAGCTGGCGGTTCACGGACAGGGGATTGTGCGGATCTCAGATTTTCTCAGCCGGGAAGATTGCGCTCACGGGAGACTGGTGCCGGTGCTGGAAAAGCAGACGGAGAACATCAGCCACCCCATCAATGCGGTCTATTATCGCAACAGTACGTTGTCGGTGCGCATCCGCTGTTTCCTGGATTTTCTCAGCGAACAGATTGCCAGCAAGCCGCTGCTGTAAACAAAGCCGTCTTGTTTCAGTCATCCCTCAGAACGATCCTGCGTAATACCTATCCCCGACGGTGCCTGGGCGGATAATAATCCGTCTGCCATTATCTCCTCTCCCTGAAAATTAATTTTAGTTTCTGCCTTGTGGTGTCTTAGGGGAGGTTATTTTGCGGATAAATAAAAAAGGGGACGGAGTCAATTTCAGAGTGTTTGTATAAAAAATGCACTTCAGAGCGGATCAAAAATGCGGTGCCTGGCGCAAATTATGACATTGATCATTATTCACTGCCGGTTATTTGAAAAGATAAATACATCGACCACCCACTGAAAGTTTTAAAAACTCTACAGGGAATTAAATATATGGGAAAAGTAAGCGCGGGTACCGCGCAAAAAATGGGGCTGACTGCTCTTACATTGGTTACCGCCTCTAATATGATGGGCTCCGGAATATTTATGTTGCCAACCAATCTCGCCGGGATTGGTTACATCTCTTTATGGGGATGGTTATTTACTATTATCGGCGTTATCGCTCTGGCACTGGTCTTTTCAAAAACCAGCCTTATCACGCCCAGAGCCGGGGGCATTGTGGCTTACGCCAGTGATGCATTCGGTCCATTTATCGGTTTTCAGACCACGGTTTGCTACTGGATCAGCGCCTGGATAGGTAACGTAGCGCTGCTGGTTGCCGGGGTGGGGTATCTGAGTTATTTCTTCCCGGTCCTGCACAACCCGGTATACGGCTGCATCAGCGCCATTGTCATTCTCTGGGCGTTTATCGCGCTGGGCAGTCTGGGCGCCAAAACGGCAGGACGTGCGCAGTCATTCACTGCCAGTTGTATGCTGATCGTGGTGCTGGGCGTGGGCATTGTGGGCTGGTTCTGGTTTGAGCCGAAGATGTTTCTGGAGGTTTATAACGGCACGGGTCACAGCGACAGCTCAGCGATCATTTCCGCTGCCTCCATCGCGTTATGGGGTTTCCTCGGCGTTGAATCGGCGGTGGTGTCCAGCGGTCAGGTTGAAAATCCGGAGCGCACCGTCCCGCGAGCTACCGTGTATGGGCTGCTTATTGCTTCAGTGTGCTACGTTGGCAGCTGTACCGTCATTTCCGGCCTGGTGCCGCATGCGGAGCTGATCAATTCAGCGGCGCCGTTTGCCGATGCTGCCCGCTATATGTTTGGTGATATGGCCGGAAATATCGCTTCAGCGATGAGCATCATTGCCTGCTTCGGGTCTATTTCCGGCTGGTTAATTTTGCAGTCTGAAGGGCCGCGTGCCGGGGCTAAACAGGGGCTCTTCCCGAAAATTTTCGCTGACGCCAATAAACACGATGTGCCAATGAAGGGCCTGATCATCTCCGGCGTACTGATGAGCCTCGTCCTGTTGCTGACTGCCTCTCCGAATCTCGCGAAACAATTCCAGGTGGTGATTCTGATGTCGGTATTTGCCTCCCTGCTGCCCTATATGTACGCCATTATTGCGCTGCCAATTATTATGGTGTCTAAAAAAATAAATCGCGGCAAAAGTTTTATGTTCTATTGCGTACTCACCGTTATCGGTGTGATTTATTGCATCTTCGCGCTGCTGGGTTCGGGCACGGATTCAATATTCTGGGGCACCGTAATGATGACGGTGACTATTCCACTGTTCTCCTTCGTTGCTGCCGGAAGAAACAAAAAAGGGCAAGAGATACTTTATCTCGAAAAGTAATGTTCATCTCAAAAGCATTAACAGGAATGTAAACATGCCATTATCTATTGCTGACCAAAACAAACTGGACGCTTTCTGGTCATATTGCGTCAAACACCAGTATTTTAATATTGGCTATCCGGAATCGGCAGATTTCGATTACACCATGCTGGAACGTTTTCTGCGTTTTTCCATTAATAACTGCGGCGACTGGGCCGAATACTGTAACTATTTGCTGAACTCATTCGACTTTGAAAAGGAGGTGATGGAATATTTTGCCGGACTATTCAATATTCCGTTTGAAGAAAGCTGGGGCTATGTCACCAATGGCGGCACGGAAAGTAATATGTTCGGCTGCTATCTGGGGCGTGAGCTGTTCCCGGAAGGAACGCTTTACTACTCCAAAGACACGCACTACTCCGTGGCGAAAATCGTCAGGCTGCTGCGCATCAAGTCTCAACTGGTGGAGTCGCAGCCCTGCGGCGAGATGGATTACGACGACCTCGAGAGAAAAATCAGCGCTTGCGGTGAGCGTCACCCGATCATCTTCGCCAACATCGGCACCACGGTGCGGGGAGCCATTGACGACATTGCCGAAATTCAGCGGCGCATTGCCGGGTTGGGGATTGCGCGAAAAGATTATTACCTGCATGCCGATGCGGCGCTGAGCGGCATGATCCTTCCGTTTGTCGATGAGCCTCAGCCGTTTACCTTCGCTGACGGTATCGACTCTATCGGTGTCTCCGGCCATAAAATGATCGGGTCGCCCATCCCCTGCGGCATCGTGGTGGCCAGGAAGAGTAATGTCGATCGCATCAGCGTGGAGATCGACTACATCTCCGCCCATGACAAAACCATCACCGGATCCCGCAATGGTCATACTCCGCTGATGATGTGGGCCGCCATGCGCAGCCATACCAACGCAGAGTGGCGTCGCCGCATCCTGCACAGCCTGAACATGGCGCGCTACGCAGTCGATCGTTTCAAGGCGGCTGGCATCACTGTGTTGTGCCACAAGAACTCGATCACCGTGGTGTTCCCGAAACCTTCTGAGTGGGTATGGAAAAAGCATTGCCTGGCAACTTCAGGCAACGTGGCACACCTGATCACCACCGCTCATCATCTGGACAGCTCGCAAATTGATGCCCTGATTGACGACGTGATCAGCGATCTGAGCCAGCGTGCGGCATGAGAGATGAATAGGTCGGTGATGTTAACCAGCGTGCCGCCTGAAAGTGAGCAGCGGTAAATCACCGCTGCTCGCTGAACAATCTGGCAGGTTTCAGCGCCAACCGGGACCTGCCAGACGCGACCACTATAAGGCACATTCCCCTTCAGGAGCGATCGAAAATGAACACCCGTTTACGGGCGATACGCGGCATGCGCGATGTACTGCCGCAGGAAACGCCAATATGGCAGTGGTTAGAAGGCAAGTTTCGCCATCTGACTTACCGCTACGGCTATCAGGAGACGCGACTGCCGTTGTTGGAGCCGGTAGCCCTGTTTGAACGCGCGGTCGGCGAGGCGACCGATATTGTCTCGAAAGAGATGTATAACTTTATGGACAAAAGCGGTGAGCACATCACCCTGCGTCCGGAAGGGACCAGCGGTTGTATGCGCGCGGTGCTGGAAAATAACCTCTGCTACAACAAAACCCAGCGCCTCTGGTACCAGGGACCGATGTTTCGCTATGAGCGCCCGCAAAAAGGACGACTGCGCCAGTTTTCCCAGTTTGGTGTTGAGGCTTTCGGCATGGCCGGGCCGGACGTGGATGCTGAAATTATTTTTATGCTGCGCGATCTGTTTCAGGAGCTGGGACTGACCAGTCACGTCCGCCTGGAGATCAATTCACTGGGCATCCCGGAAGAACGGCAGGCACACCGCGAGGCGCTGGTGGCCTGGTTCAGCGCTCATCGTGACCAGCTGGACGAAGACAGCCTTAAACGACTGGAAACCAACCCACTGCGCATCCTCGACAGCAAAAACCCTGAAATGCAGGCGATGCTGAATCAGGCTCCATGCCTGTTGGACTTTTTGCAGGAGGGATCCCGGCAGCACTTTGCGGCGGTTTGCGAACTGCTGGAAAGGGCTTCAATTCTCTACATCGTCAACCCAAGACTGGTGCGCGGTCTGGACTATTACACCCGTACCGTTTTTGAGTGGATTACCGATGAGCTGGGTTCACAGGGTACCGTATGCGGCGGTGGCCGTTATGACGGGCTGGCGCAGCTGTTCAGTTCCCGGCCCCTGGCGGCCTGCGGGTTTGCCATTGGCATCGAACGCCTGCTGCTGCTGATCCAGACCGTCAGCCAGCAGGATAATCCGCTGTGGCATTTTCATCCTGACGTAGTGATCGCCAACGAGTGCCAGGATGACGGACTCAGGGCACAGCTGCTGGCCGAGCGGTTACGTCAGCAGATTGCCGGGCTCAGCGTGCGGGTAGACTGCAGCGGGGCGAAGCTGAAGCGTCAGCACCAGATGGCCCTGCAGAGTGAGTGTCAGGCCATCGTGACGGTGAACAGCAATGGCGAAATCCGCCTGTGGGATCTCGCCAGCTCGCAACAGATGGCGATTGATGAGAAAGACCTGACTGGTTGGCTGCAGCAGTATCTGCGCTAATTTTTACAGGGAAAAACAGCGCCTTCAGGAGAGACGGGCAGTGACAAGAAAAAGCCGGTTATTTATTCAGGGAATGCCGCATCTGGTACAGCTCAGGGGCCATAATGGTGAACTGCTGTTTCGGGATGAGGTGGACTATTTACGTTTCAGCCACTGCCTGACGCTGGCGGCGCTGCGCTACGGGATTGCTATCCACAGTTGGTCGCTGGCCCCGGCACGGATTTTATTCCTGCTCAGTGCCGCGGACAAGCTCTCACTGGGGCGCTTCATCCAGCATATCGGGCGCCGTTACGTTCCCTTTTACAACCGGCGTTACCATCGTAGCGGTGCCCTGTGGGATAACCGCTATCTGAGCAGTCCACTTGAGCCAGGAATTTACTTTCTGGCGGTGAAAAGATTCATTGAGCACGGGGAAGACGGCGTGCAGGGATATCACAGTGAAGGCGAGCTGCCCGTCGGGAAGGTGACCCCGCACGCGGTCTGGCTGCAACTGGGAGAGAGTCTGGAACAGCGCCAGTCGAAATATCGGGCATTTTGCCACACGCCGGTCAACGCTGCGCTGGTTGCCCGCATCCGCAGCGCGCTGGATCAGAACTGCCTGCTGGCCTCGCCCAGAGTCAGTGAGCAGTTGGAAAGCCAGCTGGAACGTACGCTTCGCCCACGTCATGGCGGGCGGCCGCGTAAGTATGAGTCCAGCCCGGCAGAGCAGTGGATCTGGCTGGAAAAACAGGCCGGAGAGTTTCTTCAACAGCGTGGTTATCAGCAAATCCGCCTCTCTTTACTGGAGCGCGAGCCGCTGTTTGCATCAGGAGGACCGGTTATCCATGGCGATGGTGAACTTCGCGGGGATGGTACCACCGGCTGCCTGCGCCTGATCGCCACTCACTGGCATGAAGCGGCAATGGGGCGTCTGTGGTACTCGGGGGCGATGTTCCGCCAGTCGCGCCACAGCGACCGTCTGCAGCAAAATCACCAGGTTGGGGTGGAGGCTTTTGGCATGTCCGGCATTGATATTGAGCTGGAGCATCTGGCCATGCAGGCGCAGTTTTTCCGGCGTCTGGGCCTGGCTGACCGCGTGGAGCTGTATATCAACACGCTGGGCGGTGCGGAGTCGCTGAGCCTTTTTCGTCAGGCGCTGCGAGATTACTATCAACCAATTGCCCATATTTTGACCCCGGAGCAGCGGGAGTGGCTGGCAGTCAGCCCTGAGCAGCTGATCGATCAACATGATGTCCTGCTGCAGCGGCTACGTGCCATGGCACCAAAGCTGGAAGATTATCTCTCAACCGAACCCTGCCAGCGCTTCAGCCGGTTGCAGCACGCGCTGAGCGAAGCCGGAATCGCCTGGCAGTCCGACCCGGCGCTGTTTCCCCGCAACGACTACTGCCAGCTGGTGTTTGAGTGGCGCAGTCTGGATCAGGGGGAAAACAGGGTGCTGTGCCGCGGAGGACGCTATGATGCCTGTGCCAGCCGGGTGGTTGGGCGCCCGGTTTCAGCCTGCGGGTTCGCGTTCAGGCTGGAACCCATCATGGCCTTACTGAGCCACAACTCTTCCCGGCGAAAAATGGCCGGGCAGGTGGATGTGGTGATCATTCCCTGCCAGCCGCGTGGGGCCGGGCAGGCATTGTTGCTGGGGCGGCAACTCCGCCAGCAGTTTCCGCTGCTGAGCATCATGAATGACTGCTCCTCGCAGCGATTAGCCACACGCTATAAAAACAGCTGGCGACAGGGGGCGCGCTTTATTCTGGAGCTGGAAGGGGATGGGGAAACGCTGCGGCTGCATGATTCACAGAACCATTCCTGCCTGCAGGTCAGCGTCGAGACAGTGGCGGCACGGTTGGGGAATGCGTTGATGTTATAAAGGGGCAGAAAACGGGGCGAAAAAGCTCGCCCCGGCAGACATTACTTCGCCGCTTCCAGCACAAAAATCTTCACATCCACCACGTCATCTTTGATACTGGTGCGGTGCAGCTCCATGTGCGCTGCCTGCTGATGCTGCTCCAGATGGCGCAGGGAATCCCACTGCTCAACCATAAAGACCGAGTCAGGTGAATGCTGCTTCCAGGGCACCTGTGCTTTATGATCGATCAGCGCCTGATACTTGCCGCAGCCCTCTTCCTGTAACACCGAGGGCGTCAGCTTCTCAATGGCCTGCAACACGGCGGTACGGCGGCCGGGTTTTACGCAAATTTCGGCTATGACAGTCAGCATGGTCGTTCCTCAAAAAATGGGCGTCTTACCAGTTAAGCAAAGATCTGGCTCAGATGAGTCTGATAGCGCTCAATATCTCGTGGAACGTCCGGCTGCTTGATCACGTCGTTGCAGATAAAGGTCGGTAACGGGTCCATGCCCAGGAACTGGTTCGCCTTGTGGAAGTGCAGGTACAGACCGTCCACGCCAACGCCTTCAAAGAATTGCTCAGGGTCGGTGAAGGCCTGCAGCGGAGCGTTCCAGGTCAGGGACAGCATATATTTTTTGCCCTGGATCAGGCCGCCGGAACCGTACTTTTTGGCCGCGTCAGAGCGGGTGCGGCCATCGCTGGCGTACAGGGAACCGTGGCCTTCGGTGAAAACTTCATCGATATATTTTTTCAGGATCCACGGCTCGCCCATCCACCAGCCAGGCATCTGATAAATAATGGTGTCAGCGTCCAGGTACTTCTGCACCTCATCAGCCACCACATAGCCTTTATCCACCGCGGTGATCTCAACCTGGTGGCCTGCATCGCGTAGCCAGGCTGCGGCCACGTCGGTCAGGGTGTGGTTCAGTTCGCCTTTGGAGTGGGCAAAGGCTTTCCCGGCATCAATAATGAAAATCTTGCTCATGCTTGTTTTTCTCCAGTTCATGACTATTGAGCGAGTGTACGCGCGTGCTGGCAGCAAAAAAATGTGCGTTCGGTCACAACACTTTTGCTATTTACGCAACAATAGCCGGACAAAGGGTAGGATTTCCGCTTCAGACATTATGAGACAGAACAACATGATAAAAACAGGGATCGCAGCGCTGCTGCTGGTGGCAGGCAGTGCCAGCGCACAGTCACATCTTGACCGGGTAATACAGAGTAAAGTGCTGACGGTTTGTACCACCGGCGATTACAAGCCTTACAGCTTTCTGCGGCCTGACGGGCAATACGAAGGGATCGACGTGACCATGGCCCAGTCGCTGGCGAAAAGCCTGGGTGCGCAGGTCAAATGGGTACCCAGCAGCTGGAAAACCCTGACCCAGGATTTCCTGGCTAAGCAGTGTGATATTGCGCTGGGCGGGGTCTCCGTCACGCTGAAGCGTCAGCAGACCGCCTGGTTCGCCCTGCCGTTGGGCACCGACGGCAAAATCCCACTGGTGCGCTGTGCAGACAAAGCGAAATACCGTACCGTTGCGCAGCTGAATAAACCCTCCGTGCGGCTGATTGAGCCTGCAGGCGGCACCAATGAAGCCTTTGTGCGCAACATCCTGCCGCAGGCAAATCTGACGCTGTTCCACGATAATGTCACAATCTTCCAGCAGCTGGTGGATAAAAAAGCCGATGTGATGATCACCGACGCCTCCGAAGCGATGTACCAGCAGAAGCGTTTTCCAAAGCTGTGCGCCGTCAATCCGCAACAGCCCATGCAGTATGGTGAAAAGGCCTATATGTTGCCGCGCGATGATATGAGCTGGAAGCTGTATGTCGATCAGTGGCTGCATCTGAGCAACGCCACCGGTGAATATGACCAGGTTGTCGGGCAGTGGCTGGCTGCCGCGAAATAACCCCTTCCGGCGGGGGATATCGCACACCCCGCCGTATTCCATGCTCACACCACTGTTAGCTGTGACAGAACCTGCCCGGATAAGGTACTATCCTCGCCAAACGACCCCGATGTGGTGCGCCGGTTGCGCCGCGATGTGAGGAACAAAGAGTAATGAGTGATCTGACGCAGGATGGTGCAGAGCGTCGTGCCCTGCATAAGTTTACGGAAGAGGCCTACCTCAACTATTCCATGTACGTCATCATGGACCGCGCGCTGCCTTATATTGGCGATGGCCTGAAGCCTGTTCAGCGCCGTATTGTCTATGCGATGTCGGAACTGGGCCTGAACAACAGTGCTAAATTTAAAAAATCGGCGCGTACCGTCGGTGACGTGTTGGGTAAATATCACCCGCATGGTGACAGCGCCTGTTATGAAGCGATGGTGCTGATGGCGCAGCCGTTCTCTTACCGCTATCCGCTGGTGGACGGGCAGGGGAACTGGGGGGCGCCGGATGATCCGAAATCCTTTGCGGCGATGCGTTATACCGAATCCCGCCTGTCAAAATATGCTGAGCTGTTGCTGGGCGAGTTGGGTCAGGGCACCGTCGATTACGTTCCGAATTTTGACGGCACCCTGCAGGAGCCTTCGATCCTGCCTGCGCGTCTGCCGAACATCCTGCTGAACGGCACCACCGGCATCGCCGTGGGTATGGCAACAGACATTCCGCCGCATAACCTGCGCGAAGTGGCCAGCGCCGCCATCAAGCTGATTGACGCGCCAAAAACCACGCTGGATGAGCTGCTGGATATCGTCCAGGGGCCGGATTATCCAACGGAAGCGGAGATCATCACGCCGCGTAATGAGATCCGCAAGATCTACCAGAATGGCCGTGGCTCCGTGCGGATGCGCGCGGTGTGGAAAAAAGAAGACGGCGACGTGGTGATCACTGCGCTGCCGCACCAGGTTTCCGGTGCCCGCGTGCTGGAGCAGATTGCTGCGCAGATGCGCAACAAAAAGCTGCCGATGGTGGAAGACCTGCGCGATGAGTCCAACCACGAGAACCCGACGCGTCTGGTTATTGTGCCGCGCTCCAGTCGTGTGGACATGGAGCAGGTAATGAACCACCTGTTCGCCACTACCGACCTGGAAAAAAGCTACCGCATTAACCTGAATATGATCGGGCTGGATAATCGTCCGGCGGTAAAAAACCTGCTGGAAATTATCACCGAGTGGCTGGTTTATCGTCGCGAGACGGTACGCCGCCGCCTGAATTTCCGCCTGGAAAAAGTGCTGAAACGCCTGCATATCCTCGAAGGTTTGCTGATCGCGTTCCTGAACATTGATGAAGTGATCCACATCATCCGTACCGAGGATGAGCCGAAGCCGGAGCTGATGGCGCGCTTTGGTATCAGCGAAACGCAGGCTGAAGCGATCCTTGAGCTGAAATTACGTCACCTCGCGAAGCTGGAAGAGATGAAAATTCGCGGCGAGCAGGATGAGCTGGCCAAAGAGCGCGATCAGCTGCAGAGCATTCTCGCTTCCGAGCGTAAAATGAACACCCTGCTGAAGAAAGAGCTGCAGGCCGACAGCGATGCCTATGGCGATGACCGCCGTTCGCCGCTGCGTGAGCGTGAAGAAGCGAAAGCAATCAGCGAAAGCGAGCTGGTGCCGTCCGAGCCGGTGACCATTGTGCTGTCGCAGATGGGCTGGGTGCGCAGCGCCAAAGGTCACGATATCGATCCGGGCGGCCTGAGCTATAAAGCCGGTGACAGTTATCGTGCCGCCGCGCGCGGCAAGAGTAACCAGCCAGTCGCGTTTATCGACTCCACGGGCCGCAGCTATGCGCTGGATCCGATTACCTTACCTTCCGCACGTGGACAGGGCGAGCCGCTGACTGGCAAGCTGACGCCGCCGCCGGGTGCTATCGTGGAACAGGTGCTGATGGAGGCCGATGAGCAGAAACTGCTGATGGCTTCGGATGCGGGCTATGGTTTCGTCTGTACCTTCAGCGATCTCGTCTCGCGCAATCGTGCCGGTAAAGCGCTGCTGAGTCTGCCGCAGAATGCAAAAGTGATGACGCCGCTGGCGATCCACCATGCTGACGATATGCTGCTGGCAGTCACCACTGCGGGCAGAATGCTGATGTTCCCGGTAGCGGATCTGCCGCAGCTGGCGAAAGGCAAGGGCAATAAAATCATCTCAATCCCTTCCGCGCAGGCGGCTTCCGGTGAAGACAAACTGGCCTGGCTGATGTTGCTGGCCCCTGAGACGTCACTGACCCTGCACGTTGGCAAACGTAAACTGACGCTGAAGTGGGATGACCTGACCAAATTCCGCGCCGAGCGTGGACGCCGGGGCACGCTGCTGCCGCGTGGCCTGCAGAAAATTGACCGGATTGAAGTGGACGCGCCAGCCAGGCCGGAAACCGGCGAAAGCGAACAGTGATCGCCAGCCGGGTTAGTGCTCCTGGTACGGCGCTAACCCGGTGAAATGCGGCTAATTTCGCGAATTAAGGATATACTTACCCGGTGTTCTGCCCGGGCAGAGTCTGAAAGCAATAACGAGGATGTGATGCTCTCAATTTTACGGTTCATCGTAGTGGTTATCTATTCGATACTGGTGTGTGTCTTTGGCTGTATTTATTGCCTGTTCAGCCCGCGCAATCCCCGCCATGTTGCCACTTTTGGTCACCTGTTTGGCCGCCTGTCGACGGTGTTTGGCGTGAAAGTTGAGCAGCGTAAACCGGCAGGATCGGAAAACCTGCCGAACGCCATTTACATTGCCAACCACCAGAATAACTACGACATGATCACCGCAGCGAACATTGTGCAGCCGACTACCGTTACCGTTGGCAAGAAAAGCCTGCTGTGGATCCCCTTCTTTGGTCTGCTCTACTGGCTGACCGGTAACCTGCTGATTGACCGTGACAACCGTGCCAAAGCGCACGGCACTATCGGTGAGCTGATTGATCAGTTCAAAAAGAAAAAGATTTCGTTCTGGATGTTCCCGGAAGGGACCCGCAGTCGGGGCCGTGGCCTGCTGCCATTTAAAACCGGGGCATTTCATGCCGCGATGGCGGCCGGTGTGCCGATTATCCCAATCGTGGTGAGCAACACTCATAACAAAATTAAGCTGAACCGCCTGAACAACGGCCTGGTGATTGTTGAGATGCTGCCACCGGTGGACACCAGCGCTTTTGCCGATCAGTCCGTGCGCAAGCTGGCGACTCACTGTCGTGAACTGATGGCTGCCAGGCTGGAAGCACTGAATGCAGAAGTGGCCGAGCGCGAGGCTTCCGGCAAAATTTGAGTCCGGCAGGGCAAACCCTGCATTAAAAACACACCGCATTTACAATCATAAAAAATGGAACGCGGCCTGGTAATAAGGGCCGCATTTTTCGGTTACGGAGTTTTTATGTCCCTCAGTCGACGTCAGTTTATTCAGGCATCGGGCATAGCGCTGTGCGCCAGTGCGCTGCCGGTCAGAGCCCTCGCCGCCGGGCCGGGCACCGCTTTGCCGGTGCCACCGCTGGTTGAATCCCGCCGTGGTCAGCCTATCTTCCTTACTCTGCAGCGCAGCCACTGGTCTTTTACCGGCGGCAGTAAAGCGCAGGTCTGGGGGGTAAACGGTCTCTATCTTGGCCCGACGGTGCGGGTCTGGAGCGGCGATGACGTTAAACTGATTTACAGCAACCGCCTGAACGAACCGGTGGCGATGACTGTTGCTGGCCTGCAGGTTCCCGGGGCGCTGTCGGGCGGCGCTCCGCGGCTGATGTCTCCCGGCGTTGACTGGGCGCCGGTGATGCCGATCCGTCAGGCTGCGGCCACCTGCTGGTATCACGCCAACACGCCAAACAGAATGGCCGAGCACGTCTATAACGGGTTGGCCGGAATGTGGCTGGTGGAAGACGAAGTCAGCAAATATTTGCCGCTGCCTAACCACTACGGCGTTGACGATCTCCCGCTGATTATTCAGGACAAGCGGCTTGATAACTTTGGCTCGCCGGAATACGATCCCCCCGCGAGTGGGGGCTTTGTTGGCGATACGCTGCTGGTTAACGGCGTACAGAATCCGTTTGTTGATGTTTCACGCGGCTGGGTGCGCCTGCGCCTGCTCAACGCGTCCAACTCTCGGCGTTATCAGCTGCAGATGAGCGACAACCGCCCGTTTAATGTGATTGCCAGCGACCAGGGTTTTCTGCCCGCGCCGGTGGCGGTCCAGCAGCTTTCGCTGGCTCCCGGTGAGCGTCGGGAAATCCTGGTGGATATGAGTCAGGGTGAAGAAGTGTCCATTACCGCAGGGATGTCTGCAGGGATCGTCGATCGCCTGCGCGGCCTGTTCGAACCGTCGAGCATTCTGACTTCCACCCTGATCCTGACGCTGCGGCCAACCGGTCTGCTACCGCTGGTAACCGATAATCTGCCGATGCGCCTGCTGGCGGATCAGGTGATTGAAGGCAGCATCAGCCGCACGCGCGAATTCCGCCTGGGTGATTCGCTACCGGGTATCAACGGTTCGCTGTGGGATATGGGGCGTATTGATACTCAGGCGCAGCAGGGCAGCTTTGAGCGTTGGATTATTCACGCCGATCTGCCTCAGGCCTTTCATATTGAAGGCGTGATGTTCCTGATTAAAAACGTGAACGGTGCGCAGCCGATGGCCGAAGATCGCGGCTGGAAAGACACCGTTTGGGTGGATGGCAGCGTGGAGCTGTTTGTCTCCTTTACCCAGGCTTCCTCCGACCACTTCCCGTTCGTCTATTACAGCCAGACGCTGGAGATGGCCGACCGTGGCACCGCAGGACAGCTGCAGGTTCAGCCGGCTATGGGGTCAATTTCCCATGGATAATAACTGACCTGGGCGACAAACCGCGGCGTTTGCACCACGTTTTGCTGCGCGATCGCGATCCAGACAGCTGGCCGCTGATCCGTGAAGCGCTGACGAACACTCCTGACTGGCGGGGGAAGGAGTGCCCGGTGCCGGTGGCCACGCTTGTAGAGCAGCGATAAAAGGGCAGTACAGGAAAAGGTAAAAAAAGGGCGGAGCCAGCGCTCCGCCTTTCTGAGACTCAGTCCAGCTCGTCAGGATTTGGCCCCAGACGGTTACCGATGTCCAGCGTGGCGATATCACTGATCTCCGGTTTTTCCAGACGGAAGTCGAAGACCCCGAAGTTCTCCTGAATGCGTGAAGGGGTGACTGATTTGGGGATCACCACCAGGCCGCTGTCCAGGTGCCAGCGGATAACGATCTGCGCCGGGGTTTTGCCGTATTTCTTCGCCAGGTTTTTAATCACTTCCTGATCGAACACGCCCTTGCCCCCCTGAGCCAGCGGGCTCCAGGATTCGGTCTGAATGTGATGCATGGCGTTCCACGCATGCAGCGTACGCTGCTGGAACATGGGGTGCAGCTCAATCTGGTTTACCACCGGGCTGACGCCGGTTTCATCCAGCAGGCGTTTCAGGTGTCCTTCCTGGAAATTGCAGACGCCGATGCTTTTGGTCAGGCCCTGTTTCTGCAGCTCAATCATTGCCTTCCATGCTTCGACATAGTTGTCTTTGCCCGGACACGGCCAGTGCATCAGATAGAGATCGACGTTTTCCAGCTGCAGTTTTTCCAGGCTGGTGATGATCGCCTTTTCGGCGTTCAGCTGATCGTCGTTCCACAGTTTAGTGGTGACAAAGATATCGTCCCGCGCGACATCAGTTTCCTGTAGCGCCTGACCGATCCCTTCCTCATTTTTATAGATGGCGGCAGTATCGATGGAGCGATAGCCCACCTCCAGCGCCTTCACTGCGGCCTTACGCGCATCGTCAATAGTGGCCTGCCAGACGCCAAGACCGATCTGCGGCATCATATTGCCATCGTGGAGTTTAATGATTGGTTGCTCTGCCATGATCTCTCCTTTGCAGCGAATGAACCGGCTGCTCTGAGCCGGTTGGTGATGTTAAGTTTAGTTGAGTTTAACGGGTGGTCTGATAAATCTTATGATGTCGTGCCGATGAAAGTTTTACCGGCGGAAAACCGGAAAAACGTGCCCGTTTCTGCCGCGTTCTTGCCTGATCCTCCACAATACTGGAGGATCGCTGACAGATTCGGCATGATGTCGCCAGGACTCCTCTCAGCGTGAGAACCGACTATGGATCGCAATACCCTCTGTACCCGGCTCGCCAGCCAGGTGATTAAGCTGGTCACCGCGGGCGCGTCAACCATGGCTACTCTGCCGGATGTCAGGTTGATTTACGCCAACCAGCCGAGCGGTCGCACCCCCGTGCTTTACACCTCCGGTATCGTGATCCTGTTTCAGGGACATAAAATCGGTTACCTGGGTAATAATGTTTTCCATTACGACGCCACTGAATACCTGATGCTGACGGTGCCGCTTTCGGTTGAGTGCGAAACCTTCGCCACGCCTGAAGAGCCGCTGGCCGGAATTCTGCTGAACGTCGATCCGGTCAAGTTGCAGGACCTGTTGATGGATATTGGCGATGACGACAGCTTTCAGCCCCAGCCGCAAACCCGGGGTATCCACTCTTCGCCGCTGACTGAAGATATGCTGTGTGCGGCAGAGCGCCTGCTGGATGTGCTGCAAAATCCGCGCGATGCCCGCGTGCTTGGCCCGCAGATCATCAGGGAGATCCTCTATCACGTGCTGATGGGGCCGTGCGGCGGGGCGCTGATGGCACTGGTCAGTCGCCAGACGCAGTTCAGCCAGATAGCCCGTGCACTGCGGCGTATTGAACGTCATTACACCGATAACCTCAGCGTTGATCTGCTGGCGGCGGAAGTGAACATGAGCGTTTCGGCTTTTCACCATAACTTCAAAGCGGTCACCAGCACTTCGCCGCTGCAATATCTGAAAAGCTACCGGCTGCACCAGGCCAGAATGCTGATGCTGCATGAGGGATTGAAGGCCAGCGCGGCCGCCATGCGGGTCGGCTATGAGAGCGCTTCGCAGTTCTCGCGCGAATTTAAGCGCTATTTTGGCGTGACGCCGGGTGAAGAGATCACCCGCATGCGTCAGGGCGTCTGATAACAGGCCGGACCCCGGCCTGCATTAAGAGGATTTGCGGCGCTTAAGCACCAGCGTGATGCTGCCCACCAACCCGACACAAAGCAGCACCAGCGGCAGGATCATCAGTATCGCCATCACCTGGTCTTCATGCTGCTTGATAAACGGCACCTGGCTGATGGCGTAACCCAGCGACACCAGAATCCCCACCCACAGCAAACCGCTCAGCCAGTTAAAAAGCTGAAAGCGGCCGTTTTTCAGGCCGGAGATCCCTGCCATTGTCGGCAGGATCGTGCGGACGAACGCCAGAAAACGCCCGGCCAGCAGCGCCATCAGACCGTGACGGTGGAACAGGCTCCACGCTCGCTGATGATACTGCGCGGGAAGATGCATCAGCCAGCTTTTGACCATTCGCGTGTTGCCCAGCCAGCGGCCCTGCAGATAGCTGAGCCAGCAGCCGAGGCTGGCGGCAAACGTCAGGATCACCACCGTCGGAATAAACCCCATTACCCCTTTGGCAATCATTGCCCCAGCCAGCAGCAGCAGGCTGTCACCCGGCAGGAACGCTGCGGGCAACAGGCCATTTTCGAGCAGCAGGGTGACGAACATGATGCCGTAAACAATCCAAATCACATCCGGATTGGCCAGCGCGGCAAAATCCTGATGCCACAGCGCGGAGACAATCTCGTGTAAAACTGCCATTTCATATCCTGTTTACTGCGTTGAGCTGACGATTGTACTGACAATCTGGGCGCCGCACTTTGATCGCTGACGCGGATATCGTTTTATTGACCCTCTGTTGAATTTCTTCAGGCAGGGCAGTTCGCCAGACGGGCAAATCCGGCAGCCAGGTCGGCAATCAGATCCTCGACGTTTTCCAGCCCGATATGCACCCGCACCAGCGTACCGCTGAAATCGACGCCACCTGCCGGACGAATGGCGGCCAGCTCTTCCGGCTGATTCGCCAGGATCAGCGACTCATAGCCGCCCCAGGAGTAGGCCATGCTGAAATGGTCGAAGTGGTCGAGATACTCCGCCAGCTGGCGGTCGGTCAGACGAGCCTTGAGCACAAAGGAGAACAGTCCACTGCTGCCATTGAAATCCCGCTTCCAGAACTCATGGCCTTTACAGTGTGGCAAAGCAGGATGGTTAACCACTGCCACTTCCGGTCTTTCTGCCAGCCAGGTTGCCACCTTCATCCCGCTCTCGTCGTGTTGGCGCAGGCGTACCGCCAGCGTTCTCAGCCCCCGGCTCGCCATATAAGCAGTATCCGCATCCACCATCTGGCCCATCAGATAGGAATTTTCACGCAGCTGCGCCCAGCAGCGCTCATTGGCTACGGCGGTGCCAATCATCGCATCAGAGTGGCCAATCAGGTATTTGGTGCCCGCCTGAATAGAGATATCGATGCCATAAGAGAGTGCCGGGAACAGAATACCGGCAGCCCAGGTATTATCGATCATGATCACCGCTTCAGGGGCTTTACTGCGTACGGCGGCAACGATAGCCGGGATATCCTGCACTTCCATGGTGATGGAGGCGGGGGACTCCAGGAATACCACCCGGGTAGTGGGCAGCACCCGATCGGCAATCTTTTCGCCGGTGCAGTGCTCGAACCAGGTGGTGGACACGTTCATTTTACTGAGGATTTTGGTGCAGAAGTCCTGGGTGGGTTCATATACCGAACCGGCCATCAGCACGTTATCGCCTGCGGAGACAAAGGCGAGAATGGCGTTGGCGACCGCGGCTGCTCCGCAGGGATAAAGAACACAACCTGCGCCCCCCTCCAGTTCGGTCATCGCTTCCTGCAGAGAGAAATGGGTCAGCGTGCCGCGACGGCCATAAAACAGCTCGCCGTCAGCCCGTCCGGCGGTGGCCCGTTTTTTTTCTGCCACGCTGTCAAAAACCAGCGATGAGGCGCGCTGGATCACGCTGTTGACAGAACCCAGGGTATAGCGTTTGCGGCGTCCGGCGGCAATCAGCGCCGTTTCAATGTTTTTACTGGTCATCGGAATGCCCTGTTAACGGATGGCGTTTATTCCCTAACGTTAACACGGCAGGCGGCGGCGCGAAATTCGTCAACCCGTTAAGTGACAAAGATTCTGCAAAAACCCTCTTCTTACCGGCAATCGGGCCGAAAGAGTGTAAAAATTGGCAACCAACGGGCAAATAGTAATGATAACCACTATCAATTCGTCATTGATTTGGTATGATCCTGACTGGTTTTTTTTACCGTTTTCCGTTGGAGAGGCACAGCGTGACGAATGATTTGATGCAGACGGATCTCTCCGTCTGGGGCATGTACCACCATGCGGACATCGTGGTTAAAGTGGTAATGATCGGTCTGCTGCTGGCGTCGGTTGTGACCTGGGCAATTTTCTTCAGCAAAAGTGCAGAGCTCAGCTCGGCAAAACGCCGCCTGAAGCGTGAACAGCAGGCGCTGGCCGGTGCCCGTTCCCTGCAGGATGCAGCAAACACCTGTGCCACTTTTACCGGCAACAGTCTGACCACGCAATTGCTGAAAGAAGCCGAAAATGAGCTGCTATTGTCAGAAGGTTCGGACGATAACGACGGCATTAAAGAGCGTACCTCTTTCCGCCTGGAGCGCCGCGTGGCCTTCTTCAGCCGTCACGCGGGGCGTGGCAATGGCTTCCTGGCCACTATCGGTGCCATTGCGCCGTTTGTCGGTCTGTTCGGCACGGTTTGGGGCATCATGAACAGCTTTATCGGTATCGCCCAGACCCAGACCACCAACCTGGCTGTGGTTGCGCCGGGCATCGCCGAAGCGCTGCTGGCAACCGCCATCGGTCTGGTTGCCGCTATCCCTGCGGTGGTCATCTACAACGTGTTCGCACGGATGATTGGCAACTATAAAGCGATGCTGGGTGACGTTGCCGCGCAGGTGATGCTGCTGCAGAGCCGCGATCTGGATCTGGCTGCCAGCAATCGCGCACAGCGCACGCAAACCGCGCAGAAACTGCGGGTAGGATAAGCACCATGGCAATGCGATTAAATGAAGATCTTGATAGCAACGGCGAAATGCATGAAATCAACGTCACGCCGTTTATCGACGTCATGCTGGTGCTGCTGATTATCTTTATGGTCGCCGCGCCGCTGGCTACCGTTGACGTTCGCGTTAACCTGCCTGCCTCTACCAGTGCGCCTCAGCCGCGCCCTGAGAAACCGGTTTATCTCTCAATCAAGGCAGATAAGCAGCTGTTTATCGGCAATGATGCCGTTACCGCGGACTCGCTGGTTGATGCCCTGAATGGCCAGACCCAGGGCAATAAAGAGACCACCATTTTCTTCCAGGCTGACAAGTCGGTGGATTATGAAACGCTGATGGGCGTGATGGACAAGCTCCGCCAGGCGGGATATCTGAAGATTGGCCTGATGGGTATGGAAACAGTCAGCAAATAAACAGTCTGGTCCGGTGACGGAATACGAACCGCAAAAAGCCCCGTTAAGGGGCTTTTTTTATAGTGCAATGCCGGCAAGGCAGATTACATCTGCACTGCCGGGGCCCCGCTATGCTTCGCCTGGTACTGACGGATCAGGCGTTTGATAATCATTGTGCCAATCAGGCCACACAAAGCCGCAAAGGTCAGCCAGACGCCAGGCATCGCCTTGTCGCCGGTGGCGTGGATCAGGTAGCTGGAGACTGCCGGGGTGAAACCGCCAAACAGCGCGGTCGCCAGACTGTATGCCAGCGAGAAACCGGTGGCGCGCACGTCAGCTGGCATCACTTCAGCCAGATACACCACCATCGCACCGTTATAACTGGCGTAGAGGAAGGATAACCAGAGCTCGGCTTCCAGCAGATGAGCAAAGGTCGGAGAGCCCACCAGCCAGTGCAGAATCGGCCACGCGGTCGCGATCATCATTACGCTGAACAGGATCAGCAGCGGGCGACGGCCAAAGCGGTCAGATACTGCGCCCATTATTGGCAGCCAGATCAGGTTCGACAGGCCCACGCATAGCGTGACGAAAAAGCTCTGCTTGTCACTCATCATCAGCACGGTTTTGCCGAAGGTGGGTGTAAAAGCGGTGATCATATAGAACATCACGGTGGTGGTGACGACCATCAGCATTCCGGCCAGCACCAGCGCCCAGTTACTGCCCACGGAACGGACAATCTGCCCCATTGTTGGATGGACTTTACGCTGGCTGAACGCTTCCGTTTCTTCCAGCATGCTTCGGATCCAGAACAGGAAAGGCACAATCAGGCAGCCAACCAGGAACGGAATGCGCCAGCCCCAGTCGGTCACCTGGTCTTTTGCCAGCAGATGATTCAGGCCCAAGCCGAGCAGGGCGGCAAAAATCACTGCAATCTGCTGGCTGCCAGACTGCCAGCTGACAAAAAAGCCTTTACGATTTTTTGGGGCGATTTCAGCCAGATAGACCGATACGCCACCCAGTTCCACCCCGGCGGAGAAGCCCTGCAACAGGCGTCCTGCCAGGATCAGGAGCGGGGCGGCGGCGCCGAGAGTACTGTAACCGGGCACAATGGCGATGGTGAGTGTACCAATGGCCATCAGGCCCAGCGTCACCAGCAGCCCTTTACGGCGGCCGTGATGATCAATATAGGAACCCAGAACAATTGCGCCGAGCGGGCGCATCAGGAACCCCGCGCCGAAAGTCATCAGCGTCAGCATCAGTGAGGCAAACGGATCGTCTCCGGGGAAAAAGGTTTTGGAAATGGCGGTGGCATAGTAACCAAATACCATAAAATCATACATCTCCAGGAAGTTACCACTGGTGACGTTGAAGATGGTTTTGGCATTGCCCTGAGGCTTTTTAGGGGAAGAAGCAACGACAGTCATACAGCATCCTTTTGGCTTTTCTCCCGTTTTAGCCTGCAGTGACCGGATTTAATGTGATGGGAGTCACCGTTGATAAGGTCCATACTGATAACATTGGTAACAAAAAATTAACAGGCAGGATGACTACATAAAAGGCGGCCTTTTTTTGCTGACAGGATCATCTGCCGGTGAGCCAGTCATATTTATTAATATTTTATCTCCTGTGAGGGATATGGATTTTTTACCTGATTTCAGCAGGTTGTCTGATATTAATGTTTTTGGCCTGGACACCCAGGCTCTGTCTGCCAGGATTAATTGCGAGTTTTAATGATGAATTCAGGAGGAACCATGGCAGACCAGTATAAAATGCAGAATCCTCTCGACCAGTATTACACTGGCGAGTATCCGAAACAGCCTCAGAGCGCCCCGGGGGTGCAGGCTGAAATGCATCCTGTACCGGACTGCGGTGAAAAAACCTATCGCGGCAGCCAGCGCCTGGAAGGCCGCAAAGCGCTGGTTACGGGGGCCGACTCTGGCATCGGCCGTGCTGCTGCGATTGCCTATGCCCGTGAAGGGGCAGATGTTGCGCTCTCCTATCTGCCAGACGAGCAACGTGATGCCGAGGAAGTCGCCCGGTTGATTGAACAGGCAGGCCGTAAAGCCGTATTACTGCCAGGTGACATCAGTCAGGAAGCATTCAGTAAGAAGTTGGTTGAAGATGCCCACGAGTCCCTGGGCGGGCTGGATATTCTGGCACTGGTGGCCGGTAAACAGGTTGCGGTGGAGAACATTGCCGACCTGACCACCGATCAGTTCCGCAAGACTTACGACACTAACGTGATGTCGCTCTTCTGGATCACCAAAGCGGCCATTCCACTTCTGCCGGCAGGTAGCAGCATTATCACGACGTCTTCGATCCAGGCCTATCAGCCGAGTGAGAACCTGCTGGACTACGCATCAACCAAAGCGGCCATTCTTAACTATACCCGGGGACTGGCAAAGCAGGTTGCAGAGAAAGGGATCCGGGTAAACTGCGTCGCACCGGGGCCAATCTGGACCGCACTGCAGATTACGGGGGGGCAGCCACAGGATAAGATTCCAACCTTTGGCCAGCAGACGCCAATGAAACGTGCGGGTCAGCCAGCCGAGCTTGCCGGGGTCTATGTTTACCTCGCGTCGCAGGAATCCAGCTATGTCACCGCCGAGGTTCATGGCGTTACCGGCGGGAACCATCTCAGCTAAAACCACCGGTCAATCAGTACGCTGTACCTGCCCGCCACGGGCATTGCATGCCTGTGGTGGGCCGTGTCATCAACGGTGCGGTGAAGCCTGTCCGTTGAAAGGATGTTGGCCAGCAATGCGGGTAACACGATCCGTACCGGTTGTCCCCAACCAGTGGGGCGGGGCATTGCTGTAAATCTCACCGGCCAGCGCGAGGGTTCCGCTGGCCGTTTTACGTTGTGAAGCCACCGTGTGGCTTCCGTTGCTTATTCCCACCGCACGGGTGCTGCCCCTGGCACCGATCGCTGACTGCGCAACGGTGTTAACACTGGAAGCCAGCGTTGACGGGCTGGCAGTGATGATGGTGCCACCAATTGCCATTTCGTTACTCAGGCTGAATCGCTGCACAGCGATTGCCTCAGTGCCGGTGCCGACCTTTTTTGTGTTTCCCGCCTGCCGGGCATCCCGGTATCTAATGAAAGTCCTTTTCGCCCGGTGAAAAATTTAACTGAATAATTAATTTATGTGGATGATTTTATAATCAACAGCCATAAAAAATGCCTGACGGGAAGAAAAAGGCATTTGAAAGGTCACCTTGTGTTTTTTTTCATAACACCAGATCAGGCTGGCTCACAGAACTAAGCGAAACGTAAAAATAAAACTGATGGATTGCCAGAAAACAGAGGTCGATCTCTGCAGGCCCTATCAGACGGGGCATAAGAAAATTATGGGGAGTCATCTTATTTATCCCTGGGCAAAAAAAATGGCTGGTGATATGTTCATCAGCTTAAAGAGAGGGAGCGGAAACACGATAAATCATCCGGACAGGATCCGGCAACTGACGGTTATTTTTCACCGATCGGGGAGTTTATTCTGGCAAGAGTAAAGCTGACCACTTTTTAATCAATACCGTGATCGTTTAAGGCAAATTTTTTAACACTTTTGTTTCCCTACCCCCGGTGCCAGGCAACTGGCTTCAGTACCAGAGATTGACATATGCTTATAAGCTCTTACGACCAGTTGCTGGTCATTGTCTCCATTTTTGTTGCTTTTCTGGCTTCTTATACCGCGCTGGAAATGGCGGGCAGGGTGGCGACTTCGACGGGTAAAGCTGCCCGCGTCTGGCTGTCAGGCGGCGGATTTGCTATGGGTATTGGCATCTGGTCGATGCACTTCATCGGCATGCTGGCGATGAACATGGCGATGGTAATGAGCTACGACTCGGGTCTGACCGTGGTATCAATGGTGATAGCCATTGCGGCCTCGATTTTTGCCCTGTGGATTGTCTGCTACGGCAACCTGCCATTGCACAAGTTGCTGTTTGGTGCGCTGGTGCTGGGAAGCGGCGTGGTGGCGATGCACTATATCGGTATGGCCGCACTGATGTTCACGCCAGGCATCGTCTGGAACTGGGGCTGGATCACTGTTTCGGTGATCATTGCGTTGGTGGCATCAGGTGCTGCGCTGTGGCTGGCATTCAGGTTGCGCCAGGGCGGGAAACATCTGGGGCTGCTCCGTGCTGGTGCCGCCACGATTATGGGTTTTGCCATCGCCGGCATGCACTACAGCGGTATGGCTGCTGCCAGTTTTCCGCTGGACAGCCACGCCACTGAAATGGGCGTTAACAGTAACTGGCTGGCGGTACTGGTGGTGGTGGTCACACTGTCGATTCTGGGCATCACGCTGGTGGTTTCCACTCTGGATGCCCGCCTGCAGGCGCGGACTTCGGTGCTGGCGTTGTCGCTGGCGGAAGCCAACCGTGAGCTGGCCCAGTTGGCCCTGCATGATAACTTAACCCGCCTGCCAAACCGTATTTTGCTGGAAGACCGCCTCGATCAGGCGATAAAAAAAGCCGTGCGCGAAGCGACATCCTTTGCCCTGATGTTTATGGATCTTGATGGTTTTAAAGCGGTCAATGATGCCTTTGGCCATCACGTTGGCGATAACCTGCTGGTTGCCGTCACCGAACGCATGAAAACGCAGCTGACCGGCCATCACACCCTGGCACGCCTCGGCGGCGATGAGTTTGTGCTGTTGCTGGAAATCAACGACCCGAACGATGCCGCCTCGGTAGCCGACAGGCTGGTCAAGGCCATCGACGCGCCGTTTATCATCTCACGCTATGATCTGGTCGTATCGCTGAGTATCGGGATAGCCGTCTATCCGGGGGATGGCAACGACGAGCGTGAGCTGATGTTTAACGCCGACGCCGCGATGTACCACACCAAAAACAACGGTCGTAACGGCTACAATTTCTTCCAGCCCTCGATGAACACCCTTGCGCAGAACCAGCTCCAGCTGATTAATGACCTGTGGCTGGCACAGGAACATAACGAACTGCGTCTGTTTTATCAGCCAAAATTCTGTGCACCACAGGGGCCGATTGTGGGGTTTGAAGCGCTGATCCGCTGGCAGCATCCAACGCGTGGCCTGTTATCGCCGGATGTGTTCCTGCCGCTGGCCGAAAAGACCGGGCTGATCGTCAGCATCGGCAACTGGGTGATCAACGAAGCCTGTCGCCAGCTGCGGAGCTGGCATTTGCAGGGCAATCCGCAGTGGTCGGTGGCGGTTAATCTTTCTGCGCTGCAATTTGAGCAGGCGGGTCTGGTGGAGACGGTAGTTAAGGCGCTGACAGAGCACCATATTCCACCGGAGCTGTTAACGCTGGAGGTCACTGAAACTACCGCGATGCGCGGTCCGGATGAAAGCGTCAGGATCCTGACCCAACTGACGGACCTGGGCGTGAAGGCATCGATTGATGACTTTGGTACGGGCTACTCCAGCCTGCTGTACCTGAAGCGTTTACCGGCCAGCGAGCTGAAAATCGACCGGGCCTTTGTTAACGAGCTGCAGACCCACACTGAGGATGCGACTATCGTGACCGCTATTGTGGCGCTGGCGCAAACGCTGAATCTCAAGGTGGTGGCTGAAGGTGTTGAAACGCAGGAGCAGCAGGCATTCCTGACCAGCCTCGGCTGTGACTCTCTGCAGGGGTATCTGCTGGGACGGCCGGTGCCTGCGGATAAAGTGCCGGAGCTGAAGCATTTTGTTGGCGGAGAGGAAGTGGACGTGTTGCCCTCGCTGAATAAAGACCAGGCAGAGCGTGCGCCGCTCACGGACGCGGTGTGAACACCTGCCCGGCGTGGTCAAAATGGCAAGCCGGGCTACACCGCAGAAAGCCACGCGGGAAAAGCTGTCCACGCTCTGTGACAGCCGAATCACCCAGCTTACGCTGGCCGGATGATTGACTGGCAGTGATAAATAAAGTCCGCTGCTATTGCCAGTTTTTTACTCAGCCAGGCCCTGTTTAATCCGCGCAGACAGACCTATAATAGTGGCCAAATTCCCCGACTGGGCCTGTAACAGTTTTGGCTAAATATCAGCAGTTAATCGATCGGCTTCAGCAGCAGATCTCCTCGGAGATCTGGCAGCCGGGTGAAAAACTTCCCTCGCTACGCGAGCAGGTTTCACTGAGCGGCATGAGCCTGATGACGGTGATGCATGCCTATCAGGTGCTGGAGAGCCAGGGCTGGATCCAGTCCCGTCCGCAGTCCGGCTATTACGTTGCCCCTCGTGCGGAGTTCCTCAGCCAGCCCGTCAGCCATCAGAAAGTTCAGCTGGCCGAGTCAGTGGATATTAACGCCTTTATTTTCGATGTGTTACAGGCGTGCCGCGACCCTGCGATCCTGCCTTTTGGCTCTGCCTTTCCCGATCCTGAATTGTTCCCTCAGCGCCAGCTGATGCGTTCGCTCACCGCTGTTTCGCACTCCCTCAAGCCTGCCGATGCCCTGAATAATCTGCCGCCCGGTAATGAAGCGCTGCGCAAAACGCTGGCGCAGCGCTATGCTTTGCAGGGCATTCAGATTTCGCCCGATGAGATTGTGATCACCAACGGTGCGATGGAAGCGCTGAACCTGAGTATGCAGGCGGTGACCGAGCCAGGCGACTGGGTGGCGATTGAGAATCCCTGTTTTTACGGGGCGCTGCAGGTCATTGAGCGGCTGAAGCTGAAGGCAGTGGCAATCGCCACCGATCCGCAGCACGGTATGGATCTCGAGGAGCTTTCCCGTGCGCTGGGTCGCTGGCCGATCAAAGCCTGCTGGATGATGACCAACCAGCAGAACCCGGTGGGCTGCACGCTGAGCCGGGAGAAAAAGCAGCAGCTGGTGGCGCTACTGGCACAAAATAACGTGACGCTGATTGAGGACGACGTCTACAGCGAGCTCTATTTTGGCAACGAAAAGCCGCTGCCCGCCAAAGCTTTTGACCGGGACAGCAGCGTGCTGCACTGCTCATCATTCTCAAAGAATCTGGTGGCGGGGTTTCGGGTCGGCTGGGTGGCGGCCGGTAAGCACGCCCAGCGCATTCAGCGTCTGCAACTGATGAGCACGCTCTCCACCAGCGCGCCCATGCAGCTGGCGCTGGCAAACTATCTGGTCACCCACAGCTATGACAGTCACCTGCGGCGACTGCGCCAGCTTCTGGAGCAGCGTAAGACTCAGGCGCGAGCGTCGCTGAAACGCCATCTTCCTGCGGCAGCACGGATTAATGACTCTCAGGGCGGCTATTTTCTGTGGATTGAGCTGCCGCGGCAGCTCAACACCACCGACTTGTATTACCGTGCGCTGCAACAAAATATCAGTATCGCGCCGGGAGAAATGTTCTCTTCTGGCGAACAGTACGCCAACTATTTCCGCTTTAATACAGCCTGGGAATGGGGAGAGGTGCAGGAAGCGGCCGTAGTGAAACTCGGCACTCTGATTGCTGAAATGCTGGCGGGCCCGCCGACCTGACCCGCTATCCTCAGACGCTGGAAGCGCGCTGCTGGCCCCAGGTGAGGTGATAAACGTCATAAAAGTCCACTTCGCCTTTTAGCGAAATCAACTTTTCAATGCCTTTTTTGACATTATTCGGTACCTCACTACTGGAAAGGATGTCCTGAATCGCCCGCTGCGACAGGGTACGGACGTAATACCATTCGCCGTTGTAGCAGACACGCAGATCCAGCGTATCGATATCCTCAAAGCGGTAACGCGGCTTGACGTCCAGCATCATCAGGCCACTCATCAGCAGCACGAAGAAAGTCGCCCCCCAGAACGCTGGCCAGCCAAGGAACTCAGTAGTGAAAATCAGCGCCACGGTCAGGGCATAGCAGACATACATTGAAGCCCACAGTCCGGGGTGATTTTTCAGAAAGGTCAGGCTGATGCGGGGTTTGTTATCGCGCTGTTCTTCACGGTTCAGCATGTCAATTTCACGAAGCAGGATTTGTTTGACGTTTTCCACTGTGGATCTCCTAACTGATTCTGCTAACACTTAACCACAGGTTGTCAATGTAAAGCAGACACAGTTAGGGGAAATAAAGCTATAACAGTTGCGCTGGAATGGGGAGTTTCAGGAGTTTTTAAGCCATAATTTCCTCCAGGTTTGGAAAGAGAAGAGATGACAAAGGAAATGATGAAACCGGCACTCAGAAACATTCTTTTTATCACCGCGCTTGGCAGCGCTTTTCCCGCACTCGCCGTCGACTGTGGCAGGGCTGCCAGTATAGTAGAGAATACTATTTGCAACTCTCCTCAGCTTTCCTGGCTTGATGCGGTAATGAACGATGCTAACCGCGATGCTCTGGCAGGTAAAAATTCTGAACCTGTTCTTCAGCGTTACCGGAACTGGCAAGAATCACGTAACGCCTGCACCACCACCAACTGTCTGCGTTGGGCATATCTGCAGGGGATCAGCGCAGTGTACCAGGCGCCGGAAAATTTTAACTGGGACGGCATCTGGTGGAACACTTCTGCCACGAATGGTAACGGCGGGAAAATCGTCATCAGCAAATCCAGCGACTGGGCGTTCGATTTTGCCGGTGAGATCTGGGGAGGCGTCTACAGGTCAACCTTGCGCAGTAACGTGCGAAATTATTGGGGGCTGGGCTTTACCGATCGCATAGCATGGGGGGGCGAATGTAGCGTGCTGTTTATTCCGCAGCCCAACGGAAAAATCGTGATCAACAGCGATAACAGCGGCAGCTGTAAGATGCTGATGCAGGATGATATAACCCTTGATGGTGTGTATCAACGAGCGGATACCGATCCACGTCCGGCCGCCACGTTGCAGACGATCGGCGTGTTACCGTCGCAGGCGCTGGATGACCGTTTCCGTCAGCTGGCTGGTCAGGATTATCAAAAGTATGTTGCCGTGGCGAATAACGTGCTGTATGCGGAAGATCAGGACGATTTTGGGGCAACGGTGCTGACTTTATCGGTCAAGGGTGCAGCCAGCCGCAATGCGGCGATGGTGATGTATACGCCGTCCGGTAAAATCTGGGCCATGCTGGTGACGCCGGACAAGAGTAAAGAAAACGGAATAAATATCCGCTATATCACCACCGAGCAGGGTGAGAAAACCCCGCCTAAAACGCTGAACAACTGGCGGGCTTTGTTCCTGAATTAGCCCAGAGGCGGGTATGTGGCTTGGCTCAGTGGGCGGACGATCACCGGCCCTGCGCTGACTCACTTTCTGTCAGGTTACCGTGCCGACAAGACGTAAATCCACTTCATCCGGCACTTCGTTGTAGGAGAGGATATGCAGCCCGGCGGCGAACAGTCTGGCATAGCGGGCTATCATTGGGCGCAACTGCGGGGTGACCAGCAGCACCGGCGTCAGGCTTTGTGCTTTCAGCTGTTCCAGCACCACCGGCAGCGTGGACTCTAACCGGGTAAGAATATGGGGATCGACCGGGAAGCTGTCGAGGCTGACCTTGCCCGCCTGCTGCGCCTGGCTCAGCGACCCGAGCAGCCGCGTTTCCAGCTCATCATCCAGGGTGTAAGCCGACAGCGGTTTATTGTCCGGCGCAATCGCCGCAACCAGCGCTCGCCGCAGTGCAAAGCGCACGTCGGCAGCCAGCAGGATAGCATCTTTAGTCAGCGCGGCGCTCTCCACCAGCGTGGTACCGATGGTGGCGATATCCTTCAGCGAAACTTGCTCCTGCAGCAGCAGGCGGTAAACCTTGAGCTGCAGGCTGTAGCTCAGCGCGGTATTCAGCTCCTCCGCCAGCCGCGGCGCCACGGTGGAAAGGCGCTGGTTGAGCGGGGTGATGTCATCGAAATTTAACAGCTCCGGCAGATGCTGCCGCGCAACCTTGTTCACATGCGTGGCGATCACGCTGGCGCAGTCCACTACCTGGTAGCCATAGTTCAGCGCTTTGGTCTTGTTCTCCGGGCTTATCCAGGTCACCGCCAGCCCACACACCGGGTCGGTATCCGGCACGCCGTCCACTTCGCCACACTGTTCAGCAGTGGGAATGGCCATCAGACGGTCGGGATGGACTTCACCCAGCGCGGTACGTATCCCGTTCACTTTAATTACGTACTGTGCTGGCCTGAGGTGAAAATCTTCACGGATGACGATGTCGGGCAGCAGTACGCCGGTGGTTTCTGAGACGACCTGACGCACCGCGCGCACTCGTTGGGTCAGAGTATTGCCACGGGATTTATCCAGCAGCGTGACCAGCTTGTAGCCAAGGTAGAGGCTGAGAGGGTCAGTCAGCGGAATACTCTGCCAGCTGACGTTCACATCCTCATCAGCATCCAGCGCTCGCGTCACACTGGCCAGCTCCTCGCTGTTCCGGGCGGGAGGCTGCACCACCCGGCTCTGACGCCAGGCGATAAATAACATCAGCGCGGTGAAAATCAGGAAGACCAGATGGGGCATTCCCGGGACTATCGCCAGCACAAACATCACAAAGGCAGCGGTGCAGAGCGTGGCCGGTTTCGCCAGCAGCTGGCTTTTGATCTCACTGGCAATGCCGCCGCTGTCGTCATCACTGACGCGGGTAACGATAATCGCCGCCGCAGTAGCCAGCAGCAGGGAAGGGATCTGCGCCACCAGCCCGTCACCAATGGTCAGCAGAACATACTGTTCAAACGCCTGACCGGCATCCAGATTGTATTTAAAGATGCCGATCAGTATCCCGCCGATTACGTTGATCAAAAGGATCATGATCCCGGCGATCGCATCTCCGCGCACAAACTTCGATGCGCCGTCCATCGCGCCGTAAAAGTCAGCCTCATTGGCGACGTCCCGGCGGCGCACACGGGCCTGTTCCTGATCGATCAATCCGGCATTTAAATCGGCATCAATTGCCATCTGTTTGCCGGGAAGGGCGTCCAGCGTGAAGCGGGCCGACACCTCAGAAATACGTTCCGCCCCTTTGGTCACCACCACAAAGTTGATGATCATCAGGATGATAAACACCACAAAACCGACCACAAAGTTGCCGCCGATCACCACGTTACCAAAGGATTCGATGACCTTACCGGCGGCACCCATCCCTTCGTGTCCCTTGAGCAGGACCACACGGGTGGAGGCAACGTTGAGCGTCAGGCGCATCAACGTGGTGATCAGCAGCAGGGTCGGGAACACCGAGAAGTCCAGCGGACGTCTGGTGTTGACGCTGGCCAGCAGCACCATTACCGCCAGCACAATATTGAAGGTAAACAGCACGTCCAGCACCAGCGGTGACAGCGGCAGGATCACCATTGCCAGCACGCACAGCAGCAGCAGCGGCACGCCGAAATGGCTGTTGCGCAGCAGCGCCAGCACCTGGCGCAGGTTAAACGTTGACATGCTCAGTTTTCCCCTCAGCAGGAACAGGAATTTGTCGATCCAGCCGTGGCTTCTCGCCAGTTCCCTGACGCCACGTCTTCAGCTGCATGACATACGAGAGAATCGAAGCTATCGGCCGGTACAGGGAGGCAGGAATTTGCTGGTTAACACGCGTGCTGTGATAAATCGACCGCGCCAGTGACGGGAATTCAACCACTTCAATCTTGTGTTTCTGCGCCACGCTACGGATATACAGGGCGATCTCGTCCCTACCTTTCGCCACGATAAACGGCGCGGCGGCCTTTTCCGGTGAGTACTTCAGCGCCACCGCACAGTGGGTCGGGTTCATGATCACCACGTCCGCTTTGGATACCTGGTTTGAGATCAGGCCCATCGCCATGAGGCGCTGCAACTGGCGTATGCGACCTTTGATCTGCGGATTCCCTTCCTGATTTTTCGACTCGTCGCGCACCTCTTTTTTGGTCATCCGCAGCTTGTTGATAAACATAAATTTGTTCAGCGGTACGTCGATAAAGGCAAACAGGGCGATGATTATCACAAAGCGCTGCATCACGTCGCCATACTGCTGCAGGCCGGAGACGATCGCATCACGCAGAAAGTGGCTTTCCAGATTCAGCAGATCCGGCAGTTTCTGACGGAGGGTCAGGGCCAGCATCGCCAGCAGCACCGTGCTTTTAAGGATCATCTTCAGCACGTCAACAAAATTCTGCCTGCTTACCAGCCGTTTCACACTGGCGATCGGGCTGAGTTTTTTGACATCAGGCATGATGCGTTTGAGAACGAAGACCCAGCCGCCGGGGATCAGGTTAGCCAGCGCAGCCGAGACTGGAATGGGCACGAGGGTGGCCGCCACCTTAATGACAATCAGCACGTTAAGCAGCATAAATTCATGCAGCGCGCCGTCGTCGTTGATATGGTTCGCAATACGCCGCAGCGCAATAAAAGAGCCGTGGATCAGGCTCTGATAGTAGGGGATGAAAGCGCTGAGCGTCACCAGGCTGGCGATAAGCCCCACGGCCATCCCCAGATCTTTCGGGCGGGGAATATCCCCTCTCTCGCGGGATTTTCTCAGCCTGGTGGCGCTGGGTTTTTCGGTTTTATCACCGCTACCGGACATCAGTTCACCTTTAAGCGTTCAAGCTGGCCCAGCACGTCGTTGGTCAGCGTCAGATAGTGTTGCGGAATATGGCTGCTCAGCAGCGTCAGGCACAACAGGCCAGACAGCAGGCTGATGGGAAAGCCCAGCGCAAACAGATTCAGCGTGGGGGAAACGCGGTTCAGCAGGCCAAAGGTGCCCTGAACAATCAGCATGATGATCACCGTCGGCAGCGCCAGCAGCAGCGCACCGGCCATCATCCAGCCCAGCCCGGTGGCGAACGTTTTCAGCGTCAGCACAGTAATCGCCTGACCAATCGGCCACATGGCAAAGCTTTTGTAGAGGATGGTCACCAGTAACAGATGCCCGTCCATACCGAAGAACAGCAGGGTGCAGAACACCGCGACAATCTGCGAAATCACCATGGTGGAGCTGCCGCTGCTGGGATCGTTCATCACCGCCATGCCCAGCCCCATATTCATCGACAAAATGGCACCGGAAGTCTGCAGTGCCCAGATTGCCCAGTTCAGCATCTGCCCGAACAGCAGTCCCCAGAGGATCTGTTCGCCGGTAAGGATCAGAGCCTGCGTGGTCAACAGATCATTGAGCCCCCCGTTATTGCCAATCATCGGGGTAATAATGATGCTCAGCAGCAGCGCCAGGGCGACTTTTGCCTTGCGTGGAAACGCGCGGTGCTCAAACAGCGGGCAGAAGTGAAAGAAAGCGGCGATGCGCACCAGCGGCAGCCACAGTGCCAGCAGTGGGGCAATCAGGTCCTGAATCTGGATGCTCATGACTCTTTTCACCCCAGCAGCGTCGGAGCCTGTTCGAAAATCAACAGGGTGAAGTCTATCAACTGAGTGAGCATCCACTTACCGGCGAAAACCAGCACCAGCAGGGTCATCACCAGCCTTGGCAGGAAGCTCAGCGTTTGTTCGTTAATCTGGGTGGTGGCCTGGAACACGCTGACGATCAGCCCGGTGACCAGGCTGGGCAGGATCGCAACCATCGAGATCATCAACACCAGCTTCAGGGCCTGAGCGATAATGTCCCCGGCCACATCGAGGGTCATCATAATCCCAGCCCCTGTACACTGTGGGTCAGCGTACCCACGATCAGCGACCAGCCGTCACAGAGCACGAACAGGATCAGCTTGAATGGCAGAGAAACAATCAGCGGCGGCAGCATCATCATCCCCATCGCCATCAGGATGCTGGCGACAATCAGGTCAATCACCAGGAACGGGATATAAATCATAAAACCGATACGGAAGGCGGTTTTCAGCTCGCTCAGCACAAAGGCCGGGGTAACGATGCTTAAGTCCTGCTGCTCTGCTGCTCCGCTGGCATTAGCGATAGTCATGATCTGGGTCAGCGCGGTGGTGTTGGTCTGCGACAGCATAAATTTTTTCAGCGGGGCTGAACCGGTAGTCAAGGCCTGCTGCAGGGTGATTTGCTCAGCCTGGTAAGGCACCACCGCATCGTTATAGATTTTCATCCACACCGGGCGCATTACCAGCAGGGTCAGCACCAGTGCGATGCCGGTCAGCACTTTATTGGGTGGGCTTTGCTGCAGGCCCAACGCCTGGCGCAGCAGCGACAGCACGATAATGAAACGGGTAAAACAGGTCATCATCAACAGCATGACCGGCAGCAGGCCGAGCAGCGTCATCAGGATCAGAACTTCGATCCTGACGCTGTAATCCTGGCCGCTGGCGGTGTTGGTTGCGCTGAACAACGTCAGCCCGTGGGATTCCGCCAGCGCCAGCGCCGGAAACAGCAGTAGCGTGACGGGCAAAATAACCCGCATCAGCCCGCGGGAGACGGAGGGGTTCATAATGGCCGCTCACTCAGGTGTTTATTATTGAACGGGGTAAGCTGGCCGTATGCGTCGTTGACCACCACCACTTCGGCCTGGCCGGGCAGAATGCCGTTGACCTTCATGTCCAGCGGTTCACCGGCCAGCTTGTCCAGCGACAGGTGTCGCTGCTTATCCTGTGGCGTTGCACGGGTGCAGTCGCTTGCCGTCTGTTCGGCAGGCGCGGCAGCATCCAGCGAAAAATCGAAATCCAGCCCGGCGGCCAGCCTTTCATTGGCATCAGTCATGCATTTGCTCACTGTTGGGGTCAGTCAATCCTGAGAAAAAGAGTTTGCCGTGATCTTCAGCAATGACGGCGGTCATAAGCGGCTGCTGCGTGGAAATATTTTCCTGTTTATCTTTGCTCAGGCCGTAATCGTCATGCAAAACGTTCAGTAAAAGAGAACGGTCAATAATAATTGCCAGGCTTTACCTCGCGCGGCTGAATATTCTTTGCCTGTCTGTGCCAGGAATTCATTTCAAAGTGCAGATGTTTTAAAGAAATATTGGTGCGGATTTTTTCAGGAAGTAAATATTCTGTTTCCTGTAAAATAATCGTGCCTGTCCATGAATGTTTTCTGGAGCTTGTGCTAAGGGCTCCCGGAACGGCTAATTTCTGATTTCATCACCTCAGGATGTTCTCCCTGATGATAAATTATTGCGCTGCTCTTTTCAGGGCCCATGACGCAATCCACTCAGCGAAAAGTAATGTGTCGGTAGCGCTTCACGTAATGATAACAAACAGGGTCAAACTGAAACTTACCGTAAAATGACGGCGTAAATTAGACCGTTATTCAGCCAGCATAGCAATGCCTGCAGGCTTATTAATCCGTTATTAATCTGCCGTTTCGCTTACGTGAATTTTTTTACAACGCAATGATTTTATTGTCTTTATCTTTTAATATCCCATTAAAGCTAAAAGGCTTGACGGACGAAATGTATACTAATTTCCATCCTGGTAATCACCATGGATGATTTGTGAAATAAAGTATCAACATGTGGGGCTCGCCTGAATGGAAATGAACAGTAAAATTGCTGGCTGTGCTGAGTATGATTTTGTTGCTCATTCTCCTGCCAGCGTAAACTTATTATCGCTGGCGCGACGTCTGGCGAAGTTTAATGTCCCCGTGCTGATTACGGGTGAAACAGGAACGGGTAAGGAGTGCGTGGCGAAATATATTCACCATCATGCTTTTTATGGCGGTGCGCCCTATGTAGGGGTGAACTGTGCCGCTATTCCTGAAAATATGCTCGAAGCGATTTTATTCGGCTATGAAAAAGGCGCTTTTACCGGCGCAGTCAGCAGTCAACCCGGAAAGTTTGAACAGGCCAATGGCGGCACGCTGTTGCTGGATGAAATTGGTGATATGCCGCTGGCGCTGCAGGTGAAATTATTACGCGTGCTGCAGGAAAAAAGCGTTGAGCGGCTGGGTAGCCATAAATCAGTGCCGCTTGATATTCGCCTTATTGCCTCAACCAATAAGGATCTTGAAGTGGAAATTGCCGAAGGGAGATTCCGTCAGGATCTGTTTTATCGTATTTCTGTTGTCCCAATCCATATTACCCCGCTGCGGGAAAGGGCAGAGGACATTATTCCGCTGACCGAATTGTTTATTCAGAAATACCAGTCTTTTTCCACCAGCAAACCCAGTCTGACCGTTCAGGCGCGACGCTCGTTGCTGGCACATGACTGGCCGGGCAATGTCCGCGAGCTGGAAAATGCCGTGCAGCGTGGCCTGATTATGTCCGACAGCGGCGCGCTGGATCACGGTTGCCTGGGCCTGAAGTCAGCGCTTTCTGCGGTCAGTTCGCCTGAACTGCGTGAATGCAGCGAAGAAAGTCCCATCAAGCAGCGCGGCAGAATGGCCGAGTTCCAGTACATCGTCGATCTGCTGCGACGCTATAAGGGCAATAAATCCCAGACCGCCGCGTTTCTGGGGATCACCCCGCGCGCGCTGCGCTACCGGCTTGCCAGTATGCGAGAGCAGGGTTTTGACCTCGGTTTACCCTCCTAATCTCTCATCAGGAAGTGCAAATATGATCGAAAAATTGACGCTCAGTAACGCGGCAGGCCAGCAGGCGATGATTGCTGAAATGGAACGGATGCAGGCACAGGCCACCGCTTCTGCCCTGCCGCCGATGGCAAACGACCTGGTCAGCACAGCGGCCAGCGGCCCGGGCTTCGGCCAGGTGATGGAACAGGCGCTCAATCACGTTGATCACCTGCAGCACGTTGCCAGCGATCGGCAGCGGGTGGCCGCGCCGGGACTGAGCGACGATCTGGCCAGCGCGATGCTGGAAAGCCAGAAGACCAGCGTGTCGTTTTCCGCGCTGATGCAGGTCCGCACCAGGCTCAGCAGCGCGGTTGACGAAGTCATGAATATTTCACTGTAGGTTCCGCGTGATCGAGAAACTGAAAGCCCTGCTGGTGGCGCTTAAAACGGGCCAGCTGATGAAATGGATCCTTCCCGGCACCGCTGCGCTGGCGGCCACTGCCATCATCGTTTCGCTGCTCTGGCAGAGTAATAACCATTACGTCATGCTCTACGGTTCACAGCAAACTATTCCGATTGCTCAGGTGGTGGAAGTGCTCAGCGGCGAGCTGATTTCCTACCGCGTGGAGCCGAACAGCGGCAACCTGCTGGTACGGGAAACCGATCTGCCCAGAGCCCGCATGGCGCTGGCGGCCAAAGGGGTGTTCAGCCATACCCCGGCAGGCTATGAGCTGATGGACAAAGATGCAATGCTCGGCAGCAGCCAGTTTATCCAGAACGTCCGCTTCAAGCGCAGCATGGAAGGCGAGCTGGCGCAGAGCATTATGGCGCTGGATGCGGTGGATTACGCCAGGGTACATCTGGGCATCAGCGAAACCAGCTCCTTTGTGCTGAACAATAAACCCGACAGTACCGCTTCGGTGATGGTACGGGTTCGATTGGGTCAGCAACTCAGTGACGACCAGGTCACTGCCATCGTTAACCTGATCACCGGCAGTGTCCCCGGGATGAAGCCGGGGCAGGTGCGGGTAGTCGATCAGCATGGCGCACTGCTTTCTGCCAATCTCGATGCTGCCGGAAACGGCACACTGAACAATAAAATCAGCAATAAAGTGCTGCTGCAGGTGCGCAAAGAGACCGAGCGCAGCCTGGCAAACGTGCTGGACCCGGTAGTCGGCAGCGGCAATTTCCGCATCAGTGTGGTGCCGCGCATCAACTTCAGCGAGGTCGAAGAAACCCAGGAGCGCTTCCTTGGCGATCCGCGCACCACCAGGGAAAGCCTGCAGCAGGAAAATACGACCGGGCCGCTGGCTCTGGGTGTGCCCGGCTCGCTGAACAACCGTCCGGCGAATCAAGCCCCGCCCCCCGCCAACCCTCCTCAACTGGCGACCCGCAATCAGGCCCAGCGCCAGTTTAATTATGACCGTGATGTGCGCCATATTCGCCATCCCGGCTACCAGGTGGAGAAACTCTCGGTCGCGGTGGTGCTTAACGAAAGCTCGCCTGCGGTAAAGGCCTGGACAGAGCAGAACCGCCAGCAGGTACAGCAAATGTTGCAGCGGGCGGCAGGCATCGATCCCCAGCGTGGCGATGAGCTGAATCTCAGTCTGCTGGCCTTTCCTGAGGTCACGCCATGGTCCGAACCGCCGATCCCGTGGTGGGAGCGTACCAACATTATCGACTGGAGCGTGCGCGGCGGCATTGCCCTGCTACTGCTGTCGCTGACGCTGTTTGGCATCCTGCCGGTGCTGCGTCGCTTCAGTCGTCGTGACCCGAAGCCGTTGCCGGTTAAACATCATGAGCTGCCGGAGGGCGTCTTTATCAATGATGACCCCGCCAGCGGACCGCAGCAGGATACGCTACCCCCGCAGGGCGCCGGGCTGGAAACCAAAATCGCCTACCTGCAAACCCTGGCCGGGAGCGAAACCGACCGCGTGGCCGAAGTGATCAAACAATGGATAAAGAGTCATGAGCGCAATGCCGACAGCCAGTAAACAGCCAGTCCCACCGAGCCCCACCCGCTCGCGGCTGGAACAGGCGGCTATTCTGCTGCTCAGCATTGGTGAAGAGGCGGCGGCGATGGTGCTGCGGAAAATGACCCGTGAAGAGGTGCTGCGCCTCAGTGAAACCATGGCAAGGCTGCACGGTGTCAAACTGACGCAGGCCCGCCAGGTGATGGACGACTTTTTTAACGACTATCGCGACCAGAGTAAGAGCAACGGCACCTCGCGTACCTACCTGCGCGGCATCCTTGAACGCGCGCTGGGCAGTGATATCGCCAGCAGCGTGATCAACGGCCTGTACGGCGATGAAATCCGTCACCGCATGACCCGTTTGCAGTGGGTGGATCCCCCACAGCTGGCGGCGCTGATTGACCAGGAACCGCTGCAGTTGCAGGCGGTCTTTCTGGCCTTCCTGCCGCCAGACGTGGCGGCCCAGGTGCTGACTCATCTGGCGGTCGGACGTCAGGATGAAATCCTCTACCGCATCGCCCGTCTCGACGACGTGAACCCTGATGTGGTGGACGAGCTGGATCGTCTGATTGAACGCTGTGTGGCGGTACTCTCAGAGCAGGGCTCGAAGGTACAGGGGGTGAAGCAGGCGGCCAATATCGTCAACCGTATTCCCGGTAACCCGCAGGCGCTGCTGGATCAGCTGCATGCGCGGGATGAAAAAGTGGTGGATGAGCTGAAAACGGAAATGTACGAGTTTTTTATCCTCAGCCGTCAGAGCCAGATCACGCTGCAACGACTGCTGGAAGAGATCCCGCTGGAGCAGTGGGCCATTGCCCTGAAAGGCACCGAGCCGGTGCTGAGCCAGGCCCTTTACGAGGCGATGCCGAAACAACAGGTGCAACGGCTGCAGAGCACCTCTGCCCGATTGGGGGCCGTACCGGTCAGCCGCATTGAGCAGGTGCGTCAAGAGATCATGACGGAAGTGCGCACCCTGGCGGAAGAGGGGGCAATTCAGGTGCAGCTGTTCAGCGAACGGACAGTGGAGTAAGGGATGAACAAGCTGAGCGGTCAAAACCGCCTTTGGCATCATCCCTGAATGAGTGTAAATGGCAGGCAGCGCCGACGCCGGGCACTACCCGGCAATGGATATTGCCCAAAGCAACTGCCGCTGTATGACTCAGGTCAGCACGACCGCAGCCGCAGGTGGATGGCCCTTCACCCTGGGATCAGACCCTCAGCTGCCTTGCGACATTGGTCCGACTGTAAGGTAAGTATAAGGAAGAATATGGACAAGAATGTCAGAACTACCAGCGTACTCGAGCGTCTGCGCCAGATGCGCGAACGTGAACTGGAAGAGGTTACCGGCAGGCTGGCTCAGCAAAAAATTCTCTGCCAGCGTTACGCCAGCAATATTGAGGCGCTGACTGGCCTCAGCAATCGGGAGCTTCCTTCCGGCTGCGATGCCGTGCAGCTCAGCCACCAGGCCCGCTTTCGCGCCAACATTCAGCGGGTGATTGACTGGCAAAAACAGGAACAGGCACTGGCGGAGAGCAGGCGGCAAACCTTACAACAGGAGCTGGTTAACGAAGCCTGCCGTGAAAAATCGCTGAGCGTGGTGCTGGATCAACAGCGCGCGGCCCTGCAGCACCAGCGCCAGCTGGTGGAGCAGAACCAAACCGACAGTCAGATCATGCAGAGCCGGATGCGGGCCAATCGGCGGAAAAACTAACGTCACAGGACATCATTAATCGGGACGGGTAATGAGCACGATAGAAAGTTTCACACCGGACTACGTACTGCATTTACAGGGCGTTCAGCACGATTGTTGCTGTTGCGGTTGCCACAGCGCCTCGCCGTTACTGCAGTTACGCTGGAAAAATCAGGTGCGGCACAGTGCCGTGTTTGGTTGCGATCGGGTCGCCAGAACCATTCTCTTTCAGCGGCACGCTCTGTCGATGCATATCGGCGAAGCGGTGGCGGAAAATCTGCCGGAGCTGAACACGCGGCTGCAGAGCCTTAATCACAGCTGCCTGCGGTTGCTGCAGGCAGCCCCGGGCGATCTCAGCCTGAAACTCTATACGCTGGGGTTGTTTATCATCAGGGCAGCCAAAGACAGTCTGGCTGATAAGCTTGACTTGCTGGCAGGGGTGTACCTGAAGCAGGGCATTCAACGTCGGATCGCCCGTGCTTTTAAGGCTTTCTCGTCGGCTGAGGAGTATAAAATCAGGGCGCTGCGCACGCTGAGTCGGCTGCCGCTGGATGTCAGCCTGGATCCGCCGGACAGGCTGACCCTGAAGCAGACGTTACAGCAGATGGCGACGCTGTCGGATGAGGCATTGCAGACGAGGCTTGGCAGGCTGGAAAAGGGGCGTGAGCTGGGGGGTTTTTTACAGACTCAGCAGACGGCGTTTATCAACTTTCTGCTCTATCAACTGTACCACAATGTTTTTCCGGGGCATGCACGGGCCGACTGGGCCGCGGCGTATGCCGGGCTGTGCCAGCACTTTTTCTGTCTGAAAATGCTCTGTGCGCTCGGTCAGCAGCAGCAGCTGGTGCTGGATGAGGAGAACATCAGCGCGCTGTTTTCCGCCTGGCATCGCGTTGCTCCCCGTCACTCATTTCATGAAAATCCCCTGCTGGCCGGGATTTCACTGCTGAAATAAAGGCCCGTCCGTAGGCCTTGAACACCGTTGGGATATCCTGTACCTGGGGTATTGATCTTGAGTAGAGGAAGTCCTCCGGTCGGTCACGGAACAGCATTTTCCGCTGAGGGTTAAGCCGTCATCCATTACGTTCATTAAGCTACTGGTAGAACACCACATCCTGTTGCAGATCTTTTCGCAGTCCTTTGATTTGCTCCAGCGTGCTCAGCGGCGGTAATAGTCCATCATGGCACCCGCCAGTGAGCTGCTGTTCAGAGACAGTTCGCCGTTTCTGATCGCCGCCTGCATTGCGCTGACGCGGTCTGCATCCACCTCCGGCATGGCGCGTAACGCCTGCTGAGTCTGGCTGACTGGCCCGCTCTGCAGGCAGGTAACCCGAACCTGCTGAGTGGGGCTTTCAACCGCACTGGCGATCACATTGTTTACGGCACTGCTGCTCTGTATCAGATTTTCTGCTGAAATTTTCATTGTTACCGATCTTTATAGGGATTAAACAGCTACGGTTCCTATAGGCGACCCTGCCAGACAGAACTTTACGATTTGAACAGAAAAACTTTACTCCTTTTCGTGTATTTTTCTTCTGCTGCCAGTGAAAACTCACCGCAGCGATACCAGGCTATCATAGCCGCCGCTGTTTCAGCGGCGGGTGGCAGAGACTCCCAGCTCTGCACCGCGAACTGCATAGTGGCAATTCGCTCCTGACAGACGTCGGGCAACCGGGCTAACAGTATCTGCAACATTAGCAGGAAACTGTCGCAATCCTGGTGTGGCGGCTGCGGCTCCTTAGCGTTTCCGGCTTCCTGTTGACCCTTCACCTCTCTCTGGCTCCGGGTCCTGCCGATCCGCTCGACTTTCATCTGTTCCCCTCCGTGGTTCCCTGTTGCTGACACCACAAAGCGGCGGCTTGTGCGGAAAACTTAAATTTCTTCGTAAATTCATCGCCCGCTGGTCAGCTTCAGCCTGCAGGAGGGGACGGCGCAGGTGAATCGCTCGGGGCAGGAGGTGCTGACCTTTTCACCGGGCGGCAGGCAGCGTGAAGTCAGCGCCGCTTCGCTGGAGAAGAATGCCCGGCCGCGGCACAATTTGCTGAGGTTGCATCTGCCCTGCGGCCCGCTTCCGATTTTTCTGTCATCCAGCGTGAAGCCGATTTTGCCACTCTTCGCCGGCTTTAGCCCTCTCCGCAACCCGTGAGCCCGTTAAAGATGGCTGATTATTTGTCCTGAGGTGGTAATGGTCACTTTGCCACCCGGATAGCTGACGCTGTTAAGTATGATGCGGTTACGTTCCAGATGCCCCATGATATTGGCAATCATCAGATCGTTTTTCTTTTGGGTGATGCAGACCGGCTTATAGTCATACAATAAGCCCTCTGAAGTTATTTTCTTCAGCGACATCAACACCTTAATCTGTAACCGATTGTCATCAGGGCTGTGGAGTGTCAACGTAATATTATGCTGGCCGATGACATAATGCGGATTGTACAGCTCGCTACTTTTTGATAGCAGGTCGTAATAACCAAACTGGACATTATCCTGGTTGCCGTTGTCATTACCGTTGAACAGATCGGTTAATTCAGGTTTGGGTATATACAGTGCGTTTGCCATTGCACTCACGATTAACAGCAAAGTCAGAGACATCAGACTAATTGACGCAGTTCGCCATTTCATTTATTTCTCTCTCTGTTTCCCGATAAATCAGGGCGTTAAGTTGTGAATTATCGCTGCGGAACTGGGCGATATTCATCACCAGTTCGCGGCGATCGCAGCGGCTGGTGATCTCCACGGTGTAATTCATGGTGGTGGCAACGATCTGGTAAAAAACCTGCATGTTGGCCTGGTGCTCAATCAGCAACGCATTGAGAGCTGACAGGGAGGGATTGATCTGCTTGTCGATTTCCTCGGTGGGCCTCAGCTGATCGTTTAAATGCTCCAGAGCATAGAGATGGATGTTGCTCCAGGCGCCAGGCACCTGTTCGGTAATCTTGTTCTCCTGCTTTAAGGAGCCGGTGAGCAGCAGAAATCCCACCACCAGCAGCAGCAGCGTTGCCTGCGCCAGGCACATCCAGCGCCAGAAGCGTTTCCGCCTTGCCTGGAGTTTTTGCGTCAGCCAGACGCTCTCCTTCTTCGACTCTTTTTGCCACTCTTCACGGGCAAGGGTCAGCGTAGATACGCTTTCCGGACTGGCGATAGCCTGTGGAAACAAGGGTTGCTTCTCTGTATCTTCTGCCAGCCCCTGGCTGTCTGCTTCCTGCTTTTCGTCCAGACGAAAATCACAGTATTCTGCTTCAAGAATGTAGCCTTTTTTGGGGATGGTTTTGATGATGCGCTGCTGCTTACCATCGTCTTCCAGCGCCACACGCAGGGCATGGATGGCATTCGGCAAGCTGTTGTTGCCGATGACCCGCCGTTCCCAGACCAGCGTATTCAACTCCTCGCGGGTGAGAATTTTCCCTGCGTTCTGCACCAGCACGATCAGCAGCTTGAGCTGATACTCGCCCAGGCGACGTTGCTCACCGGACTGCTGATGGACCAGCGATCCGGAAGGGATGTCAATCAGCCAGTGATGGATCACGCAGTGAGAAATCATAGCGGAGAGAGGCCCTTTTTTTGAGGAGAAAATTAAGTAACGATATTTTTATCATTTTTACGGCATTATTCAACTAATAGCGGAATAAAAACTTCCGCTGGTAGATATTATTTATCTTTTATTGATATTTGTAATTTTTATATTGACCGTAAGTATCATCCTAATCCATTAATGTTAATAATTACCCTGTTACTTGTTATCTTTTTCTTAACATTGTTATCAACCCCCACCTGTACAACCCGTTTCTTCCTCTCTGATTTAATGATTGATTTTAACTGCCGCTTATATTCAGGTTGTCGCAGCGTAAAGGGCTCATAACTTCATTATTTATAAGGTTTTTTATTTAAATCTTTTTCCGCAAGTGTAAAGCGCTGCAGCACTTTTGCAGCGCCTGATGTCATTCGGGATTTAACGGTTTCCGGCTTCATGCGGCAGCATTTCTGTTACTCAGACTCAGAATGCTGTCCAGTTCCCCTCTGTGCTTTCCGGTTGCGATTTATGTTTTATTGTATGATCAGATTTAATCTCTGAAGCGGGCGCTGGTCTTACAACGGGCAGGTCCGTGAGCGTAAACACGGACACCGACTGCAGCAGAAGAGCGGCCTGCTCGCGCAGACTTTGTGAGGCCGCCGCCGACTCTTCGACCAACGCGGCGTTCTGCTGAGTAACGCCGTCCATTTCAGTCACGGCGATACCCACCTGTTCAATCCCCCGCGCCTGCTCTGCGCTCGCAGCCGTAATCTCGTCTACCGTTTCGCTGAGCTGGCCAACCGATGAAACGATGTCCGCCATGGTCACGGCAGAGCGCTCTGCAAGTGCATTGCCTGCGCTGACGCTGGCAGAGTTTGCCTCAATCAAATGTTTAATCTCACCAGCCGCCGTGGCGCTGCGCTGGGCCAGCGTGCGTACTTCACCTGCGACCACGGCAAAGCCACGCCCCTGCTCACCCGCACGGGCGGCCTCAACGGCCGCATTCAGCGCCAGAATATTGGTCTGGAAGGCAATGCTGTCAATCACCGAGGTAATGTCCGCAATGCGGGCTGAGCTTTCACCGATGGACTTCATTGTCCCGGTGATGTCCATGGTCACTTCATTACCCTGACGGGCCACATCGCGCACGTTTACGGCGAGCTGCGCCGCCTGCCTGGCGTTATCGGCGTTATTTCTGACCGTGACGCTCAGCTGGCTCATGGTGGCGGCTGTCTGCTCCAGTGCGCTTGCCTGCTCCTCCGTACGCTGCGAAAGATCGGAGTTACCCTGTGCAATCTGCAGGCTGGCCGTCGCCACGCTTTCTGCGTTTCGTCTTACATCACTGACTGTCTGTACCAGTGAGTCCTGCATTTCTGCAACCGCTCGCAGTAACCGGCCGGTTTCATCACGACCGGCAACAGGTACGGTTACGCTCAGATCTCCGTGGGCAATACGCTGCGCCGCATCCAGTGCCGTATTAAGTGGGCGGACGATGCTGCGCGTGATGAGCCAGCCCAGAAGCGTCGCCAGTAGAAGGGCCGCGATACTCAGTGTGGAAAGCAGGATAAGGGCGCTGTGGCGCTCCTGTAATGCCGAAGCGCCGGCTTTCTGCATCTGTGACTCCTGGAATTCCACCATATCCTGAAGCGCTCGCTGATAATCCAGCTGAGTCTGGAAACGGGGCCCAAACAGCAGCTGAGTCGCTTCCCCGGGCTTTTCCTGCATTCCAAGTCTGGCGACGTCGTCAGAAAAACTGGCATAAAGTATTCCGGTATTACGTACTTTCTGCATTAAAATGCGGCCCTGCGGCGTGGTCAGAAGGCTGTCCAGGCGCTCAGTTGCGGCTGACATTTTTACCTTTAATCCATCATAATCTTTTTTGAACGATACCTGCCTGGACGGATCACCGGAAAGAATTATTAAGTTACGTACAAGGCGGGTCATGTCAGTCGCGTAATAACGTAGACTGGTAGCCGCTGCAGCTTTCTGATAGCGGCTACCGGCAAGCGTTTCTGCGGTATCGCCCAGCGATTGAACGCGCATCAGAGCCGTCAGAGCACTAATCAGCAGCATTCCAAGTATTAAAGTAAAGGCGGCACCAAGCCGCACGCCAATCCTGATGTTGTTCATGAAAAATTACCCTTAAAATAATTTGGAATTAAATTTTGCTAATTTAATTTAAATGAGCTACTTAAAACTAAAAATGTTGTCACCATAGAGTTATCGACCAATAAAATGAAAACTCCACCCAGACATACACACTTTTTGCAGTTGATAAAGCGATTCAACATAGTTGCTTATCTGAACGCCAGCCCGGCTACCGTGGGGGCATGGCACTTCCATATCGTCGGGGACGGAGAGCGGCAAGTCAGCGAAGTGGAGCGACGCCCTTTTCCGTTGAACTCAGACAACCGGCCGCCTGGCGGCGGTATCCCTCCCATTTTTATGGCCACACGGGTAATGCACAGCACCACCGTGCGGATCACGCCGCAAAGATCCACATTACCTGGGGATAAAATGCGAGGTGAGTTGTAGATAAAATTACCGGCAGCACACAGGAGCAGGTCTGAAGGGGGGCGGATACGGGAAGGTTACTGTAAGCGTCGCATTTAGACCGTATATACGCTTACGCAAATGTGTATCAGGATACTCTGCTTTGGACATTAGGTTCAGTTGAGAGGGTAATACACAGATTCTTACGTTATTCAGAAATAACGAATTCATAAGTCCAGAAGATGTAACAAGCGGGAACGTGTTGATTCGTTGAAGATTGATATACCTGGTAGTGTTTTTTGCGCCTGTTTATGGCACAACATATCCTCTGATATAAATGCTTTGCACACAGGTATTACATGCTAGCCATTCCCTTTCCCTGGTACACCCTGTCTATTTTGCTTATTTTGTTGTTGAAGATTTGCCGGCAGCGCCCCGCGGGTTATCGCAATAGCGCGATTTTTATTGCGGGTTGTTCGCTGCTGCTAATGATGTCAGCCCTGCGCTGGCAGTTTGATCTTATTAAGCTGCGCCAGTTGCAGTCTGTCATGGCGATTACCTTACCCCCGTTGGCCTGGCACTGCTTTGCCTGCTTTACGGGACAGCGCTTGCAGCAAAAGATTGCCGCTTTTGTGGGACCGCCGACGCTCGCTCTGGCGCTGAATCTTATTGCTCCGGCAAC
>JBNONK010000001.1:0-746580 GCA_050311775.1 Erwinia amylovora | reverse complement strand
TTTGCCCGCTTCTTTGCGTGAGGGGCGCCAGTTTTTAAGCGGGCTGAGCGTTTCCGTCACGATGGCGGAAACCAGCGTGCTCTGGGTGGGAAAATAGCGATAAGAAGTTGCCCAGGAAGCACAGCTCTCCCGGGCAACGGCTTATCGCTATTTTCACTTCGGTGAAACATTTGCACTTCTTACGCCGGATAAGTTGGCAAAAGCCGGGGAATTTGCCACAGTGTGAGCATCACTCTGCCGGAGAGACCTGCATGGCGACCATAGCCTGTCTGCATGCTGCAAGAAGCAACATTGAAGTATTTGAAGCAGCGGGGTAGACCATCTGGTTGATGCTGCTGTGCCTGGATGTCCGCTTTGCGCCGCTGTGGGGGGGGCTGGGTTTTGCGCTCAACTACATTCCAAATATTGGTTCGATCATTGCGGCCAGTGAGGTGACGCCTGCCATTGCCGAAACCACCCGGCAGATCGTGCAGCAGCTGGATTACGAAGATATCCAGCTGCTGCACCGCGTGGAGAGTGAACTGCTGGCAAGCGCCATTGCGGCCAGTGAGGTGACGCCTGCCATTGCCGAAACCACCCGGCAGATCATTGAGGAGATGTGCCAACATGCTGATGCGGTGATTGTGACCTGCACCACGCTTGGCGTGGTGGCGTGGGACGCAAAACAGTTCAGTAAGCCGGTGCTGAGGGTGGATGCCTCGCTGGCGAAAGTGGCTTCCCGCTATCATGGCTCGATTCTGGTGCTTTGTACTGCAGAATCGACGATGGCCATGACCACGCATCTTTTTGAAGCCTTTATCCCCGGCGATCGCCTCTCTGTCGAGTTGATCCCCCGGGCCTGGGCTTACTTTAACGGCGGCGATATTGAAGGTTATCACCGGGAAATCGCCAGCTATATTCAGCAGCGCCCTGAATGCTCGCTGGGCTGCATTGTGCTGGCGCAGGCCTCGATGGCTGGCGCTGAAAAATACATTAACAGTACTCTGGCGGTACTGACCGGGCCGACGGTTAGCCTGCAGACCGCCATTGAGATGATTGGCTGAACAAGTGAATTAACGCTATTAAAAACAGTAGAGCGGAGTGAAAAACCGTTTTAAGGTGTGGGGACAATAAGTTACCTATTCGTCTGCGGGAAAATCATGTTCGATCTGACGCTGTTTATTTTGCTCTTTCTGGCTGGTCTTAGCTATTTCAGCCATAACCTTACCGTTGCCATCGCTTTGCTGGTGCTGATTGTGGTACGAATGACGCCGCTCAACGCCCTGTTTCCCTGGATTGAGAAACAGGGGGTGACGGTTGGGATTATCATCCTGACCATCGGTGTGATGGCTCCTGTCGCCAGCGGCACGCTCCCTGCCAGCACGCTGATGCACTCCTTCATGAACTGGAAATCCCTGCTGGCAATTGCGGTCGGCATCTTTGTCTCCTGGGTTGGCGGGCGGGGTGTCAGCCTGATGAGTACGCAACCCACCGTGGTGGGCGGCCTGCTGATCGGCACGATTATTGGCGTGTCGCTGTTTCGCGGCGTGCCCGTCGGGCCGCTGATTGCGGCGGGTCTGGTCTCGCTGTTCATTGGTAAAATGTAGCCATCCTGTACCGGTGAACTCTGCTATGATTGCGCTCTTTTTTGATCCAGGAGCAAGTCGGTGAGCACCAAACAAGACAAGCGTAGCAAACGCGCGAAACTTAAAGCCAAACAAGCGAATAACGCGCGTGCGCGGGGTAAACAGCTGGATGCTGTTGGCCGCCAGAGCTACGTCGCCACGCCGGAAATGCTGGCGCTGTTTGCCACGCTGCCTGCGCTTGATGAGCAGGGTGACATGCCGTTTGTGGCGGAGATTTACCGCTGGTCCGATGAAGAGTATGGCTTTGATGGCGTCAGTGCGGAGAACGAAATGCTGCAGGTTGCCGCGCTCTGCGTGCTGTATATCCACTGGCGAACCAGCGGAGGAGCGACCTCGCTGGTGCAGAATGAAATGATTGAGGCTGCCATCCGCCTGACTGAAGAGAACGAGGCGTTTAAAACTCAGTACCTGGCAGTTCGGGGCGAATAAGGCTACAAAACGGCCGTTATTTATTACGTTGATTACCTGCAGGCTGTGTCAGATTACGACTCTGAACTTGCGACGTAATGTTAACCTCATAAAGACGGGAAAGTGGCCATGCTCGAAATTTCTGATTTGAAAGTATTTTTGCAGGATCCTGAGCTGAAAGCCTCGATTGATGAGATCTGGGACTCGGTAGGTCAGGCTTTCGTTGATGAACAGGCTAATCTTCCGCGTGAAGACGCGATGACCCGCAAAGAGCTCTCATTCCACGATCACGTAAAATTTCTGGGTTATCTCTGCTGGCTGATCACCCACTCCAACGCGGCGGGCGATATTATTGAAATCGGTAACTGGAAAGGGAAATCCATTGCCTTTATGCACCACGTCTGCCAGAAGCAGCGCAGGGTGATTGGTGTTGATCCCCAGGTGTTGCCAAATCAGGATAAAGAACTCACTTTTTATCGTGACCGGATTTTCCCGGAAGTGACCCTGATACGGGGTTTTTCGGAACTGAGTATTGAACGTGTGCTGGCGCTGGAGCCCAAAACCGTTCTGCTGCATATCGATGGTGGTCACCTGGCTAAACATGTTTTTATGGACTTCTTCTTGTATTCGCCAACCGTGGTCACCGGCGGATTTATCGTATTCGACGACTATCGCGATCATCGTTATTCACCCGAAGTGGGACCGGCCGTGGATTTACTGCGTGCAGGCGGCCATTTTAACGCCTTTGACGTGATTGGCAGCGTACCGGGCTTTGAAAACAGCTATCTGTTGCAGAAGAAATAACATCATTGGGGCGAAAGCATTCGCCCCGGTCTCCTGGCGTTGGGCGCCACGCGCCGTAAATCAGGACGGCTCTTCTTAGCCATCCCTGAAGGTTAAAACCCGACGCTACGCAGGTAATTCAGGCTGGCAGTGACATCTTTCAGGCTTCCTGCCACATCGCGTGGGTCCCGCTCCTGCTCAATAGTGATCCAGCCGCGCCAGTTAACGTCCTGCAGCAGAGCCAGCACAGCAGGGTAATCGATTCTGCCCGATCTCAAACTAAAGGCGTTGTTGTGCGATCGCCAGAGTTTCATTCCTTCCCGCGCGCCGCTGGAGGACAACGCTATGGTACTGATGCATTATCATGGCGGAGCCGTGGGCCGTTTATGGGCCTCTGCGATTAATGCCGGTGCAATGAACAGCCAGTTCATTCGCGTGGTGGGGTCTAAAGCGAGCCTGCAGTGGGGAGATTACCAGCCGAATGAGCTGAAGTATGAACCTCAGGGCCTGCCGAATCAGCTGATGCATCATGGGTTGCCTTACCTGGATGAAACGGCACTGGCAGATGACCGTCTGGGCGCGCTGCATACGGAAGGTCTGGCCGAGTCCTGGGCAAATATTTATCTGAAATTTGCCGTGGCGATTGAGGCGAAACAGCGTGGGGATGACCTGGCACTGGCGCAGATGGTTTACCCGGATATTGATGCAGGAGTGGAAGAGGTTCGCTGGGTTGAGAACTGTGTCCGTTCGGCTGACAGGGGAGCCAGCTGGGTCAATTACGAGTGAAATAAAACAGTCTTCACGCTGACCGGTCCCCGTCAGGGACCGGTTACCCTTCGCGTGATCCTCAACCAGGATAAATCCCGCGATCTTTACGAGCCATCAGAATGCGTTCGCAGGCCACGATATAAGCGGCTGTGCGCAGGCTGCACTCTTTCTCTCTGGCTTTGTCCCAGACGTGAACCATGGCTTCGGTCATGATCTTGTCCATACGGTCATTAATCTCGCTCTCGCTCCAGAAGAAGCTCGCCATGTCCTGCACCCATTCAAAGTAACTGACCGTCACACCGCCTGCGTTACAGACCACGTCCGGTACCACTGTGATACCACGTGTGCTGAGCACATCATCAGCCTCCGGATAGGTAGGGCCGTTTGCACCTTCCAGCACCAGCTTACAGCTCAACTTTTCCGCACGTTCGCGGGTGATCTGACCTTCCAGCGCCGCCGGGATCAGAATATCCATCTGTACCGTCCAGAATGCCTCGCTGGCAATCTCTTCCGCGCCGCTGAAACCGGCAATTTTCTTATTCGCGGTCTGCCATTCGGTCAGCGCGACCAGGTCGATACCGTCCGGGTTGAACAGGGTGGCGGAGTGGTCCTGGATCACCACCACGCGGGCACCGGCAGCCACAAACAGACGTGCGGCTTCGCTGCCCACGTTGCCAAAACCCTGCACCGCAATTCTTGCGTCAGCGATCTCAATGCCCGAGCGGCGAGCCACTTCACGGCCGGTAATAAATACGCCACGACCGGTCGCTTTTTCGCGCCCCAGCGACCCGCCCAGATGGATTGGCTTGCCCGTGACCACGCCGGTGATGGTGGTGCCGTGGTTCATGGAATAGGTGTCCATCATCCACGCCATCACTTTGGCGTTAGTGCCGACGTCAGGTGCCGGAATATCCTTCTGCGGTCCGATAATCAGCCCAATTTCGCTGGTGTAGCGGCGGGTCAGGCGTTCCAGTTCTCCTTCGGAGAGCTTGAAAGGATCGACACGAATACCGCCTTTGGCGCCGCCATAGGGAAGGTTGACCGCGGCACATTTGATCGTCATCCAGGCTGAAAGCGCCATGACTTCGTTCAGATCAACATCCGGGTGGTAGCGGATACCGCCTTTGCCCGGCCCGCGCGAGAGGTTGTGCTGAACGCGAAAGCCCTCAAAATGGCGGATAGAGCCGTCGTCCATCTGCAGTGGAATATCAACAATCAGTGCGCGTTTGGGATGGCGAAGGGTATCGATCCAGCGGGTGAGGTCGCCCAGATAAGGGGCAACACGGTCGATTTGTTGTAAGTAGGTTGACCAGGCCGTTGTGCTGCTTTCAGAAACATAGGATAGCTTGTCCATATCAAACCTTTATTAAATTAGTTATATGTGCTGCAAAACCGTGGACAGATTAGTACATGTGACTTATGCGTGGCACAATCTATCATTAATCTTATGTATGTAATCCTTTAAATTAATGTTAAATCTGCCGTTTGATTGCCTGAGTGATGATAAATGGCGAATAATTAATTAGGTTGACGCCAGGCGGCATGGAAGCGATAAGAGTTGCAGCCATAATTATGCAGTTAAAATGCATATCGGGCGCATTGGTGTTATTTTTCAAAACTTTGAATGCGATCAAGTTCTGCCTCAGGGCGCAGTGAACCCGGCCGCAGTGGATCGGGAGAAGACGAAGGAGTGTTGATGGACGCAGAAATGCAGCAACAGTTAAAAAATACCTTTCCGCTGGTGAAAACACTGTGCGATCTGGAGCCTGTAACCTGGATTAACCCGAAGGCAACCAGTACCGAAGAGGGGTTGCCTTATGTCGGGCTCACCGCAGCCCAGGTGGAAGAGGCCGCCCGGCGTCTGCAACGTTTTGCTCCGTGGCTGATGAAAGCGTTTCCGGAGACGGCTGAGGCTCAGGGGATGATTGAATCTGCCATCGTCCCGCTGCCCGGGTTACAGAAAACGCTGGATGCCCGTTTTGGCAGCCAGTCAGGCGGACGTCTGCTGTTGAAGAAAGACAGCCATCTGCCGATTTCCGGTTCAATCAAGGCCCGAGGTGGTATCTATGAAGTGCTGACCCACGCGGAAACACTGGCCATCGAGGCCGGATTACTGAAGGAAACGGATGATTACAGCATTTTGTCTTCGCAAGCCTTTCGCGAATTCTTCTCACAGTACCGCATTGCCGTGGGCTCAACCGGTAATCTCGGGCTGTCGATCGGGATCGTCAGCGCGCGCCTTGGCTTTGGCGTCAGCGTGCATATGTCTGCCGATGCACGGGAATGGAAAAAAAATAAACTGCGCGAAAATGGTGTCAACGTCGTCGAGTATGAGCAGGACTATGGCATGGCCGTTGAGCAGGGAAGGCGGGAAGCGGCCAGCGATCCGCGCTGCTTTTTTATTGATGACGAAAACTCCCGTACGCTGTTTCTTGGCTATGCGGTTGCGGGCGAGCGGGTGTGGCAACAGCTTAAGGAGATGCAGATAACGGTTGATGCCGAACATCCGCTGTTCGTCTATCTGCCCTGCGGGGTAGGCGGTGGGCCGGGCGGCGTGGCCTTTGGATTGAAGCTGGCATTTGGCGATCACGTCCATTGCATATTTGCTGAGCCCACGCATTCCCCCTGTATGCTGCTGGGCGTCCATACCAGCTTACATGATACGGTTTCCGTGCAGCAACTTGGCATTGATAATCTCACGGCTGCGGATGGTCTGGCTGTCGGGCGCGCATCCGGATTTGTCGGCCGGGCGATGGAACGACTGCTGACCGGCTTTTTTACCGTAAGCGATCGCCAGATGTTTGATTTACTGGCCTTGCTGGCAAGAGATGAGCACCTGAAGCTGGAGCCCTCCGCACTGGCGGGAATGCCGGGGCCATGGCGGATGCAGGAGGTTCATGAAGCGCTGGCCACGCAGGGGATCAGCCGGAAGCAACTCAGCCAGGCTACCCATCTGGTGTGGGCCACCGGCGGTGGCATGGTGCCGGAACAGGAGATGGCAAAGTATCTCGTGGCCTGATGGGCCAGAGTGACATTCCTGTCTGCCCTGCAGATCCATGTTTAATCAGACCACCTGTTACGTTTTTGCAGGTGGTTTTACGATTCCTTCACACTTTTTGTTACAACAGAACACTCTTAATTCCCTTCCGCTCAGTAAACTCGCGCGACAATACCCTGTCTGACCTTTTGCACTATTTCAGAGATGGCAGTCTGCAGAGCAAAAATGGTCTGATTCTGGCATGACATTCACCTGCAATAACAATGACGATACAGATGAAAAAACTGCATTTTTTGACCCAGAATCGGGTCTGTTGCTTTATCGCTTTTTATATTGGGATCCTGCTTAACTCGCCGATATTTTTCCGCCGCTTTCATCAGCTCCAGTACGACGCGGTCCTGTCAACCGCCATTGAAGTGGTAGCGGCCTTTGCGCTGGTGCTGTTCACCACGCTGCTGGCCTCACTGGCCGGGCGTCTGCTGTTCCGCATTCTTCTCTCGGTTCTGGTGGTCTGCTCGGTTGCCGCCAGTTACTACATGATCTTTTTCAACGTGGATATTGGTTACGGCATCATTGCCGCCGTGATGGCGACAGACAGCCTTGATCTCTCAAAAGAATCCGTGGGCTGGCACTTTGAGGTCTGGACGGTGCTGGTCAGCCTGCTGCCGATGATGATGCTGTGGCTGACGCCGCTGCCGGAAGCCGCGCTTCACCGCCGAAATAAGGGCGCTTTTTTGCGCCGCTGCGGCACGATGATCGCCGCCGGATTGTGCTGCTGGCTGCCGTTGAAGGTCATGGGCAGCCATCAACAGGAAATGGACAAGCAGCATAACCGCATGATGGCCAGCTACGGCGGCGTGGTGGCGGGAAGCTATTCTCCTTCAAACTGGCTGTCCGGAATGGGGCTGCTGGCTTACAGCAGCTGGAGTCAGGCAGAGGACAGCCGTAATCTGTTTGATCCTGCGGCCCACTTCACCTATCAACCGCCAAAAGATGTCAACGATCTCTACGTGGTGTTCGTGATTGGTGAAAGCGCCCGCCGCGACCATATGGGCGTATATGGCTACGACCGCGACAACACGCCCTATCTGGATAAAGAACCCAATCTGGCCGCGCTGCAGGGCTACTCGTGTGATACTTCGACCAAACTGTCGCTGCGCTGCATGTTCGTCCGTGAAGGCGGTGCTTCCGAAGCACCGGAACGCACGTTGAAAGAGATGAACGTCTTCTCTGTGCTGAAAAAGCAGGGCTTCTCTTCCGAGCTGTTTGCGATGCAGAGCGAGGCCTGGTTCTATAACAAAGTGATGGCTGATGATTACGCGCTGCGTGAAACCATTCAGTCCGAAAAACGTAATGTTGGCAAACCGATTGACGATATGGCGCTGGTCAGCGAGCTGCGGGATTCTGTTGAACACCATCCGCAGGGCAAGCACCTGATTGTGCTCCACACCAAAGGTTCTCACTATCTGTATACCGAACGCTATCCACGCTCTTTCGCCCGCTATCAGCCGGAGTGTAAGGGCATAGATGACAGTTGTTCAACAGAAGAGATGGTGAACTCCTATGATAACAGCCTGCTGTATACCGACTTCGTGCTGGAACAGGTGTTCAACCAGTTGCGAAACAAGAACGCCATCGTGTTTTATGCTTCCGATCATGGTGAGTCGATCTCAAAAAATATGCATTTCCACGGCACCCCGCGTAACCAGGCACCTATGGCACAGCGCTCCGTTCCCATTATGGTCTGGGCCTCAGATAAGTTTTTACAGCAGCCTTATAACGCAGCCGCTTTCCAGCAGCTTAAAACGCTGGCGAAGGATAAAACACCGGTGTTCCACGAGAAGCTGTTTGACAGTATCCTCGGCTGTATCGGCTATACCTCGCCGGACGGTGGGATTAACGAACTGCGCAACTGGTGTCACGTAAACCAGTAAGCTGAGCGGCACAAAGCTTTATTGCTCAGAACGGATGAAGAGTGAGCAAAATGGCGATTTGACCCGCCTGTCCGGGCGATAAGTGTCTGTCATCTTTGCCTGAATCGTCACAAGCAGGTATTCTGTTGCCCATATTTACTGAGACAGTTCCAATTGAGGTCGACATGATTATTAAACCACGTATCCGTGGCTTCATCTGTGTTACTGCCCACCCGGCGGGTTGCAAAGCTAACGTTGAGAAACAGATTGAGTACGTCACCAGCCACGGCCAGATTGCCAACGGCCCGAAAAAAGTTCTGGTGATCGGGGCTTCCACCGGTTACGGCCTGGCTGCCCGTATCTCTGCTGCCTTCGGCTGTGGTGCCGACACCCTGGGGGTGTTCTTTGAGCGTCCGGGCGAAGAGAGCAAACCGGCCACCGCTGGCTGGTACAATTCTGCGGCTTTTGAAGAGTTTGCCGAAGCGAAAGGCCTGTATGCTAAAAGCATCAACGGTGACGCCTACTCAGATGCAGTGAAGCAGAAGACTATTGAACTGATCAAACAGGATTTGGGTCAGGTTGACCTGGTCGTGTACAGCCTGGCTGCGCCACGCCGTACCCATCCGAAAACCGGTGAAGTGTTTAATTCCACGCTGAAGCCAGTGGGTAAAACCCTGACCACCCGCGGTCTGAACACCGACAAAGAAACCATCACCGATATCACGCTGGAGCCAGCTTCCCAGGAAGAGATTGACGGCACAGTGGCGGTGATGGGCGGTGAAGACTGGCAGATGTGGATCGACGATCTGAAAGCCGCTGGCGTGCTGGCTGACGGTGCGAAAACCACCGCCTTTACCTACCTGGGCGAGCAGATCACCCACGACATTTACTGGAACGGCTCTATTGGCGAAGCGAAAAAGGATCTGGATAAGCGCGTGCTTTCCATTCGTGAAACGCTGGCTGAAAAGGGCGGCGATGCGCGCGTTTCTGTGTTGAAAGCTGTTGTTACCCAGGCCAGTTCAGCTATCCCGGTGATGCCTCTCTATCTGTCACTGCTGTTCAAAGTGATGAAAGAGAAAGGAACCCACGAAGGCTGTATCGAGCAGGTTTATGGCCTGTTTAAAGAGAGCCTGTATGGTCAGTCGCCAATTCTGGATGAGGTTGGCCGCTTGCGTGCAGACTACAAAGAGCTGAAGCCGGAAGTGCAGGATGAAGTGGTTAAGCTGTGGCCGACGGTGACCAACGAAAACCTGAACGAGCTGACCGATTTCGTCGGTTATAAAACCGAATTTATGCACCTGTTTGGTTTCGGCCTGCAGGGCGTGGATTACGACGCTGACGTGAATCCGGATGTAAAAATTAAAAGTCTGGTGCAGATGTAACCGGATAAAAAACAAAAAAGCCTGTCTGCGGACAGGTTTTTTTTGCCTGCTATTCAGGGTATTAAAAACTGGCTTCCGCCGTGAAATGGCGTGGGGGCGCGTACTATGCTCAACGGCATCACCGGGGGCTGTCGTCGTTTTCCGGGTGGCTGGTAGTCATTTCCCGGGTTGACTGTAGCAGGTTCACCATTGCCTGCAGATTGGCAGAGTGGCTGCCTTTGCGCCACACCAGCCAGATATGCAGATGTCCGCGTTTTCCGGCCAGCGGCCAGGCCAGCACGCTGTCTCTGCCCGGCATGTTCTGCAACATACTTTGCGGGATCATGGCCAGCCCGGCTCCTGCACTGACGCAGGCAACAATGCCGTGATAGGATTCCATTTCGAAAATTTTCCCCGGCGCAGCATTGTCCCGCGCAAACCAGTTCTCAAACAAGCGCCGGTAGGAGCAGTTCGCCCGAAAGGCATAGATGGGTGAACCGGCAATATCCGCTGCCGATGTAACCGGCGCATGATTCAGCGACGAGATCAGCACCATCTCTTCGGCAAAAACCGGGATCCCTTCAAGCTGCGGATGTTTTGGTGGCCCGTCAATAAATACTGCGCTGAACTGTCCGGACAGCAAACCTTCCGTCATATCCCCGGAAGGGCCGGTGGAGAGATCCAGGTCCACTTCGGGCCAGGACTGATGATAGCGTGCAATCAGCGGCGGCAGGCGAACTGCGGCGGTGCTTTCAATCGCACCGAGGGTGAAAATACCGGCAGGTTTCTGACTGGAGACACGTTCCCGGGCCTCGGCAGTTAATGCCAGTATGCGTGAAGCATAATCCAGCAGTGTCCTGCCTGCGTCGGTGATATGCAGCCGGAGTTTTTCCCTGCTGAACAGCGCCACGCCCAACTCATCTTCCAGCTGGCGCAGGCGAGTGGAAATGTTAGAGGGCACCCGATGCAGCCGCTCCGCTGCTGCCGTCACGCTGCCTTCTTCCGCAATGGCACGAAACACTTCGAGCTGGGTCAGATCCATAATGATTCTCGTTTTGAGACAGAAATTTTCTTTATTATTCATTTTTCGGGAAAGAGTGACAAGCCTATGATTGGGGCCATCAACACTAAACGCATGCGCCGGGCAACCGTTGTCCACCGCAACAGGAGAGTTTATGACTGCTTCATATGCCGTATCCCGTAACCCCTTTACTGGTGAAATTATCCGTCAGACTGCTTTTGCTTCAGAAGCGGAAGTGGAAACCGTCCTGAACCAGACCGACGCCGCTTTTCAGGCCTGGCGCAGCAGCGCAGTGGAAGATCGCAGCCAGTTACTGCTGAACATTGCGACAGGTCTGCGTCAGCGTGCAGGCGAACTGGCAAAGATGATGACCGCAGAAATGGGCAAGCCCATTACCCAGAGTCTGGCAGAAGTGGAGAAGTGTGCCCGCCTGTGCGAATGGTACGCACAGCAGGGACCTGCGATGCTGGCGCCAGAGGCGACGCTGGTCGAAAATAGCAAGGCCACGGTTAACTATCTGCCACTGGGTCCGGTTCTGGCGGTGATGCCGTGGAACTTTCCGGTGTGGCAGGTGCTGCGTGGTGCAGTGCCCATCTTTATGGCTGGCAACAGCTATCTGCTGAAACCGGCACCAAACGTTATCGGCAGTGCGCTGCTGCTGCAGGAAATCCTGGCCGGATCGGGTTTACCGCATGGCTTGTTCGGCGTGGTTAACGCTGATAACGATGCGGTGGCTAAGATGATCAACGACCGCCGTATTGCCGCCGTGACCCTGACCGGCAGCGTGCGTGCGGGTGCGGCGATTGCCAGCCTGGCCGGTGGCGCGATTAAGAAAAGCGTGCTGGAGCTGGGGGGAGCAGACGCCTTTATCGTGCTGAAAGATGCTGATATTGATGCCGCTGTGCAGGGGGCCATTTCAGGCCGCTTTATGAACAGCGGACAGATTTGTATCGCCGCAAAACGCATCATTGTTGAAGAGCCGGTCTTTGCTGAGTTCCGCGACAAGTTTGTGGCGGCGGTTAAACAGATGGTGGTGGGCGATCCCGCCGATGAAGCAACCTTTATCGGCCCAATGGCGCGTTTCGATCTGCGTGATGAGCTGGATACGCAGGTTCAGGCAACGCTGGCAGAAGGGGCTGACTGTCTGCTCGGTGGCCATGTGATTGCCGGAGAAGGTAACTTTTATGCGCCAACCGTGCTGAGTAACGTGAAGCCGGGGATGACCAGTTTCCGCCAGGAGTTGTTCGGGCCGGTAGCCTCTCTGATTGTGGCGCAGGATGCCGCCCATGCGGTCAGCATGGCTAACGACTCTGAATTTGGTCTGGGCGGCAGCCTGTGGAGTCAGGACCTGGATAAAGCCCGCAAACTGGCTGCACAGATTGTTACCGGCGGCATGTTTATCAACTCCCCAAGTTTCTCCGACCCACGCGTGCCTATTGGCGGAGTAAAGCACAGCGGTTACGGCCGTGAGCTGTCGCACTTCGGCATCCGCGAATTTACTAACGCGCAGACGGTTTGGGTCGAATCCTGATTCAGTTCGCGAGGCTGACATTTCCCCGGTTCTGCTGCGGCAGCAGTCCGGGATGTTAATTTTATTCACATTTACCGACATGTTATCATTAAATTTACTAACCTTTTACAGGTCGACGTGACCGGCAGGGTGTCGTTCACGTTTATTTGCTAAAAGGAGCCGGTTTGATGACCTCACAGGCAACATCCCCACAGTCCACCTTTGCCGTGGCCGTTTATTCCCTGTTACACCCCGTCACGCCGGGCTTTTTCGTCGGAGCCTGGCTGTTCGATATCATTTATGTTTACAGCATGGAGCCGCTCTGGACGCGTGCAGCAAGCTGGCTTATTGCATTGGGGCTGCTTATCTCAATCCTTCCCCGTCTGATTAATCTGGCGCAGGTGTGGGTGGGTGTTTCTTCTCCCGCATATTCCGCGCAGAAAATCCATTTCTGGGCTTACCTGGTGGCAATCGTACTTGAGATTTTCAACGCCTTCATCCACAGCCGCGATGCTTACGCTGTGGTCCCAGCAGGGGTCATCCTCTCTACCGTCGCGGTGATACTGATCCTGCTGGCTAACCTGCAGCTCGCCGTTCGCGACCGTAACGCTTAAGGAGCCGTGATGATGAAAAAGACACCCTTACTTTCCCTGCTGACCGTCTCCGTTTCATTACTACTGTTGGGCTGCGATGAAGGGGCAAAAATAGACCCGTCCAGACAGACTGGCGCCAATCCTGAGCTGCCTCCGTCACAAAACTTTCTGATCCCTCCGATGCAGGTTCCCGCCGGAGCGGCCTGGAAACAGGGAGAAAAACCCAGCGTTGCTGAAGGGTTGAAGATAGAAAAAGTGGCAGAAGGTTTTCAGCATCCACGCCAGCTTTATACGTTGCCTGACGGCGATATTCTTGTGGTGGAGGCCAGTGGCCCCCCTGCACCAACCAGTCAGCCTAAGGAGTTGATTACCGGGGTGATAAAGAATGCTTCCGGCAAAGGTGGGCCCGGCGGTAATCGCATCACGCTACTGCGTAACAGCAATGGCGAGGGTAAAAGCTGGGAAAAACACCCTTTTCTGCAAAATCTCCATTCGCCGTTTGGCGTGCAGCTGATCGGTGACACGCTGTATGTGGCTAATGCCGACGCGATAATGAAGTATCACTATGACAGGGGCGCGACCAGCATCACCGATCCGGGCACGGAGCTGGCCGATCTGCCGGGCGGGCCCATCAACCATCACTGGACCAAATCACTGCTTGCCAGCCCTGACGGCCGCAAGCTGTATGTTGGCGTAGGTTCCAACAGCAATATCACTGAAAATGGTATCGGCGCAGAATACCGCCGCGCGGATATACTTGAGGTGGATGTCGCTACCGGTGCCAGCCGAATTTACGCCAGCGGAATGCGTAACCCTACCGGCCTGCAATGGGAGCCGCAAACCGGCAAGCTGTGGGCGATAGTCAATGAACGCGATGAGATCGGTGCCGATCTGGTACCGGACTACATGACTTCGGTGCAGGAAGGCGGTTTCTATGGCTGGCCATACAGTTATTACGGTCAGCATGTGGATGAACGGGCGCAGCCGCAACGGCCGGACCTGGTCGCTAAAGCCATCAAGCCGGACTATGCCCTCAGTTCACACGTTGCTCCTCTGGGACTTTGGTTCTATACCGGCACCAATCTGCCCGAAGCGTATCGTGGCGGGGCATTTATCAGCGAGCATGGCAGCTGGAACCGTAAGCCGCTCAACGGTTATCAGGTGGTCTGGGTGGCCTTTAAGGAGGGTAAACCTGTCGGGCTGCCAAAGCCGGTAGTGACGGGTTTCCTGACGGAAGATAAAAAGCAGGTGCGTGGATTGCCGGTAGGCATGACCATGGATAAGCAGGGCGGCCTGATGATTGCCGATGATGCGGGTAACGTGGTGTGGCGGGTCACCGCGCGGTAAGAATCAGCTTGTGTTCAAGATATATCATAGATATATTTTAAGGTTAATGAGGATCAGTTATATGACTCATTAGCCTTTTCCCCCCACCCAGGAGAACGATTTTGTCTGAGACCCCAAACCGCGCACCGCGCCGCATCAGAAACGAACTGCGTTTTCGTCCGGTAGAAGTGCTATCTAAGGAACTGATTGCTGACAGTTTTTACCGCATTGAACTGGGAGGTGAAGCGCTGGCAGGCTTTACTTCTCCCGGTTTTGATGACCATATCAAGGTGTTCTTCCCCGATCCGCAAACGGGAGAGTTCCACCTGCCGGAGATCACCGAAGATGGGGTGGTCTGGAAAGACGGCATCCGTCCGGCGGCGCGTGACTACACGCCACTGATCTTTGATGGTAAAACCCGCCTGAAGCTGGACTTTTACCTGCACGAATCCGGGCTGGCCAGCGACTGGGCCGTTCAGGCTAAACCTGGCGATAAGCTGGCGATCGGCGGACCACGCGGTTCACTGATTGTGCCGGAAGATTATGGCTTCCAGCTGTACGTCTGTGACGAAACCGGGTTGCCCGCGTTTAAACGTCGTTGCCAGAACATCACCGGTATAATCAAACTTTACGCCTGGGTGGATGAAGCAACAGGGAGTGCCTATCTTCAGGATCTGTCTGGTGTTGAAGTCTGCTGGCTTGGCAGCGGTAAAATGAATGCGGACGCCGTGAACAGCCTGATTGGCGATCTCGACAGACTGACAATCCCCGACGAGGACGCTTTCATCTGGCTGACCGGTGAAGGCGCGGCCGTTAAGCAGTTGAGTGACTATTTTACCACGCAGCGCGGGCTGGCGGCCGATTACGTACGGGCAGTGGCTTACTGGCATCAGAAATAATGAACAGAAAGCGCCGTGAGAAAATGCTGGATGCTGGCGATATTCGCCTGCTGATGCTCTATTTTATCGCGCAGGGAACTGCACATGGTTACGAGCTGATTAAATCCATCGAAGATTTATCAAAAGGGGAATACACCCCCAGTCCGGGGATTATTTATCCTAATCTTTCCCTGCTTGAAGAGATGGATTTTATCCGGGTGGCTGACCCCCAGGCCGGACGCAAAGCGTACAACCTGACGTCTGAAGGCGAACTTCAACTGCGGCAAAATCAGGAGGCATTACTGCTTATTATCAGCAGGCTCTCTTCGCTGGCCGTACTGGTGAACAACCGCAGCATTCCGGAGGTTGAACGCGCCATTCACAATATGAAGAAGGCCCTGCATACCCGCCTGTCACAAACCGGTTTATCCCAGCAAACGTTGCACCAGATTATCGACGCGCTGGACGAGGCGGCGAAGAAAATTGAGCGCAGCTGATATCATCAGTGAATATGATGACTTGTTGAAAACACGTACAGTTAAGTGACTGCGAAGGAGGGCAGCGCTAATGTTACCGGTAACCCTGCCGATAACTGTGACTTCTGTCACATTTACAGGGTGCTGTTATGTCCGTCTTCAACCGTATCAAAACCTCTTCCTTCCTGCTGTGCAGCATTATTCTGTTTGGCCTGCTGCAACTTGTTGCTGGTGGGCTGTTTCTCAGCTCACTCAGTGATAACAGAGAGAGTTTTCAGACCGCTTCGTCGGCCAACGATCAGATAACCGAGCTGACGAACGCCTGGTATGCGCTCAACGCTGCCCGGGCAGACGTCAACCGCGTTCTGATCTGGCTGCAGAAAGAGGGGCCGTCCAGTAGCGTGGTGGGCGGCATGGTCGACCATGGCAAGCAGCAGCTGGCGCAGGCCGAGCACGATTTTAGAGCCTATCAGTCCGGACCGGTTATTGCCGGACTCGATTCCTCCCTTAATGACAAACTGGCGCAAAGCTATCAGGTTTACGCCGGGCAGCTGACCCAACTGATGGATATTGCGGCCAGTCGTGATATGCCCGGCCTGTTCAGTATTAACGTCGCGACTAATCAGCAGATTATGCAGGGGGATTATGACCGCTGGCGTGCTGCAATTGGTCAGTTGGCGAAAAACGCGTCGGCAAAAAGTAACCATGCGTTTGTACAGATGCTGTGGCTGTCAGGCGCGATTATGTTGGTGGTACTGGGCTGCATCGCGGTTTGCTGGGCGGTGCTGAAGCGGGTCCTGATCGGGCCGCTGGATCAGGCGCTGGGCCACATCAGCGCCATTGAACAGGGTGATCTGACGCAGAGCATCGGGGTGGAGCGCTCCGCCCGTAACGAGATGTCGCTTCTGATGTCGGGGCTGGCAGGCATGCAGGCCTCCCTGGTGAGAACCGTGGGCAATGTGCGTAACGGTTCCGAGACCATTCTGACCGGCGTCAGCGAAATAGCCGCAGGCAACAACGATCTCTCTTCGCGCACTGAACAGCAGGCAGCCTCGCTGGAACAGACGGCTGCCAGCATGGAGCAGATTACTGCCACAGTGAAGCAGAATGCCGATAACTCTCATCAGGCAGCCCGGCTGGCGCTGTCCGCGGCAGAAACGGCAGAAAAAGGCGGTCATATTGTTGATGGCGTGATCAAAACTATCTTTGGACTGGAAGAGAGCTCGAAGAAAATTTCTGAAATCACCGGCGTCATCGAGAGTATTGCTTTCCAGACCAATATTCTGGCGCTGAACGCAGCGGTGGAGGCCGCGCGGGCGGGTGAGAACGGTCGTGGATTCGCCGTGGTGGCGGGGGAGGTTCGTAATCTGGCGCAGCGCAGTGCTGTGGCAGCAAAAGACATCAACGCGCTGATCGCCGAATCCTCTTCACGGGTGGAAAACGGTTCTAAGCTGGCGGTGCAGGCAGAGGAGTCGATGCAGGCTATTGTGGTGTCGGTGAAGCAGGTTCGCGACATCATGGACGAGATTTCCTCTGCTTCTGATGAGCAGAGTAAGGGGATCGCCCAGGTCGGTCTGGCGGTTTCAGAGCTGGATCGTGTGACCCAGCAAAACGCCTCGCTGGTTGAAGAGTCATCTTCAGCTGCGGCATCACTGGAAGAACAGGCGGGTCACCTGAATGATGCCGTGGCGGTATTTCGCCTGTCTGCACAGGCAGAGCGGAAACCAATGGGTAAAGCGAAATCCGTAGCGGTTGAAGCGCCAGCGCTGAGAGTGAACGCTGCTTCCACCTCTGCAGAAAACTGGGAAGCGTTTTAAGCCGATCACAGCAGTTGCCGCACGGACGCGGTAACAATGGAAAGCCCTGCCAGGCTAATGCGCCTGAATTTGATCAACTTATCAGCTTAATTGGGCGGATTTATTAATGTATGGAGTGTTAAGGCTAACCCCTTTTTTTTGTTGAACATTTCTGGATCCATCTCACTTTTACTTCACGTCTTCGCTGCACTGTAACCCGGTGTATGTTCACCAGCTCTTAACATTAATTATTTTTTAATTGATGTGTGTCAGGGTGCCGTTCGTGGCCGGTGAAATAGAGAGGTAAAGTTTCTGATATTCGCTTTCGTCAACAAACCCATTTAAAAGGTGAGAAAAAATGCTAATAGCTTATAAATTTCTGTAAGAAAAGCTGGCATTTATTACAGTCGATTAAAGATTTTAATTGATTAAAACCTCAGGTGCTTTTCTGAAAATCAGCACTGAGCAAAAATAGTGACTTAAAATCAATACGATGTGCTGTTGCATTAATCACGGAACAGGCAACGACAAGTTGAGTAGATGCACGTTGACGGCCAGTGACGGCAAGAGAGTGGTGACAGAGTATTGTGCAGTTATTAAGTTTTAGTTACAAAATAGTCCATCGTCAACGTGTAGTTTTACAAGAGTTGTAAAACCCCAGATCTATATTAAGAATTACCCCGCTTTACAGATAAAAAAATTTGTGGTGTTCTAATGGCGCACCCGGATTAGGTGGGTAGGGAAATCTTCTTATTTATTACTCTAAAGACCAGCTTCATGCGGTTTATATTTCTTAACTTAATGAGGTGGCTGTAATGCGAGTCGGCGTATCTAATGATAACTACCCGGAGAGAAGGACGATAATTGTCGATGCCGGCGTTGAGTACGTTAATTACAAAAACAAAAATCTTTATTATTATCTCAATCTTCTTAACCAGAAAGTGTTAAAAAAACGCAAAAACTTTCTGTTTAAACCGGTGGTTCAGCTGCAGCAGGGAAAAGTCGATATTTTCCATCTTTTCAATGAGGTGGCCCTGACCGACCGGAAATGGGTGGCAACTTTCGAAACCGAACTTCCCCGCATCTTACCTCCATCCAGCGGTAACAAGAGTGAAAATATTCCTGAGCTGAAAAGGCTGTTTCCGGCGCTGGCTGCCGCAAATTGCGTAGCACTTATTGCGCTTTCTGCTGCAGCTTTCAGGATGGAACAGAAATTACTCCGCAGCAGTCCGGAGTTATCTGACGCAATCCTGAATAAAATGGTGGTTATCCATCCTCCGCAAAAACTTTATGTTCAGAACCGTGAGCCTCGGAAAATTACGCAGCCAGTGCATTTCGTTTTCGTCGGTAACGAGTTTTACCGCAAAGGTGGCGGGGAAGTGGTACGGGCTTTCGACCAGTTGCTGTCTGAAGGGAAAATTCAGCCCACACAGGTAAAAGTTACGCTGATAGGCGATCTGGAAAAGCGCCATAATTATGCGCTTGGAAAGTATCAGGACGATGCGCAATTCTCCGGGGCTACAGACGCAGCGATTGCCGGGCACAGCAGCTTTGAACACGTTAAATTTATGCCTAACGAACAGGTGCTGTCGCTGTTACAGCATGCCGATGTTGGCCTGCTGCCAACCTGGGCTGAGACCTATGGTTTCTCAGTGCTGGAGATGCAGTCCTGCGGTTGCCCGGTGATCACCACCAACGTTCGTGCTCTGCCGGAGATTAATCCGCAGGAAGCAGGCTGGCAGGTTACCCATGAGCTGAACGATGACTGGGAGTATTCGGTATCGTCAGCGCAGGATCGTGACCAGCTTCGCCAGCAGACCGTGAAGCAGTTAAAGGCATTGATTCTGGATATCGTCGCGCGGCCGGAACAAATCATCATTAAAGCCAACGCGGCTATTGAGCGGATCCGCGCTGAGCATGATGTGGAGGCCTATCAGGCGAAGCTGCGGACTCTCTATTCGCAATAAAGGCAGTTTCCCCACCCGCGGCTGAAGACCTACTGGCCGCGGGTAGGGGATTGGCACCCCAACATATCCAAAAAAATCCCCACTCTTCCATTAATCCCCCGCGCATTTTTTCAGCGACTGAATATTCCGACCCTTCTGAAATAATCACCTAAAATACATAAATTAATTGGTATTTTTTTTCAAAGTCATTTTGGTTGAATTTATGTTACGAATTCGTAAAAGTTGGTAGGGGTAACAATTATCCCTTTGCTTACATTGAGAGAAGAAAATGATTAATAAAATAACAAGTATCGTGATAGCGATCGTGGGTCTCGCTATGCTTTACATGGGTGGGAAGCTGATAATGCTCGGGGGATCGCCATTTTACGTCATCATGGCGGTTGGCCTGCTGATGACGGCGGTTGCGCTGTTTAACAACAAAAAATTCGCCTTATCCATTTACGCGCTGTTAATGTGGATCGTTCTGGCATGGATGATTTATGAAGTGGGTTTTGATAAATGGCAATGGATCCCGCGTGGCGATCTGATCGGTCTGATAGGTGTCTGGCTGGCTATGCCGTGGATAGTTCGCCCGCTGTCAAAAGCGCAGAATGCGGCCGGCACGGCTAATTTCCATCCTTTCCTCGGTACCACCGTGATCGTCATGATTGCCATCGTGATTGGCCTGATGTTCTACGATCCCTACCCGCAGGCAGGCAATATCACTACCCAGCGTAATCCGGTCTCTGATACCACGGCAGGTAACGACTGGAGCGCGTATGGCGGCAGTAATAATGGCCAGCGCTTCTCCGCTTTGAAACAGATTACTCAAGATAACGTCAGCAATCTGGAACTGGCCTGGACTTATCATACTGGTGACCTGCGCGATGCCCAGGATGCCAGCGAATACACTTTCGAAGCCACGCCGCTTAAAGTTAATAACACTGTTTATTTCTGCACCCCGCATAACGAGGTTCATGCCCTGAATCCCGAAAGCGGCGCGCTGAAATGGAAATATGAGTCAACTAAAGATCGCTCTTATTTACAGCAGCATCAGACCTGTCGCGGTGTGAGTTATTATGAAGCGCCGCAAGCGCCAGCTCAGAACAGCGTGCCGCCTGCCGCCCTGGCTAATTCTCCGGCGGTTTGCCGCAAACGTATTTTCAACGCGGCTAACGATGCCAGGTTGCTGGCGCTGGATGCTGACACCGGTAAACTGTGCAGCGAGTTCGGTCACAACGGCGTTGTTGATTTAACCGAAAATATGGGCAAAATTCGCCCACACGCGCTGATGCAGACCGCAGCTCCATTGGTTGCCGGTAATCTGGTGATTGTGGGCGGTTCGGTGATGGATAACGGTTTTAACAGCGGTAATCCGTCTGGCGTGATCCGCGCTTATGATGTGATTACCGGCCGCCTGCTGTGGAATTTCGATCCGGCTAATCCGGATAACACTCAGCCGCTGCCAGCCGGTCAGACTTATCCGCAGGATACGCCTGTGGCCTGGGGCACGCTGAGTGCCGACATGAAAAATGGCCTGATCTATGTGCCGTTTGGTAACGCTTCGCCGGATGAACTGGGAATTGCGCGCGATCCGAACAGTAACACCGAGAAGTTCCGTGATACCCTGGTGGCGCTGGATCTGAAAACCGGCGCTTTCAAATGGCGTTTCCAGTCTTCAAAGCATGATCTGTGGGATCGTGATAATCCTTCTCAGCCCTCGCTGCTGGATATCGACTATCAGGGCAAACGCCAGCCTGTGGTGATCCTGCCCACCAAGACCGGTAACCTGTTTGTGCTTAACCGTCTGACCGGCCAGCCGGTGTACCCGGTCAATCAGGTTGATGTGTCAACCAAAGGGATTGCAGGCGAGCAATATTCACCAGTGCAGCCGGTTTCCGCACTGAACTTTATCCCGGAGCCGTTGAAAGAGAAATCCATGTGGGGTTTGACGCCGTTCGACCAGATGGCCTGCCGCATCGACTTCAAATCCATGCGCTACGATGGCAATCCGTGGACGCCATCCTCCGAAGCGGGCAGCATTATCTTCCCGGGTAACATCGGTGTGTTTAACTGGGGGTCTGTGGCAGTGGATCCGCAACGTCAGATCCTGATCGCTTCCCCGGTTCGTCTGGCTTACAAATACAACCTGGTTAAACGCACGCCGCAGACTGCAGATAAGCGTCTGATCACCCAAGATGGCACGCCGTACTGGAACGAAAACTTCAATGGTGACTACGCTATCCATATCCAGCAGTTTGTTTCCAGCCTGGGTATTCCGTGCATTGCGCCACCGTGGGGACGTATGGTTGGCGTTGACCTGACCAGCGGTAAAACTGAGTGGCTGCGGCGTGTGGGTACCACCAAAAACCTGAACACGGCCTTCCTGCCAGGCCGTTTCCCGATTGGTTTCCCGATGGGAATGGTGGCGCATGGCGGTCCATTGACCACGGCGGGCGATCTGGTGTTTCACGCCGCTACTGCGGATAATTTCTTCCGCGCCTACGACATTAACACCGGTAAACTGCTGTGGCAGACCGAGCTGCCAGCCGGTGGCCAGGCGACACCGTCTACCTATCTGGGCGCTGATAACAAGCAGTACGTGATTATCGCGGTGGGTGGACACGGTTCACTTGGCACCAAACAGGGTGACGCCGTGATGGCTTACCGTCTGAAATAAGCTAGATTTACAGTACCGGTGTGCCTGTCGCGCCCTGCCTGCTTTTGCAGGGCACGACGCGGTTTCAGCATAGCTCTGAGTTACTCTTCGACCAGTGAAATCCAGTTAGCCCCTTTCCCGGTGGGATAGCGGCCAACCAGCGTCAGGGCGCCGGTAGCATTGTTAATGGTGTAGAGGGAAAGCAGGCTGGACTGCTGTCCGGATTCGATCAGGAAGCGGCCGCTGTTATCAATAGCGAAACCACGCGGCTGCGTTTCGGTTTTGATACTGCTGAGGTAAGTCAGATGCCCGTCGGTGGGAGCAACTGAAAACGAGGACAGGGTGCTGCTGGTCCGCTCTGTGGAGTAAAGATAGCGCCCATCTGGCGTCATATGGATATCCGCCTGCCAGATACGCGGCTTGTGCGATGGCGGCAGGTCATCATCGCCGCTCAGCGGACGGGCCTCGCCACGCTGCATCTCTTCCTCAGGCGCCACGGAATTAACCTCTTCAACAGCTGTGGCCGTGCCATTTTTGTTCAGCGTCAGGCGCGTAATGTTGCCTGCCATTTCGGTCAGAATGTACATATTGCGTTTTCCCTGTTTATCCAGTTTTGGCGCAATGACAAAGTGACGTGGACCGGTCGCAGCGTCGCGCTGGATATTGATAAACGGCGGATTGTTTGGTGTGACCTTGCCGGTGACGGAATCAAAGTGGAATTGCAACAATTGATCAGCGCCCAAGAGCGTGACATACAGGTAATGATTGGTGGGATCGACCTGGATGGCATGGGCACGTTTGCCGGTGTGCACCACCTGCACTGGTTTTGCTTCCACCTGACCGTTGCTGGCGATGCGGTTAATACTGAACAGATCGCCGCCGTATGAGGCGCTCAGCAAAAAATGCCCCTGCTTGTCAGTGGAGAGATATGCCATACTCTCCGGTAGCGGTGACTGACCGGCTTTTTCCAGCTTGCCATCCGGCTGGATGCGATAAGCCACCACGCGGTAAGGTTTGCTGCGCACTGAAACGTAGAGCATCTTTTTGTCCGGAGAGACCACCGACGACATAGCCCTGGCACCTGCGGGGAAAGCGCCCACCGGGACCAGCATCATTTTGGTTTTATCCAGCTGGTAACCGGTCACCGTGCCGCTGTCGGTATTGGAAACGTAAACCAGGCTTTGTGCCTGAGCGCTGCCTGCCAGCGCCATCATTGACACCAGGATACCTGCATAAAAACTGTTTTTCATTGTGATATCCGCTTTGTGGGGTAAGAGGGATAAATATCAGACAGGAGTCAAAATCGAGGTGAGTTGCAGTATGTTGATAATGCTTTCTTAAAATTAAGCCATTACAAAAATCAGTCAAGGTAAAGGTATGCGCTTTCAAAACGAACCTTTGGTTGTCTGCTGAATTTGTGGACGGCGTCACTCATTTCATCTGCAGATAACCGTTAAGCCTTCTCCCACGTAAGCGTTTCTCTGGAAGACGTTATCTGTCTGCATCTGGCGTTATTTGGTTTTTTTATTTCTTATATTTTCTGAATGGTGATTTTTTTACTGATAAGTAAGAAAGTGCGAATGTGTAATATACAGGCCAGACAAATATAAAAGATGTGATGCCAGACACGGTAAACAACACAAATCCTCCCATGCCTGAATCAGGCATCAACAACAATGAAACAACCACGATAAAAAGCTTTGCCGGGAAAGAATAAAACTATTAAGTTACACTAGGGAAATAAGCTGAAGGAGTCAGCAGATGAAAAAAGCCGCTTTGTTGTTACTGATAGTGTGTCTGGCATCTTGTGTCACGAAAGGCAAGAGTGATTACCAGACTCAGATAGATCCTGATACCGCCGCGAAAGTTAATACGATTATACAATCCATTGTGATCCCTGAAACAGGCAGTACACCGGGAGACATGATCAGTCATATATCTGCATCATTTCTGAATACTCCCTATAAAGCAGATACGCTCTCAGGTTCGCCTGACACTCCGGAAATCCTGGTTGCTGATTTTAATGGGGTGGATTGCTTTACCTTGATTGATTATGTGTACGCGCTGAGCCTGTCTAAAAAAAGTGAAGACTTTCTGCCGGCATTAGTGAAAACCCGTTATGTGGGCGGTAAAGTTGACTACCTTCACCGTAAACACTTTTTTTCTGACTGGTATGCTACGCTCCCTCAAAATGCTGAAGATGTGACGGCTAGCCTGAGCAATAATTATGTCATGGTCAGGAAAAATATTAACAGAAAGGCTGACGGGGGAGAGTACATTCCCGGTCTTGGGATCACGCCGCGGGAAATAAAATACATCCCAGGCGAGGCGCTTAATAATGCTGTTCTGAAAAACCTCAAAAACGGAGATTTTATCGGTGTTTACACCCCTCTGGAGGGACTGGATGTTACACATGTCGGTATTGTCATCAAAGAAGGCAACAAAGTTCTGTTCAGAAACGCCTCATCCCTGGAAAAAAATATGAAGGTTGTCGATGCGCCGCTTCTCGACTACATGAAAACCAAACCCGGGATGATTGTACTGCGTGCGATTCAACCGGGTAAAGCAGAGTGATACCTGTGATGGCATGTTATGCACCGTCACAGATCTGAGTCAGATCAGAAAGCCAAATGTGATAATGAGAAAGGTAATTGTCATGATCAGATTTGCAGGGTGTATTTTACTGGTTTTAGCCCTCAGCGCTTGCTCTGAGGGTAATGAAATCAAACTCAATCCGGTGAGGGGAGAAAATACGAGCATAATGCCAGCAGTGAATCAGGGGATAAGCCCATCACAACGGCGTGCTATCATGTCCGGAGAAAAACCTGACTGGTCTGAGGTTTATCCTTCGCGCATCAATAAGATGCCTCATTCAAAATGAATAACGGATGATTAAAAATACTCCGGACCAACAATGGAATAGGTCGCCCTGTGTGGCCGGTTTTGCTCCGGCCGCACAGCATTCTGAATACAAACGAAATGCCTGCGCGCCAGCCCAAAGCCTCTTATGCCTTACGCACCTCTCCTGAGGGTAAACGTTCGAACAGGGCGGCGGTACCCAGCGAATAAATGACCCGGCTTACCCATCCGGCCGCTCCTGCAGCGTGGCCGATCGCCGTGGCAACGATCTATTTTGCCTGGTCAGCCGTCGCCAGCGAGTCCGTCAGCTGCCCGGCAAACCGGCTCATCAGCCTGACCAGCTCATTAAGATCCTGCTCTTCCCAACTGGTAAAAATATTGCCACCAGGGCGGTGCCGTTAACGAATGTCACAAAGAGCTGGTCTGAGAATGACAGCAGCACCAGAACAGTGTTTACGATTTGACCCAGAAAAGAAACAACGGCATCAAAAAGCCCACCCGGGCATCAGGTTCGCGGTGGGCGGGATGGTGCAATCTGCGGCCATCAGTTAAAAGTCAGCTGAACCTTGGCTGCCTGGTTTTTATCGCTGGCCATCTCCAGTGCTTTCACCACCTGTTCCTGCGGAAAGATGGCAGAAAGCAGCGGCAGTGGGTTAATGCGGCCGCTTTCCAGCCAGCGCACCGCGATGGCGAACTCATCGATAAAGCGGAAAGAACCGGTCAGCTGAATCTCTTTCACCAGCAGCGGCATCAGGGGGAAATCCACCGTGGCGGCTCCCATCCCCACCTGTACAATACGGCCTTTCGGACGGGTAAACCCGACCGTGGAAGCAATCGCGGCAGGGGCGCCTGAGGCCTCAACGCACACGTCGAAATAGCCACCATTTTCCAGCCACTGACGGGTGATTGTTTCGTCAGCCGGTGAAACGGATTGCGAGGCGCCCATCTCCAGTGCCAGCGCGCGGCAGCGTTCACTCATGTCTGTGGCGATAATTTCGCCCGCCCCGGCGGCAAAGGCCGCAGCCATCACCAGACAGCCAATTGGCCCCGATCCGGTAACCAGCACTTTTTTACCTACCAAATCACCGGCCTGGTGGATGGCATGGATCGCCACGGCCAGCGGCTCAGCAAAGGCCATAATTCTGGAATCAGCCTTATCGGAATAGGAAACGCACTGCGCTGGCTGCGTGGCAACATAGCTGGCAAAACCGCCATGCACGTGCGGGAAAAACTGAGCACTGCCCATAAATTTCATCGTCCGGCAGAGGTTCTGTTGCCCGGAAAGGCAAAAAGTACAGTGATTGCACGGCTGAGAAGGGTTAACCGCGACTCGCTGACCCACTTTCAGGCCGCTGTCCGCCGGTGCCTGCGCCACGCTACCGACAAGTTCGTGTCCGAGGATCATCGGCTGCCTGAGGATCGACATCCCCGCGCGCCCATGCTGGTAATAATGAATATCAGAGCCGCAGATGCCGCCTCGCTCCACTTTGACCAGCACCTGGTCATCACGGCATTCCAGCATCAGACTCTCGTTGCGCACTTCATGGGCGGCTCTCACCACGCTGGCAGTGATTTTTTGCTGTTTCATCAGTATTCCCCGACATTGAAGCATTTCTTACCAGCGCAATGGCTGACCCGAATAGTCAACATAGTGATGGCCGCCTTTTCCTTGCCACGCACCAATCTGCTCAACTATCCCGTTGACGCTTTGATCCACTGTCAGTGTGGCGTTGCTGCCGCCCATATCAGTTTGTACCCAGCCGGGATGAACACAAAGCAGCGTTTGCGTGGCGCTGAGCTGCCCGGACAGCCCGCGCGCCAGCATATTCAGTGCCCCCTTACTGGCGGAATAAAGTGGGTAAGTTGCTGAGGGATTTTCATTCAGGCTGGCGAGTTGCGAGCTCATCAGCGCCAGGACACCTTTGTCGGCAGCAAGCAGGGGAAGCAGCGCTGTTGCGCAGCGTATGGGGGAAATAGCGTTCGTCATAAACAGCGCCGCAAGCGCTTCATCGTCAGACTGCTGGATATCCTGATGGTCCGGCCCGAAAATGCCCGCATTAATAAAGATCAGATCGAACTGCACTTCAATTAATGAGTTGTGCAACGCCTCTCGCTGCGTGGCGTTATTGATGTCCACGGTTAACCAGCGAATGCCTGAAGTTGCCACCGGTGCCGCGCTGCGGGTGGTCGCTGTGACTTCCCAGCCTTGGGTGGCCAGCTGGTTTGCCAGCCCTAAACCAATTCCACGAGAGGCGCCTACGACAAGCGCCTTTTGACCTGTAGCCATCATCATTCCTCCTGTGTTTAATCAACAATGGCAGTTTCCTGCTGATCGCGCCAGCGTACAGTTTCATTATCGGCTCAATTGACTGTCACAGAGCCACGGCGTGCAAAATGGTTTTTATAAGCCTGACTCCGTATCCGGCAAAGAAGACTTGCATTGTAGATTATACGATCTACAATCAATAACACCCTTTACCTGTGTAGAGAAGATGATGAAACCCACCGCCGGACGACCCAGAGAATTCGATCCCCAGGATTTGCTTAACACCGCGCTGGAGTGCTTCTGGCAGAATGGTTACCGCGGAACTTCAATGGCTGATTTGATGGCAGCGTCGGGACTTGCCAGTGCCAGCATCTACAAACTTTATCCCGATAAGCGCGCCATCTTTCTGGCGGCGCTCAGACAATATATGGACGACGGCCTGGCTCGTCTTGAGCAGCGCTATCAACAGCTTTCTCCGGAGGAAGCGCTGAAGGAAACGCTGAGTTTTGCTGTGCAGCTTTCAACCGGCAGCGCCGGTGAGAAAGGGTGCCTCTCTATTGCTACCGCCAATGAACTGCTGCCAGGAGATGACGATATCCGCAAGCAGATCGACTATATGTTCAGCGGGATTGTCAGACATCTGACCGCCATTTTGATCAAGGGACAGCAAACGGGCGTATTCCGCAGCGACCAGGACGCTGCCACCATGGGGGAAACCCTGTTTATGTTGCTGGAGGGAATGAGGGTGTACGGCAAGGTGCAACCAGACACCGATAAGCTGATCAGAGTAAACGCCTTTGTAATCGGCACAATACTGGCCCAACACAGCGCTGAAGGCAGCAGGAAATGAACTTACCACCCGGCACGCAGGTAAGGCGGAGAAAATCATTCAGGGTCATGGTGGTGCTTGAGGTCAACGAAGAAGTCGTGACCTGCGTCTGGTTTCGTCAGGGAGTCCTGATAAAAAAGGCCTTTATCTGTGATGACCTTCTGGTTGTTGCATCTCATTCTGACATATGGCCACTGATGTGAACCCAATAACCAGCCCGGCACGCCATGCTGTCCTGACTGTTCGTTAGCGCGCACGGTTACGGTTCGATCCTGACTTTCGCATTGCGACCGTAAAACCTGTTCGGATGAGAAAAGCTGGCCTGAAAAAATTTTATCGGCAGGGGGACATTAGCCGATCTGAGGCTGTTTTGCTCTCCGCCCCAGCCTCTCTTTTAAAGCAGGTTCGGCATATCTGGTAATAAAAAGTGCAATCAGATAGATCATGAACGCAACCGGAACTGGTATGAGCATCATGATGTCATCATTTTTAATGGCGTTATTCACCTTGATCAGCGTGGCAATCATCAGGTTTTCATGGATCAGATAGAGCGCATAACTGACAAAACCAATTGCCGTTAAGAATGGGGTGGAGAGTATTTTTTCCAGTCTGGGTGAATAAAAGCTGGTTATAAATAAAATTAACGCCATTGCCAGCGGGATCAGTACCGGTAATCCACTGGTTTTAACGTAATAGCTTAAGTTAATCAGTAAGGCGAAGAGGGTCAAACCGTAATGGAAGAGTTTGTCTCTTTTATGCAATCTTTCATACACCAGGCATCCAATCATAAACCAGGAATAATGGATAAAACCAAACTTTGAGATTATGTCGGCCAGAGAAGCATAACCCAGCATTTTAATGGCTGAGGCGGCTGACAGCGCCAGCATTGGCAGGATCAAGGCAGGCAATACTTTCTGCCGGCAAAGTAATAAACAGCGCCGAAAAAAATGTAAAAGACGGCTTCAACATACAGCGACCAGAATGAGCCTTCAAGTGATTTGAATTCCACACCACTGAGCATAGAGAGGGTTTCAGGGTTGGTAAAGATCAGACCGGGCAGCAGATTCATCAGGTTTGGAGTGCCTGCCGGTCTCTCGGGAAACAGGCTTGCCGTAAAGTAGACGACAAGGCTGACAATGAACATGGCAGGAAACAATCGTAACCATCTTTTCTTGAGGAACGAAATATAACTTTCCGATTTATCCAGCGTCATAAAAATGACAAAGCCTGAAATCATAAAAAAAAGTGGCACGCCAACATAGCCAAATGCGAATAGCGGGAAATCTTTTGTACGGGTGACATAATGCAGCCGTTCCGGCCATCTGGAATAAGCGTGAAAACCCATGACCAGCAGAATAGCTAATTCTCGCATTCCATCCAGATGCTGTATTCGTGCACGCATGATGCCCCCCGTGAATGTCAATGTGTGTAAAAGGTGAGTTACATTATCATCAGGAATTCGTTAAATAATATGGGTCGTAATCCTAAAGAATGAACAAATATGCTTATGCACGCTGTTCTTAACGCGCTCTGACAGGCTTCTTACCTTCCCAATCAGAAGTCTCGTCGTCGTTGTCGGTCCTTTAGCCATTTGAGGGTAGGCTCTGCTTTCAGCTTGCATCCTGTGGCCCGTCACGCCGATACTGAGTCACGATCAGTAATTACCTGTAAAAGGCCGATTTATCATGAAAAACATTGGGTTTCTGTCTTTTGGTCACTGGACGCCGTCGCCGCAGTCAGCCACCCGTTCTGCGGCTGATGCGCTGTTACAGTCCATCGATCTGGCTGTAGCCGCTGAGGAACTGGGGGCTGATGGCGCCTATTTCCGCGTACACCATTTTGCCCGTCAGCTCAGCGCGCCTTTCCCGCTATTAGCCGCGGTGGCCGCCCGGACTAAAAAGATTGAAATTGGTACCGGTGTCATCGATATGCGTTATGAAAATCCGCTCTATATGGCGGAAGATGCGGGGGTGGCCGATCTGATCAGTGGTGGCCGCCTGCAGTTAGGCATCAGCCGTGGTTCACCGGAACAGGTGGTGGAAGGCTGGCGCTATTTTGGTTATGCCCCACAGGAAGGGGAAAGCGATGCAGATATGGGGCGGCGCCATACCGAAGCCCTGCTGGAAGCCCTGCGCGGGGAAGGCTTTGCCAGACCCAATCCGCAGCCGATGTTCCCGAATCCGCCGGGCCTTTTAAGACCAGAGCCGTTCTCCGCAGGGTTGCGCGAGCGCATCTGGTGGGGATCGGGTTCGAATGCCACCTCGGTCTGGGCAGCGAAGCTGGGGATGAACCTGCAAAGCTCAACGCTGAAAGATGATGAAACCGGCGAGCCGTTCCATATCCAGCAGGCGAAACAGATCCGTCTCTACCGTGAGGCATGGAAGGAGGCAGGTCACTCCCGTGAACCGCGCGTATCCGTAAGTCGCAGCATCTTTGCGCTGATGAACGACACCGATCGGGCCTATTTTGGTGCCAGCGGGCAGGGGGGCGATCAGGTAGGTTATCTGGATGAGAAAACGCGGGCGATTTTTGGCCGCAGCTATGCAGCAGAGCCTGAGCAGCTGATCACTCAACTGGCGAAGGATGAAGCAATTGCGGAAGCCGACACGCTGCTGCTGACCATCCCGAACCAGCTGGGCGTGGATTACTGTACTCACGCACTGGAAGCGATCCTGAAGCATGTTGCTCCCGCGCTGGGCTGGCGTTAAGCCTGAGCCATATTTTGGCAGATCCCGCTGGAACAGTGCCTGATGCCTGTATGGCTTGCCCGGTTATTCACCGGGCAGTTCCTCAGTACATGTTCCTGCTGCTTTACCCTGCGTCCACCCCGCCCCCCAGCGATTGCCAGAGCGTGATACGGTTTTCGAAATCTGTCTGCTGTACTGAAACCAGATCCAGTCGGGTAGACCACAACGTACGCTGGTCGGTCAGTACCGTCAGATAATCTCCGGTACCCACTTCATAGGCACGACGGGCCAGATCGTAACTGCGCCGGGCCGCCGCAACAGCCTGCTGCTGAGCATCCAGTTGCTCGTTCAACGTGCGGCGGCGGGCCAGGGCGTTCGCCACGTCTTCAAACGCGGTCTGGATGGCTTTCTGATAAGAGGCAATCAGCCCCTTTTTCTCTGCTTCGGCATAATGCAACTGGGCCAGATTGCTGCCGCCGGTAAACAACGGCAGGGTAATTGATGGCGCGAATGACCAGATGTTGGTGCCGTGTCCGAACAGGTTAGACAATGAACTGCTGCCCGCGCCTGCGCTGGCAGTCAGCGAAAGGGTCGGGAAGAAGTTGGCCCGCGCGGCACCGATATCGGCGTTTTCGCTTTTCAGGTTGTGCTCGGCTTCAAGGACGTCAGGCCTGCGCAATAAAACAGAAGAAGAGACGCCCGCCGGCACCAGCGAAATGGCCTGAGGAGACAGGCTTTCCAGAGTGCCTGGCAGCAAATTCTCCGGTACGGTTTCACCCATCAGCAGATTCAGCGCATTGATGTCCTGCGCGACCAGCGTCTGGTAATCAGCCACGCTGGCTCGCGCCTGCTGATAGGTGGTCATCGCCTCACTGACGTCACCCGCTGCCGCTGAGCCCTGGTTCAGCTTGAGCTGGGTGATGCGCAGCGAATCAGCCGCGCTGGCCATGGTCTGCTGCGTCAGTGCCAGATTACTTTTATCCGCTGCCAGCGTGATCCAGGCTGTGGTGGTCTCCGTGACCAGAGTAATGCGCGTATTCTGCGCGGTCGCTTCACTGGCCAGCCAGGTTTCCTTTGCAGCCCTTGTCAGGCTCTGATTGCGACCAAACAGATCCAGTTCAAAACTGCTGACCGAACCTTCCGCCTCCGCCGAGCTGCTGACGCCATCGCTGGCAGTGCGGCTGCGCGTATGATTAAGCGCTGCATTCAGGGTCGGAAACAGCGAAGCACGTTGCTCGCCGTACAGCGCACGGGCAGCTTCAATATCCGCAATGGATTTCTGCAGGTCACGGTTGCTGACCAGCGCACGCTGCACCACGTCATGCAGACGGTGATCGGTCAGCACCTGTTGCCAGTCAGTCAGCACCGCTCTGGCATCCGCATTGTTGCTCTGTTCAGGCCAGGTCTGTGGAACCGGCGCTGCCGGACGCTGGTAGTGGGGATCCAGCGAGAGACAGCCTGCCAGCAGCATGGACAGGCTGATGATACTCAGACCAGAAAGAGTTTTATGCAGCATCCGTTATTCCTCGCTGACATCACGACGGGTGAAGAAGTGCTTAACCAGCACAAAGAAGAGCGGCACAAAAAAGATCGCCAGCAGCGTGGCTGTGACTGTTCCGCCAATAATGCCTGTCCCGATGGCAATGCGGCTGTTGGCACCGGCTCCGGTAGCTAAGGCCAGCGGCAGAACCCCGGCAACAAAGGCGATTGAGGTCATCAGAATCGGTCGCAGTCGCGTTTTCGCCGCCGAAATTGCAGCTGCTGACAGTGTCATTCCCTGTTTCACCGCCGCTTCGGCAAATTCAACAATCAGAATGGCGTTCTTTGACGACAGCCCGATGGTGGTTAACAGCGCAACCTGGAAATAGATGTCGTTATTCAGCCCGCGAAGCGTCGCTGCAAAAGAGGCGCCGAGGATCCCCAACGGGATCACCAGGATCACCGAGAAGGGCACCGACCAGCTTTCATACAATGCCGCCAGGCAGAGGAACACCACCATAATCGAAATGGCATACAGGGTCAGAGTCTGGCCACTGGCCAGCTTTTCCTGCAGCGACAGGCCGCTCCAGTCAAAGGTCGATCCTGGTGGCAGCTTACTGGCCAGTTCCGCCATTTTATCCATTGCCGCACCCGAGCTGAACCCGCTGGCGTTCTCACCATCAATCTCGAAGGCCGTTACGCCGTTGTAGCGCGCCAGGCTTTGTGGCCCATATACCCAGTGAGTGCTGGCGAAGGCAGAGAACGGCGTCATGGTGGTATCGCCACTGCTGTTGGTGCCGCGCACGAACCATTTGTTCAGATCGTCTGGCGAGGAGCGAAACGGGCTGTCGCCCTCGATATACACCTCTTTAACGCGTCCACGGTCAATAAAGTCATCGACATAAGTGCCGCCCCAGGCGCTGCTCAGGGTTGAAGAGACGTCGCTGAGATCCAGCCCCAGAGACACCGCCTTGTTATTGTCGATATCAACTTTAAGCTGCGGCGTTTCCGGCAAATCTGCAGCACGGACTGACTGCAGTTCCGGGTTCTGATTCGCCTCTTTAATCAGTTGGTCACGCATTTTCAACAGCGCATCATGGCTGGTCCCGCCAGAGGACATCAGCTCAAAGGTAAAGCCATTGCTCTGGCCCATGCCGGAAACCGCAGGCGGGGTCATGGCAATCACTTTGGCATCGCGGATGCCGGACAGCGCTTTGTTCGCCTCTTCAACAATTGCCTGCGCGGTATTGTTGGCTCCGGGGCGCTTGTCCCAGTCCTTGAGTTCAATGAAGGCCATTCCGACGTTGTCACCGTTACCGTTGAAGTTAAAACCGGTGATGGAGAAGACCACGTCAGTGTTGGCTTTCTCATGGGTGAGGAACCAGTTGGTGACTTCGGTGTTCACCTGGTTGGTGCGATTGACTGAAGAGCCCGCAGGAAGGGTAAACTGCACCATAACCTGTCCCTGGTCTTCATTCGGCAGGAAACTGGTGGGCAGATGCATCATTAACAAGCCCATCCCTGCGGCCATCAGGGCATAAGCCCCCATCATGATTGCCGGGTGACGCAGCCCCTTCACCACGCCATGTTTATAACGATGCTCAGTACCGGAGTAGAGTCGGTTAAAGCCGCCAAAAAAACCTTTGGTGTGAGGTTTACTGTGTTTAAGCAACGATCCGCACAGCGCTGGGGTCAGCGTCAGCGCAACTACGACCGATAACGCCATTGCAGAGATCAGCGTCACTGAGAACTGGCGATAAATAACCCCGGTCGATCCGCCAAAAAAGGCCATTGGCAGGAATACCGCCGAGAGCACCACCGCAATCGCAACCAGTGCACCGGAAATTTCACCCATCGACTTCTCTGTTGCGGCACGGGCTTTAAGACCTTCCTCGCTCATGATCCTTTCGACGTTTTCCACCACCACGATGGCATCATCCACCAGTAACCCGATGGCAAGCACCATGGCGAAAAGTGTCAGCGTGTTAATGGTGTAGCCAAACGCCTGCAGCACGCCAAAGGTGCCGAGCAGTACCACCGGAACTGCAAGTGCCGGGATCAGCGTGGCTCGCAGGTTTTGCAGGAACAGATACATCACCGCAATCACCAGCAGGATGGCGATTAACAGCGTTTCAACCACGTCGTGTACCGACAGCTTAATAAACTGGGTGCTGTCCTTGGGATAAGCGACCTCGTAGCCCGCAGGCATGTTGCTGCGATACTTTTCAATCGTGGCTTTTACCCGATTTGCCGTATCCAGTGCATTGGCTCCGGCAGCGAGCATCACCGCAACACCCGCAGCCGGATGGCCATTCAGTCGGGAAGTGGCGATATAGTCCTGGCTGCCCATTTCCACGCGTGCGACGTCGCCGATGCGCACCACTGAACCGTTCGCCTCACTTTTCACGATGATATTGCGGAACTGCTCGGGCGTCTGCAGGCGGGACTGAGCCTGAACCGTGGCGGTGATCTGCTGACTGGAAGACGTTGGCGCGGTACCGATACTCCCGGCAGACAGCTGGATGTTTTGCGATTCGATGGCGCTTTCCACGTCGGATGGCATCAGGTCGTAAGCGGCCAGTCTGGTGGGGTTCAGCCAGATACGCATGGCATATTCATTGCCGAAGACATTCAGGCTGCCCACACCTGGCACGCGTGCCAGAGGATCCTGCATATTACTGACCAGCCAGTCGGCGATATCGTTACTGCTTGCTTTGTTGGTCTTGTCGTACAGCGACAGGATCATCAGGAAGTCAGACTGGGATTTGGTCACGGTGATCCCGGCTTGCTGCACTTCCGTTGGCAGACGGGATTCAGCCTGCTGCAGCTTATCCTGCACCTGAACCTGTGCGGTATCCGGGTTGGTTCCCAGATTAAAACTTACCCTGATTTGAACCGTCCCGTCCGAGCTGCTGGTTGAGGTGAAATAGAGCAGGTTATCCAGCCCGGTGAGCTGCTGCTCTATCACCTGGGTCACGCTGTTTTCAATGGTTTCAGCGGAAGCGCCGGAGTAGGTGGCTTTGATCCTGATGGTCGGGGGGGCCACCTCCGGATACTGGGCCACCGCCATGGAGCGAATGGCGATGATCCCGGCCATCATGATCAGCAGGGCGATCACCCAGGCAAAAACCGGGCGACGAACAAAGAAGCGGGAGAACATCAGGCCGCTCCTTTTGTGGTGTCAGGCTGCGTTGCGGGCGAAGCCGAGGTTTCAGAAATCGCCGCAGGGTTGAGTTTGACCTCTACCGGTTTCACCGTCTCGCCGGCATTGACTCGGGATGTTCCCTGGACAATAACCCGATCGCCCGTTTTCAGGCCGCTCAGGATCAGATAATTTTCGCCTGAGGTCATGCCGGTGGTGACATCGCGCGTGGTCACTTTGTTATCGGTGCCCACCACCATTGCTGAAGCATTACCTTTAGGATCGTGAATGATGCTCTGCTGTGGGGCGAGAATGGCATCAGGGATTACCCCTTCATTCAGACTGGCGTGCACAAACATTCCCGGCAGCAGGATATGCTGCGGGTTAGGGAAGAGCGCACGCAGCGTAACCGAACCGGTTGCCTCATCCACTGACACCTCGGTCAGCTCCAGCTTGCCGGTTTGGGGGTAAACCGAGCCATCTTCCAGTGTCAGCTTCACATCCAGAGTGTTGCTGTTGCTGGCCAGTGCGCGTTTGCGCAGCCGCAGCAGATCAACGCTTGATCGGGTCAGATCGACATACATGTTGTCCAGCGCGGTGATGGTGGTAAGGGCAGTCGTCTGGTTGGCAGTGACCAGTGCGCCAGGCGTAACGGTCGAGATACCAATATGGCCGGAAATCGGGGCGGTCACGCGGGTCCAGCCGAGGTTGATTTTATCCGCCTCAAGCGCGGCACTTTTCTCCGCCACGCTGGCTTTATCTTCGCCACAGGTCGCAGTGGCATTTTCTGCATCCTGCTGCGACACGCCTTGTTCTTTGACCAGAATGTTGTAACGGCGGGCCTTCTGACAGTCAGAAATAACCAGCGCTTTGGCGCTCTGCAGGGCGGCTGCAGCCTGGTCGTAAGTGGCTTTATAGCTGGAAGGATCGATTTGATACAGAGCCTGACCGGCTTTCACCTCGTCACCCTCAGTGAACAGGCGTCGCTGAATAATGCCGCCAACCTGCGGCAGGACGCTGGACGTCAGTGTGGCGGTAGTGCGCCCGGTCAGGTCGCTGGTGTAAGTGAAAGGCTGGGCGCGCAGGGTGACAACGCCAACCTGAGTCGGAGCGTCTGCGGTTTTTTTGCTGGCGTCATGACAACCCGTTAAACCGGCCAGCGTTAAAACGCATAAAATAGAGTATTTCATCGGTATTTCCGTCATGAATTTAAGGGATATGCAAAATGAAGAGCATCCTCAATAATTAGTTATCTACTGAGCAGTGAGTCATTCTGGTGCACAATGGGCACGCTGACGATTAAAAAACTCGCCGTCAATTTTTACCCCGGGTCGGTTATTTTATTGCACAGCAGGACAGGGCTATACTGCTGTCAGTAGATTGCTGGTTGAATTTCAAGATATATTTTAGCCTCAGGATCGTCAAGCTGCCCGGCCAGCCACGCTGAGGACTGGCCGCCTGTTACCCCTCTGTTTTTAAATGAAAAAATCACTAATGGCGGTTTCAGGAAGGAAACTGACCGTATTTCTTCACAATTAATCCATAATTCAGCAGGCGCCATTGTGATGATAACGAACTGTTTCCTTATGGTTTTCTGTGCCTTTGCAGCAAAATCCTGGCTGACTTATATGGCAGGTCAGCGAAATACCGTAAAATTAACGTTATTGTGTGTAACTATCCTCTATTAATCACCGTGTTGATTCCTGTTCTCTCATTTCTGTTTTTTAAAAAGGAATAATCTGCCAAAAGAATCGGCGATTTGTAAAAAACTATTTTCCTTGCCAGGATTGCCGCTTTTTCCATCACGCTTTGCTTTGCTGTTTATCTGGCTGCACGGGCAACCGTGAACCTGTCAGGATTTATACTACGATAAAGTCACTCCTTTTCTGCCCGGCCGTAACAGGTAACATTGCCGGTACACTCACACAGGAGGTCGCTCATGCTTGTCTTTCTTACTGGTGCAACCGGTTTTATCGGCTCACGTATCGTTCCTGAACTGCAGGCTGCAGGCCATCAGGTGCTCGGCCTGACCCGCTCGGATGCAGGAGCTGCCGCTCTGAAGGCAGCGGGTGTGGCAGTTTGTCGCGGTACGCTCGAAGATCCTGCCAGTATTGCCGCAGGCGCCGCACGAGCAGATGCCGTGATCCATACCGCGTTCGATCATGACTTTTCACGTTTTGTCGCCAACTGCGAAAAGGATGTCCGCGTGATCACCGCGTTAGGGCAAGCGCTGAAAGGGAGCCGCCGACCGCTGATTATCACTTCCGGTACCGGGATGGGGAATGCCGGTAAAGGTGAGCCTGCCACGGAGGACGTGTTTAATGCTGACGATCCTAACCCGCGCAAGGCATCGGAAGTAGCAGGCAATAAATTACTGGATGCCGGTCTGGATGTTCGGGTGATACGCCTGCCGCAGGTACATGACAGGTTCCGTCAGGGGCTGATTTCACCTTATATCGACATCGCCAGAGTGAAGGGCGCGGCGGCATACGTGGGCGAGGGCAATAACTGCTGGCCAGCGGCACATGTACTGGATGTGGCAAAGCTGTACGGACGCGTACTGGATAAAGGGCAACAAGGGGCGCGTTATCATGCGGTGGCTGAAGAAGGGATCGCTTCCCGCCAGATTGCCGAAGTGGTTGCGAGGGGATTGGGCATTGCTGCGGTTTCCATCACGCCAGAGGAAGCTCAGCCGTACTTTGGCTGGTTCGCGATGTTTGCCGGGATAGATCTGCGTGCTTCCGGGCGCTGGACTCAGCAGCAGATGGGCTGGCGGCCAACGGGTGCGGGGCTGATTGAAGATTTGTCACGGATGAAATATTGAAACTGTCTTAACCGGGCGGTTGCCTGACGGGCAACCGCCGGAAACCGACCATCATCTCTGCATTCAGAATTAATTTCTCTGAGAGGAGCTGCTTTTCGATACTGCGGGCGAAATAATCATTTACATCTGTTAACCCGACTGAACTGTCAGCTCGTCGGAGACAGGAGTAGCATATTAACGGTCGTGATTTAAACCGACGGCGAATAGAAAGACTCCATCAGGAAATATTGCGTAAAGGATTACTGAAATGAAAGGAAACACCCCTGACCATTTGCGTCGACTGTTATTGAAAGTTCCATTAATGGCGCCATTGTTGAGTGCATTACCTGCCTCTGCAGCAGATAAAATTATGGATCAACATACTGATAAAAAACACTTTTCAACGGCACCTGCATCGGGTGGAACCCTCCTGCTAAAGAATGCCGACATTATCGTCACAATGGATGAGAAAAGGCAGGAAATAAAAAACGGCAGCATCTATGTTAAAGGCAATATTATTGTCGCGATTGGGAGCGAACAGGATTTACCTGCAACAGCCGATCGTATTATCGATCTGAAAGGGCACATCGTTATCCCCGGTCTGATTAATACCCATCACCATATGTATCAGAGCCTCACCCGGGTCATTCCCAACGCGCAGGACGGCGAACTATTTAAATGGCTCACCACGCTCTATCCTATCTGGGAACGTCTGACCCCAGAGATGATGAAAATTGCCACGAAAACGTCGATGGCGGAGCTGATGCTGTCCGGCTGCACGACCAGTAGCGATCATCAGTATGTCTATCCCAACGGCATCACACTCGACCACAGCATAGAAGCTGCCCAGGAGATGGGCATGCGTTTTCACGCCTGTCGCGGCAGCATGAGCGTCGGGCGTAAACAGGGAGGATTACCGCCGGATTCTATCGTTGAAGATGAAGCGACGATCCTGAAAGACACCCAGCGTGTGATTGAGCAGTTCCATGATGCCAGCCGCGGCTCAATGTTGCGCATTGTGGTCGCGCCGTGTTCACCGTTCTCGGTCAGCGAACAGCTGATGCGGGAATCCGCTAAACTGGCCCGTGCGCACGGCGTTTCCCTGCATACTCACCTGGCTGAAAACGTCAGTGACATTGAGTACAGCAAAAAAACGTTTAACAAAACCCCGGCCCAGTATGTGGAAGATCTGGAGTGGGTGGGCCATGACGTCTGGCATGCACATTGCGTCAAGCTGGATGATTACGGCATCAAACTTTTTGCCCGCACCGGCACCGGCGTGGCGCACTGTCCCTGCTCGAATATGCGTCTTGGCTCCGGTATCGCCCCGGTCAGGCATATGCTGGATGCGGGGATGCATGTCGGGATAGGGGTTGATGGTTCAGCCTCCAATGACAGCTCCGACATGATGGCCGAAGTTCGTCAGGCGCTGTTGCTGCAGCGGGTGGGCTTTGGTCCGGATGCGCTGACTGCCCGTGAGGCGCTGGAGATCGCCACGCTGGGTGGAGCAAAAAACCTCAATCGGGACGATATTGGCGCGCTGGCGCCGGGAATGATGGCCGACCTGGCGATCTTCCGTCTCGACAGCCCCGGGCTGGCGGGGGCCAGTCATGACCCGGTTGCCGGGCTGGTGTTCTGTAATCCGGGTCATGTGGCTTACAGCATCATCAACGGTCGGGTAGTGGTTGAAGAGGGTAACGTGGTGACTGTCAATCTGCCGGTGATCGTTGAGCAGCACAATAAGCTGGCGCTCAGACTGGCAACGGGCTGAAAAAGAGGCCGCTCACCAGTGTGAGTCAGAGCGGATTTCTGGGTAATACTGCCTTGCCGGGGATTACCCAGAAAGGGGCTGACCTGAAAGTTTGCCTGCGGCGAGAGCGGACTATTCAGGGTTTACCGGACAGATGTCGCAGTGTATGATCCTCGCAGACATCAGGGCCGTTGCCCTTTTGCGTAAGCGTTAACGTCAACCAACGCACTATCAGCGGCATTTTGCTGCTTTTTGTGCGAGCTATTATGTCCTTGTCCCGCCTCTCATCATCCCGTCGTTCTGTTGGTTCCGGATCTTTCCTGTTCGTTCTGCTGATCACCGCAGCTAACCTGCGCACGCCGATCACCTCGATCGGGCCAATCCTGGAAAATATCTGTCAGACCTTTGGGCTCAATCCTTCTCAGGCCGGATTGCTTAACTTTATCCCGTTACTGATGTTTGCTTTGCTTGCGCCGGTATCAGCCTCAATGGGCAACCGCTTTGGCCTTGAGAAAACGCTGTGGGCCGCGGTATGGGTGATTACATTGGGTTCTGTGCTGCGCCTCACCGGCAGCGAAGCGGGGTTGTGGAGCGGAACGGTGATCGTTAGCGCAGGGATTGCGGCAGCCAATGTCCTGTTGCCGCCATTGATCAAACGCGACTTTACCGAACACACGGCAAAGTATATTGGCCTCTATGCCACGACAATGGCGATTACTGCCAGTCTGGCCTCAGGAGTGGCTGTCCCGCTGGCCGAATTAACCAGAGCAGGGTGGTTGCTGTCGGTTGGCGTCTGGCTGATCCCGGCAGCAGTAGCGCTGGTGGCCTGGGTGCCACAAATCAGGAAGTTAAGGCACCCTCAGGCAGTGGCCAACAACTCCTCACCGCTGACCGCGCTGAAATCACCGTGGCGCTCTTTGCTGGGCTGGCAGGTATCGTTATTTATGGCTTTGCAATCAATGGCCTTTTATACCCTGATCGCCTGGTTCACCCCTTACGCCCAGGCTAACGGCTTCAGTCAGGTGACCGCCGGGTGGCTGCTGTTTGTCTACCAGATCGTTGCTGTGGTTTCCAATTTCGCCTGTATGGCCGCGCTGAAAAAGTTGCCCGACCAGCGAATGGTGGGTTTTGTCTCTTCGCTGGCCATTTTTGCCGGGATGACCGGCCTGTGGCTGGCACCGGGCCTGGCGGCCTTATGGCTGGTGATGGCCGGACTTGGTGCTGGCGCTTCGATGGTGACCTGCCTGTCGCTGTTCAGCCTGCGAGCTGTGGATCATCGTCAGGCTTCTCAGCTTTCCGGCATGGGACAATGTGTCGGCTATCTGCTGGCGGCTTTCGGCCCGCTGTTCTTCGGTATCCTGCATGAGCATTCCGGAGGCTGGACAGTGCCTCTGCTGGTGCTGATTGCCATGAGTATGTTGCAGATGGTGGTGGCCCCACTGGCCGGAAGATCCCGCCACATCGGGTGAATTATCCGGGCACGGTTCGCAGCCTGGCATAGCCAGGAAATGTGACCGGTAACACATCGCCAATCCTGCTTGTTACATAAAATTAACATTCATACGGTTAAGGCGAGGAGATACGGCATGCATGCCAGCAAAGCATCGGGACACAAACAAAACCGGTTTACCTGGTTTGTCTGTTTTATGGCGGCTCTTTCGGGCCTGCTGTTCGGGCTGGATATCGGGGTGATTGCCGGGGCGTTACCCTTTCTGTCGAAAGATTTACAGATCGGCAATCACCAGCAGGAATGGGTGGTCAGCTCAATGATGTTTGGTGCCGCAATTGGTGCCCTGGCCGCAGGCTGGATGTCGTCAAAGCTGGGCCGTAAGAAAAGTATGCTGGTCGGGGCGACGCTGTTTGTGATTGGCTCGCTGTGGTCGGCGCTTTCCCCCAATGTGGAGTCACTGATTTTTGCCCGCGTGTTGCTGGGGCTGGCGGTTGGCGTGGCATCTTATACCGCGCCGTTGTACCTGGCTGAGATCGCGCCGGAGCGGATTCGTGGCTCAATGATTTCAATGTACCAGCTGATGCTGACCACCGGTATCGTGGTGGCCTATCTTTCCGATACCGCCTTCAGCTACAGCGGCAACTGGCGCTGGATGCTGGGGGTGATTGCTGTTCCGGCGCTGCTCCTGTTTATCGGCGTACTGTTTCTACCCAACAGCCCGCGCTGGCTGGCTTCACATGGGCGGTTTAATGAGGCGCAGCGAGTGCTGGATCGTCTGCGCAATACCAGTGAACAGGCCAGGGAGGAGCTGGAAGAGATCCGGGAGAGCCTGCAGGTGAAACAACGCGGCTGGTCGTTGTTCCGCAATAACAGCAACTTCCGCCGGGCAGTGTGGCTGGGGATGTTGCTGCAACTCATGCAGCAGTTTACCGGGATGAACGTGGTGATGTATTACGCGCCGAAAATCTTCGGCATTGCCGGTTTCTCCAGCACCAGCGAGCAGATGTGGGGCACTGTTATCGTGGGCATGGTCAACATGCTGGCCACGCTGATCGCCATTGGTCTGGTGGATCGTTGGGGACGTAAACCCATGCTGACCACCAGTTTTATGGTGATGGCAGTAGGGATGGGGATACTGGGTACGCTGCTGCATATCGGGGTGGAAACCGACGTCCGCAAATACATCGCGATTGCGATGCTGCTGATGTTTATCGTCGGCTTTGCGATGGCGGCAGGGCCGGTGGTGTGGCTGCTGTGCTCAGAAATTCAGCCACTGAAAGGGCGTGACTTTGGCATTACCGCCTCCACAACCACCAACTGGGTCGGCAATATGATTGTCGGGGCAACCTTCCTGACCCTGCTGGAGAAGATGGGTAACGCCAATACCTTCTGGTTATACGCTGTGCTGAACCTGGTGTTTATTCTGCTGACAATGTGGCTGGTACCGGAAACCAAACACGTCACGCTGGAGCATATTGAGCGCAACCTGATGAAGGGTAAACGACTGCGTGATATTGGCACGTAAAGCAGGCGGGGCATACGCCCTAATGGTTCACATTCGAGAGGCGCGACGGCGGTAAACCTGATTCGTGGTCTGAAGGGTTTCTGTTAGCCTGACAGCAGCCGGTAACTGAGTTACCGGCTGCTGTAAAGAGCAACGTGAGATTTAAGCCAGCAGCTGTTGTGCCGTAGTCTCCACCAGCATCAGCAGGACTTTGATGTCCTCCAGCGTCACGGTTGGATTCAGCAGCGTCATCTTCAGGCAGGTCACACCGTTATGCTCGGTCACGCCAACGTTAGCACGCCCGGAGTCCAGCAGGGCATCACCTATCTTCTGGTTCAGCAGAGCGATGGCGGCATCAGTGCTTTCCGCCAGCCGTTCCGGACGATAGCGGAACAGCACGCTGGCCAGCTGAGGTTTCATCACCAGCTCCAGCGCAGGCTGCTCACTAACATAGTGCGCCACCTGCTGGGCCAGCGTGACGCCGTGATCGATAATTTCTGCGTATTGCTTCTGACCCAGTGCTTCCAGGCCCATCCACAGTTTCAACGCATCAAAACGACGGGTAGTCTGCAGCGATTTGGACACCAGATTCGGCACGCCATGAGCTTCGTCGAACTCGGAGTTCAGATAAGCTGCCTGATAACGCATCAGCTCATAGTGGCGCGCTTCCTTGAGCAGGAAGGCACCGCAGCTGATGGTCTGGAAGAACTGCTTGTGGAAGTCCAGGGTAATGGAGTCCACCAGTTCAATCCCGTCCAGATAGTCGCGATATTTTTCAGACATCAGCAGCGCGCCGCCCCAGGCTGCGTCAACGTGCAGCCAGATGTTGTGCTCAGCAGCCAGACCGGCAATGGCGCGCAGCGGATCGATAGCGCCTGCATCGGTAGTCCCGGCCGTTGCCACGATCGCCAGAATCTGCTCGCCATTGGCTTCAGCCTGCGCCACTTTCTCAGCCAGATCGTTCAGATCCATCCGCGCAAACTCATCCGTTTTCACCAGGCTGACGGACTGATAGCCCAGGCCCATCAGGGCCATGTTCTTCTGCACGGAGAAGTGCGCGTTCTCAGAACACAGCACCTTAATCTTCTTCAGGTTGCCAGGCAGGCCATCCTGCTGAACCGAGTGTCCCTGGCGGGCGAAGAAAGCATCGCGAGCCAGCATCAGCCCCATCAGATTACTTTGCGTGCCACCGCTGGTGAACACGCCCGCATCACCAGGCTGATAGCCAACCTGAGTCCGCAGCCATTCAATCAGCTTCATCTCGATAATGGTGGCTGACGGGCTCTGATCCCAGGAGTCCATACTCTGGTTGGTGGCGTTGATCATCACCTCTGCGGCCTGGCTGATCACCAGGCTGGGGCAATGTAAATGCGCGACGCACTGCGGGTGGTGTACCGACAGGCTGTCTTTCAGGAAGAACTCAATCGCGCGCTCAATAGCGGCCTGGTTGCCCAGGCCCTGAGGATTAAAGTCCAGCTTGATACGCTCACGCAGTTCAGCAACGGATTTTCCCTGATACATCTCAGGTTGTTGCAGCCACTGCACCACCGCCGCGCTGCTCTGGGCGATGGCTTGCTGGTAGGCTTCAGTGCTTTGCGCTGAAGCGGCCAGAATCGGATTAGACCGGGACATCAACTTACTCCACTCAGACTGGTTTGATACCAGCGGCAATCAGGGCTTGTTCAAACTTATCCATAAAGATCCCCAGCTCTTCGTTGGTGATCAGCAGGGAGGGCAGCAAGCGCAACACTGTACCGTTACGGCCACCGCGCTCCAGGATCACGCCAGCTTCGAAGCATTTTTTCTGCAGCAGTGCTGACAGCTCCGGATCGGCAGGGTAACTACCCATATGATCCGGCGCCTGGTCTGGCTTGACGATTTCCAGGCCGATCATCAGGCCCAGACCGCGCACGTGACCGATCACCGGGAAACGCTTCTGCATTTCAGCCAGTTTGCCTTTCAGCCATTCGCCCTGAGCGGCAACTTTATCAGCGATTTTATTGTCTTTCAGGTACTTAATGGTGGTCAGGCCGGTAGCCATTGCCAGCTGGTTGCCACGGAAGGTACCGGTATGGTGGCCTGGAGACCAGACATCCATTTCTTTCCTGATGCCCAGTACGGCCAGCGGCAGGCTGCCGCCAACGGCTTTGGACATCACGATGATATCGGGCTCAATGCCAGCGTGTTCGTAGGCGAACTGCTTGCCGGTCCGGCAGAAGCCAGCCTGAACTTCATCAAGGATCAGCACGATGCCGTGTTCTTTGGTGACTTTACGGATACGCTGCAGCCATTCAGCCGGTGCCGGGTTCGCTCCGCCTTCACCCTGAAGCGCTTCCAGGATTACCGCTGCAGGTTTACGCACGCCGCTTTCAACATCGTTGATCAGATTTTCGAAGTAGTAGGTCAGTGCCTGAACGCCAGCTTCACCGCCAATGCCCAGCGGGCAGCGGTATTCGTGCGGGTAGGGCATAAACTGCACTTCTGGCATCATGCCGTTTACCGCTTCTTTCGGGCCCAGGTTGCCGGTGACCGCCAGCGCGCCATGGGTCATACCGTGATAACCACCGGAGAAGCTGATGACGCCTGAGCGACCGGTGTACTTCTTGGCCAGCTTCAGCGCCGCTTCAACCGCATCAGCACCGGATGGGCCGGTGAACTGCAGGCAGTACTCTTTGCCCTGGCCTGGTAACAGGGAGAGCAGGTATTCGGAGAACTGATCCTTTAAAGGGGTGGTCAGATCTAAAGTATGTAACGGCAAGCCGCTGGTAATGACACTCTGGATGCTCTGCAGTACATCAGGATGGTTATGTCCAAGCGCCAGCGTTCCCGCACCGGCCAGGCAATCAAGGTACTGATTGTTCTCAACGTCGGTGATCCAGACGCCCTGAGCTTTCGCAATCGCTAACGGCAATTTACGTGGATAACTTCTGACATTCGATTCAAATTCAGCCTGTCGCGCTAAATAGGTTTCGTTGTTACCATTTGAGGTGTTCGCAACTAAAGTATCAATACGGACTTTATCCGTCATCATATCTCTCCTACAACTCCGGGTTATCTGTAACGCCGTAGTTGAATAAATGAATTTAAAAAACTGCCCATGTGAAAAACGCGCCCAATATATGGCTTTTCACCCGCTATCTCAATGATTAATTTTGTTCAGTTTTGCTTATTATTTTACCATATGAATCAATACGTTGTTGAGGAAGTAACCGAAGATGCTGTCCTCAGTGGGATAGGTGGTCATTAATAAGGCACGAAAAGAACCGTTTAAACGCTAAAACAGCACCTCGCGCGGGTCAGCGGCGGGCTGGAATAAACAAAAAAAAGTTAACAAATATGACAAGCAAACGAAGCGGGAAATATCCTGGTAAAGTTTATTGGGATAAAAAGAGTTTATTTACAGCCTGTTAACATCAGCTGAACCCGATAATGGATGACTTTTTATGGGATTAACCTTGGGCAGCGATGCCGGGACAGAAGATACGTCCAACCGATCGCCGGAAAAACCAGGGGCTTATCTCGGTGCTCTTGTTTCCACCAGAGGGCGATCAGACGTTGATAATCATTCATATATAGGTTACGGTACCAAGGTAGTACCATAACTTGTAGCCTGCACCATCAGGCAACTGGAAGAACTATGAGCAGAGTAAAACACACTGGCCCTTCTTCCGGCGGACGTCCGCGAACCATGAGTCAGGAAGAACGAAGGACGGTTATCATCAATGGTGCTCTTGGCTCCTTTATTGCACTGGGCTTTGCCGGAACCACAACAGCAGAAGTGGCCAGACGGGCCAAAGTGTCCAAGCGTGCCATTTATGAAGTTTTTCAAAATAAAATGGACCTGTTTGCCACCGTCATCAAAGAAAATCGCCGCCTTTTTCTGGATCTCCCCAGACCTGCGGACGAAATGCTGCCGACTGAAGAGACGTTGTTCAGAATATTTCGTCTGAATATCAATGAAGCCGAAGCGCTTGAAAGGGAGGCGATTTTGAAACTGATGACCCGTGAATCCGTCCTGTTTCCCGAGTTGTCAGACTATCTCTATGAAAGTAAAGCTATTCAGTCACGGGAAATGTTGATTGAGTGGCTTCATTCCGAGAGAGAGAAGCAGCGGCTTTTCGTTGCAGAGCCGGAGATGGTGGCAGGCATGTTAATGGATGTGGTTTTCGGGGCACTGTTACCACGCAAATGGATTGTGGACGCTGAAGGTCAACAACGCTGTTCAGATGCCGGGATGAGACAGTATCAGCTGGAAATCATAAAAAATCGCCTGAGAATTATACTGCGAGGGTTAAAAACGTCACACGATCCTTCCCAGGGCTGTGAAGGGTATGCTTCCACCGTATTACACTGCAGATAATCCTCATGACTGTCAGAGAGGTAACAATGAACCCGTCACAAAATGCTGCAGTATCGACTGTCATCCGTGATCCGCAAGTTTTGCGGGTCATTGAGCGCATGAATTTAAGCCGCAGGCGTCCGGAGTCAGGCGCATTTTTAGGGCCCTCCGCTCACGATCCTGAGCACTTTGCGGAGTATGGTTTCTCCATTCACCCAGAACAGGGGGATCTTATTTATCTGCTTTGCCGGGCGATGAATGCTACACGCGTGGTTGATTTTGCCACTTCTGTGGGTATGTCCGCCGTCTATTTCGCTGCAGCAATGCGGGATAACGGCGGTGGTCAGGTTATTGGCGCAGAACTGGTCGCCACAAAAGCGGAAACAGCACGCCAAAATCTTCGCGACGCTGGACTTGATGCCTGGGCAGACATCCGGACTGGCGATGCGAGAGAAACACTTCAGGACGTTGGTGGTTCCGTTGATTTTGCGCTTATTGATGGTTGGCCGCTGGCTGAAGGTCCTTCGCTTGCCAGACAGGTCATTGAGGTAATTGCTCCTCAGATACGTACCGGTGGATACGTTATGAACGACAACGCCGAACCGGATTTTCTGCAGTATATTCGCGATCCCGCAAATGGTTTTATCTCCGTGACACTCCCGATTAAACGCGGCACCGAACTGGCGCTGAAAATGGGGTAACTGACGTTACCCTGGGCAAACCAGGAGAGTTTTTAGTTATGAAGGATTTGCTGTGTATTCACGACGACGTTTTATATTAACGGGACTGGGGGTCGGTGCCGCAGCTGTGTGTAAACCGGGGTTTTCCTTTGTCGGTGATTCAACCTCACTACTGGCAGGTTCAGGGCAGGCCAGCGTTGAATTAGCGGGATTGTACCCGCTGGGCGAGTTTGTTGCCGAACACGACCCATTAGCTGTGCGGGTACTGCTGCTCGAGAGTGCCGGACAGCGGCAGGCGATAGCGGTGGTGGATTTGACCTCGCTCACCGCAGAAGTCATTGCGCGTATGAAAGCCATTCTCACCGATATCACCGGAGTCACCACCGGGAACACGGTTATCTGCGCCAGCCACTCTTTTTCCACACCGCATATTTTCCTCGAGCCAGAACATGTTCAGGGGAACGCCGCACAGACTCTGGCCGCCCTGAACGCTTTTGAAGACGCGTTGCGGAAAGCGGCGAAACAGGCTCTCACTCTGTTGCAACCGGCCCGCCTGGGCGCGGGTGGCGGTTACTGCCGGGCAGGGGTGAACCGTAATGTGGCCACCCCTGAGGGTTGGTGGCTGGGTGCCGATGATGCAGGCTATACCGACTCTCATGTGGGTGTCCTGCGCATTAACGGACGAAACGGGAAACCCCTTGCCGTTCTGATTAACTATGCCGTTCAGCCCGCTGTGATGGATGCATCGCAGCAGGCCAGCGGCGGTCGGCTTATCAGCGCGGATATGGCCGGGGCAACCTCCCGTCATATTGAAAGATACTTTGGTGGCAACACCGTGGCATTTTATCTTGTTGGTTGCGCGGGTGACCAGGTGCCTTATCTGCAGGCCAGTCGCCACGTTGTCAATGCCAATGGCAGTGTCGGGCGTATTGATATTCATGAGCAAGGATTCCCTCTGGTTGATTTAATGGGTCAGCGCCTCGGTGAAGAGGTGATACGCGTCGCAGAGACAATTTCTGCAACGACGACCTGCTCACTGAATCTGCAACGTTCAGAGATCACCTTACCGGGGCAAAAATTCTCCCCCCGTAATGCGCCTGTTGGACCGGTGAAGAAATTTATTTATGAGGGCAGCAGCCCGGTGCAGCTGCCGGTGATCCTGATGCAGTGGGGCGATACGGTACTGGTGGGTGTCCAGCCTGAGCTTTCGGCCAATATTGGAGCATATATCCGTGCGGTTTCTCCTTTCGCCAGTACATTCATCATGACCATGGCCGACGGTGCGGATAAATATTTACCGGACAGGGCAAATTACGACCATTTCACCTACGAAGCCAGAAGCTCACCTTATGCCAGAGGTGCGGCAGAGCAGGCAGCAGAAGACATTCTCCGTAAGCTCCATCGGCTGAAAGCGCTTTCAGCCTGAACGTCCGGTATGCAGGAATAACCGGTCTAACAGCAAAATTTAAACAGGAAATGATCATGTCCAGTATCTCAAGAAGAACCTTTATGATTGGCGGGGCCTCACTGGCCGGTATGGTGTCTGCCGGCATGATGCCCGGTGCGCGGGCATCCGGGGACGGTGGTTTTACCGCCGCATCAGAGGTCGTCAGTTCTGCAGATGATAAAGCCGTCAAGACTCCCGGCATTCAGCGTGTCTTCGCCCTGGCTGAAGTGACTGGCGGAGGAGAGAAAATCTATGGTGTGGCCGTGGAGTATGATGCTGATATCGATCCACAGAGTCTGACTCACCTGACATATACCGCAGGGGTGGTTCCGGCGGCGCAAGGTTTTATGGCCGGCATGCCCGATAGCCAGGATAAAAATGCCACGCAGGGAGAGCCTCAACCAAGGGCTGTCGGGGCCGTTTACACAAATACCAAACCGGCTCTGCATCAGGAGCAGAAAAATGTTACTGGCCGTTTTGTTATTGTGGAATTTATCCAGGACCTGGATCTGAGTCTGCCAACCCGGGACAGCGATAAGATATCGATCGCTCAGGTTAAAAGCATTAAGACCCTGGCAGGCAGGGTTTATGGCGCAAACCAGACCGCATGGAGCAACGTCAGTTTGCGCGGTAATAATGTCGTCATCCGCGGGATTGATGCCTGGGAACAGCACCACTGGTGGTGGGATGATACCCGCTCAGCCTGGCTGGAATACAGTATTCGCCTGCCTGAATCATTCCTGCAACCCGGTGGAGAAGAGAAAGCGTATCCTCTGGTGCTGGCCATTACCCATTCGGGCACCAGCTATGAAGGTACCTGCGCACAGACCCTCACAGAACAGTGTATTGCCTCTATTTGGGGGCTGCCGGAAGAGCAGGAACAACGGGAATGTGTGGTAATTACACCGCGTTATGAGCGCACCACGATGAATGACTACTGGGAACATACCAGTGATGTGGAGAATACCTGGAGGCTGGTTCAGTCCCTGCTCAGTAACACATGGAATTACGGTAATCCAAACCTTGAAGATCGCAGTGACAAAGTGCTCAAGATTGACGCTTCCCGGGTTTATTGCACCGGCTGGTCAATGGGGGCGATGACGTCGCTGTGGCTGATGGCGAAGCATCCGGAAACCTTTGCTGCCGGACTTATCATTGCCGGGCAGCAGCGGCCAAAAGACGTCGTCACGCTGAGCCATCAAAAGCTGCTGATTATCACCGGCAGCGACGATAATAAGGCCACGCCCTGGAATGAGAAATGTGTCCCGGTATGGGAAGAGGCCGGTGCCCGGGTTACCCGCCCAAAAGAGCGACTGGATCCTGCATTGATTTTCCCCGTGAGTCAGCAGGACAAGCTGAACAACCAGATAAATGGTTATCTTAACAAGGGGGGCAATATTACCTTCCTGACCTTCAAGGGAGTCGATCATATGGCCTCAGCGCGAAAATTTTTCTATATCCTGGCCGCCCGTGAGTGGTTGTTCAGACAGAAAAAATAAGCGCTGCATCGATCATTTACCCCAGTGCGCTCTGAGGTAATGAACAGCTTCCTGAGTCTGTGGCTGATTGAGATAGTTTTCTCTGAACAGGATAGTGCCGTTAATGCCAGGCGTGGACTCATTAAGCTCAATCTGCTTTTGCAGTTCCGGCACGCCATGATTCATCGTCCACTCCGGCTCGATTTTTGACGGTTCGCCCACTTTATATAAGGCAATACCAATATAAAGTCGTGTCCTGGTCGGCTTTACCACATCGGCCCACCATTTTGCCAGCACGTCATAGCGGGCTGCGCTGCGTGAGAAGGGCCAGTAGAGCTGTGGCGCAATATAATCCAGCAGACCCTGTTGCACCCAGCGGCGGGTATCGGCATAAGATTCATCATAGGCTGCAGCGCCCCTGGTGTCTGACCCGGCTGGATCGTGTGACAAATTACGCCAGACGCCAGCAGGGCTGACGCCGAAGGCAACATCGGGTTTCAGTTGCTTAATGGTGCGTGAAACCTGTTCAATCAGCTGCTGGGTGTTATGCCGTCGCCAGTCTGCTTTCAGGGCAAATCCCTGGCCATACTGCCTGAAGGTTTGACTGTCATTGAGCTGAGACGCCGCCGTTTCGGCATAGAAATAATCATCGAACTGCACGCCATCGATGGGGTAACGGGCGACAACTTCGGCCACGATACTGGTGATCCAGTCCCGCACCTCCGGGATCCCGGGATCGAGAACAAAACGATCGCCAGCGGTACGGACCCAGTCACGATGGAGGACGAATATGCTGGCCGGATGGAGAGACAACGTGCGGTTCAGTTCGCTGATGGTTGACAGTTTAGTGTTGACCGAGATGCGGTAGGGATTAAACCAGGCGTGAACTTTTATGCCACGTTTGTGTGCTTCATCGAGGATAAATTGCAGCGGATCATAGCCGGGATTTTCACCCATTTTGCCCGTCAGCATATCTGACCAGGGCAAAATATTGGATGGCCACAGTGCGGTACCGTCAGGTTTAACCTGAAAGAAAACCGTGTTAATGCCAAGGCTCTGCAGTTTATCCAGCGTTGAGATCAGCGCCTCTTTTTGCTGACTGATGCGCAACTCTGTCCGGGCATTAATGGAGGCTACCGGTGGCCAGTCGAGGCGGGACACAGTGGCAAGCCAGACACCGCGAAGCGGAACCATGCTCGGATGAGGCTGGGCCGGAAGTGGCACGTTAGCTACCGGAGCAAGAGGCGTGACCAGTGAGACCGGTAATTTTGATGAACAGCTGACCAGTATCAGGGCGCAGCCAGCCAGCCACCCAGTACGAGTGAACCCAGCCACCCGTTGAACGTTACGGAAACAGGCGATGATATTCTTCCTTTTCTCAGCCAGTCATTGGTAAAGGAACAGTCGCTGACTGTTCGAATCCGGGCTATGCCGTTGAAAATTGCTCAGTGATTTTAGCCTGCTAATGTGGCTTTGTAACTTTTAATGGTTTGAGTAATTAGGTGATTTTCAAATTTGGGGCAGGGAAGTCAGCCAACTCCCGGCGCTGCTATGCGAATTCTGCAGGGGTTGGGTACCGGTAATTACTCAGAAATCACGTAGCGCGATCGGTTCCGAAAACAGGTGAGCAGCCATCGGTAAATGAAAATAAGCTCCTGCCTAACGTATCCGGCCATGGTGCGAAAGACAGGAGAGGTGAGGATAAAAGTCAGGGGGGGTGGCGACGGGTTCGTATCCTGATATCTAATTTAACATAATATACATTATGCGAACCTATAGGGCGATGCGTGAAATCTTGAATTCTGGCCTTTGCCTGTGCTGGCGAGCTTTGCCAACGATCGGCTCGACTCACGGACGGCTTTTCAGCACCCGTTGCGATACTTGATGCTGGAATTTAAAATGGAGTCGCTACGTGAATTCTTTCAAACTTTGGCTACCCCTGTGTGCATCAGTTTTCACGTAGCGCACGCTCTCTTTGCGCAGAAAATGCGTTTTCGTACGGCAAGAATGCCTCGAATTGCTCTACTGGTTATGGCCAGTTATTCGTTAGTATAAAAGCTTGACGGCAAACGGCTATGGTCCTGTTTCGCGTCTGAACAATCACTTAACCCGCTATGGACTAACGTAATGAGCAAAACGACTGAACTGCTTAACTGGCGTTACGCAACGAAAAAATATGATCCGTCTAAGAAAATCCCGGCTGAAAAGCTGGATCATATCCTGGAAGCTGTGCGGCTGACGGCCACGAGCAGCGGACTGCAACCGTTTGAGCTACTGGTGGTGACCAACGATGAAATTCGCCAGAAGATAAAAGCGGTAAGCTGGAATCAGGCACAGGTAACGGATTGCTCTCACCTGCTGGTCTTCGCTGCCTGGGACGATATCACGGCGGATCGGGTCAATATGATGTTTGATTTGACCAATGAAGTTCGTAGTATGACCAATGAAGGATGGGAAAATTATCGCCAGATGCTGTTGGGGATTGTGGCTGAACGGGGTCAGGAAGCCAACTATCAGGCGGCTGCCCGCCAGGCCTATATCGGCCTGGGGTCAGCGCTGATTGCCGCTGCTGAACAGAGAGTGGATGCCACCCCAATGGAAGGTTTCGATCCGGCCGCCGTGGATGAAATTCTGGGTCTGCCCGCGAGAAATCTGCGTAGCGTGATCATTCTGCCGCTGGGCTACCGGGCAGATGAAGGCGACTGGCTGGTCAATCTGAAAAAAGTCCGTCGCTCGCGCGAGAACTTTATCACTGAGATCAAATAAGCCTGGCTCTGCACTCGTTACAGGCTCCTCACGGAGCCTTTTTTCATTCTCGCTTTTCCCGCCGTTGCGCCTTATAGCTGGTCACCCCAAAAGTGATAATAAATACGCAGGCGAACAGAACGACAATGGTTGGAGCCGGTGCGCTATCGATAAAGAACGAGACATAAACCCCGCAGAGGCAAACTGCAACTGAAACAGCTACGGCAAGCAGTAATGCCCGGTAAAATCTCGTTGTCAGTAAGACCGCAATGGCACCTGGCGCAATCAACAGAGATACTGACAAAATAATTCCGACCGCTTTCAGCGTGGCCACGATGGTTAATGACACCATGCACAACAGGCCATAGTGCAACCATCGGGTACGCAGACCGCTGACCTGTGCCTGCTGATAATCGAAACAAAAAAGCAGAAAGTCGCGCCACTTTACCCCTGTGATCACCACGATAAATCCCGCAATTACACCTGTCTGCAGGATGTCCCTGGAATTAATGCCCAGCATATCGCCAAACAAAATATGATCGAGATGAACCTCCGGTTTAACAGCAATATACAGAATAAGCCCGGCAGCGAACATCCCGGAAAAAACAATACCCATGACGGTATCCTGCTTGATTCTGCTGTTATCTTTCAGAAAACCGGTCGCCAGCGCGCAGAAAAGTCCGGCAACAAATGCGCCCACCGCCAGCGGGAGGCCCATCATCCAGGCCAGCACTACGCCGGGGAACACGGCATGACTCATTGCATCCCCCATCAACGCCCATCCTTTCAGTACCAGAAAGACGGACAGCAACGCACAGGGAATGGCGACGACCAGCGAAATCAGCAGTGCATTATTCATAAAGGTGAACTGAAAAGGTTCGGTTAATAACGTCAGCACCCTCTCCTCCCGGTAATTAACCTTGCGCGCCGACGGTTAGCCAGTAAACCGTGTACAGGGGCGAAAATAAAGGCCAGCAGAAACAATATCGTTTGCGCCACAACGATTACGCCTCCCGTTGCGCCGTCCAGGTAATAGCTGGCCCATGCGCCAAGAAAGCTGGTGATACTGCCAATCGCCACCGCAATACACAGCAAACGGGGAAAGCGGTCAGTGAGCATCCATGCCGTGGCTCCTGGCGTCACCACCAGGCAAATGACCAGAAATGCCCCCACCGTTTGCAGAGCGGCAACAGTTGAAACTGATAACAGGGTAAAAAACAAAATCTTCAGTCTGGCCGGACGCAAGCCGATCGCCCGCGCATGATTTTCATCAAAAAAGACCACCATCAAATCTTTCCATTTGAAAAAGAGCACGACCACAGAGACTGCGCCAATAACCGAAAGCTGCACAATATCCGCCGGTGTAATCGCAAGGATATTACCCAGAACGATGGTCTGAATATTGACGGAGGCCGGGCTCAGCGACATCAGAAACAGGCCCAGCCCAAAAAAGGAGGAGAAGATAAGTCCGATAATGGCGTCTTCCTTCAGACGGGTGCGCTGATTAAGAAAAAGCATACTGCCTGCAGCCAGTCCACCCGATAAAAAAGCACCCAGCGCAAACGGCAGGCCAAGCATATAAGCCCCTGCCACACCCGGTACGATGGAGTGGGACAGCGCATCACCTATCAACGACCAGCCTTTCAGCATCAGATAGCAGGATAAAAACGCGCAAAGTCCCCCTACCATCGCTGAGACCCACATAGCATTGAGCATGTACTGATAGCCAAACGGTTCCATTAGCCAGCTCATCGTTATCGCCCCTTATTGTCAGTCTGTAGGCGATGTGAGACAAACGGGCGTTCATCGTCAGTGATTATCCGGTCTTCTGACCCCTTGAGTACCACATGCCGGAGGACGCCGCTAAAAGCAATTTCAAGATTTTCACTGGTGAAGGTTGTCTCCGTAGGACCACTCGCCAGCACCGTACCTTTAACCATGACGGTGTAATCACAGAACCCGGTAACCGACCCCAGGTTGTGGGTGGAAACCAGCATTGTTTTGCCTTCGTCACGCAGCTCATGAAGCAAGCTGATAATTTTGGCTTCGGTTTTGACATCCACGCCGGTAAAAGGCTCATCCAGCAGAATGACCTCTCCCTGCTGGGCTATGGCGCGGGCAAGAAACACGCGTTTTTTTTGACCTCCGGACAGCTCGCCAATCTGACGATACCGGTAATCCTGCATATCCACTCGCTCCAGCGCCTGGGTGACTATTTCCCGATCCTTAGCTGAGGAAATGCGCATGAACCCCATGCGGCCATAGCGCCCCATCATCACAACATCTTCCACCAGAACCGGAAACGACCAGTCCACCTCTTCAGACTGCGGAACATAGGCAACAACGTTACGTTGTAACGCCTGCTGTACTGTCATACCCAGAATCGAAATTTTCCCGCGTGACAGACGCACAAATCCCATTATTGCTTTAAACAATGTCGATTTACCGGAACCATTTACCCCCACAAGAGCGGCAACAGATCCGGCGGGAACGCTGAACGTGGCATCCTGTAAAGCGGTGTGCCCGTTACGATAAGTAACGGTTACGTTCGAAACATCAATACCCTGCGGCATCATGCTTACCCCTTAATACCGTCTTTAATGCCCTTCACCACCGTACTGGTCGTGACATTTAGCAGATCAATATAAGTGGGTACGGGACCTGTTTCCGGGCTCAGTGAATCGACATACAGTACTCCACCGTAATGTGCACCAGTTTCACGCGCTACCTGACGGGCCGGTTTATCAGAAATCGTACTTTCGCTGAATACTGCCGGGATATGGTGTTTTTTAACCAAATCAATCACCCGGCGGACTTGCTGAGGTGAACCCTGCTGGTCAGCATTAATCGGCCATAAATAAAGCTCTTTCAACCCAAGATCGCGTGCCAGATAGGAAAATGCACCTTCACTGGAAACCAACCAGCGCTGATTGTCCGGCACCTCTGCCACCTGCTTACGCAATGGTTGCAGGGTTTCAATGATTTTTTTCTTATAGGCTTCCGCATTCTGATGATAGGTACTGACATTGGCAGGGTCGTACTGCATCAGGGCATCGCGAATATTATCGACGTAGATCAAGGCATTATCGGGCGACATCCAGGCATGGGGATTAGGTTTACCGTTATATGGCCCTTCAGTGATCCCCATCGGAACGATGCCCTTCGTCACCACAATGTCCGGAACGCCTTTAAGGTGCTGAAAAAACTTTTTGAACCACATCTCCAGGTTCAGGCCATTCGACAGAATAAGCTGGGCGCCCTGTGCTCGTTTAATATCGCCTGGCGTGGGCTGATATTCATGGATCTCAGCCCCTGGCTTGGTGATCGAACTGACTTCAGCAGCATCTCCGGCGACATTTTTAGCCATATCCGCGATCACGGTAAAGGTCGTAATGACCTTAAATTTCTCTGCGGCGCTTACGTTGACTGTGGAAAAAAGCATCAGAGTAACGGAAAACGTTACCACACCAATTTTTCTTATTAAGGGCATTAGAATCTCCTGAGTGACGAAAATCGCAAATAAATATAGCCTTTGCTATATTTTATAGCACGCGCTAATTTAAATCGAAATGATTATCGTTACCTGACGAGCTGGTCAGTTTTACGGCTGGAGGAAGTGGCAAAAGTGGCGGAACTGAAGACGTCAGAGGGCTACAGTCATTGCCAACTCTGTTGTCATTGCTGTAACTTCCCTGAGAGCATTTTTGGTTTCTGACATTAAAGCAGTCGTCTGCCTCAGGTTATGGAAGGTGTTGAATGTTTCACCTGATTTTTAGCATACCCAGCTGGTATGTCATCGTACGTTTCATCGGGCCTCTGTCCCTGCCCATTGTGGTTAAAATCGTGTTATCCCTGCTGGCGCTGCTGGCTTCACAGTATCTTATGGTGGGAAAACTAACCTCTGGCAGCGTTTTTTCAGCGGAAATGCCCCGTGCGGTCATTATCCTGTTCAACTGGGCGTTTGGGGCCGTTCTGTTTCTTGCTATTGCGCAGGTTCTGATGGATGTGATTGCGCTGCTGTCGATAGTGTTCAGACATCCGCTGGAGATCGTTCCGGGAGTACGCTACACCGCCGCCGTTCTGGCGATGGTGGTTGCCGCAGTGGGTGTGCAGCAGGCTATCCGTGTTCCTCCGGTGAAAGACATCACCATTGAAATCGCCAATCTTCCCGCTGAGTTCGAAGGTTATCAGCTGTTGCAGCTGACGGACCTGCACATTACCCGGCTTTTTAACGCTTCATGGACTGCGGCGATGGTGAAAAAGGCCATGTCCCTCGACGTTGATCTTATTCTGGTCACCGGGGATGTTATTGATGGCACGCTTGAAAATCGCAGGGCTGACGTGGAGCCGCTGCGGGGGCTTCATGCTCCGGACGGGGTATTCGCCATCACGGGCAATCACGAATATTTCTTCGAGCAGGCGCGCTGGACTGAGCATCTGGCCTCGCTGGGGCTGGTCCCCCTGCTGAACTCGCATGTTACGATTAAGCGAAACGGTGCTGAGCTGGCGATTGTGGGCGTGCCGGATGCCTCAGCCGCCCGCCGGGGAGCTGTCGGCTCGGACCTGGTAAAAGCGTTGCAGGGAGTCCCTGAAAATGCACCGGTGATCCTGCTCGATCACCAACCCGGGAACGCTCGCCTTAATGCACTTCAGGGAGTGGATTTACAACTTTCTGGTCATACCCACGGGGGACTGATTGTGGGTTTCGACCGGTTGTTTGTAAAACCCAACGGAGGTTTTGTCTCGGGCCTGTATGACGTGGGTAATATGCAGTTGTATGTCAATAATGGCACTGCGCTCTGGCCGGGGATGGCAATCAGAATTGGTCGCCCTTCTGAACTGACCCGCATTACGCTGACGAAAAAATAATCTGAATGATGCGTTGTGGTGTATCAAGCCGGACGACCAGTCCGGCTCAGGTATACTCAGAAAGAGTATCTCAGACCGACTGTTGTCATAAAGCTGTAGCTTTCAATACCGCTGCTGTTCTCTGCACTGTCTTTCTCACCCGTGCCGTAATCGTTGGCAGACAAACTCCCTTTTTTATTGGTTGTCCGGTTCCATGCGCCTTCCAGATAAATTTTTGTATCAGGCGTTAAGTAATAACCAGCATGCCCAACAAGAGAGTAAAAATTCTGGTTTTTGATATTCGCTCTGAAAGTTGTCTCTGTCAGGTAATGTTCGTCGTTATCAGTGGCGCGCACCCACCCACTGTACCTGAAGCTACCACCGAACTCGTAACGTTCATAACGGTAACTCCCTACAATGCCAATGTAGGGGATTTTAAAACGCTGCTTGTAGCCGATGACTGTCGTGCCAGCCGGGAAAGTTCCAATGTCAGTCAGGCCTGTATCTTCATCGGTGTAATGAAAGGAGCCTCCGGAGGCTTTGAAGCTGTAGCGACTTTCCTGATAACCCGCCATCAAACCAAAACGACAGGTCGGTTGATTTAACAACCACCCCTTCACGTTTAAATCTATTTCATTTGCGTAGTTTAAACGGGTGTCAGGATGTCTGCTCTGGTCTGTCCATGTTTTCTTACTTTCATCCGCCCAGTCAGTATCGTCCATATAGCCACCACGGCTGGCAATCGTAGTCCAGCCAGAAGCGCCAATCGATAGCCAGGGAATCAATTCCCAGTCAAAAGCGCCTTTAATGATTGCAGCGTTACTGTATTTCCAGTTGAGCTGGCTGTTCTTATGCCCACCGGAATAGGGGTCGTAAACACGCTCCCTGGTCTTACCACTCAGACTACCTAAAGCCATGTCTCCACTAAAACTTCCCGGAATAAAAACACCATTACTATCGTCAGCAATAGCTGGAAAAGAAGCAGATACGACAGTGGTCAGTGCCAGAGCTGAAATTCTCATCAATATGTCCTTATCAAGGTGGTTTAAAATATATCAATAGTGTTTAAAAAGAAAATAACCAGCGGTCATTTCTATCATGAGAAAATAAAAAATAATCACCAGGGATATTAACAGCAAACTCGCCCTGGCGAAATTCCGCTTTGAGATTTTTATGTTTTTATTTAAAGACCAGTAAACAAGTATAATAACATTCAATCCAGGTATGCCGGTTAATAGCAATGTTAAAACCCAATCCCCCAGGGAGACAATCTCTTTTGATGCCGTGTTATCATTCATGATACATCACCCTTTTTTCACAAAAAATACGTCAACGCTACCCTGGTACAAAAAGATAACTTTGACGTATTAATATTAAAATTTCATAAAAAACAAGAAAATATACATCAGTTTTTCTCAGTGTTTAATTCCACAAATTATCCAAAAATCCCTCGCCAGATCAGCATTCATCAAGTAGTCGTATGGAATATAAAAATAGCCATTATCTCCCGCTGATGCACCCCATGAGTTCCGAATCCGGAAAAGTTTTCTATTGTCATCATACCCTACGCATAAAACGGCATGCCCCCCCACATACCGGTCATCATCAGTGGGCAGCGGGATGTAGGTTGCCGGTGATTTTCCATTAAGCCAGCTATCATAAGTGGCAAAACCAAACACAAATGGCTTTCCACTCGCTAAGCACTCCTTAAAATGGGTCAAATCCTGATTAAGACGTTGATAACAGCTAATACGATATTTCCTGGCTTCATCATAGCAGCATGAGGACGGTTGTTTCACGGCAGGCGAGTCAGCGGGAAAGGCTTCATTCAAATTTGCTGGAGGCGTATCATCATAGCCCCACTCTCTTTCCATACAGACTCCCGTATTATGTAATGTCTTGATTCCATTTCGCAGTTCTGCACCAGCATCGTAATCCACTGAACCTTCGATCGTTCTTTCATTATAGTAAATAAACAGACGGGAAGGGATGAATCGGGGCCGCTTCTGGGTCATACTCCTTAAATATTCTATAGCCCCAGCCAGAGCATTTGCTGTACATGAACCTATACGACCCTGATCATAAATTGGGAAGTCTTGTAAATTAATTTCTGGCGGTAGCTGGCGGATTAAGGTTGTATCAGGAGAATAGCAATGATCCCGGCTGTCGGGCACATCCTGAATACAACCCAGATTATATCTCCTTTGCTTTACTGTAATTTCCATAAAACCTCTTTTATTTCAAAGTTGAAAAATAATGGCAATTGATAACGGTGAGTCTGCTTCCACAATCTCCTCTATTTATAACCTGTCGTAAATACCATTCGTGCTGTTATTTATTTTTGTAATTGCTCATTGATATGTTGTTTAACTTTCTCCATTGACGCCGATATTAAATAATCTGGAAAAGTGAAAAAAAACTTCCAGTTAAATCATGAGGAGAAATGGTTTTTCGTGACAAAAGCCCTGACTCAGCAGGCTTTATTTATGCTTGCTTTCATCTGGTGAATTTATTATATGGAAATATTTGGCATGGACTGCAGTAACAAGAACTGAATATTAACGTATCCCGATGTCGTACGGTATCGCGGAATAACGAGGATGGTGATTGCCGTGCTGACCATGCAACAGGTCATACGGCAATCATGAGGCCGGCAGGTATCAATACAAACTTACCGGCTGGCCCATTCCGAGTCCGGTATCGGTGCTGTTATCAATCATGCCGCGGTTTTGCAACTGCTGCGCACGCTGCACTTTACGGTACTCGTGGTAACGCTCTTTCTCCCAGGCATCATATTCCTCTCTGGAACGTGGTGCATTCATCTGTAGCGACTGACCGTCACGACGGAGGCCGGGATGGCCATACTCCGGGTTTTCACGCCAGTTGTTGTCAGAAGCCCCCTCGTGGCTGCAGGCTGTAATCAGCAGCAGGGTTGGGAAAATTGTCAGTTTAATCAGTCTTTTCATACTCCCTCCTGGAGTAAATCGCGTTCACTATCGCAACGGGTGCTCCAGTTTATCGCGGCTGATGTCAGCTTAACAGGGCGCAGTTAAGCACCCTGCTCGCTAAGGTCTGCGGAACAGAGCCAGACTGCGGCCTTCCAGTTCAAAATCCTTTTCTTTATTGATAACCATACCGTGCCTGCCGGTGTCACCGGTGGTGAGTTCCAGCACCCAGCCACCTTCGCCAAACTGCGGAATACGAAACGGCACGTTGCCTTCGAAAGGATTGAGCAGGATCAGCACATCATGCCAGATGCCTTCCTCCGTCTGCAGATCTGGCCGGCCGATATAGACTCCCAGGGTTGAGCCTTCATCCCACTGTTCAGACTGCTGGAAACCGCCACCGGCGTTGAACCATTTGATATCCATCCCATCCCGCCAGTTCTCGCGGCGCAGCAGTGGCTGCTCTGCCCTCAGCCTGATGACATGGCGGGTAAACTCACGCAGCGCGTCGCTGCTTTCAGGCAGGTTTTCCCAGTGGACCCAGGAGATTTCACTGTCCTGGCAGTAACCGTTATTGTTGCCCAGCTGGCTGCGGCCGAACTCGTCACCGGCCAGCAGCATCGGTGTGCCATGCGAGAAGAACAGCGTGGCGAGAAAATTACGCTTCTGCCGTTCGCGGACCTCGTTGATGCCCTGATCGTCTGTTGGCCCTTCAGCACCATAATTACAGGATCGGTTATCATTATGGCCGTCGTTATTGTCTTCACCGTTCGCCTGGTTGTGTTTTTCGTTGTAAGAAACCATGTCGTTGAGCGTAAAGCCGTCATGGGCGGTGATGAAATTGATGCTCGACCAGGGTCGACGACCACGCTGGTCGTAAAGGTCACCCGACCCCAGCAGGCGGGCGGCGAAGTCGGTCGAAACATTGTCGCCCTTCCAGTATTCCCGCACCGTGTCGCGATACTTGTCATTCCACTCTGCCCAGCCAGGCGGAAAGCCGCCGACCTGATAACCGCCCGGGCCAATATCCCAGGGCTCGCCTATCAGCTTCAGCTTTGAAAGCACCGGATCCTGCATGATTGCGTCGAAAAAACCGCCGCGCTGGTCGAAGCCTTCCGGCTCGCGGCCCAGAATGGTCCCTAAATCGAACCGGAAACCATCTATATGCATCGATTCAGCCCAGTAACGCAGAGAATCCATGATCATTTGTAATACCCGCGGGTGCGAGGTGTTCACCGTATTGCCGGTCCCGGTATCGTTGATGTAATAACGATGCTGATCGGGCAAAGTGCGGTAATAGGAGTAATTATCGATCCCTTTTAATGACAGCGTCGGGCCAAGCTCGTTGCCTTCCGCTGTATGGTTATACACCACGTCGAGGATCACCTCGATGCCCGCATCGTGGAACGCTCGCACCATATCGCGAAAGCCCTGAATGCCCCTCGGCCCGAAATAACGTGTCGCCGGGGCGAAAAACGCCAGCGTGTTGTAACCCCAGAAATTCTTCAGCCCTTTATCCAGCAGGTGCTGATCGTCCGGGAACCAGTGCACCGGCAGCAGCTCAACGGAGGTGATCCCCAGACTTTTGATATAGTCGACGGTGGCGTGGTGTGACATACCATCATAAGTGCCCCGCCGCTCTTCCGGAATGGCAGGATTCAGCTGGGTGAAGCCCTTGACGTGAGTTTCATAGACCACGGTGTGTGACCATGGAACCACCGGGCGATTGTTATCCTGCCAGTCGAACTCATTAGGATCGATTACCCGGCATTTGGGCATAAAAGGTGCGCTGTCCTGAGTGTCAAAGCTCAGATCCTTGTCTTCATCGTGCAGATTGTAAGCGTAGTGTGCTTCATTCCATTCAATATCGCCGGCCAGCTCCCGTGCATAAGGGTCAATCAGAAGTTTGTGAGGGTTAAAACGGTGCCCCTTCTCTGGCTCATAGGGGCCATGGACGCGATAACCATACAGCGCACCGGGTTGCAGTCCGGCCACATAGCCATGCCAGATTTCATTGGTGTATTCCGGCAGCTCAAGCCTGGCGATCTCCTCTCTGCCGCTGGCATCATAAAGGCAGAGCTCAATACGCTCCGCGTGAGCGGAAAAAATGGCGAAGTTGACGCCATTACCATCGAAATTAGCGCCCAACGGAAGGCTTTCCCCTGCCGTAATAATCAGTTTGATGTCAGACATGCATTCCTCGCCATTAAATGATTAAAAATAAATAAAATCATAATATTATGACTATTTAGTACCGTTAAATCATTCACTCAGCAGGACAATGGCCGCCTGCCCCGTAAATCTGGCAAGATCGACAGAGTCAGTCAGCTCTGCTTCTTCACCGGTCAACAGGTTGCGATAGCGACGATTTGTCAGCCGGGCCGGAAGTCTGACTGCTGTTTCCGCCCAGTGAAGGGCAAAAGAACGGGAAGCACTGAGCATCCGCAGTACCAGACGTGGAGTAATGACGATCAGCGCCACATCATTCTGCTGGCGGGCAAAGGCCAGCACGTTTTCAGCCTGTTTGCCGCTAGCGGTCAGCGGCAGATAAGCGCCTCTGCGAAACAACATTGGTTGCTGCTGGCGGCATTCCAGCAATTTTGCGATCGCATACTGGTTCAGACGTCCGCAAAGCCAGTTGGCATCCAGAGCGAAATTGGGGCGGGTTTGATCGTTAAGCTGGCGTGCCAGCGTGGCAAAATCCGGCTCACGACGGTTATCAGGATCGACCAGGCTGAAATCCAGCGCCTCACTGCCCTGATAGATATCCGGCACGCCCGGTGCGGTGAGTTTCACCAGGGTCTGGGTAAGGCTGTTCACCAGCCCGGCGTGGAGTAATGGTTGTATCGCGGCATGGAAGTCCTGCAGAAAAAGCTGATTCTCCGGCGAGAGCATATGACGGGCATAGCCCAGTACTGCCTGTTCATAAGGATCGTTGGTGTCGGCCCAGTTAGTGCGAAGTTTTGCTTCCCGCAGCGATTTTTCCACATAGACGACAAATCGCTCTTCCAGTGCCTGCAGCCCGGCCCGATCGTCAGGTTGCAACGTGGTTGGCCATACTCCGGCCAGCGACTGATAAAGCATCCACTCGCCTGCCGGTTTGGGGGCCGGGCCGTCATCAAGAACGCTGACGCTTTTTTTGTTCATTTCGCTCCAGCGGGCGATACAGGCGGCCCAGCGCTCCGGCGCTTCAGTCAGCGTATAAAGCCTGGCGCGCGCGTCTTCCCCGCGCTTCGTGTCATGGGTTGAGGTGCCAGAAAGCGCATCTGGCTGGCGTTCAAGACGGGTTTTCATCTCCGCATGAAAACGGTCAATTGAGAAAGTCAGTGGCACCGGCTCCGCTCCAACTTCATTCAGTGCCAGCGCCATGTTCTGGCGGTAAAACAACGTGTCTTCCACTGATTTCGCCATCAACGGGCCGGTCAGCTGCTGAAATCGGGTGCGGAACGTGGCGGCCAAAGCCACTGCTGACACTGTTCCCTCCAGGACCTGCAGAATGAACGCCAGCGCGTCCGGCGAGGGCACGCTGACTTTTGTTGCCACTTTTTGCAACAGCTCAGCGTCTGCCGCTGGCAGACCTTGCGGCGTGCCATAAGTGCGATAGACCGGAAATGCCACCAGCAGCTCCCGAAGGGCCGGGCGGATGACATTTTCACCGAGCTGCACGTTATCTTCGCGGGCGATTTGCAACGCCAGTTTCAGTAGCGTGTTGAATTCTCCCTCAAAATTATGCCCCACCATCAGCAGTTTCGCTGCACGCAGCTCGGCCTTCATATCAACCGGTTTGCCAACCACTTGCTCCCAGACCTTCCGCAGCGTGCTGATCTGTCTGCCATCCACCAACGCATCCGCCAGCGAGGACATAAATTCATAGCCCGTGGTGCCGGAAATTGGCCAGTCTGCCGGAAGATGCTCACCCTCACCGAGGATCTTTTCAACGGTGATATAGCAGTCGGGCCCGGTCTGGTGGCGCAGACGATCCAGATAGGCTTTGGGATCGGCCAGCCCGTCAATATGATCAACACGCAGTCCGTCGACCGCACCGGAATGGACCAGCTCAAGAATCAGCCGGTGCGTATCGTCAAAGACAGCCGGATCTTCGACCCGCATACCCACCAGCCCGGTAACCTCAAAAAAGCGACGATAGGAGAGGTCGTGCGGTGCATCCCGCCAGCACATCAGCCGCCACGGCTGGCGGCTATGCAGTCTGGCGATCTCCGCCTTATCGGTTATCTGCAAACCGTCCGTTTCCCTTCCCTGCCAGCTCTCAGGCGTGAGTGGATAGAACGTGTCATGACAGACCATCGCTGGCCTGCCGGTGTCAGGATCGGGTTTGAGGGTGATTTCGCCATTGTCCAGCAGCGTCTCAAAGGTATCTCCAAGAAACGGCAGCGTCAGACGACGTGACCAGTCGATATCGAAATGCCGGGCATAGCGGCTCTGCTCGCCGTGTTCCACCACGTCATGCCACCAGGCATTCTCCAGTGAGGCGGCCATATGGTTGGGTACGATATCGAGGATCAGGCCCAGTCCCGCATTTTTCAGAGCCTTCACCATACGGTCAAAACCGGCACGGCCGCCAATGGCTGGGTCGATCTGATTCACATCAGTCACATCATAACCATGAGTGGAGCCAGACGTCGCGGTGAAAACGGGTGAAGCATACAGGTGGCTGATGCCCAATTTTTTCAGATAAGGCACCAGCCCGGCAGCACGGTCAAAGGTCATGCCATTGCGAAACTGGATCCGCCAGGTGGCGGTTGGAATGGTCATTTTGATACTCCTGATGCAACTCGCACGATAATGGCGTTTTTCTGTAGCGTCTGAGTCGCCTGTGGCCAGGCAAAAATAATCTCGCCGGGCTGCTCAGGGAACTGGCGTGGCGTCTCGCCAATGTTGACCGCAATCGACAGCGCTCCCTGCGGAAATGTCCAGCTCACGGCGAAGAATCCTTCTGCAGTGGCAATAACTTTACCCGTGTTTCCGCCAGCGTTGTAAAGCATCGGCACCACATGTTGCTGACGCAGGGCCAGCAGTTGACGGGTCAGCTCAAGCCATTTTGTGCCCGCTTCACTTTCCGGCTTGTTCCAGTCCAGTTTTGACATCATAAAAGTTTCCTGCGCATTAGGGTCAGGAACACTTTCACCCTCATGGCCTGCGTGGCCCTCAAACTCTTTCGCACGGCCTTCCCGCACCGCTTTCGCCAGATCGCCATGGAAATCGGTAAAGAACAGAAACGGGTTGGTTTCGCCGTACTCTTCGCCCATAAACAGCAGCGGGATATGGGGTGAAAGAAGCAGCGTGGCATACAGCAGCCGGGTACGATCGTCACCAGCCAGCTCAATCAGACGTTCGCCCTGGGCACGGTTTCCGATCTGGTCATGATTCTGGATAAAATCGACAAACGCGACGGGCGGTTGGCCGTTGCTGTTCACGCCTCGCTTCTCACCACTTTGCGGAGACACTTCCCCCTGATAAGCGAAACCCTCCGCCAGGATGCGCGCAATCAGTTGTTCGGGGTTATCAGCAAAGTCCTGATAATATGCATGCTTTTCGCCAGTAATGAAGGCATGAACGGCATTATGGAAATCGTCATTCCATTCACCGGTGTAGAGCGGCGCAGAGCCATCCGGAGCGCGGGGATGCAGGAAGATCACATTCCGACAGTCTTCAGTGGTGAGATGGACAGGCCGGTCGGTAATCCTGCTTCGGATCTGTTCTGCAATTTCCACAAGAATATGTTTGTCTGACGCATCCTTGATCTGATCAATTGCATCAAAGCGCAGGCCATCAAGGTGGTATTCCAGCAGCCAGTAAAGCGGGGCTTCACTGATATATCGCCGTGCGGCTTCCACATCATAAGCGATACCCGCCCCCCATGGCGTGACGCGTTCTTTATCAAAGAAGTCTGGCGACAGCAGCGGCAAATAATTGCCTTCTGGGCCGAAGTGGTTAAGCACAATATCCAGCACCACCGACATGCCATAACCATGAGCGGCATCGACAAAGGCCTTGAAATCTTGCGGTTTACCATAGGCAGAATGCGGGGCGTAAAGCAGTACCCCGTCATAACCCCAGCCGCGAGTGCCTTCGAACTGAGAAAGCGGCAGCACCTCAATCATGGTGATGCCGAGCGCGGCGAGCCCGGCGAGTTTCTCCCTGGCCGCCAGGAATGTGCCTTCCGGTGTAAAGGTGCCGAAATGCATCTCGTAAACCACAGTTTCTTCCCACGGCCGCCCTTTCCATCCGGCGTCCTGCCAGTGGTAAGCATTAGGGTCGACAACGACAGATGCTCCGTGAACGTCGGCTTTCTGCGCCAGAGAAGCTGGATCGGGTACTTCTGTGCCGTCAGCCAGCACGAAGTGATATTCCTCACCCGGTGCAACGCCGGTGGCCCGCAGTTGAAACCAGCCTTCACCCTCAGCCTCCATTGCAAAGTCATTGCCGGAAAGCCGCAGGGTCACCGCGTTTTGGCCTGATGCCCAAAGGCGAAAGCGAACCGTACCATCAGCAGCGTAGTCGGCTCCCCAACTTCTCAGTATTGAACTGAACTCCATAGTGTTGCCTCTTTTAATTCAGAAACGACCAAGGGATGACGACACGAATAATCATAGTCCATACCCGTCGGAATGCCCGTCAGGGACGGGCTTAAGCGGAAAGAGGTATCTGAACAGAGTGGCAGGACGGGCTGAGAAGAGAACAGATTGGCAGTGGATAACGTTATTCAGGCTGATAGGAGAGCCAGCCCGCCACACCGCCTTTGCCGCCATCATTCTGGTGATTAATCCCGTCGTTTACCCTGACCGGAGAAAAATCAAACGGCGACACACCTTCGAGACAGGCCACATTGACGGCAAAGTGTCGCGGGTCCGAACGACGCTGGTGAAAGGTGTAAATGCCACAGACTGAGCAGAAGTAATGGGCTGCAGTTCGGGAGTTAAAGCGATATTCAGTGAGTTTCTCTTTGCCTTTTATCACTTCAACTGACACTGCAGGCGCCATCACCGCGCCACGCATGCGGCAAAAAGAGCAGTTGCAGCGCATAACAGTTTTCAGTTCGTCAGTGAGCGCAACGCGGAAAACCACCTCACCACAATGGCACTGGGCTGGCATCTTGTCTGACATGTTGAAACTCCTTCTGGTTATTCGACAGGACTACCACAGGGATACTTTACGTTTGTTTCAGGCAAACTTGTTCCGGACACTTCGCAAAAAAACACCGCATACCTTTTGGGAATGCGGTGTCTTATTATTTCAACAAATTTTATCAAGACGCATCAGTTATAAGCTGCTTTTTCATTAATGTTATACAGTGTCGCTGTGGCAGCCAGTACATGCTGGTCGTCATTACCCGGTTTATGGGATTCCACATCGGTAATGTGATAGCCAACGGCACCGGCATCCAGTGCTTTCTTCACGAAAGCATCGTTGAGTTCTTCCATGGTGGTGACCCAGCTCACCGACGTTATTCCCATTGGTTGCATGGAGGCTAACTCGCGATGAGTTAATCCGGCATGGATCACAACGGGTTTTACGGTCTGTGGTGAAAAGATTGAAATAACATCATTAACCAAGTTTTTCATCATCTGACTCCTGAGCCATTCTACTTTTGAACCGCAGTCTGAAAGGGATAAACTCCTTTCATTGTTGATAATCAGTCGAAAGTCGCCATTAAATATAAACGATCATTGACACGGCCCGCGTTCGGCGCCGTCAACGCTACTTAATACCTTTTGCTGTTACGTTTTTTAGCTTTAGTTGCTAATTAATTGTTAAGAAACCTTCGGCCATATCTTCGTTAATTTACCGGAAGATATTTTCATCTGATTACAATTTGGTTGTTTCTGACACGCCACGAGCAGCCAGGGCGGAGGTAAAGATCCCGCTTAACGCAAAAAGATAAGACCTTCTGCCCCTTTTTTGGCAGAATCGTTTTCCCGAACGTGACAAAAGGAAGTGACTCCCCATGCGGAAAGAAAAGAAGCAGTTTATCTCAGCAGTCGTCGTGGTGCTGCTTATCGCCCTCTCGGTGATGACTAAAGCCATGGTTGGCGGAGCGATCGAGGAATACCATATTCCACTGAGTGACTGGTCAGCCGAAATGTTAGTCACCCAGATCTTTATGATCGTGGTCTACTCCATGGTTTTTACCGGCCTGCTTTCCATTCCAATCTGGTACTGGTTCCTCGGTGAAAAAGAGTCGGGTAACGGCCCCAGGCCGGAATAACATTTCCATTTAGCATTCAGTCGGGAGTGAGTATGGAAAAGCTGGCCAGTCAGAAAGAGTATTTTGATCAATCGTTCAGCAAGCTCGATTTGTCATCATCGGAACTGGAAAACACCAGCTTTGAGGAGTGTGAATTTGACCACTGCAACTTCACCTCAGCAAAACTGGTGCGCTGTAAATTCATCAATTGCACCTTCAGCCACTGCAATCTGAGCGTGGCAGCGTTTCCCGGGTCCAGCCTGTATGCCGTAAGATTTATCGAGTGCAAAATCAGCGGCGTGGACTGGACTCGTGCGCACTGGCCGTCTTTCCAACCCGATCCCGAACTGAGCTTCAGCAAATGTATCCTGACCCATGCTTCCTTTTTTGGTTTGACGTTACAGTGCGTGAAAATGGACGAGTGCCGGGTCAATGAGGTGGATTTCAGAGAGAGCGATCTGGCCAGCGCATCCATAACCGGCTGCGACCTCGCCGGCAGTTTGTTCAGTCATACCAACCTGCGAAACGCGGACTTAATCGGTTCCTGGGATTTCACTCTGGATGTCCTGAATAATACCGTCACCGGCGCTAAATTTTCCCGCAGTGAAGCAGTGTTCCTGCTGGAAAGCCTGGGTATTAAGCTGGCAGACTGACATTCCCCCACTGTATCTTCACCGGGTAAAGCCGGTGAGGTTAATAACCCGGCACCAGAGGCAAGTTTGAGCAGGCCTAACAACGGAGAGTCACAGAAGGCGTTGATGCTGCTCTCAGCCATCAGTGGAGCGGGTCAGCGCTTCCCAGCGATCGATATCAGCCGATAATGCCGTCAGCTTATCCCGCACCAGCCCCAGAGCGTCACTGCCCAGCAGCAGATGCGCCGGAGGGGTGGCTGAACCCACCACGGTCAGAATGGCCTGCGCGGCTTTCTGTGGATCGCCCAGTTGCCTGCCGCTTTTCGCTTCCCTCGCCTGACGCACCGGATCAAACAGACTGTCGTAATCCGCTATTGAACGTGGGGTTCTGACCATTGAGCGGCCTGCCCAGTCGGTTCTGAACGATCCGGGTGCGACCGCCGTGACATTGATGCCGAAGGAGTTCACCTCCTGGCCCAGCGTTTCTGAAATCCCCTCCAGCGCGAACTTGCTACCGCAGTAGAACGAGATGCCGGGCATGGTGATAAATCCACCCATCGAGGTGATGTTAATAATATGGCCCCGACGGCGTTCTCTCATCGCTGGCAGCACCGCTTTGATCATGGCGACTGGACCAAACACGTTGACGTCAAACTGCCGGCGCATCTCATCCAGCGTGGATTCTTCCATCAGCCCTTCATGGCCGTAGCCAGCGTTGTTAACCAACACATCAATCGGACCAACAGTGGATTCAATGTCATCGATTATGCCGTTAACAGCGTCGAAATCCGTCACGTCAAGCACACGGGCGCTGGCCCGGTGTGGGTGAAGGGTCTCAAAGTCTGCTTTCGCCTGCAGGCTGCGGACGGTGCCGACTACGTGATAGCCGGCGGTCAGGGCCTCTTTTGCCAGGGCGCGGCCAAAGCCGCTGCTGACGCCGGTCACTAACAGGATTGTTGAAGTTGTCATGATCATTCCTCTCGACGGGTAGATTTGGACCATACTATTCTTCTCCGGCGGCCGTTTTTAGGCCGTATACTCTCCTTTTATTGCCCGATCCTATGAGCCGATGCCTGAAATGCTTACTGATACGCAGCAGATGATCGAGTTGCTTAAGCTGCTGGCCCCGAAAGAGGGCTATAACCTGACCTCACTTTCTGACGTGCGTATTCTGCGTTCAGATCGCCCGTTGGCCCGTACACCGGTGTTGTACGATCCTGGTATCGTTATTGTCTGTCAGGGCAGCAAACGGGGGTATTTCGGCAACAGAGTTTATCTTTATGATGCGCAGAATTATCTGGCGGTTGCAGTCCCCGTGCCTTTTGTGATGGAAACGGAGGCTTCACCGGAACGGCCTTTGCTGGCGATTTACCTGCACCTGAACTTTCAGGTCGCTGCTGAATTAATGATCCAGATCGACCGTCTGGGCCTGAGCGCCCCCGCTGCCAGCCCGCAGAGCATGATGTCGAGCCCGATGGATAAGGCGCTGAAAGGTTCCGTACTGCGTTTCCTGTCGGCAATGATCACCCCTCTGGAATCTGCTCTGCTGGGGACCGCGCTGGTTCGTGAAATTTATTTCCGTATTCTTACCGGGCCTCAGGGAAATGCGATGAGATCGGCCCTGAATATGCAGGGACAGTTCGGCAAGATCTGCCGAACGCTGCAACGCATTCATGCCACCTATGCGCAACCGCTGAATATCACTCACCTGGCTGCTGAAGCCGGGATGAGCGTACCGACATTCCACAGCCATTTTAAAGCGGTAACGCAGACTTCTCCGATCCAGTACGTCAAGTCTGCCCGTCTGCACCAGGCCAGATTGCTGATGATCCGGCAGGAGATGACGGCGGCAGCAGCCTGCCATGCGGTAGGCTATGAAAGCCCCTCACAGTTTAACCGTGAATTTAAAAGGCTGTTTGGCCTGCCTCCGGCGGAAGAAGTCAGGCGCATGAAGGAGAACTTTGCCTTGCCCCCGGCGCATGCAGGAGCAACGTATATTTCCTCTCACTAAACCCTTCGTTATTGCGGTGGAGCAAGGCAGTTTTGACCACGGCAAACCATCAGGCCGCAGAAAAATGCGGCGCGGCATGAGTCAGGAAAAGACCATTAAAAAAAGACCAGATGCTATGCAGAAACACCATCTTTACTCTCCTTTGTTGCTTTTTTCAGTGGCGCCTCAGGAATAAACCACGACAGCGCAAATGCCACCACCATCAGACCTGCCGCCATCAAAAATGCAGCATGAATAGCAGAGCCAAAGGCCTGCAGATAGTCGTGGTGGATACTCCCAGGCAGTTGGCGGACAGCTTCAGGATTCAGAGAACGTGGCAAGGCAGCGCCTTCAGGCAGCAACTTTTCCAGCCCCGTTTTCAGTACCTGGCTGAAAACAGCCCCAAACAGTGCGACCCCGACAGACCCTCCAACCGAGCGGAACAACGTCACTGCTGAAGTGGCCACGCCCATTAAATCTGGCGATACCGTATTCTGTACCGCGAGCACCAGTACCTGCATAACCATGCCAAGTCCCATTCCCATGACACAGGTGAACAGGTAAAGATGCCAGGTTGGTGAAGTCGTGGTTATGGTGGTTAGCAGTGCCATACCGATACCAGCCAGCAAGGTCCCGATAATCGGAAACAACCGGTATTTTCCGGTGTGGCTGATGATCCGGCCGCTAATGATTGAGGTCAGCAGCAGCCCGCCCATCAGCGGCAGCAGCTGCATACCTGCCTGAGTGGGCGTCGCCTGTTTGACAATCTGCAGGTACAGCGGCAGGAAAGTCACACTGCCGAACAAAGACATGCCGATAATCAGGCCAATCATACTGCACAGTAAAAAGCTGCGGTCACGGAACAGCGTCAGCGGAATGATGGGTTCCCACGCCAGACGCTCTTCATAAATAAAACCAATCAGCCCAACCACGCCAAAGGCCAGAATGCACCACAGCTGAGGATCCGACCATTCCCGTACGGTTCCCCCTTCACTGGTGAACAGGGTCACGCCCAGCAACGCCATGGTCAGATAGACCGCGCCCAGATAATCAATCTGATGCTGCTTCCGTTTGCTCCCCGGCTTCAGCACAGACCCAATCACCAGCAGAGCAAACAGCCCCAGTGGCAGGTTGATATAGAAGATCCAGCGCCAGGAGGCATGCTGGACGATAAATCCGCCGATCAGGGGGCCAATAATCGTGGCCAGCCCGAAAACACCGCCAAACAGCCCCTGATAACGGCCACGTTCTGCCGGAGGTACCACATCGGCAATCGCCGCCATGCTGACTACCATCAGTCCCCCGCCTCCCAGTCCCTGAATCGCCCGGGTAATGACCAACTGATCCATATTCCGGGCGAGGCCGCAGAGAGCGGAACCGGTCAGGAAAAGTACCACCGAGATTTGCAGCACCAGCTTGCGACCATACAGATCGCCGAATTTGCCATAAAGCGGGACCACCACGGTGGACGCCAGGGTATAAGCAATCACGATCCATGAGAGCTTATCCAGGCCACCCAGCTCGCCGACAATAGTCGGCAGCGCGGTCGAGACGATGGTTTGATCAAGGGCAGCCAGCAGCATTACCAGCAGCAAAGCGGTGAAAAGCAGTTTCAGCGATGGCTCTTTCGCCAGCGATTCTCTCTGCTGCAAAGCGGAAAGTTTAGCGTTCATATCCCCACTCACTTGTAATTAATTAAATGCACAATTAATATTTAGGGCAGAGATTATCAGAACACAACGGGCAGGCACAAGATGACCGTATTGAAAACACATTCCGGCTCTGAATCAGAGCCCATAGCAGTCCGTAAACCGGGCCGCCCGCGCGGCGGTGCGATCAATGCTAAGCAGCGCGAACATCTGCTGGACATCGCTTTACACCTGTTCGCCCGCCAGGGCATTGCAGAAACCTCCCTCAACGCTATCGCCCGCCAGGCGGCCGTCAGCCCTGCCATGCTCAACTACTACTTTCGCTCCCGCGAAGCGCTGCTGGACAGCGTTATTGAGGAACGTTTTGTCCCGCTGCGTGGCCGGATTTTCGAGGTGTTTGTAGCGAATGCTGATAACCCTGCTACGGCCATTGGTCTGCTGGTGACAGAAATCGCCGAAACGGCGAAAAAAAGTAGCTGGTTTGCCCCGCTGTGGATGCAGGAAGCGGCCAGTAATGAAGCTCTGTTAAAGCAGAGGATCCATGAGCGTTATGGTAAAGAAGAGCAAAATACAGTGCTCAGCATCATTGAGGGCTGGCAGGAGACTGGCCGTCTTAATGCCGGGTTGTCCCCCCAGCTGTTAATACTTTCACTGATGAGTCTGGTGCTGGTCCCCCTGGCCCGCCTGGGGAACAATGCCGATGAGGCTGAAAGAGAAATGATTGTTCAGCATGCACTGGCCCTGCTCTGTCAGGGGATTTCGGCAGGTTAACTCGCGACGCCTGATGCCACCAAACAGACCCGTTTGCAAACAGTTGTTATCTCAATTTAATTACGATTAAATGCGCCAGACCGTGACATTATTATTGATAAGGATTGACATGATTAATCAGACATGGCGTCAGACCGCTGTGAAGGCTGCGGCAATAATGATTTTCCTTTCTGGCAGCGTTTCATCGTGGGCGAGTGCCAACCAGGACGAGTACCGTATTCAGCAGAAGCTGGCAGAGATAGAGAAAAATACCGGGGGACGGCTGGGCGTTGCGCTGATCAATACGGCTGATAATACGCAAATCCTCTATCGTGGAAATGAACGCTTTCCGCTTTGCAGCACCAGTAAAGTGATGGCAGCTGCGGCTGTTTTGAAACAAAGCGAATCCGATAGCACTGTTTTACATCAAAGAATCACCATCAAGACATCAGACCTGGTGAACTATAACCCTATCACAGAGAAACATGTGGCTACAGGGATGACGCTGGCTGAATTGAGTGCCGCAGCACTGCAGTACAGTGACAATACCGCCATGAACAAACTCATTTCCCATCTGGGGGGAACGGATAAAGTCACAACATTTGCACGTTCCATTGGCGACAAGACTTTTCGTCTGGATCGTACCGAACCCTCGCTGAATACGGCCATCCCCGGTGACAAACGGGATACCACTTCCCCACTTGCTATGGCGAACAGCCTGCGCAGCCTCACGTTGGGCAGAGCACTGGGCGAAGCACAGCGCGCGCAACTGGTTGAATGGCTGAAAGGCAATACCACCGGCGCTCAAAGCATCCGCGCTGGACTGCCTGTCACATGGACGGTTGGAGATAAAACCGGCAGTGGCGATTACGGTACAACCAATGATATCGCTGTTATCTGGCCGCAAAACCATGCCCCGCTGATTCTGGTGACCTATTTCACCCAGCCAGAGCAGGCTGCCAAAGCGCGTAAGGACGTTTTAGCGTCGGCCGCCAGAGTCGTCACGGAAGGTCTTTAACTTTCTGATAATCAACGAAATGGGGGCATCCCCATTTCATCATCTTAAGCCATTTTCCGGGGCGCGTTCTCCTGCTACAGCCCGTTTCATCTCTCTGATCCTCTGGGTCCCCCTCGCTTTTTTTTCTCCTTTCTGTTGCTTTTTACTATCGTAAGATATAAAAGTATATGTATCTTACGATACAGTCGTAAGATACCTTCAACTTATCAGGAGTCAATTATGTTTAATTCAATGTACAGAGACCGTGGCGGCGATCGCCAGCGCAAACGCGGCAATTCTGAGGATCGCCGCAGTGAGTGCTTCAACGAGGCGGAAAGCCGTGAGGAAGCGCAGGAAATGATGCGCGGCGCCATGCATGATCAGCGAATGGGCCGTTATGATGAACACCATGATGGTCGTCACCACTCTCACCGAGGCAACTCTGGCGCTGGACGTCATCATGAGCAGCGGGAAGGGCATCACCACTCCCGTAATGCCGATCGCCGGGGTGACCGTCATGAAGGACACCGTGGACATGGCCGCGGTCGCGGTGGTGATGATGCCGGCCATCGCGATCGCCCTTCCTTCCTGCGTGGCCGTAAGTTCGGTGCCGACGAGCTGCAGCTGCTACTGCTCAGCCTGTTAAAGGACCAGGCCAGCTACGGTTACGAGCTGATTAAAATCCTCAAAGAGAAGAGCGGCGGGTTTTACACGCCAAGCCCTGGCGTGATCTATCCGGCCCTGACTTATCTGGAAGACGTGGGTTATGTCAGCGTGCTGCAGGAGGGCAACCGCAAGCGTTATGCCATCAGTGAGCAAGGTGAGGTTCATCTGGCTGAAAATCAGCAGATGACCGATGCCCTGCTGGCCAAGCTGGCGCTGTTTGCCCGCCAGAGCGAATCGGTTAACCAGGCGATGTTCGAGCAACGTCAGCCTTTCAGCCCGGCACTCACCGAAGCCATTCACGCCCTGCGCAGTGAACTGCATCACTATCATGGCAGTAGCGAAGAAACTCAGGCGCAGGTAGCCGGGATCATTCAGCAGACCCTGGCACAACTGCGATCGGTCAAATGATCGGTTCTGTTGCGGGCTTCAGCCGGCCCGCACCCTTTCCTCACTGAAAAAACTTTACACGTTTCACTGCACACTCAGGAGGTGGCAGGATTGACCGGGAAATAACAATTCGCTAAAAGTTGCCATCGCCTGCAAAAATTAAAACAGTCATCCGGCAGGGAGCAGCCGGGAGTGATCCTGTTTGCGTGATTATTTTTGAGGAATAAAAATGAGCGTTCCCGCAGAACGATTTAAGCTGACCGTTATCAGTGCACCAGAAACGTTTCACGACGTTAAGACTCCAGTAATCACTGATGAAGTGATGGTTCAGCGCAAGCAGAAAGTGCTGACGGGCATGGCGCAGCAGGGCCTGGACTTTTTGGTGATTTACGCCGACAAAGAACACGGCGGAAACTTTGAATATCTCTCCGGCTTTATCCCCCGCTTTGAAGAGGCGCTGCTGACCCTGAATGCACAGGGCGAACTGACTTACCTGATGGGCAATGAGAACCTTAAACTGGTCTCCTATGCCCGCAATCTGGGAAAATGCCTGCATGTTCCGGCATTTTCCCTGCCGAATCAGCCAATGGATAATGAACGTTCACTGGCTGAGGTGCTGGCAGAGGCGGGACTTAACCCCACCAGTAAAACAGGCGTGGTTGGCTGGAAATTGTTTACCAGCCGGCTGCAGGATAACGCCACATTGTTCGATGTCCCCGCATTCATCCTTGATGCTGTCATTGCCGCGGCTGGCAGCCGTGACCACGTGGTGAATGCCACGCCGTTGTTTATCTCTCCGGCTGTGGGTGCCCGCCGCATTAATACCGCCAGTGAAATCGCTCATTATGAATACGGTGCCAATCTCGCTTCTACCCGGATTCTGCAAGCGCTGGACAGCATTGAACCGGGAAAAAGCGAAAAAGAGATTGGTCAGCTACTTTCCGCTGAAGGCCAGCCGGCTAATGTGGTGATGATCGCCGCTACCGGTGACCGCTTCGCGAACGCCTGTCTCTACCCTGGGGATAAGAAAATCAGCAAAGGCGATAAATTCTCGCTGACTGTGGGCTATAAAGGTGGCCTGAGCAGCCGGGCTGCTTATGTCGCGGCCAGCGAAAGTGACCTGCCTCCTGCCGTGGCAGATTATCTTCCGGCGCTGGCGATCCCCTACTATCAGGCTGTCACCACCTGGCTGGAAACGCTGCGCACCGGGCTGACCGGTGGCGAGCTTTATCAGACCATTGAAACTGTCCTGCCGAAAGCGAAGTATCACTGGCATCTCAATCCGGGCCATCTGGTAGCGGATGAAGAGTGGCTGTGCTCGCCGGTTTACCCGCAATCCCCGATCAAACTGGTGAGTGGGATGATCTTCCAGATCGATATCATCCCTTCTCTGCCCGGTTATGCGGGCTGCAGCATTGAAGACACTGTGGCGCTGGCAGATGCCAGCCTGCGGCAGGCGTTGCAGGCTGACCATCCGCAGGTCTGGCAGCGTATGGCGACGCGAAAGGCGTATCTGCGCGATGTACTGAATATTGCTGTTTCTGAGGATGTTCTGCTGCTGTCGAACACGGTAGGTTACCTGCGGCCATTCCTGCTGGATAAAACCCGCGCGCTGGTTCGCCAGCCCTGAGAAACAGAGGCCTCTCATGAGAAAGGCCTCTTTTTTACTGCGATGACCGTGTACTGAATGTTTCAGGCATCTGCTGGCGACAGACGGTCAGCACCAGCTGTCGCAACCAGCGATGGGCTGGATCCACTTCGGCGCGTGGATGCCACATCTGCGAAATGGTGATACCGCCGGTTCTGACCGGCAGCTCAAAACGGAATAAGGTGGGATTTGGCTGACTTCCACCCACCACCGGCTGGTTGATCAATAATGAAGCCGGAACCAGTGCTACCAGATCGGAGGCCCCTGCCACCGTTAAAGCGGCCGGGAAATTTTGCACCGCCGCCGCAATTTTTCGCTTCAGCCCCAGTTCAGCCAGCGCTTCGTCAACTGGTCCGGTCATCTGCCCGCTACGCGAAGCCACAACATGGCGACAGGCTGAATACTCACCGACGGTAATCTCAGCCAGTGACTGCAGATGATGCCCTTTACGGACAACGCCAACAAAATGGTCGCGATAGAGCGCCTGTAAACGGACTTCCGGCCCCATTTCGGCAGACACGCCAATCTCCAGGTCAACCAGCCCTTCCCGCAGATGTTTTGACGTTTTCTCAGGCTTGGGCGAGAAGCGTAAAAGCACATTCGGCGCGGTGTTTGCCGCCGCGGCAATTAACGCTGTACCGAAAGCCTCAACAAAACCGTCGTTGGCTCGCAGGATAAACGTGCGTTCGAGCGTGGCTAAATTCAGTTCCACCGCAGAAGGGCTGAGGATGCTGCGCGCCTCATACAGGGCATTCTGCGTTCGCCCGCGGATCTGCTGGGCATAGCACGTCAGCACCATATTTCGCCCTGCACGCACCAGTAAAGGATCGCCGGTTGCCGCCCGCAGGCGGCCCAGTGTACGGCTCATGGCCGATGCGCTCAGCCGCAGGCGACGGGCTGCGCCCACCACACTGACTTCAGCCAGCAGCACATCAAGCGCGATAAGAAGATTCAGGTCTGTTTCAGTCATAGTCCATCATAAACCGCCGTTTAAAAAGATGGCAAGGCGTCTGATGCAGGGTATAGCTGCAACCGCTGCGTCTTCCGCCATGTCTCCACCCGGCGTACAGTTATCGGTATGAATTACAGCCCGTCTTTTGATGAAGTCCACAGAGGAACCACATGATGAATACCGAAAAAACCGTGTTACTGATCGGCGCCTCCCGTGGCCTTGGATTCGCCATGGTGGAAGAGTACCTGCAGCGTGGCTGGAGGGTGATTGCCACCGCCCGCGAAACATCGCCGCAGCGGCTGCTGACGCTGGCTGAAAAATTTCCGGCCATGCTGGAGGTTGAGGCAGTTGATATTACCCTTACTGAGCAGGTTAAAGCGCTGCACTCCCGCCTGTCAGACCGCAAGGTCGACCTGCTGTTTGTCAACGCAGGAGTGAAAAATGATGACCGCGAGACGATAGCCGACGTCTCCACTGACGAATTTATCCGGGTGATGGTCACCAATGCGCTGAGCCCGCTGCGGGTGGTTGAGGCGTTGCAGGATCTGGTGCTGCCCACCGGTACCATTGGCGTGATGTCTTCCGGTCAGGGCAGTCTGACCAATAACACCAACGGTCATTACGAGGTCTATCGTGGCAGCAAAGCGGCCCTGAATATGTTTATGCGCAGCTTTGCGGCTCGCCACAGCGATGACAGCAAAACCTTACTGCTGATGGCGCCAGGCTGGGTACAAACCGATATGGGCGGCCCGCAAGCGCGTCTGACCATCGGCGAAAGCATTCCCGCACTGATTAATACCATCAGCGGCCATGAGGGCCGCACCGGCCTGCACTATCTGGACTATCAGGGAAAAGTGGTGCCGTGGTGATTGCAGGAAACCGCAGTTTGATCCTCATCGCTTGTGAAACGCAGATCAACATCGCCAGGCCAGCACTACCCGGCCGATATCCTGCCGTGCGGCAACTGCGTCGCAACGCTGTAGCCTCCGGGTTTATTGCCCTTGTTAAGATGTCCTTAAGAAATGTCGCTATAATACTCAGCAACAATCACGGAGTTATAGGGACATGATGAAAAACACATTGTTAAAAGCCACCTTTGGGATGCTGGTTCTGTCAGTGTTTGCCGCCCAGGCCAGCGCGGCTACCGGTTGTCAGGCGAAAAAGCAGGAAATTGAGCAGCAGATCCAGTGGGCGCAGCAGCAGGGGAATACCCATCGCGTTGCCGGTCTGCAGCAGGCGCTGTCTGAAGTGAACGATCACTGTACCGACAGCGGGCTGGAGAAGCAGCGCCATGAGAAGGTTAACGAGAAAACGCGGAAGGTGCGCGAGCGCGAGGAAGATCTGGCCGAAGCACAGGCTAAAGGCGATCGGCAGAAGATTGCCAGACAGCAGCGTAAGCTTGAGGAAGCGCGTGAAGAACTGCGCGAATCTCAGGCACAGCTCACTCAGTAATATTCAGCAGAAGCCTCTTCCGGCAGAAGAGGCTTTTTTTATCAGAGCGCCAAATCGACCACAATACGCCCTTCTATTTTCCCTGCCTGCATACGGGCAAAGATATCGTTGATATTACTCAGCGGTTCAACGGCAATATTCGCTGCCACTTTATGACGACCGGCAAAGTCCAGCGCTTCCTGCAGATCCTTACGCGTCCCCACTATCGAGCCTCGCACCGTAATACCGTCCAGTACCATGTTGAAGATCGACAGATCGAATGTGCCCGGTGGCAGACCGTTCAGCACCATGGTGCCGCCACGGCGCATCGTGCCAATCGCCTGCTCGAAGGCTTTTGGTGATACCGCGGTGACCAGCACGCCATGCGCGCCGCCAAAACTTTCATGAAATACCTTAGCTGGGTCGACATGCTTCGCATTGGCCACCACGCTGGCCCCAAGGCGTTTAGCGAAAGCCAGTTTCTCATCGTCGATATCCACGGCCGCCACGTTCAGCCCCATCGCCACCGCGTACTGGATCGCCATATGCCCTAACCCGCCAATGCCGGAAACCACCACCCAGTCGCCCGGTTTGGTTTCGGTCATTTTCAGTCCTTTATACACCGTCACACCGGCGCAGAGGATCGGCGCGATTTCGTTGTAGTCGATGTTATCCGGCAGGATGCCAACATAATTGGCATCAGCCAGGCAATATTCCGCGAAGCTGCCGTTAACCGAATACCCGGCGTTTTGCTGCGAGTGGCACAGGGTCTCCCAACTGTCCAGACAGTGTTCGCAGTGGCCACAGGCGGAGTACAACCACGGGACGCCTACCCGGTCGCCCTCTTTGATATGCTTTACGCCTTCACCGACCTGCACTACATAGCCAACGCCTTCGTGGCCGGGAATAAACGGGGGCTGAGGTTTTACCGGCCAGTCACCTTCAGCGGCATGAAGATCGGTATGGCAGACGCCGGTGGCGACAATTTTCACTAACAGCTGGTTTGGGCCCACTTCCGGAATCGGTACCTGCTCAATGACTAAAGGTTCACCAAAGGCTTTCACCACTGCGGCTTTCATCGTTTTCATCTTTCAGTCCTCAAGGGAAAATGGGCTCAAAACAGCCCTAAAGGTGCTGTGTCATAACTGACCAGCAGGTTCTTGGTTTGTTGATACTGGCTGAGCGCCATTTTGTGAGTTTCGCGCCCCACGCCGGACTGCTTATAGCCGCCAAACGCGGCGTGTGCGGGATAGATATGGTAGCAGTTGGTCCAGACGCGGCCCGCTTTGATGCTGCGGCCCATGCGGTAGGCCAGATTACTGTCGCGAGTCCATACTCCGGCGCCCAGGCCAAACTGGGTCTGATTGGCGATTTCCAGCGCTTCCGCTTCGTCCTTAAAGGTGGTCACCCCGATCACCGGGCCGAAAATCTCCTCCTGGAAGCAGCGCATCTGGTTGTCGCCTTTGATCAGCGTCGGCTGGATGTAATACCCATTATCCAGTTCAGCCATAATGCTGGCACGTTCGCCGCCAGTCAGGATAGTGCCGCCTTCTTTGCGCGCGATATCGATATAAGAAAGGATTTTGTCAAACTGCTGACGGGATGCCTGAGCCCCGATCATGGTATCGGTATCCAGCGGATCACCACGACGAATAGTGGCGACTTTTTCCATGACGCGCGCCATAAATGGTTCATAGACAGATTCGTGGATCAGCGCACGCGAAGGACAGGTGCAGACCTCGCCCTGATTGAAGAAGCCCAGCACCAGCCCTTCCACCGCCTTGTCGATAAATTCCGGTTCGCCCTCCATCACGTCTGCAAAATAGATGTTCGGCGATTTCCCCCCCAGCTCGACGGTGCAGGGAATGATGTTCTCCGCCGCGCAGGCCATAATGTGACGGCCAACCGGTGTGGAGCCGGTAAACGCTATTTTGGCGATGCGTTTGCTGGTCGCCAGCGCCTCACCGGCTTCACGGCCATAACCCTGCACCACGTTGAGCACGCCCGCCGGGAAGATATCGCCGATCAGTTCCAGCAATAGCGTGATCCCCAGCGGCGTCTGCTCTGCCGGTTTCAGCACCACGCAGTTGCCTGCTGCCAGTGCCGGAGCCAGCTTCCAGGCGGCCATCAACAGCGGGAAGTTCCAGGGAATAATCTGCCCCACCACGCCCAGCGGTTCATGGAAGTGATAAGCAACGGTTTTCTCGTCAATCTCTGCCGCACTGCCTTCTTCTGCCCGCAGGCAGCCTGCAAAGTAACGGAAGTGATCCACCGCCAGCGGCAGGTCGGCGTTCAGCGTCTCGCGAACGGGTTTGCCGTTGTCCCAGCTTTCTGCCACCGCGAGATATTCAAGGCTGGCTTCAATACGATCCGCCACCTGTAACAGCAGATTCGAACGCTGCTGGACGCTGGTTTTTCCCCAGGCATCGGCGGCACGATGAGCGGCATCAAGCGCGGCATCGATATCCCTGGCGTCGGAGCGAGGGAACTGCCCGATATCACTGCCGTTGACCGGTGAAGTATTCATAAAATACTGGCCGCTGAGCGGTTCGACGAAGTTGCCATCAATATAGTTACCATAGGTCGCTTTGAGTGTGACTAACGCGCCCGGCGTACCAGGATGTGCATAACGCATCGCTAACTCCTTATGTAGGGGCAGCCGTCCGCACTTCGGATTGAGGGCTGTGTCCGGCTGCACCAGGGATAATGCAGCCTGCGTGCCAGAGTTTCACTTATGGCATAACGCATTGATTATTCTAGAAATGAAAATTTCTTCTCTTGACATGTTTCACTCTGCTCCATAAATCTTCTGTATCTGTGTTGCGAATCGCAACAGTAATAAGTCCAGATAGCTACAATATCGCAACACTTTAGCTACAGGCATGAGGTAACCAATGCAGGGATATTCGTCAGCTATCCGCCCCGCCCCCGTCAAAGCCACGCCGCTACTCAGCGACTCCTGGTTTCGCAGCCAGCTTTATGGGCTGGATCGGACCGCCGACGACTTTCCCCGCATCCGCCACGATGAACTGGCCGATCTGCTGGCCAGCAATAGCGGCCTGCAGCGATTTGCCCAGCCGGCAGTCAAGCTGCTGGCGGAGAAAATCGCTGACAAACAGTCAGTCGTGATCCTTTCCGATGCCAGCGGGCTGGTCCTGAATACTTTCGGCGACATGCAGGCCCTGCAGAGGGCGCAGCGTTTTGCCCTCGCGCCCGGCAACTTGTGGAGCGAGTGCGGCCGTGGTACTAACGCTATCGGTACCGCACTGGCTATCGATGACGGCTGCGAGATCTTCGGACATCAGCACTTCCTGACCCGCAATCAGGGCCTCTACTGTGCGGCCATGACGCTGCAGTCTCCCTGCGGACAGATAGCCGGGGTGCTGGATATCTCCGGCCCGGCACACTATCCCCACCCCAACACGCTGGCGTGGGTGAAAGAGGCGGCAAAGCAGATTGAATATCTTTGGGTGAAACAGAGCCTGCATCCGGATCAGTGGCTGATGAGCCTGCACCCGCAGGTTCAGGGGCTGGATAACACAGAAGAGCTGTTGCTGGTGTTCTCAGATAACGTGCTGATGGCGGCAAACCGCGTAGCGATGCGCGAGCTGGACCTGGCAGCCGACCGTTTTGGCTCAATGACTTTTCAGCAGCTTTTTCCGCAGAGTGAACAGCTGGCCAGCACGGTTCCCCAGCCGTTGACCACCCACGACCTTCGGACTTTTTTCTATCGCCTGCGGGCTCCGGCACGGATTCATTTCCCCGTGGCGTCCGCTGTGCCGTGCGGTTTGCCTTTCTCGCTGCGCGGCGACGGCGAAAAAATGGTGCGCTTACTGAATGCCGGCGTGTCGCTGAGTATTTATGGTGAAACCGGCAGCGGTAAAGAGTACGTCAGCCGGGCTTTGCATCAGCAGAGCAAGTGGCAGAAAGGCAAGTTTGTTGCCATCAACTGCGCGGCCATTCCGGAATCGCTGATCGAATCTGAGCTGTTCGGCTATCAACCCGGTGCTTTTACCGGCGCCAGTAAAAACGGCTATATCGGCAAAATCCGCGAAGCGGACGGTGGTGTGCTGTTTCTGGATGAAATTGGCGATATGCCGCTGCCTCTGCAGACGCGCCTGCTGCGGGTATTGCAGGAGAAAGAGGTTGCACCACTCGGGTCCAGCCGCAGCTGGCCGGTTAATTTTGCAGTTATCTGCGCCACTCACCATGATATTCACCAGCGCGTAGCGGAAGGTGAGTTCCGCGAAGATTTATTCTACCGCCTGCAGGAGTTCTCGCTGACCATTCCACCGTTGCGTGACTGGCCGCAGGTTGACACTTTTATCCTGCAGCTCTGGCAGGAGCTGGGCGGTGAGCAGCGGAATATTCACCTTAGCCCTGAGCTACTTGAGCAGCTGGCTTTATCTCCCTGGCCGGGCAACGTACGACAGTTGCGCAGCCTGTTGAAAGTGCTGCTGGCGCTTGCCGATGATGGAGAAACGCTGGGGTGCAGCGCCCTGCCTGCGGAGTTCAGGCCGATCGAGTCCGGCCCCCTTCCTGCGTTACAGCAGCATGATGAAAAGCTGATCGCCGATACGTTGCAACGCTTCAATGGCAATATCAGCAAAACTGCACAGGCGCTGGGCGTGGCGCGCAGCACGCTTTACCGCCGTGCGGCGCGGGATAAGCGGTAATTGGCGAGGGGCTCAGGGCGGGCAGCAGACTGTCATTTTTGCGTGGCGATATACAAATCCTCAACCTCTTTGCGGGCCCAGGGGGTACGGCGCAGAAATTTGAGGCTGGATTTAACGCTGGGGTCGCTCTTGAAGCAATTAATGTTGATGCGCTTTGCTAACTCCGACCAGCCATAGTGCGCGACCAGGGCGTTCACTATGGCTTCCAGCGTTACGCCATGCAAAGGGTCTTTCGAAACATAATCTGCCATGTTGGATCCTGCTAAAACAAACGAATTGCGCACACCTTACTCACTGTCACCGTCCTCTGCAAGTCTGGTACAAATGACAACATGAAGTAAAAAAGGCGACCCGTAAAGGTCGCCTTTTAACTTATCTGTCGGGATCAGAAGTCTGCTTTCAGTACCACGCGGTAATTCGCTTTACCGGCGCGGACGTGATCCAGCGCATCGTTGATTTTTGACATCGGGAAAAACTCAACCTTTGGCGCGACGTCGGCACGCGAAGCCAGTCTCAGCAGCGAACGCAGCTGCCCCGGCGAGCCGGTAGAGGAACCAGTGATTGCTTTGTCACCCATGATCAGGTCAAAAGCAGAAACCTGGAAAGGCTTCATCACCGCGCCCACGGTGTGGAACTTACCTTTTGGTGCCAGCGCATCAAAGTAAGGTTTCCAGTCCAGATCCACCGCCACGGTGCTGAGGATCAGGTCAAACCGCCCTGCCAGCTTCTTCAGCGCTTCCGGATCGCGGCTGTTCACCACTTCATCGGCACCCATATCGAGGATCGACTGCTTCTTGTCCGGCGTGGAGCTGAATGCCACCACTTCAGCCCCCATGGCGCGCAGGATTTTGATGGCGATATGGCCAAGGCCGCCAATACCGATCACGCCAACGCGGCTGGTTGCAGTGATATTGCTCATCAGCAACGGTTTAAACACGGTGATGCCACCGCACAGCAGCGGGCCTGCACTTGCCGCGTCCAGTTTCTCCGGCAGCGGGATCACCCATTGCCAGTCGGCACGCAGCTTCTCAGCAAAGCCACCGTTGTTAAGAATGGTAGGGATGCTGCCTTCTTCACAGTTCACCTGTTCGCCGTTAATGCAGGCATCACAGTGCTGGCAACTCTTCGCGGTCCAGCCAATGCCCACACGCTGACCCACAACCAGTCCTTTCGTTTTGGCCGCCTCACCCAGGGCAGAAACACGGCCGATCACTTCATGCCCGGCGATGGTCGGGTAGCTGGAGATGCCCCACTCATTGTCGATCATCGACAGATCGGAATGACAGACGCCGCAGTACTCGACCTCGACTTCCACTTCTTCTGCCGCCAGCTCTGCAGCGTCGTATTCATACAGTTCAAGAGCCTGACCGGCTTGCATCGCGGCGTAGCTTTTAATTTTCATGCTTTTCCTCAGTTCCGGTTAACAGTCAGGAAGGAGTGTAGCAAAATCATGCCCCTGCCGGGGGATCCGCACGAGGCATCATCAGTGATTTCGCAGGGTATTGGCGATAGCATTGAACATCAGCGACGCTTCCAGCGGCTGAGCGCTGAAAGAAGGTTCAGCTTTCGGGGAGCTGTCGTCTTAACGGCAACGGCCTGGCAAAAGCACATTGCCTGTTTTTCAGGTAGCACGCTTCGCCGTCAGCAAAAAATCGATGGTCTGACCGCCGGTATCCACTGCCCGGTACAGATATTTCCATTTCTCCCTGACTTTGATGTAAGTTTCACCCCTTCGCCACCGGCGACCCACAGTGCGTTTATGCCGGCGAAACGCCTTATCCAGCAGTGGTACCAGACGGATGACCCAGCGGTGAAGCAAGGCCGGAGGTTAGCATGCAGCAATAAGGCTGGTGACCGTGATGGTCGCCAGTCTGTAATGAATGAGTTTTTTATTTACCCTTTAAAAGGAGTTTCATGATGAAAATCAGAGTGTTATATCTGGCGATGCTGTTTATCTCGCCTGCCTGTCTGGCGTTATCTGCAGGTGAAAACATTAAAAATACCAGTCTGACGCATGTCATTTCAGATTACAGAATGTCACTTGCATCACTTCCTCTTGATTATTCTCTGCTGGAAAAAAAACAGCTACCCGGCGTTACGCTGCAAAGGTATAGCCTGAATTCACAGACGTGGTCTCCACAGCTGGTCGTTTCTCCGGAACACTGGCAGAACGGGGTGGATATCTATATTCCTGATTATGCCAGACAAAAAAATGCCCTTGTTGTTATCAATAACGGCAGCAACAATAATGGCTCAGGCAGTCCTGTGGTGCCTACAAACTTCAGTGAGAAAGAGCTCTCTCGCATCGCGGTTGCCACACGAACGGTGGTGATATCAGTCAGTAACGTTCCTAATCAGGTGCTGAGTTATCAGGGTGTTACAACCCCTCTGGGTGAAGATGATAGTGTGGCATATTCATGGAAACTGTTTACAGGTGATACTCAGAAATACCAGAACGCGTCCCTTCATATCCCTATGGCAGCGTCGGTATCACAGGCGTTCAGGTTGGCGAAGAAAGAATTGACGCAACAGGATATAACTAAATTTATTGTCACCGGAGCCTCCAAACGTGGCTGGGCCGCGTGGCTGACAGCACTGTCGGACCCGGACGTCGATGCCGTTGTTCCTTTCGTTATGGACCTGCTGGATACTAAAAAATCTCTTGAACACATGTATCAGTCATATGGGAAAAACTGGCCAGTAGCCTTTTATCCGTATTACAAACAGGGAGTTGACCAACAGATTGGTACGGATGAATTTGCAAGCCTGATGACTCTGGAAGACCCGCTTACTTATCTGAATACCGACATGGGTGACCGTCTGAAAATTGATAAATATATTATTAATGCCAGCGGTGATGATTTCTATGTCCCGGACAACAGTCATTTTTATTATGACCTGTTACCCAGTTCAAAGTCTCTGCGGGTGGTACCTAACTCCACACATAATGGAATTCTGTCCGTTGCGGAGCAGTCGCTGATCACCTTTGTGAACCGTTTTCAGGAAAAGCAAAAGCTCCCTGAAATTACGGAAAAAGTACAGAGTAACGGGGACGGAAAAAAAGATCTGGCGGTCAGTTTCTCAGAGAAGCCGGCAACCGTTTTACAGTGGACAGCCAGGAACCCGGCAGCAAGAGATTTTCGTTATGCCTGCGATATTAAATACAACTCAGTTGCCGTCAGTTTGGCTGGCGACGGTGATACACTCAGCATTCCGCTGACGGCCCCCGACAACGGATGGCAGGCCACTTACATCGAAGCCACCTTCCGTGACGGGTATGTAGCGACAACACAGGTGTATATTACGCCTGACGAGAAATTTCCGGAAACAGCCCCTCCGTCTGCAGGAGCAGCCTGTCAAACTCTCCCGGGTCGGGGACTTACCCCCACACCTGCGAAACAGTAATGTCGCAACCACGATCCATGTTTTTAAACCCGGTGGCATAAACTGCCGGGTAAGTCTTCATACAAATGTCGCATTTTATACCTTCGCTCCTGCCAAACCATTTAATATTCGATAAGGCTAAACACCCTCTTCGTATACAGCCTGGCTGCTTTTATGCGTGGCTGCCTGTCCTGCTCCTTAAGGTTCTCCAGCGCCGACCTCAGAACGGTAATAATTGGATCCTGATACCCTCTTCTGATGCGCGTTAGCGCATGGAGGCGCCCGCCTGAGCTGAAGACAACACTGTCGTCAACGGGCGCCAGTGACGCGGCGAAGCCGCCCGGTGTTGATAGATTTCACCAATCCAGCACCCCGCTCTGAACAGCCAGCCCCGCTTTCAGCCCCTGGAATGCCCACTTAGGCAAGTCGAGAGCATGTAAATCTTACAATTAATTACAAACGTGTATTGCGTTCGTGGAAGCATGTATGATAGATCTAAATGAGATTGATAATCATTATCATTTATGATTTGTTTACTTAAGTAATTTAACGGTAAAAGGGCTCTTATGAAGAAATTCAGGAGAATGGCATTTTCCTCATTGCTTGTGGCTGGGATAACTGCCTCTTCAATGACAAATGCAGCTGAGATTTTTAACACAGACGGAAATAAAATAAATCTGACCGGCATGGTTGATGCCCGCCATCAGTTCAGTAAAGATGCTGACGACGCGGGCGATGAAAGTTATGCAAGGCTAGGCTTCAGAGGAGAAACAAGAATCAGTGATCGTGTAACCGGGTTTGGTCAGTGGGAGTACGAGCTTAAGGTAAACAGCGCGGAGGATTTTAACGCAGGTACTTCCTACACGCGCTTGGGGTTTGCCGGGCTTAAATTTGACGATAACTACTCTTTAGACTACGGACGTAACTACGGCCTTCTTTACGATATTGGCGCATGGACAGATGTATTACCTGTATTTGGTAATGACTCCTATCAGGATACTGACCGCTTTATGACCGGCCGAGCTAATAACCTTTTGACGCTGCGGAATAACAATTTCTTTGGCTTAGTGGATGGACTTGATTTCGCTCTGCAATATCAGGCGAAAAACGAAGGTTCTGAGGAAAGTGGATCTGGGCGTGAAGAAGAGCATCAGAATGGAGAGGGTTATGGTGTATCACTTATCTGGAGCAATGATAATGGTATTAATGCAGGGATGGCATGGACTGATTCACAAAGGACGTTGTTGCAGAAAAATGATCAACAGGGGAGCAGGGCTGAAGCATTAACTGCTGGCGTGAAATATGATGCAAACAATATATTACTGGCTGCCAGTTATACTCACAGTTCTAACCTTGTACATATAGACAATTATGGCTGGGCTAAAAAAGCAGACAGCTGGGAGATTGCCAGTCAGTATAGCTTTGACTCCGGCTTTCAACCCGGCATCGCCTGGGTATATACCAAAGGGAAACTCATCGGAAATGACGTTGGCAGTGCGGATATTGTCAACTATATCGACCTGAGCCTCAACTACGTCTTAAACACCAACATCACAACTTATGCCGATTATAAAATAAATATGCTTAGTAGCCGCGATATTACAGAAAAATCCTCATTAGTCATTGATGGTGATAACACTCTGGGCATTGGTATCGTTTACCAGTTCTGACAGGAAACTACCTGCATTTAAGGGGGGTATCCCCAATAAAACCGTTTTACTGCCTGAAAAGTTGATATTCCAGTTTTTGTTTAGCTGCTTCGTTGATACGACGAAATTCAAAAACTGAGCGGCTATTATCCTAATCAATTTAATGAATGCTAAGCAGCATAGCACTGGCTATGTAACTGTTTATTCTAACCAGAAAAGGTAATGTAAATGTTGAATAAAACTAAACGCCGAATCATTGCTTTAGTGATGACTGTGACAACTATATTAATGGTCGCACAGACAAACGCGCAGAACACGGCACCTAAACGGATCCTGACGACCTTCACAATCCTGCAAGACATCACGCAAAATGTTGCCGGCGATAAAGCCATTGTGGAATCAATCACCAAACCGGGGGCTGAAATTCATGACTATCAACCCACTCCGCTGGATATCGTAAAGGCACAGTCCGCGGATCTTGTATTACGCAACGGTTTTGGCTTAGAGCGCTGGTTCGATAAATTTTTCCACGGTGTTCGCAATGTACCGAGTGTCGTCGTCTCGACAGGCATTGAACCGATGATCATCAAGGATGGCCCATATTCAGGTTCGCCTAACCCACATTCCTGGATGTCACCTGCCAACGCTGTCATTTATGTTGAAAACATCCGTAAAGCACTTGATAACATTGACCCAGAAAATGCAGCTTCCTATGACCGTAATGCAGCCGCTTACACCAAAAAGCTTGAAGCACTGAATGGACCTATATCCGCAATGCTTGCGAAAATTCCGGCAAATAAACGAACACTGGTCACATGTGAAGGTGCGTTCTCCTATCTGACGCGTAACTACGGTCTTAACGAGCTTTACTTATGGGGGGTTAATGCAGACGAAGAAGGGACGCCGCAACAGGTTCGGCATGTCATCGATGAGGTCCGCAAAAATCATGTACCCGCAGTATTCTGTGAAAGTACAGTCAACGACAAGGCTATGCAACAGGTTGCCTCTGAAACGCGAGCACACTTTGGCGGAACGCTTTTTGTTGACAGTCTGACGGATAGCGATGGACCAGCACCGACCTACATTAAGCTTCTTGATTACAACGCCAAAACAATTTTGAAGGCTTTCAATGTTAACAACTAATCTTTACCCCACTGTCAGAGTTGAGGCTCTGACAGTCTCCTATCGTGGTGGCAACATTGGGTTATCTGATGTCAGTTTTGAGCTCCATCAGCCCACCATCTGCGGGCTGATTGGCATGAACGGAGCTGGAAAATCAACGTTGTTCAAGGCCATCATGGGATTTGTCTCGCCTGCAAACGGGACGGTTGAAGTTTGCCATCAGCCGGTAAAATGGGCGCAAAAACAGAACATAATTGCTTACGTTCCCCAGACAGAAGAAGTTGACTGGACCTTTCCTGTATCGGTGCGTGATGTTGTGATGATGGGGCGTCAGGGCCGCATGGGCTTTCTTCGTATTCCGTCTCAAAGGGATGCCGAAATTGTAATGCAAAGCCTGATCCGTGTTGGCATGGAGGCATTTGTTGATCGCCAGATTGGTGAACTTTCTGGCGGGCAGCGCAAGCGCGTTTTCCTTGCCCGTGCGCTTGCTCAGCAAAGCCTTATTATGCTGCTTGATGAACCTTTTACCGGCGTTGATGTGAAAACCGAGCATGCGATTATTGCCATTCTTCGGGAACTCAAAGAAGAGGGACATATTATCATCGTCTCGACTCACAATCTGGCAAGTGTCCCTGGCTTCTGTGACACAGTCATGATGATCAACTCCACCCTGATTGCTTTTGGCCCTGTCAGTGAAGTCTACAGCCCCGATAATCTGGGAAAAGCCTTTGGTGGGGCGATTCACCAGTTACCGATCGGCCTGGCAATCCCTGCACTGCCAAACGGTGGCGGCGGTTCAGGTGAGGAAGGTATATCAGCATGATAAGTTCTCTGATATCTCTGCTTGCCGAACCCTTCAGCTACATCTTCATGATAAAGGCAATATTCGGGGGAGCGGCAGTTGGCACATTATGCGGTATTCTGTCATGTTTTGTGACGCTTAAGGGCTGGTCATTGCTGGGCGATGCACTTTCTCATTCTGTTGTACCGGGCGTGGCGGTTGCAGCGCTTGTTGGCGGGCCTTTTGCCCTCGGTGCCTTTATTGCCGGTTTACTGGCAGTGCTTGGAATAGGGATTATTGAGCGTAATTCAATATTGAAAAATGATGCGGTGATTGGTGTCGTATTCACCGCATTTTTCGCGGCCGGCCTTTTTATTATTTCGGTATTTCCCACAAATATCCGTATCCAGACCATTCTGTTTGGCAATTTACTCGGCATTTCCAATGCCGATCTTCTTCAGGTAGGCATTATCGGGCTCATCTGTATCATCACATTTGTAGTCAAATGGAAGGATTTGTTGATTTACTGTTTTGATCCGAACCATGCGCGCGCCATCGGTCTTAACGTAAATGCACTGCATCTCACGTTACTGATACTCCTGTCACTTGCCGCTGTGGCAGCCCTGCAGGCCGTCGGGGCGCTACTGGTGGTTGCAATGCTGATAACTCCGGGGGCAACGGCTCAGTTACTTACGGAAAAACTTGGTCGTATGTTATTCATTGCGCCCCTACTGGCTGCATTGGCCTGTATGGGGGGAGCCTATGCCAGCTATTTCCTCAATGGTTCGACTGGCGGGGCTGTTGTCGTACTTCAGACCACAATGTTTATGCTGGCGTTAGTCTTTGCGCCTAAAAAGGGAATTCTGGCAACTCGTCGCCGCCATGATGTTTTCAACAAGGAGCCAGCCAAATGACTTTCGACGTATTTCTGACATCACTCTTCCAACCGCTGCAGTACGGATTCATGTTGAAAGCGATGGCAACCGGCGTATTTGTGTGTTCAGTCTGTGCTGTTCTTTCCTGCTTCATCGTACTTAAAGGATGGGCGCTTATAGGCGATGCCATGTCACATTCCATCCTACCCGGCATTATCTTCGCCTATATTCTTGGGTTACCAATGGCCATCGGCGCAATTGCCAGCGGCGTCGCCTGTGTAATGATTGCCGGAGCGGCTCGCAATCTGACGACGGTGAAAGCTGATGCCCTGCTTGGTATATCTTTCACGGGTTTTCTTGGTGTGGGGATGATCCTTCTGGTGGCAACGCCGAGTAATATCCATTTTATGCAGATATTATTTGGAAACCTCTTGGGTATTGAAAAAAATGTTTTAATCCAGACCGTTATTGTAGGTGTACTTACTCTTCTGACTGTCCTAATTAAGCGTAAAGATCTCATCCTGTTCAGCTTCGATCCTTGCCAGGCCAGTATTATTGGTCTCTCTCCAGCAAAACTCGAGCTGTTCTTACTGGTACTCGTCGCCGCTACCGCGGTTACGGCACTGCAGGTCACGGGCATTGTTCTTGTGGTTGCCATGTTAATCGCCCCGGGCTGTATCGGATTTCTTTTAACCCAGCGTTTTCACTCTATGGTATTGGTTTCAGTCGCTTCAGCCATGATTGCCACTATTGTGGGAACTTTAGCTAGCTTTTGGTTGAATGGTGAGACCGGGGCAACAATCGTGCTCGTTCAGGCAGGTCTGTTCGTTCTGGCATTCCTGTTCGCTCCAAAGAATTATTTAATACAGAAAAGAAAAAACTCAGGGCTTCAGACTGGTCGAAGTGCTTAGCGTTAAGGTTCTGTCGCATTAAGGAGTGGTCAGGTAACATGCTGTTGATTTTTGCAATGTTACCTGAGCATGTCCCTGAGCCAAAAAATCCTTTAAACATCTGCATTATCACACCAATATAATTGCCCGGTGTGTCCGCTGATATCTGGCTTATGCCGCGGCAATCCTCAGATTCAGCGTTTCAGTGATGGTTTTCACAAAGGGTTTAATATTTTCAGAGTTACGCTTTCTGCGCGAAATATCTATGCAGAAATCATCGGTGATTGTGCCTGGCGTCCCTGTCACCAGCAGAACCCGATCGCAGAGCATCACCGCCTCTTCAACATTATGCGTGACAAGTATCATCGCTTTTGTTTTGAATTTTCGCTGTTCCCATAAACTCATCAACTCCTGCTGCAACTTATGCGCCGTATAAATATCCAGCGCCGAGAAGGGTTCATCCAGTAGCAACAATTCCGGTTCAACCGCCAGCGCACGGGCAAAACCGATACGTTGCCGCATGCCGCCCGACAACTCTTTTGGTCGCGCATCGGCGTAACCAGAAAGACCGATAAGGTCCATCATATCAACCGTACGGCGTTTAACCTCATCGACAGGCAGTCCCAGCGCCTGTAGGCCGAAAGCGATATTGCCTGAAACCGTAAGCCAGGGAAAAAGGGCAAAAGACTGGAATACCATACTGACATCGGGGCACGGACCTCTCACAGGCAAATCGTTACACACCACTGAGCCGGATGTCGGTTCTTCCAGACCAGCAATGATACGCAACAGGGTGGATTTCCCAGAGCCGGATTTTCCCAACAGTGCAACGACCTCATTTTCATGAACATCAAGATTAATATTTTCCAGAACCTGAAGTGTTCGCCGCTCTTTGCGAAAGGATTTAGTGGCATTTTTAATTTTTAAAACGCTGTGAAAATTATTCATTGTAAGTTTTCTCCGAATGTATTTTTGAATTTCTCAGTCAAATCTGAACCGGGTTTCTGCATAGCGATACAGCGGCTGCCAGATAAAAATAATGCACAGAGCAACCATTAAACACATGGCGATACAGCCCAGCGCCGCTTCAGGATTCTGACCTGCATCCGTAGTGGCAGAAATAAATGCCCCCAGTCCTTCTGTCTTCAGGGTCATACTTCCCCAGTTAAGCACTTCAGCAGCAATAGCGGCATTCCAGGCCCCTCCTGCGGCAGAAATAATGCCGGTGACAAGATAGGGGAAAATGGCCGGAAGGATATATTTTGTCCACCACATGCCCCCCCCGGCGCGGAATATCCGGCTGACATCTGTCATCTGTCCGGGAATAACCGATGCTCCCGCAATCACGTTAAACAAGACATACCATTGCGTGCCCAGCATGATCATCGGGATTGTCCAGGCATTCAGATCCTGATGCCAGGTCAGTAAAATCACCGCAATAATCGGATAAAAGACATTGGCAGGTATTGCAGCCATAATCTGAATGATGGGCTGGAAAAAACGTACCAGATTTGGCTTCAGTCCGATCCAGACGCCAAGAGGCGTAAAAATAACGATGCTCAGTAACATCGCGGCACATACACGGGCCGCCGTAAGTCCCATCCATGCAGGCAGATGCGGTAAGTACTGTAGAGGCAGGTAAAACCACAGACGGTGACCGAAATACAGGCAGCTCCCCACTACAAAGAGATACCACAGACCTGACCACAGCCAGTTCAACGTCGCGAGGGTCGAAAATACACGATCAAATTTCAGGCGGTACCAGGCTTTTGGCAGCACAAAGAGCCAGAAGTGGCTGAACAGTTCGCACAATTTCCCAAAAAGATAACCGGTTGCCGAATGGGTCAGGCAGGTGTAAAACCAGGAACCTGGCTTTTTACTACCGCTGGTATCTTCATATCTGAACCTTGCTGCATAGCGAACCAGCGGACGAAACAGCAGTTGATCAAACAGCACGATGTTGATCACCAGGGCGAGTACGCCCCACAGCACAGCGTGGATATTCCCGCTGTCGATGGCACTTCCAATCCATGACCCAACACCCGGTAAATTAACGCTATTATTTCCGATAGTCAGCATTTCAGAAGCGATCAATGCAAACCAGGCCGCAGACTGGGAAACCATGGTATTCCATAGCAATCCCGGGAAAGAATAGAGAAAACCTAATCGCCAGAAGCGTAGCCAGGGGTTACAGCGAAATACGGCAGTGGCTTCTGTCAGCTCATCAGGTAAGATACATAACGTCTGATACAGTGTTAACATCATATTCCATGCCTGACCTGTAAATACCGCGAAGATCGCTAACCCTTCCAAGCCCATAACGCTGTGTGGGTAGAGACCGAGAAAGAAAGCCGTAGTAAAGGTTAAAAATCCAAGTAACGGAACAGATTCCATAAAATTAACGAACGGCAGAATCACTCTGCGCATTGCTGCGAATTTTGCGGCCAGCACGCCAAAAACAAGCGTAAAAAGCATTGAGAAAACTAAACCAATGCTTAATCTCATGGTGGTCCGCAACGTATAATAAGGCAAATGTTTATAATCGAGGGAAAGAGCGGGAAGAGACTCACCGTTAAAATATTCATGCATCCCCTGCCAGCCATAAATTAATCCACCGGATAGCATGCCAATAATCGAGATAACAATCACATCATTCATTGAAATTTCATTCCAGATGGATTTGTTTTTTGTCATTTTCATAAATTAATTTCTCAGATAAAAATTATTCTGCTGACAGCACACCCAAAGCATCTGATAACATAAGATTGCATGCAACACCCTGTGAAAAAACAGGGTGTTGTTTTATAGCGCCTGCCAGACAAAAATATCAATATAGTCTGACCCCGCGCAGGTGTGGCCAGACATCTGTGCTACAGGTTTCAGTCGTTCAGGGAAGAATGGTGTCTATTTGTGCTTTTATCGCATTCTGGCGGTTCTTTACAAGCTGTTGTTTCAGCAATGAAAACAGGTGCGGCAGATATGATTTTATCATGGTGTCACCCCCTGTCGGTTCATGTAAAGATGAATCGCAGACAGATGAGAAATAAGCCATATTTAATGAAGAAGGCAGGTATAACAGTTTGAAAAGCATAATTTACCCCAACACATCAATGTATCGATATAAAGATAATCACACCCTCAGAATGGGCATGGTGAGCTGATTATCTCTATCGAACATGCTGAGGAGATAATCAGTTTTGAGCAATAACTCCCGACGGAGGTTCATCATTAAACATAAAAATCCTTAAATTAATTAAGCCATACTCATTTTCACAGTATCAGATAAAGATTAAACAACACATATACCGATTACTTTCCCGGACAGCTGTTGTGTTATTCATAATTGAAAAGCCCCTTACAGGTAAGCTCCTTAACGAATGAAAAGGACTCCCCCCTGTGTGGTTACTGTAACCATCTTCCGTGACATTATGGGGAGTAACCTAAATATCACGGTTCTGTTGCACTTCATATGGTGAAGCTTCTGCCATCTCCCGGAGCAGATATGATTTTATCATGGTGTCACCCCCTGTCGGTTCATGTAAAGATGAATCGCAGACAGATGAGAAATAAGCCATATTTAATGAAGAAGGCAGGTATAACAGTTTGAAAAGCATAATTTACCCCAACACATCAATGTATCGATATAAAGATAATCACACCCTCAGAATGGGCATGGTGAGCTGATTATCTCTATCGAACATGCTGAGGAGATAATCAGTTTTGAGCAATAACTCCCGACGGAGGTTCATCATTAAACATAAAAATCCTTAAATTAACTAAGCCATACTCATTTTCACAGTATCAGATAAAGATTAAACAACACATATACCGATTACTTTCCCGGACAGCTGTTGTGTTATTCATAATTGAAAAGCCCCTTACAGGTAAGCTCCTTAACGAATGAAAAGGACTCCCCCCTGTGTGGTTACTGTAACCATCTTCCGTGACATTATGGGGAGTAACCTAAATATCACGGTTCTGTTGCACTTCATATGGTGAAGCTTCTGCCATCTCCCGGAATCGATGAAGCAACGTCTGCAAATTGCCGACAGTATCCGCACGGTAAATGAAATCTCCCAGCTGCAGTCGCTGCTCAGTTCAGGCCAGGGTTGGGCATTGTTACCCACTCATTTTGCGGCCGCAGACTGGCCACAGATCAGCAGGTATGCCACTGAACTCGGCCAGCAAGGTTTGCTCCATCCGATGGTCGCGCTGTGGAAGCCCGGAGCCTGTCCGGCGCTGAATGTGATCGTTGAAAAAGTGCAACGACTGTACGCAGAAACCGATCGCTAACCCCGATCGGTTTCTGCATAGCGCCCCGCTCCTGAACCCTACAAATTCTGGCCGTCAGTCCGCCAGGTGCTGAGTCACATTGCCGATGGCTTCCACCACCTGCGCAGAATTATTCTGGATATTAATAATTACATCGCCCGCTTCCCGTACCAGCGACACGCCCTGGTCGGCTCGCGTCAGGTTGGCGGAAATGTTTTTCTGTGCCAGTGCCGCCAGTTGCTGATTGCGATCCACCACAGCGGAAATTTCCTGGCTGGCGCTGTTAATATTTGCCGCCAGGCTGCGTACCTCGTTTGCCACTACTGCAAAACTGCGACCATGCTGCCCGGCTCGGGCCGCTTCCACAGCCGCATTCAGCGCCAGCAGGTTGGTCTGGTTAGCGATGTTACGGATGGTTTCAACCAGCAGGCCGATCTGGGCTGACTGGGAGCTGAGTCCGTTGATGTCCTCGGAGACTTTGCTCAGATCACCGGCAATCTCATTCATTTTGGTCACGCTGTTCTCGATGACGCCGACACCAACCCGGGTATTTTCACTGGTTTCCAGCGCTGCTTTGTACGCATGCTCTGCCGCTTCCCGCTCCTGCTGGTTTTTCAGCACCTGAGCCGTCACGTCGGTAGCAAACTTCACCACTTCATACGGGCGTTTCTGGTCATCGAACACCGGGTTATAGGTTGCCCGCAGCCAGATAGTATTGCCACGGCTGTCTTTTCGCGGAAACTGAGCAGAGATAAAATCCCCCTGCTGCAACTTTTGCCAGAACTGGCTGTATTCCCGGCTGTTATACACTTCCGGTGCACAAAACAACCTGTGGTGCTGACCAATCACCTGTTCTTTCCTGTAGCCCATCGTGTTCAGGAAGTTATCATTGACCCGCAGCACTTCCCCTTTCAGGTTAAAGGCAATGACTGCCATCGAGCGATCGATCGCGGTGGTCATTGCCTGCTGCTCCTGCGCACAGACAATGCGTTCAGTGATATCTGAAGCCAGCTTGACGATTTTCATCACCCTGCCGTGCCGATCCTTAACCGCAACGTAGTTTGCTTCCAGCCAGACCGGACGGCTGTTTTTAGCCAGCCGCAGAAATTTATTGCTGAAGCTCTCGCCGCGCCGCAGGCGTTGCCAGAAAGCGGCATATTCCCGTGAAGCCACCAGGCTGTCAGGGCAGAACATACTGTGATGCTGACCAATGATTTCGCTGAGGGTATAACCCATTTTCTCCAGAAACAGCTTGTTCGCCGTCAGGATATGCCCCTCCGGCGTAAATTCAATCATCGCTATCGCTTCATTCAGCGAGCCCAAAGTGGCCTTAGCGTGTTTTTGAGTGTGGAAAAGCCTGGCTAAAATCCCGGATTGAAGTGTGCCTGTCATGTTGTAACCTTTTTTCATAGTTATGGTATGTGTCACATGAGCAGTTATCGGCAGAAGCGTAGAAATGTTCAATATTATCTCGCGCGCAATTTAATCGCGCATAAAGCTATCAGGTTCAGCAGGTAAAAACGCTGAATGAATTTCGATAGCGCCTGTTTAAATACGGACTCCTCCTGCTGCTATGGGTGAATAAAACTCAGGTTTGCTGCGGCGAATCCATTCGTTCTGCTAAACTTTAACGGCGGTGTAACATCCGCCGTTTTTTCCTTTAATAAGAAGGCTTTTCTGACTTTTGGCATTCTCATTGCGAAAGTAATCGCCGGTTTATACGTCTGTTTTCTCATTTGATTTAAGTTCACTTCGGCTACAGTAAGGATAAATTTGAATTCAAACGTCTTTCCACTCCTGACATCTGACTAAAAGGTCTTTTTTGCGTGGCAAAATCATTCTTACGCAGCGGAAGTTTGGATGCGGTTCTGCCCCTCGGCGAGAACGGTCAGCCCGTTTATCTGTCAGCCCTGCAGTTGCGCGAAACCTTGCGCCTGAGAAAACAGCAGCAGATCGCTGACTGCCTGGCCATTCCCCAGCCCAACGATGCGGGTGACAGGCTTGACTGGTACTCCCCCCTTTCCGGCAAGGTGACCTCCTGGGCTGCCGCCAGCGACAGCGCCCGCGCACATGCCCTGAACCAGCTGGTTGCCTGCCAGCAGGCGGTGGCCGACATCTGCCAGCGTGCCCAACAATCAGAGAAAAACAGCCAGAAGCTGTTCGGCGCGTTGCTGGCGAAAGCTCTGCAGTTCCCCGATCAAAACTTTGTCTATCTGGTTGGCGGAAAGCCAGTTTTAACCTTCTGGGGCTTTGTCAGCCTGGATAAAAAAACCCGTCAGGATGCGCTGGACTGCCTGCGCGCGGTAGAGGAAAACGCTACCCCACCGCTAAACCTGTCGAAGATGACGGCCACCGTCGCCTCTGTAGCACCCGCGATGGTACCCGCCCCGGTGGTTGCCGCGCCTGAACCTGTTACTGCGGATGCTTCGGCTGCGGAAGTTATCCCGACAGAGCCAGCGGTCGTTGAGAGCAAGCCTGAACCGGTAGATCAGCCCCCCGAACTGAAACCCACTCCGCCAGCTACGCCTCCGGCGAAAATTCGTCATAACCTGGTACGTTACGGCTGGATGCTCCCTGCCGCCGCGCTGCTGATCGCCCTCGGCGTGCAGATTGAAAGTTATCTCTCTTCCCCGGCTCAGGCTCCTGCCGGGGTGAAACCACAGGAAACCCGACCGGTACAAGCCCAGGCGGAAGCTAAACCTGAAATCCGGCCTGAAGTGAAACCAGAAGCGCAGGCCAAAGCTGACCCCACCGCCCCGGCGGTAACACCGGCTCTGCCTGTGGCACCGGCCAGCGTAGCCGCCACTCAACAGGACGCCGCACCGGCACCAACACCCGAAGTTACGGCTGCGGAAGAGACAACGCCTGCGGCCCCGGCGGAGAAAGATGATTTGGTGCTGCCAGCAGATGCAGTGAAGCTGGGCTCAACCAAATTCCTGAACGGTAACTGGCGCGTGATCGTCGGCGGGAAAAATCCTCTGACCGGCAGGCCACCCAGCTTGCGGTACCAGATGAAGAACGGCCAGGGTATCGCGAAGATAACCCAGGGTGACGGTATCAGCTGCCGGGTGGAGGTGTACGCCGGGCTGATGAAGTCAGGCAACCTGGTGATCAACAGCCGCACCAAAGCGAAATGCAGCGACGGTTCCCGCTATCAAATGCCCGATCTGGTCTGTAAGCAAGGGGCTACCGGAGCCGCAGTGTGTAGCGGCCAGTACGATGCCAATACGGTGTTACCGATGACCATGAAGCGCGAGAGTAAATGATGATGCTGGCGACGATCGCTGATTTTAAACCGAATATGGCGCTGATCCAGAACAGTGGCATTCAGTTCCTCGACTTTGCTCTGACGCCTGAGCTGGATGCGGACCTGCCGGGAAAATTTGTCCGGCAGACCGCTAATGGCCCGTTGCTGCGTCTCAATTTTAATGCTCAGAGCGGCAAATACCTGCTGCCGATCGGCGTGGGCGGTACGCCTGAAGTGGTTAAGCCGGAGTTCAGTTTTCCACTGGAGCAGTCGCTGGATCTGCTGAACGGCGTCTGGCTGCCGTTGCCCTATTTCCGCTTTAACCCGCCACGTACTTTTATCGGCGGCCCGGATAACTGGGCGCGGGTACAGATCATCGAACTGGGCAAACCTGACCAGAACGGGAACACCCACCGCATCTGCCTGGCATTTGAAACCCGCGTCTGGGCGGAGGGCGAAGATGAATCGCTGGCGCTGAATGAGAGCGACGTGAAAAACGGCGTCAGTTTCTCGCTGGCACATCGCAGTGATGAGCTGGGTGAGTTTCTGGATAACACCTGGGTCGACGGCTGGCTGCGTGAAGTGTTCAGCCAGCAGGCTTCGCAGATTGAGCAACGCCCGCAGGTCAATATCCGCACCGCCCTGCGCGAATTTGAATATCAGGCACACTATCTGAATCTCCTGCATATGCTGGGCAATCAGCTTTCACTGCCCGAAATAAAAATCAGCGCCGCGACGCTGCAGGAGCCTGCCGTGCCGGTGGATTTGATCCTCGACGTCGGTAATTCGCACACCTGCGGCATTATGGTTGAAGACCACGTCGATGATCATCACGGCCTCAAACATACTTATGAGCTGCACCTGCGTAATCTGAGCGAGCCGCACCAGCTCTATAACGAGCTGTTTGAAAGCCGCGTAGAGTTTGCCCAGGCCAGCTTTGGCAAACAGAACTTCTCGGTGGAAAGTGGTCGTGACGATGCTTTCATCTGGCCTTCCATCACCCGTGTGGGACGTGAAGCCAGCCATCTGGCGCTGCAGCGTCTGGGTACCGAAGGGGCGACCGGCATCTCCAGCCCGCGTCGTTATCTCTGGGATGAAGAGAGTTACACTCCAGGCTGGCGCTTCAGCCGTACGCCGGGCACTGCTTCCCAGGAGCCGCTGGCAACCGCCGCCCCGATGACCAATCTGGTCAATGATGAGGGCCAGCCACTGTATAACCAGCCGCTGGAAGAACGTCTGCCGGTCTTTTCTCCGCAGTACAGCCGCAGCTCGGTAATGAGCTTTATGCTCTCTGAACTGCTGGCCCAGGCGCTGATGCAGATGAACAGTCCGGCCCAGCGTCAGAAAATGCTCCACAGCAGCGCTCCGCGTCAGCTGCGTAACATTATTTTGACGCTGCCTTCAGCAATGCCAAAACCCGAGCGTGAAATTTTCCGCCGCCGGATGATCGAAGCTATTGCGCTGGTGTGGAAAGCGATGGGCTGGCACCCGGCTGATGATGACTTTACCAGCGCGAAGGACAAAGCAAAAAGCCGCGTGCCGGTGCCGGAAGTGCAGATGGAATGGGACGAAGCAACCTGCGGCCAGATGGTCTATCTCTACAACGAAACTCAGGTGAATTTTGGCGGCCGTGCCGAGGCGTTCTTCGTCAGCATGGCCCGCCCGGACCGTGCCCGTGCGGCCGATGAACCTGTAGGAAAAACCCTGCGCATTGCCTCGATTGACATTGGCGGCGGCACCACCGACCTGGCGATCACCCAGTACCGTCTGGACGACGGCGTCGGTCACAACGTGAAAATCATGCCGCGCCTGCTGTTCCGCGAAGGCTTCAAGCTGGCCGGCGACGATATCCTGCTGGATGTGATCCAGCTGTATGTGTTGCCCGCGCTGCAGACTGCCTTTAAACAGGCTGGCATGGTCAACCCGGAAGGCGTAATGACCCGGCTGTTTGGTCATGAAGGCAGGCTTGACGGTCAGTCCACGCTTCGCCAGCAGGTTACTTTGCAGATCTTTATTCCGGTAGGTCAGGCGATCCTCGAAGCCTATGAGCAGTTCGATCCGCTGGAGCTGAACGCGGAAGTCGACGCGCGCTTTGAAGAGCTGCTGGCGCAAACGCCAACGCAGAAGCTGCTCGACTACATTAACCGCGAAATCCAGCGAGAACTGCCGAACGATGCGGAAGAGTTCGATGTCCTGCGCGTACCGCTTATCGTCAAGCTGAGCAAGCTGCACGCCGAATTCCTGTCGCCGCGCATGAACATCACCCACAGCCTGCGGTCAATGTCTGAGGTGGTCGCAGTGTATGACTGTGACGTGCTGTTGCTGACCGGCCGTCCTTCACGCTTCCCTGGCGTGCAGGCGCTGTTCCGTCATCTGCAGCCACTGCCGGTCAGCCGTATTCTTTCGCTGGACGGCTATCACACCAATGACTGGTATCCGTTCAACAAACAGGGGCGCATTGAGAACCCGAAATCCACCGCCGCCGTCGGCGCGATGCTGTGCCTGTTGTCGCTGGATCTGCGCCTTGCCAACTTCTGGTTTAAAGCCGGTGACTTTCAGCCCTATTCCACTATCCGCTATCTGGGGATGCTGGACGGAAACGGATCGTTAAGCAGCGACAACGTCTGGTATGCCGATATCGATCTGGATGATGAGAAATTCGGTCTGGATGCCAGAGAACGCTTCCAGGTACGCGGTTCGCTGACCTTAGGCTTCCGCCAGCTGGATAACGACCGCTGGCCAGCCTCACCGCTCTACACGCTGTCCATTGCCGATCCCCAACTGGCACGCAGCGTGGCCGGAGATAAGGTACTGAAAATTAAGCTGGCGGTGGCCAAGGTTTCCGGAGAATTCGGTCCGGAGCGCTTTGAAATTGCCGACGCCACACTGGATGATGGCACGCGGGTTCCGCTGGAACATCTGCGGCTGAAGCTGAATACCTTAGCCAGCAGCGGATCGGGATTAACCCATTACTGGATTGACAGTGGGAGCGTATACAAGAAATGAAACCGTTGACGCCCAAGCAGTTGTCGGCAACGTTCGGCAAAAAACTGGATACGCTGGCTAAAGGCATCGATCAGTCGATCGCCTGGCTGGAGAGCGCCCGCGAGACCGCGCCGCGTCTGAATATGGAAGCCGACCGCCTCAGCGTCAGGCTGCGCCGCCAGCGCAATAAGGCCAGCAATCTCACCGAGGCCAGCGGCAAAGAGTGTGCGATTGGTTTCTTTGGTCTTTCTCAGGCGGGAAAGTCTTATCTGATTTCGGCGCTGGCGGCCAGTGATAAAGGCCGGATGGAGATCGCCCTTGGCGGGGCGAATTTTGACTATAACCTGCTGAATCCACAACAGCAGACCGCCACCATGGTGACCCGCTTCAGTGGTCAGCAGGCACGAGTGGATAACGAGTGGCCGGTTCAGCTGGCGCTGCTCAGTGAAGAAGAGCTGGCCGCCATTCTGGCAGATGTCTGGGCAAGACGCGGAGGCGAACAGGCGACTGTGCTGGATGAACAGCAGATAGCGGAACGCCTGAAAAACATCGCCATGTACCGCCAGCCGCAGGAAACCGACGGGCTGACCCGCAATGACGTGGTCGCATTGTGGGACCGGCTGGCCGCTGCGCAGCTCTGCTGCAGTAAGGCGCTGGAGACCCATTTCTGGCCGCTGGCCGTTGAGCTGGCTCCGCTACTGGGTGTTGACGATCGTGCCCGCCTCTTTTCACTGCTCTGGGGTGAAGACCGTGAACTGACCGGCCTTTATCGTCAACTGGCCCACGTGTTGCACCACGTTTCCGGTGCCTCTGTGGTACTCGCACCGCTGACCGCAGTGGAAAATGCCTCGCTCAGCATCCTGAACAGCAATGGCCTGCGCTACTTTAATTCCTCATCCGATCGGGTGATCCAGGTGGTGCCGCAGCATAATGGCCGTGGCCTGCAACCGGTTAATCTGGCGCTGGCCGAGCTGACTCTGCTCAGCCGTGAAGTGCTGATGCCGCTCTACAGCGCCCCCAAAGAGACCCTGTTCGAAACGGTTGATCTGCTGGATTTCCCTGGCTTTGAAGAGCCGGCGGTGCTACCGGACGATAAAGATCATGAACTGGCGCTGGCCTTCCTGATCGCCAAACGCCCTTTCCTGCTGACCCGTGCCGCCGAGCGGCAGGATGTCAATCTGCTGATGGTGTGCAGCGCCTCCAGCCAGCGTGCTGATACCCGTACCGTAGGCCGCGTTCTGGATAACTGGGTAAAGCAGACCCAGGGGGAAAACAGCCAGATTCGCAGCCGCCGCAAGCCCGGCCTGATCTGGGCGATGACGCCCTTCGACCAGCGTGTCACGCGCGGACAGAACTATGATGCCGCGGTGCAGCGTTACGTGGGCAATCCCGGCGATGCCTGGGGCTCAATGCTGGCGATGGATGACAAAGGTGTCAGGCGCATGGCGGGCTGGCTGACCAATGAAGTTCGCCGTGAAACCAGGCTGGAGCGTTTGCAGGAGCAGCGTGACGAAGTCCGGCGCGAACTGGCTGAAAATCTGCTGGGCCGCTGGTATCTGGCTTCTGAAAAAGAAGAGCCCCAGGCACGTCTGCGCATTGCTGAAACTTTGCTGAAAGCCTTACAGGCACGAACCGGTGTGCATGGCGAACTGCTGGAGCGGTTATTACCGGCCCGTGAGACATTGCGCCATCTGTTCCTGCAGCGCCAGAACCCGGGCGAACGACCGGTAACCGAAGAACATGCCCTGACCGAGGACGATCCTTTCGGCATCGGCATGAGTATCGATCTGCTGAGCAATGAACCCATCCCCGGCCTGCTCAACCCGGAAGAAGACACGAAGGAAGAGCAACCGGAAGCGGAATTCGCCCAGCAGGTTTACCGCCACTGGATTAACGTGCTGCGTCAGTTACCCGATCAGGGAGCGCTGCTGGAACTGCTGGGCGTCAGCAAACCGACGCTGGAGATGCTGACTGAAGAGCTGGTTACCGCCAGTATCCGCCTGGATATTGAAGCGGCGCTGGTGAAAATGCTCACGGATAACGAAGCGCCGGGCGCACCGGCAGAGATGATTGCCGATCGTCAGGTTTCCCGGGCGCTGAGCGTGCTGGGCGATTTTGTTGCCTGGCTGGGCTTTCAGCATGTGCCGGAAGCCCAGCGTCCGGAGAGTAAAATCAACCGTGGACAGCGCATTTTCGCCAAGCCGGAAACGCAGACCGCCAGCCTGGGGCCAGGCCAACGTCTCACCCGCCTGGCGCTGAAGCCCAACAACCATGCTGCCTACTACATCTATGACTGGCTGGTTGGGCTGAACGAGATGATTTTGCAGAACGCTGGTTACTCCGCCGCCCGTGAAATTGACAGCGAGCACCGCACCCAGCTTGCCGCGATCCTTAAGCTGGTTGGCTGAATAACCTTGCCGTTAACCGCTGCCGGTAAACGGGCAGGCCGCCTTTAAAAAAGGCGGCTTTGTTCATCAGCAATGAGACTTTCAGTGTTCGTTTCGCAATGGCACAGGGCGTGGAATTAACGTCTGGCAGCATAGTGATAGTGATGGAATAAAACTCCTGGCGGTAAATCTGTATTCAGAGTGGCCTGCTGACTGAAAAAATACCTTCTCATAATCAGTGCAATCGCAGGCTAAATTCACCGTCAGTTTCTTTTTCGGCTTTCCGCATCACGGCAATGATGGCGTCAAATTGCGCGGCATCTTGATGATCAGCCAGATGACGCAGCGTGACGCGGGCGGGCAGTTCAATCATGCCGGTCAGCGCATCCCACAGCGCATCCAGATTGGCACCAAAACACATTTCAATAGCAAATTTTACAACGAACTGGCGGTAAAATTCTTCAACGTCGGCAATATTGTGAAAGTTAAAACTGACGATTTTCATCTCAGTACACCTTTTCCATATGGCGATAATGATCGCGGGTGACGTAAATCAGCCCGTCACTGGAATAGAGCATTCTGTCGCTGCCGCGGCGACCACACTGATAGTTCACATCCGCTTCAAACCAGCGGCGTCCCTGACTTTCAGGCAGCACTTTCTCGCGGTTGGAGAAGCGATCGCCACCAATAGCCCGGCCAGGCAACGCGTCACAGAGATTGCCGCTGGCGGGATCCCAGCCCAGCTTTCTCGCCTCGCCTTTTCGCAGATAATAGTCTGGCAGACGCTGATGCTGATGGAGGTAATCTGCCACCCGCTGCTGCTGCGTCAGTTCAGCAATATCGCGGCCTGAAGCTGAGCGTTCGGCTCTGTCGGAACGATTATTGCTGACAGCATTGCTGGCGTGGCTGCCGCCAGCGCCCTGCGCAGGCGGAGATTGTTGAGCCGGATGTCGTAATCCGGCAGCGGTGGCCACAATGGCAAAAATCACCGCGACGAGAAGTTTTTTATTCATCGCGGTAGTTTAACCTGACGTCAGAAAGACCGTCTATATCAAAACGTCCGGCGCTCCCTGCGTTGTGGCGCCAGCCTTTCACCGCCTTACCGTTGCAGCTCCGCCTGCGTGACCGCTCGTCATCACAGTACCGGTTGCAGACTGCGTTAACCCGTTAAAGTGACGGTGTCACAACGTCCGGTGCCACTTTGAATACGCTGACGCTGCGCAGCAGGTTTTCCGCCTGAGTCTGCAGCGACTGGGCAGCCACTGTTGATTCCTGCGAAAGGGAGGCGTTCTGCTGTGTGGCAGAATCCATCTGCGTCACCGCCAGATTAACCTGATCAATGCCGACACTCTGCTCGCCGCTGGCCAGCGAGATTTCCGCCACCAGCGAACTGACCCGTTGCACATTGTCGACAATGTTTCCCATCGCCTCTCCGGCGCGCGCCACCAGCGCGTTACCCGCGTTAATACGAGTGACAGAGTTGTCGATCAGCGTTTTGATATCTCTGGCAGCAGACGCCGATCGCTGCGAAAGCGCACGCACTTCTGCTGCCACGACCGCAAATCCGCGTCCTTCCGATCCGGCCCTCGCCGCTTCAACCGCTGCATTAAGCGCCAGAATGTTGGTCTGGAAAGCAATGCCATCGATTACACTGATAATATCGCTGATTTGATGGGAAAAATGGTGAATTTCGCCCATCGTCTGCACCACTTCTTCCACCACGGTTCCACCCTGTTGCGCCGCGGAAGTTGCGGTCAGGGCAATATCGCTGGCATGGCGGGCATTGTCGGCGTTTTTCTTCACTACCGATGTCAGCTCTTCCATTGATGCGGCGGTCTCTTCCAGCGCACTGGCCTGCGCCTCGTTGCGTGCCGAAAGATCCTGACTACCGTGGGCAATTTGCGCCGACGCTGTGGCAATGGTCTCTGTGCCCTCACGCACGTCAGAAACGATGCGGGTCAGGTTACCGTTCATCTCTTTTAGGGCAGCCATCAGCATCGCCGTTTCATCACGACCTTTTACCAAAATTTTTGCCTGTAAATCGCCAGCCGCTACCGTCTGGGCGATTTTCACCGCCTGAGCGAGTGGGCGCGTAATACTGCGAACCAGCCACCAGGTAATGGTGCTGCCGGTAAGCAACGCAATCAGCATTGAAATCGCCAGCAGCAGGCGGGTATGCTGATAAGTTGCGTGGTTAGCCGTTTCACTCTTTTCATGCATCTTCACGGTGTGGGCCAGCACGCTGCTTACCACCTGGTCGATCATACTGGTAGGCAGGCGGTCGATGCCGGTAACCAGATGATCCACACGCTGCGGACTGGTGGCATCTCCCTGATGATATTCCTGCAAAGCGGCGAGGTAGCGCTGCTCAAGTTCCGCGTGCAGCTGTCTGGTTTTGATCACTTCCGTATTATCCATGCCCAGCGCAGGCATTGAGACGATCAGGCTACCCAGCAATTCCTGCGTTTTATGGCTCTGTTCCATGAACGCATTTCTGAACTTATCAAAAGTCTGCTGATCCTGGCCGCCTCGCAGCAGGGTGTTTTTCCATTCCTGAACCTGGATTTTAAACTGTACCTGTGCATTGCGCGCGGTATCAATAACCTGCTCGATTTGCATCTCCTGCTGCATAATCTGGCTGCTTTGCTGCAGTGAATCCTCGTTGATAATCAACCCCCTCAGGCCGATAAACACCGTGGCAAATAACAGAATGGCGGCCAGAAGCCCGAGCCGCAGACCGATCTTAAAATTGGATAATTTCATAATCAACCCTGGTGAAAGATGAACCGAAAGCTGTTTTCCGGTCCTTCAGGGAAGTTATCGGCGCCCGGGCAGGTGAACTTTAAGGGCTGAGAGTAAGAGAACGGGCCCCTTTTGTAACCCGTTTTGTACAGGGCCCGTCAGTCGGTTCAGATCAGGCTGGCATAGCGCAGCTCACTTTTCAGATAGGCATAGTAAACCGGAGCCGCTACCACCCCGGCCAGGCCGAAGGCCGATTCAAAAACCAGCATTGCGAGCAGGATCTCCCAGGTTTTGGCATTGATGCGGGTACCGAAAATCCGGGCATTAATAAAGTACTCCAGTTTATGCACCAGTATCAGGAAGATCAGTGCAATCAGCGCCGCTTCCAGCGATATCGACAGCCCAATCAGTACAATGACCGTATTGGAGATCAGATTACCAATGATTGGCAGCAGTCCGGCGATAAAAGTCAGCACCACCACCGTTTTAGCAAACGGGAAATGCAGTCCAAACAGCGGCAGCACGCCAAACAGGAAGCCGCAGGTCAGGACTGTGTTTACCAGTGAAACTTTGATTTGTGCGAAAACCACGTTGTGGAACGAGGCCGCAAGCCTGCTAAGGCGTTCAAGCAGCGCATGTTTAAGCGGCGCATTCTGCTTGTCGATTCCGCTTACCCGCAATGAGATGATAGCGCCCAGCAGCATCCCAATCAGCATTGTCGCGAAGGTATGTGCAGCGCTACGGCCAAAAGTCTGCACCACAACCAGATGTTCCCTCAGCCACATCACCACCTGATGCTGCAGCTCATCAATATCCGCGGGCAGATAACGAGTGATCACCGGTGAAAGCGTGCGCTGCGCATCTTCCAGCAGCTTGCTGGCTGCCGCATGGAACGCAGCCGGGTTCTGAAAATCATGCATCAAAAAACCGATTAACTTGGTGATGCCGAGCACCAGCGCCAGCAACACCCCTACCGTCAGGAAGAAGATAATGATCCAGCGAGCCAGCGGTCCCTTCACCAGCCTCTCCACCCAAGGCGTCAGCGCAAGGATAGTTTCGTAAACAATAAAGCCCGCGAGAAAACAGGGCAGCAGCCGTAAAGGAAAAATTAAAAACAGTGCAAGAAAAATCAGCACATAACTGGCCGCTTCGCACATCCCCTGCTTGTTAAGTTTCCGTATTTCCATGACAATTCCTGTCCGAATAGTGATAAATATCAGTCTGATTCAAACAGTATACTACGTTCTTTGGGATTGCGTTCCCTTCACATCCAATCAATGTTTTAGCTGAGTGACCCTCAGTAATCAGGAAACAAAGGAATTTAAACCCTGATAATTGTCAGATAACACCCTGTTATTTTACGCTTTATATTATTAACGCCAAAAAATATTTACCCGGAAAGATTTTTAAATTAACATCCGTGAATTGTTGGCAGGCAAAGCAATTGCCATCAGCTAATTTGCTCTTCGCTTGTATTAGTTAATTGATATTTTCTCTACTCAGGGGGATGAGAATATTTTAAATCTAACTACTCAGCAAAGAGCATGTCACAAAAAAGTAATTTCACTCTTTAAAAGGAAATAATATGCGTGAATTGATGACAGCCGACCTGATTAAAGTCAGCGGTGCAACAGGTGAGAAACTTAATATTGACACTATTTGGGCGATGATCAATTCCGGTGTTTCTGTCAAAGAAATGCATAACATCGGACTTAGCACCGCAAGCGAAGAGAAACATGCTGAATGGGGCAAAAATGTGGCGGGTGATGCAGGCTACTACTATACCTCCGAAGATAATGGCCTGACACAAACTTTGCATAAGTGGTTCTTTGACGGTTTCGGCTACGCTGTGTCCTGAAAGCAGTAATTCGCCCCCGTCCAGGCGGGCAAACTTGCCCGCTTTTATCAGGATCAGGAACAGGCGCTGACCTGAACCTGACGACGCCATGCTCCCGGCGACTGCCCGAACTGGCGCTTGAAGCTGCGGTTGAATGACTGCTGGGAATCAAATCCGAATGAAATCGCCACATCAAGAATCGGCTCAGCGCCCCGTGCGAGACGTTCAGCAGATTTTTTCAGACGACGGGCACGGATATATTCACCCAACGCGTAACCGGTATGCTGCTTAAACATTCTCTGCAGGTGCCATTTTGAGTAACCTGCGCGGTTGGCCACCGTATCCAGATCCATTTTCCCTTCAATATGGGTATCGATCCACTTCACGAGATCGTTAATAAAATCATCATGGCTCATTGTCTTCCCCTTCACGCTCAGTAGTTGCAACACGTTCCTGCTCTTGACCTCTTCCCACAGCCAGGGTAAAAGGTAACTTTAATGAATGCACTTATCTACGGTAGAGCTTCCCGGTGCTTAATGCAAGTTTAATTGTTGCATTTAATGCGATCCACTGTCATTGTTGATTAATCCCCGCCCCCACTTCCCTTGCGCAGGCTTCATCTTTTGTCACTGATGTTGACAGTAATGTGCTAAAAGCAACAATAATACTTGCAGATTATTTTCACCGTTCTTACAATCCCGCCTGTTAAGTGTATTTGTCATGAGTGCATTTTTGTATTTCTGCCGTGCTCTCTTCTTCCGTCGTTAAGCACCTGCAACAGGGATTACACCATGAAAACAATCACCCCGACGCAACTGCGTCAGTTCGCCCTGCCGCTGCTGTCGGTTGTCTGGCTGGCGGGCTGCGACTCAAAAGGAGCTGAACAAAGCGCCCCACCGGCTCCACAGGTCAGCGTGGCGGAAGTTCAGCAAAAGACCGTCAGTCAGTGGGATAACTTTACCGGCCGCATTGAAGCGGTACAGAGCGTGCAGCTCCGTCCGCGCGTAACCGGTTATATCGACAAAGTGAACTACACCGAAGGCCAGGAAGTAAAAAAAGGTCAGGTACTGTTTACGATTGATGCCCGTACCTACCGCGCCGAACTGGAGCGTGCCGAGGCCGGGCTGGTCAGTGCCCGCACTCAGGCGCAGCTGGCGCGCAGTGAATCCGGTCGAACGGAGAAGCTGATTGGCAGCCAGGCCATCTCCCGTGAAGTCTGGGAGCAGCGACGCTCTGCCGCCACTCAGGCTGACGCAAACGTCCTGTCGGCACAGGCAGCCGTGGATATGGCGAAGCTGAATCTTGATTTTACCGCTGTCACCGCTCCCATTGATGGCCGCGCCAGTCGGGCAATGATCACCCCGGGCAACCTGGTCACGGCGGGTGACAGCAGCAGCGTGCTGACTACGTTGGTTTCACTGGATACCGTCTATGTCTATTTTGATGTGGATGAGTCAATGTTCCTGCGATATCAGCAGATGAGCCGCGACGGCGAGAGTGCTGCTACTGCTCATCACGCCCTGCCGGTGAAAATCGGCCTGGTGGGTGAAGACGGCTATCCGCACCGGGGTAAAGTCGATTTTACCGATAATCAACTGAACGCCAGCACCGGCACCCTCCGCATGCGCGCGGTGCTGGATAACGGTCAGAGGCTGTTCACCCCTGGCCTGTTTGCCCGCGTACAGCTGCCAGGACGTGCTGACTTCCCTGCTCTGCTGGTCAACGACAAGGCTGTGCTGACCGACCAGAACCGCAAATATGTTTACGTTATTGATGCCCGGAACAAAGCGCAGCGTCGCGATATCAAGCCAGGCCAGATGGCTGACGGACTGAGGATTGTGCAACAGGGTTTGCAGCCTGGTGACAAAGTGATCGTTGATGGCGTACAGAAAGTCTTTATGCCGGGAATGCCGGTCAATGCCAAAACGGTGCCAATGGCGCCTGCCGCCTTTTAATCAGACCCGCAGGAACTGTTATGGACTTCTCAAGATTTTTCATCGACCGACCGATTTTTGCGGCCGTGCTGTCGATTCTGATTTTTGTTTCCGGGCTGATTGCCATTCCGCTGTTGCCGATCGGTGAATATCCGGATGTGGTCCCGCCGAGTGTGCAGGTGCGGGCGGAATATCCCGGTGCTAACCCGAAGGTCATTGCAGAAACAGTGGCCACGCCGCTGGAAGAAGCAATTAACGGCGTCGAAAATATGATGTACATGAAGTCGATTGCCGGGTCCGATGGGGTGTTGGTGACGACCGTCACCTTCCGCCCAGGGACCGATCCGGATCAGGCACAGGTTCAGGTACAGAACCGTGTGGCGCAGGCGCAGGCTCGCCTACCGGAAGATGTGATCCGTCAGGGCGTAACCACTCAGAAACAATCACCAACCATGACGCTGGTGGTGCATCTGGACTCACCGGACGGCCGCTATGATTCACTCTATCTGCGCAATTATGCCGAACTGAAGGTGAAGGATGAGCTGGCTCGTCTGCCAGGCGTTGGACAGGTGCAGATTTTTGGCGCAGGTGAATACGCCATGCGCATCTGGCTGGATCCAGATAAGGTTGCCGCCCGTGGCATGACCGCCGGGGATGTCGTGGCGGCCATTCAGGAGCAGAACGTGCAGGTTTCAGCCGGTCAGCTCGGTGCGGAACCCATGCCAAACAAGAGTGATTTCCTGCTGTCGATCAATGCTCAGGGGCGTCTGCAAAGCGAACAGGAGTTCGGCAATATCATCCTGAAAAGCGGTACCGACGGGCAGATTGTCCGCCTGCGCGATGTCGCAAGGATTGAGATGGGCTCCGGCAGCTACGCGCTGCGTTCGCAACTGAATAATAAAGATGCCGTCGGTATTGGTGTTTTCCAGTCTCCGGGGGCCAATGCCATCGACCTGTCGAATGCCGTGCGGGCAAAAATGGCCGAACTGGCCACCCGCTTCCCGCAAGGGGTGGAGTGGAAAGCCCCCTACGATCCGACCATCTTTGTGCGTGATTCAATCAGTTCGGTGGTGCATACGCTGCTGGAAGCGATTTTGCTGGTGGTTCTGGTAGTGATCCTGTTTCTGCAAACCTGGCGCGCCTCGATTATTCCGTTGCTGGCAGTGCCTGTTTCAGTGATCGGGACTTTTGCGGTGCTCTACCTGCTGGGCTTCTCGCTGAATACGTTGAGCCTGTTCGGGCTGGTGCTGGCGATAGGCATCGTGGTCGATGACGCTATTGTGGTGGTGGAAAACGTCGAGCGAAATATTGAGGAAGGCCTTGAGCCGCGGGCTGCTGCCCATCAGGCAATGCGCGAAGTGTCCGGTCCGATCGTTGCTATCGCGCTGGTGCTTTGTGCAGTCTTCGTGCCGATGGCGTTCCTGTCCGGCGTGACTGGCCAGTTCTATAAACAATTTGCGGTGACCATCGCTATCTCCACGGTGATTTCAGCCATCAACTCGCTGACGCTCTCTCCTGCGCTGGCGGCTATTTTGTTGAAATCCCACGGCGCACCGAAAGATTGTCCGAGCCGGATTATCAATACGCTGTTTGGCTGGCTGTTCCGCCCGTTCAACCGCTTCTTTAATCGCAGCTCCCAGCGCTATCAGGGGGGTGTTTCACGGATCCTGCGGCGCCGTGGTGCGGTGTTCAGCATGTATGTGCTGCTACTGATCGGTGCTGGCGTGATGTTTAAAACGGTACCGGGCGGCTTTATCCCGACTCAGGATAAGTTGTATCTGATTGGCGGCGTGAAGATGCCGGAAGGCGCTTCGCTGGAAAGAACTGATCAAGTGATCCGCAAGATGAGCGACATCGCGATGCACACCGATGGCGTGGCAGATGCCATTGCTTTTCCTGGCCTGAATGCGCTGCAGTTCACCAATACGCCGAATACCGGAACCGTGTTCTTTACCCTGAAACCACTCAGCGAGCGAAGCCGTCCGGCCGCGGAGATTAACGCTGAGATCAACGCCAAACTGGCGCAGATTCAGGAAGGTTTTGCCTTCTCGATCATGCCGCCGCCGATCCTTGGCCTTGGTCAGGGCTCCGGATACGCGCTGTATATTCAGGATCGCGCAGGTCTGGGCTATGGTGCATTGCAGGATGCAGCCAATGCGATGGCGGGCACTATTATGCAAACGTCGGGGATGCACTTTCCGATCTCAACTTACCAGGCGAACGTGCCGCAGCTGGATGCGCAGGTTGATCGCGATAAAGCCAAAGCCCAGGGCGTAGCGCTGACCGATCTGTTTGGCACGCTGCAAACCTATCTCGGTTCATCCTATATCAATGACTTCAACCGCTTTGGTCGAACCTGGAAAGTTTACGCGCAGGCGGATGGACAGTACCGAGAAACCATTGAGGATATTGCCAACCTGCGCACGCGTAATGCCAGCGGTGCGATGGTGCCGATTGGCAGCATGGTTCATATCGGCACCACTTACGGGCCCGACCCGGTGATCCGCTACAACGGCTTCCCGGCGGCTGACCTGATTGGTGATGCCGATCCTCGCGTGCTCTCCTCCACCGAGGCAATGCAGCGGGTGCAGGCAATTGCCGACCAGATCCTGCCGAATGGCATGACTATCGAATGGACTGACCTGAGTTACCAGCAGGCCACCCAGGGTAATGCGGCGGTGATTGTCTTCCCGGTTGCGGTGCTGCTGGCCTTTCTGGTGCTGGCCGCGCTGTATGAGAGCTGGACGCTACCGCTGGCCGTGATCCTGATCGTGCCAATGACGCTGCTTTCCGCTCTCTTCGGGGTCTGGCTGACCGGAGGCGACAACAACGTCTTTGTACAGGTTGGTCTGGTGGTGCTGATGGGGCTGGCCTGTAAGAACGCCATTCTGATCGTGGAGTTCGCCCGCGAACTGGAGATGCAGGGCCGCACCGTCATTGAAGCCGCGCTGGAAGCCTGTCGCCTGCGGCTGCGACCAATAGTGATGACCTCAATCGCGTTTATCGCCGGGACCATTCCGCTGATGCTTGGTCATGGCGCGGGCGCGGAAGTTCGCACCGTAACCGGCATCACGGTGTTTGCCGGTATGCTCGGGGTGACGCTGTTCGGCCTGTTCCTGACGCCGGTGTTCTACGTTGCTCTGCGCAGGCTGGTTAAACAGAAAGACAAGCCTGCGAAGACTGATTCCGCTTACGAAGGTTAATCTTCAGTAAGTGATAAGGCTCTTTTACCGGGGCATAAAAAAAGCCGGGCATCGCAAGATGTCCGGCTTTTCTCCGGGAAAGAGATGAATCAGGATTCGGCGTTATCGTGGGCTTTTTGCTCCTCGCAGTGGCCTTCCGGATAGCGGCGGTCTCGTTCATAAATCTCTTTCAGCGCATCGGCTACCGTGCGCTTCGCCAGCACATTCATCGAAGCCTGTTCGGCTTCACGCGCCAGCTCTTTGAAGAACCAGCAGGTATTGGCGCTGACCAGACATCGCGCCGGAACGTCCGGACGCCCTGCCAGCAACGGCTTATCTTCCAGCACAGAAGTGTAAATATCACACAGGGTGATCTCTTCCGCCGGGCGCCCCAGTCTGATGGTGCCGGTGCGGCCCAGTGTCGAGACAATGATGCCATCGCGGGTCAGCGGCACCATCATCTTACGGACGAAACTGGGGTTGGCCTCAAGGCCCATTGCCAGAATTTTGCTGGTGCTGCGTTTACCTTCCCGCTCCGCCTGGGCCACACTGAGCACCATTTGTAATGCCGTAGGAAAACGAATATCAAGCATGTTCAGATCCTTGCTTTTAGCTGTGCATCACCGCAGTTACGGTGGTCTTAAAAAGCATTAAAAATCAGTAAACTATAAAAAATAATGCCTGATTAATATAACAAATATTGTTGCATTTTAGAAGAATCCCCGTAAGCGATTACTGCTATTCGCCTTATCACGCTGAAAAATCGAGAATTATGACAGCCTGTCAGCGACCGGTCCGCTGAGGATTAGTTTGTGTTTTCGTTTAAATAGCGGTAGATCACCGACAAATCTTTTTCGCCATAGCCCTTGTTAACAGCATCCTGCCAGACATCAGCGATCAGCTTCAACCCCGGCAACGCACTTTCTGGCGCGGCCGCCAGCGCCAGATTGACGTCTTTAAGTGCCCAGACCAGATGCATCTGTGGCTCGTACTGCCCTGCGGCAATCATATCCAGCTTGCCCTTGACGTAAGGAACCGCCAGCGGCCCCCCCTCCAGCACGTTCCAGAACTCTTCCGGCGAGAAGCCGAACTCTTTTGCCAGCTGGGTGCTTTCCGACAGCCCCTGTACCATCGAGATCAGCCAGGAGTTAACCACCAGCTTCATGCGTGAAGCCGCTCCCGCTTCTCCCAGCCACTTTGTTTCTCTGGAGATTGCAGCAAAGACGGGTTCAATGGCTCTGGAGCTTTCGCGGTCACCGCTCGCCAGTACCACAATCTGAGCATTCTCTGCCGGTGCTTTAGTCCCGGACACCGGGGCATCGATGAACACAATATCTGTTCGTTGCTGCCCAAAAGTGGCAATTAATTTTTCGGTGGATTCAACGCCGATGGTGCCCATCTGCACCACAATTGCCCCCGGCTTCAGCGAGGACAGGGCCTGTTGCAGAACGCTTTCAGTGGTGGCCGCATCGGCTAACATGGAGAGGACCACATCAGCCTGTTTTACCGCTTCTTCCGGGCTGTCGGCCAGCTGCAGCCCTGCATTTTGCAAGTCCTCACCCCGCGCCTTAGTTCGGTTCCAGCCACAGGTTGTAAAGCCATTTTTCAGCAGGTTAGCGGCAAACGCATGGCCCATCGCGCCTAATCCCAATACTGCTACAGAGGGACGTTGATTCATTTGGTGTGATCCTTTTTGAGGGTTAACAGAGGGGCGCTATGGCCACCGTTAACTATCCAGGGTAGCGTAAATCAACGCGAAATGCTTGATTTACGATTCTGTCGCGTTAAGGTCCCTTCAGGAAACATGCTGTTTTTATAAGAGCTGGCAGCGAAAAAGCGCTGTCTGAGGTCTCTTTTTTTTATTTCCGATTTCGATGCATCAGTGAGTTCAAAATCTTGCTGGTCAGATAAACAGCAGCAGGGTCGATAATAATCCACCTGATGAAGCGATATTCAGGTAGTAATACCAGCCTTTTTTTCCCTCCCACATCAAATAACCCAACCAAATCAGTGCTATAGCAAGGAAATAATTAATAACAAGGATTGCCACAGAGATTAATATTTCAAATGCAACAAATTCTCGATACAGAAATATATATAAAAACACCAGATAGACAACAGCATTAATATAACCAGATATAAAAAGTAAAAAATTAACCCTCTTAATTCTTCTCAGCAATGAGTGTATTTTCATAACTTTTCACCTCCTGGCGGCGATTTACTGCTAACAGAACATCGTGTCACGAAGTAGGCTTTCCACACCGGACTCCGTAATTTAGCCGTACTCTCCCGCACTTCAAAAAAACAACGATCACGGCCCTGCAATCCGCTTATCTTAAAATAACTTTTCAAAACCATTGGGTTTCGTATTCCCATCCTTTTACACTCATACAGCTGTAAAACGCGTTACGACGGCTCTCCTTATTGACATCCATGACATAACTTTCTGTTTCAGGTCGTTCAGTCTTTTTGTATTTTTTCCCATCACACTCTTCATCCTGTCTACATGCTTCATACTTCTGTGAATACACAGTGCGCTGAGCAACTTCATTTTTGACAGGGAACTTTTTGTCAGATTGGATCTCACAGGCCGTTCGGGCTGAGGTGAACGCCTCTGCACCGGAACGGTTGGTGACCCACTGCGAGGAGCATCCGCACAACATCAGTGTAATGAATGGCAGCTGAAGGTATTTTCTTATCAAGATTCCGGCAGACAGCTTTGGGCAGGAGTGGATGGCAGGCGTGATTACTTGACCATTTTTCATTATCTTTATCCTTAAAGATTGGGGATAGTTATAAGACCATGACGAAAGCAAAAGTGGCTAAACAAAATATAAACAAATAATAAAAATACTTTTCAACAACCAGTAAGGCAGGCAGACATGACGAATGCTGTTAAACAGACACTGTTGCAAACTTCAAGTTGATGGCGCATTTTATTCGGGTAAAAATCCTTATATTTCAATAGCTATTCCTAACTGACGCATCTCACCCGGCAGAACATTCGCCAGCGGCGATCCGCTGCAGGCATGTGCCTGCGAAGCACGGCCAGCAACATTACAGAAAAAACAGCATGTTGCCTGACTGCATGCTGGTGCAACAGAACCGAAATATTTAATACCGGTTCAAACGAAAAGCTTAAACAGAACATCAATAAGAAAAAACCAGGAAAATAATAGCACGAATGGTATGTAATAAATATGGTAAATGTAGGATGTTGTAAAAGTAGCTTTATCCTTCTCAATTGAAATAATTTTGTGGATTTGAAAAATACCAGAGGATTTTATGGAAATTACCGTAAAGCAAAGGATCTGCAATTCAGTTTGCATTCAGGATATTCCCGATAGCCAGGACCATTGTCATTCTCCAGACGCAACCTTACCCGGTCAGTTACCGCCAAAAATGAATTTATAAAAATTTCCAGTGTATGAAAGGGTTGTACAGCATCCTGCCCGGCAGGTGTTCTGGTATAAATATTAAGCCTCATCCTGCTGCAAACATGAATCTGGACTTAAAATTAACGCAACTACCCATCAGAGAGGGTTTAAATTGTGATATAAATCACGCCCACTGATATTTTTATGAACTCATCCGTATGAATACACTCATCAATAGAGTGAAGAGTTACTGTTTATAGCCTGTGAAGGGAGTCTGTATGTATCAAATTGATTATAACAGTTATCGCTCAGTTAATGGATTCAATCGTCGCGTGCGTTTTCTGGTAATGCACTATACAGCATCTGATTTTACCACCTCAGTCACTTCGCTCACTGGTTCTTCGGTCAGCGATCATTATCTTGTTCCGGACCCTTCAGATAAAACAGATACAGATGCCGGCTTTGAAGATATGCGTATTTTTAATCTGGTTGATGAGAACGAACGTGCATGGCATGCCGGAGTCAGTTCGTGGGCCGGCCGCAGTAATCTTAACGAACCTCAGAGCATGGAGCTGAAAACAAAAAATGTATCCTGGCCCTGACAACCAGGGGGCTAAATGACTGGAATTTAAACTTTATCATCGATCAGGTTCTGGATTTTAATCTCGGAGGATAATTTATCTGGAAGTATGAGGATTTAAAAAATGAACATCTCAAAATAATCAAAGACAGGAATGGAAGTAGTGAAAGCACGCGTATAACACCAGGGAAAATGACCGCTTTGGCCTTTACCTTAAACATCACATGGAATACGGGTCCTACCGCGTTTTTAAGAGGATACGGTCTGGAGTGGGATTATGAATAGCTGGCGAAGGTTTCTGATAATAAGTGCCCTGATTATTCTGGGAATGGTTATCACCGGTTCATGCCGCCAAAGGAGAAAAACAATGATAGAGGGTAAAAATAAAACATCAGAGCTGAATCACAGCCTCTGGCTGCCCAACTGGCGAATGCAAAAATCGCTGGATTCGGCGCTGGAAGCCCTGCAACAGCAGTGCATCAAAACCGTATCACCCTTCTGGTATGAGATTAATGACGCCGGCGTTCTGATGGTGAAACCCGGCTCCGATGAGATCAAGATTCCGGACCGGTCCACGATTGAGCGACTGAAACAAAACGGCGCCTCAGTCATTCCCTCCATTACGACCACACTGATGCCGGACGTTTTTGTCCGGCTGTATTCTGATCGGTCAGAACAGCAAAGACTGGCTGAGGCAATCAGCCAGGAAGTGATGGCTAACGGGTATGATGGTATTGATCTGGATCTTGAAAACATTGCACTGACAACGGATGTACCGACAGCGAAAAAGGTTCGTGGCGTTTATACACAGGTGTGCCAGTGTCTGGCATCAGAAATGTCACGGGTGAATAAATTATTGTCCATTACCGTGATGGCGCGCTGGAGTGATGAGTTTAAGGTCTGGCGTGACAAGCTCATCCCTGCGATCTATGACTACAAGGCTCTGTCTGAGGTTGCATCAGTATTTCGCGTGATGGCCTACGACCAGCATGCCCCCAATACGCCTCCCGGTCCCATTGCCGGTTTTCAGTGGGTGAAGAATATCTGTCAGTGGACCCGGCATAACGTCTGTGCCCCGGACAGGGTGGAGATAGGCATCCCCCTGTACGGACGTGACTGGGGTGAAGGTAAGGTAAAAAGCGTGCTTTATAATGATATGGTTCAGCTGCGCAAAATGTATCCACAAAGCAGCGTGAACTACAGCGATACGGAGAAGGAGGAAACGTTTACTTACGTCAGCGCCGGTGGCGACAAGCATACGGTCTGGTACAGCAATAATCAGTCCGTAACGGACAGGCTGGCCCTGATCCATTCATATGGGTTCAGAGGCGGCGCATTTTGGGCCGCTTCTTATGAAAGTCCGACGCTGTGGCAAGATATTCGCCTGACCTCATTAACCAGCGATTAATGAAAACGGCCTGAATAACAGATTTACAGGGAATTTTAAAACTGGAGTCGCCTGGAAGGTCGACTCCGATTTCTAAACGGAGTTTAAAATCATGCAACAACACCCTTTTCCCCCTTGTTCAGTGAAGATCCCAAACGTGATGGCAACGGCCGTTCTGGCTATGATGCTGTCAGGCTGTGCAACGAGTCAGATAAAAACGGAACAACGTAACGGATATTTTGTTGATCATGCTTTTAATGCTGCTGGTCAGAATCAGAGGATACGCTTTCTGGTTATGCACTACACGGCACTGGATGACAGCCGCTCCCTGAAGACGCTGACCCGGGACCAGGTCAGTGCGCATTATCTGATCCTGCAGGAGCCGAAATCCAGAGCGGGTAAGCCTGTGGTCCTGCAGCTGGTTGACGATAACAGGCGGGCATGGCATGCCGGCATCAGCAGCTGGAACGGCAGGTCCAACCTCAATGACACCTCTATCGGTATTGAAATCGTTAACCCCGGGTATACGGACACTATGCTGGGGAAGCGGACCTGGTATCGCTTCAACGAAAAACAGATCGCCGCCGTGGCTTTACTGGCAAAAGACATTATCGATCGCTACCAGATCGCGCCTGATAATGTCGTTGGGCACAGTGATATCGCTCCGCTCAGGAAACAGGACCCCGGAAAACTGTTTCCCTGGGCCCGTCTGGCCGCCATCGGTGTCGGTGCCTGGCCCGATCAGTTGACGGTAAATAAATACCTTGCCGGTCGTTCCCCGTCCGCCCCGGCTGACATCAGCGTCATTCAGGCATTACTGAAACAGTATGGCTACGATCAGATCCCGCAGAGCGGCATTCTGGATGAGGGAACTCGCAAAACGATCGCGGCTTTCCAGATGCACTTCCGGCAGGCGGATATCCGCGGTAATGCGGATGCAGAAACTGAAGCCATTGCCCGCGCACTGAACGAAAAATATCGCAGCTCCCCGCTTCAGTCACAACCGAAAGGAAAAAGCTGATGCTGAAATGTGTAAGCGAAATACGCGGGTTTCTGTCGGACTGACTCAGCCTGCGCCCTCCGGAAGAGTGGGTAGCGCATCTTTGTCGATCTGGCTGTTGTTACTGCGACAGAACCCAGCGCTGGCACTGCAGGCTGTTTGTCCAGCGGGATGTTTTATTCCTCTTAAAACCCGTCAGCTGGTTAACGTCATTATTGCTGCAATTGCCATTATTAGCGGAATAACGCCATTAAATAATTCTGAATTGCGGTAATTTCCCGTTTTCGCTGGAACAAACGCGGTGTCTGGCTATACTCAACAGCCCTCAGGGGATAAAAGGATCTGATTTACAAAAAAGCTGTTCTTTTAGATGTCATCTGTCACATAAATAAAACACAATACACGCTCTTTATCTGATTTCACCTGGCGTGAAATTAACTTAATACCAACAAGTCGTTAACTCACATGCAATCATCTACCGTATCACGCAAAACCGCATGGCTACGTGTCATCATGTTAGCCATTGCCGCGTTTATTTTTAATACCACCGAGTTTGCCCCGGTGGGCCTGCTGTCTGATATTGCCGTCAGTTTCTCAATGAACACGGCGCAGGTCGGACTGATGCTAACCATCTATGCCTGGGTGGTGGCGCTACTGTCGCTGCCGATGATGCTGTTAACCCGCCAGGTTGAACGCCGTTTTCTGCTGATGGCTATCTTCCTGCTGTTTATCGTCAGCCATGCGCTCTCTACTTTTGCGTGGAGTTTCAATATCCTGGTGGTATCGAGAATTGGCATCGCGCTGTCGCACGCCATCTTCTGGTCGATCACCGCCTCGCTGGCCATCCGGGTGGCGCCGGCCGGTAAAAAAACCCAGGCGCTGAGTATGCTGGCAACCGGTACTGCGCTGGCGATGGTACTGGGCTTGCCTATCGGCCGTCTGATTGGACAGTACCTGGGCTGGAGGATCACTTTCGGCGTGATTGGTGTGGTCGCGCTGGTTACCATGCTGTGTCTGGCAAAATTACTGCCGAAGTTGCCAAGTGAACACACCGGCTCACTTTCAAGTGTACCGATGTTATTTAAGCGCCCTGCTCTGGTTGCGCTTTATTTACTGATCGCCGTGGTGGTTACCGCACATTATACCGCCTACAGCTATATTGAGCCGTTTATTCAGAGTGTCGCGTCAATGGGTGATAATTTCACCACCTTCCTGCTGTTGATATTTGGCGCAGCCGGGATTGTCGGCAGTCTGCTGTTCAGCTCGTTGGGGAATAAATATCCGGCAACATTTTTACTCGGTGCAATAGCACTGATTTCACTGTGCATGTTGGGGCTGTATCTCGCGGCAACTCACAGCGTGGCAATTTCAACGTTGTGCATTATCTGGGGCATGTCGATGATGATTGTCGGTCTGGCGGTTCAGGTGCGTGTGCTGGCACTGGCGCCGGATGCCACCGACGTGGCGATGTCGCTGCTGTCAGGTATCTATAACCTCGGGATCGGCGGCGGCGCGCTGCTGGGCAACCAGGTCAGCTTGCATCTGAATATGGCCAGCGTGGGTTATGTGGGGGGGACAATCGGCCTGGTCTCGCTGGTGTGGTGTGCCTGGAGTATGAAGCGCTATCCGCAGCTGCGGATTAACGGTTGACAGCCAGATAACATGACCAGCAAACGGGGTGAATTGTTCACCCCGTTTTATTTCAGCTTATTCCAGATAAAACACCGACAGTAATTCAGCACTTACCGGGCTGGAGTCGGCATTCGACGGCATCAGCTCACACATTGAGCGCCACCAGCGCTGGCAGACTTCCGTCTGCGCCACGGCATTCCAGCGGGTTTCTGACTCAATCTCTACCACCGCAAACAGCAGATTGCGGGAGGCATCCAGAAAAATACTGTAATGATGCGCGCCATGATCTTTCAGCGTCTGAGCCAGTTCCGGCCAGATGGGATTGTGCCGCTGCTGGTATTCCTGATGTTTATCGGGATGCACCTGCATCACGAACGCCTTACGCAACATGAGGATGCCTTGCGTTCAGTGCTGCCTGCCAGGGTTTGACGTTGAAACGTTCACTCAGGGCAATCAGCTCGCGGGTAGTGATGCTCTGCTTCATGCCGCCCATCGACAGCACTTTAACCACCACTTCGGCAGATTTCTCGGCTGTATCAATCAGGCCAAAGGTCTCATCCAGAGTGGGCCCTGCGCCGAAGATACCGTGGAATGGCCACATCACCAGGCTGTGAGAAGCCATCTGCTCAGCAGTGGCGTCGCCGATACCGTCGGTGCCCGGCACCATCCACGGAACAATCCCTACGCCGTCCGGGAACACGACCAGACACTCGGTGCTCCCTTCCCATAACAGGCGGGTGAAGCTCGCAGAATCCAGATCCACCACGTAGCTCAGTGACATAAAGTTGGTGGCATGGCAGTGCATGATGACGCGGTCTGCACCGTTGCTGACCTTTATGCGTACGCTGTGCGACTGGAAGTGCGAAGCCAGTTCAGACGTCGGCAGCCCACCGTTGGTCAGGCCCCAGTAAATACTGTAGGCGCGGCCATCTTCACTGACGCGAAGCAGTGCCAGGCTGTCAGCAGGATCGAGCTGCACGTTACGAAAAAATTTGCCTGAACCGGTCACCAGAAACCAGCAGTCAGCCAGCCCTGGTGCAGGTTGGGTAAGCTCAACGGTTCTGGGTTCACGATAAAAGTCCTGTGCGAAGGGTTTTACCTCTTCATCCAGCAGGCGCAGACTGACGTTGCCGCCGTTGCGCTCGTCCCATCCCTTGAGCCACATGTCGCTGGTAGCTTTGACCATCCCCTGGACAAACCATGAAGTCTGTATGTGTTGCATGTTGCACCCTTAACGTTTGCTGAGAATTTGTTGTTCGTAATGACGGACGTCGCCAATCCAGCTGGCATCGGCCGCGACCTGGTGACGCTGGCAGTACGCCTCCCACACCGCCTGCCATGGCAGGCATTTCTGCTCTTCCAGCAGCGCGAGGCGTGAGGTGTAATCCCCTTGCAGCTCCAGTTTTTTCAGCTGGTCAACCGGCTCCAGCAGCGCACGCAGCAGCGCCTTTTTCGCATTGCGCGTGCCGATAACCCAGGCAGCGATGCGGTTGATGGAGGCATCAAAGAAGTCCAGACCGATATGCACTTTATCGAACAGCTTCTGACGGACGATTTCGCTGGCAATGGCCTGGGTCTCATCATCCAGCAGCACCACATGGTCGCTGTCCCAGCGTACCGGTCGGCTGACGTGTAGCAGCAGGCGCGGCACATAGAGCATCGCAGTGGAAATTTTATCGGAGATCACTTCTGTCGGATGGAAGTGACCAGCATCCAGCGTCAGCGCAGTCTGACGGCTGCTGGCATAGCCCAGACAGAATTCGTTCGAGCCCACGGTGTAACTCTCGGCACCGATACCGAACAGTTTGCTTTCCACCGCATCAATGTGCAGAGAGGGGCTGAATTTCTCGCCGATCACCTCATCCAGTGCGGTCATCAGGCGCTGGCGCGGGGCAAAGCGGTCCACGGTCAGATCCTTCATTCCGTCCGGCACCCAGATATTCATTACTGACGGCGTGCCCAGTTGTTCACCAAAAGAGGCGGAGATCCGGCGGCTGGCCTTACAGTGCTCGATCCAGAACTGGCGAACCTCTTTATTGGCGCTGGACAGTGTGAAACCGCTCTCGCTCATCGGGTGAGAGAAACAGGACGGGTTAAAGTCCAGTCCCAGTTTGTGGGCTTTCGCCCATTCCACCCAGTGGGCAAAATGTTTTGGCTGGATATCGCTACGTTCTACCGGCGTCTCGCTCTCAAGGTAGATTGCGTGCAGATTGAGTCTTTTCGGGCCGGGGATCAGCGACATCGCCTTATCCAGGTCGGCTCGCAGTTCCTCAGCATTGCGCGCTTTGCCCGGATAATTACCGGTGGCCTGAATTCCGCCGGTCAGCACGCCCTGAGGGTTTTCGAAACCACGAACGTCATCACCCTGCCAGCAGTGCATGGAAATGGGCATCTTATCCAGCTGGGCCATCGCGGCGTTGACATCAATGCCGATCTCGGCAAAACGCTGTTTAGCCAGTTCGAAGGCCTGATCGATTGCTCGGGTCATATACATAGCTCCTTAGCCGTGTGTGTCAGTGACTGGAAAAGTGGCCAACTGCGGCAATAGACGTCACTGGCTTGTGGGATATAAGTTTGTAAGAGGACATTCTGTGCGACGAGCTGCCGGAAATGCGGCACGTCCCGGACATCACCGCTGGCGATCAGCTGGCTGCCGATATTGCCCAGCGTTGAAGCCTCAACCGGACCCGCGATAACCGGAATGCCGCAGACATCAGCACAAAGCTGGTTCAGCAAGGGATTCTGGCAACCGCCACCCACAATATGCAGCTGGCTGAACCTGCCGCCGCGCACCTGTTCCAGCTCTTCCAGCACCTGGCGGTAATAGAGCGCCAGACTGTCGAAAATGCAGCGGGCCAGTGAGGCAGCGGAAGCCGGTAGCGGCATCCCCTGCTCCATACAGGCATCCTGAATTTCGCGCACCATACTGACCGGGTTGATAAAACGTTCATCGTTCGGGTTGATCAGCGAGCGGCAGGCCGGTTGGCCTTCGGCCTCTTTCACCAGACCGCACAGATCTTCAATCACCAGCTCCTTGCAGACGCGCTGCAGCAGCCACAACCCCATAATGTTTTTCAGCACCCGGTAGCGCCCTTCCGCACCGCCCTCATTGGTGATATTGGCTGCCAGCGCCGCCTCACTGTTGCAGGGTTCGGGACTTTCAAAGCCCATCAGCGACCAGGTACCAGAACTTAGCCAGGCGGCATTATCCCCCGCCAGCGGGGCTGCAAGCACTGCACTGGCGGTATCGTGGGTCGCCACCGCTATCACCGGCACGGATTGCCCGCAGGCCGTCTGCCAGTGGCCCACTTTGCGGCCAGGCTGGGAAGGCTTACCGAACCAGCGCGGATCAGCCCCGCTCCATCTCAGCAGCGCAGCATCCCATTCACCGCTGTGGATGTTGAGTAACTGAGTGGTGGTGGCGTTGGTGTATTCCCAATTCAGTTCACCGGTCAGCCGGTAATGGAAATAGTCCGGGATCAGCAGCGCATGTTGCACGTCATTCAGCCAGGCGGGTTTGCTTTCACACAGCGCACGTAACTGATAAAGAGTGTTAAATGGCAGGAACTGGATACCCGTGTGCTGATAAATATTCTCGCGGCCCAGCTCACGGCAGGCACGGCTCAGCATGCCATGAGTGCGATCGTCGCGGTACGCAACCGGCAGACCAATTCGTTGGCCTTCTTTATTGAGCAGGACGTAATCCACGCCCCAGGTATCAATCCCGATGCTGTCCGCCAGAATGCCCTGGGGTTCCAGCTTGTTAAGTGAGCCGACGATAAACGCTTCCAGCGCATCCATATCCCAGCACTGATGATTGTCCACGGTGACCAGGCTGTTTTGACTGCGGGCAACTTCTTTCAGCTGCAGCTTGCCGCTGGCGGTATCAAAGCGGGCCAGCATCACCCGGCCGCTGGACGCCCCGAGGTCAATGGCGACACAATTTCTTATGCTCATGGCATTGGCTTCCTGTCAGTTCAATGCCTTCAGTCTAAAACCCAGCCAATTGAGTACCTTCCCACCACTGCCAGCCCTCGCAGGGGCCTGGCAACACCACAAAGATGAACGTGAACCAGCTCACATTTTCATTTTTGTCTGTTACCGGAAGCGGATGTGACACGACACACAATTCTGCATTTCCCCCGGTCCATTCTTGAAAATTCGGCTGCCGGGCCCGTTTTTCCCGTCGAGAATTCAAGGTGAAGGATCCGTGCCAGGCAGTAGACTGCGTCCACAGTGACTAACGAGGACGGATCATGACCGTGTTACATAGCGTGGATTTCTTCCCCGGAGGTGGGTTGCCGGTGGCGATTGAACCCCGGGCTCCCCAGGGTGCTTTTCCTGAGCATCATCACGACGATTTTCATGAAATAGTGATTGTCGAGCAGGGTGCCGGCATTCATGTCTTTAATGGTGAACCAAAATCTTTGTGTGGGGGATGTGTTTGTTTTGTGCGCAATCACGACCGCCACCTTTATGAGAAAACAGATCAACTGATCCTGACCAATGTGCTTTATCGCGGGCCGGAAGCCTTTCGCTTCATCACCGGTTTTCAACATTTGCTGCCACAGGAAAGCGCAGGCAGTTACCCTTCCCACTGGCGCATCAGTAGTAAAGTGCTGGAGCAGGCAAAACAGCTGATCATCCAGCTGGAGAAGCCCACCGCGCCGGTTACCCTGGAAACCCATGCGGAACAGGAGGTGCGCTTTATGCAGCTGCTGGTTCTGCTGCGCCGGGGTTGCAGCGAGCAGCCCGGCAACGACCAGAACGGCCGGATGTGCAGCCTGCTTGACTGGCTGGCTGACCATTTCAGCGAGGAAGTGGACTGGGAGGCACTGGCAGAGAAATTCTCGCTTTCCCTGCGCACGCTGCACCGTCAGCTGAAGCAGCAAACCGGCAGTACGCCGCAGCGCTACCTCAATCGCCTGCGCCTGTTGCAGGCCAGACATCTGCTGCGCCACAGTGAAATGCGCATTACCGATATCGCTTTTCAGTGCGGATTTGGTGACAGCAATCACTTTTCCACACTCTTTAAGCGCGAGTTTGGCATCGCTCCGCGTACCATCAGGCAAAATGACCTGTGAGGTGAAACGTGAGCGTGCTCCTTCGTCTGGCGAAAGCCGACTATTTTCCTTCAGAGCTGATGCCGGTGGCGGTCGCCGATCGCACCCCTCAGCCCTCTTTTCCCCCACACATTCATGAATTTAGTGAACTGGTGATCGTCTGGCGCGGTAACGGGATGCATTTAATGAACGACCGGCCATGGCTGATCACCTGCGGCGATCTTTTCTATGTGCGTCCGGATGACTGCCACAGCTACGAATCGGTCAATGAGCTGGTACTCGACAACATCATTTACTGTCCGGAGCGGTTTCGCCTCGGTCTGGACTGGTCACAATTTCTGCCGCAGGATGAGGCCGCCTGGCGGCTGACCACCCGTGGAATGGCGCTGGCGCGGGGCGTGATCCAGCAGCTGTCGCAGGAGAGTCAAAAGAGCGACCTGCTTTCCCGCCAGCTGACCGAAGCCTTGTTTCTGCAGCTGCTGCTGGTCCTGCAGCGCCACCGCTACAAAGCAGACTGTGCCTGGCAGCTTCCCGAGGGAGAGCAGCTGGACCTGCTGATGTCCGCCATTCAGGGACAGATTGCTACCCATTTTGACCTGTCCGCGTTCTGCCAGCAGCACCAGCTTTCGGAGCGCGCCCTGAAGCAGCTGTTCCGCCAGCAGACCGGCATGATGCCTTCGCAGTACATCCGCCAGCTGCAGCTTTGCAGGGCCAAATTCATGCTGCGCAGCAGTGACTGCCTGATCGGTGAAGTGGCTGCCAGTTGCGGCTTTGATGACAGTAATTATTTTTCGGTGGTGTTCACGCGGGAGACGGGCCTGACGCCCCGCGCTTTCCGGCAGCAATTCGAGCATCCCGGTATGCGGGCTAAGGTAAATTGATCAGACGCCCCCCTGCGGTGGCGCCTGACGGCGATCAGTTCATCATTCCCATGCCCACGATATTGGCCGCGATGATAATCACGAAGCAGCCGCCGCAGAGCACGCTGACCGGACGGCGTCCGACGTCTTTCCACTCTTTCAGTACCAGCCCTACCAGACCACCACACAACACATAGAAACTCATGTGCAGCATCCAACTGATAAAGTCATACTGCGCCGGAATGCGCGCGTGGCCCCAGGCGTAGAAGAAGAACTGCAGGTACCACATAGTGCCGCCCAGCAGAGACAGTAATATGTTGCTGATTAACAGCGATTTCGCCACCGAGAAGTCGGTTTTTAGTGAGAGGCTGGATTGGGTGGCAAGGCGAATGAAGCAAAAACCCAGGTTAACCACCGCACCGCCGCCCATGATAATGACGTAGCTTGGCAGCGCAGTATACAGCGGATCGATACCCAATGCCGCAGCCGCCTCATGCATCGGTTTGGCCGCATTCATGGCAAAGGACATCCCTGCCGAGAACACGCCACACATCACCGCCAGCAGTAGCCCTTTCTTGAGGTTGAACTCTTCAGCGGTGATCCCCATCGCCCGCTCTTTCAGCAGGCCCGCACGGGAAACAATCGCCACGCCAGCCAGCGCAACCAGCACCCCCAGCAACGTCAACCGGCCGCCTTCAGAACTGAACAGCTCGACAAAACGTCCCTGCAACAGCGGCGTCATCAGTGTGCCCACCACTAAGGTGATCCCGATAGCGATACCAATGCCCATCGACATGCCGAGGTAGCGCATGGTCAGACCGTAGTTGATATTACCCACGCCCCACATCGCACCAAACAGGAAAACCGGTAGCAGCTGAGAGAGAGTAAAGGCGCTGTAGTAGCCCCAGACGTTCGGCAACAGAACGGCACTGACCGCCCATGGCAGAACGATCCACGACATGATCCCGCCCACTGACCACATGGTTTCCCATGACCAGTGGCGGACCTTTTTAAACGGGGCATAAAAGCAAGCGGCACTCGCGGCGCCTACCAGATGCCAGAGGATGCCTGACAGGATAGCTTGACTCATTCTTCTCTTCCTTCGTAGGAGGGTAAGTTTCCCGGTAGGGAGCAGTCTACGAAGGAACTACCGGCCACCACCTTAGGCTGGCTGCCCGGTAGCCGACAAAAATGGCAAAATTCAGCGCCTGCTGCCGACCGCGATCACAAATACGATTTCTGGCGTTTTTGACTGCAAAGAAACACAACCAAACCTAATATCATGATTTAAATCAAAAATTATTGTTTTATCACTGCAACTTCACACCTTTTCTTTTTTGCCATCTTCTGTGACTGCCTGGCAATCATACAAAGGCGGCCCTTTTGCGGCTCCGGCACTATAGCCTTTATGCAACAACTCATTAACCACACCATAAAAATTCGTTTACGGAGAATTTGCCATGCCCCTGCGCCAACATCGCCAGTACATTAATGGCCAGTTTGTCGACAACCACAGCGGTCGCTGGATTGATGTGATTAATCCGGCCACCGAGGAAACCCTTTGCCAGATCCCGCAAGGTAACCGTGAAGATGCCGACCGCGCCATTGATGCCGCTTCCACCGCTCAGGCCGGATGGGAAGCGCTGCCCGCCGTGGAGCGCGGAAACTGGCTGCGAAAAATTGCCGCTGGCGTGCGTCGTCGCGAAGCGGAAATCAGTACCACTCTCGTTGCCGAAGGCGGTAAAACTCAGCAACTGGCGCAAACTGAAGTGCTGTTCACCGCCGATTATCTTGACTACATGGCTGAATGGTCGCGCCGTTATGAGGGTGAAATCGTCCAGAGCGACCGTGCCAACGAAACCATCATGGTGTTCAAAAAAGCCATCGGGGTGACGACCGGCATCCTGCCGTGGAACTTCCCTTTCTTCCTGATCGCCCGTAAAGCAGCGCCAGCGCTGATCACCGGCAACACCATCGTCATTAAACCCAGCGAGCTGACGCCGCACAATGCGATCCTGTTTGCTGAGATAGTGGATGAAGTCGGCCTGCCTGCCGGAGTGTTCAACCTGGTCACCGGTTATGGCCCGGAAGTCGGCGAGGCGCTGGCCGCGAATCCGAAAGTCGGCATGGTCAGCCTGACCGGCAGCGTCAATGCCGGGATCGCCACCCTGCAGGCCGCCGCGAAAAATGTCACCAAAGTGTCGCTGGAGCTCGGTGGCAAGGCACCGGCCATCGTGATGAACGATGCCAGCCTCGACCTGGCAGTGAAGGCTATTGTCGATTCACGCATGATCAACACCGGACAGGTCTGTAACTGCGCAGAACGCCTGTATGTGCAGGAAGGTGTTTATGATGAGGTGGTGAAACGTCTTACTGCCGCATTTAAGGAAGTGACCAGCGGCGACACGGCGAAAGAAAGTCACGTGACTATGGGACCACTGATTTCTGCCGATGCCCTGAAGCGTGTGGAGCAGAAAGTGGCCCACGCCGTGGAACAAGGCGCTAAAGTGGTGACGGGCGGCAGGCGTAAAGGTGAGCGTGGCTTCTTCTTTGAACCCACCCTGCTGACCAACGTGCGTCAGGAAATGGCTATCGTGCAGGAAGAGACGTTCGGTCCGGTGCTGCCGGTCATTGCTTTCAAAACCCTGAACGAAGCGATCGCGCTGGCGAATGACAGCGAATATGGCCTGACTTCCTCAATCTTTACCGAGAACCTGAACACTACTCTGCAGGCACTGAAACAGCTGAAGTTCGGCGAAACCTACGTTAACCGCGAGAACTTCGAAGCGATGCAGGGTTTCCATGCCGGCTGGCGTAAATCTGGCATTGGCGGCGCCGATGGTCGTCACGGGCTGGAAGAGTATTTGCAGACCCATGTGGTTTACCTGCAGGCTCATTGATCGCTGACCGGGGAGCATCATAAAAAAGGCCGGGGTTACCGGCCTTGATGTCAGTGATTTGCAGGTAGCCTGCGCTGGCTTTTATACAGCGCCCAGCCGCTGACCAGCGCCAGTACCATCAGATAGTAGCTGGAGGCCAGGCTGGTGCCGGTCGCAGTAATCAGCATGGTGCAGATCAGCGGTGCAAAGCCGCCGAACACCGTCACGGCGATGTTATAGCTGATCGCCATGCCGCTGGCACGGGTTGCCACCGGGAACAGATCGGCCATCATCGACGGAACGGTGGAAAAATACACCGACTTCAGCAATGCCATCCAGCCCACCAACACCAGCAGCATCCCGGCGGTGGGCCGGTTCACTACCAGCAGGAAGGCCGGATAAATGGTCAGGACCAGCAGCAACAGCGAGCTCCACATCAGTGGTCTGCGGCCCACTTTTTCCGCCCACATCCCCATCAGTGGCGTCACCACTGTCAGGATCACTCCGGCCAGCAGCGTGGCGCTAAAAGCTGCAGATCCCGGCAGATGCAGACTTTTAGTCGCATACGTCGGTACATAATTAAGCATATAGTTGATGGCGGTAGAGATAACCATCAGCCCGATCGCCAGCAGCAGCAGGCTCTTTTGCTGACCCGCCAGAAGTTTGAGCGGAGAATGGGTCTGTTTCTGCGCGGTGAAGCTGGCTGGCTCATGCACATGACGGCGGATATAGAGCCCTACCGGACCAATCAGCAGACCAAAAGCAAAAGGAATGCGCCATCCCCACTGCTGGATCTGCGCCTCGCTCAGCCACTGGGTCAGGCCCAGGCCGAAAGCCGACGCCATCAGCGTACTTGCTCCCTGAGTGGCGAACTGCCAGCTGGCGATAAATGCCCGGCGCTCAGGAAAATGTTCTACCAGAAACGCCGTTGAGCTGCCGAACTCGCCCCCTGCCGAAAAACCCTGAATCAGCCTCGCCAGCAGGATCATCACCGGTGCAATCACCCCAATGCTGCCGTATGAAGGCATCAGCACGATGAGTAACCCGCCCAGCATCATCAGCTGAATGGACAACATCAGCGCTTTTTTGCGCCCCGCGCGATCGGCATAGGCCCCCAGTACAACCGCCCCTAACGGTCGGATCAAAAATGACACGCCAAAACTGCCGAAAGTCAGCAGCAGGGAGACGGACGGATCCTGAGTGGGGAAAAAGGCATGGGCGATATAGCTGGCGAAGAAGCCGTACACCGCGATATCGAACCACTCCAGCGCGTTGCCCACGCAGGTGGCAAACAATGTTTTATACAGGTTCGGTTTGACCGCGGCTGTCGCAGACTGCTGCATTAAGGTGCTCATTGCTGCGCTCCTTTCTGCTGCTGATAATGGCGATGACGGGCCAGCAGTTGCGCACCCTGCTCGCCTAAATCCCACAGCAGCCGGGTCATGATTTGCAGCCCTTCGCGGGCGACAGACTTTAGCATATGCTCATCAACCGCATGCTGTCCGCAGGCCGGATAAGAGTGCGGCACCCAGAGCGTCGGCAGCCCCAGAGTATGGGCGAACACGTCATTCGGCAGCGATCCCCCCAGGTTTGGCAACAGGGCCGGTTTTTTACCGCTGGTCTGCTGCATCGCTTCCAGCGCCCAGTCCACCAGAGGATCGCGCGGATCGAGGCGGGTCGCCGGTGAACCGCGTAACACTGTCACTTCTACCTGACTGAAACCGTGCTCTTGCAGGTGCTGACGTAAATGATGTTCAATGTTTTCCCAGTCAGTTCCCACCACAAAACGCAGCTGGCAAACTGCCGTTGCGCTGCCGGGAATAGCGTTCATCGGCCGTGCCGGATTACCGGCCAGCATGGAGAGCACCTCCAGCGTATTCCAGCCGTACAGACGTTCAGTGGGTGTCAGACCTGCTTCACCCCATTGTGGATCAATCTGCGGGCCGCTGCCGCAAGCCATCACGTCGATCTCACTGAGAATGGCACGAACATCATCGGAAATGGCCGGGGGCTTCAGCGCACTGACCTGCAGCTGACCGTGCTGATTGACCAGGCACGCCAACGCATTCGCCAGCTGCGTACCGGGGTTGGTCAGTAAACCGCCCCAGTTGCCAGAATGGTAATCACGGTCACGGGCGTTGATGCTGAGCCGGACATTGACCGCCCCGCGTGAACCGAGGAACAGCGTTGGACTGGCGGCATTGAGTCTTGGGCCATCCGAGGCGATAAAGATATCTGCGCTCAGCGCCTGCTGATAGTCACGGCAAATCTGTGCCAGACCCGGCGAGCTGATCTCTTCTCCCATCTCAAACAGGCATTTACAGTTAAAGCCCAGACGACCGCCGCGCGCGGCGAAGATCTGCTCAAGTGCGGCGATATTGACTGAATGCTGCCCTTTATTGTCTGCGCTTCCGCGCCCATACCAGCGGTCGCCTTCTTCCTTCAGCGCCCACGGAGTCAGTCCTTCCCGCCAGTTATCATCATCGCCGAACACCACGTCACCGTGTCCGTAGCATAACAGCGTGGGCAAATCCGCCTGTTCAATGCGCGTTGCCAGCAAAAATGGCCGCAGCGGGGCCTGCGGATTATCAATCTGCGTCAGGGTAAAGCCCAACGCCTGCATCGCTGGCGTTATCTCCTCTGCCAGATAACGCTGCAATTCACTGTCACGATCGTCACGCTGGCTTTCAGTCCGGATTGCCACCCGCCGTGCCAGCACCTGTTTAAATTCGCCACTGTCAAAATACGCCGTGGCCTGTGCCACTGCCTGTTCACCTGTCATAAGCCTGCCCGTTGTGTTTGCTGATTTGTTGTTTTGTTATGCAGACCATCTAAGCTAAAATCCCGCTTTGCCACAATTATCAAAATATCAAACCAGCCTTGCTTTAAAAGCAAAGCAGTTCTGCACAATCACGTGGCATGCTCCAGCAAGAGGCCCCCGGATGCACAGTACGGAAATTCGCTATTTTCTGGCAGTCGCCAACTGCGGCTCATTAAGCGCGGCAAGCCAGCAGCTCTTTGTGGCGGTATCGGCCATCAGCCGTCAGATCCAGCGGCTGGAAGCCGGGGTGGGCGCTCCGCTGTTTGAGCGACATCCGCGGGGAATGGTGCTGAATGACGCGGGGAAAATCTTCGAAAATCATGTTCGCCGCAGCCTGCTGGGCATGGAACACGCCCTCGCTGAAATCAAAGGGCTGAAAGCCGTGAGGCGTACCGCGCTGCGGGTAGCCTGCACGGATGGTATGGCATTCAGCCTGCTGCCAACGCTGTGCTCGCAGTTTCGCCAGCAGAATCCTTCGGTGAGTTTTAATTTGACGGTTACCAGTGCACTGGAAGTGGCGGATATTTTACGACACGGTGAGTGTGACGTGGCATTCCAGTTCAGCCTGCATCCGGAGCGTGGTGTGGAGGTGGTGGGCTCCTGGGCCGCGCCGGTGCTGATCGTGATGAACCGGCAGCATCCGCTGGCTGATAAGAAATTTCAGCTGCAGGATTTAACGGCATACCCTGTTGCGCTACCTGACCAGGGCACTACGGTACGTCAGCTGTTTGATTTGAGCTGCCAGATGAGCGGCACGTTTATCGAACCGGCATTAACCTGTAATAATTTCAGTACCCTCTACACCTTCCTGCAGCAGAACCCGCTGGCCATCACTATCTGCAGTCAGTTCACCGTGCTTTATCAGGCCGGGGAACATGGCCTGGCGCTGCGATCGATGGGCATCGATCAGCTTACCCAGCGTACGCTTCAGGTTCAGACCGTTTCCGGACGCCCGCGCTCAGCGGCGCTCACTCTGTTTCTGGAGTTTGTCAGTGAACAGCTGCAGCAACAGAACGAGAAATTCATGAGTGAATATGGTCTGTAAGGCGACTGCCGTTATACTGGTCATCACGGCTCCATGCGAGCAGGCCTGAGTTCCCGCATCTTATCTTGAGGGCTTTTCTGTGACGCCAGACAGCAAACTGTTGGGTAATTACCTGAAGGATCGCCGGGGCAAGCTGGATCCGGCGAATTTTGGCATTTCACCTGTCCGTCGCCGTACGCCCGGTCTGCGGCGCGAAGAAGTGGCGCAGCGCGCCAACGTCAGCGCCACCTGGTACACCTGGCTGGAACAGGGGCGCGGCGGCTCCCCCTCTTCTGAGGTGCTCAATCGTCTTGCGCAGGCGCTGGAACTTAATGAAGAAGAGCGCGAACATCTCTTTTTACTGGCCCAACAGCGCCCGCCGCAGGTGCAGTACCAGCCCGGTGAACCCGTGTCATCACAGCCCCAGCGCGTGCTGGACTCGCTTGAGCACAGCCCTGCGCTGGTCAGAACGTCGCTGTGGGACATTGTGGCCTGGAATGATGCCGCCCGCGCCGTGCTGCTTGACTATGAAACCCTGGCACCGGAAGACCGTAATATTCTGCGCATTTTGTTCTGCAATGCCCACGTACGTGACAGCATGAGTAACTGGCGGCGCGATGTCAGCAATGTCGTAGCCGTTTTCCGCGCTGAAGTGATCCGTGCCGGGGCGCAGGATAAAGTCCAGGGACTGATTGATGAACTGTGCCAGCGCAGCCCGGATTTTGCGGCCATCTGGCAGGGTGACTATGCCGTGCAGCGTTTCGGCGAAGGGCTGAAACAGACTCAACATCCTGAGGTGGGAGAAATCTCCTTTGAATACTCCTCGTTTGCTATTGATGGCCGGGCCGATCTTGGGCTGGTGATCTACACTCCGGCCAGCCCGGCAGATCGCCATAAAGTGTACGGTTTGATCGCCAACTGGCAACGGGGCCAGCAGGTTGCCAGTACAGAAGAAAACCCCATCAGCGCATTGCGTTAACGTACATAAAGTGGACGGTGCTGATGCACGACGATCACTGCTACCAGGCTCTGGCTGAAGGCAGTGCCATTCAGAACCTGCCGCGCCAGCCGGGAGCGCTGAAAAAGGAGAAGATGACTGGCCCGAAGATTTCCTGCGGGCCAGCCTGCCACGGTTATTTCACATCAACCTGATAGAAGATATGCTTACCAAACGGGTCAATCTCGTAGCCGGTCACCTCTTTACGAACTGGCTCAAAAATCGTTGAGTGAGCAATCATCACCGCCGGAGCCTGATCGTGCATGATTTGCTGAGCCTGCAGATAGAGCTGGATGCGCTTGTTGTGATCCTGCTCGCTGCGCGCGTCAGTAATCAGCTTATCGAACGGCTTATAGCACCATTTTGACGAGTTGGAGCCGCCATTGGCAGAGGTACAACTGAACAGCGGCCCAAAGAAGTTATCCGGGTCGCCGGTGGCGGTCGTCCAGCCCATCAGCGCGGCCTGATGTTCACCATTTTTAACCCGCTTCAGGTATTCACCCCACTCAAAGCTGACGATATTCGCCCTGATCCCCACCTTTGCCCAGTCCGCCTGAATCATCTCGGCCATTCGCCGGGCATTCGGGTTATAGGGGCGCTGTACCGGCATCGCCCACAGGTCGATAGCCGTGCCCGGTTTGATTCCCGCTTCCTGCAGCAGCGTTTTTGCCTGTTCAGGATCGTAGTCGTAATCCTTCAAATCCTTGTCCGCGCTCCATACGCCCGGCGGCAGCAGATTCTTCGCCACGCTCCCCGTTCCCTGGAACACCGCCTGGATAATGGCCGGTTTGTTAATGGCCATCGTCAGCGCCTGACGTACCCTGACATTATCCAGCGGCGGCTTCTGGGTATTAAACGCCAGGAAGCCGATGTTCAGCCCGGCTTTCTGCATCAGCGTGATGTCTCTGTTTTCTCCCATCCGCCTGAGGTCAGCCGGATTCGGGAACGGCATGACCTGACACTCGTTCTTTTCCAGCTTGGCGTAGCGCACTGAAGCATCCGGGGTAATTGAGAACACCAGGCGATCGAGCTTCGCTTTGCCCTGCCAGTATTGCGGGAAAGCACGGAACAGAATGCGCGAGTCCTTCTGATACTGCACCAGCTCAAACGGGCCTGTGCCAATCGGATCCTGATCGACTTTTTCCGGCGTACCGGCTTTCAGCATCGCATCGGCATATTCCGCCGAGAGAATGGATGCAAAGTACCAGCCAAGATCGGCAAGAAATGGCGCTTCAGCATGGGCCAGCGTGAAGCGGATCGTATTATCATCGACCTTTTCGATATTTTTGATCAGCGAACCAAACTCCAGGCTTTCGAAATTGGCGTAAGTACCGTTAGAGACGTTGTGGTAAGGGTTTTTAGGATCTTTCTGCCGCATAAAGGAGAAGATCACGTCATCGGCACTGAAATCACGGGTGGGTTTGAAAGTTTTGTTGCTCTGGAATTTCACCCCTTTGCGCAGATGAAAAGTGTAAACCGTGCCATCCGGGCTGACATCCCAGCTTTCGGCCAGGCTCGGCACCAGTTCAGTGGTGCCGACTTTAAAATCCACCAGCCGGTTGTAAACCGGTACAGCACTGGCGTCCACGCTGGTGCCGGAAGTATATAGTTGCGGGTTAAAGTTTTCAGGCGATCCCTCAGAGCAGTAGACCAGCGTTTTCGCCATGGCCCCGGAGGCCACCGCCAGTGTCAGCGTGGCCACTGCCATTCTCAGTACCGATTTTTTCATTGCGCCCTCATTTTGATGATTCCTGTTGTCCAGATAATAATCTACTCAGGTAGCGCAGAGGGAGCCAGCGAAAAACGGCATTTTTCGCGCTGTATTTTGGTTATATTTCAGGGTATTAAGCGGAAATTAAGGCGGGATTGTGGCAGAAAGTCTACTCCCCGCCAGTGGCAGGGAGCATGGCATCAGGTTCAGTTAAGCTTGTATTCAAGCGTGATTTCAGCGTTCAGCAGTTGAGATACCGGGCAACCCGCTTTCGCTTTGTTGATGATTTCATCAAATTTGCTGCTGTCGATGCCTGGCAGCTTAATCTTGCTGTCCAGCGCGATTTTAGTGATTTTGAAACCGTCTCCGGCTTTGTCCAGCGAGACGTCAGCCACGGTATCAATGCTTTCCGGGGTGTAACCTTCATTGCCGAGCATCAGTGACAGAGCCATGGAGAAGCAGGCCGAATGCGCGGCGCCAATCAGCTCTTCCGGGTTGGTCCCTGGTTTGCCTTCAAAACGTGTATTAAAGCCATAAGGTTGATCCTTCAGCGCACCACTTTCGGTGCTGATGGTGCCCTTACCTCTTTTAATATCGCCTTCCCAGTGAGCCTGCCCTTTCTTATGAATGGTCATGTCTTACCTCCCGTTTGGTTATCGTGAACCCTCAGTATAGTGAGTTTTCAGCACTTTGCCGGACGCCGACTTGCAAACGGTCATTCACTGTCCGTAAATTAACAATAAACCTCACAGGACACACAGGACAATTGCATGAATCAGGAACTGGCTAATCAGCTTTGCTCCCGCTTTTACCGCTACCTGGCGGTCACCAGTCAGAGCGATGCCTCAGCAAGCGTGCTGCCAAGTACGCCAGAGCAGCATAATATGGCGAAGATGCTGGCCGACGAGCTGCGGGCGATGGGGCTGCAGGACGTGGTAATCGATGAGTTTGCCACCGTGACCGCCGTGAAACCGGGCAATCGCCCCTCTGCGCCGCGCATTGGTTTTATCACTCACATTGATACCGTTGACGTCGGTCTTTCGCCCCATATCCACCCACAGACGCTGCGCTTCGAAGGTAAAGATCTGTGCCTCAATCAGCAGCAGGACATCTGGTTACGAACGGCTGAACACCCTGAAATCAGTGCCTATTGCGGCCAGGATATCATCTTCAGTGACGGCACCAGCGTGCTGGGTGCGGATAACAAAGCCGCCGTGACCGTGGTGATGACGCTGATGGAAAATCTGACTGATGACATCCCTCACGGCGATATCGTGGTGGCGTTTGTGCCGGACGAAGAGATCGGGCTGCGCGGCGCGAAGGCGCTGGACCTGGAAAAACGTTTTGACGTCGATTTTGCCTGGACTATCGACTGCTGCGAGCTGGGCGAAGTGGTTTACGAAAACTTTAATGCGGCAGGTGCTCAGATCACTTTTACCGGCGTTACCGCGCATCCTATGTCGGGCAAAGGCGTGCTGGTTAACCCGCTGCTGATGGCATGGGACTTTATCGGCCATTTCGACCGCCAGCAGACGCCGGAGCACACCGAGGGTCGCGAGGGCTATATCTGGTTTAACGATATGTCCGCCAATGCCAGCGAGGCAGTTGTGAAGGCCTCGGTTCGTGACTTCGATCTGGCCTCTTTTGAGCAGCGTAAAACACAGCTGCACCACGTTGCCGCGAAGATTGCCGCGCAGTATCCAACCGGTAAGGTTGAGCTGAAAATCAGCGACATTTACAGCAACATCAGCAACGCAATCGGTGAAGATCGTCGCGCTGTCGACCTGATCTTCACCGCGCTGGAACAGCTGGGTATCGAACCGAAAGTCACGCCAATGCGTGGCGGCACCGATGGTGCTGCCCTCTCAGCCAAAGGCCTGCTGACGCCAAATTTCTTCACCGGCGCACATAACTTCCACTCCAGGTTCGAATTCCTGCCGGTCCCCTCATTTGTGAAATCTTACCTGGTGGCAGAGAAACTTTGCCTGCTGGCTGCGGAGTCGTGAGGTTTTTCGCCCGCTCGTGCAGGCCGGCGGGCACCTCACATTCTGCATCATCACAAACGTGTTATGGGTGCGGCGTGGCGGCCTGTTACCTCTTACCGGGACAGGCCGCTCTGCTGGCGTTATTTAACGGAAACGTCAATACCAGGGAAGAACTTCGCGGCCAGTCTGGTCACGGTGCCGTCACTCTGCACCTTGCTGATGGCCGTATCCAGTTCCTGCTTGAGTCTGGTATCGCCTTTACGCAGACCAAAACCAATTCCCACGCCGAGAATATCTTTATCCTCAACCGGACCACCGGCGAACGCAAAGCCTTTACCCTGGGGTTTTTCCAGGAAGCCGGACTGACCCGCTGCGGACATCACCAGCGTACCATCCAGACGACCCGCGACCATGTCGTTATAAACCTGGTTCTGGTCCTGATAGGAAGTCACGGTCACACCCTGAGGCTCCCAGTGCTTCCTGGCATAAGTTTCCTGTACGGACCCCTGCAGTACACCGATATTTTTACCTTTCAGCGAGTCAACCGTTGGCTGCAGACTGGAGCCCTTTTTACCGATAAGCTGGCTTGGAATACGGTAGATTGGGTTGGTGAAGCCAATGCTTTTCATCCGCGCTTCGGTAATGTTCATCGCTGAATTTATCGCATCAAATTTCCTGGCGGCCAGCGCCGGGATCAGCGCATCAAAGCTGCTCTCCACCCAGCTGCACTTGAAGTTACCGACCTGGCAGATGGCTTTGCCCAGCTCAATATCAAACCCTTCCAGATCGCCGGAAGCATTGCGGCTCTCAAAAGGGGGATATTGTGATTCCAGACCGTAACGCAGCGTGTCCTGCGCCATTGCAGAGACTGAAGACAGCAACCCTGCCGCCACTAACAGTGCACTTAACTTCTTCATCAACTTACCCTCAGGAGTGATTAGCGAGGCTTCACCCGGCAAAGCGCCTCAGCGCCGGCCCGCAGCGTGGCTTCGTCTTTTGCGAAAGAGAGACGGATCAATTTATTGTCGGTACCATCCGTGTAGAACGCCGAAAGTGGGATAGTTGCTACACCGTAATCAACAATCAGACGTTTTACCATTTCACTGTCGGTTTCGTCACTGAAATCTGCATAGCTGGCCAGCATAAAAAAAGATCCTGCCGACGGCAGCAAGCGGAACGGCGATTCTTTCAGCAATTCAGTCAGCGTATCGCGTTTTTGCTGATAAAAAGCCCCCAGTCCAAGGTAATTTTCTGGCGCACGCAGGTAGTCGGCGAACGCGACCTGCATCGGCGTATCAGCGGAATACATCATAAACTGGTGCACCTTCACCATCTCTTGCATCAGTTCAGCCGGGGCCAGGCAGTAACCCACCCGCCAGCCGGTTACATGGAAAGTTTTGCCAAAGGAAGAGACGATCACGCTGCGTTGCGCCAGCTCCGGATGGGTCGCCATGCCCTGATGCTGGCGGCCATCGAACAGAATATGCTCATACACTTCGTCGGACAGCACCACGATATTGGTGTTACGGGTAATTGCCGCCAGCTGATCCAAATCATCGCGCGACAGCACCTGCGCACTCGGGTTATGTGGCGTATTGATAATGATCATCCGGGTTTTCGCGGTAAGGGTCGCCCGCACTTCATCCCAGTTGATGGCAAAGTCCGGCATCTGCAATTTCAGACCAACGGGCACGCCACCCTGCAGACGCACTACCGGAGCATAGCTGTCAAACGCCGGTTCGAAGAAAATCACCTCATCGCCCGCGTGAACCAGACCGCCGATGGCCGCATAGATACCCTGACTGGCACTGCCGGTGATCAACACTTCGCTGGCCGCATCATACTGCTGGCCGTAGAGCGCGTTAACTTTGGCTGCCAGAGCGTCTTTCAGCACGCCCAGCCCGGTCATTGGCGCATACTGGTTATGGCCCTGCTCCATCGCCCGGGTTACACCCTGCACCAGCGACGGATCGCAGGGGAAGTTGGGCGCACCCTGCGACAGGTTAATCGCATTATGTTGTGCGGAAAGCTGGCCGATAACGGAAAAAATGGTGGTGCCCACATCAGGAAGTTTGGAACGCTGCTGAACGGATGAAATGAGAGTCATGCTGTCTCCGGTAATAGGCTGAGGCTTTGTCATCCATTCAACGTGAGGCCACTTGAGCCCACAAGCGAATTGTCGTCATAATAGCCATGACTTTTAAACATAGCTCAAAGGGTATTCATGTCACGGCGTCCGCTTCCGTTAAATTCAGTTCATGCATTTATTGTCACCGCGCGCCATCTGAACCTGACCCGCGCAGCAGGTGAGCTCTGCATCACTCAGGGCGCGGTCAGCCGTAAGATTGCCGCACTGGAAAACTGGCTTGGCTTTGCGCTGTTTGATCGTCACGCCCGTGGCCTGCATCTCACCTCTCAGGGTGCCAGCCTGCTTCCGGCGATGAGAAGCAGCTTTGAACAGATGATGCAGGCGGCGGAACAGGCCAGTAAAACGCATGCCGTGGTCCGTTTAAAAGCCCCGACCTGCGCCATGCGCTGGCTGGTACCTAAACTGGTGGCGCTGGAGCAGGCGCGGCCCGATCTGCACGTGGCACTGACCACCACGCTCGACCACAGCAGCCAGCTGGATAATTTTGATGCGGCAATTGCGTATGGTTCGCCCGCGGCAGGCAGCTACCGTTTATTTGATGAAGAACTGACGCCGGTGATCGCCGCCAGCCTGCAGCCGGAAACAGATCTGAACATAGAGGATTTATCACGTTTTACCTTCCTGCACCCCACTGCTGACAGCCGTGACTGGCAACTGTGGCTCAACCAGCAACCGGTGAAAGTCGCCATCAGGCGCAACCAGCATTTTGACACGATGGATCTGGCCATCAGTGCAGCCATTCAGGGATTTGGCGTGACGGTGGCGGATGTGACGCTGATCGAGGCGGATCTGGCGATGAAGCGGCTGATCGCTCCATTCCCGGCGACAGTAAAAACGGGCGCGGTCTACACTCTGATCCAGCGCCCGCCGGAGGAAGCGCCACCACAATTACAGGAGCTGGTGGCGTGGTTAAGATCTTAGAACTTATTTAAAGTTAGCTCTGACACCAGTCATGGAAGCAGCGTCGCTGTCGCCTTCATCGCTAATCTGCACCCCGACATTGCCCCGGATATCCAGCTGCGTTGCGATCTGCCCTTTCAGCCCGGTATTCACTTCGCCCTGATCGCGCGTGTCGGTCTGGAGAAGTCAGAAAGAGACCCACTCGTCAGCGGACGTTGCGGCAGTTTTCGCTGCGACCGGTCGAGCGGCAACTTTCGCCGGGCGAACATAGGGGGCCGGGCCTCTATCCTGCGCGGCTACCGGCGCCAGGCGGAATTTTGAAACTGACAGCGTCAGCTCTTCCGTCTGCCTTTCCAGCGCACTGGCCGCAGCCGAGACTTCCTCCACCAGAGAGGCGTTCTGCTGGGTGACGCTGTCCATTTCGGTGATTGCCGTACCCACCTGTGAAATCCCCTTGCTCTGCTCATCTGAGGCTGAGGCAATCTGCTTCATGATCTCCGTGACTTCGCCAACGGCCCTGAGAATTTCATCCATGGTGCTGCCCGCTTCCCCGACAAGGCGCGAACCGTTATCCACCCGGCTGACGGAATCGGCGATAAGCATTTCGATCTCTTTCGCCGCGTTGGCACTGCGCTGTGCCAGATTGCGCACCTCACTCGCCACCACGGCAAAACCGCGGCCCTGTTCGCCGGCTCTGGCCGCTTCCACCGCAGCGTTGAGCGCGAGGATGTTGGTCTGGAAGGCGATACTGTTAATCACGCTGGTGATTTCAGCGATTTTTTTTGAACTGCCGGAGATGCCCTGCATGGTGGTCACCACATCGCCGACGAGCTTGCCGCCTTTACCGGCCGTTACGGAAGCCGTTTCTGCCAGCTCGCTGGCGTGGGCGGCGTTTTCGGCATTCAGTTTCACCGTCGCCGTCAGCTGTTCCATACTTGCCGCCGTCTGTTCCAGCGCCGCTGCCTGCTCTTCCGTGCGGGAGGAAAGGTCGTTATTGCCCGATGAGATCTCTGCCGCGCCCCGGTAGATATTATCGGTCCCGTTGCGGATAGCGGTTACGGCCTCGCGCAGGCTGCCCTGCATCGCCCGCAGCAGCGGCACCAGCTTACCAACGCAGTTACGGCCGATGTCTTCCAGGGGCTGGCTCAGATCGCCATCGGCGATGTTGCGGAAGTGCTCGCGCATGCCTTCCAGCGGACGCACCAGCATTTTCACCAGGTAGCGATCGGCAAACAGCAGGATTAGCAACCCGGCAATCACGGCCATCATGATGATCGTTTTGGTGACATCAGTCAGGTGATCAACCTTGACGCGGGTGGCATCAAGCTTCTCACTCGCCGCTGCGTTGAATTTGTCCACGCTGACACCAAATTCGCGGCTCAACGGCGGCGTGACGTTGGTGGCATGGCGTTTGAAATCATTCAGTACCGGCTGCTGCGCAAGACTCATCTGCGGCAGTACGCCCTCATCCAGCAGCTTCTGCCAGCTGGCAATCACCGCGGCGGAATAGCTGGCATCGATCGGGCCAGGGGCTTCTGCCTTAAAATCCGCCAGCTGTTTTGCCATGTTATCCAGCGCCTTCTGCACCGCAGCCATGTCAGCTGCCGCGCTGGCGCTTCCCGCCTGCCGTGATTCCACTGCGCGGTTCAGGCGGGTAATAAATCGAAAGTACTGATCGTTGCCCTTGCTGAGGGTGGTGGTCTGGTTAACCAGTTCACGGTCAATCTCGTTGCCCTTCCCCAACGAGGTCAGAGAATAAACACTATACAGGCCGACGGCAGACCACAGCAGGCAAAACAGCCCGAGCATTGAGAGCATCACGCTGCGGATGGTAAAATTCTTTAACACATTCATAACTACTCCGTAACGGTGTAAACCGGTTCAGCTCGCCCTGAGAGATGGACGCTTAACACGGTTTATCGGCACCATCACGTAAGACTGGAGTAATTAATTGTTGTGTATCATACCCTTATAATGAGAACGAAAAAGATAAGTACTTGCCACGACTGATAATTTCCTTAAAAAAGGTGCCAAAAAGTTTATTGAAGGGACTATTTTGTTAAGAAATTACTTTCTCAGATGCACCATCTTTTTCATCAGCAGGCGGAATAACTGTGTCCTCCGTCGCATAAACCGTTTTTCAAGTTTCAGCGCTGCCTGGCCCTTTTCGCCAAAACGCATCACCTTGTCGGCGCCGGGCTGCCAGGCGGGCCAGTCGATTTCTCCCTTCAACTGGTGGGAGAAGACCGAGGCCTCGCGGGCGAAATTCAGCCAGTACTCGCTGACTTTATGGGCGAAAACCCGGTCATTTTCGGTAAAGGGTCGATCGGTCATCTGCGTCGCCAGAACATCAAGGGTATCCAGCGTGTAGGGGATCTCATTACCGTGCCATGTGCCACTGGTATACAGGTCCCGGGCATTTTCTGAGACGTAGTCAAAATAATAGCGCCAGGCAGGTACCCCATTTCGGTGCTGAGAAAGCGCTGCCACATATCCCATGGTGGTGAAGGTCATGTCTCTGGCCACCTGGCGTCCCAGCTCACTGTCATCATAAACCCCGTCATACAGCATCCGGATCAGTTTCAGCCGCAGGCCGATATGCTGGTTCTGACGAACCTGCTCAATCACCTTCGCCGGATCGACACCGAAATAGCTGAGTACGCTGGCCTCATCGCTGTTGCTGCCAATCATCAGCGGCAGCTTGTGCTGCCTGACATTATTGAACACGCTGAGCATCGGTTCAGGCAGCACGCGATCGCCGGAAATAGCCACTGGTCCATTGGCCAGCGAGCGGTCAAGCGGCCAGAAGGCGTCCGCAGGCAGCGCGCGCAGCTGTTCAGCGCTGGCGTTCTCAAGGTTAAAGTGCCTGGCCAGTTTTGTTCCGGTTTCAAGCGCGGATTCACGCGGAATATCAGGCAGCGTATACGCACTCTGGGCGATACCTTTATGAAAAAGGCCTGCTGCGAGAGGCGAAGCAAACAGCGACAGCACGCTGCGGGCACCGGAAGACTCACCAAAAATAGTGACATTCTGGCTGTCGCCGCCAAATGAAGAGATGTTGCGCTGCACCCACTGCAGGGCCGCAATTTGATCCAGCAGCGCAAAATTATTGACAACCCTGCCGTCTGCGTACTCTTTATCGAGCGCCGGGTGGGCGAAAAAGCCCAAATGTCCAAGACGATAATTGAGGGTGACCATTACCACACCGCGCGAGGCCAGAGGTAAACCTGCATACGGTGCCAGCCCGCCCGCTCCGATAGCGAAGCCGCCACCGTGGATCCACACCATCACCGGCAGTGGACGGGCAGGATCCACCTCCGGCGTCCAGACGTTCAGATACAGGCAATCCTCACTGAACACACCCGGATCGCCCCCTCCAACAGCCATGCAATATTCCCGGCTTTGCCAGCTGGCATTGCCCCAGACGGTGGCATCGCGTTCTCCTTCCCATGGCTGAACCGGTTTCGGTGCTCGCCAGCGCAGACTGCCTGTCGGTGGCGCAGCATAAGGAATTCCCCTGAAGACGAAAACGCCCTGCTCCAGGTTACCGCGCAGCAGACCTTCCGCCGTGCGTATCTTTAACATCTGGTTGTTTTTCATTGGTCCGTCCAAAGATAGCCTGCTAATCATTATTTGCAGTGACCAGACCAAAGTCCAACCCCACGGGACATTTGCAGATTATGCCTGGTGAGGAAAAAGTTCCCCGCCCACTCTGATTGTAATCACATCATGAAATCATTACCTTATACCCAAATTAAACACAGCCTGATTCTGGTAAGGACACACGATGCGCATCGACGGTACCAAAGGGGCGAAGGTCTATACGCCCGTGACGCTGAAGCTGTATGACTGGTGGGTGCTCAGCCTCTCCAACAGATTCGCCTGGCGCTGCCAGACTCAAGGGTTCCTTGTGCCGCATTTCCGGCGCCATCTGGGAGAAAACCATCTGGATGTTGGCGTGGGCACCGGTTACTACCTGGAAAAATTGCATCCATACCTGCAGGAGGTGACCCTGCTGGACCTGAACGCTGCCAGCCTGACGTCAGCCGCCAGACGGATTGACCCCAGCCGTCTGATGAATTGCCTGCAGCATGATGTCTTTCAGCCTTTGCCGCCAGAGCTGCATCACCGTTATGATTCCGTCTCTCTTTTCTACCTGTTGCACTGCCTGCCGGGCGATATGGCCACCAAAGCCGCTGCCATCGGCAACATTAAAGCGGCTGTGACCCAAAACGGCACGCTTTACGGTGCCACCATTCTGGGCTACGGGGTCAGCCACAATGCATTTGGTCGTAAGCTGATGGCGATCTATAACAGGAAAGGCATTTTCAGCAACACTCAGGATTCGTTGTCTGAGCTGGAAGCCATGCTGCATCAGCATTTCCGTGAAGTGGAGGTCAGTTTACAGGGGACGGTCGCGCTGTTTGCTGCGCGGGATAAAATTGCCGACGCGCTGCAGGACGCTGTCGAAAATTGAGTTTTCGCCCGCTTTAGGTTTAACTGTGGCCCAAATTTCAACATAAGGAACCAACATGTTTGCAGCTATTAACAGCGGCTTTTCCCGCCTCGGCGATCATCCTGATTTTGGCAAACTGGTGCTGCGCCTCTCTCTTGCTGCCCTGCTGCTGTTTCATGGTGAGTTCAAAATTGTGCATGGAGTGGGTTGGATCGCCGCAATTCTCAAGGCGCACGGGATCCCTGCTTTTGTGGCTTATGGCGCCTATATAGGGGAAGTGGTCGCGCCAGTTATGTTGATTATCGGACTGATGACCCGCCCGGCGGCCTTTATTATTGCGGTGAATCTGGTCGTGGCAACGCTGCTGGTGAAAACGGGCGCAGTGTGGCACCGCACCGGCGTGGGGGCCTGGGCGCTGGAAGGTGAGGCGTTCTATTTCTTCGGCGCGTTAGCCGTAATGCTGCTTGGCGCAGGCAGATACTGTTTAATTCGCAACACCAGCCTGCAGTGACTCGGAACAGGGGCGTGGGTTCGCCCCTGTGGCTTCACTGAATCCCGCAGCGTTGCAGACTGGCTTGTTGACGCCGGGCGTACAACGCCATTTCATTCTCAACCGGCGCACCCAGTGCCTGCTCAAATGCCTGCTGGCTGGCATTCCCCTGCGACATTTTTTTCGCTTCACTCCCCAGGTTTGACTGGAAGATCCCGGCAGCGCTGACTGGCAGGAAATCTTCATAGATCATTGGCGTGGCCCTGATCAATCCCTGCTCAATCAGTTTTTCCACGTCCTGCTGTTCAGCAATCAGCTGCGGATTAGCTTCTCCGCGCTCAGTCAGGGACCAGCTAAACCAGGCCAGCTCCTGCTGGCGTAAACTCTTTTCGTCATCCGGGAAAGACCGGAACACCTCAGCAAGCTGCTGCTGATGTTGGGCGTTATCCGTTCCCTGTGCACTTTCCTGCAACAGCCGGTCATAAAGCGCCCGGCCTTTCGCGGTCAGCGCGATACCACGTTGCTCAATTTCACCGAATCTGGCGGTGTGCGTGCCCTGCTGATGGTCGAGAAAGCGCACGGGTTCATCAAGTGCTTTGAAGCTGGTCTGGCGAAGCAACAAAGGAATACTGCGGCGCGGCGGTCCTTCTATAATCGCTTTGGGAATGATCCCGGCCTGCGGCATCAGCGCCTGCACCCGATCAATATCCAGCGTGCGTGGCGTAAGGTGGTTGATATGACAGCCAGGAAAGCAGACCACGTCGGCGATCAGCCGGTGCTGCTGTTGCAGTGCCTGCCACGTTGCGCTGTCAACGGTGGTATGCTGGCGCCAGCGGAACGTTTCAAGTGCCTCTGCGATAAACTCTTCGGCCTGCGCCGCGTTAAACCCGCCCTGCTGCTGATGGCGCGCGATCAGTTCACGGCAGCGTGGAGTGAATATGTCCCGCGCGGCCAGGATCTCAGCCGCCTGCCGACGCAGCGACGGATCTTCTATCAGCTCCAGCCGGAGCAGCGAGGTGAACAGACGGAAGGGGTTCTTGTTCAGCGCAGCATCTTCCTTCGGGCGAAAGGCCGTTGAATGAACCGGCACACCGGCCTGCGAGAGGTCATAATAACCAACCGGGAACATACCCATAATGGCAAACAGCTGTCGCAGCATCGACAGCTCTGCCGCCGTGCCCACGCGGACAGCACCATGCCGTTCGACGCTCAGCCGCGACAGCTCGCCAGCATCCGCCAGCTGTTTTCGCAGCGTGGCATCCTGCTTCAGCACGTCCTCATTAACCTGTGCCACCAGCTCCAGCAACGTCCCATACTGAGGCACTTCCTGCTGATACATTGCTGACATTGCGCTGGCGAACCCGGCGCGGAGACTGTCTGCTGCTACCCATGAGTCTGCCATCATCTGACCTTTCTGTTGCGAATATGTTGTCAGATTACTGGAATCCCGGCATGCCGTGGAGAAGAATTAGCAAACTGTGATCCGGCCCGGAAAGGGCTATTGCGCTCCGGTTCGACGATAGCCGTAACGGTATTTCGCCAGTAGCATCAGCGAGGTCAGCACCGCCGGGATCGCCAGGCTGCTGAACACATCGGTGATATTCCAGCCCATCGACAGCATCTGCGCGCCGGCAAAGGCACTCAGGATCGCCCCCATCCGCCCCACGCCGTGCATCCAGCTGGAGCCGGTCGCCCTGGCATGGGTGGGATAATAGCTGGCCGACAGGGCATTCATGCCGGTGTTGGCTCCGTTCAGGCAGAAACCACTGCAGAAAGCCACAAGACTGAGCACCAGCGTTTGGGCTGGCGCAAAACCAATCGCCACGGTGGCAATCGCGCCGACAAAGTAGATCCCTGCCAGCGCCAGGTTGGCATTAAAGCGGTCCATCATCCAGCCGGCAAACAGCGATCCCACCGTGCCACCAGCCTGATACATCGCCGTCACCAGGGCGGCCTGCGTCACGGTCATGCCCATGTCTTTCACCAGCGACGGTAACCAGCTGCCGATCAGGTAGACCAGAAATAACCCCATAAAATAGCCGCCCCACAGCAGCGAGCTGCCCAGCAGGTAAGGACGACTGGTTACCAGGCGAACCGCACCGTGACGCTGCGCTTTCTCCACCATGGCAAAGTGGCTGTCGTGATGCACACGGCCCGGTGCCATTTTCTCCACAATACGACGGATCTGTCCCGCCGGCGCGTGGCGGGCCAGCAGAAACCGCACCGATTCCGGTAGCCAGGAAAGCAGCATCGGCACAATCATCAGCGGCAGTAAGCCCCCGACCACCAGCACAGCATGCCAGCCATAATGAGGGATCAGCCATGAAGCTGCGAAACCGCCTCCGGCAGCACCAAAAGTAAAGCCGCAGAACACCACGGTAATGATAAAAGCGCGTTTACGTTCCGGAGAATATTCCGCCACCAGCGTGCCGACGTTAGGCATTGCTGCCCCCAACCCCAGCCCGGTGAGGAAGCGGAACAGCATCATCTGATCGATGTTTTGTGAGAAAGCGGTCGCCAGCGTCCACAAGCCAAAGAAGAACACGCTGCTAATGATGATCACCCGCCGGCCAAAGCGGTCCGCCAGCGGCCCGGCGAACATTGCCCCCAGCGCCAGGCCGATCAGTGCGGCGCTTATTACCGCCCCCAACTGATGAGTCGTGACGCCCCAGGCGGTTTTCAGTGCCGGGGCAATAAAGCCCATCAGGGCGATGTCCATGCCGTCCATTGCCACCACGGCAAAACAGAGGGCGATAATCCGTTGCTGATAGCGACTGATGCAGCCCTCGTTGATCAAGGCACGCACATCTGTCGCAGCGGTACTCTCCACGATAGCGCTCCATGTGCCAGCGCCTGATGGCAGGCCGGCGTCATTCCTGAAAAATGGTGTCGGCTATAATAACGGATTGTTATCCGCTTCACCTGCTAAATTACAGCCTGAGGCGGTGCTAAATCCTGATGATACGGACAATGAGAAAATTTCATCAGCGAATCTGATGGCACTGACTGGTAGACAGTCAGGAAAGTGATGGAAAAGCGTGCAAAACAGGTGAATGTTAACTAAATTTTGCAATAAAGTTAACAGATCTCTTATCACAGGCTTGCCTGTCAACATCACCGCTGGCTACGCTGAGTTATGGACAAAAATTACCTGTTTAATCAGCGCATTCGCCTGCGCCACTTACATACCTTCGTTGCCGTGGCTCAGCAGGGAACGCTGGGACGCGCCGCGGAAACGCTCTCACTCAGCCAGCCTGCGCTGTCCAGAACCCTGAACGAGCTTGAAGAGTTGGCGGGAGCCCGGCTGTTTGAGCGCGGACGGCTGGGTGCGCAACTGACTACCATGGGCGAACAGTTTCTGACTCACGCGGTGCGCATCCTTGATGCGCTTAACCACGCCGGTCAGTCGTTCAGTCCCGCGCGGCAGCAGGAGCCAGCCACCCTGCGGGTTGGCGTGCTGACTACCGTGGCGCTGGGGATGCTACCCTCTATTCTGGAACGTTTTCATCAGCTGCAGCCGCAGACACTGGTCCAGGTCGCCACGCTGCACAATAACGTGCTGCTTGCCGGGTTAAGAGCCGGTGAATTCGACGTGGGTATTGGCCGCATGGCCGATCCGGACATGATGACCGGGCTGACTTACGAGCTGCTGTTCCTGGAGTCATTGCAGCTGGTAGTAAGCCCGGATCACCCTCTGTTAAGTGACAATGTCACATTGTCGCGCGCCCTCAACTGGCCGGTTGTCATCTCTCCTGAAGGCACCGCACCACGCCGGATTGCAGATGCCATGCTAAAAGAACAGGGTTGCCGGCTTCCGGCCTCGCTGGTGGAGACTTCAGCCACTTCCCTCGCCCGACAGCTGGCTCTGCGTTATCACTATGTGTGGTTTGTTCCTTCCGGCGCGATCAGGGACGATCTCCTGCACCAGTCGCTGGCAGCCCTGCCAGTCGCCTCGTACGGGCCTGGTGAGCCGGTAGGAATTATTACCCGCACCGGCGCGTCATTGGCCCTGACTGCTGAGGTGCTGATGGCCACTATCCGTAAGTCGTATTCCGGCCAAAGGTAAGGAGTACGCGACGTTATTGCTGGTGTTAACGGCTACGCTTGGCGTGGCGTTCGCGGTTATCCTGTCGCGCCTGCTCACTTTTTCTCAGCGCCACATAACAGGCCCCGCTGCCGCCATGTTGCGGCTGCGCACTGCAGAACGCCTGCACCTCATCAAACTGCTGCAGCCAGCGAAAAACATAGCTGCGCACGATATTAGCATGAGACTCGTCATCCCGCCCCTTTCCATGAATAATCAGCAGATTGCGGAAGTTTTCACGCTGCGCCTCCCGCATAAAGCTAAAGAGAGACTGGCGGCAAATCTCCACCGGCTGGCGCAGCAGATTCAGGCTGGCGTGCAGCGAGTATTTACCGAGCCGCAGTTTATCCAGCACGCCCTGCTGAATGCCTTCGGCTTTGTACTCGAGAGGGGTTTCCAGCGGCACAATGGTAAGGAAACCGCTGACCAGGGGATTATCAGGCTGCTGCTCTTCCGGCTTCTGGCGAGGAGATGTGGTCGAGGGAGATTTCAGCCAGAGAGTATTGGCGCACTCTTTCAGCGGCGTGACGTCTTCCATCGCGTCTTTGAACAGATCTTTATCATCAAGGCTCATCATGCGGGTCCCCCGGTGGCAACAAAAAATGATGGCGTGGATTTTCAGAACCACCGGGCAAGTTTAGCAAAACTCTGCTAAATGGGATCTCTCAGCGCAGCTGTTCGAGCGCAAAACGGGCGCTCTCTTCATCCGTGATCAGGCCTTTGACCCAACGCCCTTTCAACACGGCGGCAATGGCCCGGTGTTTCTCCCTGCCCCCGGCAAAAGCGATGATATTGCGCCCGGTATGTGCGGTCAGCCGCACGCTGGTCAGCCGGTGATCGAGCTCGCTGTTCAGCCTCTCCCCATCCTGACCGATAAAATGCCCGACAATTTCGGCTGCCACCCCCTGTAATTCCAGCGTGGCTACCTGTCGGTCGCTGATAAAGCCGTCCGCGTTCAGCGGGCAACCGGCATTGACCTGACCAATGCCGACAAACAGCACGTCAGCCTGCTCTGACTTCTCCGTTACCGTGCGATAAATGCGATGATTGCACCACAGATCGCGGTCATCGGCGCTGTCAGCATACAGCGGGGCCGGCAGAATGAAATAACGCCCCTGCGTTTTCTCCGCCATCCACAGCGGCACATCGTAACGGGTACAGGAGCCGTCGCTGGCAATCGCGCCAATCAGCGAAACGCAGCTGTGCTGCGGCTTATCGAACTCAGGCAGCTCATTGATAGTGGCGCGTAATGTCCTGCCAGATCCCACGGCAACGATCTGCGGCTGATCGAGTTTCAGCGTCTGCGCCATCACCTCGGCCCCTGCCACCGCAATCATCTGTTGCAACCCCTCACCCTCCACGCCCGCGGAGGGCACCACCTGGCAAATTTGCAAATCAAACTGCTCTTTCAGCTGCTGTGCCAGCGTCATGCAGTCCGCCACTGGATGAGAAATGTTCACGCTGACCAGACCCTGCTCGGCAGCCAGAGCGATCAGGCGCTGCGCCACCTGGCGGGAGACGCCCAGTTTATCGGCAATATCATGCTGGGTTTCCCCGGCGACATAGTACATCCAGGCCGCTCTGGCCGCCTGGTCCAACTTCTTATCATGCTTGATCATCGTAAGGCTCTGCGTTTTTTTCCAGCTTACTCCGAATAATTGCCCACCAGACGGGCAAATGCAAATTTTGTGATCCCACCCGCAGACTTCCCACAACATAATCCGCAGTCTGTAACGCATTCAGGCAAAAGCCCCACTAAAGAGCAAATGCCCAAAACAGGAGAGTGTTATGACTGCGACAGCCTCAATCTGGCTACACATCGGTGCGGGATCTTTTCATCGAGCTCATCAGGCCTGGTATCTGCACCGCCTGCTGCTGCAGGGGGATCATCGCTGGCACATCGCCCTGAGCAATATTCGTGAGGATGCTGCGCCACTACTGAAAACCCTCGCAGCACAAAACGGGGAGTATGTGCTGGAAACGGTTACCCCGGAAGGTAAACGCGAGTATGAAAAAATCACCTCTGTTAAAACCGTGGTGCCGTGGGACAGTCAGCTGAGGGGCATGATCAAACAGGGTTTGCATGCGGCAACCCGTGTGATTGCCTTTACGGTAACGGAAAGCGGCTATTACCTGAATAACGATCATTGCCTGGATCCCCGCCATCCGGACATTCAGGCGGACTTACAGGGCGAAGCCCGCACTATTTATGGTGCACTGGCGCGGATTTTACTGGCCCGCATGGCGGCGCACGGCAACCCGGTAACCTTGCTGAACTGTGACAACCTGCGCCACAACGGCGAGCGTTTCCGGGCGGGCTTTCTGAAATTTCTCAGCCTGCGGGGTGAAGAAACCCTGCTGCAATGGGTGGAGCAAAACACCACATCGCCGAATACTATGGTTGACCGCATCACTCCACGTCCGACTGCCGACATTGCCCTGCGCGTGCAGAAAGAAACCGGCTTCAACGATCAAGTCCCGGTAATGGGTGAAGCCTTTATTCAGTGGGTGATTGAAGATGATTTCGCTGCCGGCCGACCAGCATTGGAAAACGTCGGCGTGGAGATGGTTGATTCCGTGCAGCCCTGGGAAGAAGCCAAAATCCGCATTCTGAATGCCAGCCACAGCTGTATCGCCTGGGCCGGCACGCTGGCGGGCCAGACGTATATCCACCAGAGCACCCGCATTCAGGCGATCAGGGAGATGGCCTGGGAATACGTCACTCAGGATGTGATCCCTTCTCTGCTGCCCAGCCCCCTGGATCTGGAAGAGTATCGCGACGTGGTGCTGGCGCGCTTTGCCAATCCTTATATCCGTGACACCAACCAGCGCGTGGCGGCCGACGGCCTGTCGAAAATTCCGGGTTTTATAACCCCGACCCTGATCGAAAGCTATGCCCGCCAGCAGACACCACTGGCTACGGCTGTATTGCCTGCATTGTTTTTCATTTTTCTGCAACGCTGGCATCAGGGTGAACTGCCTTACAACTATCAGGATGGCGCACTGGATGCCGATGCTCTGCACGCGCTTCTCGGCAAGCAGGACGCTCTGTGCCGCTTCGCGGCTGATGCGGCACTCTTCGGACCGCTGGCAGAACGTACAGCCTTTGCCAGCCTGCTGGCAGAAACGGTCTCCGCCCTGCAAGCCTGGGCAAAACAGCCGCAGCCGGTCAATGAATAAGGAACAGACGATGTATCTTGGAATTGATGCCGGAACCTCAGAAATCAAAGTGCTGGTGATTGACGATCAGGGCGAGATTGTCGCCACTGCCGGGGCAAAACTGACGGTACAGCGCCCGCATCCGCACTGGTCAGAACAGGATCCTGCGCAATGGTGGCAGGCAACTCAGCAGGCGATCGGCGAACTGCGGCAGAAAGTGGGAGACCGCTGGTCGCAGATCCGCGCAATTGGGCTTTCCGGGCAGATGCATGGCGCTGTTCTGCTCAACCATGATAATCAGGTATTGCGGCCCTGCATCCTGTGGAATGACACCCGCAGCGCGGCGGAATGTGCGGAGCTCACCGCACTGGCTCCTGATTTGCCCAGCATAACAGGTAACCTGGCGATGCCCGGCTTTACCGCGCCGAAGTTGCTTTGGGTTGCCCGTCACGAACCCGGGATCTTTGCACAGGCCACCAGCATACTGCTGCCAAAAGATTATCTGCGCTGGAAAATGAGTGGCGAAAAACTCAGCGACATGTCTGATGCCGCCGGAACGCTGTGGCTGGACGTCGGCCGTCGCGACTGGTCTGACAGTCTGCTCGCAGCTTGCGGTCTGACTCGTGACCATATGCCACGTCTGGTGGAAGGGTCCAGGCCCGCCGGGAAACTGCGCGCTGAACTGGCCCGCCAGTGGGGACTGAGCGAAGAGGTCATTATTGCCGGAGGCGGAGGTGACAATGCTGCCAGCGCCGTCGGGATTGGCGCGGTTAGCCCGGGCGATGCATTTATCTCTCTCGGCACCTCCGGCGTCCTGTTTGCCGTTAACGATCGCTTCTGCCCCAATCCTGCCTCGGCTGTGCACGCGTTCTGCCATGCGCTTCCTGGCCGCTGGCATCAGATGAGCGTGATGCTGACCGCAGCGAGCAGCCTGCGCTGGCTGTGCGAGCTGATGGGCACTTCCGAAACCACATTGCTGGCTGAGGTGGCCACCCTGAGCAGCGCCGACCAGCGGGCCGCCCCGATTTTCCTGCCCTATTTATCCGGTGAACGCACGCCACATAATGATCCGCATGCGACCGGCTCGTTCCACGGACTGACGCTCTCCACGCAGCGCGCTTCGCTGGCCTATGCCGTTGTTGAAGGGGTCACTTTTGGCCTCGCTGATGGTCTGAAAGTCCTGCAGGAAGCGGGAACCACCCTCAGCTGCTGCTCACTGATCGGTGGCGGCGCGCGCAGCCCGTGGTGGGCCCAGTTAATCGCCGACGTGCTGGATCTGCCGGTGGTGACTCATCCGGGAGGCGAGGCGGGGGGCGCACTTGGCGCAGCAAGGCTCGGCTGGCTGGCCTATGGCGGAGATGAATCTGCGGTCTGTAATAAACCGAAAGAACTGAAACGTTATCTGCCCGATGTCGGGCGTCAGCAGTCTCTGCAAAAACGGCTCGACTTTTTCCGCCAGCTTTATCTTCAACAGCGCGAGGCTCGCGCACCCGGCTTCTGAAACCTGACCCGGGCACGATGACCGTCCGGAACCTGCATCCTTTGAGGAATCATCATGATATCAGCAAAAAACTGGTTCGGTCTGCCGCTGTCCTTACTCTGGGGCTATATCGCTGTAGCCGTCTTTATGAGTGGCGACGGCTTTGAAATGGCTTTCCTGTCAAAGCACATCACTGATTTAGGCTTTTCGCCCGCGCAGTCCGCGCTGGTCTTCACGCTCTACGGGGCCGCAGCCGCGTTGGCCGCCTGGAGTTCAGGCGTGGTAGCTGAAATTATTACCCCACAGCGCGCCATGCGTATCGGCTTTATTCTGTGGGTGGTGATGCATATCCTGTTTATGACATTGGGGCTCGGCATGCGTAACTATCCGCTGATGCTGCTGTTCTACGGCATTCGCGGCCTGGCTTATCCGCTGTTTATCTACTCATTTGTGATGCTGGTGGTACAAAACGTGCCGAAACAACAGCTCTCCTCTGCGATGGGCTGGTTCTGGGCGATGTATTCCATTGGTATTGGCTGCGTCGGCAGCTACCTTCCCAGCTTCACTATCCCGTGGATAGGAGAAACGGGTACGATGTGGTTTGCGATTGCCTGGGTAGCCGTGGGCGGACTGATGGCGATGATCCTGCTGCGTAACGTCGGTGGCGAGAGCGAAAAAGCCAATCTGACTACCCGCGAGAAGTTCACCGAACTTTCACGGGCGGTAACGATCCTGTTCACCAACCGCAATATCTTTCTTGCCTGTCTGATTCGCATTATTAACACATTGTCGCTGTTTGGCTTCGCCGTGGTGATGCCGATGCTGTTTGTTGGCCGCCTTGGTTTCAGCATGTCAGAATGGCTGCAGATCTGGGCGGTGTTTTTCTTTGTCACCATTTTCACCAACGTGATGTGGGGAGTACTGGGAGAGTACATTGGCTGGATCCGTCAGGTTCGCTGGTTCGGTTGTCTGGGCTGCGCCCTGTCCAGCCTGGCGTTTTATTACCTGCCGGTCACTTTTGGCCATAACTACTGGGTGGCGATGATCCCGGCGGTGATGCTGGGGATTACGGTGGCAGCATTTGTGCCGATGACCGCCGTCTTTCCGGTGCTGGAACCCAGACATAAGGGGGCGGCGATTTCCATTTATAACCTGTCTGCTGGTCTGAGTAACTTCCTTGCACCGGCGATTGCCTCACTGGTTTTGCCCTTTTTTGATATCGTCGGGGTGGTCTGGACTTACACCGCCCTCTACCTCTTTGCCGGTCTTTTGACGGTAATCATAAAGGTGGAGCAACCTGCTCGTATCAGCAGCAAAAAGGAAACAAACCACTATCGTCCTGCCGCAACGGCGCAGAATAAGTTTTGATGCCCGAATAGCGTACATTCTTAAACGGGGCGTAACTGAAGGTGGCATCCCTGACTTTTATGTGGCTAAAACTGCTCTGATCAGTTCCCTTTGGTGACTAAAAAATGATAAAATTGACCTCAGTCAATAATCAATAGAGCCTATAACTATGATCCCTGAAAAGCGTGTTATCAGCAGACGTATTCAGTCTGGCGGTTGTGCTATTCATTGTCAGGATTGCAGCATCAGCCAGCTTTGCATCCCCTTCACGCTGAACGAGCACGAACTCGATCAGCTGGATAACATAATTGAACGCAAAAAGCCGATTCAGAAAGGGCAGACGCTGTTCAAAGCGGGAGACGAGTTGAAGTCGCTGTACGCTATTCGTTCCGGGACCATCAAAAGTTATACCATCACCGAACAGGGTGATGAGCAGATTACCGGCTTCCATCTGGCGGGCGATCTGGTGGGCTTCGATGCGATCAGCGCTGGTCAGCACCCGAGTTTCTCTCAGGCACTGGAAACCGCGATGGTCTGCGAAATTCCTTTTGAAACCCTGGACGATCTCTCCGGCAAGATGCCCAGCCTGCGTCAGCAGATGATGCGTCTGATGAGCGGCGAGATCAAAGGCGATCAGGAGATGATCCTGTTGCTGTCGAAGAAAAATGCGGAAGAGCGCCTGGCCGCTTTTATTTACGGCCTGTCCCGCCGTTTTGGAGAGCGTGGTTTCTCCCAGCGCGAATTCCGCCTGACCATGACCCGTGGCGATATCGGTAACTATCTTGGCCTGACGGTGGAAACCATCAGCCGCCTGCTTGGCCGCTTCCAGAAAAGCGGAATGCTGGCGGTAAAAGGCAAATATATCACCATCGAGAACCACGACGACCTGTCGCAGCTTGCCGGTCAGAGCCGCGCCATCGCCTGACCTGCCTGGCCGGGTTACCCTCTGACCCGGCCTGCTTCGGCTCTGCTCTCCGCTGAGCTGTAAATAGCCTGCTTATTATTTGTTATAATATTGATCCGACTATAACTTTTTCCTTCTTCACTCGCCGCTATTGGGCTATCTTTAACCTACCCAGCGTATGGAGAACCCGTTATGGCCAAGTATCAAAACATTCTCGTGGCTGTCGATCCTCAGCAGGACGATCAGCCAGCGCTCCGCCGTGCTGTCTATCTGAATCAGCGACTTGGCGGGCGGATCACCGCTTTCCTGCCTATCTATGACTTCTCCTATGAGATGACCACCCTGCTGTCGCCCGACGAGCGCACCAATATGCGTAAGGGTGTTGTCAGCCAGCGCACCGAATGGATCCGCGAGCAGGCCAGGGCTTATCTTGAGGCTGGCGTGGATATTGATGTCAAAGTGATCTGGCACAACCGTCCGTACGAAGCGATTATTCAGGAGGTGCTGAATGGCCGTCACGATCTGGTGATCAAAATGGCACACCAGCATGACCGCCTTCAGGCGGTGGTGTTCACCCCGACCGACTGGCATCTGCTGCGCAAATGTCCCTGCCCGGTATGGATGGTGAAAGACCAGCCATGGCCGGAGGGTGGTAAAGCCGTGGTTGCCGTTAACCTCGCCAGCGAAGAACCGCACCATGACCCGCTTAATACCAAGCTGGTGAAGGAGACGCTGGAACTGGCCGATATGGTTAACCACACCGAAGTGCATCTGGTGGGTGCCTATCCCATCACCCCAATCAATATTGCTATCGAACTGCCTGACTTCGATCCCAGCGTGTATAACGATGCCATCCGCGGACAGCACCTGCTGGCAATGAAGGCCCTACGGCAGAAATTCAGCATTGACGAGAAATTTACTCACGTCGATAAAGGCCTGCCGGAAGAGGTGATCCCGGAACTGGCAGAACATCTGGATGCTGGCGTGGTGGTATTGGGAACCATTGGCCGGACCGGCCTGTCAGCCGCTTTCCTCGGTAATACCGCGGAACAGGTTATCGATCATCTGCGCTGTGACCTGCTGGCAATTAAGCCGGATGGCTTTACCTCGCCTGTCGAACTGGATAACGACGAGGACGACTGACCCTGGGTTCTGACGTCAAAAAAGGGGCAGATTTCTCTGCCCCTTTGTTCTGACCGCATACGCGCGGCCATAATAATGCCCCTGTTCAGGGGCATTTTAGTTACAGTGCTTTCAGGATCGCATCAACGGTCGCTTTCGCATCGCCGAACAGCATCTGGGTGTTCTCTTTAAAGAACAGCGGGTTCTGCACCCCGGCGTAACCGGTGTTCATCGACCGCTTAAAGACCACCACATTCTGCGCTTTCCACACTTCCAGTACCGGCATACCGGCAATCGGACTGCGCGGATCTTCCTGCGCGGCCGGGTTCACGGTGTCGTTAGCACCAATCACCAGCACGGTGTCGGTTTCCGCGAAATCCTCATTGATCTCGTCCATTTCCAGCACGATATCGTAAGGTACGCGGGCTTCCGCCAGCAGCACGTTCATATGGCCAGGCAGACGACCGGCCACCGGGTGAATACCAAAGCGAACGTTGATACCCCGCGCGCGCAGCTTCTCTGTGATTTCTGCCACCGGATACTGTGCCTGAGCGACCGCCATGCCGTAGCCTGGAGTGATGATCACCGTGCTGGAGTTTTTCAGCAGTTCAGCCGTACCCTGTGCATCAATCTCACGGTGTTCGCCCACTTCCTCACTTTCACCCGTTGAGCTGCTGTCAGTTCCGAAGCCGCCGGCAATCACGCTGATAAACGAACGGTTCATCGCCTTGCACATAATGTAAGAGAGGATTGCCCCGCTCGACCCCACCAGCGCACCGGTAACGATCAGCAGATCGTTGCTGAGCATAAAGCCCGCCGCCGCCGCCGCCCAGCCTGAGTAAGAGTTCAGCATGGAAACCACAACAGGCATATCCGCCCCGCCGATGGATGCCACCAGATGCCAGCCAAACGCCAGCGCGATCAGCGTCATCACGATCAGTGCGAACACCTCAATTCCGGTGCTGTCAGTGCGTACAAAGATAATCAGCATGCACAGGGAAACCACCAGCGCCAGCAGGTTGAGCTTGTGGCGATGCGGCAGCATCAGCGGACGGGAAGAGATCTTACCGCGCAGCTTGCCAAAGGCAACGAGTGAACCGGTGAAGGTCACCGCACCGATAAAGATGCCCACGAACACTTCGGTCAGATGGATATTTTCCATCACGGCTTCCAGACCCGGCGCGTGATCCAGGTAGCTGTTAAAGCCTACCAGCACCGCAGCCAGACCGACGAAGCTGTGCAGCACGGCCACCAGCTCTGGCATTTCGGTCATTTCAACCTTCTTCGCCAGACGAATACCGATGGTGCCACCAATCACCATCGCCAGCAGTACCCAGGCAACGTTGCCACTGTCCGGGCCAAGGATAGTCGCCAGCAGGGCAATTGCCATCCCGCTGATGCCAAACAGGTTGCCCTGTTTGGAGGTTTCATGTTTCGACAACCCGGCCAGGCTGCAAATAAAAAGAATTGCGGCAACAATGTATGCTGCAGTCACTAATCCGCCAGACATTGATTACCCCTTAGTTCTTACGAAACATTTTCAGCATACGCTGAGTGACGGTGAATCCACCGAAGATGTTGATGCTGGCGATCAGCACGGCAATAAAGGACAGGAAACTGACCCAGCCGCCATGACCGATTTGCAGTACAGCACCAACCACGATGATGCCGGAAATGGCATTGGTCACCGACATTAGCGGAGTATGCAGCGCATGACTGACGTTCCACACCACGTAATAGCCCACCACGCAGGACAGGGCAAAGACGGTGAAGTGGGAAAGGAACGCAGCCGGCGCCACGTTGGCTAACCAGCCAAACAGCACGATCGCCAGCAGTAACAGCGCATACTTACGGAAAGGAGACGCCGGTTTTTCTTCCACCTTTTCGGCCACTTTCGCCGTTGCAGGCGCTGCAGGCGCCGCGGAAACCTGAATCGGCGGCGCTGGCCAGGTGACTTCGCCATCGCGGATCACGGTGACACCGCGAATGACCACGTCTTCAAAATCAATGCTAATTTCGCCGTTTTTCTCTTTACACAGCAGCTTGAGCAGGTTTACCAGGTTGGTGCCGTACAGCTGAGAAGACTGGGTCGGCAGGCGGCTTGGCAGATCGGTGTAACCGATGATCTTCACGCCGTTTTCGGTGGTGGTCACCTGATCCGCTACGGTCAGCTCACAGTTGCCGCCGGTCTGCGCCGCCAGATCGACAACCACGCTGCCTGGCTTCATCGAAGCCACCATCTCAGCGGTGATCAGCTTCGGTGCAGGACGGCCCGGGATCAGCGCGGTGGTGACAATAATGTCCACCTCTTCCGCCTGAGCAGCAAACAGAGCCATCTCGGCTTTGATAAAGGCGTCGGACATCACTTTGGCATAGCCGTCACCGCTGCCCGCTTCTTCTTCAAAATCCAGCTCAAGGAACTCGGCGCCCATACTTTGCACCTGCTCTTTTACTTCAGGGCGGGTATCAAACGCACGCACGATTGCACCGAGGCTGCCTGCCGCACCAATTGCGGCCAGACCGGCCACACCGGCACCAATCACCATTACTTTCGCCGGTGGCACTTTGCCCGCAGCGGTGATCTGGCCGGTAAAGAAGCGGCCAAACTCATGGGCGGCTTCAACAATCGCACGATAACCGGCGATATTCGCCATTGAGCTCAGGGCATCCAGGGATTGCGCGCGAGAAATACGCGGCACCGCATCCATCGACATTACTGTTACTTTACGGGCGGCCAGTTTTTCCAGCAGCTGCGGATTCTGGCCGGGCCAGATAAAGCTCACCAGCGTGCTGCCTTCACGGGTTAACGCAATCTCTTCATCCGTTGGCGCATTAACCTTCAGAACGATATCGGACTGCCACACGGCGGCCGTATCAGTGAGTGTTGCACCTGCAGCGACATAAGCAGCGTCATCGAAACTGGCCAGTTTACCTGCCCCGCTTTCAACAGCGACGCTGAAGCCCAGCGCCAGCAACTGCTCAACCGTTTTCGGTGTGGCAGCCACTCGTGCTTCGTTGGGCAATCGCTCTTTGGTGATTCCAATTAGCATAATATTCCCTTTCATCAAGGTGATGGAGACTGATCCTCGCTGCGCTGGCCCGAACTGGCCCTCGCAGGAACTGTTGCAAACTGTTTATAACCTACTGAAATTATGACTTGCGATCCAGCCGTTGCGCGCGCATTTCTCTGCTTTTCATATAAAAATTCAGAGACAAGTAGCAATAACACTATTTCGGCACTGAATTTAACTGAAAATCACGCATAATCTGCTAACGAAATCCGGGATATGATGGCAATAAGGCATTTAAAAAACATTACTTAACAAAGAATTAACTATACAACAGGTAACAATGACCGCTATAACTGGTAAGGCGGGTCCAAAAGCTGCAATTTAACATTTTATTAATATCTACCTGCACGCGACTTTTGCCATCGCCCCCATTTCGCTCAAAATGGCTGAGACAGAACACATTATTACATGCAATAATCGGCAGCTAATCTGTTACACATCAAGAGTCCAGCACGTTTTCGTACTCATTTTTTGCGTAAGGCGAAGGATTATTTTTATGAAGCTGAAGAATACCATTCTGGCATCAGCCCTGTTGTCACTCACATCATTAACCGCGCATGCGGCGCAGGAACTGACGCCAGAAAAAGCGGCATCACTGAAGCCATTCGATCGTATTGCAATTTCAGGCCGCTTTAATGCGATTGGTGATGCGAGCGATGCTGTTTCTAAACGTGCCGATCAACTGGGTGCGGCTTCCTATTACATTCAGGGGATCAACGACAGTAACGGCAACAGCGGTAACTGGCGCGTGGTGGCTGACCTGTATCATGCCGATGCTCCGAAGGCCATTAAAAGCGAAGACCGTGTCATTAATGGCGTCCGCGAGCTGACCAAAAGTGAAGCCTTCAAGCTGGAGCCTTACGATACCGTCTCGATTAGCGGTTTTTACCGCAGCCAGCCGGATGTGAATGATGCCATCACCAAACAGGCGAAAGTCAAAGGTGCGGCTTCCTTCTTTATTATCCGTCAGATTGATGCCAACAGCGGCGGCAACCAGTACATCACTGCTTATATCTATAAAGCGGATGCGCCGAAACGTAAGGTGCAGTCCCCTGACCTGATCCCTGCGGATTCTCAGGCGGGCAAAGCAGCACTGGCTGCCGGCGGTGCGGCGGCGAAAACTGTCCAGATCCCGGGCGTAGCTTCTTCTGAAACCCCAAGCAATAAAGTGGGCCGTTTCTTTGAAACTCAGTCTTCAACGGGTCAGCGCTATACCATTAAAACACCAGACGGTAAAAGCGTGCAGGAAGTTAATGCGGTGACCGCCGCGCAGATGCAGCCATTTGACAGCGTGACCTTCACTGGCCACTTCGGCACACCTACCGAAATCTCTGAAGCAGTGGGCCGTGCGGCTATTGATAAGGGCGCCAGGTACTACCACATCACCCGTCAGTGGTCCAATCAGAGCGGCGGTAACCTCACCGTTTCTGCTGACCTGTTTAAGTAATGCCCTTGCGGAGACGGCTCCCGGCCGTCTCCGTCATGGCTGCATAAATTCACACTTCATTTTGCATAGCCTTTCACTTTTTCATCCCCTTCGCATTGCATCTGCCTGGCGCACTCCGTAAAATCCCCGCCGTTTTCGGACATTCATTCGTTTTTAAGCACCAGCAGGCGAATTAAAGGCGTACCATAGCCACTGCCATGGTTTTTTATTCTGCATTTGGGATGTTTTTTTGGACAAAAAATTAGGTCTTACCGCCCTGACGGCACTGGTTCTGAGTTCCATGCTCGGCGCGGGTGTGTTCAGCCTGCCACAGAATATGGCCGCCGTCGCCAGCCCGGCAGCGCTGCTGATTGGCTGGGCAATTACCGGCGCGGGTATCATTTTACTGTCGCTGGCGTTGCTGCTGCTCACCCGCCTGAAGCCAGAACTGGACGGCGGGATCTTTACCTACGCTCGGGCAGGGTTTGGTGAACTGGTCGGCTTTTGCTCCGCCTGGGGGTACTGGCTGTGCGCGGTCATCGCCAACGTTTCCTACCTGGTGATTGTCTTCTCGGCGCTGAGCTTTTTCACTGACTCTCCCGGCCATGTGGTGTTTGGCAATGGCAATACCTGGCAGGCCGTTCTGGGTGCGTCGGTACTGCTATGGATGGTTCACTGGCTGGTGCTGCGCGGGGTACAAACCGCTGCCAGCATCAACCTTGTTGCCACGTTGGGCAAACTGGTACCGCTCGGACTGTTTATTATTCTGGCGGTGCTGGCCTTCAATTACGATCGCTTCCATTTTGACTTTACCGGTGTGGAACTGGGTAAACCGGTCTGGCAGCAGGTTAAAGACACTATGTTGATCACCCTGTGGGTGTTTATCGGGGTGGAAGGTGCAGTGGTGGTTTCGGCCCGGGCGCGAAATAAGAAAGATGTGGGCCGTGCAACGTTGCTGGCCGTCTTTGCTGCGCTGGTGGTTTATCTGCTGGTCACCCTGCTCTCGCTGGGGATCGTTCCACGCGCAGAGCTGGCTGAGATGCGTAACCCGTCAATGGCTGACCTGATGACCCGACTGATTGGGTCATGGGGCAATATGATCATTGCGCTGGGACTGGTGGTATCGGTATGCGGTGCCTACCTGAGCTGGACGATCATGGCGGCAGAAGTGCCGATGATGGCGGCCGAACAGGGCGCATTTCCCCGCTCGCTGGCCAGACAGAACACTCATGGCGCGCCCGCTGCCTCACTGTGGCTGACCAATGTCAGCATTCAGCTCTGCCTGGTATTGATCTGGCTGACCGGTTCGGATTACAACACGCTGCTGACTATTGCCTCAGAGATGGTGCTGGTGCCCTATTTTCTGGTCGGGGCTTATCTCTTCAAGGTGGCCTGTGCTCCGAAACGGCCAGGTGTGATGGCAATAGCCGTCGGTGCAAGCGCATATGGTTTGTGGCTACTTTATGCTTCTGGTCCGCTGCATCTGCTGCTGTCGGTGGTGTTATATGCCCCCGGCGTTTTGCTGTTTCTGTTCGCCCGCCGCGGTGGAAGAGCCAGCGACAAACTTAACGGTCTGGAGAAAGTGGCGATGCTGTTGCTGATTGCCGGAGCGGCCCCGGCGATGTGGATGCTGGTGCGATAATCAGTGTGAGAAGGCAGGCAGGATGACCGTCAGGCGGTCATCATACTGCTCAAGATTCAGTGACTTAACGTATTCCTGACGAATGCCGTCCAGTTGCTGTTCCGAGAGCGGGTAAGGCAGCAAAATATCGAACTGCGAGATATGCTGTTGTTCAGCTAAGGTTATCAATCGCGCGATGTTTATCTCATCGCTGACCTGGGTGGAGATGATCTGTAACGCCAGCGCTTTCAGCCTTTCTGTGGGCGCTCCCGGCAGATCCTGTGACTTGCGGGTGACCATACCAAAGATGGGCATCACGCCGTAGATGGCGTCGACAAAGCTCCAGCGTTTTTTGCAGGAAGCCGCGAGAAAATCGATGTAATTGAGGCAGATATGGTCATTGTGTACAGCTGAAGCCAGCTCTTTATCCAACACGTCACTCCCCTTTCACCGTAAAAAAAATCCGCAGGGCAGCCTGAAGCAACCCCGCGAATATAATGGCATATTTAGTGACTCCTTTACTACACATCGAGAGTTATTTAGCGCGGGAACATAGTAGTCCGTGTTAACAAATAGTAATCTAACCATTCCTCTTCAGATAAATGGCGCTATGAACAAAATCGTATTCGTTGAAGATGACCAGGATGTGGGCGAACTGATTGCAGCTTATCTGAACCGCCATGACATTGAAGTCATTGTTGAAAGCCGTGGTGACCGTGCCGAAGCCACCATTGCCGCCGCCAGTCCCGATCTGGTTATGCTGGATATTATGCTGCCGGGTAAGGATGGGATGACCCTGTGCCGCGACCTGCGCGCCGGTAATATCTGGTCCGGGCCGATCGTACTGCTCACCTCTCTGGACAGCGATATGAACCATATACTGTCACTCGAGATGGGGGCAAATGACTACATCCTGAAAACCACCCCGCCCGCTGTCTTACTTGCGCGCCTGCGTCTGCACCTGCGTCAGGCCGGGACGCAGACGCAAAGTGACGAGATTGCTCCTGCGGTTTCCGGGCAGAAAGCGCTGCGTTTCGGCACGCTCTCTATCGACCCCATTAACCGCCAGGTCACTTTGGGTAGCGAGACCATCGCCCTTTCCACCGCTGACTTTGACCTGCTGTGGGAACTGGCTACCCATGCAGGATCGATTCTTAACCGTGATGCGCTGCTGAAAACCCTGCGCGGGGTCAGCTATGACGGCATGGATCGCAGCATTGACGTGGCAATCTCGCGTTTGCGTAAAAAGTTGCTGGACAGCGCGACGGAACCTTATCGTATTAAAACTATCCGTAATAAAGGTTATCTGTTTGCGCCGCATGCGTGGGACGCTCAATGAAGAAGCTTTTTATCCAGTTTTATCTCCTGCTGTTCGTCTGTTTTCTGGTTATGGCCATGCTGGTCGGGCTGGTTTACAAATTTACCGCCGAGCGCGCCGGACGTCAGTCGATGGACGATCTGATGAAAAGCTCGCTGTATCTGATGCGCAGCGAACTGCGTGAAATTCCGCCGCGTGACTGGAACAAAACTATTGATAACCTGGAGCTGAACCTGTCGTTCAAACTCCATATTGAACCCATGAGCAAATACCAGCTCGATCCGGTCACCCTGCGCCGCCTGCGCGCCGGCGAGATTGTGGCGCTGGATGATGAGTACACCTTTCTGCAGCATATTCCCCGCAGCCATTACGTGCTGGCGGTGGGACCGATCCCTTATCTGTTCTTCCTGCATGAAATGCGCATTCTTGATATTGCGCTGCTGGCGTTTATTGGTATTTCACTGGCACTGCCGGTATTTATCTGGATGCGGCCGCACTGGAAAGACATGCTGCGGCTGGAATCGGCGGCACAACGGCTGGGTCAGGGCCATCTGGATGAGCGCATTCATTTTGACAGCGCTTCCAGCCTGCTGCGCCTTGGGGTAGCCTTTAACCAGATGGCCGACAATATCAACACTCTGGTCGCCAGTAAAAAGCAGCTGATTGACGGCATCGCCCATGAGCTGCGAACGCCGCTGGTGCGTCTGCGCTACCGCCTGGAGATGAGTGACAATTTAAGCGATGCCGAAGCGGCTGCGCTGAACCGGGATATTGGCCAGCTGGAATCGCTGATTGAAGAGCTGCTGACCTATGCCCGTCTGGACCGTCCCAGAGTCGATCTCAACCTGCAGTCGCTGGACCTCGCTGAATGGCTGGGTGTACGACTGGATGATATTCGTTCAGTTCATCCTGAGTTTGAAATTGAGCTGAACACCCCACAGCGGCAGAATGTTGGCGTGGCGGATACCCGCCTGATGGAGCGCGTGCTGGATAACCTGGTCAATAATGCCCTGCGCTATGCGGGCCAGCACCTGCGCGTCGGCCTGTGGTTTGACGGTAACATCGCCTGCCTGCAGGTTGAAGATGACGGTCCGGGGATCCCGCAGGCGGAACGTGAACGGGTATTTGAGCCGTTTGTCCGTCTTGACCCCAGCCGTGACCGCGCCACCGGCGGCTGCGGTTTGGGTCTGGCTATCGTCCACTCCGTCGCCCAGGCCTTTGGCGGCCACGTGGTGATTGATGCCAGCCCGCTCGGCGGTGCCAGTGTTCGCTTTTGCTGGCCGGTTGATTTACCCTTAACGCCTCCCCGAGCTGCCTGACCGCAGCCGATTTCAAAGTAAGGATCATTATGTCATCTGCCTGGGATAATCTGACCAAAACTTTCACTCGCCTGTCCCGTTTCAGTCATCTCTCCGCCATAACCGGCTGGGATATGATGACCATGATGCCACCAGGCGGCAGCAGCGCGCGCGGAGCGGCACTGGCTGAACTGAGCGTGTTGCAGCATGAAATTCTGACCGACAAAAAGGTTGGCCAGTGGCTGGAAGAAGCGGCTCAGGCCCCCCTGAACGATGTTGAGCGCGCTAACCTGCTCGAAATGCGGCGTGCCTGGCAGCAGGCCTCCCTGCTACCGGCCTCGCTGGTGGCAGCAAAATCGGTTGCCGGTTCCCGCTGTGAACATGCCTGGCGTCAGCAGCGCCCGGCCAATGACTGGCAGGGATTTTCCGCAAACCTGCAAGAGGTGGTCAGCCTCAGTCGCCAGGAAGCAGAGATCCGCGCGCAGGCCAACGGCTGCTCACGTTATGATGCATTGCTGGATATTTTCGAGCCGGGCATGACCAGCGCCAGGCTGGATCAGACGTTTGGTGAAATCAGGCAGTGGCTGCCTTCACTGCTGCAGCGCATTGTCGATAAGCAGGCGCAGGAGACAGTTGATATCCCGGTCGGTCCGTTCGCGGTTGAATCCCAGAAGCAGTTAGGACTGGCGATTATGAAACTGCTGAATTTTGATTTTAACGGTGGCCGGCTGGACGTCAGCGCACATCCGTTTTGCGGTGGCGTGCCGGAAGATGTTCGCATCACTACGCGTTATAACGAGAACGAATTCATCAGCGCGATGATGGGCGTGATCCACGAAACCGGACACGCTCGTTACGAGCAAAATTTGCCCAAACAGTGGGCTGGCCAGCCCGTCGCGCATGCCCGCTCCACCGCAATCCACGAATCCCAGAGCCTGTTCTTTGAGAAACAGCTGGGGCGCAGCGCCGAGTTTCTCACCCTGCTGCTGCCGCATGTTAAGCTGCTGCTCGGCGATCAACCCGCGCTGGAACAGTCGAATTTTATCGCCCTCAATCAGCGCGTGAAGCCTGGCCTGATCCGGGTGGATGCTGATGAGGTCAGCTATCCGGCACATATCATTTTGCGCTATGAGATCGAAAAAGCGCTGATTGGCGGAGAAATTGAAGTCGAAGATATTCCGGCACTGTGGCAGGAACAGATGCAGTCCCTGCTGGGGATTGATACCACCGGCAACTATCGTGACGGCTGTATGCAGGATATTCACTGGACCGACGGGGCATTTGGCTATTTCCCAACCTATACGCTGGGCGCCATGTACGCGGCTCAGCTGTTCCAGGGAGTGAAAAAAGCATTACCTCAGGTTAGCGACCTGCTGCGTGAAGGCAATCTGCAGCCGGTATTTGACTGGCTGGGGCAGAATATCTGGCAGCATGGCAGCCGTTTCAGTACCCGGCAGCTGATTGAAAATGCCACCGGTGAAGATCTTAACCCACTGTATTTCAGGCAACACCTGGAAAATCGTTACCTCAACGGCCAGTAACGGATAGAGGGATGACGGTCGCTGGCATCAATCATTATGCTGGGGCGGTCATCCTGTATTCCCTGTGCTTTTTCTCTCCCTTCCCTCCTTTGTACAATCGGTTACACGCCGATACCAATCACTCACGGAAACCTCTATCGGATTCTCATATATTTGTTTCACCGGCCCCGCAGTGGGCTGACACGTGAAATAAACTTTGAGGGTTTTGCAATGAAAAAATTATTTGCTCTGGTTGTAGCCGCTGCTATGGGTCTGTCTTCAGTTGCTTTCGCTGCTGAAACCACCGCTGCTCCAGCGGCTCCTGCTGCTACCACTTCAACAGCTGCGCCAGCGAAAGCTGAGTCTTCTAAAAAAGTACACCATAAGAAAGTGGCCAAGAAAGCCGCTGCACAGAAAGCTCAGGCGGCTAAAAAGCACCACAAAAAAGCAGCTAAAAAACCTGTAGCTCAGAAAGCGCAGGCGGCTAAAAAAGTACACCACAAGAAAGTCGCTAAAAAACCAGCCGCTCAGAAAGCGCAGGCTGCTAAAAAAGTACACCACAAGAAAGCAGCCAAGAAATCTGTAGCTCAGAAAGCACAGGCTGCTAAAAAAGTACACCACAAGAAAGTTGCTAAAAAGCCAGCCGCTCAGAAAGCGCAGGCCGCTAAAAAAGTTCATCACAAGAAAGTTGCTAAAAAAGCCGCTGCGCCTAAAGCATAATTGATCAAGCGGGGACCCTGTTCCCCTGAAGACTGATAACTTAAACACCCGGTTCTTCCGGGTGTTTCTTTCTGGAGTATCGGATGATGGTGCGTCGCTATTTATTCGAAATTATCCTGGGTTTAATGATCATTTGCGGCGTTGTCGCTGTCAGTTTTTATCTTTAATATCCCGGCCGACTGATATTCCACGAGTCATCTCCCTTTTTTCCGACTATACGACTATAATTATTGCCACTGGTGGTTCCGACACTTTCTAATAATTCTCCACTCAGAGAGAGACATGCGCCTAACTGCTGTATTTTTAATCGGATGTTTAGCTTTTTCGTTTTGTGCCCATGCTGACGACGATGACGAAGGCCCAAGCCCGGCTGAAGTCAAAACGCTGTTCTTTGGAAAAGATGACCGCAAGCCAATCACCGCCACCGCCACCCAGCCGTGGGAAGCCATTGGCCAGCTGGAAACCGCCAGCGGTAACCTCTGTACCGCAACCCTGATTTCTGCTCACCTGGCCCTGACCGCCGGACACTGCCTGTTCGCTCCGCCGGGAAAACTCGACAAGGCCATCGCCCTGCGTTTTATCTCCAACGGTAAAGGCGGCTGGCGCTATGAAATTCATGATATTGAAAGCCGCGTCGATCCTGAACTGGGTAAAAAGCTCAAGGCAGACGGCGAAGGCTGGATCGTTCCTTCCTCTGCCGCGCCCTATGATTACGGCCTGATCATTTTACGCAATCCGCCGTCCGGCATCACGCCTCTGCCGCTGTTTGCTGGCAGCCGCAGCGATCTGGCCGCCGCTCTGAAAACCGCCTCGCGGCGCGTGACTCAGGCTGGTTACCCTCTTGATCATCTGGACACACTCTATTCTCACAGCGACTGTCTGGTGACGGGCTGGGCGCAAAAAGGCGTGCTTTCACACCAGTGCGATACGCTGCCTGGCGACAGTGGTTCTCCGCTGTTTCTGAAGGTGGATAATGCCTGGCAACTGATTGCGGTGCAAAGTTCAGCACCGGCAGCAAAAGATCGTTATCTGGCCGATAACCGGGCGATAGCCGTCACCGCTTTCCGCGATAATCTGGAAGCGCTGGCGCAGGAATAGTGCTTTAAATTGAATGGCCTGCCCGCCCGGCGCAGGCCTTTTATCAGACCACTATCTCATCCATCGCCTGCTGAATACGCTTCTCGGATACCGGATAAGGCGTACCCAGTTGCTGGGCAAATAAGCTGACGCGCAGTTCTTCAATCATCCAGCGGACATCCTGCACGTCTTGATCACTCTGGCGAACCGGCGGCAGTTTGTTAAACCAGCTGCTCCATGCCTGCTGGATCTTTTCCACCTTCAGCATTCTGGCGCGGTCGCTGTTTGGGTCCACCGGCAGCTTCTCAAGGCGGCGCTCGATCGCATTCAGATAACGCAGCGTATCTGCCAGGCGTTTCCAGCCGTTCTGCGTCACAAATCCGCGGTAAACCAGCCCGCCCATCTGGGCTTTGACGTCAGACAGTGCCAGAGCCATCGCCATATCGACCCGACCTTTCAGCCGCTTGTTGATGTTGAATACGGCGGTCAGGATCTGCTCCACTTTTTTGGCAATCTCCACTACCGTATCGTTCAGCTCTGCCCGCACTTTATCATGCAGCCTGTTGAAACCCTCTTCCTGCCAGGTTGGGCCACCGTGTTCCGCAATCAGCTTGTCGATACCACAGGCAATACAGTCATCTATCAGATCCAGCACTTTGCCGTAAGGGTTGAAGTAGAGCCCCAGCTTTGCCTTGTTCGGCAGCTTCTCGTGCAGATATTTAATCGGTGAAGGAATGTTCAGCAACAGCAGCCTGCGTTGCCCACGCCACATCGCTTTCTGCTGCTCATGCTGCGAATCGAACAGGCGGATCGCCACGCTGTCTTTTTCATCCACCAGCGCGGGCCAGGCTTTTACGCTGTAGTTGCCGCGTTTCTGCTCGAAATGATCCGGCAGGTTACCAAAACTCCAGATGTGCAGGCCGCTCTGCTCCAGCCCGTCATCCGCGACTTTCGACAGGGTTTCCTGAACCTTGCCTTTGAGCTCCACCTTCAGCGCTGAGAGATCGCGACCCTCGCTCAGTTTGCGGTTGTTCTCATCCACCACGCGGAAAGTCATTTTAAGATGATCGGGCACCTGATCCCATTGCCAGGCTTCGCGTTCAATGGTCACCCCGCTCATCCGGCGGAATTCACGCTCCAGTGCTTCCAGCAGCGGCAGTTCCAGTGGCGCAACACGGCCAAGGAAAGCTTCTGCGTAGTTCGGTGCTGGTACGAAGTTTCGACGGACCGGCTTGGGCAATGACTTGATCAGCGCAATCACCAGGTCGCGACGCAGGCCGGGTATTTGCCACTCAAATCCGTTCTCTTCCACCTGATTAAGCAGCGGCAGAGGAATATGCACCGTCACGCCATCCGCATCAGTACCGGGTTCAAACTGGTAACTCAGGCGCAGCTTGAGGTTGCCCTGCTGCCAGAAGTTAGGGTAATCGAGCTGGCTGACATTTTCCGCGCCTTCCTTGATCAGCATCTCTTTGGCAAAATTCAGCAGTTCAGGCTGCTGGCGGCTGGCTGTCTTCCACCAGCTGTCAAAATGCCGCGTGGAGACCACCTCATGGGGAATGCGCTGGTCGTAAAAGTTGAATAACGTCTCTTCATCCACCAGGATGTCGCGACGACGGGATTTATGCTCCAGCTCCTCGACCTCTTCACGCAGCCTGAGGTTAGCCCGGAAGAAGGCATGGCGGGTCTGCCAGTCCCCTTCAACCAGTGCGTGGCGGATAAACAGTTCGCGGGACAGGGCCGGATCGATCTGGCTGTAGTTCACCTTGCGGGCTGCCACAACTGGCAGGCCATAAAGCGTCACTTTTTCGCTGGCCATCACCGCACCCTGGGCTTTTTCCCAGTGCGGTTCGCTGTAGCTGCGCTTGATCAAATGTTGGGCAATCGGCTCAATCCATTCAGGATCGATGCGGGCCGCAATGCGCCCCCACAGGCGACTGGTTTCCACCAGTTCGGCTACCATCGTCCACTTCGGTGGCTTCCTGAATAAACCCGAACCGGGGAAGAGGGAGAAACGGGCGTTGCGCGCGCCGGTAAACTCCTGCTTCTCGGCATCTTTCTGCCCAATGTGCGACAGCAACCCGGTCAGCAGAGCCGTGTGCACACTGCGGAAATCAGCGGGTTCACTGTTCAGCAAGATCCCCAACTCCCGCACAACCTGGCGCAGCTGGGTATAGATATCCTGCCATTCGCGCACGCGCAGGTAATTAAGGTAATCGGTTTTGCACAGGCGGCGGAACTGGCTGGAAGAGAGCGCTTTTTGCTGCTCCTGCAGATAGTCCCACAGATTGACGAATGACAGGAAATCGGACTCTTTGTCAGCAAACCTGCGGTGCTTGTCGTCAGAAGCCTGCTGTTTCTCCACCGGACGCTCACGTGGGTCCTGAATGGAAAGCGCTGACGCAATGATCATCACCTCACGCGTACAGGCGTATTTCTGGGCTTCGAGTACCATTTTCGCCAGCCGCGGATCGACCGGTAGTTGTGCGAGCGAGCGCCCTGAAGGGGTAAGTTTATAGTGCTCATCATCGCTGTGAGTAATCGCGCCCAGCTCTTCCAGCAACCTGACACCATCCTGAATATTACGTTTGTCCGGTGCTTCAACAAAAGGAAAGGCGCTGATATCGCCGAGACCCAGCGCCGTCATCTGCAGGATCACCGACGCAAGGTTGGTGCGCAGGATTTCCGGATCGGTAAACGCCGGTCGGCTGAGGAAATCGTCTTCAGAATAGAGACGAATACAGATCCCTTCTGAAACACGGCCACAGCGGCCTTTACGCTGATTCGCTGAAGCCTGAGAAACCGGCTCAATCGGCAGGCGCTGCACCTTGGTGCGGAAGCTGTAGCGGCTGATACGCGCCGTCCCCGGGTCGATAACGTATTTTATGCCCGGAACGGTCAGCGAGGTTTCCGCCACGTTGGTAGCCAGCACTATGCGACGCCCGGTGTGAGACTGAAACACACGGTTCTGCTCGGCATTAGATAACCTGGCATATAACGGCAGGATCTCAGTATGGGGCATATCGCGACGGTTCAACGCATCGGCGGTATCGCGGATTTCGCGCTCGCCGCTCATAAAGATCAGAATGTCGCCGCGGCTTTCGGTGCCCAGCTCATCTACCGCATCAAAAATGGCCTGCAGCTGGTCACGGTCGGTATCGTCCGCCTCTTCCACAATGGGACGATAGCGGACTTCCACCGGATAAGTCCTTCCGGAAACTTCAATCACCGGCGCATGGTGGAAGTGTTTTGAGAAGCGCTGCGGATCGATGGTCGCCGAGGTGATGATTACCTTTAAATCCGGACGGCGTGGCAGGAGCTCACGCAGGTAGCCCAGCAGGAAATCGATGTTCAGGCTGCGCTCGTGGGCCTCATCAATAATGATGGTGTCATACTGCATCAGCAGACGATCCTGCTGGATTTCGGCCAGCAGAATACCGTCGGTCATCAGCTTAACCTGAGTGGTGTCACTGACCTGATCGTTAAAGCGCACTTTATAACCAATACAGCCACCGAGCGTGGTTTCCAGCTCGTCGGCGATACGATCAGCAACGGTACGGGCGGCCAGACGGCGTGGCTGCGTGTGACCAATCAGCCCGGTGATCCCCCTGCCCAGCGCCAGACAGATTTTAGGCAGCTGAGTGGTTTTACCGGAGCCCGTTTCACCGGCCACAATCACCACCTGATGGTCGCGGATGGCATCAGCAATTTCCTGTTTCTTCTGGCTGACCGGCAGATTTTCCGGATAGCGGATTGCCGGCGTCGCCGCGCGGCGCTGGCTGACTCGCCGTTCAGCGGCAGCGATCTCTGCGCTCAGCTCTTCAGCTATCGCCTGCTGTGCCGCAGGGTTCTTCACTTTTTTTGCACCATGCAGGCGCTTGAGCAGACGCTGGCGATCGCGCAGCATCAGCGAGTCCAGGCGCGGTGAGAGTGCCGCCAGCGGCGAATGGGGTGTATCAGACATAAAGTTTAAAGCTCGCTAATCGCCAGCAGTCTGGCTGATTGTGATGATTCGGGTTGTCGAAATTTTGCGTATTGTAGCACAGACAATCACTTAGCCAGGATTCCCTGCAGGTAACCTTGTTCAGTAAATTCGAACATAGGCCTCAGAATATTGAACTATCACTCAGTGAGGTTTCCTCATAGAGTGTAAATCATTGAGCGGAAGGTCTTCCGCATAACACACAGGAAATTATCATGAGCAAAGTTTTAGTTCTGAAATCCAGTATTCTTGCCGGTTACTCTCAGTCCAACCAGCTGGCCGATCACTTCGTTGCTGAGTGGAAAGCCGCTCATGGCAGCGATGGAATCACCGTGCGCGATCTGGCTGCGAACCCCATCCCGGTTCTGGACGGCGAACTGGTTGGTGCTCTGCGACCATCCGATGCCACCCTGACGCCACGTCAGCAGGAAGCACTGGATCTGTCCAATGAACTGATTGCTGAGCTGCAGGCGCACGACACCATCGTTATTGCGGCGCCAATGTACAATTTCAACATCCCGACCCAGCTGAAAAACTATTTCGACCTGGTTGCCCGTGCAGGCGTGACTTTCCGTTACAGCGAAAACGGTCCGGAAGGCCTGATCACCGGTAAGAAAGTTGTGGTGATCTCCAGCCGCGGCGGCATCCATAAAGATACCCCAAGCGATCTGCTGACCCCTTACCTGAAACTGTTCCTGGGCTTCCTGGGCATGTCAGACGTGAAATTTGTCTTCGCTGAAGGCATCGCGTACGGACCCGAAGTGGCCACCAAAGCGGCTAACGACGCGAAAGACGCGCTGAAGCAGATCGTCACTGCTTAAGTGACGTTGAGTTCTGAGAGAAGGCAGCCGCGTGGCTGCCTTTTTTATGGCGCTTTCTGCAACCACTGCCCGTTTATTCCGCGGACATATTCACCGGGAGCGGCACGTTCCACCAGTTTCTGACCGGCGATGCGGGCCACTTCGGCACTGGTCAGGTTGTTCCTCTGTGCCAGCGTATCGTATTGCTGCCTGCGCCCCTGATTGATGCGTTCCACCAGCGCCAGCGTGTCACCGTCCTGCTTCAGCGGCGCGATGTAACCGGACAGCGTTTCCCCCACCCGACCCTGTTTTCTGGCTTCATCGAGCGTCAGCGCCATCACCGCCGGGGAGATCAGCAGCAATGCCAGCAGCACACTTTTCAGCTGTTTCATTTTTTCTCCTCAGAACAGACCACTCTGGTTTTTCAGCAGGGCTTCAACGTCTTTATCCACTTTGATATGGATCTCGTGCTCGATTTTCACGTTCATATTGATGGTGATCGGTTCTTTGGGAGCAGCCACCTCAATGCGGGGAACACAGCCGCTGAGCAGCAGCATCCCGGCAGGCATCAGCAGGCTAATGCGTTTCATTTTTTTTGTTTTCCTTCTGCGTCGGCAGGGTGGCGTTCTGCTCCACCCAGGATTGCAAATTATCGCCAAAGCGCAGGCTGCGCCAGAGCTGGAACAGGTTTTCCTGCTGGGTGTAGTTCAGCGACACTCGCTGGTTCTTATCGCTGAAGCGGCTGGTGCCGTTAACCTGCGCCTTCAGCGTCATCTCACCAAGGTTATCGATATCCAGCGTTGCCCAGCTGCGTGAAATTTCCATATAGCGCAGCCAGTCCATTGCCGCACCGGCCGCCATGTTACTGGCTGAAAGCGCGTCGGCAAAGTCTTTATCCAGCCGCACGGTCAGCGGTCCGCTGTTGGCAATCCACCCCTCTTTCACCAGCCAGCGTGAGTCATTGAGCCACAGCGGCAGCGCGGCATTGATATGGCCGGACATGGCGATCTGCTTCGGACGGATAGCGGTCACCAGCTCGCTCATGCTGATATTTTTCAACCGCAGCGTAGCCGCTTCGGTTTGCGGCATTTGCAGGCTTGTCAGGCTCATTTTTCCCCCCAGCACGTCCACACCGACGTTGCTCAGACGCAGCGGCTGACGGGCATTCCACGGATACCAACCCTGCAGATCGGCGGTGATATTTTGCAGGGCAAACTGGTTGGTAATCTCTTTGATCCGCAGCGACACTGGCCCTCTGGCACCAAAGTACCACTGGTGCGCTTTCAGCCTGAACGGCAGCGAAAAGTCGATACCATTGAACTGGTTATCCGTCATCCACACGCTGCCGTCGTTCACCACCCAGTGGCCCCCAGCCTCAAAGCCCTGGTCGCTGGCGGCAGAGAACGCCACCTGAGCTTTCAGGGTGCCCCCCTGAATTTTCATCTTCAAATCGTTGCTGAGCAGCGGCTGGAATACGGTCAGCGGCTGCTGCGGCCACCAGGCCTGCCCACGCAGGCGCTCACCATCCCAGCGCCCCTGCAGGCGTACTGGCCCGATGGGCTTAGCATCCAGCGTGCCGTTATACAGGAAAGCGGCCGGATCGCGCCCTTTTAACCCCAGAGTCAGCGTGGCTGGCGGTAAGTACCCGCCGCTGCTGAACGCAGTTTGCTGTGCTTCAAGCCGAAGTTTGCCCGAGAAGGAAGGGTTTTCCGGGGTACGCTGCCAGCGTAGTGGCTGATCCAGCTTCAGCCTGGGGGCATGGATATTGACGCTGCCGTAATCAATCTGGTCAAAACCGGTCGACAGGGACGTCAGTTCAATAAGCCGATCCTGCCAGCGACCACGACCGCTTACATCCCACTTCGCGGTCAGGGGAGCCATCAGCCCCCCCCCCCAGTATCGCCACTGCCACTGCCCTTTGTCAGGCCAGAAAGTGGTTGACCGGCCGTCAAGGTGCACCCTGAAGCGTCCCATGGACGGATCGTGCGCGGTGAGGATCGCCTGTAGCCGTCCATCAATACCCGCAGAAGAGACGGTAACACCGGAAAGAGGCCAGCGAGCTTCATCCACTTCCAGCGTGGAAAGCAGGCGACCACGCATTCTCAGCAGCGAGCCTGGTTTGAGTGAGAGGACCGGATCGAGCAACGGTCCCTGTACCTCGCCAGGAATACCGGCAAAGAACAGCAGTTGCGCCATTTTTGCTTCGCCGGTCACCCGAAACGGTAGCTGGCTGTTGCTCCAGTCCAGCCTGCCAGGCCCCAGCGTCAGCACCACGTTGCCCTTGCCGCCGCGCCCCTGAGTCAGCACATTAAGACGCCCGGTGATATCGGTGGCGGCCAGGCCCTGCTGCCAGTGTTCCAGAGTCAGGTTAACGCCACCGGATAAGGGCTGTGCGGCATAGGGCCAGCGCCACTGCCCCTGCTGAATGCCGATCTGGTCGGCTGAAACCTGCCATGGCAGGGTGACCAGCGGTGTCGCTTCGTTCTGCTGTATCACCACCAGTTCCCCCTTGTCCTGCTGCCAGTTCAGCCTGGCGTTCAGAGGGGCAGGAATGCCTTCCATCGTCATGTCGGCGGTCAGCGTTCCCACTGCTGGTAATGAATCCGGGATTTTCGGGAGAGTGACGACGCCGGCGATGTTGATCGGCTGTGGCACACCGGGCGCGTTCAGGGACAGTGACTGAATATCCAGTTCCTGCCCGTGCAACACCGCCTGCAGGGAAATATTTTTACCCTGGTAACGGACTTTCTGCTGCTGACTGTCCAGGCTGAGCTGGAGTGAACCCGCCCAGGTTTGCCAGGGAGTGATGGTCAGCTGTCCCACTGTAACATCGGCTGCAGGCACCATTGCCTGCCACTCGGCCACTGATTTAGGCGTGGTGGGTTGGTCACTCTGGGGGAGTTTACTGGCGCATTCGCTGTCCACGTCCACCTTCCCTGCATTAAGGTCCCAGCGCCCGGCAACACGCTTTAGCGACAAGTCGCTGACCACGGCAAGTTCGCACTCTCCTGCGTGATAATGAACGCCGGGCAGTGCGATCCCCCCCTTGCTCCAGTGCAGAGTGCCATCAAGACTGATTGAGGTATCAGCGGGCAACCCTATTCCCACCAGCCGTGGCAGCCAGTGTGTGACGGTGAGCAGGAGTGTTGTTATCAGCAGCAGCACCGCCACTGTAGCCGCAATAAAAAGCTTCCAGCCCCGGGTCATGACAGTAAAAATTCCGTTCTTTCCGTGAATATCATAGGGCTGAATGATGGCACGTTATATCCCGTGTTACTATTAACTCAGGCAATTTTAACCTTACGGTACAGGAGAGAGAGGATGAAACTCGCGGTTTACAGCACCAAACAGTACGACCGAAAGTATATTGAACAGGTCAACGCCGCTTACGGTTACGAACTGGAGTTTTTTGACTTTCTGCTGACGGAAAAAACGGCCAAAACAGCCACCGGCTGTGAGGGAGTCTGTATATTCGTTAACGACGATGGCAGCCCTGCAGTGCTGAATGAGCTGGCGGAACTGGGAATTAAATTTGTGGCGCTCCGCTGCGCCGGATTTAACAACGTCGATCTGGAAGCCGCTAAAGAGTTCGGGATCAAAGTCGTTCGCGTGCCCGCCTACTCTCCGGAAGCGGTCGCTGAGCATGCGGTTGGCATGATGATGACGCTGAATCGTCGCATCCACCGTGCTTATCAGCGCACCCGCGATGCTAACTTCTCTCTGGAAGGCCTGATTGGTTTTAATATGCATGGCCGTACCGCCGGGGTGATCGGCACCGGCAAAATAGGCGTTGCTACTCTGCGCATTCTCAAAGGTTTCGGCATGCGTCTGCTGGCCTTCGATCCGTATCCGAACCCACTCGCTCTGGAACTGGGTGCAGAATATGTTGACCTGAAAACGCTGTTTAAAGAGTCAGACGTGATTTCCCTGCACTGTCCCCTGACACCGGAAAACAATCATTTGCTGAATATGTCAGCGTTTCAACAGATGAAAGATGGTGTGATGATCATTAACACCAGCCGGGGTGGTCTGATTGATTCACAGGCGGCGATAGATGCGCTGAAAATGCAGAAAATCGGCTCGCTCGGTATGGACGTGTATGAGAACGAGCGCGACCTGTTCTTTGAGGATAAGTCCAACGATGTGATTCAGGATGACGTGTTCCGCCGTCTTTCGGCCTGCCATAACGTGCTGTTTACCGGTCATCAGGCTTTCCTGACGGCCGAAGCGCTGATCAGCATTGCCGAAACCACGCTTGAAAATCTGCGCCAGCTGGAAAACAATCGGCCCTGCCCGAATGAGCTGACCGTCTGATTTGTGCTGCCCCAGGCCGGATTATCCGGCCTGGCTGACCACACCGGTATTAGCGTGCACAGCTACCGGTTGCCAGAGCATTCTCACCGCAGCGGCGACCATTAGCCAGCTGACACATGCCGACGGAGCTGCCATCCAGCTGACGCGAGAGGGCTAAGGTCCCGCCTGCATTCGAGCAGGCACTTTCAGCCAGACTGGACATCACCACACGGGGGGGGGCGTGCGCGGCGGTTGCTTGTTGCGGCGGTTCGTTGTCGGTATCGCTGCTGCAACCAGACAGCAACAGAGCGGCACCCACAAGCAGAAAGATCGCTGCTTTCATTCAGAAACTCCGGGATCGGTAATCAGGCAGAGAGCCAGCATAAGCTACGATCCATGGCGGGTCGAGAGCTGTCACGAATATTTACCAAATTAAAAGCAGTAAAATAGCAATAGCTTCTGGTCTTATTTTATATATAGCGCTGAAGCACAACCAGACATCTCTATAAAACAAAAGGATAGCTTATGTTAATGGATCTTCTGTTGCGTATCGCTCTGGCAGGCGCGCTGGGAGGATTAATTGGTCTGGAGCGCCAGTTAAGGGCCAAAGAGGCCGGTTTGCGTACCCATATTCTGGTTGGTATTGGCAGTGCCATGTTTATGATCGTTTCTAAATACGGGTTCGACGATATTCTCAGCCAGACCCATATCGGGCTGGACCCGAGCAGAATTGCCGCTCAGGTGGTCAGTGGGATGGGCTTCCTGGGCGCGGGTACCATCATTATTCAGAAACAGATTGTTAAGGGCCTGACCACCGCTGCCGGATTGTGGGTCACCGCCGCCATCGGGCTGGTGATTGGGAGTGGGTTATATGAAATTGGGATCTATGGCACCCTGCTGGCTTTGATTGTCCTCGAAACATTCCGTCGCATCAGCCACTGGATCATTGGCCGCCATCATACCCTGATTTTTCACCTCAAGCCGAAAAGTGTGCCCATGGTACTGATAGCGCTTGAAAAAGAACGTGTTCGCACTGGTCAGGTTTCAGTGGTTAACCGGGACGTTGAATCCGGGCTGTGTGAAATGATGATTGACGTGACGCTGTCACGCACAATCGCACCGCACCAAATCTACGATGCCCTGCTGGAAATTAAAGGCGTGGTATCGGTGGAAATGCATTAAAAATCGCCAGATTTATCTGCCGGTGCGTTTGCCCCTGGTGGGCGCACTCAGGTCAAAGTCGACACCTGCAGGTTTGCTAAACTTGTAATAACCGCACTGTCAGCATGGCAGTTTCATCGCGTTATAAAGTTTACGGGCCTTTTTATGATCACAACCGACGGTAACAACGCAGCTGCTTCCGTTGCATTTCGCACCAGTGAAGTCATTGCCATTTATCCCATTACCCCGAGTTCCACAATGGCCGAGCAGGCCGATGCCTGGGCCGGTGATGGGCGGTGTAATATCTGGGGTGACGTTCCCCGTGTGGTCGAGATGCAGTCCGAGGCTGGCGCCATTGCCACCGTGCATGGTGCTCTGCAAACCGGTGCCCTTTCCACCTCGTTTACTTCATCGCAGGGGTTGCTGCTGATGATCCCTACCCTGTATAAGCTGGCGGGACAGCTGACCCCCTTCGTCCTTCACGTTGCGGCACGAACCGTGGCCACCCACGCCCTGTCCATCTTTGGCGATCACTCTGATGTGATGGCGGTCAGGCAAACCGGTTGCGCACTGCTGTCGGCCGGAAATGTACAGGAAGCGCAGGATTTCGCACTGATATCGCAAATCGCAGCGCTAAACAGCCGTATCCCCTTTATTCATTTTTTCGATGGTTTCCGCACGTCTCATGAAATCAACAAAATTGCCCCGCTCAGCGACGATACGCTGCGCAAACTGATGCCACAAAGAGCTATTGATCAGCATCGCCAGCGTGCGCTGACGCCTGACAATCCGGTGATACGCGGTACCTCCGCCAATCCGGACACTTATTTTCAGTCCCGCGAGGCCACCAATCCCTGGTATAACGCCACCTTCGCCCACGTTGAAAAAGCGATGGATGATTTTGCCCGGGAAACGGGGCGGTGTTACCAGCCTTTTGAGTATTACGGTCATCCTCAGCCAGACAGGGTCATTGTGCTGATGGGCTCAGCTTCCGGCACCTGTGAAGAAGTGATCGATCGGCTCAGTGAGCGCGGTGAAAAAGTGGGGATGGTTAAAGTCCGGCTGTTCCGGCCCTTCTCCGCACGCCATTTGCTGGCGGCACTCCCGCAATCCGCCAGAAACATCGCCGTCCTTGACCGCACTAAAGAACCCGGTGCTCAGGCAGAGCCGCTGTTTCTCGACGTAATGACCGCGCTGGCCGAGGCCTGGAGTCTGGGTGAACGGGAAACGCTGCCCCGGGTAATCGGTGGTCGTTACGGTCTCTCTTCAAAGGAGTTTGATCCCCGCTGCGTTCTGGCGGTATTTAATGCCCTTGCCCGGTCAACGCCTCCGCCACGCTTTACGGTAGGCATCTATGATGATGTGACTCATCTCTCCCTGCCACTGCCGGACGAGACCCTGCCTTCACATGCTCAGCTTGAGGCCCTCTTTTACGGGCTGGGCAGCGATGGCAGCGTCTCTGCCACCAAGAACAACATCAAGATTATCGGCAATGCCACACCATTGTTTGCCCAGGGCTATTTTGTTTATGACTCCAAGAAAGCCGGTGGCCTGACGGTTTCCCATTTGCGGGTCAGCCAGCACCCGATAAACTCAGCTTATCTTATTGAGCAGGCTGATTTTATCGGCTGCCATCAGTTGCAGTTTATCGATAAATATCAGATGGCGGAGAAGCTCAAGCCAGGCGGTATTTTCCTGCTGAACACCCCGTATGATGCCAGTGATGTCTGGCACCGGTTGCCGCAGGAAGTGCAGAGCGAACTGCGCCAGAAACAGGCCCGACTGTTCGTAGTCAATGCCGCCAGAATAGCCCGTGAATGCCAGCTGGGCGCACGTATCAACACCGTTATGCAAATGGCCTTCTTCCATCTGACCCAAATCTTGCCCGGCGATATTGCGCTGACCGAACTGCAGAACGCCATTGCCCGCAGCTACAGCAGCAAAGGTCAGGAGCTGGTGGAGCGCAACTGGCAGGCGCTGGCCGCCGCGCTAAAAGCTGTACAGCGGGTTGAGCTACAGGATGTGAACACGCAGAGTCCGCACCGCCCTCCGGTAGTGGCCGATGCCGCACCGGACTTTGTCAAAACAGTGACGGCGGCGATGCTGGCCGGGCTGGGTGATGCTCTGCCGGTTTCCGCTTTACCGCCTGATGGCACCTGGCCGGTAGGCACCACCCGCTGGGAAAAACGTAATATCGCTGAGGCAATTCCGATCTGGAAGCCAGACCTGTGTACCCAGTGTAATCACTGCGTGGCGGCCTGCCCACACGCGGCAATTCGCGCTAAAGTGGTACAGCCAGAGGCGCTGTCGGCCGCGCCATCGGCGCTGCAGTCGCTGGACGTGAAATCCCGCGATATGAAAGGCCAGAAATACGTGCTGCAGGTGGCACCGGAAGACTGTACCGGCTGCAATCTTTGCGTGGAAGTGTGCCCGGCCAAAGATCGCCAGGATCCGTCGGTGAAAGCCATCAATATGCTGCCACGCCTGCAACATGTGGAAGAAGAAAAAGTGAATTATGACTTCTTCCTGCAACTGCCGGAAATCACTGCGGCTGAGCTGGAGCGCATTGATATTCGCACCTCGCAGCTGATCACCCCGCTGTTCGAATATTCCGGGGCCTGCTCTGGCTGTGGCGAAACGCCTTATATTAAGCTGCTGACGCAGCTGTACGGTGACCGTTTGTTGATCGCCAACGCTACCGGTTGCTCTTCAATTTATGGCGGCAACCTGCCTTCCACGCCCTACACCACCAACGCCGAGGGACGCGGTCCGGCCTGGGCCAACTCACTGTTTGAAGACAATGCAGAATTCGGGCTGGGCTTCCGCCTGACGGTGGATCAGCATCGCCTGCGGGTCATCCGCTTACTGGATTCTCTGGGCGATCGCCTGCCCGCTTCGCTGGCAGAGGAGTTAAAAAGTGACAATGTCACCATCAGCCGCCAGCGAGAGTTAATTTCCGGGCTGCGATCTTCGCTGGCCAGCGACACCAGTGAAGAAGCCCGGCAGCTGGTTGCCAGTGCGGATGCGCTGGTCGACAAATCAATCTGGCTGATTGGAGGAGACGGCTGGGCCTACGACATTGGCTTTGGCGGGCTGGACCACGTGCTGAGCCTGACTGAGAATGTCAATGTCCTGGTGCTGGACACTCAGTGCTACTCCAACACTGGTGGACAGGCCTCCAAGGCGACCCCGCTCGGTGCGGTGACGAAGTTTGGAGAGCACGGGAAGCGTAAGGCACGGAAAGATTTGGGCGTTAGCATGATGATGTACGGCCATGTTTATGTTGCGCAGGTTTCACTGGGTGCCCAACTGAACCAGACCGTTAAGGCTATTCAGGAAGCAGAAGCTTATGACGGTCCCTCGCTGATCATCGCTTACAGTCCCTGCGAGGAGCATGGCTACGACCTGGCGCTCAGCCACGATCAAATGCGTCAGCTGACCAGCAGCGGCTTCTGGCCGCTCTACCGGTTCGATCCACTGCGGGCGGATCAGGGCAAAGTTCCGCTGTCGCTGGATTCGCGCGCACCGTCCAGTGAGCTGGAAACGGCGCTGATGAACGAGCAGCGTTTTCGCCGGTTAAATGCGCAACAGCCTGAAGTGGCGAAAAAATTGTGGCATGATGCCACGGATGAAGCTCAACGTAATTATCAGCGACTGGCGCAAATGGCTGGAAAAGCAGAGAGCTGAAGAACGTTGACCAGGCCGGATTCCGGCCTGCCTGTAGAAGGTGACAAAGGAGAACAGCATGACCGAAAAAAACGTTCGTATTGTGGCGAAGTTTATCGCCAGAGCCGGTAAAGCCGATGAATTGAAGAAAGTGCTGAATGCCGGGGTTAAGCCAGCCCGCGCGGAAGAAGGCTGTGTGCATTACGATCTCTACCGCAGCGTGGAAGATGGCAATGTGTTTCTGTTCCACGAAACCTGGAAAGACGCGGCCGCCGTTGATGTCCACGGCGCCCAGCCTCACTTTAAAACGCTGATGGCAGAGTCTGAGCCGCTGCTGGCACAGCCGCCAGAAGTGATCAAGTTATAATTTAACGCGATCGAAAAAGGCCAGACAGGCTGGCCTTTTTCTTCGCCTGTCTGCAAGGTTATTTCAGCAGGCGGGCGCGGCAGCTTTTGCCTTTGATTTTTACCTGCTGCAGCTGCCTGCTGGCCTGACGGGCACTGTCATGGCGGATTGCCACGTACGCCTGAGTCGCTGCGATATCAATCTTACCAATCGCCTCACCACTCAGCCCCGCCTCTCCGGTTAGCGCACCAAGAATATCCCCCGGACGGATTTTCGCCTTCTTGCCGCCATCGATGCTCAGCGTTGCCATTTCAGCCAACAGCGGCTGAGGCCTGACCGCTTTCAGCGCCGAAACGCCATCCCAGCTCAGTTTCTGTGCCAGAAACTCTTCCAGCGCATGAGCACGGACCATTTCATCAGGTGCAACGAAGCTGATTGCGGAACCTTCTGCACCGGCACGAGCGGTACGCCCGATGCGGTGAACGTGCACTTCCGGATCGAAAGAGAGCTGGTAATTCACCACCATTGCCAGAGATTTAATATCCAGCCCGCGAGCCGCCACATCCGTCGCCACCAGTACACGGCAGCTGCCGTTTGCGAAGCGGATCAGGACCTGATCGCGGTCACGTTGCTCAAGATCGCCATGCAGCGCCAGCGCACTGATCTGGCTGTTTTCCAGCACATGGGCAATATCGTCGCATTCACGTTTGGTATTACAGAACACCACGCAGGACGAGGGTTTCTGCTCGCTGAGCAGACCAATCAGCGCTGGCAGCTTCTCTCGGGCGCTGGCCTCATAGAACTTCTGCTCAATTTGGGGCAAATCAGACACGACATCCGTTTCCACACTCAGCGGGTCTCGCTGAATACGCTGGCTGATCTTTGCAATGTCCTGCGGCCAGGTCGCGGAAAACAGCAGCGTCTGACGTGACGCCGGGCAATGACCGATCACCGTGTCGATATCGTCGCGGAAGCCCATTTCCAGCATCCGGTCCGCTTCGTCCAGCACCAGTGTCTTCAACTGGTCCAGCTTAAGCGTCTCGCGCTTCAGGTGATCGAGAATACGGCCAGGCGTGCCCACCACGATGTGCGGCGCATGGACCAGTGAATCCCGCTGCGCGCCCATTGGCTGCCCGCCACACAGGGTGAGGATTTTGATGTTGGCGGTAAAGCGCGCCAGCCTGCGCAGCTCTTTCGCGACCTGATCCGCCAGCTCACGGGTCGGACACAGCACCAGAGACTGGGTGGCAAACCGGGTTGCATCAATGCGCTGCATCACCCCAAGCCCGAAAGCCGCCGTTTTTCCGCTGCCTGTTTTGGCCTGTGCGCGAACGTCACGTCCTTCCAGAATCGCTGGCAGGGCTGCCGCCTGGATCGGGGTCATGGTGTGGTAGCCAAGCTCGTTCAGATTGTCAATCTGGCTGGCTGGCAGTGAAGTCAGGGTTGAAAAAGCGGTCACAAATTACTCTCTGAGAAAACCGGAGGGAGGATTGCCGCAGAGTGTAGCAGAAAATCGTTGTCAGTCGTTACAGGCACGGGCGGTTTCTCCCTGATTGTTTCAGGGTCACAGCAGAGGATGATCACAATACGCCAGGGTGTTTAATTATGGCTGCGATAATACCTTTTCCTTAAATAAACCTTAAACAGAATTTAAACTGGCATTAAAAAAGGGGGTAAACTGAGAAATATAATTTGAAAACTTAAATGAATGACACCTTGTAACTGATGAAAAAAACGGAAACACACTTCTGCGCATTTAAGAATTAACTTATGAGTAAGAATTTATTGCTGTGATAATCTTTCATTGCATTTCTGCAGCAAGTTTATTTTTTTCGTCCAGCTATTCTTAATAAAGGGAGTACGCCGTGAGTTTTTTCCATGTACTGTTGCTTGCTGTTGTTCAGGGGCTGGCAGAGCTGCTACCGGTTTCCAGCTCAGCACACGTGATTATGACAGAAAAGTTACTGGGACTGGACCCCAGCACGCCAGACATGACGCTACTTCTGGTGATGTTACATACCGGAACCATGTTTGCCGTAATAGTTTATTTCTGGAAAGGTTGGGTCGAAACCTATTTCAGTTCAGGTCAGGCTTTTAAAAAGAATGCAATTTTAATTATCCTTGCAACAATGTGCACAGGTATTGTCGGCCTGATATTAATGAAGGCAATTGAATTCCGTTATGCGAAAACACACCCTGGTTTCCAGATTGAGATGCTATTTGGCAACAGTACACTGATTGCCTGTGGTTTGTTTGCGGCAGGGCTCCTGATTATTGTTTCTTCGAAACTGAAAGAAAAGAAAGACGGCGAATTAACGCTGAAAAGCGCGGCAATTATCGGTGTTGTGCAGGGCCTGTGCCTGCCTTTCCGGGGATTCTCACGCTCTGGCGCAACAATTTCTGCCGGGCTTTCGGCAGGTGTCGCCCGTAAACGGGTGGAAGAGTTCAGCTTCGCGCTTGCCGTGGTGCTGACTCCGGCCGTGATCGTCAAAGAGGTCTATCGTGTTTACAAGGACGGCCAGGCGGCGGTGACATCCGGGGCAGGTACAGCTACCGGGGCGATGCATGGCGTAATGGGCCCTTCCCTTATTGGTATGGTGTTTAGCTTTCTCGCCGGCCTGCTGGCATTGCGCTGGCTGTCACGCTGGCTGGAACATGACAGGTGGCACCTGTTTGGCGGTTACTGTATTTTTACCGCGCTGATGGTTTACTGGCTGGGATAGTCTGCTCTGCAGGTTAAATAAAAAGGCCGCTGCATTTTACCCTGCAGCGGCCTTTTTTAATGGCTTTGGATCAGATATTGGCGACGTTGATATACAACGACGCGTCAATATTTGTTGAAGAAACGGTCGCTTCGGTAAAGGCATATTCCGCCCTGTCTCCGGACCGGTCCAGCGGCAGCCGTTCAAAATCAAACAGATTTTTATCGGCCAGCTGGCTGGGACTGACGTTCTGCAGGGATTTAAACACGCTCTCTACGCGGCCAGGATCTTTGCGGTCCCATTCAGTCAGCATCGCCTTCACAGCCTGGCGCTGCAGGTTCTCCTGAGAGCCACACAGGTTACAAGGGATAATCGGGAAATCCTTGTGCTCCGCATAACGGATCAAATCTTTTTCACGGCAGTAGGTCAGCGGCCTGATAACCACGTTACGTCCATCGTCTGAACGCAACTTTGGCGGCATAGCCTTCATTTTTGCACCGTGGAACATATTCAAAAACAGCGTCTCGACGATGTCATCCATATGATGCCCGAGCGCGATTTTGGTCGCGCCGATTTTCTCAGCGAAAGAGTACAACGTCCCCCTGCGCAGACGGGAACATAATCCGCAGGTTGTCTTACCTTCCGGGATCTTCTCTTTCACCACCGAGTAGGTGTCTTTATCCACAATGTAATAAGGGATATCGAGGCTCCCGAGATATGCAGGCAGAATATGCTCAGGGAAACCCGGTTGTTTCTGATCAAGATTAACGGCAATCACCTCGAAATGAATCGGTGCGGCTTTTTTCAGATTGAGCAAAATATCCAGCATGGCAAACGAATCTTTGCCCCCGCTCATGCAGGCCATCACCACATCGCCCTCTTCGATCATATTGTAATCGGTGATAGCGTTGCCGACATTCCGCCGCAGGCGCTTCTGGAGCTTGTTGAACTCGAGGGTGTCTTTTCTTGTATCTTCTTGATTCATCATATTTAAATTTGAAGACTGCACTGACGCAACCTGTACCTGACTGATTTCGGGCAATTATACGTTTTTTTAGAAAAGGTTGAAACAGAGCGCAGCCTGTCAGGCGGTGGCAGGGGCATTGACTGACCGGCTGGCAACCTCACCGGCCAACCGGCTGAGTCGTCTTATCGGTGAGGTGGTGGGTCAAGGATCGGAGCCGGATCGGATGGCGGCGGATCGGGCATGGGTTGAGGCGTCGGGACGGGCTCGGGGATCGGGACGGGGTCAGTGGGGATCTCAGAAGCTCGCGGAGTGTCCATTATCATGGCTGTATTCATCTCTTCCTCCTCTTTTCTGGCATGAACCTTAAGCATAGGCATGCCAGCCAGCGCTGGCAAATGCACAAAAAAAAGCCGGTAATCACCGGCTTGTACGAATCAAATGTGCTATGCAGTAATTCAAAAAAAGGAAGTAAGACAATATGGAGCGCAACGCCCATCGCTTGACGTTGCATTCACCTGCGGAAAGAAGTTTGCCTCAGCTGTGTCGTGGTTTTATTGATGTTGATCAGCTTTAAGGCCCCTTTTACCCCCTTTCCCGCAATGCCTGCCGTACCCCCTACAACCATTTACGTCGCCTTAACCACCAGGCAACACCAAGCACCAGTAACACTAACAGTAGGCAAAATGCACCAAAACCATAATGCCAGCCGCCTCCCGGAATACCACCAAGGTTTACGCCAAACAATCCGGTCAGAAAGGTGGTCGGCAGGAAGACCATCGCCAGTAGCGACATGGTATAAGTGCGCCGGTTCATCGCTTCCGCCATCACGGTGCTGATTTCGTCAGCCAGGACTGCTGTCCTTGCGACACTGGCGTCAAGATCGTCCAGCCCTCGTCCCAAACGGTCAGAAATATCCTGCATGCGGCGGCGGTCATCATCGCTCATCCATGGCAGGCGCTCACTGGCAATACGGGAAAACACATCGCGCTGCGGGGCCATATAACGACGCATAATGATCAGCTGCTTACGGATCAACGCCAGCTCACCTCTTGGCGGGACCTGCTGGTCTACCACGGCATCCTCAAGATCGATAATTTTATCGTGTAACTGCTCGATAAACTCACTGGTGTGATCGGTCAGAGCATCGCAGACCTCCACCAGCCAACTGCCACCATTCACCGGCCCGTTACCGTTCTGCAAATCGGTCAGGACTTCATCAATCGCGAAGACTTTACGCTGGCGGGTGGAAACAATCAGCCTGTCGTTAATAAAGACACGGATCACCACCAGCTGGTCCGGGCGCGACTCGCTGTTCAGGTTTACGCTGCGCAGCGTAATCATGGTGCCGTCGCCCAGCCTGTTCACACGCGGGCGCATGCTGTCACCGCCCAGCGCATCCCGCACCGCATCAGGCAGTAACGGGGTGGAAACCAGCCAGTCGGCGCTTTCACGGTGGGTATAATTCAGGTGCAGCCAGCAGGGCTTGTCACAGTGGATCACATCTTTATCATCGATGGGGATTAACCCCCCCTTGCCATCAAGCTGGCAGGAAATAATGGCGTCCGATATCTGTAGAGCTTTACCTTCAATGACGTCCACGGTCACTCCCCGTTCAGTATTATCAATGCGATACAGTCTAGCCTGAGCCTGAACCGTTGCAAAACGGACTTGTTAACGGTAACCGTTAAAAAAATGTATCAGTGTGCAAATAAAACCAGATCCGGCTCACGAATTACACATCCTGTTCCTGCGATTGCTTGTTATTTCCCGGCCAGTAAGGAAGTATTCCTCCAACTTTCAGGATTGTAACTGTTAAATCAGGCAAAACCTAAACCGCTTCTTTCCCCCTTTTACCGGGCCGGAGATAAGCGGTTTAGGTTTTTTTTTGGTCGTTATTCAGCCATCTACGGCGGAAACAGAGGTTCGAAGGAGTGAAAATGATGAAATATCAGCAGCTGGCCCGGCAGATCCTGACGGGAGTGGGTGGCAGGGAAAATATCCAGTCGGTAGTCCATTGCGCCACACGCCTGCGTTTCCGGCTGAACAATCCGCGTAAGGCAGATACCCAGGGGCTGAAACAAAATCCAGATGTCATCACCATCGTGGAAAGTGGCGGCCAGTATCAGGTGGTGATCGGCAATAATGTTGGTGAGGTTTACCAGGCTCTGCTGAGTGAAGGGGGCCTCGGCGACGGTGAGAATGAAATCAACGCCTCAGCGGCAGAAAAACAGACCCTCTTCGCCCGTTTTATTGACATCGTTTCCGGGATCTTTACCCCTTTCATCGGCGTGATGGCGGCCTCCGGCATTCTGAAAGGCTTGCTGGCTCTGGCGATGGCTCTCGGGCTGATGCACGAACAGAGCGGCAGCTATAAAACCCTTTTTGTGGCCAGTGATGCCCTGTTCTATTTCCTGCCTGTGGTGCTGGGTTACTGCGCCGGGAAAAAATTTGGCGGCAATCCATTTGTCTGCATGACCATTGGTGCTGCACTGGTACATCCGGTGATGCTGGAGGCCTTCAGCAAGGAACAGGCTGGTCAGGCCCCGATGCACTTCTTCGGCCTGCCGATTATCCTGATCAACTATGCCTCTTCGGTGATCCCAATCATTCTGGCGGCCTGGGTTTCCTGTCTGATTGAACGGGTCCTTAATCCCCGCCTGCCGGGGGCTATCCGTAATTTCACTACCCCGCTGGTGTGCCTGGCCCTGGTGGTGCCGCTGAGTTTCCTGCTGATCGGCCCGGTCGCCACCTGGCTGAGCCATCTGCTGGCTAATGGCTATCTGTGGGTTTACGGGCTCAGCCCACTGGTCGCAGGGCTGTTTGTCGGCGGCTTCTGGCAGGTATTTGTGATCTTCGGCCTGCACTGGGGACTGGTACCACTGATGATCAACAACCTCAGTATTTACGGACAGGATTCAATGTTGCCGCTGCTGCTGGCTGCGGTACTGGGCCAGACCGGGGCCACGCTGGGGGTTCTGTTACGAACCCGCGACACAAAATTGAAAGGGATTGCCGCTTCCGCATTCAGCGCCTGCTGGTTCGGTATCACCGAACCAGCGGTCTATGGCGTCACCCTGCCTAACCGTCGTCCATTTATTTTTGGCTGTATCGGTGGCGCGCTCGGCGCGGCAATTATCGGGTTCTGGCAAACCAAAGTTTACTCTTTTGGCCTTGCCAATATTTTCACGCTGTTCCAGACGGTGCCCAATACCGGGATCGATGCCACGGTGATTGCCGCCTTTGCGGGTTCATTGCTGGCATTTGTGGTTGGCACGGTGGTGACGTATTTCTTTGGGCTGCCCGCCGAGAAGGCTCAGCTGGCGGCAGGAGCGGTGCCTGCCAGCCCTGAACCCAACGCCCGTTCGCTGTTAAAAACGCTGACGCTGGACAGCCCAATGTCTGGCCGGGTTGTCCCGCTGGAAGAGGTGCCTGACCAGACGTTTGCCAGCGGTCTGCTGGGTAAAGGCGTGGGGATCGTCCCGACTGAAGGTCGGGTGGTTTCGCCCGTCAACGGCAGCATTGCCTCACTGTTCCGCACTGGCCACGCTATTGGGCTGCAAGCTGAGAACGGTGTTGAGCTGCTGATCCATGTCGGGTTGGATACCGTCAAACTGGGTGGCGAGCATTTCACCATTCACGTCTCGCAGGATCAGCAGGTGCGCTGCGGTGACCTGCTGATTGAGTTTGATATGACGGCCATCAGCCAGGCGGGCTATGACCTGACTACCCCTGTCATTGTCAGTAACAGCGATGATTATCTTGACGTTCTTGCTGCCAGCCGGCAGACAGAAGTACAGGAAAATACGCCGTTGCTGACGCTTTTTGTTTAATTTTCCTCAAGGAGATGATTATGACTCAACGTTTTCCGGATTCATTTTTATGGGGCGGTGCCGTGGCGGCCAATCAGGTAGAAGGAGCCTGGCAGGAAGGAGGAAAAGGCCTGTCGACCTCGGATCTTCAGCCCAAAGGTATCTTTGGTGAGCGGGTAGAACGTCAGCCTGGTGACGAAGGCATCAAAGATGTGGCGATCGATTTTTACCACCGCTTCCCGCAGGATATCAAACTGTTCGCCGAGATGGGCTTTACCGTACTGCGTACTTCCATCGCCTGGACACGCATCTTTCCCAACGGCGATGAAACGGCGCCTTGTGAGGCAGGGCTGGCCTTCTATGATCGGCTGTTTGATGAGATGGCGAAATACAACATCACGCCGATGGTGACCCTCTCCCATTATGAAATGCCCTGGGGCCTGGTAAAAAATTATGGTGGCTGGGGCAACCGCAAAACCATCAATTTTTTTGAACACTATGCGCGCACCGTTTTCGAACGCTACAAAGATAAGGTGAAATACTGGCTCACCTTCAACGAAATCAATATGTCGCTGCATGCGCCGTTCACGGGGGTGGGGCTGCCGGAAGAGAGCAGCAAACAGGCGGTATATCAGGCCATCCACCATCAGTTGGTTGCCAGCGCCCGCGCGGTCAAAGCCTGCCACCAGATTGTTCCGAATGGCAAAATTGGCAATATGCTGCTGGGCGGCCTGCTCTATCCGCTGAGCTGTAAACCGGCCGATATGCTGGAGACGCTGCAAAAGAACCGTGACTGGCTGTTTTTTGGTGACGTACAGGTGCGCGGCTACTATCCGGCTTATATGACCCGTTTTTTCCGTGACCAGGGGATCCGCCTGGAAATCAGTGAGCAGGATAAAGCTGAGTTGCGCCAGCCGGTTGATTTTATCTCCTTCAGCTATTACATGACCGGCTGCGTCACCACCGATGAAAACCAGCAACAGCTGCGCGGCAATATTCTGGACATGGTACCGAACCCTCATCTCTCCGCTTCAGAATGGGGCTGGCAAATTGATCCGCAGGGTCTGCGCTTGCTGATGAACGAGCTGTACGATCGTTACGAGAAACCTTTGTTTATCGTGGAAAACGGCCTGGGTGCCCGCGATACAGTGGAGGCCGATGGCAGCATTAACGACGACTACCGCATTGCCTATCTCAACGACCACCTGGTGCAGGTTCGTGAAGCGATTGAAGACGGCGTGGAGGTCTGGGGCTATACCAGCTGGGGGCCGATCGACCTGGTCAGCGCCTCACAGGCGCAGCTTTCCAAACGCTATGGCTTTATCTATGTCGATCGCGACGATGACGGCCACGGCACGCTGGAGCGTAAACGCAAAAAAAGTTTTTACTGGTACCAACAGGTTATTCAGTCCAACGGCGCTTCATTAAAATAATGCCCCCTGAGGGCAGCTCCCTGCCCTCATTATTATTTAATCATAAAACTGGCCTCAGGAATTTATCCTGCAAGGCCACTTATCACTATCGATTTTAAGCAAGGGATAAATGATGAAACGGAAACGCCATTATTTTTCAGAAATAAAGGATATCTCGGGTGCAGGGAATACGACCTGCCTTTTTACTGAGCGAAATAACCGGAAATTTTTGAAACCAGCCCGCGCCAGCGCCATTCTCATGTTTTTTCTCGCCGGAAATGTGACGGCTTCCGCAGCTGAGTGGGATGGCTCCGCACTGGGCTTTACGCCGCCGGAACAAGGCCTGCTCGGCGATATGCTGGGGGTCAGACCGCTGCTGGAAAATAATGGCTTTTATTTTAATCTGGGGTATTTAAGCCAGGTGGCTTATAATAATGCCGGAGGCTATAATCCCGATCATCATGCTGCCTATATTGACCAGGTCGCACTGACTTTCCAGCAGGATCTCGAAGCACTGACCGGTATTCCCGATGCTAAAATAGAGGGAAATATTGTTAATCGTAACCATGACGACAGCCTGACAACCCGGCGCCTGCAGGATACCCGCACAGGTATTAACGATCTGGCGCAGGAGAGTTCAGGCTCAGGCTCGATCACACGGCTGGGCTGGCTGACCTTTTCCCGCAGCTTCGACAACCAGCGTCTGCACTGGCGCATTGGGATGATGAATAAGGTGCAGGATTTTGATCAGATTATTCCCTGCGATTTTCAGCTACTCTCCCAGTGCGGGGGCAAGTCGGCTAATTCACTGACCTGGTATAACTGGAATATTCATTACTGGGGAACCACTCTGCAGTACAAGCTGACCAGGGAGCTGACGCTGAAGGGCGGCATTATGGAGCAAAACTCTTCTGCCACCTCCCGCAGACAGGCCTGGAATACCTCAGCCCGAGGCAGTAAGGGCTTCCTGCTGCCCGTTGAGCTGGAGATGAAAACACACCTCAACCAATTGCCCGGGATCTATAATCTGGGCATATTGTTCACCAATTCTCCCCAGCAGGATCTTTACGCCGGCAAATCGCAGGCAACAGGCGCGGACGATCCGCAGGGTTATCGCCAGCACAATCGCACCTGGTTCCTCTATTCCGGATTTAATCAGCAGCTTACCCGCCACCAGGATGATGCCTCGCGTGGTCTCAGCACTTCGTGGAGTCTGGGGGTGGGCGACCAGCGTACCAATCCTCTGCATGTTTCCACAGCGGTTTCACTGCGCTACAGCGGACTGCTGGATGCCCGTCCGAAAGACTGGCTGGGTCTGGGCTTTTCGTGGATAAAAATGAGCAACAGCTATCGTCACAATCAGGAGACGCTGAATCAGCTCCAGGGCGTGGATGACTACAGCAACCCGCTCTACCACCCGCTGGCGGGCCACTCGGTAAACGCCGAACTCTATTACCGGATACACGCCACCAGCTGGCTGCAGCTTCAGCCGGGCCTGCAATACTGGCATCGTCCGGGCGGGGTAAAAGAAACTCAGGATGCCTGGGTAACCGGCCTGAAAACGGTAGTCACCTTCTGATTAACCGACACCGGGGATGGGCTGGCGCTCCCCGGTTGCGCTCAGGCTTCGTCCTCGCTTTCCTCCAGCGCCAGCGTCTCTTTTCTGACCCGCTCGATGTGGATAGTCAAAAACATCCGCTCCTCCGCCCCCAGTGCGTATGACCATGTTTTGTACACGTGACGATCAATCTTCTCCACGCAGCGGTAGGCCTGGGGATAGCGCCTGCTGACCACGTCATGCAGAGACTCGTCATCGCTGAAAACGCCGCGCTTACCAAGCATCCGCTGGGCAAAAAATTTCAGGTGGGTCACAAAGCGGTTATAGCTGAGAGAGTCCGTCTGATAATCAATATTCAACTGGTATCTGACGATATCAAGGATTTGCTGCATGAAGCCGGTGATATGCATCACTTCGGGCATGTTGCTGTGCAGCTGAGCGTTAACCAGATGCAGGGCTATAAATCCCGCTTCATCCTGCTCCAGACGGGTGCCCAGCCGTTTTTCGATAATCTCGAGCGCACTGAGACCCACGGCATATTCGCGCGGATAGAGCGTACGGATCTCCCAGTTAAGGACGTTACGCAGGGGAACATTTTCTCGCTGACGCTGCAGCGCGAAATTAATGTGATCGGTCAGGCCAATCGCCAGGCTCTCATGCAGATGACCGGCGAGTTGCTGTTTAGCCAGCGCGATAACACACTCACTGGTGGTGACCACTGCCAGTGGGATTTCCGACAGCAACTCGCTCAGCCGTCCCAGCAGTTCACGATTTTGCAGGGCAAAAACCTTTTCGACAGTCACGGGATCGACGACATCACCCGTCCGTTTCTGGAAGGCCAGCCCCCTTCCCATTACCACCTGCTCTTTTCCCTGTGCATCGTGGACGATCACCACGTTATTGTTGAGCACTTTTATAATTTTCATATCCCGGCCTGAAAATAAAAAAACCTGACCGTCGGAGAGGTCCGACAGCCAGGTTTTGCCTGCAGCGAAGCAGTAACAATCCAGACGCTACATTAATTCATTACGCCCTCAGCTCAAGTGCGGGCCTTTGGTTCTGTGACGAGTCTCGAAAATTGCCAACCGTCAGCTCTGCTGAGGCGCTGAGCATTTATTCTGTTCCAGTTGCTTCAGCTGGCTCATACGCTCATCCGCGTGTTTCTGCGCCAGACTTTTTGCCACACCGTTGCCGATACCGAAATCGCCAAGGAAGCCCAGCACCGTCAGACCGTCAAACTGTCCGGTCTGGTCAATTTTAGCCTGTACCTGCTGCTGGTCAGCGATCTCCTTCTGCACACCACTACAGTCCAGTTGGGTTGACTGCACCACGCTGACCGGCGGAGAAGAAGGATATTGTTTGAGAGCACAGCCAGAAAGCAGTAAAGCAACAGTTATCAGCGAGCAGAACTTAACCATACAACACCCGAGCGCAAGATATGAACGTCAATACAGCCAGTATCGCGCTTAGCGCAAAGAATAATACGCTAAGCAGCATCAGTAACCGGTGGTTAATTACCTCATAGCAGGTTGCGGTCAGGAGCCTGGCCCCTGACCATTTTAGGGTAATCACCGGTTATGTTTGAGAATATACATCGTGCGGCTGTACGCCACGTCCTCAGGATTAGTGATCGGGTAACCCTTGACCCACGGCTTGATCAGGCGGCCATTGGTATACTGGTATAGCGGGGCGATCGGCACCTGATCGGCAATGATCTGCTCTGCACGGTTGTAATCGTCGTTACGCTTATCGCCGTTGGTTTCCCGGCTGGCCTGTTCGATAACCGCATCGTAATCTGCATTTTTGAATTTCGCGATATTGCCGCTGTGGGTTGAGGTCAGCAGGCTGAGAAAGGTCGAAGGATCATTGTAATCGCCCACCCAGGACGCGCGGATCACATCAAAGTTGCCGGTGTTGCGACTGTCAATATAGGTTTTCCACTCCTGATTTTGCAACTTCACGGTAACCCCAAGGTTTTTCTTCCACATTGAGGCCACGGCAATGGCGATTTTCTGGTTATTCTCTGAGCTGTTATACAGCAGCGTCAGATCCAGTGGATGAGTCGGACCATACCCGGCAGCAGCCAGCAGCGCCTTCGCCTGAGCATTCAGCTCTGCCTGGCTATGCTGCTGGATAAAGTCCGGCTTCGCGTTAAAGCCAGCCGTCACGTCCGGCGTGAAATGCCAGGCCGGTTTCTCCCCCGTTCCCAGCACTTTTTCAGCGATGATTTTCCGGTCAATACTCCACGACAGCGCCTTACGCACCCGCACATCCGCCGTCGGACCTTTGGTGGTATTGAAAGCGTAATAATATGTCCCCAGCTGGTCAGGCGTGTAGACCTCTCCTGGGATCTGTTTTTTCAGCAGGCCATACATGTTTTTCGGGAAGGATTCGGTAATATCAATATCGTCAGCACGATAGCGTTTAGTGGCGCTGGACTCTTCATTAATTGGCACGAACGTCACTTTGGTCAACACACTGTGCGCGTTATCCCAGTACCGATCGTTACGCACCAGCACCAGCTTTTCGTTCACCACCCGCTCCTGCAATTTATAGGCGCCATTTCCGACCAGGTTACCGGGCTGCGTCCAGTCTTTGCCGCTCTTCTCAACAATCTTTTCCGGCACCGGATAGAGGCTGAAGTTGGCGGTCAGGCTGACGAAAAACGGTACCGGTTTATCCAGCGTAACCTTCAGGCGGTGATCATCCAGCGCGATGACACCCAGCTTATCCGGCGTTATTTCACCTTTGGTGATCGCTGCCGCATTCTGGATCCCGGCCAGTTCGGCAAACCAGGCAAACGTTGACCCCACTTTTGGATCAACCAGCCGTCGCCAGCTGTAGACGAAGTCGTTAGCCGTTACCGGCTCGCCATTCGACCAGCGGGCATCTTTGCGCAGGGTGAATATCCAGGTTTTATTGTCGGTAGTCTGCCACTGTGTGGCAACGCCAGGCACGATATTGCCCTGCGCATCCTGGTTGGTCAGGCCTTCAAACAGATCGCGGATCACCTGGATTTCCGGCAGGCCTACCGCTTTTGCAGGATCGAGCGAAGCGGGCTCATCTTTGATATGGCGGACAATCTCCTGACGGGCGGCCAGCTGGGTGCCAGGTGGGACATCGGCGGCATACAGGGACGCACTCACGGCCAGAGACAGCACGGCCAGCGTGAAACGGTAACTCCTCATCAGCATTCCTCACCAAAAGGTCAACGGGACGGGCTTATATCCGGCACTTTAACGCAAATCGTTGATCGGTATATAGCATTTTTTGCAACATCGGCGCTCAGTGCAAAGGACCAGTCAGTCGTCCGACACTTTTTTTCCCCACCGTTTTACGCTAGCGTTAGAAAAACTTTTCCGGAGTGAAACTCATGCCCCTGATACATCCGCGCCCTCTTCGCGGCAAACTGGATGCAGAAAACAAAGTCTACGGTGCCAGCGTGCTGGGCGCGCCTCTGCTGTGGTTTCCCGCCCCGTCGGCGGATGAAGAGAGCGGTCTGATCCTTGCTGGAACGCACGGTGATGAAACAGCAGCGGTGGTGACGCTCTCCTGCGCCATGCGCACGCTGCAGGAACCTCATCGCCGTCATCATGTGGTGCTGGCGGTAAACCCGGATGGTTGCCAGCTCGGGCTGCGTGCTAACTCTCGGGGAGTGGATCTGAACCGTAACTTTCCTGCAGCCAACTGGCAGCCAGGTGAGACTGTTTATCGCTGGAACAGCATGGCGGATGAACGTGATGTACTACTTTCGACGGGAGAGCACGCAGCCTCTGAGCCTGAGACTGAAGCCTTGTGCGATCTGATCCACCAAATCAAACCGGCATGGATTGTCACCTTTCACGAGCCGCTGGCCTGTATTGAAGATCCACAAACCAGCCAGCTGGGGCACTGGCTGGCGCAAAAAATGGATTTGCCCCTGGTGACCACGGTGGGTTATGCCACTCCCGGCTCTTTTGGTAGCTGGTGTGCTGACCTCAACCTGCCAGTGATCACTGCAGAATTGCCTCCAGTCTCTGCCGATGAATCCACGGAGAAATATCTTGAAGCAATGGTGCACTTACTGAGCTGGCAGCCCTGAGAAGGTAATCCTGCCGTAGCTGAAAGGCAGCGCCGGATCCACATCAACAGCCAGCCAGGTTGGCCCGTCCAGATCGATAAAACGGGCCGACTCTACCAGCGGCAGAGCGGCGGCAATCGCCCGGGAAGTGCAGAGCATACAGCCCAGCATTACCTCAAACCCCGCCTCTTTTGCGGCTTCAGCCAGCGCCAGCGCTTCGGTCAGGCCGCCCGTTTTATCCAGCTTGATATTGACCATATCGTAACGCCCTGTCAGCTTCGGCAAACTTTCTCGCGTGTGGCAGCTTTCGTCGGCGCAAATCGGCAGCGGATGAATAAAATTTTCCAGCGCAGCATCCTCTCCGGCAGGCAGCGGCTGTTCCAGCATTGCCACCTCTAAATCCGCTAACAGCTGGCAGCGCGCCGCCAGCCCTTCACTGTGCCAGGATTCATTGGCATCCACAATCAGCGTGGCCTCAGGCACGGCGGCCCGTACGGCCACCAGGCGTTCGGTAATCAGCGAGTCATCAAGTTTTATTTTCAGCAATCGTGCCCCGTTCTGCCACAGTGCCAGCGCACTGCTCGCCATTGCCTCCGGCGTATCAATAGAAACCGTCTGAGCCATCTCAACGAAGACAGGTTGCGGGACACAAGTAAGATGCCACAGGTCGCTACCCAGTTTTTGCACCTGCAGATCCCATAATGCAGAATCGACTGCATTTCTCGCGGCACCGGCAGGTAATGCCAGCTGGAGCTGCTCGCGGGTCATGCCCTGCTCAAGTTCGCTAAATAAAGCGGCAATCTGCGCCAGCACCGAGGCTTCCGTTTCGCCATACCGCGGATAAGGCGTACATTCCCCCACCCCCCTGAATCCCTCTTCCTCCAGCTCCACGACCACCACTCCGGCCTCGCTGCGGGTACCACGCGCAATCACAAATGGCGTGTGCAGCGGCCAGGCTTCCGGGTATGCCTTGACTGCTCTCATTAACGGGTCCTTTCAGGAGAAAAAAAAGAAATGCCACCTCAACACCATAGCCATTGCGGCCGCCCTTTGGCAATGCGCACGTAAAGTCGGGCATTTTACTGTTCCCGTCGCCGCTCATGACATACACTCAGTTCACTGTTTACTGCGCTTATAAGGAAAGATTATGTCACAGACTGTACATTTTCAGGGCAACCCGGTTGCCGTTGCGGGTCAGTTACCGGCACCCGGCCAGGCCGCGAAGCCTTTCACGCTGGTTGCCAAAGACCTTTCCGATATCTCCCTTTCCCATTACGCGGGCAAGCGTAAAGTTCTGAACATTTTTCCCAGCATTGATACCGGCGTCTGCGCCGCCTCAGTGCGAAAATTCAACCAACTTGCCAGCGAACTGGATAACACGGTGGTGCTGTGCATTTCTTCAGATTTACCGTTTGCCCAGTCCCGTTTTTGCGGCTCTGATGGCCTGAGTAATGTGGTAACGCTGTCCACTTTACGGGGTGGCGAGTTCAAACAGGATTACGGTGTGGCGATCAGCGATGGCCCCCTTCAGGGCCTGGCCGCCCGTGCCGTGGTGGTGCTGGATGACAAAGACAACGTGCTTTACAGCCAGCTGGTGAATGAGATCACCACCGAACCGGATTACGATGCCGCGCTGGCTGCGCTGAAATAACACTGACCGACAGTAGTAGCGGTAAGTATGCCGTAAGGAGTCAAAGCACCGTGCGATCGCCTCGCCGGTGCTTTTTTAAGTATTGACTGAAACGTTTTCACTCTTGAATTCGCCCGATCCATTGCACATCAGGCAATTCTCTGGTCTGAATGACGTCGTACTGGCGACTACTTCCCTTCGCCCTCGCTCTTCTTCTGACTTAAACCATACTCACGCAGTTTATTGGCGATAGCCGTGTGGGAAACCCCCAGACGTTTCGCCAGCTTACGCGTGCTGGGATAGGACAAATACAACCGGGTCAGAATTGAGCGCTCGAAGCGGCTGGTGATCTCGTCCAGCGATCCCTCCATCACCTCTTCGCCCAGCGGCAGATCCATGGCGAATTCCGGCAGCACAATGTCCTGCGGTCGCAGCTCATAGCCTTCCAGCTGGGTCAGCGCACGGTACAGCGCATTCTTTAACTGACGGACGTTGCCGGGCCAGGTATAGCGACTGAGGAAGGCATTCAGTTGCGGGGAAAGTTTGGGTCGCGCCACGCCCTGCTCATCAGCAAAACGGGCAACAAACATTTCGGTCAGCGGCAAAATGTCCTGCGGGCGGTCACGCAGCGGGGGCAGATTCAGCGTCAGGACGTTCAGACGATAAAACAGATCCTCACGGAATTCGCCGCGATGAACCATCTCCGTCAGGTTTTTTTGCGTGGCGCAGATAACGCGAACGTCAACATGGACCTCATGCTCTTCACCCACCCTGCGGAAGGTACCGTCGTTGAGGAAGCGCAGCAATTTAGTCTGCATTCGCGGCGACATCTCGCCAATTTCATCCAGCAGCACCGAACCGCCATTAGCCTGCTCAAAGAAGCCTTTTTTGCCTTCCAGCGCGTTAGGGTATGCCCCGGCCGCGTGGCCAAACAGCTCACTTTCAGCCACGTCGTCCGGCAGCGAGGCGCAGTTCAGCGCCAGGAAAGGGTTTTTGCCACGCGCACTGCGCAGATGGCAGGCGCGGGCCAGCATATCCTTGCCTGTTCCGGTATCCCCGACGATCAGCAGCGGCGCATCCAACATCGCCAGCTTGCGGGCCTGCTCAACGAGCTGGCGCATCTTCGGCGTGACCGCCACGATATGCTGGAAGTCGCTGTCGTCATTCACCGCCAGGTTCTGCAACTGCTGTCCCATCCTTGCGGTGGACTTAAGCATCACAACCGCGCCAACCGGGCTGCCGGGCTGCTCATTATCTCCTGCGGCATAGATCGGGGTGATCTCCATCAGGAAGTCGCGCCCCTGGATCACCACGTGATGGGCCTGTGGTTCGATGCGGTCGCTTTCCAGCCAGCGCTGGAAGTTAAACCCGGCGATCAGCGCGCCTGCACCGAAATTACGCATTTTCTCTTCATTAAGTGAAAACAGCGTCTGTGCCGCCGGGTTAGCCAGTTCCACCTTACTTTTCAGATCGATAGAAAAAACCGGTTCCGGCAGCGCCACCAGCAGTGCACTCAATGCCCGGTGCTCCCGTTCAGAAGGCAGGAAAGCCACCGTTCGGACGTCTGTCACGCTGGGTATACGGCGGATCTCGGCCATCAGCTGGCTGAACGGGTCAAACTCAACGGGGGAAAAATTCAGGTAGATGCGCCCGATAGGGGCAATTTCAATACCGCGCAAATCGATGCTTCTTTCCACAAGAAGATCAAGCAGTTCGCGGGTCAGACCAAGACGGTCCTGGCAAAAAACTTCCAGACGCATGCGTAGCAACCTTCATTCATTTCGGGCGAGCCCTGATGATACTCCATCAGGGCAGGGGCCAGAAGCGTTCTGGAAGGAAATCTTGACAGCGGGTTATTTCTGCAGCGTTTCTTTCAGCTGGATCACCAAATCGCGGCGGAAATCACCCAGGCGCGGCTTATCGTCTTCCATCCACGGCAGCGGCCGACACAGCTCCATAGTTTTGATCCCGAGTCGTGCGGTCAGCAAACCGGCACCGATCCCCTGCGCCGCTCGCGCAGAAAAACGGGCCGCCAGATCCTGCGACATCCAGTCCATTCCCACTTCCCTGACCAGCTCAGATGCCCCGGCAAAGGCAATGTTGAGCAGTACCAGTCTGAACAGGCGGATACGGCTGAAGTAACCCAGTTCGATACCATAAATCGCAGCTATACGGTTAACCAGCCGCAGGTTGCGCCAGGCAATAAAAGCCATATCCACCAGTGCCAGCGGGCTGACAGCAATCATCAGCGTAGATTCGGCAGAGCTGCGCCCAATTTCACGACGCGCCTGGCGGTCCAGCACCGGCTGCACCAGTTGGGCATAGAGTGCGACGATTTCACGATCGTTGTGCGTTTCATGCAGTGAGGCATGCCAGCGTTGCAGCGCAGGATGCGCCTGATCCATGCCTGCCTGACGCGCCAGTTTTTCACAAAACTCGCGCCCTTTGCCCATCCCATGGCTGTTGAGCAGTTCACGGGCAACATCGCGCTCATCAGCACGTTCCCGTAACCGATACAGGCGCCGCCATTCAGCAATCAGCGAACCCGCCCCGGCGCAGACAATCAGCCCACCGGCCACACAGCCCCCCATGGCAATCCAGTCCTGCTGGATCCAGGCGTTATGCGCCCACTGCACCCCCTGCGCCACCACGCTGACGCCCAATACGGCCAGCCCGGCTTTCACCATCCTGCGCCACAGGCTGCGTTTGGGACGCAACGCGGCTTCCACCACTTTTTCTCCTGCGCCCTCTTCCTCCGGCTCTATTTCCGGATCGGCAGCCACAAACTGGCTCTCCTGCTGCGGAAAAGCCTGAGCGCCTTTCAGCGTTAACGTTTTGTCCGCTTCCAGCGGCTGCGCGAAATCGATCCGCGGTTTCAGCGGGGCATTCATCGCAATTTATCTCCCAGTAAAAATTCCAGCGCGGCATCCAGCCGGATATGCGGCAGAGGACGATCGACGTCCAGTTCTTGCGGCCGGAACTGTTCAAAATGGAACCCCTGCTGCTGCCAGAACGCGTGTCCGGGCAGCCGTGGCGGCACTTCTCCCGGATAGACGGTCAGCGGTTCATTGTCTCCGAGCCGATGCCCACGCAATGCCGGAATCATTTCACCCTGATGATCCACCAACCCACTCTGCGTGGCCTGAACCGAGGCCAGCCCCACGCAGTCCATGGTGATCCCCTCAAAAGCAGCGTTCTGCCAGGCATCCTGCACCAACTGCTGCAGCAGCGAAACCAGATTAGCGTGCTGATCGCTGGTCACATGATCGGATTTGGTTGCGGCGAACAGCAGCTTATCGATAACGGGAGAAAACAGACGTCGGAACAGCGTCCGCTGGCCGTAAGAGAAGCTTTGCATCAGTTGAGTCAGTGCCAGACGCATATCGTTAAAAGCCTGCGGGCCGCTGTTTAGCGGCTGCAGGCAGTCGACCAGGACAATCTGGCGGTCAAAGCGCAGGAAATGATGTTTATAAAAACCTTTTACCACATGCTGGCAATAGTAGTTATACCGCGCGCGCAGCATGCCGATATTGGTACTGGCATCGGCCTGAGCCAGCCTCGACTCTCCGCTTCCCTCCACCTGCGGCCACGGGAAAAACTGCAGTGCAGGCGCGCCAGCCATGTCGCCGGGTAGAACAAACCGGCCAGGCTGGATAAAATGCAGCCCCTCCTGTTTGCACTTAAGCAGATAATCGGTCCAGGCGGCAGCAATCTCCGCCAGACGGTTCTCATCTGCCGGTGCCAGCGGGTCCAGACCTTCACAAAGTTTTTGCCAGCGTTCTGACCAGCTGGCGCGATCGCCCTGCAGCAGGCCCGTCATCTGTCGCGACCAGCTCAGGTAATCCTGCGCCAGCATGGGCAGGTCGAGTAGCCATTCCCCCGGATAATCGACGATTTCCAGGTACAGAGTCGAAGTGTCTTTGAAGTGACGCAGCAGTGATTCACGGGAGCGATAGCGCAGCGCCAGGCGCATTTCGCTCACTCCCCGCGTCGGTGTAGGCCAGGCGGGCGGCGTACCATAAAGCTGTGACAGGCCCTCATCGTAGGTAAAGCGCTGAATGCCCAAATCCCGCTGAGGTACGCGCTTAACGCCAAGCAGACGCTCTTCGCGCACCGCCGAGAACATTGGCAGGCGCGCTGCGGAGTTTACGTTAAGAAGTTGATTGACCAGTGAAGTGATAAAAGCGGTTTTCCCGCTTCGGCTGAGGCCGGTCACCGCCAGGCGCAGGTGGCGATCCGCGCCCCGGTTCACCAGCGACAGCAATTCATTTTGAAGTCGTTTCATCTTGGCGTCGGCACCTTTTATTTTAATTTTTAGCTGTTCAGATTAGCTGCCAAGCGTAGCAAATTACGGCGGTAATAACGATGCTCAGGGCTTATTCCAGCGGGCAGTGGCGCCACGCATTGCGCGACGAATGATGGGCTCCAGCGCCCAGGCCAGCAGGATCTTAAGCGGACGCCGGGCGACCGATTTCACCGCCCAGCCGGTCAGACCGGCAGGACCATAAGTCAGCGCGCTGACCAGCGCAAATTTGCCGGCCCTTTTTAACGCGGGCGCGGCATTACGACGAACAGAGGATTGCCAGTTAGGCATAATATTTCTCCTGTAAAGGGTGAGGGCCCGCGTTTAAAAAGGGTTTACAGCTGGCGGAAACGGCTGCGTACACTGAACGTTTCTGATGTCACATAGCGCTCCATTTCGCGCAGGCTCCGTTCACCGCCGTTGAGTTCAGCACTCAACTGATTCAGCAACTCGTGGGCGGTTGGCGCTTTTTCTCCCTCATGGGAATAGCTCTCCGGCATTTCATCCAGCACGAAGGCCAGCACAAAATAGACGATCGTGGTGAACATAAAGAGGCCGAAAAACATCGACAGCACCACAATCACCCGCACCAATCGCACCGGGATATCCAGGTAGTCGGCAATTCCGGCACAGACTCCCTTGACTTTCCCTCGTGCCGGAATACGGTAAAGCTTTCTGCCTTTAAGGGTCACACCGCTCATTTCTGCCTCCAGTTGGGATGCTCGGCATCGAGGATCTCTTCCAGTGCCTGGATGCGCTCGCGCATTCTTCCTGCATCCTGGCTCAATTGCTGCAGACGCTGCAGTTCACCGGGGGACAGGTCGGCCCCGCCATTCTGGCGGTTGCTGTAATGGAGCCATAACCAGATCGGTGCCACAAACAGCACAAATATCGTCAGGGGTATGGCCAGAAATAACGCGCTCATTCACTCTCCTTGAAAATTCAGGCATTCGGGATGGCAACCGTCGCCGGGCTGCCGTGCACAGCAGTTATTCGCTGCGGTTCATTTTGGCTTTCAGGGCGGCCAGCTGCTCACCGATTTCATCATCAGCCTGCAACTCAGCAAACTGCTGATCCAGCGTTTTGTGTTTGCCAAAGCGCTGGCTTTCGGCTTCCGCTTCCATATGATCGATACGACGCTCAAAAGATTCAAAACGCGCCATTGCCTGATCGATTTTACCGCTGTCCAGCTGGCGGCGCACATCGCGTGAAGAAGAAGCGGCCTGGTGACGCAACGTCAGAGCCTGCTGACGGGCGCGGGTTTCGCTGAGTTTTTTCTCCAGCTCTCCGATTTCGCCCTTCATGCGGGTCAGGGTTTCTTCCACCTGCTCCACTTCACTTTTCAATGTCGCTGTCAGCTCGGTCAGCTTCTGTTTTTCGATCAGCGCCGCGCGGGCCAGATCGTCTTTATCACAACGCAGTGCCAGCTCGGCTTTTTCCTGCCAGTCTGCCTGCTGGGTTTCAGCCTGGTCGATGCGACGCAGCAGCTGTTTCTTTTCTGCCAGCGCACGGGCGGAGGTGGAACGAACTTCAACCAGCGTGTCTTCCATTTCCTGGATCATCAGGCGCACCAGCTTTTGCGGATCTTCCGCTTTTTCCAGCAGCGAGTTGATGTTGGCGTTCACGATGTCGGCAAAACGAGAAAAAATACCCATAATCTAAATCCTCTGTAGTCTGTTTATATAGCGCAGTGCGCTGAATATCCAATCCCTCTGTCTTATACAATTAGCATGCCAACTTTTATCTTATTGATTTTCAGGCATTCTCCCCCTTTACAGCACGAGACTGATTGTCTAATGTGGTGTAAATCACTAACACCTGGTGAATTTCATGAGTGAATTTAATGATACCCTGTTGGGGGAGTCGAATAACTTCCTGGAAGTGCTGGAACAGGTTTCCCGCGTGGCGCTGCTGAATAAGCCGGTGCTGGTCATCGGCGAACGCGGGACCGGTAAAGAACTGATCGCCAACCGCCTGCACTACCTGTCAGACCGCTGGCAGGGGCCTTTTATTTCACTAAACTGCGCGGCGCTGAACGAGAATCTGCTCGACTCCGAACTGTTTGGCCACGAAGCCGGTGCCTTTACCGGCGCGCAGAAGCGTCATCTGGGCCGCTTTGAACGTGCCGATGGCGGTACGCTGTTTCTCGACGAGCTGGCCACGGCACCGATGCTGGTTCAGGAAAAATTGCTGCGGGTTATCGAATACGGCCAGCTGGAACGGGTTGGCGGCAGCCAGCCATTGCAGGTCAGCGTGCGACTGGTTTGTGCCACCAATGATGACCTGCCATTGCTGGCACAGCAGGGAAAATTCCGCGCAGACCTGCTGGACAGGCTGGCGTTTGATGTGGTTCAACTGCCCCCCCTGCGTGAGCGGCGCAGCGATATTCTGGTGATGGCAGAACATTTTGCCATTCAGATGTGCCGCGAACTGGGTTTGCCCCTGTTTCCCGGCTTCTCCCCCGCGGCCCGTCAAGTGTTGCTGGACTATGGCTGGCCTGGCAACGTGCGTGAGTTGAAAAACGTAGTGGAGCGCTCGGTCTATCGCCACAGTGAAACTGATCAGGAGCTGAATAACATTGTTATCAATCCCTTCCAGCGCAACCTACCTCCAGTTGCGACTAAAAGCTCACAGGGGGACGCATTACCGGTACTTCCGCTCGACCTGCGCCGCTGGCAGAACCAGCAGGAGAAAGATCTGCTGGACAAAAGCCTGCAACAGGCGCGGTTCAACCAGCGTCGGGCTGCAGAATTGCTGGGAGTCACCTATCATCAGCTGCGGGCGATGATGAAGAAGCACGACGTGGATGTGAAAAGCGATCCGGCAGCAGACGACGAAATACAGGCATAAGATGCGCAATTCCGGCCAAATATCAGATAGAGATATCTATTGCGCCATAACCCTGTAGGGTGGCCAGATCAGTATGCGAAAGTCGGTGCTGAGCAAATGAAAGATTTCCCTGTTTATTGTGCTTTCCGCCCGGTAACGCGGGCTTTTTTAACCAGAAAAATTCGAACATGTCGGGTACTCCTACTGCCTGGCAAGTGGAAAGAAGCCTGCTTTTGCGGGCTTTTTTTCGTTTTATGACAGGCAAAAAAAAGCCCGCGCAAGGCGGGCTGAAAATACTGGAAGCAATGTGAGCAATGTCGTGCTCTTCTTCGGTAGAGCCACCGTTGAAGCGCAGGAGAATAGTAATCATTCTCGTTATCGATTGTAAAGCACTTTGTTGAGAATTTTTCTCATTCCCATGGCGATATTGTGCGTATTCTGAACACTCTGCCGTTGCTGTGGGTTCGTTTATGCTGCTGTTTCGCACATAAAAACGTCAGTTGTCCCCGCAAACTTTGGGCGAGACCAGAAGGTGCGGTACACTCTGACTATTGCCTGACATTTCAGATGACTTATGCGCACATTTTTCTCCACCTTCTTGCTTGGCCTCAGCCTGTTCAGCGCTGCCGCTGCGTCCGCCACGCCGGGCGATATCCGTCAGAGCGGCTTTGTCTATTGCGTCAGCGGCGCAGTGACCACCTTCAACCCGCAGATGGCCAGCGGCGGACTGGTGGTCGACACGCTTGCCGCCCAGCTTTATGACCGGCTGCTGGATGTTGACCCCTACACTTACCGGCTAATCCCGGAGCTGGCTGAAAGCTGGGAGGTGCTGGATAATGGCGCCACTTACCGTTTCCATCTGCGCCATAACGTTCATTTCCAGAAAACCAGCTGGTTCACCCCCACCCGCCCGATGAATGCTGACGATGTGGTGTTCAGCTTCCAGCGCATTTTCGATCGCAAGTCGGCCTGGCATAATGTCAACGGCGGCAGCTATCCCTACTTCGACAGCCTGCAGTTCGCCGATTCGGTGCAGAGCGTGAAGAAGACAGACAAAGATACCGTCGAAATCCGGCTGAACAGTCCGGATGCTTCATTCCTCTGGCATATGGCGACTCATTACGCGCCGGTGCTCTCCGCCGAATATGCTGACCAGCTGACAAAAACTGGCCGCCAGGAGCAGATGGACCGCCAGCCGGTTGGTACCGGCCCGTTTCAGCTCAGTGCGTACCGCACGGGTCAGTACATCCGCCTGGCGCGCAACCCTTCCTGGTGGAAAGGACAACCTAAAATGTCACAGGTGGTGATTGATATGGGCGCGGGCGGCACCGGACGCCTTTCCAAACTACTGACCGGCGAGTGTGACGTGCTGGCCTATCCAGCCGCCAGCCAGATCTCCATTCTGCGGGACGATCCGCGCCTGCGCCTGACGCTGCGTCCGGGAATGAATATTGCATATCTGGCTTTTAATACCCGCAAAGCGCCGCTTGACCGGCCGGAAGTGCGCCGGGCCCTGTCGCTGGCGATCAATAATGAACGCCTGATGGAGTCGATCTATTACGGCACGGCGGAAACTGCCGCTTCCATCCTGCCGCGTGCCTCCTGGGCATATGATAACGATGCAAGAGTGACAGAGTATAATCCTCAGAAATCCCGCGAAGAGCTGAAGGCGCTGGGGGTTGAGAATCTGCACCTTACGCTGTGGGTGCCCTCTTCCTCTCAGGCCTGGAACCCCAGCCCGCTGAAAACCGCTGAGCTGCTGCAGGCCGATCTTGCCCAGGTGGGCGTGAAGGTGACTATTGTTCCGGTGGAGGGCCGTTTCCAGGAAGCCCGACTGATGGAGATGAATCACGATCTGACCCTGACGGGCTGGGCCACCGACAGCAACGATCCGGACAGTTTTTTCCGTCCTCTGCTCAGCTGTGCCGCCATGGGCTCGCAGACCAACTATGCTCACTGGTGTGATACGGAGTTTGATGAAACCCTGCATAAGGCCCTGCTTTCACAGCAGTTAGCCTCGCGCATTGAATACTATGACCGCGCACAGTCCATGCTGGCAAAATCGCTGCCGGTGCTGCCGCTGGCTTATTCCCTGCGCCTGCAGGCTTATCGTTACGATATCCACGGGCTGGTGCTCAGCCCGTTTGGCAATGCGTCGTTTGCCGGTGTATATCGGGACAAAGGCGAGGAAAAATAACCATGGTGATCTATACGCTGCGTCGGCTGGTGCTGTGGCTGGTCACACTGTCGATGCTGACACTGGTCGGCTTCAGCCTGAGCTATTTCACCCCTCATGCGCCGCTGCAGGGGGCCTCGTTCACCGATGCCTTCGCATTCTGGTATAAGGGATTGTTTCAGTTCGATTTTGGCGTTTCAAGCATCAACGGTGAACCCATTGGCCATCAGCTGCGTGAGGTGTTTCCGGCCACCCTTGAACTGTGCATGATGGCCTTTACGCTGGCGCTGCTGGTGGGGATTCCGATGGGGATTGCCGCGGGGATGATGCGTAATAAATGGCAGGATAAAACCATCAGCGCATTAGCCCTGCTGGGCTTCTCAATGCCGGTGTTCTGGCTGGCGCTGCTGCTGACGCTGTTTTTCTCGCTGAATCTTGGCTGGCTGCCGGTTTCCGGACGCTTTGACCTGCTTTATCCGGTAAAAAACATCACTGGTTTTGCGCTGATTGATGCATGGATGAGCCATTCACCCTGGCGGCATGAGATGGTAATCAGCGCGCTGAAGCACCTGATTTTGCCGGTCACTGCGCTGGCCGTTGCTCCTACCACCGAGGTGGTTCGCCTGCTACGGATCAGTACGCGGGAAGTCATGGAGCAGAATTATATTAAAGCAGCGGCAACCCGGGGCCTTTCGCGCCTGACCATTATCCGCCGCCATGTGTTACATAATGCCCTGCCACCGGTGATCCCGCGCCTGGGCTTACAGTTCTCCACCATGTTAACACTGGCGATGATCACCGAGGTGGTGTTCAGCTGGCCAGGTCTGGGTCGCTGGCTGGTGGATGCGATCCGCCAGCAGGATTACGCCGCCATCTCTGCCGGAGTAATGATGGTGGGCGGCCTGGTGATTACTGTGAACGTTCTCGCCGATATTCTGGGTGCCATGACGAATCCACTGAAGCATAAGGAATGGTATGCCCTCCGATAATATCTACTCCGAGAAACAGCTGCCCAGCCCGTTGCGCCACACGTGGCGGCTCTTTTATCGCGACACCACCGCAATGGTCGGCCTTTATGCCTTTGGCGCGCTGCTGTTTGTCTGCATCTTTGGACGTCTGCTGGCCCCTTATGGGCTTGACCAGCAGTTCCTTGGCTATCAGCTGCTGCCGCCTTCCTGGTCGCGCTATGGCGACGTGTCTTTCTTTCTGGGAACCGATGACCTGGGCCGCGACGTGCTGAGCAGGCTGTTAAGCGGTGCTGGCCCGACGGTGGGCTCGGCGATGGCGGTGACTCTGCTGGCCTCAATCTGTGCCATGGTGCTTGGGGTCTTTGCCGGCCTGACCCGCGGGCTGCGCTCCGCGGTGATGAACCATATTCTGGATACCCTGCTGTCGATCCCCTCACTGCTGCTGGCGATTATTGTGGTGGCCTTTCTCGGACCGAAGCTCGAACACGCCCTGCTGGCGGTGTTTCTGGCTATTATCCCGCGTCTGGTCAGGGCGATTTATACTGCGGTGCATGATGAACTGGAAAAAGATTATGTGGTGGCGGCCCGACTGGATGGCGCCACCAGCATGAATATCCTGCGCCATGCCATCTTCCCGAATATTCTGGCGCTGCTGGTCAGTGAATTCACCCGCGCACTGTCGATGGCAATCCTCGATATCGCCGCGCTGGGATTTCTGGATCTGGGCGCGCAGTTGCCTTCACCTGAATGGGGAGCCATGCTTGGCGATGCGCTGGAGCTGATTTATGTCGCCCCGTGGACGGTTATGTTACCGGGAGCGGCGATTATGCTGAGCGTACTGATTATCAACCTGTTAGGTGACGGCGTCCGACGGGCCATCGTTGCGGGAGTTGAATAAATGCCGCTGCTGGATATACGTAACCTGACCATTGAATTTATGACCGCGGATGGACCGGTGAAAGCGGTGGATCGCGTCAGCATCACGCTTACCGAGGGCGAAGTACGCGGTCTGGTGGGTGAGTCGGGGTCAGGCAAAAGTCTGATCGCCAAGGCCATTTGCGGCGTCACCAAAGATAACTGGCGCGTAACCGCTGACCGGATGCGCTTCGACGACATCGATCTGCTGCACCTGTCGCCCCGTGAACGCCGCAAGCTGGTCGGTCACAATGTTTCAATGATTTTTCAGGAGCCGCAATCCTGTCTGGATCCTTCAGAGAGCATCGGTAAGCAACTGATTCAGGCTATTCCGGGCTGGACTTACAAAGGCCGCTGGTATCAGCGTTTTCGCTGGCGTCATCGCCGGGCCATTGAGCTGCTGCACCGTGTCGGGATTAAAGATCACAAAGATATTATGCGCAGCTTCCCTTACGAGTTGACCGAGGGCGAATGTCAGAAGGCAATGATTGCCATCGCGCTGGCCAACCAGCCGCGCCTGCTGATTGCTGACGAACCCACTAACGCGATGGAGCCCACCACTCAGGCGCAGATATTCCGCCTGCTGACGCGACTCAATCAGAACAACAATACCACCATCCTGCTGATAAGCCATGACCTGCAGATGCTCAGCCACTGGGCCGATCGCATCAACGTGATGTACTGCGGCCAGACGGTGGAAACAGCGCCGAGCGACGAACTGATTGCCTCTCCTCACCATCCCTATACCCAGGCGCTGATCCGTGCGATGCCGGACTTTGGGCTGTCGCTGCCGCACAAAAGCCGCCTGAATACGCTGCCAGGAGCCATTCCTTCACTGGAACACCTGCCGATTGGCTGCCGGCTGGGGCCACGCTGCCCGTACGCCCAAAAAACCTGTATTCAAAGACCACGGCTGACCGGAGCAAAAACGCACCTGTTTGCCTGCCACTTCCCGCTTAACATGGAGAGTCAGTAATGGTTGAATCCCTGCTGGAAGTTCGCAATCTCAGCAAGACTTACCGTTACCGTACCGGGCTGTTCAGACGGCAGCATGTTGAAGCGGTAAAGGAGGTCAGCTTTCTGCTGCGGGAGCGGCAGACACTGGCAATTATCGGTGAAAATGGTTCAGGCAAGTCAACGCTGGCGAAAATGCTCAGCGGCATGATTGAACCCAGTTCGGGCAATATCGTCATTGATGACCACCCGCTGGAGTACGGTGACTATGGCTACCGTAGCCAGCGTATCCGCATGATTTTTCAGGATCCTTCCACCTCGCTGAACCCCCGTCAACGCATCAGCCAGATCCTTGATTTTCCGCTGAGGCTGAATACTGATTTGTCCGCAGAGGAGCGTGAAAAACGCATTATTGCCACGCTACGCCAGGTGGGTTTGCTGCGCGATCATGCTGCCTATTATCCGCATATGCTGGCTCCAGGTCAGAAACAGCGAGTGGGCCTTGCCCGTGCGCTGATCCTGCAACCGCGGGTGATTGTTGCCGATGAGGCGCTGGCCTCGCTGGATATGTCGATGCGCTCGCAGCTGGTTAACCTGATGCTGGAATTGCAGGACAAGCACGGTATTTCCTATATCTATGTGACACAGCATCTGGGGATGATGAAGCACATCAGCGACCAGGTACTGGTGATGCATCAGGGCGAAGTGGTGGAACGTGGCAGTACCGCGGACGTCCTCGCCAGCCCGCTGCACGACCTGACCAGACGCCTGATCAACAGCCATTTCGGCGAAGCCCTGACGGCGGATGCGTGGCGAAAAGACCGCCAGGCCTTCCGTTAACTTCCGCTCTTCTTCAGCTCAGACTGCTCTCTCTCCCTGAACCGCTCTGCCCTGAGCGGTTTCTGCCCGCATTCTGCTTATCACTTCGCCTTTATGCTTTTCCGCTATTTATTAGCACCGATCGGTCTTTTGTTCGCCAATTCTCCTGCGCGAGGATAGTGCTGACCTGGTAGAAAAGGAATGAACATGGAACAGCGCCGTTTTTCAGGCAACAGCCACTGGTATCACGAAACGCAATCCACGCTTACCCCACAAGCCGCGCCGCTGGTCCCTGAGGCCGCTGAAATTGAGGACCGTTTTCTGCTTGGTCTTGCACCGCTCTGTGAAGGTGAACTGAAAAATACGCTGCAACAGGCGCAGCCTGCTTTGCTGGCTTCCCGCGATCTTTATCAGCTGTTGTTTCCCCGGCAGCTCACCACCACGTATACGCATACCCTGACGCTTTACGATCGCCTCAGCACCGCCCTGACCGTCGCTCAGGTGACCGGAATTCAGCGCCTGTGCAACCATTATGCCGCCCGCCTCAACCCTCTTTCCAGCCCGGATTCCTCCCGCGAGAGCAACCGACGTCTGACGCAAATTACCGAATATGCCCGTCAGCTTGCCAGCCAGCCGACGCTGATTGACGGTGCCGCTCTGCAGCGCCTTGATGACGCAGGGCTGACCGCGCCTGATATTATTACCTTCAGCCAGATTATCGGATTTGTCAGCTACCAGGCCCGCATGGTTGCCGGTATTCATGCCCTGCTCGCCCTGCCGGTACGCTGGATACCGGGTGTACCGGTTCCTGAGGATGCCGACGCGGAATGCTTTAATCATACTGCCCCGTGGCACCCTCAATTGCCGCCGGTTGAGCTGCGCTACGCTTCAGCGATCCAGCTCGAAGCGCTGACGTTTTGCCAGCCTCAGCAGGCATTGAGTGAAAGCGCCTGGCTACTGGCACACGATGCCGCCGCCCTGTATGGCTGGAGTGTGTTAATCAATACGCTGGATGCCTCGATGGAAACACCGGAAGGCGCTCTGGCCGCCGCTACCACTGCCAGAATCAATGGCAGCCCGTCCTGCTTTTATCGCTATGCCAGTGAGAAGCTGCGCGGGCCGCTGAAGCAGGGTATTGATCAGGGTCTGGCAACAGCCACTGAGGATGAGCAGGCGGTGATTCAGCTGGCAGCCCAACTGACCCGTTCACCTGAACGCTTCAATGCCGCTCATCTGCAACCGCTCAATGAGTCAGGACTGGCTCTGCAGGCTGTATTTGGCGTGATCCAGAGCGTGGCCCTGGCAAACTGGAACAACCGCCTGCTGCAAACGTTGGGATCAACCCAAGCTGTATCTGAGTAACTCACAACCACAGGCGGGATCTCATTACGTCCGCCTCTCAACGCTCGCTGAGCCAGCGACGTACTTCGTCAAAGAAATGCTGTGACAGCGGTGTCGCCCGGCCTGGCTCGGCGATAACCAGTGCTGCCTGCCGTGACATTGGCGCGATCGCCAGCGAACGCACCTGCAGCTCTGGCGTCATTTCCGGCAACAGATGACCACGTGGTGAAATCAGGCAGCCCAGTCCCACCTGCACACCCTGCGACAGCTGAAACACCGACGTGGTTTCCAGAATCACCCTGGGGCGCAGTTCAGCCTCACGAAAGTGGGTATCAAGATAGCGCCGGAAATAACGCGTCTGTTCTGCCAGGCACAGAGGAATATTTTTCAGCTCGCTGAGAGCCAGTTCGCCCTCCCCCAGTAGCTGGGGAAAATGGCCGGGATGGAACACAACTTCGACACCATTGTCCTGTAGCAGCCCGGCCTGAAAATGCAGCTCTCGCAGCGTCGCCAGCTCGAAGAATCCGATGCCGACATCCACCGTATGACTGTTCAGTGCATCCAGTAACTGATCGGCACTCAGTACCGCGACCCGATAATCCAGCTGCGGATAGCGATCGCTGATCCCTTTTAGCAAGACAGGCAACGACACGCTGCACTGCGGGACAACCCCAATCCTGAGAGTGCCAGAGACGCCGTGCTTGAGAGACTCCACTTCGAGCTTCAGGCCCTGATAAACTGATACAATCTCCCGCGCCCAGCTCAGTACCCGCTCGCCCTCAGGTGTGAAGCCATCAAAGTTGTTGCTGCGGTTTATCAACGACAGACCCAACTCGCGCTCAAGGTTTTTCAGCCGCATCGACAGTGTCGGTTGGCTGACAAAGCTGGCCTCGGCGGCGCGGCCAAAATGCCGCTCCCGCTCCAGGTTGCAAAGGTAAATCAGCTGCTTAATATCCATTATATATTTATCAACAGGTTACAATACAATAAATTCATCACCAGAAATTATATGTCCTAATCCGTGGACAACTATTGATTTCAGCTCAAAATCTACCCACAAATAGTTGGCTGTGACCTTCATAACGAGTCAGTATTGTAAAGGTAACAGCACCCTACCCCCTGAGGTCGTCAGGCACAGACCCTCTGTCACTTCACCCTCAGAAGTCATCAACGCCTTCCCCTGCATCTTACCGATCCCTCACTGCCCGTAAAGCTCATCAATGAACTCATCGCCTGTCGCATTCCTGACTGCATGGGTATCTGATAGTTGCGTGGGATAACTCACCGCTAAAATTGTATGCATGGACAGGATCTTGTGAATGTTTAATCAAATTCATTCTGAGGTAATTGATACATATAACCTTTATAACAACCCCATTCTGAAATGGTTCCCCTGAAGTCAGGCTGATTTTATAAACTGGATTGGCCAATCTCCAGCCTGCCCTCCTCCGGCATTCCTGAATCTGGCGGCTTAATGGCAAAACCTGCCATTACCGCTATGCTTAAATCTTTGGTTTTATTCACTTCACCGAGGAGCACAATAATGAAAACCTGTTCTAAAATCACTCTGGTTTTGCTAGCCCTGGCTGGTCTCGCGGGCTGCCAGCATAACAGCAGCGCAGTCGGTAGCGATGGCCGTCCACACGCCCCAAGCGGCCAGGCCGTTCCCGGTGGCACTCTGGGGTCCGGACCGGTCGGCCAGCCTCAGTCCTGATATTTCATTCCCGAAAACCGGCCTCAGCGCCGGTTTTTTTATGTAAACAGCTCAGTCAATACAGCACGTAGCCACCGATGGCCGGCATCACGGTGGCTACGATCGTGCCAGGCCAGCGTTTTGCTGAAACCGGGAATGAGCAACGGTGGCTTTTTACATACCATGCCGTCGGTGGTCGAAGCCAGCCGGTACGGCGTTATCGCGATCAGATCGCTGACACGCAGTATTTCCGGTAGCATCAGGAAGCTGTTGACCGCCATTACCACTCTTCTTTTTCTGCCAATATTTGCCAGTGCTTCATCGGTGGCCCCTGAAAACTTATCTCCCGAGTGCGAAACCAACACCTGATCCAGCGCGCAAAAACGATCCAGCGTCATCACCTCTTCTGTGGCTTCTGGATGGTCGGCACGCATAATGCAGACATATTCTTCATCAAACAGATTTCTGGCATGAAGGCCTTCAGGAGTCGTTTCCGGCGTGACCAGCGCCAGATCGACATCGCCACACTCAAGTTGAGATGGCAGCTGAGCGTAATCAACCGCCACTACAGACACCCTGACACCGGGAGCTTCCTTACGTAGCCTGCCGATAAAAGGGACTACCACCGCTTTCACAGCGTAATCCGTCGCAGCAAGGGTCAGTGTCAGCTCTGCGCTGGCCGGATCGAATTCTTTAGGCTGCAACAGCACTTCCATATCACTGAGAATTTGCTTTACCGGCGAGGCCAGTTCCAGCGCACGCAGGGTCGGAATAATGCCGCGCTGGGTCCGGCTGAATAACGGATCGCCAAAACAGTCCCTTAACCTTGTCAGCATGCCACTGACCGCCGGCTGAGTCAGTGCCAACCTCTCTGCTGCGCGGGTTACGCTCCGTTCATCAAGCAGTGCATCCAGAGTCTTCAGTAAATTCAGATCCATCGTCCTGACAGCATTTTTCATCTTTACGTTCCGATTTTACCTGATGTGATTTAACCAGCTTCACTCAGCTGCATCACAGGGCGTTCCCCGCAGCAGCGGCTGATGCATTTGTCAGTGTTGATATCACATATAATGATAGCAAAAATTAATAATTGCGATTGGCGTTATAACACCTTCAGGAGCAGACTGCTCCTGGTAGGAAGTACATCACTCCGGCCCTGCGTGCAGCGTTAACAGCGACGACAACTACAGAGGAAACAGAATGAACACCATTCACTGGCCTGAAGGTTATTTGCCTGGATTTTGCGACAATTTTGCGTCAAACGAGATGATTATCGCCGGACTGACGGTGAAAGATCTGTGGCCCCTGCTGAATACTCCGGCCCTCTGGCCAACCTATTATAAAAACTCGGGTGATATCCGCTTTTATCATGATAAAGGCCCTGAACTTGAACCTGATGCCTGCTTCTTTTTCACCACATTTGGCTTTCCGGTAGAGGCTCAGGTGACCGAGCATGTTCCCCCAAAAGAGGGGCAAGCGGCACGAGTGGCCTGGCATGGTTGGGCGGGTGAAGGTGAAAGTCGGTTGGATGTGCATCATGCCTGGCTGCTGGAAGACTTGCCCGGCAACCGCGTACGGATCCTTACCCAGGAAACCCAAAACGGCAAACCTGCCCGGGCGCTGGCGACTACCCGCCCCAACCCGATGATTAACGGACATCAGGAATGGCTGGATGGCCTGATAGCCGCGGCGCGAACGGCACAATAGTTTTTTTCGCCCCGTGGGGACCGCGATTTTGTGATTTACGCCATTACGGGGGGGCCCACCGCCAGTAGCCTTATTCATTCCCCCCCAGCGCACTTTTAACCTCGTCAGCAATCTTCTCTACCTGCGGGCCGTAAATGACCTGCACATCATGATCGCTGACGCGGTTAACCCCATTCGCACCGGTGGTCATCAGGGTCTGATCCACCACTTCTTTCATCTCTTTTACCCTGACGCGCAGTCGGGTGAAGCAGCAATCGACGTCCTCTATATTGGCCTTGCCCCCCAGCCCGCTGATGATCACTCTGGTTCTTTCGCCGGCAGAGACAGTGTTGCTCTCCTGCCCGGCTTCTTCCGTCTCCCTGCCCGGCGTTTCAACCCTCATACGCAATATGACAAACCTGAAGCCGTAGTAATAAACCGGCACATAAATCATTCCCAACAGAATGCTCCACCACCACTGGGTTTTGCTGCCGCCAGGGATACCGAAGACCACCAAATCGATCGCGCCGCCCTGCACATTGCCGATCATCAGGTGCATCATCGACATCAACATAAATGACAGGCCGCTCAGCGCGGCATGGAACAGATACAGCACTGGCGAGACAAATATAAAGCAGAACTCCAGCGGTTCTGTGATCCCCGTGGTGAACGAAGTCAGCGCCCCCGCCAGCACCAGCGCCTTAACGCGCTGCTTATGTTCAGGTTTTGCGCAGTGACAGATCGCCAGCGCCGCCGCGGGCAGACCAAACATCATCACCGGAATTTTGCCCTGTGCCAGAAAACGGGTAACGCTTCTGAGGGTGTCGTCAGGAATTGAACCCGGATGGGTCAGGGAATAATTAAAGATATTCAGTGCACCGACGATAGTCTGGTTATCAACCGTGGCGATGCCGCCGATGGGTGTGAAGCGAACCGTTTCGTTAAGAATATGATGGAGGCCGGTCGGGATCAGCAGACGTTCACAGGTACCGTAAAGTAATGCACCGTACTGGCCGCTTTTACCAATCAGTTCCCCGACCCAGGCAATACCCGCGCCAACGGTCGGCCAGATCATTGCCAGCAACACGCCCATCAGCGGCAAAACCGTCAGAGTGATGATGGGCACCAGCCGTCTGCCGCCAAAAAAGGCGATCGCGCCAGGCAATTGAGTTTGATAAAAACGGTTGTGGATCACTGAGGTGAATACTCCGGCGATAACCCCGCCTGATACGCTCATGTTGTAGGTAAAAATACCCAACATGTGGATGAATTCCGCAGAAGCCATCATCGCCTCAGTCTGGGAAAGACCGTTAGATTGCAGGGCCTGAGGCGTCATGGTTTCTGCCGTTATTCCCTGTGCTGCAAGCGTGGTGGTGACGCCGATATGCATGGCGATAAAGCCGATAACGGCAGAAAACGCCGCCGTGGATTTCTCTGCTTTTGCCTGGCCTGTCGCAATAGCGATGGCAAACAGCACCGGCAGGTTGGCAAACAGCGCTCCGGCGATATTGCGAATGAATTGGATGATGAGCTGCGGCAGAAACAGGTTGGCAAAAGTCTCCCCGGTAATAGCCGGGTTTTGCATGGCGGCGGCAACGCCGAGGAAAATACCGGCGGCGGCGATGACCGAAATCGGCATCATCAGCGCCTTACCGAAGGCGTGAATTTTGCTGGCAAAATCTTTCACAGGAGCCTCGCTTTCCGGTTGGAAAGCTTAATTATGAGTCACACTGAGGGTCTGGAGGCACAACTGCACACCATACTGCGCGAATCTTTGACTCAGTTCACGCTTTCGCGATAAAGCGCGCCTATCGCATCATTAAACCAATCAATTAGACAATTTGTTTACCTGATTGCAGACTTAGCGCATAAAAGAAGCAATAATTTTTTAACAACTCCAAAACATAACTCAAACCTGCGAAGCAATATGAAATTCAAAACTGCCATTAAACCCTACCAGGCCGCGGCCGGAGGTTGGGGATCGCTTGAGGCAACCACCCGTTTTGTCTTTGACAGCAAACAAGTTCTGAAAAACATGCGTAATCTGATGCGCATGAACAAGGCAAAAGGGTTTGACTGTCCGGGCTGTGCCTGGGGTGACGACAATAAAAGTACCTTCAGCTTCTGCGAGAACGGCGCCAAAGCGGTGACCTGGGAAGCCACCCGCCGCTTTGTCGATGCCAGCTTCTTCGAAAAATACAGCGTTTCAGCGCTGTATCAGCAGAGTGATTACTTCCTGGAGTATCAGGGCCGCCTGACCGAGCCACTGCGCTACAACCGTGAAACTGACCATTACGAACCTATCGGCTGGGACGAAGCTTTCCGGCTGATAGCCAGTCACATTCACGCGATGGATAATCCCGACCAGATGGAGCTGTACACCTCGGGTCGCGCCAGTAATGAAGCCTCATGGCTCTACCAGTTGTTCGGGCGTATGAACGGCAGCAACAACTTCCCTGACTGTTCCAATATGTGCCATGAAGCCAGCGGTACTGGCCTGAAACGCAGCATTGGCGTAGGGAAAGGCACCATCCGTCTTGATGATTTTGATCATGCTGACGCCATTTTCGTTTTCGGCCAGAATCCCGGTACCAATCATCCGCGCATGCTGCACAGCCTGCGTCACGCTGCCGATCACGGCGCGAAAATCGTCACCTTTAATACCCTGCGCGAACGCGGACTGGAGCGTTTCGCCGATCCGCAAAAGCCGCTTGAAGTGGTCACCAGCAAAGCCGGCACCATCAGCTCCACTTATTATCAGCCCAATCTGGGCGGCGACATGGCGGCGATCCGCGGTATGGTGAAAGCCCTGTCAGAGAGCCATCACGCTCTGGTCGCAGAAGGCAAAGAAGGTCTGTTCGACCAGGTCTTTATCAACGCCAAAACCGAAGGAATGGAAGCCTATCTCGCCGCCGTTGAGGCAACCGGCTGGCCACAGATTGAGCACCAATCCGGCCTGACCGAGCAGCAGCTGCGTGAAGCGGCTGCCATCTATCAGAGTGCTGAACGCGTAATCTGTACCTGGGCGATGGGCATCACCCAGCATAAACACTCGGTTGATACCGTGCGGGAAATCGTTAACCTGCAGCTGCTGTTTGGCCAGCTGGGCAAAAAAGGTGCTGGCCTTTGCCCTGTTCGTGGCCACAGTAACGTGCAGGGTAACCGCACCATGGGTATCGACGAGAAGCCAACCAAAGCCTTTCTCGACAGCATGGCAAACCATTTTGGCTTTGAACCACCGCGTGAACCCGGCCATAACACCGTGGAAGCGCTGGAAGCAATGCTGCGTGACGAAATCAAAGTGCTGATTGCGTTGGGAGGAAACCTGGCCGCTGCGGCACCAGACAGCCCGCGTACCGAAGAAGCGTTGCGCCGCTGTGGGTTGACTGTACAAATCAGTACCAAACTGAACCGCAGCCATCTTTGTCCTGGCGCGGTTGACGCTCTTATTCTGCCTACCCTTGGGCGTACTGAGCAGGATATTCAGGCCAGCGGCCCGCAGTTTATTACCGTTGAAGACTCCTTCAGCATGGTGCATGCCTCTGAAGGTGTCGGCAAACCCATTGCCGACACGCAGCGTTCTGAAACGGCGATTATCGCCGGCATTGCTGATGCCGTGCTGGGCAAACAAAAACTGGACTGGTTAGCACTGGCGGCGGATTACAATAAAATTCGCGATCATATCGCTGCCACCATTCCTGGCTTCAGTGATTTCAACGCCAAATGCGATATCAAAGGGGGTTTCTATCTGGGCAACGCCGCTGCAGAGTTCCGCTTTAATACGCTGAACAATAAAGCGCAGTTCAGCTCAGCCCGCCTTCCGGACTCCCTGTTCCCGCAGCTGGGCGACGACGTGAAAGTGCCGTTCACTCTGCAGACGTTGCGTTCCCATGACCAGTACAACACCACTATTTACGGTCTGGATGACCGTTATCGCGGTGTGTATGGTCAGCGTGAAGTGCTGTTTATCCATCCTGATGATATGGAAAAAATGGGCTTTGCCGCCGGTGATGACGTGGATATCGAAACGTTGTGGAATGACGGTATTACCCGTAAGGTGTTTGGCTTCAAACTGGTGCCCTACAATATCCCGAAAGGTAACCTGGCAGCCTACTACCCGGAAACCAATCCGCTGGTGCCCCTTTCCAGCTTTGGCGACGGCAGCGGTACACCAACCTCTAAATCCGTTCCGGTGAAAATCACCCTTTCGGAAGTAAAAGCGGGCCTGCGCATTGCCTGACAGACAGGCTCATTTGCCTTAAACAAAGCCGGGCTATCCCGGCTTTTTACTTGCCGCGAGACGGTTAATCGCGTAAAACTGTCTGCCGCTCTTAGGCCACGAAAACTGTTGAGATTATGTTCCAGGATAACCCGCTGCTCGCGCAGCTCAAAGAGAAACTCCACTCCCAGACGCCGCGTGTGGAGGGTGTGGTGAAAGGCACCGAGAAAGGCTTCGGCTTTCTGGAAGTAGATGCACAGAAAAGCTACTTCATTCCGCCGCCGTTCATGAAAAAAGTCATGCACGGTGACCGCGTGATTGCGGTGCTGCAGACCGATAAGGATCGTGAAGTTGCCGATCCGGAAAAACTGGTCGAACCTTTTCTGACTCGTTTTGTTGGCCGCGTGCAAAAGAAAGACGATCGTCTGTCGATAGTTCCCGATCATCCGCTGCTGAAAGAAGCGATTCAGTGCCGCGCCGACCGTAATGTGAAGCATGACTTCCAGGCTGGCGACTGGGCTGTCGCTGAGATGCGTCGTCACCCACTGAAGGGTGACCGCACTTTCTATGCCGAGCTGACCGCTTTTATCACCACGGCTGACGATCATCTTGCCCCGTGGTGGGTAACGCTTTCCCGTCACAACCTGGAGCGTGAAGCCCCGGAAGCCGTGACCGGCGAAATACTGGACGAACAGCTGGAGCGTGAAGACCTGACCGCGCTGGAGTTTGTCACCATTGACAGCGCCAGCACCGAAGATATGGACGATGCGCTGTTTGTGGAAGAGACCCCGGAAGGCAGCCTGCGCCTGACTGTCGCCATCGCCGATCCCACGGCTTACGTCGCCGCGAACAGCGCACTGGATGTCATTGCAGCCGAACGTTCGTTCACCAACTACCTGCCAGGTTTCAATATTCCGATGCTGCCGCGCCAGCTGTCGGATGACATCTGTTCACTGCGTCCCAACGAGCGCCGTCCGGTGTTGGCCTGCCGTGTGACGGTTGCCGCTGACGGCACGCTGAGCGAAGAGATAACTTTCTTTGCCGCCTGGATCGAATCAAAAGCCAGGCTGGCTTATGACAATGTCTCTGACTGGCTGGAAAACACCGGCAAATGGCAGCCTGAGAGTGAAGCAGTAGCGAATCAGATCCGCCTGCTGCATCGCCTGTGCCTGTCTCGTGCGGAATGGCGCCAGACTCACGCGCTGGTGTTTAAAGATCGTCCTGACTTCCGCTTCCTGCTGGGCGAGAAAGGCGAGGTGCTGGATATCATCGCTGAACATCGCCGCATTGCTAACCGCATTGTCGAAGAAGCGATGATCACCGCCAATATCTGCGCCGCCACCGTGTTGCGCGAGAAGTTGGGCTTCGGGGTCTATAACGTTCATCTGGGCTTCGATGCAGAGAAAGCTGAACAGGCTGCCGCCGTGCTGGAAAATCACGGCGTGAAGGTTGATCCACTGGCTATCGCCACGCTGGCTGGCTTCCGCGAGCTGCGCCGCGAGCTGGATTCGCACCCAACGCAGTTCCTCGACAGCCGTATCCGTCGCTTCCAGTCGTTTGCTGAAATCAGCATCGAGCCGGGTCCGCACTTTGGCCTGGGTCTGGAAGCGTATGCGACCTGGACTTCCCCTATCCGTAAGTATGGCGATATGATCAATCACCGCCTGCTTAAAGCGATGATCAAAGGTCAGAAAGCCGAGCGCCCTCAGGACGAGATCACCGTGAAGATGGCCGAACGTCGCCGTCTGAACCGCATGGCAGAGCGTGATGTTGGTGACTGGCTCTACTCGCGCTTCCTGCAAAAAGCGGCAGGTACCGACCAGCGTTTCGCCGCTGAAATCATCGATGTTTCACGTGGCGGCATGCGTGTGCGCCTGACTGCTAACGGCGCGGTAGCCTTTATCCCTGCCCCATTCATTCACGCCGTTCGTGATGAGCTGGTGTGCAGCCAGGAAAATGGTACCGTACAGATTAAAGGTGAAGTGATCTATCGCGTTACTGACGTGATTGAAGTGACTGTTGCTGAAGTTCGTATGGAAACCCGCAGCATCGTGGCCCGCCCGGTCGCATAACGTCTCAACAGGCGGGATAGCTTCGTTTATCCCGCCTGCTTCTCTTCTGCAGCAAAAAATCTCCCAGACTTACCGTTGTATGACGACGCAGCGTTATTTACCAGCCCTGCATGAAACTGAACGTTCTTCGCGCAAAGAGGCGCATCCTCGTTGGTGTCACTTATCAATAACATCCGGCAGCGACCGGCCAGTTGCGCGTATTCTCATCCCCCCTCACCTGAAACCTGATTATCCGCAAAAGCGGGTTTATCAGGCAAACGTCGCAGTAATGCCTGCCCCGTTTCGCCCAAACAGCGCATTTTATCGCATGGTCATTTTACGGTTTAAAAATATATACAACATACATCTTGAGATTATGCTGGTTGCCGAATACTGTTGCTAAAATAAGAAGATACAGTGTGCTTGCATCCTCCGAGGAGATACCTGATGACCGATGACCAAGGGCAGTCGTTACTTTATACCTTATTTGGTACGACCAACCCTCATTGGCGTTTAACGGCCGACAGCGATGCCCTGTTATTCGCTGAAGATGAATCAGCCAGCACGCACATCGCTATCGCCCTGACACCGAGCCAGGCCAGTTTGCTGCGGGCAATGACGGTGATCACCTCCAGCGTGAATCTTACGATTTCCTTATATGGTGAACCGATATCAATGCATCTGGTCGGCAGAAAGGTTAATCAGTCTGAATGGGCAGGCAGCGCTTCGGCATGGGGAGATACCACTGCGGTAGCCCGCGATCTGGTGCTGGGCCTCTCTTTTGCCGAGCAGGTTGTTTCCGAGGCCAACTCGGTGATTGTGATCCTTGATCAGCGGGGAAATATCCAGCGCTTCAACCGCAAGAGTGAAGAGTATACCGGGCTTAAGGAGCAGGAAGTCATTGGCCGCAACGTCTTCCAGCTGTTTATGACCAAACAGGAAGCCGCCGCTTCCCGCCGCAATATCAGCGGATTTTTCCGTGATGGCAGCTCTTACGAGGTCGAACGCTGGGTCAAGACCAAACAAGGCCAGCGGCTGTTCCTGTTCCGCAACAAGTTCGTCCACAGTGGCAGCGGTAAAAACGAAATTTACCTGATCTGTTCTGGAACAGATATTACTGAAGAGCGGCGGGCGCAGGAGCGTCTGCGGGTACTGGCCAACACCGATACCATTACCGGCCTGCCCAACCGCAATGCTATTAACCACGCCATTGCCGAAGCACTGGAACACCGCGTTGATCGGCAGGTGGGTATTGTTTATCTCGACCTGGATAACTTTAAAAAGGTTAACGATGCCTATGGTCATATGTTTGGCGATCAGCTGCTGCAGGCTGTCTCGATGGCAATCCTCAGCTGTCTGGAAAAAGATCAAACGCTGGCCCGTTTGGGAGGCGATGAGTTCATCGTGCTGGCAACAGCAGCCAGTCAGGCATCGCTGGAGGCACTGGCTTCGCGCATTCTGGATCGGCTCAGGCAGCCCTTCCGCATCGGGCTGATTGAAGTGTATTCGGGCTGTTCGATTGGCATTGCTCTCAGTCCTCAACATGGCGAGGACCGCGAGAGCCTGATACGTAACGCAGATACCGCAATGTACACCGCCAAAGAGAGTGGCCGCGGCAAGTTCAGTATTTTCAGTGCCGAGATGAACCAGCGCGTCTTTGAATATCTCTGGCTGGATACCAACCTGCGCAAGGCTCTGGACAAGAACCAGCTGATTATCCACTATCAGCCAAAGCTGGATCGTGCCGGCAACGTTAACAGCGTCGAAGCGCTGGTGCGCTGGCTTTCTCCTGAGCGCGGGTTGGTGCCACCGGGTGATTTTATTTCCTATGCCGAAGAGTCAGGCCTGATTGTTCCGCTTGGTCGCTGGGTAATGCTGACCGCGCTGGCGCAGATCGTTCACTGGCGCGAAAAAGGGATCACCCTGCGCGTGGCTGTTAACGTTTCACCACGCCAGCTGATCGACCAGCATATTTACACAGACCTGAAACTCGCGCTGGAACAGGCAAAGCTGGACGACTGCCCGATTGATATCGAACTCACTGAAAGCTGCCTGATCGAAAACGAGCAGCAGGCGCTGGCGTTGATGGAACAGTTCCAGCAACTGGGCGCGGAAGTCCATCTGGACGATTTCGGCACCGGCTATTCTTCCCTTTCTCAGCTGGCAAGGGTGCCAATAAACGCCATCAAACTGGATCAGAGTTTTGTGCGCGGAGTCAATAATCAGCCGGTGTCGCAGTCGCTGGTTCGCGCTATCGTTGCAGTGGCCAGGGCGCTGAATTTGCAGGTCATTGCCGAGGGGATTGAAACAGTTGAGGAAGAATCGTTCGTGATGGCGAGCGGTGTCGATGCTCGCCAGGGTTTTTTATATGCCAGGCCGATGCCTGCGCAGGAGCTTGAGCAGTGGCTGGCTAAGCATCCCGCTCGTCAGGTCTAGCCAACTTTGCGCATCACCTGAGAGCTGTGGCGGTTTTGCAACTGCACCAGCCGTTCCATATAGGCGATATCCTTGGGCTCGATAGTAAATGCAAAGTCAACCCAGTCTTCAGTGATATCCATCAGCTCAGCCCGTGTCAGTTGCAGCACTCGCTGACGCGCTTTCAGCATGGCTCTGACACCGTTCAGTTTCGGCTGCATAGTGTCGATAAAAGTGCGTGTTGCATGGTAGCCTTCACCGGGTTCAAACAGCTTGTCAACCAGTCCCCGCGTTTCAAACCACTCTGCCGTGTGTGACTCGCCTCCACAGATCAGTTCTTCTGCCAGTTTCATTCCGGAACGCCGCGCAACCAGGGAATATCCCCCCATGCCGGGGAACAGATTAAAGGCAATTTCCGGGAATCCCATCCTTGCGGTGTCCTGCGCCAGAATAAAATGGTGGGCCAGCGCGGCCTCAAAGCCGCCACCTAACGCACTGCCTTCAATCATCGCAATGGTGACCGCTCCGGTATCAAAACCTCTGGCCGCCGCGTGGATACAGTCAACACACGCCCGTGCATAGGCCCGTAACGCCTCACGCCGCCCGTTTTTAATCGATTCGACAAAGAACCGCAGATCGCCACCGGCATTAAATATTGTCGGCACCAGCGAACCGGTGACCCAAAAATCAATGGGGAGACCGGCGCGCTGGGCGGCATAGCTGAGATTCATGATCTCTTCGATCAGTTCATGGTTAAAACTCGGGCGTGGTTGGGCCCGCAGCAGCATCCACATGGTCCGGCGACCTTCTTCATAATAAGCGGAGAGTTGTGTGGTTTGTCCAACTTCGCTAAAGAGCCTGCAGGTAGTCTGATTAATTACTGTCATAATCTCATCCTCTGTTTATGGGAGCGCTTAAACGCGTTTCCAGCGTAATCCAGAGTGTGAGATCACTAAACGGGCATCTGTTTTTTAAGATAAAACAGTAAGATTTCTTCCCTGCCGGACCTCTCAGCAGCAGGGAATGCGTAGACCGGGTTTTAGTTAAAACTGTTGTCCGGATAAGGTTAATGGCCCTGATTTAATTATTTTTCCTGACCATACCAGGCATTACTCCCGTGTTTCCGCCAATAATGACAGTCCAGTAAGGGCTGTTGTATTGCCGGTAAGGCAGGCGAGAGTTGCTGGCTGAAAATCCCCATATAAGCCACCTCTTCCAGTACCACGGCCGAATGGACCGCTTTTTCAGGAGTGGTTCCCCAACAAAACGGCCCGTGTGAATTGACCAATGCGGCAGGCACGGCCAGCGGATCCAGAGCCCGCTGAAGGAACGTTTCGATGATGACCTGCCCCGTTTCCCACTCATAGCGTCTGTGGATCTCTTCCGGAGTCATCTGTCGGGTACAGGGGATCGCACCATAGAAATCATCAGCGTGAGTGGTTCCCCAGGCAGGAAGATCCAGACCAGCCTGCGCCCAGATGGTGGCATGCCGTGAATGCGTGTGGACAATACTGCCAACATTGGGCCACGCGAGATACAGCGCCCGGTGGGTATCAGTATCGGATGAGGGTCGCATTTGACCTTCAACCACTTTGCCGCTGGCAATATCAACGACCACCATATCGTCACGCTGCATAGCAGCATAGCTGACGCCTGAGGGTTTAATCACCATCAGGCCAGACTGGTGGTCTGCCGCACTGACGTTGCCCCAGGTGAACACGACCAGCCCATGCTGGGGGAGCGCGAGATTGGCTTCCAGCACCTGTTGTTTCAGTAATTCCAGCATTTTGTTTCCTCGCAGGCTGTTTGCTCTATTTTCCCCTGCGGGTGTCTGGCTGGGTATGGAGACAATGGCTGTATGCGCGGCGTAATATGACTGGAGAACCGGAAATGTGTCAGGTGATTTAAGATTTTTTACCTGTGAAAATAACCAGAGGTCCATACAATATTTATGGATACTGGCACCAGGGATGATCGTTAGAAGCTAAACTAAACAAGGCTCTCTCTGCAGAGTAATTTATGGAGAAGTGATGATGACAATAACTGCAAAACGCATTACCGCGGGCCTGTTGGCCGCAACATTAGTGCTTTCCCTCAGCGCGTGTTCCCACTGGTCTAAGCGCGATCGTAATACCGCAATTGGTGCAGGTGCCGGTGCTATTGGTGGTTCCATCTTGTCCAATGGAAGTGGCCTCGGCACGGTAGGTGGCGCAGCGGTGGGTGGGATTATCGGGCATCAGATCAGCCGTTAATCCAGAGGATAACGAGTCAATAATAAGAAACAAATCAGGCTACAGCATTGCATCTACCTAAAAAGGGCCGCGAATATTCGCGGCCCTTTTGCCTTGCGCCACTGCCGGCTTCAGCCACCTGCCAGTTTGACTTTATGCCCTTTGGCTTCAAGCAGTGATTTGAGCAGATCGCGCTTATCCCCCTGAATTTCAATGACACCCTCTTTAACCGAACCGCCGCAACCGCACTTCTTCTTGAGTTCTGCAGCCAGCTTGTCGAGCTCTGCATCGGCGAGGTCCAGTCCGGTGATAAGGCATACGCCCTTACCTTTTCTGCCGCTGGTCTGCCGCTGTATGCGGACAATACCGTCCCCCTTTGGCCGCTGCACCTGTTCTGCTGGCTGCCCGATTCGTCCTCTGTCTGTGGAATAAACCAGCCTGCTGTTGTTGTCAGCCATTATGCCTCCTGTAAAGACGCAAGTATGCCTGCGAGCGCGGCGGCCGGATCGGCGGCCTGAGTAATCGGACGTCCGATCACCATATAGTCCACGCCAGCCTGCTTAGCCTGTTGTGGTGTCATAATGCGGCGCTGGTCGCCCGCATCGCTTCCCGCCGGACGAATACCGGGCGTAATCAGGCGGAAATCAGCGCCCAGGGCTTGTTTAAAGCGAACAGCTTCCTGTGCTGAACAGACAACGCCATCGAGCCCACAGGTCTGCGTCAGGCGTGCCAGCCGTTCAGCATGGTCCGCTGGCGAGAGCTCAATGCCGATATCTTTCAGATCTGAGGCTTCCATGCTGGTCAGTACGGTAACAGCCATCAGCAATGGCGCGTCCTTACCATATGGCAACAGCGCGTCACGAGCCGCGGTCATCATGCGGGCACCGCCGCTGGCATGCACATTCACCATCCACACGCCGAGATCGGCCGCTGCTGCCACCGCATGTGCCGTGGTGTTGGGAATGTCATGGAATTTCAGATCGAGGAACACTTCAAACCCACGCTGTTGCAGGTCGCGAACCAGCTGAGGCCCAAACAGGGTGAACATCTCTTTGCCCACTTTCAGACGACAGCTGCACGGATCGATCTGGTCAACAAAAGCCAGTGCGCTGTCGCGATCGGCATAATCTAACGCGACCAGAATCGGGGAACCGGCTACCTGGGGTGACTGCATGGAAAAAACCCTCTGAAGATAAAGCACCGCAAGGCGCAAGAGATAAACGGCAGGCATTCTACCTTTGGACTCCACAAATTCACAGTTCACCGTCAGAGTTTTCGCCTGTTTTGCCCTGTCAGACGCAGTGAACGCTGAAGCTGCTGGCATCAAAGTGCGTTAACAGACTCTAGTATGTTGTAACTAAAGCGAGAGAGTCAACGATCAGCTCCCCTTCAGGAGTTACTGACCGTCGAGTCCGCGAATCGGTTTAACTGATGACCAGGCCCGGCATGAAGGACAGTGCCAGTAGAGGGCATGCGCGGTGAAACCGCATTTATGGCAGCGGTAGCGCGGTTTGGTGCGAATTTGCTCGCCCACCATATCCCGCAGCACCATCAGGCTGTCTTTCGCCCTGCCTTCTTCAGCCTCATTAAGGTGGAAGTCCATCAGGCGGTGGAACACACGCATAGTGGGATGACGCTGCAACTGCCGGTTGATGTAGAGTTGAGCCACTTCGCCACCTTCGTCGTGCTCAATGACATCGGAAAGATAAAGCTCGGCCACCGCGCCGGTGTTCTCCTCCACACAGCGTTTGAGGTAGTCTGCCCAGGCCGCCGGTTGCTTCAGCTGCACATAGCAAGCTTCCAGCATCTCCAGCGTTTCGCTGACCAGCTCTTTATCCTGTTCAATCACCCGCTGCAGAAAGCCAACAGCTTTGCCGTACTCCCCTTTCGCCATATAGATGCGGCCCATCATGATCGACACCCGGGCGCTCTGGCGGTCGGCGGCCTCGCCTTTTTTTAGCAGGTTCATCGCACGGTCGAGGTCGTCGCTGCTCATCGCCTGCAATGCAAGTTCGCAGTAGAAGTGGGCGATTTCCATCCGCTGACGGTCCTTGCCCATCTTCACCAGCCGCTCAGCCACTTCGATCGCTTTTGGCCAGTCGCTGGTGGCCTGATGAATAATCAGCAGCTGCTGCAGTGCCCCCACGCGGAAGTCGGTCTCATCAACCAACTGGCTGAACATCTCTTCTGCACGATCGTAAAACCCGGCCGCCATGTAATCGCGACCCAGTTGCTGTACGGCAAGCAGACGCTGATCGTAAGTCAGCGAAGCACTTTCCATCAGCGCCTGGTGGATTCGGATGGCCCTGTCCACTTCTCCCCTGGAGCGAAACAGGTTTCCCAACGTCAGGTGAGCTTCAACCGTTCCACTGTCCTCCTTAAGCATATCGAGGAACAGATCGACCGCCTTATCCTGCTGGTTGGAGAGCAGGAAGTTTACCCCGGCCACGTAATCCCGCGACAGCCGGCTGGCTTCCTGTTGCTTATCCTGTTGCGCGCTTCTGCGCCCCATGTACCAGCCATAGGCTGCGGCAACGGGTAATAACAGAAACAGCAGTTCCAACATAAGAAATTATTCCTTAACGGGCGGCACGAGTGACGTTGTCACCGATTCTTCAGCCTGCCCCAGCTGTTGCTGCAGGCGCTTCAGTTTGCGTTGCGAGTTGGCCAGCGAAACACGAAGGCGCAGCCAGAACAGGCCGCAAATTGCCCAGCCAAGCACAAAACCAGCGGCAAACAAAGTCGCCACCAGCGTGGAAACCCGATATTGCCCCTGAGCCAGCAGATAATTAAAGCTGACCACCTGATCGTTATGTGCTCCAAGAGTAATGGAGATAATGAAGATCACTAAAACCAGTAAAAAAATCAGCAAATATTTCACAGTCCGTCCCATAGTCTGGTGATAACCAGATGAATTATGCCAAAAAAATTGCTCTGTTGCTTGTCCGATGCGTCATCAAAAGCCGGGACCGCAAAATTTCTCTGTCCATTTTAATGTTATGGGGGCAAAAGCCAGAATAACAATTACGGCTCGTCACGTTCGCAAATTTCCTGGCGCTCTGCAGGTGGCACGGTCAGCGGGCCACAGTAACGCTGCACCAGCCAGGTGGCAAGCGTCACCAGCACCCAGCTGATCAGCGTGGACGTGACCAGATCGCGCGGCCAGTGCATTCCCAGCAACAGGCGGCTACCCATCACTCCCACCGCCCAGGCAAACACAACAATCAGCATGACAATCCTGCGGCGGGGCCACAGCAGCCCCATCGCCAGCAGTGCCCAACTGGCAGCAAACATGGTATGACCTGACGGGAAAGCGTAACCGGTTTCAAACTCCCAGTGTGATTTCAGCCAACCCGGCAGGCGGCTGTCATTGACCACAGCATCGCGGAGCAGTGCGCTGCGCTGCTTGCGTTTATTTTCGTAGAAAGTTTTTTCATCCAGCCCGTGGTTCTGTTCCAGCCAGAGCACATAAGGCCGGGGTTCCTGAACCTTATCCTTGATGAAGGTTTTAGTTTGCTGGCCGGCGAGGATGGCCAGTATCATAATTGCCAGCAACAGCAGCGCAGGCTTCATTCGGTAGCGCAGGCACCAGAGAAACCAGGCGCACAAAATAGCGCTGGTCAGGGTTCCCCACGGGCTGGTCACCGTCTCGGTCAGCCAGAACAACACTCTGTGCCCCAGCCCCATCTCAACCGGCTGCCACTGCCAGCCGGACAGCCAGACGCTGACCGGCATAATCAGCAGCAGCAGGGCTCCCAGCGTGGTACGTTTAACGATATCGAACATAATTCTCCCTGTATCATTCAGGCCTTAAGGCCATTTTCAGCTGACAATATGATAAAAAATAATAACATACTGGCATATAAGGTGTTAATTGTGCGCTATTGCAACAATCGCTCCAAGACGTTAACCGCCCTCGCGCTGATTGTGGCAAAATAGCCGCATCTGAGTGTCAGTTTGCTGACCTCGCACTGCCATGAGGGCAGAGCAACCTTGAGTATCTGGAGAGTCACATGCAGCTTAAACGGGTAGCAGAAGCCAAACTGCCCACACCATGGGGAGATTTCCTTATGGTTGGTTTTGAAGAACTGGCAACCGGTCACGACCACGTGGCCCTGGTTTATGGTGATATCAGCAACAGCGAGCCGGTTTTGGCCCGCGTGCATTCCGAATGTCTGACGGGTGATGCCCTGTTCAGCCTGCGCTGCGACTGCGGCTTTCAGCTGGAAGCGGCGCTGAATCATATCGCCGAACAGGGGCGCGGCGTGCTGCTTTACCACCGCCAGGAAGGTCGCAACATCGGCCTGCTGAATAAGATCCGTGCCTATGCTCTGCAGGATAAAGGATACGATACGGTAGAGGCGAACCACCAGTTGGGCTTCGCTGCCGATGAGCGTGATTTCACCCTGTGTGCTGATATGTTCAAACTGTTGGGTGTCAATGAAGTCCGTCTGCTGACAAACAACCCTCGCAAGGTTGAGATCCTCAGTGAAGCAGGCATCAACATTGTTGAACGCGTGCCGCTGATTGTCGGACGCAATCCTGAAAACGCCCATTATCTGGATACCAAGGCGGCCAAAATGGGCCATCTGCTGTCGAAAGAGTGAATCACTGAGGATTCAGGCAACACAGGCCGACGATTATGGCGCCAGCCAGCCTTCCATGGCCTGTCTGAGGCGCTTTTTTCACGGCCTGTGTTTCATTTACGACAGGTCTGTCGACTGACCCCGATCAGTTCAGCATATTACGGATCACGTAGTGCAGGATGCCGTCGTTCTGGTAATAGGTGAGCTCATTACCGGTATCAATGCGGCAGCGGGTTTCCAGCGTCTCTTTATCGCCGTTTACCCGGGTCAGCGTCACGTTCACCGTTCCGCCGGGTTTCAGTTGCGACAGATTTTCCACATCAATCTGTTCATCACCGCTCAGCTTCAGCGTTTTCCTGGTTACCCCCTGTGGGAACTCCAGCGGCAGGATGCCCATGCCAATCAGATTTGAACGGTGGATACGCTCAAAAGACTCCGCAATCACCACCCTCACCCCCAACAGACGCGGTCCTTTGGCTGCCCAGTCGCGGCTCGAACCCGATCCATACTCTTTACCGGCGATAACCGCCAGCGGTGTTAACTGTTGTTGATATTTCATGGCCGCATCGTAAATAGCCAGTTGCTCATTGCCGGGAATAAAGCGAGTGATCCCTCCCTCCACACCAGGGACCATTTCATTTTTAATACGGATATTGGCAAAGGTGCCGCGCATCATCACCTCATGATTCCCCCTGCGTGAGCCGTAGGAGTTAAAATCAGCCCGTTCGACGCCATGATCCTGCAGATAACGCCCTGCCGGACTGTCAGCTTTAATGCTCCCCGCAGGCGAGATGTGATCCGTAGTGACGGAATCACCCAGCATCGCCAGAATTTTAGCCCCTTTGATATCTTTGACTGGTTCAGGTTCTTTGCCCATTTCATCAAAGAAGGGTGACAGGCGAATGTAGGTTGATCCTTCATCCCAGTCGTAAGTGGCCGCTTCGCTGACTTTGATCTGCTGCCATTCCGGCGTGCCTTCAAAGACTTCGGCATACTCTTTATGGAACATTTCGGTGGAAACCATCTGCACCGCTTCGGCGATCTCCTCCGGAGAGGGCCAGATATCCTTAAGATAAACAGGTTTGCCCGTTTTATCCTCGCCGAGAGGATCTTTCTGTAGATTGATAGTCATATTACCCGCCAGCGCGTAAGCCACGACCAGCGGAGGCGATGCCAGCCAGTTTGTTTTCACATAAGGATGGATACGGCCCTCGAAGTTTCGGTTACCCGAGAGCACCGCGCCAACGGTCAGATCACCCTCTTTAATAGCAGATTCAATTTCATGCGGTAATGGCCCGGAGTTGCCGATACAGGTGGTGCAACCATAGCCCACCAGGTTGAAGCCAAGTTTATCCAGATAAGGTGTCAGTCTGGCCGTCGCCAGATAGTCAGAAACCACCTTCGATCCGGGAGCAAGTGAAGCTTTTACCCACGGCTGACGCTGCAGCCCCAGCGTGACGGCTTTTTTCGCCAGCAATCCCGCAGCCATCAGGACACTTGGGTTGGAAGTGTTGGTACAGGAAGTGATAGCAGAAATGACCACTGCACCGTCTTTTAATGTCTGCTGCAGCCCGCTGATTCTGTCAGTGTAGGTGACAGCCTTGTGCTGTTTCTGCGCCTGATTAACCTCCAGTGCATTGCTGGCCTCGAAGGCCTCTGGCACATCGCCAAGAGAAACCCGATCCTGAGGTCGTTTCGGGCCCGCCAGGCTGGCTTCCACCTCATTCATATCCAACGACAGCGAACTGGTGAAGACAGGTTCGTCACCGGGATTACGCCACAGGCCCTGCTCTTTTGCATAAGCCTCCACCAGCGCAACCTGTTGGGTCGTTCTGCCGGTCAGCGTCATGTAACCTAATGTGACAGCATCAACCGGGAAAAAACCACAGGTGGCACCATATTCGGGCGACATGTTGGCAATGGTTGCACGGTCAGCCAGCGGCAGATCGTCCAACCCATCGCCATAGAATTCGACGAATTTACCCACCACGCCATGCTTACGCAGCATCTGGGTAACAGTGAGAACCAGGTCTGTGGCGGTAATGCCCGGCTTTAATTTTCCGGTGAGTTTGAATCCCACCACGTCCGGGATCAGCATGGAAACCGGCTGGCCCAGCATGGCCGCCTCCGCTTCAATCCCGCCCACGCCCCAACCCAGCACGCCAAGCGCGTTGATCATAGTGGTGTGGGAGTCTGTGCCGACCAGCGTGTCCGGATAGGCGAATTCCTCTCCGTTCTGCTTTTCATGCCAGACCGCCTTTCCCAGATACTCCAGATTCACCTGGTGACAGATACCGGTTCCCGGTGGCACCACGCTGAATTTATTAAAGGCCTTTTGGCCCCAACGCAGAAACACATAGCGTTCGTGGTTCCGCTCCATTTCCAGCCGGACATTTTCTTCGAACGCATCATCATCACCGTAGCGATCAACGGTAACAGAGTGGTCGATAACCAGATCGACGGGCGACAGCGGGTTTACTTTTGCCACCTCACCACCAAGCCGCTTAACGGCTTCACGCATGGCGGCCAGGTCTACCACAGCGGGTACGCCGGTGAAGTCCTGCATTAATACACGAGCCGGACGATAGGCAATTTCACGGTCGGCATGAGCCTGTTTCAGCCAGGCGGCCAGTGCCAGAATATCCTCTTCGGTCACGGAATCTTCATCCTGCCAGCGCAGAAGATTTTCAAGCAAGACTTTCAGGGATTTAGGCAGGCGGGAAAGGTCACCAAGGCGTGCTTCAGCTTTCGGCAGGCTGTAATAATTGTAGGACTGACCTTGCACATTCAGTCTGGCCCTGACCGTTTGATGTAGGGTGGATGACATTACTCCTCCTTCGTTGTCTTATCATAACCTGAGTAATTACATGGTCTGATTTAAAGATAGTACAAACAGGAGGTAACGTTTTGATAACAACACGAAATGACACCCGGAGTAATATCCGGTAAAACAAAAACGCCCCGCGGAGGGTGTCGGCGAGGCGTTATTAAAGGAGTCGTTGTGATTTATCTATGCATAATTAATGCATCATCATTCCCAGCCAAAGCAGGCTCGTCCAGAATAAGGCAGAAAAAGTCCAGGTACTAAACCAGGTCATTTGAGTTAAATTCATTCTATGCCCTCACTCAGGTCGGAATGACCATAAATATGCTGCTCAGAAGCCGTTGCATTACGAACCGCCTTCACCGTTGATTGCTGGTTTTTCCATCAGCAGGCGACAAGATGCGCTGACCGATAAAAGGGTCAATGAGTATGTTCTAATTTTTTTAATATTAATGTCCGACAACCAGTCGGTAAAAAATACGGCTTATTTACTTACTTTTTTTATCGATCATGGAATCGATAAAGTTGCGCTGCAGATCACTCAGGCCCCAGGAGTCGGGAATAACCACTTCGTCCGTGTTTTTGCCTTTACAAAAGCGCTGTTTCATTTTGCTTTGCTGCTGTGGCTTACGATTCAAAGTCTCCAGGTGCATCATTATCCCCATAGACGCCAAATCATTAAGGCGACGGCAATCCAGAATACGGCTGAACCAGCGAAGACGGCCATCCACGCTTTACGTTTCAGGTGGGTATTACGCTGAACCGGTACGGTCTTGTGCCCGAAGTCGGGTTGTACTGATAGTCTCGTAGTCATAGTTTTTGATAACCACTCTCATTAAAAACGATTGTTTGAACCAATCAGAAATTAGGATGAATCCTAAACATTTTGCGGAGCGAGATCCAGTCATTTTTATTGAACTAAACGATTAACGGTATTCATCAAACAAGAAAACCAAAATTTATTGTCATTAAGCAAACTTAAGTCAATTAATGATCACTAAAGTCAAATAAGCCCACAAACATCCTCTTGCAGAACCATTAATTTCTGGAGTCATCTTTACCTGGCCTTACGAAGCGCCTGTTCTGGCGTCTCTTTTACTGGAGTATGGGAATGTTCCTGGAGGAGCGCAAAGCCCTGCGGCGAAAAGTGTGTTCCATTTCTCATTTAATGAATAACAAAGAAAAAACATGTGATACATGTTTCATTTACGTAAAAAGAATAAAAAAGCTTTCATCGATTGGAGTAACAGGAAGAGGTAATCAGGCAATCCAGGGCCAAAAATTGGCCCTGTTAATAAGACTATCATTTAAGGGGGAATTATCTGGCGGGCAGTTTTATATCTTTGAACATGGCTTCAATATCTTCGTTCGATCTTAAACCTACAGCAGTATCAACAACATCGCGGGTCAGGTGAGGCGCGAATCGCTGTATAAAATCGTACATATAGCTCCGCAGAAAGGTGCTGCGGCGGAAGCCAATCTTGGTGGTGCTGTAGCTAAAGACATCGGTCGCCTCAATTCTGATCAGGTCAGGATCGGAGATAGGATCAACGGCCATGCTGGCAATCACACCCACCCCCAGTCCCAGTCGGACGTACGTTTTGATAACATCGGCATCGGTCGCAGTGAAGACAATCCGTGGCGTCAGCCCGGCGCGATTAAAAGCAGTGTCCAGTTCTGAACGGCCAGTGAAACCAAAGGTGTAGGTGACCAGCGGGAACTCTGCAAGCTCCTCAATCGACACCTTCTGTTTACCCGCCAGAGGATGGTCAGGCGTCACAACGATGGCGCGATTCCAGTGGTAGCAAGGCAGCATAATTAAATCGTCATACAGATGCAGCGCTTCGGTGGCAATGGCAAAGTCGGCATTACCCTTGGAAACAGCCTCAGCAATTTGCGTGGGCGATCCCTGATGCATATGCAGCGACACGCGAGGATAGCGTTCAATAAAGCCTTTAATCACATTTGGCAGCGCATAACGCGCCTGAGTATGAGTGGTGGCAACGTACAGAGATCCCTTATCCGGCCAGGTGTGTTCACCCGCCACCGATTTAATCGCATCCACTTTGGAGAGCACTTCACGGGCGATACGGATGATCTCCTGACCGGCTGGCGTAACCTGCGTAAGATGCTTGCCGCTGCGGGCGAAAATCTGGATACCCAGCTCATCCTCCAGCATGCGCACCTGCTTACTGATACCGGGTTGAGAAGTATAAAGCCCTTCAGCCGTTGACGAGACGTTAAGGTTATGGTTAACCACTTCAACGATGTAACGCAGCTGCTGCAATTTCATGTTCAGTCCATCCAGGGGTTGAAGCTATGCGCCGATCGCCCGCGCAAACAGTTGCGTGAAAGCCGCAGCACGGGGGACACCGGCCTAATGCGATTTGATAATAAGGAAAGGTATATCTATAACAACTATACCAATAATGCCTGGAATGTATAGCACAGTAAAGAGGGTCACGAAAGGAAGGGCCGACGAAAGCCGGCCCCTGAACATTATTTTTTACCCGCCGCCTTGCTGGCCGCTTCCCACTTACCGTCGACGTAAAACGCCGACCAGCCTGTTGCCTTCCCGTCTTTCTCGGTGCTGACATACTGCTGTTTGGTTTTGCGGCTGAAACGTACCACCGATTTATTGCCTTCATCATCTGCGGCCGGCGCATCTGCCAGGTAACGGAGTTTCTCAGGCAGGCGGTCGCGGAAGCGTTGCAGCTCTTCCACCAGCGGGGCCCGCGTCTCCCTGGATTTGGGGAACGTATTAGCCGCCAGGAACACCCCTGCCGCACCGTCACGCAGCACAAAATAAGCATCCGATTTTTCACAGGCCAGTTCTGGCAGCGGAACCGGATCCTCTTTCGGCGGCGCGACGTCACCATTACGCAGGATCTTACGGGTATTTTTGCACTCGTCGTTGGTACAGGCCATGTATTTACCGAAACGCCCCATTTTCAGGTGCATTTCAGAGCCGCACTTCTCGCACTCAACGATTGGGCCATCATAGCCTTTGATCCGGAACTCGCCCTGTTCGATTTCGTAACCATCACAGCCCGGGTTGTTACCGCAAACGTGCAGCTTACGCTGGTTATCGATCAGGTAGCTGTCCATCGCCGTGCCGCATTTGTTACAGCGACGACGGGCACGCAGAGCGTTGGTTTCAGCATCATCTCCTTCGAGAATATTCAGCACTTCATTCTCTGGGATCAGATTGATAGTCTGCTTGCAACGCTCTTTTGGCGGCAGCGCATAGCCTGAGCAGCCCAGGAACACGCCGGTGCTGGCCGTACGGATACCCATTTTACGGCCGCAGGTCGGACAGTCGATAGAGGTCAGGATCATCTGGTTCGGCTGCATGCCGCCCTCTTCCGGATCCTTATCCGCCTTCTCCAGCTGCTGGCTGAAATCGGTAAAGAACTTATCCAGCACGCCTTTCCACTGCGCTTCGTTGTTAGCGACCTTGTCGAGATTGTCTTCCATGTGTGCGGTGAAATCGTAATTCATCAGCTCACGGAAATTCTCTTCAAGGCGGTCGGTCACTATCTCGCCCATCTTCTCAGCATAGAAACGGCGGCTTTCGACCCGCACATAACCGCGATCCTGAATGGTTGAAATGATGGAAGCGTAGGTGGATGGACGGCCAATACCGCGCTTTTCCAGCTCGCGAACCAGCGAGGCTTCGCTGAAGCGTGCTGGCGGCTTGGTGAAATGCTGACTGGGTTTCAGCTGCAGCAGCGTGAGCTCTTCGCCCACTTCCACCGGCGGCAGGGTGCGGTCTTCATCACCTTTGCGCAGCGCTGGCATCACTTTGGTCCAGCCGTCAAAGCGCAGGGTACGCCCTCTGGCTTTCAGTTTAAAATCACCAGCTTCAACGGTCAGCGTGGTGGAGTCATACTGGGCTGGCATCATCTGGCAGGCAACAAACTGGCGCCAGATCAGCTGATAGAGTTTCTGCGCGTCGGCTTCCATGTCCTTTAACTGCTCGGACTGCACGCCAACATCGGAAGGACGAATCGCTTCGTGCGCTTCCTGAGAGTTGTCTTTACTGGCATAGACATTCGGCGCTTTTGGCAGGTATTTCCCCCCGAACTCGCTTTCAATGTAGCCACGCACCATACTCACCGCATCCTGACTGAGGTTAGTCGAGTCAGTACGCATATAGGTGATGTGGCCAGCTTCATACAGGCGCTGCGCCATCATCATGGTTTTCTTCACGCCGTAGCCCAGACGGGTACTGGCCGCCTGCTGCAGCGTGGAAGTGATAAACGGCGCACCCGGTTTGCTGCTGGTCGGCTTGTCTTCACGATCGGCCACCACATAGCGGGCTTTCTCCAGCAGGCTGACCGCCGCCTGAGTCTGCTCACCGTTGACCGGGCGGAACGGTTTGTCATGCTGATGGGTCACTTCCATCGGCAGATCGCTGCCTTTCGGCGTGTTCAGATCGGCGTGCAGCTCCCAGAACTCTTCCGGGACGAACGCTTTGATCTCGCGCTCGCGCTCCACCACCAGACGTACAGCAACGGACTGTACCCGGCCTGCAGACAGACCCCGGGCAATTTTCTTCCACAGCAGCGGGGAGACCATATAGCCCACCACGCGGTCCATAAACCGGCGTGCCTGTTGCGCATTCACACGGTCAATGTTCAGCTCGCCCGGCTTTTCGAAAGCCTGACGGATTGCATTTTTGGTGATTTCGTTAAACACCACGCGACTGAATCGCGAATCATCGCCACCGATCACTTCCCGCAGGTGCCAGGCAATGGCTTCCCCTTCGCGGTCAAGGTCCGTTGCGAGATAGATGTGGTCAGCGTTTTGTGCCAGCGATTGCAGTTCGGACACCACTTTTTCTTTGCCCGGCAGAATCTGGTAGTTCGCTTCCCAGCCGTGATAAGGATCGACGCCCATACGGTTAACCAGCGCCGCTTTTTCGTCCTTTTTCACCTTTTTGGTGGTTTTACTGGTTGTAGAGTCAGCGCTCTTTTTAACTGTTGATCCACTGGTCGGCAAATCACGAATATGACCGACGCTGGACTTTACCACGTAGTCATTTCCAAGATATTTATTGATCGTTTTGGCTTTTGCCGGGGACTCAACTATTACGAGAGCTTTTCCCATATTTACCTTTACCTGATTAAAACATCCGAGAGTAAATTGTGCCGTCTGCGCAGAGCAAACCTGCCGCGTTAAGGATATGGCTGCCGGGTTTCAGTTTTTCAACCCGGTGGTTTTTTGCCGGATTGAAGCTGCCTGCTCAGTAAGCCAACCTGCTGATTAACGACACCTTTTACAACCTGTAGAGCGAACTGCTCACAATGCGTAAAGCCTGTTTTACGCCCGGAACCCGAAACGCCCACACTCTACCTGATAAAATCTGATACGCAACTTAATTAGCATCTGGCCGCCGTTTCCGCCAGAAAGTGGGATAAAAAGAGTGGCCTGTGCAATATCACTACTACCGTTGCGGTTTTGTTTGCTGCGGACGTAATATACTCAGCGATGGCTTCCACTATAAAGGAGAGAACAGTGAATCAGACTGAGGCTATAGATAAGACCACACTGCTGCAAAAAGCTAACGAGATGATTGCGCAGCATGAGCACTATTTTGAGGGATTAGCAGCCACCGACGTGGAGCAAAAAGGGGATGTTCTGGTGTTTCGTGGTGAGTATTTCCTCGATGAACAGGGACTGCCCGGTGAGAAAAGTACCGCGGTGTTTAACGTGTTTAAATTTCTGGCGGTCGAACTTTCGCCCCGCTACCACCTGATGAAGTAACGCCCGCAGCGCGGGCGTTCGGATTTGACAGTGATTTCCCCTTTACAGGAGCGGCTTCTCGCCACGCTGCCAGAGTCGTAAAAGTAAACGTTCCGCACTACTGGCGGCACTCTGGGTAAAGCGGTCCATCATTTTTTTGCGGCGGGTGTAGCGTACCGAGATCACTTCGTGACCGCTCATCTGGTCAATAATCAAATCATCGCTGGTGCCGATGGCGTCAATCAGCCCCTTCTCCAGCGCCTGAGTGCCAAACCAGTGTTCACCGGTAGCCACGCTGTCGATATCCAGCGCAGGACGCATCTGGTGAACAAACTGCTTGAATAACAGGTGAGTTTCATTGAGGTCTTCACGAAATTTTTCGCGTCCCTGTTCAGTGTTCTCACCAAACAGCGTCAGCGTACGTTTGTATTCTCCGGCAGTATGCAGCTCAACGTCAATTTCGTTGCGTTTCAGCAGGCGATTGAAATTGGGGATTTGCGCCACAACACCGATCGAACCAATAATGGAGAACGGTGCGGCCACGATGCGGTCCGCGACACAGGCCATCATGTAACCGCCACTCGCGGCAACTTTATCCACTGCGACAGTCAGGCGGATCCCCTTCTCCCGCAGACGCTGAAGCTGGGAGGACGCCAGGCCATAACCGTGCACCACCCCACCCGGACTTTCCAGACGCAGCAGCACTTCATCTGCCGGTTTCGCCACGGCCATCACCGCAGAGATCTCTTCACGCAGTGAGGAGACTTCGTGGGCATCCATGCTACCTTTAAAATCAATCACGAACAGCGTGGGCTTGCCGTTGTCTGATTTCAGTCCCTGCTTTGCACGCTGTCTGGCGGTTTTGGCCTCATGCTTCTCTTTCTTCTTCTGCTCTTTGTGCCACAGTTTCTGATCGTGGTGCTTCATCTTCGCCAGCACCATCTGATCTTTCATTTCCTGGTAGCGTTCGCCCAGATGCGTCAGCTTCAGCTGGCCGCCCTGTGCCCGCTTGCGCATGGCCAGATTAGTGATCAGGATAGCAATAGCGGCAATCGCCACCACTACCGTGACCGTTTTGGCCAGAAATAGCCCATAATAAGAGAGTAGTTCCACTCATTCCGCCTTATTTAACATCGTATTAGATCAGCTGCTAGTGTAGCCGAGTCGCTGGCTGGCGTCGCCCGAATCCCGTCGCCTGTAGGAGGTTTTACACCGGGATGACATTGAACTGATAACCATTTTCAGGCATAAAGCACATTATTCATTGCGGGCAAGGGGTTAACGGCGGTGCTGTGCCGACCCTGCATTTCATTATTACCGCCAGAGGACTTCTTCGTGCACTATCAACCGAAAAGTAATTTGCTGACCGATCGTATCATCCTTGTCACCGGAGCCAGCGACGGGATTGGCCGCGAAGCCGCGCTGACCTATGCACGCTATGGCGCTCAGGTGCTGCTGCTGGGACGTAATCCGCAAAAACTGCAGGACGTTGCGGATGAGATTACCGCCAGGGGAAACGCTGCGCCGCACTGGTTTATCCTCGATCTGGACACGGCCACGCCGGAACGCTGCCAGCAACTGGCCAGTGAAGTCGCAGAGAAAGTCTCCCGCCTGGATGGCGTACTGCATAACGCCGGTTTACTGGGCGAAATTGTGCCGATGGCTCAGCAGGATCCCCAGGTCTGGCAGCGGGTAATGCGAGTGAATATCGACGCCACCTTTTTCCTGACCCAGGCTCTGCTGCCGCTGCTGCTGAAATCCACCTCGGGGTCGCTGGTCTTCACCACTTCCAGCGTAGGCCGCCAGGGTCGCGCGGGCTGGGGAGCCTATTCCGTTTCCAAATTTGCCACCGAAGGCATGATGCAGGTGCTGGCAGAAGAGTATGGCCCGCAAAACCTGCGGGTAAACTGCATTAATCCCGGCGGCACCCGTACCAGAATGCGGGCCAGCGCGTTCCCGCAGGAAGATGCCGGTAAATTAAAAACCCCTGCTGATATTATGCCGCTCTACCTATATCTGATGGGGGATGACAGTAAAAGGAAGACCGGGATCAGCTTTGACGCCCAGCCGGGCCGGAAACCCGGAGCGGCAGAATAATGGCCGACGATCGCCACCAGCAACGCCAGCAGCGGTTGAAGGAAAAGGTGGATGCCCGAATCGCTGCTGCTACCGAGACGCGCGGGATTCTGATGGTGTTCACCGGTAATGGCAAAGGCAAAACCACTGCGGCTTTCGGAACGGCAACGCGGGCTGTCGGCCACCAAAAACGCGTGGGTGTGATTCAGTTTATTAAAGGTGAATGGCCAAACGGCGAGCGTAATCTGCTGGAGCCGCTGGGTGTGGAGTTTCAGGTGATGGCCACCGGCTTCACGTGGGACACTCAAAACCGGGAAACGGATACAGCGGCCTGTCTGGTGGTCTGGCAGCACGCAAAACGGATGTTAGCAGACGAGACGCTGGACCTGGTGGTGCTGGATGAGCTGACTTATATGGTCAGCTTTGACTATCTGTCACTGGAAGAAGTACGGGAAGCACTGGCCAGTCGGCCGCGGTCACAGAGTGTGATTGTCACCGGCCGTTGCTGTCATCGCGATCTGCTGGAAATGGCCGATACCGTTTCTGAAATGCGCCCGCTACGCCACGCTTTTGATGCTGGTATTCAGGCCCGGCAGGGCATTGACTGGTAATAAACCGTTCTGCAGGGAAAAAAAGGGTGAAGACTTCACCCTTTTTGCTGTCAGCCGTTAACGCTTGCTGGCCGGACGGCGGCTGCCGTTGGTCTGAGCGTGACGCTTTACGGCGCGACGGATCTGATTGGCCTTGGTGCGACGGCGATCTTTCTCGACCGGCACTTTACTGGTGGTTTCTGGCGGCAGACCCACCAGTTCGCGCAGGTAGTTAGTCGGTGCCAGATCCAGCTCGGTATAGCCGCCACGCGGTAAGCCTTTAGGCAGATCGATATCACCGTAGCGGGTTCGGATCAGACGGCTGACCTGCACACCCACGGATTCCCACAGACGACGGACTTCGCGATTACGGCCTTCGGTCAGGGTCACGCTGTACCACTGGTTAATGCCTTCGCCGCCGCTGAACTTCAGTGTCTTAAACGCGGCGGGACCGTCTTCCAGTTGCACACCACGGCTCAGCTGCTTCAGCTTATCGTCATCCACCTGGCCGAAAACGCGCACGGCATATTCCCTTTCCACTTCACGGCTCGGGTGCATCAGGCGGTTTGCCAGCTCCCCGTCAGTGGTGAACAGCAGCAGGCCGCAGGTGTTCACATCCAGACGCCCTACAGCAATCCAGCGTGCGCCACGCAACTTAGGCAGTCGGTCAAATACGGTTGGTCGCCCTTCCGGATCGTTACGGGTACACAGTTCGCCTTCCGGCTTGTAATAAGCCAGCACGCGGCAGACTTCTTCTGTGGATTCCGCGACGGAGACCAGATGGCCATCAATACGGATTTTCAGGGCTTTGCTCGGCTCGACGCGGTCACCCAGCGTGGCCAGCTTGCCGTCCACGCTGACGCGTCCGGCAGAAATCATGGTTTCAATCTCACGGCGGGAACCGTGCCCGGCGCGCGCCAGGACTTTCTGTAATTTTTCGCTCATGGAGCTACCTCTGTGTCGCCTTCCCAGGCGTCATGCTGTTCGTCAATACGCCAGGCCAGAAAAGAAGCCCGGCCTGGCGTATTGTAGAGATTTCCTGGGTCAGCCCTGTCTTAACAGACTGCTGTTCCCTCTTAATCGTGGCCGCATATACTACACGATTTTTCAGATAAAGGATGCTGATTAATAAGATCTCCCCACGGAAACAGCAGAATGTTACCGCTGTGCCCGCTCAATGGAAATCTGCAATTCCCCTTTGGTCATCCGCACGCAATAACACGGCATGCCTCGTTCAAACCGCCAGCCTTCCGCCAGCCCTCCCACATCAAACGAGTCAAAACCAAATTCATCATACAGTTTCGCGGCAATTTTCTTACCCTCCGCATCGTCTCCGGCCAGGGGTAGCGCCCGGCGGGCAGGATTGCCCGCGGGCAGCCCCCCATTTTCCAGATCGGTCATAGGTATAGCGTTAAAAGCTTTGGTGATCCGCGCACCAGGCAGAAAGCTGCCCAGCAGTTCGCTGGTGGTGATCTGCTGGCTCTCAAGCAGGGCAACTTCACCGTCACGTTCAGGATAGTAATTCACCGCATCCAGCAGGTGCTTCGCTGCCAGCAGCTGGGCGGGCAGATCGGCGAGGGCATGCAGCGGGACAGCCACTACCACAACCTCACCATATTCACTCGCCTCAGCGGATGTCCCGACTTCGCAGCCAATCATTGGCCGCAGGCTGAATAAAGATTGCGGCCCGCGTGAGTTACTGAGCATCACCTGATGACCTGAAGCGATTGCCAGTTTAGCGATCGCCCGTCCGACAAAACCTGCGCCAAGAATGCCAATTTTCATTTTCATACCCTGTAGAATATCCGTTGAGCAGAAAACATAATTCAATACTATTTGTTGATAAATAGCCGAATGCGCTATAGATAAACAACAAAAAGGAGGTAATTATGGACAGACTGACCAGTATGAGGGTGTTTGTCAGAGCGGCCGAACTTGGCTCCTTTGCCGCAGCCGCCGAGGATCTGCGCATTTCTGCACAAATGGTGGCGAAGCAGGTTGCCTGGCTGGAGAGTCGACTGGGCACCACGCTTATCAGTCGCACCACGCGCCGTCAGCACCTGACCGATATCGGTCGTAATTATTATGAACGCTGCAAGATCGTACTGGCCGAAGCCGACGCGGCTGATGCTGTTGCGCTGGAAATGAAAAGCTCACCCTCCGGGACAATACGCATTAATGCTCCGGTGACCTTTGGTGCCGCCACCTTCGCCCCTTTCGTGACGGAATACCTTGGTAAATATCCGCACACTCAGGTTGAGCTGACATTAACCGACCGCTACGTCGACCCGCTGGAAGAAGGTTTTGAGGTGATCATCCGCATTGGCGAGCTGTCCAACAGCCCGATGATCGCTTATCCCCTGCGACCTTACCGCCTGATCGCTTGCGCTTCAGCAGCCTATCTTGCGCAACATGGCACACCTGAGCGCCCCGCCGATCTGGCGCAACATTCATGCCTGGTGTATGGCATCTGGTCGGCATCATTACCCTGTCGCTGGCTGTTCAGTAAAGACGGAAAAATCGAAGAAGTTCGTCCTGAGGGGCGCTTTCGGTCCAATAACTGGCCGGCCCTGTTGCATGCAGCCCTCCAGGGGTATGGCGTAACGCTGGGCCCAGTCGATATTTTGCAAAAGGAAATTGACGCGGGCAGGTTGATACAAATTTTACCTGCCTACAGCGGCCCGATGATGCCTGTGCATATTTTACTCCCTCCCGGACAGCGACAATCCGCTAAAATCAGTAGCTTCGTTCAGGCAATCCTCTCCAGTTTTGGTTAGCCCACTCCCGATCAGCCGCCAGGACAAGGGGGTGAACCCTCCTCCCTGATGAGAACCCTCCTGACCTGGCAGTACCCACGCTCATGATTCCATTGAAAAAACATCAAAGTTAATGAGTTATAAAAAAAGGCCACTGAAGATATCAGTTAAACCATCAGAGGGATATTTTGTTGTGAAACCGCACCCTTACGGGAAAAACGAGAAAAATAAAGCCGAATCGGCTCACTATCAGGCAGGCAAACCAGTCTCAGGAGATTTTCTGGTTTTAACACCAATTCTCTCTTGCTATCCAGTATTTAACGCTAAAAAAAAAGCTGCATAAAAAGGAATAAGTGGTAAAAGGGATGTCTGACGGGGCGGTATATAACCACAATGACACAATCGGCGGCGTGATTATCGGCTATAGCCGTGAGGTGAAAAAACACAATTCAGCCGTTTCTCTGAAAGAGGTGTGTCTCTAAATTCCCTGTCAGGATTTTAAAGAGGGGCTGACTAAGTCAACTTCTTAAGATACTGATTAACGCTCCCGGTTATGGGAGATTTAACAGGACCTCAATTTATTTAGCGCCCGCCAGAATAATTTTCTGCCGGGCGACTGATTTACAGGAAAGGTTGCACGTCTCCCATCCCTTCCCTGACCACCACCGGGCTGTTCTCCGTCAGGTCGATCACGGTGGTTGGATGCTGCCCCAGATAGCCTCCGTGGATGATTAAATCCACCAGCTTACCAATGGTGTCCTGAATGGCTTCCGGATCCGATTCAGTGAAATCATTGCCCGGCAACATCAGCGAAGTCGACATCAGCGGTTCGTTCAGTGCTTCCAGCAGTGCCAGCGCGATCGGGTTCGACGGTACACGTAAGCCAATCGTCTTTCTCTTCTCACTCATCAGACGACGCGGCACTTCTTTGGTCGCTTTCAGAATAAAGGTGTAATTGCCCGGCGTGTTGTTTTTGATCAGCCTGAAGGCGGTGTTATCCACGTAAGCATAAGTTGAGAGCTCCGACAGGTCACGGCACATCAGAGTAAAATTGTGGTTGCCATCCAGCTGTCTGATGCGGCAGATGCGCTCCATGGCACTCTTGTCCTCCAGCTTGCAGCCCAGCGCGTAGCCTGAATCCGTTGGATAGACAATCACGCTGCCTTTATTGAGCAGCTCCACCGCCTGTTTAATCAGGCGTGGCTGCGGGTTTTCCGGGTGAATATAAAAAAATTGACTCATAACAAACCTCTTGTTTGCCGCGCAGCGGGCGGATCAAACCTGTGTAATTTCGGGGAAGCGAAGCCAGACGGCCTCAACGCCTCCCGGCAACCATAATTTTTTTCCCAGCTCGATCCACGGGCAGGGTTGATGAAAATCAGACCCCTGCGACGCGGCCAGCTGGTAGTCCTGCGCATAGCGTGCCAGCTGGGTACGCTCATTGGGCGCCTGCTGACACTGTGCGACTTCCATTGCGTCGCCGCCCTCCTCACTGAAGTGGGCAATCAGGCGCTTCAGCCATTTCGCCGACAGACCATAACGGCCCGGATGAGCCAGCACCGCACGTCCACCAGAATGATGAATGGCATCAATGGCTTGTTTAATTGTACACCACTGTGGCGGGGCATAACCGGTTTTGCCTCTGGCGAGGTAGTTTTTGAAAACCTGAGCCATGTTGTCAGCTTTGCCCTGAGCGATAAGAAAGCGGGCGAAATGGCCACGAGTGATCGCCCCTCCTTCAGCCAGCGCCATCGCACCTTCGAGGGCGCCAGGTATATGAGCTTTTTCCAGCCGCTCTGCAATTAACTGCGCTCGCGCCAGACGGCGTTCACTCTGTTGCTGTAAAAAAGCGGTCAGCCCAGAATGCCCGGTGCCCACCCCCAGGCCGACAATGTGAATTTCATGGTTTTCCCACAGAGAAGAGACTTCTACCCCGGCGATCAGCTGTAGGGGGAGTTGATGCCTGGCGATCGCTTCACGCGCGGGTAGAATGCCGCCCACGGTGTCATGATCGGTTATAGCCAGCACGCCCACGCGATGCTCTACTGCACGCAGCACCAGTTCTTCCGGGGTGAGTAACCCGTCAGAAGCCCGGGTGTGGCTGTGAAGGTCGTAAACTGGCCAGGGATTTAGCGGGGTTGGATCTGTCAAAACTGCTCCGGCATCGGCGGATAAATGTCGCAGCATGATACCGGGAATTCCGTCCGGGGAAAAAGAGTATTGACTTTTCGGACGCGAACCAGTTAACTAGTACGCAAGTTCACATGCAAGGGTATCTGTATCATGACTATGACACATTTAATGATGACTGGTTGGTGGCGCACTTCTCCCTGAACGGGCGAAGGAGGCATGCACGCAACCAGCGATTGTGCAGATATCCAGGCCCGCCTAAAGCGGGCTTTTTTTTTAGCAAATTTCAGAGAACTGACCTGATGCAAAATGCCAAACCTACAGTGAAGTTGATCACCGGCAACGCACCTTACCGCGAGGATCCGGCCGCCGTGTTTCATCAGCTGTGTGGTGCCCGTCCGGCCACGCTGTTGCTCGAATCCGCTGATATTGACAGCAAGCGTAACCTGAAGAGCCTGCTGATCGTCGACAGTGCCCTGCGCATCAAAGCGCTGGGCAATAGCGTTATCGTACAGGCACTGTCAGAAAATGGCCGCGCAATCCTGCCCCTGCTGGATGCCGCTTTGCCATCCAGCGTTGTCAGTACTGTCCGTCCCGATGGTCGCGAGCTGTCCTTCCCTGCCAATACCGAAGTGCAGGATGAAGATTCAAGGCTGAAGGCCATCTCCGTTTTTGATGCACTGCGTCTGATTCCGCATCTGGTTAACAGCCCGGAAGAAGAGCGCGAAGCTATGCTGCTCGGCGGCCTGTTTGCCTACGATCTGGTGGCGGGGTTCGAGGATTTGCCCGAGCTGAGCAACGATCAACGCTGCCCGGACTATTGCTTCTATCTGGCTGAGACCCTGCTGGTCATCGACCACCAGCGCCAGACGGCCCGTCTGCAGGCCAGCCTGTTTACCTCCGCACCGGGTGAGTTTTTACGCCTGCAGAGCCGTATTGAACAACTCCATGCGCAGATGCTGCAGCCTGCCCAACCGCTGCCGGTGCTGCCGGTCGAAAAAATGACGCTGAGCTGCAATCAGAGCGATGAAGAATACTGCAATGTGGTTCGCCATCTGCAGGAAGCTATCCGTGTTGGCGAAATTTTCCAGGTGGTTCCCTCACGCCGTTTCTCGCTGCCTTGCCCTTCACCACTGGCAGCCTATGAGACGCTGAAAAACAGCAACCCAAGTCCCTATATGTTCTTTATGCAGGATCAGGACTTCAGCCTGTTCGGCGCCTCACCAGAAAGTTCGCTGAAGTATGACGCCGCCAGCCGCCAGATTGAGATCTACCCGATTGCCGGTACCCGCCCGCGTGGACGACACGCTGACGGTTCTCTGGACCGCGACCTGGACAGCCGTATTGAACTGGAGATGCGCACCGACCATAAGGAACTGGCGGAGCACCTGATGCTGGTTGATCTGGCGCGTAACGACCTGGCCCGCATCTGCCAACCGGGTAGCCGCTACGTTGCTGATCTGACCAAAGTTGACCGCTACTCATTCGTAATGCACCTGGTTTCCCGTGTGGTCGGCCAGCTGCGTGAAGATTTGGACGTGCTGCACGCTTACAGCGCCTGTATGAACATGGGCACGCTGAGCGGAGCGCCAAAAGTTCGCGCCATGCAGCTGATTGCCGGAGCCGAAGGCACCCGTCGTGGCAGCTACGGCGGCGCAGTTGGCTATTTTACAGCCAGCGGCGATCTGGATACCTGTATCGTTATCCGTTCAGCGTACGTTGAAGACGGTGTCGCGACCGTTCAGGCCGGTGCTGGTGTGGTTCTGGATTCTGTCCCGCAAGCGGAAGCGGATGAGAGCCGCAATAAAGCCCGCGCCGTTCTTCGTGCTATCGCCACGGCCCATCACTGCAAGGAGATTTTCTGATGGCTGATATCCTGCTGCTCGACAACATTGACTCATTTACTTATAACCTGGTCGACCAGTTACGAGCCTTTGGTCATAACGTGGTGATTTACCGGAACAGCGTACCGGCAGAAGCGTTAATCGATTGCCTGCAGAGCATGGAAAATCCGGTGCTGATGCTGTCACCCGGACCCGGTGCGCCTTCTGAAGCAGGCTGCATGCCGGAACTGCTGCAGCGCCTGCGCGGCCGTCTGCCGATTATCGGTATCTGTCTGGGCCATCAGGCGATTGTGGAAGCTTACGGTGGCCACGTGGGTCAGGCAGGCGAAATCCTGCATGGTAAGGCATCGGCTATTACTCATGACGATGTGGGCATGTTTGCCGGGCTGAGTAATCCGCTGCCGGTGGCCCGTTACCACTCTCTGGTGGGCAGCAATGTCCCGGCGGAGCTTTGCGTCAACGCAACCTTTAACGGAATGGTCATGGCCGTTCGTCACGATGCCGATCGCGTCTGCGGATTCCAGTTCCATCCGGAATCCATTCTCACCACGCAGGGCGCACGCCTTCTGGAACAAACACTCGCCTGGGCGCTGGCGTAATAATAAGGAGACCCGATGAACGAGATTCTGGAAAAACTTTATCAGGCGCAGACCCTGACCCAGGCCGAAAGCCATCAGCTGTTCTCGGCAATCATTACCGGCCAGCTTGAGCCTACCCAGCTGGCTGCCGCGTTGATTGCGATGAAAGTTCGTGGTGAGTGCCCGGAAGAGATTGCCGGCGCCGCCACGGCGCTGCTGGAAGATGCTAAACCCTTCCCCCGCCCCGACTACGCATTTGCGGATATCGTTGGTACCGGTGGCGATGGCAGCAACAGCATTAACATTTCCACCGCCAGCGCGTTTGTGGCGTCAGCCTGTGGCCTGAAAGTGGCCAAGCACGGCAACCGCAGCGTCTCCAGCAAGTCTGGTTCTTCCGACCTGCTGGCGGCGTTTGGTATCAGCCTGGACCTGCCTGCGGAAAAAGCGCGTCAGGCACTGGACGATCTCAACGTCTGCTTCCTGTTCGCTCCGCAGTACCACACTGGCTTTCGTCATGCCATGCCGGTGCGCCAGCAGCTGAAGACCCGCACGCTGTTTAACGTGCTCGGCCCGCTGATTAACCCGGCACGGCCTCCTTTAGCGGTGATAGGCGTTTACAGCCCTGAGCTGGTCCTGCCGGTAGCCAAAACGCTGAAAATGCTCGGCTACCAGCGCGCGGCTGTGGTTCACGGTGGTGGAATGGATGAAGTTGCCCTGCACGCTAACACCCATGTGGCAGAACTGCGTGAAGGCGAAATCACCAGCTACCAGCTGGCCCCGGAAGACTTCGGGTTAAGTTTCCACCCGCAGGAGGCGCTGGCAGGCGGATCACCTGAAGAAAACCGTGACATTCTGGCACGATTACTCCAGGGTAAAGGCGAGCACGCGCACGAAGAAGCCGTTGCGGCTAACGTGGCGCTGTTGCTGAAGATTTTCGGCAATGAAGATTTACGGGAAAATGCCCGGACGGCGCTGAGCGTCATCCGCAGTGGTCGGGCTTACGAGCAAGTTGTCGCACTGGCGGCCAGAGGATAATCATGCAGGAAACCGTACTTAACAAAATTGTTCAGGACAAGGCAGTCTGGCTGGCAGATCGCCAGCAGCAGCAGCCGCTGTCGACTTTCCAGAACGAGATCGCACCGTCTACCCGCAGCTTTTATCACGCGCTGCAGGGCGCCAGGACCGTGTTTATTCTTGAATGTAAGAAAGCTTCGCCTTCAAAGGGGCTGATTCGGGAAGATTTTGATCCGGCAACTATCGCCGGCGTTTACCGGCACTACGCTTCTGCGGTTTCAGTGCTGACCGACGAAAAATATTTTCAGGGAAGCTTTGATTTTCTTCCGATTGTCAGCGCGGCGATTACTCAGCCAGTGTTGTGCAAAGACTTTATCATCGACCCTTACCAGATTTACCTGGCGCGTTTCTATCAGGCTGATGCAATCCTGCTGATGCTGTCCGTACTGAATGATGAGCAGTATCGCCAGCTGTCTGCCGTGGCGCACAGTCTGAATATGGGCGTACTGACTGAAGTGATCAGCGATGAAGAGCTGGAGCGTGCCACCACACTGGGGGCAAAAGTTATCGGTATTAATAACCGCGATCTGCGCGACCTCTCTATCGATCTGGATCGTACCCGCCGCCTGGCACCGAAAGTGTCCCATGGCGTAACGGTGATCAGCGAATCTGGCATCAACAGCTATGCGCAGGTACGTGAGCTGAGCCACTTCGCCAACGGCTTCCTGATTGGTTCTGCACTGATGTCCGAAGGCGACCTGGCAGCCGCAGTGCGGCGTGTGATTATTGGTGATAATAAAGTTTGTGGTCTGACCCGCCCGGAAGATGGCCGAAGCGCCCTTGAAGCCGGGGCTATCTACGGTGGGCTGATCTTTGCTGAAGGCTCGCCCCGTAAAGTGAACATTGAGCAAGCCAGAGCGGTTCAGAGCGCAGCAGCATTAAAATATGTTGGCGTGTTCCGTAATAACAGCATCAATGACATCGTCACGACTGTACAGCAACTGACGCTGCAGGCCGTTCAACTGCACGGCGATGAAGACCAGGCCTTTGTGGCCGAGCTGCGCAGCAAGTTGCCCGATGAAGTAAAAATCTGGAAAGCCTTCAGCATTAAAGATGCTCTGCCTGCCCGAGACTGGCCGCACGTGGATCGCTACGTATTTGATAATGGGAACGGCGGCAGCGGCAAACGCTTTGACTGGACCCTGCTCAACGGTCAACCGCTGGACAACGTCCTGCTGGCTGGCGGTCTGGGCGCGGATAACTGCGTCGGAGCCGCTCAGCTGGGCTGTGCCGGTTTAGATTTCAATTCCGGTGTGGAAAGCGCACCCGGGATCAAAGATGCCTCGAAGATTGCCTCAGTCTTTCAAACGCTGAAGGCGTACTGACCGTCCGGGGCCGCTGCGGCGGCTCCGTTTAGCGAAAAGAGAAGCGATATGACCTTACTGAACCCCTATTTTGGCGAATTTGGCGGCATGTATGTGCCTCAGATCCTGATGCCAGCCCTGCGCCAGCTGGAAGAAGCTTTTGTCAGCGCTCAGCGCGACCCGGAGTTTCAGGCCGAGTTTAATGACCTGCTGAAAAACTACGCCGGTCGCCCGACCGCCCTGACGCTGTGCAGGAACCTCACCAAAGGCACGAAAACCCATCTGTACCTGAAGCGTGAAGATCTGCTGCATGGCGGTGCGCACAAAACTAATCAGGTGCTGGGCCAGGCTCTGCTGGCTAAACGCATGGGCAAAACCGAAATTATTGCCGAAACCGGCGCCGGGCAGCACGGTGTGGCCTCTGCTCTGGCCAGTGCGCTGCTGGGCCTGAAATGTCGCATTTATATGGGCGCGAAAGATATTGAGCGCCAGTCACCTAACGTCTTCAGAATGAAGCTGATGGGCGCGGAAGTGATCCCGGTGCACAGTGGGTCATCCACGCTGAAAGATGCCTGTAACGAGGCGCTGCGGGACTGGTCTGGCAGCTATGAAACTGCCCACTACATGTTGGGCACCGCAGCGGGGCCGCATCCTTTCCCGACCATCGTGCGTGAATTCCAGCGCATGATCGGTGAAGAAACCAAAGCGCAGATCCAGGAGCGCGAAGGTCGCCTGCCGGACGCAGTGATTGCCTGCGTCGGCGGGGGCTCTAACGCTATCGGCATGTTTGCCGACTTTATCGATGAACCTTCCGTTGGCCTGATTGGCGTTGAACCTGCCGGTCACGGCATTGAAAGCGGTGAACATGGCGCGCCGCTGAAGCACGGCCGCGTGGGGATCTACTTCGGCATGAAAGCCCCGATGATGCAGACCGAAGAGGGCCAGATTGAAGAATCTTACTCTATCTCTGCCGGTCTGGACTTTCCGTCAGTGGGCCCTCAACACGCTTATCTGAACAGCACCGGCCGCGCCGATTATGTATCGATTACCGATGATGAAGCACTGGAGGCCTTTAAGGCGCTGTGCCGCAGTGAAGGGATTATTCCGGCACTGGAATCCTCACACGCGCTGGCCCATGCGCTGAAGATGATGCGCGAAGCGCCGGAGAAAGAGCAGCTTCTGGTGGTTAACCTCTCCGGTCGCGGCGATAAGGACATTTTCACCGTTCATGACATCCTGACCGCTAAGGGAGAAATCTGATGGAACGTTACGAGCAGCTTTTTAAACGCCTGAAAGAACGTAAAGAAGGCGCATTCGTGCCTTTCGTCACGCTGGGCGACCCAACACCGGAGCTGTCGTTGCAGATCATCGATGCTCTGGTGGAAGGCGGTGCCGACGCGCTGGAGCTGGGCATTCCCTTCTCTGACCCGCTGGCCGATGGCCCGACTATCCAGAATGCCACCCTGCGTGCGTTCGCGGCAGGCGTGACACCGTCACATTGTTTTGAGATGCTGGCCGCCATTCGCCAGAAATATCCGGAGATCCCCATTGGCCTGCTGATGTACGCCAACCTGGTCTTTTCCAACGGCATTGATAACTTCTACGCCAGTTGCCAGCAAGCCGGCGTCGATTCCGTGCTGGTTGCGGATGTGCCGGTTGAAGAGTCAGCAGCATTCCGTCAGTCAGCCATGCGTCATAACGTTGCGCCTATCTTTATCTGCCCGCCGAATGCAGATGATGATTTACTGCGTGAAATCGCCTCGCATGGTCGCGGTTATACCTACCTGCTCTCCCGTGCTGGCGTCACCGGCTCCGAAACCCGCGGTGAAAGCCTGTCGCTGCAGCATCTGGTGAGCAGACTGACAGAATACAATGCCGCACCGTCGGTACAGGGTTTTGGTATCTCTGAACCCGGCCAGGTGAAAGAAGCGCTGGCGGCCGGTGCCGCGGGGGCTATCTCCGGATCTGCCATTGTAAGAATCATCGAGAAAAATCACGCCAATCCGCCGGTGATGCTGGCCGAACTGAAGGCTTTTGTCTCCAGCCTGAAAGCCGCCACGCGTTAATCTGCTGTTGAATGCCTTACCTGCCCCGGTAAGGCATTATTTTCCCACTCTTTTTGACCCTGCCCCATTGCGAATTTTTCGCTCAGGGCTAAGCTTCTTTTACAGAGCGATTCTGTAAATACGGCGAAGGCCAATCCACAATGACAGGGAGAATGACAATGAAGTTGATGAAAGTCCTGACGGGCATGGTTATTGCGGCAGTAGTGGCTGTTTCGGTCAGCGCCTGTGCGCCGACCCGCACCAAAGAAGGCACTGGCGGATACATTGATGACACGGTGATCACCACTAAAGTTAAAGGCGTGCTGTTGAAAGATGATTCGCTGAAATCAACAGAGATTAACGTGGAAACCTTTAAGGGCCGCGTGCAGCTGAGTGGTTTTGTCAGCTCACCACAAATGGCTAACCGTGCCGTTACCCTGACCCGTAGCGTGAAAGGCGTCACTTCAGTGACCAACAACATGCAGATAAAGTAAATTGCATGACTTAGCAAAAAGCCGCCCTCAGGCGGCTTTTTTTATGCCCGCAGGCCCTGATCAGAAGCGATAGCCCGCGCCGAAGAAGAATACAAACGGGTTGATGTCAGTATTGATACTCTGGTGACCCGCTGGTGAGTCAAAGCCCACTTTCGTTTTGATATTCATGTACCACAGGGAAGCATTAAGCATCCAGTCCGGCGTGAGCTGATAATCCAGCCCCAGCTGGCCAGCCACGCCCCAGGAGTTCTTCACGCTCAGATTGCTCAGCCCGGCATCCCGTCCTGTCTGATTAAAGTCGTTGTCATAGAACATCGTGTAGTTAACACCGATACCGGCATAAGGCTGCCATTTGCTGGTGTTGCCCATAAAGTACCACTGCGCCATCAGGGTTGGCGGCAGTTGATGTACGGTGGCTAACGTTCCCGTCGCTGCCAGTCCGACCTTATGGCGGAAAGGCGTGGCTCCCAACAGTTCAATACCGATGTTGTCGGTTGCCATATAGGTAAAGGTCAGGCCCAGCTGAGTATTGTTATCAACGTTGAACTCGCCCAGTCCCAGAACGTTATCAGAGCCGCCGGTTGGGCGGACGGTGGCTGTACCTGCACGCATGAAAAAATCGCCAGCCTGATGGGCTGAAGCCACTGCTGGCAACAGGGTCATCACCGCCAGAGCCAATGCTGTTAATTTCATAACCACTCCTTTGCATGTCATTAAGCGCTTTTACGCAATTGTGAAATTTTATCTGCGCCATCTTTACCTTTATTTGCAGAAAGGTCATGCAAATCATTTCTTTCATTCTTCATAAAAAACAATGGTTTGATTTGGATCAATTTCCGTAAGCGCATGGACGCAAAAATTGCCCTTGCGAAAAAAAATCCCCCCGCCTATGTTGCTGATCTCCCTTAATGTGATTTTGGTTCGATGCCTCAGGAGGGGCGGGAAATCAGATGAGCGAAAACCTTAATCCGTGTGTCAGTTGTGGCGCCTGCTGCGCCCATTTCCGTGTCTCTTTTTACTTGTCTGAAGCCGATGATGGCGGAGGACAAGTCCCGGCCGATATGACGGAACCGCTGAATCTCTTTATGCGCAATATGCGGGGAACCAATGTGTCTTCGCCCCGCTGCGTGGCGCTGGAAGGCGATATCGGCGGATGCGTCTCCTGTGGGATTTACGAGCGGCGGCCAACGCCATGCCGTGAATTTTCCCGGTCGGGTGAAAACGGCCTGCGCAATGAGGCCTGCGACCGGGCCAGGGCGCGTTATGGCCTGCCGGCGCTGTTTGAGCCGATAATGCCTTCTTTAATCGAAAGTTATGTAAGTCAGGGTGCCAGGTTACCACCAGACCATGTACAATCGCGGGATTGCTAATATCGGCTTTTCAAGGAGTGTACATGTCTTTCACGGCAGGTTCGTTATACCGTGACACGGGGAACTTTTTTCGCCATCAGCTGATTACCATCGTGCTGATTTCGCTGCTAACCTCATTTATCACCGTGCTGATCGGCCATGCGCTGACGCCAGGAGCCGATCAGCTCTCCCTCCTGACGGACGGCGAAAGCGGCTCTGGCATGAGCCTGCTGGAAATGGTGCAAAATATGTCACCCGATCAGCAGCGCATCCTGCTGCGCGCCTCAGCGGCCGGAACCTTCGCTTCCCTGGTGGGTAACACCCTGTTGCTGGGCGCCATGCTGAGTCTGATCCCGATGGTTTCGGCCGGTCAGCGTGTCAGCGCGCTGCGGGCGATCGGGGCTTCTGCACCAATGCTGCCTCGCCTGCTGCTGCTGGTGTTTATCATGACTCTGGTCGTGCAACTCGGTTTTATGGTGCTGGTCGTGCCTGGCGTGATCCTCGCCATCGTGCTGGCGCTGGCCCCGATTATCCTTGCCACCGAAAAGAGTGGCATCTTCGCCGCGATGCGCAGCAGTATGCGTCTGGTGTGGAGCCAGATGAAGATCGTGGCGCCTGGCGTGGCCGTCTGGTTGCTGGCAAAGATTGCCGTACTGCTGCTGGCCTCCTCGCTGACCGTGCTGCCAGCCAACGTCGCGTCGGTGGTGCTGAACGCACTGAGTAACCTTATTTCGGCCATACTGATTATCTATCTGTATCGCCTGTATATGCTGTTACGTTAATCTGTGATTGCGTGTCCTGCGGGGCACGCAGTGGTAACCTGATGTTTTGCCTCAGTCTGGTATTTGGAAGCCTTTATGAAGCAGTTACTTGATTTTCTCCCGCTCGTGGTCTTTTTCATCTTCTACAAGCTGTATGACATCTTCGTCGCCTCGGGTGCGCTGATTGTCGCCACCGCTCTGGCGCTGATTGCCAGCTGGATAATGTTCCGTAAAGTAGAAAAAATGACCCTCTTCACCTTTGTGCTGGTTGCAGTGTTCGGCACCCTGACGCTGGTGTTCCATAACGATGAGTTCATCAAATGGAAAGTCACGGTGATCTATTCTTTGTTCGGCCTGGCGCTGCTGTTCAGCCAGTTCTGGATGAAGCAGCCGCTGATTCAGACCATGCTGGGGAAAGAGTTGAAGCTACCGGAAATGGCCTGGCGTAAGCTTAATATTGCCTGGGCACTGTTTTTCTTCGCCTGTGGGATAGCAAATATTTACGTCGCCTTTTGGTTATCTCAGGCATTTTGGGTTAATTTTAAAGTGTTTGGTTTGACCGGTCTGACCCTGCTCTTCACCCTCATCAGCGGCCTGTATATCTACCGCCTGATGCCACAAGAAGAAAAATAAACTTCAGCGCCCGGCATCCGTCGGGCCACCCCTCTTTCTATCGGGAAGCAAGCAATGAACAACGATAAAAACAGACTCCCGCAGGGCGAGATGGTGCTGCGGACGCTGGCTATGCCTGCGGATACTAACGCCAATGGCGATATTTTCGGCGGCTGGCTAATGTCTCAGATGGATATGGGCGGCGCCATTCTGGCCAAAGAGATTGCCGGCGGTCGCGTGGTCACAGTGCGTGCGGACGGCATGACCTTCCTCAAACCGGTGGCGGTAGGAGATGTGGTGAGCTGCCATGCACGCTGTATCCGTACAGGTAAAAGCTCGATCACCATCAATATTGAAGTGTGGATTAAAAAAGTTTCTTCTGAGCCGATCGGTCAGCGTTACTGCACCACGGAAGCCGTGTTTATCTACGTCGCAGTGGATAACGAAGGCAAACCGCGTGAGTTGCCGGCAGATAAGAGGAATTTCCAGCCGGATGTGCAGAACTGAAAAAAAGCCGGATGACCCGGCTTTTTTCATTATTCGATACTGGAGCCACCGTTAATTTTGAAGACGATGTTCATGGTCATATCTTTGCCCGGCTTACCGGCTTCATAGCGCCACTTCTTCATCGCCTGCTTCACTTCCCGCTCAAACATATTGCGTGGCTCGGCAGAGAGAACGCGGATGTTGTCGACCTGGCCTGAACTGTCCACGTCAAACTGAACCCGCACGCGCCCTTCCATGCGCAGCGCGAAAGCACGAGCCGGGTAGGCAGGTTTGCCTACGCTGATTGCTCTGGGGCCCGTTGAAACCGCGGTGGAAGGCGCTGGTGATGTTTTCGGCGCGGTAGAGGGCTTAGGCGCAGTAGCGTTCTTGTCCGGGTTAAACGGCGATGCCTGACGCGGCTCCGTGTGGGGTTTCACCTCTTTCTTCGGCTTCACCACTTCCTTTTTTACCGGCTTTGGCCTAGGCTTTGGCACGGGTTTTGGAATGGGCACGGGCTCAGGTTTAGGCGGTTCCGGCTCAGGAACGGGTTCAGGTTCTGGCTCCGGTTGCGGCACCGGCTCGGGCGCAGGCTGAGGAGCGGGCTGGGGCTCTGGCTGCACTTCTGGCGCAACCATCGAGACGCTGATGGGCTGAGACGCTTTCGGCACTTCGACTACCTGATGAAAAGAAGCATAAAGTATTCCCCCAATCACTGCCGCATGCAGTCCCACGGAGAACAGCATTGGCAGGGATATACGGCGGGGTAAAGAATTTTCTGTCAGCGTCGTCATAATCTTTCTGCTGTGAGTATTGAAACGTAAGTTTAAATGCAAATAGCAATCAGTTTCAATAACCCAGCCGCGCTGGCGGCGTGATTTCGTCAGAAAAGTGCCTGAAACTGACCGGCATCAGGCCACTGCTATCTTTCGTTTGCAGAATAGTTAACGATGACTTAACGTGATTGCCGAATCTTACTGACCCGACAGGAGTTGTAAACGTGCTCTATGTAATTTACGCGGAAGATAATGCTGATTCACTGGAAAAGCGTACCGCCGTACGCCCTGCCCACCTTGCACGTCTGCAATTGCTGCAGGATGAAGGCCGGCTGATTGTGGCCGGACCGATGCCCGCCGTGGACAGTAATGACCCGGGCGTGGCTGGCTTCAGCGGCTCAACGGTAATTGCCGAGTTTCAGTCGCTGGAAGAGGCGCAGTCCTGGGCTCAGGACGATCCCTACATCGCGGCAGGCGTCTACAGGCAGGTCGCCGTTAAGCCATTTAAGCGGGTGTTTTGACAGGCAAACACAGCCTGTAAAACACAACAAATTAAGCAAAAGTTAATGAGCGGGAAATTTATGGCGGTACGCCTCAGGGCGCACATAAACATTTCTGCTCACGCTCAGTCAATGCCCAGGAAACGTGCCCACAGGCTGCTGTCAGACCAGTTGATTAACGAACAGAATAGAACGGCGCTGCTGCTGGTTAACCTGATGGCGGATGGCATGCATGCGACCATAACGTCTGGATTGCCCTTCCAGCCAGCGTGCCCGGCGACGCTGGATCTGACGCGACATACGCCAGCGTGCGACTTCATTTCTACTCCGTCTCATTTCACCCTCTGCGGTTAAAAAACTCGCGCCGCATTATAAACTTTTCTGTGCACAGGCCAAGTCCGATGACTTTAAAGCATAAAAGGTTTCGCACACTGTCATCTGCACGTAAACTCTCTGTATTCAAGCGCGAACGGGATTTCCACTGACATGTCGACTTTTTATACTGTACTCAGCTGGTTGCTGATCTTCGGTTACTGGCTGCTGATCGCCGGTGTGACGTTGCGAATTCTGATGAAGCGTCGCGCGGTGCCCTCCGCCATGGCCTGGCTGTTGGTTATCTATATCCTGCCGCTTGTTGGGATCATCGCCTACCTCTCTTTTGGAGAACTGCATCTGGGGAAGCGGCGTGCGGAGCGCGCACGCACCATGTGGCCCTCCACGGCGAAATGGCTGAACGATTTAAAATCCTGTCAACAGATTTTCGCCGACGACAACAGTGACGTTGCCCGTTCGCTGTTCCAGCTGTGTGAAAACCGTCAGGGCGTTGCGGGCGTTAAGGGCAATCAACTACAGCTGCTGACCTCCACTGAAGACACCATGCAGGCATTAATCCGGGATATTCAGCTCGCGCGCCATAATATTGAGATGGTGTTCTACATCTGGCAGCCGGGCGGACTGGCGGATGAGGTGGCGGAATCGTTGATGGCCGCGGCGAGACGCGGCGTGCATTGTCGCTTAATGCTGGATTCAGCCGGCAGCGTGCAGTTCTTCCGCAGCCCGTGGGCCGCGATGATGCGTAATGCCGGTATTGACGTGGTGGAGTCGCTCAAAGTCAGTCTGCTGCGCGTGTTCCTGCGCCGCATGGATCTGCGCCAGCACCGCAAAGTGGTGCTGATCGATAACTATATCGCCTACACCGGCAGCATGAACCTGGTCGATCCCCGCTTTTTTAAACAGGATGCGGGCGTCGGCCAGTGGGTGGATTTGATGGCGCGTATGGAAGGCCCGGTCGCCACTACCATGGGAATTATCTACTCCTGCGACTGGGAAATTGAAACCGGCAAGCGTATCCTGCCGCCGCCCCCGGATGGCAACGTGATGCCGTTTGAACAGGAAAGTGGCCATACCATCCAGGTGATTGCTTCCGGTCCCGGCTTCCCGGAAGACCTGATCCATCAGGCTCTGCTGACCGCGGTCTACTCCGCGCGCGAACAGCTGATCATGACCACCCCCTACTTTGTTCCCAGCGATGACCTTCTGCACGCCATCTGCACGGCGGCACAGCGTGGGGTTGATGTCAGTATCATTGTGCCGCGGCGTAATGATTCCGTGCTGGTTGGCTGGGCGAGTCGTGCGTTCTTCGCTGAGCTGCTGGAAGCGGGCGTGAAAATTTATCAGTTCGAAGACGGCCTGCTGCACACCAAGAGCGTGCTGGTCGATGGTCAGTTGAGCCTGGTCGGCACGGTGAACCTGGATATGCGCAGTCTGTGGCTGAATTTTGAGATCACACTGGTGATTGATGATGACGGTTTCGGCGGCGATCTGGCCAGGGTTCAGGACGATTATATCGCCCGCTCGCGGCTGGTTGACGGCAAACGCTGGTCACGTCGTGCTTACTGGCAGCGTATTGTCGAACGACTGTTTTACTTCTTCAGCCCGTTGCTGTAAAACGAGCGGAATTGCACAGCGCCCGACGGGCATTATGGGAAATGTTATGGATTTAAATAACCGCCTTACCGAAGATGAAACTCTTGAACAGGCCTACGATATTTTTCTGGAGCTGGCGGGTGACAACCTCGATCCGGCCGATATCATTCTGTTCAATCTTCAGTTTGAAGAACGCGGCGGCGCAGAGCTGTTTGATCCTTCAGAAGACTGGGCTGAGCACGTTGATTTTGACCTGAACCCGGACTTCTTCTCCGAGGTGGTGATTGGGCTGGGCGAAATGGATGGCGACCCGATTACCGATGTCTTTGCCCGAGTACTGCTCTGCCGGGAAAAAGACCATAAGCTTTGTCATATTTTGTGGCGTGAATAACAGTTAAGCCATCCAGCGCCTGCATGGTGAATTCAGGCCACATTAAAAGACGCAAACAACGCCATTGCTGGCAGCCCGGCTCGCGCCGTCCATGGCGCGAGACACTTTACTCCCGATCTGTATTACCCATGCCTCAGCCTTCAGCGAAAATAACCTTACAGCGGATCCACCTTGAGGCAGGAGACTGCATGATGGAAGCTGCCTTCCAGCAGCGGGCGCGTTTTGGCGCATTCCGGCCCGGCAATCGGGCAGCGGGTGCGGAACACGCAGCCTGATGGCGGGTTGATTGGCGAAGGCAGTTCCCCTTCCAGCAGCTGGATGACCTTATTTTTCTCCAGATCCGGGTCAGGAATTGGCACTGCTGACATCAGCGCACGCGTGTAAGGATGCTGCGGATTCTGATAAACCTCACTGTAGGTTCCCAGTTCCACCGCATGGCCCAGATACATCACCAGCACGCGATCGGAAATATGTTTCACCACCGCCAGGTCATGGGCGATAAAGATTAACGACAGCCCCATCTCTCGCTGAAGTTTCTGCAACAGATTGACCACCTGTGCCTGAATTGACACATCCAGTGCCGAAACGGGTTCATCACAGATAATCAATTTTGGCTCCAGGATCAGCGCGCGGGCGATACCAATACGCTGGCACTGGCCGCCGGAAAACTCGTGAGGATAACGGTTAATCAGGTTAGGCAGCAGGCCTACCTTCATCATCATTGTTTTCACGCGCTCTTTAACTTCCTGCCGCGCCATCTTTGGATGATAGGTACGTAACGGCTCGGCGATGATATCGCCGATGGTCATACGCGGGTTGAGCGAAGCCAGCGGATCCTGGAAAATCATCTGAATATCGCTGCGTGCCTTGCGCCACTCTTCCTCGCTCTGCCCCAGCAGGTCGCGTCCAAGCCAGGCCACACGCCCTTCTGTCGCCTTCACCAGGCCGATAATGGCGCGGGCCAGCGTGGATTTGCCACAGCCGGACTCGCCCACGACACCCAGGGTTTCCCCTTCATAAAGGCGCAGGCTGACACCATCCACCGCTTTCAGGGTCTTTGAAGGCTGCCAGAACCACTGACGGCCGTCTTTGATGTCAAAATGTACCTTCAGATCGGCAATTTCTAACAAAACTTTCTTTTCAGCTACCGCGCTCATACCAGTTCCTCCGCGGGTTTGAAGCAGGCACGCAGACGACCCTCGCCAAACGGCGTCAGCGGTGGCGCAGTGGAACAGATGTCCATCGCATGCGGACAGCGCGGCTGGAACGGGCAGCCTTTCGGCAGGCGCAGCAGGTTTGGCGGGTTGCCCGGAATGGTGGTCAGGGATTCCCCTTCCGCATCCAGACGCGGCACGGCGTTAAGCAGGCCAATCGAATACGGATGCGTCGGCTGATAAAACACATCACGCGCCTTGCCGTATTCCATGGTTCTTCCGGCGTACATCACCAACACCTGGTCACAAATGCCGGCCACCACGCCCAAATCGTGGGTGATCATAATGATCGCGGTGTTGAACTCTCTTTTGAGATCGTTCAGCAACGTCATGATCTGTGCCTGCACTGTTACGTCCAGCGCGGTGGTGGGCTCATCGGCAATCAGCAACTTCGGCCTGCACAGCAGCGCCATGGCGATCATCACGCGCTGGCGCATCCCGCCGGAAAACTCGTGCGGGAACATTTTCATGCGCTTGCGGGCTTCAGGCATTTTTACCGCGTCCAGCATTCGCACCGACTCTTCAAAGGCCTGGGCGCTGCTCATCCCTTTGTGCAGCTTCAGAACTTCCATCAGCTGCTCGCCAACGCGCATGTACGGGTTCAGCGAGGTCATCGGGTCCTGAAAAATCATCGCAATTTTTTCAGCACGCAGGCTGTTAAGCTGTTTCTCCGGCAGGTTAAGGATCTCTTTGCCGTTAAACAGCGCGGAGCCACCAATACGACCATTGCTGGCCAGCAGCCCCATCAGGGCAAATGCCGTCTGTGATTTACCAGAACCTGACTCCCCCACAATACCCAGGGTCTCACCGGCACGCAGGCTGAAGTTCAGGTCGTTTACCGCCGTAACATCGCCGTCCGGCGTGCCAAACGTCACCCGCAGATCCTTCACCTCCAACAGACGTTCGCTTCCCGCTGGTTTCGCCATGGCTGGCTGCAGTTCAATTACGCTCATCGGGAAACTCCTTAACGATCTTTCGGATCGAGGGCATCACGCAGGCCATCGCCGATAAAGTTGAAACAGAACAGCGTTACCACCAGGAATCCCGCCGGGAACAGCAGCAGCCATGGCGACACTTCCATTGAGTTAGCGCCATCGCTGAGCAAGGCACCCCAGCTGCTCAGCGGCTCCTGCGTCCCCAGTCCGAGGAAGCTCAGGAAGGATTCAAACAGGATCATACTTGGCACCAGCAGGGAGGCATACACCACCACCACCCCGAGAACGTTTGGCACAATATGGCGCAGCACGATATTGGTGGTAGAAACCCCGCCGACATGGGCCGCTTCAATAAACTCTTTGCGCTTGAGGCTCAGCGTCTGGCCGCGCACGATACGTGCCATATCCAGCCAGGAGACCAGCCCAATGGCGACGAAGATCAGCAGAATATTGCGGCCAAAGAAGGTCACCAGCAGGATCACAAAGAACATAAACGGGAAGGAGTTGAGGATCTCCAGCAGGCGCATCATCACCGAGTCGGTTTTACCGCCAAGATAACCGGCAAGAGAGCCATACAGCGTGCCCACCAGCACCGCCACCAGCGCGGAAGCAATCCCCACCATCAGTGAGATACGACCACCAATCGCCACGCGTACCAGCAGGTCACGGCCTGATGAGTCAGTACCAAAGTAGTGTTTGGAAACCATGTCCGGGGCGGCAGACATCATGCCCCAGTCGGTATCGTCATAGGTAAACGAGGAGAGCATCGGGGCGAAAATCACAAACAGGGCAATCACCATCAGCACAATCAGGCTGCCCAGCGCCGCGCGGTTATGGATAAAACGGCGACGGGCATCCTGCCACAGACTGCGGCCTTCGACCTCCAGCTTTTCACTGAAGGCGTCGAGAGCTTCGCTATTTTTTTTACTCAACATCATCGCGAGCTCCGGATCAGTAACGAATTTTCGGATCGATAACGGCATAAAGCACGTCAACGATCGCATTAAACAGGATGGTCAGCACGCCCACCAGGATGGTCAGGCTCAGCACCAGCGAGTAGTCGCGGTTCAGCGCGCCGTTCACGAACAGCTGGCCGATACCCGGCAGACCGTAGATGGTTTCAATCACCATTGAGCCGGTGATGATGCCGACGAAAGCCGGGCCAAGATAGGACAGTACCGGCAGCATCGCCGGCTTCAGCGCGTGGCGCAGAACGATACGGTGCATTGGCAGCCCTTTCGCCCGTGCGGTACGGATAAAGTTGGAGTGCAGCACTTCAATCATCGAGCCACGGGTGATACGCGCGATACTGGCGATATAGGCCAGCGACAGCGCGACCATCGGCAGGATCATATATTTCGCTTCCCCACCGTTCCAGCCGCCGCCAGGCAACCATTTCAGGGCGATCGCGAAGATCAGTACCAGCAGCGGGGCCACCACAAAACTGGGGATCACCACCCCGGTCATCGCGATGCCCATCACGACAAAGTCCCATTTGCTGTTCTGTTTGAGGGCCGCAATGACCCCCGCCGAGACCCCAAGAATGATCGCCAGAACAAAAGCGGCCAGACCGAGTTTGGCTGACACCGGGAAGGCATGGCCGACCAGATAATTAACCGAATAGTCTTTGTATTTGAACGACGGCCCAAAATCACCATGAGCCAGCTGCACCAGATAGTCGGTGTACTGCTTCCAGACTGGATCGTTCAGATGGTATTTGGCTTCGATATTCGCCATTACTTCTGGCGACAGCGTTCGTTCACCGGTAAAAGGACTCCCCGGTGCAAGACGCATCATAAAGAAGGAGATAGTGATCAGAATGAGTAGCGTCGGAATCGCTTCCAGAAAACGACGCAAAATAAACTTTAACATTGCCCGTACCTGCTGGCTTGTGCCTCAGCACTGCTTAAAATAGACACGCTGAGGGAAGGTCACCCTTCCCCCATTTTTGCCATTAATGTTTAATGATATACAGATTTTTGTCATACACGTTATCGAGCGCGTCTTTACCGGTATAACCACCAACGTAGGTTTTTACCAGGCGGGCGTTCACGTAGTAATACACCGGCACGATAACCGAGTCTTTATCCAGAACCTGTTCGGCTTTTGCGTACAACTGGCTGCGGGCTTTCTCATTGCTCGCCTTTGCCGCATCCGCCATCACTTTATCGAACTCAGCCGATTTGTAGTGAGAAGTGTTGTTGCTGCTGTCGGAGAGCATGGTGTTCAGGAACGAGGTTGGCTCGTTATAGTCGGCACACCAGGCTGCGCGGGAAACATCGAAGTTACCCTGATGACGGGTATCCAGGAAGGTTTTCCACTCCTGGTTGTTCAGCTTGATGTTCACACCGAGGTTTTTCTTCCAGATTGAAGAGGCCGCAATCGCCAGCTTCTTGTGCAGATCGGAAGTGTTATACAGCAGTTCGAAGGTCAGCGGCTTGTCGGCCGTGTAGCCCGCCTCAGCCAGCAGTTTTTTCGCTTCTTCATTGCGTTTGTCCTGTGACCAGCTGAACCACTCCGGTTTGATCAGCCCGGCACCGTCGGTGGCTGGCGGCGTGTAGCTGTAGGCAGGCAGTTGCCCCTGAGCCAGCACTTTGTTGACCATGATGTCGCGGTCCAGACCCAGCTTCAGCGCAGCACGCACGCGAGGATCGGTGAATGGCGCTTTCTGGTTGTTGATTTCGTAGTAGTAGGTACACAGGTACGGATCAACATGCAGCTCTTTAGGATTATCGCGCTGCAGCTTTTTAAACAGCTCGATGGGCATGTTGTTATAAGTCATATCGCTGCCGTCATTACTGAAGTAGCGGTTAACGTCGCTCACTTCGGAAGAAATTAGCAGGAAGGTCACTTTATCCAGTTTAGTGTTGGCGTTGTCCCAGTAATCCGGGTTGCGAACCAGCACGATACGTTCGTTGATCACGTGAGTCTGAAGTTTAAATGCCCCATTGCCCACCCAGTTTTCTGGCTGGGTCCACTTCTCGCCGAATTTATCGACTGCCGGCTTGTAGACCGGAGACATAGACGGGTGGATCAGCAGTTTGTAAAAATACGGTACGGATTCACTCAACGTCACCTGCAGGGTGTGGGCATCAATTGCTTTCACGCCCAGAGTATCGGCTGGTTTTTTTCCGGCGATGATGTCGTCAATGTTCTCCAGGTGACCATATTGCAGGTAACTGGCGTAAGGAGAAGCCGTTTTCGGGTCGGCCAGACGCTGCCAGCTGTACACGAAGTCCTGGGCAGTCACAGGCTCACCGTTTGACCATTTGGCCGTGTTACGCAGGTGGAAGGTCCAGACTTTACCGTCTTTGTTTTCCCAGCTTTCCGCTACGCCAGGCGTTGGATGACCCTGGGTGTCACTGATCACCAGCCCTTCCAGCAGATCACGACTGACGTTGGATTCCGGCACGCCTTCAATTTTATGCGGGTCAAGTGACTGGACTTCGTCGCCGTTGCCTTTAACCAGCTCCTGTTTTGGCGCCAGCTCGACTCCTGCCGGGACCGTTGCTGCCACGGCCATATTCCCTGCCAGTGCCGTGAGAACGCTCAGCGCAATCAGGCTTTTTTTCGTGATGTTGGTCATTGTTTACCTACTCCAGTTTTTATCATTGCCAATGTGCTCAAATACATCAGCGACCCCCGTTAACCGGGCAATCTTCCCGGAGCGCCGGAACGACGACGCTCAGAGTCGTTTTGCTTTACCCTTTGCTATCAACCTTATACGGGCGGCAAACCCCACCCGCGCTTAATGCTTAATGATGTAGTAATACCTGAGGTTGGTCAGATCCTGCGGATCTTTGCCGGTGAAACCGCCAACCCACGGCTTAATCAGGCGCGCGCTGACCCGGTAATACACCGGGATAATCGCCGAATCACTATCCAGCTGCTGCTCTGCCTGCTGATACAGTTCTGCCCGCTGCTCGTTGCCGACTGTGAGCATTTTGGCCATCAACCCATCGAATTTTTTGCTGTTATAAAAAGCGGTATTGCTGGAAGAGTGGCTTACCATGATATTGAGGAAGGTGGAAGGCTCGTTATAGTCCGAGCACCAGGTAGCACGTGCCACGTCAAAATTGCCCTGATGACGGGTATCCAGCATGGTCTTCCACTCCTGGTTGTCTAACGCCACGTTGGCACCCAGGTTCTTTTTCCACATTGAAGCAGCGGCAATCGCCTGCTTCTGATTCACGTCGGAAGTGTTGTACAGCAGGCTGAAGCTCAGAGGCTTCTCTGCGCTGTATCCGGCTTCGGCCAGCAGCTTCTTCGCCTGCTCGTTACGCTGTTGCTGAGTCAGCTTCATCCAGCCAGGCTGTTGTAGCTGAACACCATTAATGAATGGTGGCGTGAAGGTACCCGCCGGGATCTGCCCCTGCGCCATAATTTTTTCAGCAATAATGTTACGATCGAGCGTTAATTTCACCGCAGTACGTACACGCGGATCGTTAAACGGTGGGCGTTTGTTGTTCAGTTCATAATAGAAAGTACAGAGCAGCGGGCTGACATGAACCTGCGTGCCCAGTGTTTTTTTCAGCGTCGGGAACTGTTCAGGCGGCAGCGTGCTACCGGAGATGTCAATTTCACCGCTGCGATAGCGATTCACGTCGGTGGAGGCGGAAGTAATCGGCAGGAAGGTACCGGTATCAATCACGGTTTTGTCATTATCCCAGTAAAGCGGATTGCGCTTAACCACGATCTTCTCATTAATCACCCAGTCACTGAGCGTGTACGCCCCATTGCCCACGTAGTGACCCGGAAGCGTCCATTTGTCGCCCCATTTCTCCAGCACTTTATGGTTTACCGGCATCAGGGAAGTGTGGGTAGCCAGCGCAAGAAAATAAGGCACCGGCTCACTCAGCGTGACCTGCAGGTGATGTTCGTCAAGCGCCTTAACACCCAGCGTATCCGGGGACTTTTTGCCCACCAGCACATCATCAATGTTAGCGAGATGGGCAGACTGCAGATAGCTGGCATAAGGGGAAGCTGTTTTGGGGTCGGCCAGCCGCTGCCAGCTGTAAACGAAATCACTGGCGGTCACCGGATCACCATTGCTCCACTTCGCATCTTTTCTGAGGGTGAACGTCCAGACTTTGCCCTGTTCATTGCCCCAGCTCTCCGCCACGCCCGGCACCACCTGACCGTTATTGTCAGTGGTGACCAGTCCTTCCAGCAGATTGAGGATGATGTTGCTCTCCGGCACCCCCTCAATCTTTTGCGGATCGAGCGAAGAAACTTCGCCACTGTTATTGATCACAATCGACTGCTGCGGCGTCAGAGAGACACCCGCAGGAACAGTCGCGGCGAAAGAAGCACTGGCATAAACAGCCAGGTTGATAAAAATGGCCAGGTTGAGACGCTGGCGGGCAAACGGAATACATTTCATCAAGGGCGAGTGACCTGTGTTCTTGAACCTGTTCCGGTCCGGAAAAAGCCAAATGTTATTGCACATCCGATGCCAGTTTTTTCAAACGCTACCGAAAATTAGCAGAACGCCGTTTTCTAAGCCAAAGCAAAATGACGGAAATGTTAAGTAATTCTCTTTTATCATGAGAATTTTCGCAGGTGAAGTGTTATTTAATATGAAGAAATAAGCATTAAGATTATGAAAAATAACAACTAATAACAATTAAGATGCTAATTCACTCAATGCAAACAGGGATTATGTTCACAAATTGAACGAGTTACTGCCTGTAAAGTGCATTTTGGATTTATATCCTGAAAAATTTTAAATTAACAGTAAATAAATCTACTATTTAACCGCATTGCAGAGATTGATGACTGTGATGAAATTAACATTCGAGGAATAATTTCTGTGGCAGCAGTGAGTTGCAGTAATTACATTAATAACAGCGCACGGCTGTTAAGAAATACGAATAATTGCACCATTCCAGATCGTAAAACCGACGCATTGCACCATAATAGTGCCTCATTTTGTCGCAGGCAGAAAAAAAGAGCAGATTATGCGCTTTAATACGCGCTTTTCAGTTACTGATGTCTCAGTTAACCAGCCCCGGAAAAAGGGCTTTCACACCGGTGACCACAAATTCAATCCCCAGCGCCATCAGCAGCAGACCCATGATACGGGTGATCACGTTGATTCCGGTTTGCCCCAACACTCTTACCATCAACGGTGCCGCGCGGAATAGCAGCCAGCAGCAGAAGGCAAAGAGCGCAATCGCCAGGGTGAAGCCGATCATATTCTGCCAGCTGTGATAACGGGTACTCCAGACAATGGTCGAGCTGATTGCTCCCGGACCGGCCATCAGTGGCAGAGCCAGAGGCACCACGCCAATGCTCTCTCTAATCGCCGTTTCTGACTTTTCCTGCTTGTTCTGCTTATCTTCCCCCAGCTTGCCGCTGATCATCGACATGGCGATGCTAACCACCAGAATGCCCCCGGCGATGCGGAATGAATCAATCGAGATCCCAAAGAATTGCAGAATGATGTCGCCCAGAAACAGCGAGGTCCACAAAATGATCGCCACCGACAGGTTAGCGGTCATGTTGGTTTTGTTGCGCGCGGCAGGCACCTGGTAACTGGTCATGCTGATAAAGACCGGAATAATGCCAAACGGGTTGACCAGGGCAAAGAGCCCGACGAAAAATTTGATATAAACCGATAAGTCGAAGAGTGCCGGGGTCACGCTGAGCTCCTGCAAGGGCCAATTTACTGGCGGCTAATCTAATGGAAAATCATCTTGCTTACCATGGCGAAACAGAGATATTTTTGTCTGTTTTTTCGCCATTAATTTGGTCAGAACAACCACACTACTGGATTTTATTAGCCGATCACCCCTTCCGTATTACTGGCAGAATAACGCCCCCTACCTGAAAGCCTGTGAAGTGGCGCACGCTCTGAGGCTGAAAGGAGTCAGCTTGGAGGAAATATGACCCAGATCAAAATTGACCTACTCCATTGTGAGTAAGATTTGCTGCAACAACCAGACCTGTTGAGTACTGCAAATATTCCCCGCCGGGAAGTGATGCAAAGACTCTTTCAGTAAACCTGTAGAACTTATTTTAGATGGTTCAAGTAAAGTCACACTGCCTTAACAGCACCTTAACTCCCTGTGGCTATACTCGTTAGTTCTGACTTGTTTACTAATAGAGTTTAAACTTCCATCAGGAGATGCATTATGGCCGTTACTAATGTTGCTGAACTTAACGCACTGGTTGAACGTGTTAAAAAAGCACAACGCGAATACGCCAATTTCACTCAAGAGCAGGTAGACAAGATTTTCCGCGCCGCCGCGCTGGCAGCTGCCGATGCCCGCATCCCGCTGGCAAAAATGGCGGTGGCAGAATCCGGAATGGGGATTGTTGAAGACAAAGTCATCAAAAACCATTTCGCCTCTGAATACATTTACAACGCTTACAAAGACGAAAAAACCTGCGGCATCCTCAGCACCGACGAGACTTTCGGCACCATCACCATCGCCGAGCCTACTGGCCTGATCTGCGGTATCGTTCCGACCACTAACCCAACCTCAACGGCTATTTTCAAAGCGCTGATCAGCCTGAAAACCCGTAATGGGATTATTTTCTCGCCACACCCACGAGCCAAAGACGCCACCAACAAAGCGGCTGATATCGTGCTGCAGGCAGCAATTGCGGCAGGCGCACCGAAAGACATTATCGGCTGGATTGATGTTCCTTCTGTTGAGCTTTCAAATCAGTTAATGCACCACCCTGATATCAACCTGATCCTCGCCACTGGTGGCCCGGGCATGGTGAAAGCCGCTTACAGCTCCGGAAAACCCGCTATCGGCGTGGGCGCAGGTAATACTCCGGTGGTGATTGATGAAACCGCAGACATTAAACGTGCTGTTGCTTCTATTCTGATGTCCAAAACCTTCGATAACGGCGTTATCTGTGCTTCTGAACAGTCAGTTATCGTGGTGGATTCTGTTTATGAAGCAGTGCGTGAGCGTTTTGCCAGCCACGGCGGTTACCTGTTGCAGGGTAAAGAATTGAAAGCAGTGCAGGATGTGATTCTGAAAAACGGCGCGCTGAATGCGGCGATCGTGGGTCAGCCAGCGGTGAAAATTGCTGAGATTGCGGGTATCACAGTCCCCGCCAGCACCAAAATTCTGATTGGTGAAGTGAAGCTGGTTGATGAAAGCGAACCATTCGCTCACGAAAAACTCTCCCCTACCCTGGCTATGTACCGCGCAAAAGATTTCGAAGACGCCGTCAGCAAAGCAGAAAAACTGGTTGCGATGGGCGGTATCGGCCATACCTCCTGCCTGTACACCGACCAGGATAACGAGCGAGAACGTGTGAACTTCTTCGGCGACAAAATGAAGACTGCGCGTATCCTGATCAACACTCCGGCTTCTCAGGGGGGTATTGGTGACCTGTACAACTTTAAGCTGGCACCGTCACTGACGCTGGGCTGTGGTTCCTGGGGTGGTAACTCCATTTCTGAAAACGTCGGACCTAAACATCTGATTAACAAGAAAACCGTGGCTAAGCGAGCAGAGAATATGTTGTGGCACAAACTTCCCAAGTCTATCTACTTCCGCCGCGGTTCACTGCCAATCGCCATGGAAGAAGTGGCTACCGACGGGGCCAAACGCGCCTTCATTGTAACCGACCGTTTTCTGTTCAATAACGGTTATGCCGACCAGATCGTCGCCGTGCTGAAATCTCATGGCATCGAAACTGAAGTGTTCTTCGAAGTGGAAGCTGATCCAACCCTGAGCATCGTGCGTAAAGGTGCTGAGCAGATGAACTCCTTTAAGCCTGACGTGATTATCGCGCTGGGCGGCGGTTCCCCAATGGATGCTGCCAAAATCATGTGGGTGATGTACGAACATCCTGAAACCGCATTCGAAGAGCTGGCGCTGCGCTTTATGGACATCCGGAAACGTATCTATAAGTTCCCGAAAATGGGCGTGAAAGCCAAAATGATCGCCATCACCACGACATCTGGTACCGGTTCTGAAGTGACGCCGTTTGCGGTAGTGACGGACGATGCCACCGGCCAGAAATACCCGCTGGCTGACTATGCTCTGACGCCGGATATGGCTATCGTCGATGCCAACCTGGTGATGAACATGCCTAAGTCACTGTGTGCCTTTGGGGGGCTGGATGCGGTGACCCATGCACTGGAAGCATACGTCTCCGTGCTGGCGAATGAATACTCTGACGGTCAGGCGCTGCAGGCTCTTAAGCTGCTGCAGGAAAATCTGCCTGCCAGCTATAACGAAGGGGCGAAAAACCCGGTTGCCCGTGAGCGGGTGCATAACGCCGCCACCATCGCTGGTATTGCCTTTGCCAACGCCTTCCTGGGTGTCTGTCACTCCATGGCCCACAAACTGGGTTCAGAATTCCATATTCCACACGGTCTGGCGAATGCCCTGCTGATCAGTAATGTCATCCGCTACAACGCCAATGACAACCCGACCAAGCAGACAGCATTCAGCCAGTACGACCGTCCACAGGCCCGTCGCCGCTATGCCGAGATTGCAGACCATCTGCGTCTGAGTGCGCCTGGTGACCGTACCGCGCAGAAAATTGAGAAGCTGCTGCAGTGGCTTGAAAGCATGAAAGCCGAGCTGGGTATTCCTAAATCCATCCGTGAAGCAGGCGTGCAGGAAGCTGACTTCCTGGCGAAGGTTGATAAACTGGCTGAGGATGCCTTCGATGACCAGTGTACCGGTGCTAACCCTCGTTACCCACTGATTGCCGAGCTGAAACAAATCATGCTTGATACTTTCTACGGTCGCGAATATGCCGAGCCGTTTGCCAACATCGCGGAAGCGGTAGTGGCACAACCGGTTGATGCCAGAAAAGTAGAAAAGAAAGTTAAAAAGTAAAAGCAGCTTAAACAAAACCCGCCATCCGGCGGGTTTTTTTATTGGCATAACCAGTAAGAAAAACTAATCAACCACTGAAATAAAAACCCGGTTTACAATACCGGGCGTCAGAATAAATTCGTCAGTTTTAAAGCTTATTTAACGCCATGGTCGCCATGCACTGCCCTTAAGCATCCCTGCTCAATTGCCGCTTTGTAATGCTTACGACAGACGGAGACATAACGTTCATTGCCACCGATAACAACTTGCTCACCCTCTTTAAAAGGCGCGCCATTTTCATCCAGTCTTAATACCATTCCGGCTTTTCTGCCACAGTGACAAACTGTTTTTAATTCAACAAGCTTATCTGACCAGGCCAGCAAATACTGGCTTCCGCCAAATAACTCACCGCGAAAATCTGTACGCAATCCATAGCAAAGTACAGGTATATCAAGATTATCCACCACGTCAGATAATGCTTTGACCTGATCACGGGTCAGAAACTGGCATTCATCGACCAGCACGCAGTGAACCGGTTTTTGCTGATGCTCCGCATTAATTTCAGCAAAAAGTGCAGTCTCGTAATTATACAATTTCGCCGGGGAAGAGAGGCCTATACGGGAACTGACCTTGCCTGAACCAAAGCGGTTATCGATCTCTGCAGTGTAGACCAGCGTACGCATGCCGCGCTCCTGATAGTTATATGAGGACTGCAGTAAGGCGGTTGATTTGCCCGCATTCATCGCGGAATAATAGAAATAAAGCTGAGCCATCAGGCTTCACTCCGGGTAAAAAGGGGGAACAGGATGAACAGAATTGTACCACAGGCCTGCACCTGCGGAAGGTCTGAATGATGCCTTTAAATGGCATTTAACGATTAAAAAAACAGAAATAACCCTGCTAATATCCGCAGACTTTTCTTAAGGTTAGCGAGAAAATCCGTGAAAAATGCTTTATTTCTGCCCGTTAATTATTTTGCCGCGCTGATGAGTTAACGACAGATGTTATCTGCAGCCGGGCGCAGGAATCAGCTGAGATGTTATTCAGCGAATGTTAATTTCCCGTCATGTTAATAGTCATTCTGCTAAATCAAATGGTTTAGTTATTCTGACTTCCTTACAAAATTAACTATTGCAGTTCGTATTGCCGCACTCTATTATTATCAGGCAGAACATTCCCCCACCCATTATAATTTTTGAGATCAGGAACATGAGCGAAGCACTTAAAATTTTGAACAACATCCGTACCCTGCGTGCGCAGGCACGAGAATGTTCGCTGGAAACTCTGGAAGAGATGCTGGAGAAACTGGAAGTTGTGGTTAACGAGCGCCGCGACGAAGAAAGCCACGCTCAGGCTGAAATCGAAGAGCGTACCCGCAAGCTGCAGCAATACCGTGAAATGCTGATCGCTGACGGTATCGATCCAAATGAATTGCTGTCCACTCTGGCCGCGGCGAAAGCGCCGGGTAAAGCTAAACGCGCTGCCCGTCCGGCGAAATATAAATATGTTGATGAAAATGGCGAAACCCGCACCTGGACTGGTCAGGGTCGCACGCCTGCCGTGATTAAAAAAGCAATTGAAGAACAAGGCAAACAGCTGGAAGATTTCATGCTGTAATCCTGACCAACGAGGCAGTTATAAAACCCCATCCCAGTGATGGGGTTTTTTATTTTCCCCCGCCAGCATCACGACTTTTTAAAGCATAAAAAAGGAAGCCGCAGCTTCCTGTTTTTTTATTTTACCGCTCGGCATTAAACCTGATAAAAGGAACGATACCATTTAACAAACTGTTGGATCCCTTGATCCACGCCAGTCCTGGGTTTAAATCCAATAACGTTATATAAAGCATCAGTATCTGCACTGGTTTCCAGCACGTCACCTGGCTGCATTGGCATCATATTTTTGTTAGCGGTTAGCCCCAGGGCCTTCTCCAGTGCTTCGATATAAGCCATCAGAGTAACCGGGTTGCTGTTGCCGATATTATAGACCCGATATGGCGCTGAACTGGTGGCAGGACTGCCCTCTTCAACCGTCCACGCAGCATCCGGCTCCGGGATAACATCCTGCAATCTGACGATAGCTTCAGCGATATCGTCGATATAAGTGAAGTCACGACGCATCTGACCGTGGTTGTACACATCGATCTGCTCGCCCGCCAGCATCGCACGAGTGAATTTAAACAACGCCATATCTGGCCTTCCCCATGGCCCGTACACGGTGAAAAAGCGCAGACCGGTAGTCGGGATGCCATAGAGGTGTGAATAGGTATGAGACATCAGCTCATTGGCTTTTTTGGTCGCGGCATACAGCGAGACCGGATGATCAACAGAATCATCAGTAGAGAACGGTAGTTTACGGTTAAGACCGTATACGGAGCTGGAGGACGCGTACAGCAGATGCCCAACCTTATTGTGGCGGCACCCTTCAAGAACGTTCAGATGTCCGATCAAATTAGCATCAGCATAAGCTAACGGATTATCCAGCGAATAGCGCACCCCCGCCTGGGCACCCAGATGGATAACGCGGTCATACCTTTGTTCACGGAAGAGTGAGGCCATGCCCTCTCTGTCAGCAAGGTCGAGCTGAATAAAAGAAAATGCACAATGAAGCTTGAGTAATTCAAGGCGGGCAAGTTTTAACTTTACGTCGTAATAGTCGTTCAGGTTGTCGATTCCGACAACCTGGTGACCGGCGCTGAGCAGGCGTTCCGCAACGTGGAAACCAATAAATCCTGCGGCGCCGGTAACCAGATATTTCATACTGCCCTCATTAATTATGCAATTTGAATAGAAGCGCCGCGGCCGATTGCATAATAAACAAAACCGCGTTTGCTGACTCTCTCTGGATCATACAGGTTACGACCATCAAAAATCACGGGTTCTTTCAGCGCATTTTTAATGACTTCGAAATCCGGCGCGCGGAAATTCTGCCATTCAGTACAGATAACCAGGCCATCAGCACCCTGCAGAGCTGCCTCTTTGGTTCCCATCAGCTTTAAATCGCTGCGGTGACCATAGATGCGCTGTGCTTCGTCCATTGCTTCCGGATCGAACGCCTGCACGCTGGCACCTGCCTGCCACAGTGATTCCATCAGCACGCGGCTGGAGGCTTCACGCATATCATCAGTGTTTGGCTTGAATGAAAGACCCCACAGCGCAAACGTTTTGCCCTGCAGATCGTCGCCAAAATGACGTTTGATAAAGGTTGGCAGCTTGTTCTTCTGTGAGTCGTTGACGTCCTCAACGGCCTGTAGCAGGCGTGGCTTATAACCAATCTGCTCGGCGGTGCGGATCAGCGCCTGCACGTCTTTCGGGAAGCATGAGCCACCGTAGCCGCAGCCCGGATAGATGAACGAGTAGCCTATACGGGAATCGGAACCAATCCCCTGACGGACTTTCTCGATATCTGCGCCCAGACGTTCAGCCAGGTTGGAAATCTCATTCATAAAGCTGATTTTGGTCGCCAGCATGCAGTTGGCGGCATACTTGGTCAGCTCAGCACTGCGGATATCCATCAGGATCATCCGATCGTGATTACGGTTAAACGGCTCGTAAAGTTCGCGCAGCAGTTCAACAACGTCATCATTGTCAGTACCCACAACAATACGCTCAGGACGCATGCAGTCTGAAACGGCGGCACCTTCCTTGAGGAATTCCGGATTTGAGACCACATCAAAAGCGATCTCAGTTCCACGAGCTTTCAGCGTTTCACTCATCACGGCGCGAACACGGTCTGCAGTGCCGACAGGAACGGTCGATTTGTCGATAACGACTTTGTGATCGTTCATGTGCTGTGCGATTGTACGCGCCACTGCGGTAACGTATTTCAGGTCAGCAGAGCCGTCTTCATCCGGTGGCGTACCCACAGCGATAAACTGCATGATACCGTGATTCACACCCTCTTCCGCGTTGGTGGAAAACTTGAGGCGACCTGCCTCATAGTTCTGCATCACCAGAGGCGTCAGACCCGGTTCAAAAATAGGAATGATCCCTTTCTTCAGATTCTCGACTTTCTTTTCGTCGACATCGATGCAAAGAACGTCATGTCCGACTTCGGCCAGAACCGCAGCCTGAACCAGACCAACATAGCCGATACCAAATACGGTGACTTTCATTGAATTGTCCCGGTTAGAAATTAAATTTACTTTTTATGACCCACAGTGCTTTCCAGCCACTCTTTAAAGTCGCTGCCCAGCGTATTGTGACGCACGCCGTATTCGACGAAAGCCTGCATATAACCCAGTTTGTTACCACAGTCGTGGCTCACGCCTTTCAGGTGATAAGCTTCAACAGCTTCTTTGTCCATCAGCATCGCGATGGAGTCAGTCAGCTGGATCTCATCGCCTGCGCCCGGAGGAGTCTTGGCCAGCAGTGGCCAGATCTCTGCAGACAGAACGTAACGGCCTACTACCGCCAGGTTAGAAGGAGCTTTATCTGCTTTAGGTTTCTCAACCACGCCCACCATCGGTGCGCTCTGGCCTGCGCTCAGTTCTGCGCCCTGACAGTCAACCACACCGTAAGCGGTCACATCGGCAACCGGCTCAACCATGATTTGGCTATGGCCTGTTTCGTCGAAGCGACGCATCATGTCGGCAAGGTTATCCTTGGCCAGATTGGATTCGTACTCATCGATGATCACGTCAGGCAGGATAACTGCGACCGGCTCATTACCCACCACTGGATAAGCACACATCACCGCATGGCCCAGGCCTTTCGCCAGACCCTGACGGACCTGCATGATCGTTACGTGAGGTGGGCAAATAGACTGGATCTCTTCCAGCAGCTGGCGCTTAACGCGTTTTTCCAGCATTGCTTCCAGCTCGAAGCTGGTGTCAAAGTGGTTTTCAATCGAGTTTTTAGAAGAGTGCGTGACCAGCACAATTTCAGTGATCCCTGCTGCGATGCACTCGTTAACGACATACTGAATTAACGGCTTATCAACCAGCGGCAGCATCTCTTTTGGAATCGCTTTGGTTGCAGGCAACATACGCGTTCCCAAACCTGCTACCGGGATAACCGCTTTTTTTACTTTGGACTTATAGGCAGACATCTAAGTACCTCTCTTTATAGGCCGTTCAAGTTATTACTTGATATGTCGAGTTAAAAAACGAGTTGAGTATACCAGTGGAACCCTGACGGATTTATCCTGGATAAACCATTTCAGCGCAAATTAAGACTATTACCTAAGTGTAAAGCTTATCTCTGGCCCTGTCTGCGGGGCTTTGCGATAAATTAGTGCGGGTTGGTCAATCTGTGGACAACATCAGGCGCAGCCTGCCGCCAGCGCCCCACACCTGACACTGCCAGGCATCACATCGCTGACTTATTTGATTGAGATGTGTACTGCCTAAAGTACCAAGGGGCACGCCATTACTGAGTTGTATTTGATGTGTATTAATATTGAGCGTCGCATTCAGCCCTGCCGAAACGAGTATCAGATTTTTTAACCCCTGGTGATAGTAACCCACCAATAAAGGGAACTGCCCTTTCAGATTCGCCTGACGTAAAAGCAAATTAACCTGTTTTAACAATCCATTTAATTCCGGCAGGCGTTGTGCCTGACCCGACAATTGATCCTGTAACAATCCGTTAAATAATGCCCGTAATAACAATGCTGCCAGAACGCCATTGTCTCCTGCCCTGGTGACATCCAGACAATAGAACGCCAGATCTTTTTCAGACAATGCAGCCACATCAAGAACCAGCCCTGGCTGTTCAGCCATCGTGAGCTGGCGATAATTAATCCGGCAGTTGGCGATCGTTTGTTGCACAGGCGGCTGAAGTTGCTGGAGCAACTTCGCGGCAGCGTGGGGATCGCGAACTAACGCATCCCAGTCCTGAAAGAGCTGTTCGTCTTCTTCTACTTTTGAGGTAAACATGGATGGATAAAGACATTCGTAAACCGCTTCGCGCAGTCGACCAAGGTCCTTAAGCGGTTTGAGCAACACATCCTGCACCCCCAGGCGCAGCACATGAGCGATATCGGACATATTTTCCGTGGCGGAGATAACCAACACAGGAACGGTGTTTCCTTTGCTGCGCAGATGCTCGACCAGCCTGATGCCATCCATACGCGGCATCGCCAGGTCACAGATAACTAAATCATATGTCTGTTGAGTGATCTTCTCGAGGGCATGAAGCCCGTCGTCTGCCAGGGCGATCACTGCGCCCAGTGCACCCAGGTAATTATCCAGCAGAGAGCGGAAAACGACTTCGTCTTCAACGATCAGAATCTGTTTTCCAGTTAATGGCTTCTCCATTATCCCCCCTTGTTCGCCGGATTAAACAATAGTGGCTCATAAACCACAATTGCGCCTCTCAGATTTGCCCGAAGGACGATCATTTCTGCCCCGGGAATTCTTGTTGACGGACCAGCGGGAGCAGTTCATCCATTTTCTTCTCCACGGCGAGTTTTCCTGCTTCTATTGCTTCTTCTGCCCGATGGAAGTCCAGTGTGGAGATCTGTGGGCAAAACGGTTGGATCAGGACGTCCGGAGGATCGCCTGCCATGCGGTTACGTTTGACGCGGTTTTCCAGCACCTGAATAGACGTGGTCATGATTTCCATCGCACCCGGCGTCTGATTGACTTTGCGCTGCGCCACTCTTGAGAGACTTTGTCGCAGCCGGCCTCCCCAACTGGTTGTAGCAGCCGTGGCTTCTTCCTCCACCGACTGCGGGGTGACCGACAGGAGATCCTGCTGCATTAGATGAGCATCGTGCTGAAGATCCACCGCAATAACGATATCAGCGCCAAGCGCACGGGTTAAAGAGATGGGAACAGGATTGACCACCGCGCCGTCCACCAGCCAGTAGCCGTGCCAGGCAACGGGAGCCAGCAACCCCGGCATGCTGCAAGACGCACGCACTGCCTGGTGAAGATCGCCTTCGGTCAGCCAGAGTTCGCGGCCGGTGCTCAGATTGGTGGTCACCGCACCGAACGGCATGGCGCACTGCTCAATACGATCATTTTTCACCAGGCGGCGAACATGATTGAAGACGCGCTCCCCTCTCAGCAGACCACCACGGCGCCAGGAGAAGTCCATCAGGCGGATCACATCCCAGTAACTGAAGGAGCGAACCCAGGTTTCCAGTAGCGGCATGCGATGACTGGCATAGGCAGCGCCGACTAATGCTCCAACAGAACAGCCGGCCACCACATCTACCTTAATCCCGGCCCTTTCCAGCGCAGCGATCGCGCCAATATGGGCCCATCCCTTGGCGGCACCCGAACCCAATGCCAGCCCTATTTTAACCTGTCTCATTCAACCTCTGGTACCCGCTAAACTTACAAATGGCATCATTCACGCCGCTCAGTTACCATGATGCCTGAATTCGCATTAAAACCCTTTCTGGAGTCAATGTGTCAGACCCTTGCCCGTGCTGTAGCGGATTGGAGTATAGCTTATGTTGCCAACCCTGGCTGGACGGTATGGCTTTCCCGTCTTCACCGCAGGCACTGATGCGATCCCGTTACACCGCTTACGCCCGTCAGAATGCTGATTATCTGATTGCCACCTGGCATCCTTCCTGTGAGGCAGAACGTTTTCGTGCCAGCCTTGAGCAAAGTTTTGCCGTTACGAAGTGGCTTAGTTTACATATAATTACTGCAGAAGTACCGGAGGATAATTCTGAAGGTTTTGTGACCTTCTGTGCTCGTTTCTCTGAAAATCAGCAGGAAAGTTTTATTCATGAACGTTCCCGCTTTCTTCGACTGGAGCAACGCTGGTACTATATTGACGGAACATACCCTGAGACAGGGCGAAATGACCGGTGCCCGTGCGGTTCCGGCAAAAAATTCAAAAAATGCTGCGGGTAGTCAACTGCCCCCCATCCTTCCAAAATTGCTTCGACAGGATTACCATCGCAATGCAAGCGCAAACACTGCAACGAAAAGTTTTACGGACCATCTGCCCGGACGCAAAAGGTTTAATCGCCAAGATCACCAATATTTGCTACAAGCATGAGCTGAATATTGTGCAGAACAATGAGTTTGTTGATCACCGCACCGGACGCTTCTTTATGCGTACTGAGCTGGAGGGGATCTTCAACGACGGCACCCTGCTTGCCGATCTGGACAGCGCACTGCCTGCCGGATCTTTCCGCGAGCTCAACCCGGCCGGGCGCCGTCGTATCGTTATTCTGGTGACCAAAGAAGCACATTGCCTGGGCGATTTGCTGATGAAAAGCACCTATGGCGGGCTTGACGTGGAGATTGCAGCGGTTATCGGTAATCATGAAACGCTGCGCACGCTGGTAGAGCGTTTTGATATTCCGTTTATTCTGGTCAGCCACGAAGGCTTAACCCGCGATGAGCACGACAACAATATGGCAGCGGAGATCGACCGCTATCAGCCTGATTATGTGGTGCTGGCTAAGTACATGCGCGTGCTGACGCCTGCTTTTGTGCAGCGTTACCCGAACCAGATCATCAATATTCACCACTCATTCCTGCCCGCCTTTATCGGTGCGCGTCCTTATCATCAGGCTTACGAGCGCGGCGTCAAGATCATTGGCGCAACTGCGCACTACGTCAATGATAATCTGGATGAAGGCCCAATCATCATGCAGGACGTAATCCATGTCGATCACACCTATACGGCCGAAGATATGATGCGCGCCGGGCGCGACGTTGAGAAAAATGCCCTGAGCCGTGCCCTGTACCAGGTGCTGGCGCAGCGCGTATTTGTTTACGGTAACCGCACCATCATCCTTTAACCCAGTGAAAGACTGCTGTTTTGATTGACAAAACAGCAGTCCGGGCAAAAAAACGACAAACGAAACATTTTCATCGCTAACGGGCTTTACAGCCGCATTTCATCTGATATGATGCGCCCCACTTAAGCAACCAGCAGCAAGGCCAGCCGGTTGTTTACAGCAAGAGTATTTGCCCCTGGTGGGGTTCCCGAGCGGCCAAAGGGAGCAGACTGTAAATCTGCCGTCATCGACTTCGAAGGTTCGAATCCTTCCCCCACCACCATTTCAGACAGTCCCATACCAAAACTTTTGCACGTTCCTCCATGTTCCCCACGGGGTAGGATGAGAAGCTTCGATCTCGAAGGTTTGACCCGAAGGGCACGAAACGCAGTGACGTGAATCCTTCCTGCTCAGGAATAAATCCAGATACCACCATTTCAGACAGTCCCATACCAAAACCTTTGCACGTTCCTCCATGTTCCTTAATGTTCACCCTTAACACCGGCGTTCTTCCCTCACTTTCAGTTCATCCCCACTTCTGCTACCATCCCACTCTCTTTTTCCTCGCGAAGCGGCCGACGAAATGAAATTTGTTTCTTTTAATATCAATGGGCTGCGTGCCCGCCCTCACCAGCTCGAAGCCATTATTGACCAGCACCAGCCAGACGTTATTGGCCTGCAGGAAACCAAGGTTCACGACGATATGTTCCCGCTGGAAGACGTCGCCAGGCTGGGCTACCACGTGTTCTATCATGGCCAGAAAGGCCACTATGGCGTGGCGCTGCTGACCAAAGAACAGCCGGTAATGGTACGTCGTGGTTTCCCCGGTGATGATGAAGATGCGCAGCGCCGCCTGATCATGGCAGACATCCCCAGCCCGATGGGCAATATCACGGTCATCAACGGCTACTTCCCACAGGGCGAAAGCCGTGACCATGCCACCAAATTTCCGGCTAAAGAGAAGTTCTATCGCGACCTGCAAAGCTATCTTGAACAGGAGCAGAAAGCCGGGGATCCGGTGCTGATCATGGGGGATATGAATATCAGCTCGACCGATCTGGATATCGGCATTGGTGAAGAGAACCGCAAACGCTGGCTGCGTACCGGCAAATGTTCATTTCTTCCTGAAGAGCGTGAGTGGATGGATCGACTGATGAACTGGGGCCTGGTTGATACCTGGCGCGCGCAAAATAAAGAGGTGAATGACCGTTTCTCGTGGTTCGATTACCGCTCAAAAGGCTTCGATGATAACCGCGGTCTGCGGATCGATCTGGTGCTGGCCAGCAAGCCCCTTGCCAAACACTGTGTGGCAACCGGTATCGATTATGATATCCGCAGCATGGAGAAACCGTCTGACCACGCACCAATCTGGGCGCAGTTCAGCTTCTGACCGTAAAGAGTTCCCCGGTGCACAGCCGGGGAATGCCAACGCTACTTGATGGTTTTCCAGATCAGCGTGTTGGTGCCGTAAGATTTTTCATCACGCGCACACTGCAGCAGTACCCCTTCCATTTTCACTACTGAACCTTCCGTATAGCTCCGGTTCTGATAAGTGCAGCAGGTCTGGCAGGGCGGCTGATTGTTATTCTGCCCCTGAGTCCAGACCTCCGGCGGCATATCCACTATCACATCCGCATTGGGGCTGGTGCTGGTGGTAGTGCTGCTGTGATAACCAGCACCACTTTCATCGCTGCTGCCGTGACCGGTGCTCAGCCGCTGTTCTGCCGCCAGCAGGGGCTGACTGCACAGCAGCAACCCGGCCAGTATCATCACACCCGTTCTTTTCATCATTCAGTTTCCTTTGCTTTTGCCGTTTTACGTCTGGGCTTTTTGTTCTCCGCCGCGGCGGGCGGCAGCCCACGAAACGCATGGGCAGCAGGCTGCTGTCGGGCCTGATAAATCAGATTATGCAGAGTCTCCACCAGCGGTTGCATAAACCCCTGATAGCTGCACTGCTTCTCACTGATTTTGGTCAGCGTGGACTCCCAGTGGGCGGTCATATCCGGCCGCGCTGCCATTTCAGGCAGCGAGTGGATCAGCGCCCGCCCGGCGGGACTGGAATGAATATAGCGCCCTTTCTTGAACAGAAATGAGCGTTTGAACAGCAATTCAATGATCCCGGCGCGCGTAGCCTCTGTTCCTAAACCATCGGTCGCGCGCAGCACTTTCTTTAAATCTTTATCCTGAACGAAGCGGGCAATCCCCGTCATCGCTGACAGCAGAGTGGCATCGGTAAACGGGCGCGGCGGTTGCGTTTGCTTCTCCACCACTTCTCCCCGCTCACACAGCAGCTCATCTCCTTTGCCCACAACCGGCAGCGGCGTGCCGTCATTTTCCTCGTCACGTTCTTTGCTGCCCAGCAGCGCGCGCCAACCCGCCTCGGCAAGGAATCGCGCTTTTGCAACGAATTTGCCGCCGGCAATATCCAGCTCGATAACACATTTGCGATAAACAGCATCCGGGCAGAACTGCATCAGATATTGCGTAGCCACCAGCCGGTAGATGTTATTTTCGTTTTCGGTCAGCCTGATGGGGTTGCTGCGCGCTGTCGGGATGATTGCATGGTGAGCATCAACCTTTTTATCATCCCAGCAGCGGTTTTTGCGGTCGGTATCAAAGTCCGCTGGCGGCGTAATATCAGGTTGATGGACGTTGATGGCGTTTAAAACAGCATGACGCCCGGCAAAATGTTCGTCCGGCAGATAACGGCTGTCTGAACGTGGATAGGTAATCAGCTTGTGGGTTTCATAAAGTTTCTGGCAGATATCCAGCACCGTCTGCGCACTGAGGCCAAAACGTTTAGCCGCTTCAATTTGCAGGCTGGACAGCGAAAACGGCAGCGGCGCGGTGTCATTTTCACGCTTATCGTTATAGCTGGTGACGAAGGCAGGCTGCCCGTCAATACGGGCCACCACATGGTCGGCCAGTGGGCGATGCAACAGGCGCCCTTCTTCATCCTGGTAAGGTTCGCAGGAATCACTGGGCTGCCAGAGGGCAACAAAACGTTCCTCTTTCGGGGTAACGATATGCGCCTTTACTTCGAAAAAGTCTTTCGGGATGAAATTCTCAATCTCTTCATCACGCCGGACTACCAGCCCAAGCACCGGGGTCTGCACTCTTCCCACAGAGAGCAAGCCATCATAGCCCGCGTTACGGCCAAGCAATGTGTAAGCGCGGGTCATATTGATGCCGTAGAGCCAGTCGGCACGAGCCCTGGCAAGCGCAGAGACACAGAGTGGAATAAACTCACGGTTCTCGCGCAGACGTGCCACTGCGCGCTCAACGGCCGAAGGATTGAGGTCGTTAATCAGGCAGCGCTGCACTTTCTCGCGCTTCTCCGGCGGCAACGCCAGATAATCCAGCACTTCATCCACCAGCAGTTGACCTTCCCGATCCGGGTCACCCGCATGGATCACTTCACTGGCCTGCTCCAGCAGCCCTTTGATCACGTTGAGCTGCTTTGCCACTGACGGACGCGGTTGCAGCTGCCACTTCTCCGGGACTATTGGCAGATCGGCCAGAGACCAGCGGGCAAAACGGCTGTTATAGCTGTCCGGCTGGGCCTGCTCCAGCAGGTGGCCCACGCACCAGGTGACCATATGATCGCTGCCACAGGCTATATAACCCTCGCCCCGGCGATGAGGTTTCGGCAGAACATCCGCAATGGCACGGGCGAGGCTTGGTTTTTCGGCAATGAACAAACGCATCCGGCTGTGACTTCCTTCAGGAAACTATTTCAATCAGAGCATGCCCTTCGCGGGCTGGCAGCAGTTCCCCAATCGCATTCAGGGTGATCCCCATTGCTATGGCACTGTCGGTAATACTGGCTTCAGCCTCCGGCGTCACTGCCAGCAGCAGACCGCCCGAGGTTTGTGGATCGCACAGCAGGTTACGCTGTTCATCACTCATTGCGCCAATCAAATGCCCGTAGCTGGCATAATTACGCTCGGTGCCGCCCGGAACGCAGCCCTGAGCCAGATACTCATCCACCCCCGCCAGCCGCGGAACCTGGCTGAACCAGACATCCGCCTGCACACCTGAACCCTGACAAATCTCACTCAGGTGCCCCAGCAGCCCAAAACCGGTCACATCGGTCATCGCCGTCACTCCGGCGATCTCAGAGAACCTGGCACCGGCGCTGTTCAGCTGGCACATCACCGCGGTCGCCAGTCCCTGATGCTCAGGTTTCAGGCGGGATTTTTTCTCAGCGGTAGTCAGCACGCCAATCCCCAGAGGTTTGGTCAGGAAAAGTTTGCAGCCTGGCTCAGCCGAGCTGTTCTTTTTCACTTTCTGCGGGTCAACCACACCGGTGACCGCCAGCCCGAAAATCGGCTCTGGCGCATCGATAGAGTGGCCACCAGCCAGGGAAATCCCGGCATCGCGACACACGCTGCGCCCGCCCTCAATAACCTGGCGCGCAACTTCCGGCCCCAGTTTGTCGACTGGCCAGCCCAGAATAGCGATTGCCATAATCGGTTTTCCACCCATAGCATAAATATCGCTGATGGCATTAGTGGCGGCAATGCGACCGAAATCAAAAGGATCGTCAACTATCGGCATAAAAAAGTCGGTGGTGCTGACGATGGCGGTGCCGTTACCCAAATCGTAGACTGCTGCATCATCACGCGTCTCATTGCCCACCAGCAGGTGTGGATCGTGCAACAGCGCATGATCGCTGCGCAGGATTTTTTCCAGCACGCCGGGGGAAATTTTGCAGCCGCAACCGGCTCCGTGGCTGTACTGTGTCAGGCGAATAGCATCACTGTTCATGGGCAACGTCCCTCAGGGTTTACCGGGGCTATGGTAACGTTTTCGACAGCCAGAGGTAAGGCTCTGGCTGTCCGATCGCTCAATATCCCGACAAATTGCAGGGCTGGTCACAACCGTGCCTGTAATGAGGGCGTTTGTCTTTCAGAAATAACTGACAAACGGCGCCGTATCCGGAGGGATGACGCTAGTGGAGGATTTCAGCTGCGGGGTTCCCAGATACAGGAAACCAACGATGGCATCCTGCTCACGGCAGTTAAACGCTTCACGCACGGCTTCATGCTCAGTCCATGCGCCGCTGCGCCAGATGCCGTTGAAGCCCTGAGCCACTGCCGCCATCTGCATCGCCATGAGAGCACAGCCGGCAGAAACAACCTGCTCCCAGTGCGGGACTTTGTGATGTTCTTCGCAATGCGCGACCACAGTGATGATCATCGGCGCGCGGAAAGGCGATGTTTTCGCTTTCTCTGTTGCCTTCTCATCCATGCGATCGTTACGTGCTGCAGTCTCCAGCAGAGCACTGAAGCGCTCACGTCCCTCATTTTCGATAATAATAAACCGCCACGGCTGCAACGTACCGTGGTCGGGTGCACGCATACCAGCGCGAAGAATGTTTTCCAGCGCTTCACCTGCCGGGGCCGGTTCGCTTAAACGAGATGCAGAGCGACGGTTTACCACTAAATCCAGCGCATCCATAACTGACTCCTGATAATGATTTTCATTTAGCTGAAACTAGCACAGGATGATGATTTGTTACAGCATCGCGCTTTTTCCTGCTGACAATTTCGCCCCTGCTAATTAGGATGTGACCATCATTACCCTGTTTGCGCCGTTTTGCTTTTCAACTGGCGGACGCGGCGGGCTTTTTTACCGCTATTATGGAGATCATATGCGCATCTTGTGGCGAGCGATCGCTGGTTTTTTCAAATGGACATGGCGACTGCTGAATTTCGTCCGCGAGTTTATCCTCAACCTGTTTCTGGTGTTGTTGATCCTGGTTTGTGTCGGCATTTACTTTCAGTTCAGTAAATCCAGTACGCCGGCTGAACCACAGAAAGGCGCGCTGGTTGTCGATCTCAGCGGCACGGTGGTGGATAAGCCGTCGGTCAGTAACAAACTCAGCAAAATTGGCCGTCAGTTACTTGGTACCAATAGCGACCGTCTGAAAGAGAACTCACTCTTTGATGTGGTGGACGCTATTCGCCAGGCCAAAGGGGACGCCAATATTACCGGGATGGTTCTGGACCTGCGTGATTTTGCCGGTGCGGATCAACCCTCCCTGCAATACATCGGCAAAGCCCTGCGAGAATTCCGCGACAGCGGCAAGCAAATCTATGCCACCGGCGACAGCTACAGCCAGGCGCAATACTATCTGGCCAGCTTCGCCAACAAGATTTACCTCTCCCCTCAGGGCACGGTTGACCTGCACGGCTTCGCCACCAACGGTCTTTATTACAAGACTTTGCTGTATAAGCTGAAAATCAGCTCTCACGTCTTCCGCGTCGGGACTTATAAATCAGCGGTAGAACCTTTCCTGCGTGATGATATGTCACCGGCCGCACGCGATGCTGACGGCCGCTGGATTGGCGAACTGTGGCAGAACTACCTCAACACCATCGCCGCTAACCGCCAGATTACGCCTGAACAGCTCTTCCCGGGTGCTCAGGGCGTGCTCGACGGCCTGCAGAAAGTCGGCGGAGATACTGCTCAGTACGCCAAAGACAATAAACTGGTTGATGAGCTGGCTTCCCGCGCAGCGGTTGATCAGCAGATGACCAAAATCTTCGGCTGGGATAAAGCGGCAAGTGATTACAAAGGCACCAGTATCTACGACTATCAGGTCAAAGATAGCAGCACGTCCGACGGCAACATTGCCGTGGTAATGGCGAGCGGCGCCATTATGGATGGCGATGAAACGCCGGGCAGCGTCGGCGGCGATACCACCGCGATGGAAATTCGTCAGGCGCGTCTGGATCCCAAAATCAAGGCAATAGTGTTCCGCGTTAACAGCCCTGGCGGCAGCGTAACGGCTTCCGAGACCATCCGTGAAGAACTGGCTGCGGCGAAAGAAGCGGGCAAACCGGTTGTGGTTTCCATGGGCGGTATGGCTGCCTCTGGCGGCTACTGGATCTCCACCCCGGCCAACTACATCATCGCCAGCCCGAGTACGCTTACCGGTTCCATTGGCATCTTCGGGGTAATTAACACCGTTGAAAATACGCTGGATTCAATTGGCGTGCACACCGATGGCGTATCCACTTCGCCACTGGCTGATGTGGCAACCACCAAGGCGCTGCCGCCTGAGGTTGCGCAGATGATGCAACTGAGTATCGAGAACGGTTACAAAAACTTCCTTGGCCTGGTCGCCAGTTCGCGCGGTAAAACGCCAGAGCAGATTGACCAGATTGCCCAGGGGCACGTATGGACCGGCAGTGATGCTAAATCTAATGGCCTGGTGGACTCACTTGGTGACTTTGACGATGCCGTGGCCAAGGCTGCTGAACTGGCAAAACTCAAGCAGTGGCATCTGAGCTGGTATCAGGATAGTCCGGGCTTTATCGATCTGCTGTTCAGCCAGATGGACGTGTCAGCCCGCGCCGCGCTGCCGGATGCGCTTAAAGCTTATCTGCCTGCACCAATGATGGACGTAATGGCGGCAATGAAAAACCAGCCCGGTTTGTTTGATAACCTCAACGATCCGCAAAACCGCTATGCCATGTGCCTTACCTGTGGACAGGTAAAGTGATATAACCCGCAGCCCGGCATCTGATCGGGCTGCTTTTCCTCCGCTTTCCCCTTATACTTCGCCTTTTCGGCAAGCCTGAGTCTTTCAATGCATAAGAAATCAATTTACGTCGCCTATACCGGCGGAACCATCGGCATGCAACGTTCCGAACAGGGCTATATTCCGGTATCGGGCCATCTGCAAACCCAGCTGGCGAATATGCCAGAATTCCACCGCGCCGAGATGCCGGACTTCACTATTCATGAGTATTCACCGTTAATCGACTCTTCGGATATGACGCCACAGGACTGGCAATCGATTGCGGATGATATCCAGGCTAATTACGATAAATACGATGGCTTTGTGATCCTGCATGGCACAGACACCATGGCCTTCACCGCTTCGGCTCTCTCCTTTATGCTGGAGAATCTGGCCAAGCCAGTCATTGTGACAGGGTCACAAATCCCTCTGGCAGAGCTGCGTTCTGACGGGCAGCAAAACCTGCTGAACTCCCTGTTCGTTGCCGCTAATTACCCCATCAATGAAGTTGCCCTGTTCTTCAACAACACACTGTATCGCGGTAACCGGACCACCAAGGCTCATGCCGATGGCTTCAACGCCTTCGCCTCCCCTAACCTTGCACCGCTGCTTGAAGCGGGTATCCATATCCGCCGCCTGAACACTCCTGCCGCGCCAATGGGCCAGGGTGAGCTGGTGGTGCATCCCATCACACCGCAGCCGATTGGCGTGGTGACAATTTATCCGGGCATTTCCGCCGATGTGGTGAGTAATTTCCTGCGACAGCCGGTGAAAGCGCTGATCCTGCGTTCCTATGGCGTTGGTAATGCGCCACAGAATCCAGCCTTCCTAAGGGAATTAAAGGAAGCGTCCGATCGCGGCATCGTGGTGATCAATCTGACCCAGTGTATGTCCGGTAAGGTGAATATGGGCGGCTATGCCACCGGTAATGCCCTGGCGCTGGCAGGCGTGATCAGCGGTTTTGATTTAACGGTGGAAGCGACGCTGACCAAGCTGCACTATCTGCTCAGCCAGAAACTGACCAGCGATCAGGTGCGCCAGCAGATGCAGGTTAACCTGCGCGGTGAACTGACCCCGGACGACAAGTGAGAGAGCAATAATGGCCACACAGCAGGCGCTGCTTCTGATTGATTTACAAAATGACTTCTGCCCCGGGGGCACGCTTGCGGTCAGCGGAGGCGATGAAGTCATTGCGATTGCTAACCAGTACGCCGCAGAGTTTTATCGTCGGGGTCAGCCCGTGGTGGCCTCGCTTGACTGGCACCCGGCGGAGCATGGCAGCTTTGCTTCCAACTCCGGCCAGGCGGCCTGGACGCTGGGCGAACTGGAGGGGCTACCGCAGGTCTGGTGGCCCGATCACTGCATTCAGCAGGGAATCGGTGCAGAGTTACATCCCGGACTGGATCAACGCTGTCTCAGCGAGAAGGTGTATAAGGGTCAGGATCCGAAAGTAGACAGTTACAGCACCTTTTTCGATAACGGCCGCCGTAACAAGACCGCACTGGATCTGTGGCTCAAAAATCACGGCATTACCGCACTGACGGTGATGGGTCTGGCAACGGATTATTGTGTGAAATACAGCGTACTGGACGCTCTGTCGCTGGGCTATACCGTTACGGTCATCACCGCTGGTTGTCGCGGCGTCAATCTTACGGCGGGCGACAGTGAGCAGGCGCTGGCTGAGATGGCGGCAAAAGGCGCCATCATTTTGTGATGCCAACAAGACAGAAGCGCGAATCGGTAACGCTCTAAAGGCCGCATTACCGCCGCTACTGCGCCAGCGCGGCTAACCAGGGCAACGGGGGCCTTATGGGCCCCTTTTTAACGCCAGTTATTCCTGCAGGAATAATCTACTGCAGCCGGATATGGGTGATGTTGTGCTCCTCAATGCCGAACTCTTCTTTCAGCTGTTTTTTGGTTTTCATCACCATTTCGCCACCCTTGCCCACGCTCATATGCTGAGGCTGCTCGTTGTGACGAGCCTGCCACAGCATTACCAGCTGCAGGCTGTTTTCCTTCTGCTCTGGCGTCAGAGCCACGCCATCAGCCCACTTGCCGGTTTCAACGGCGGTAACCAGACGCTGATAAACTTCCGGCGTCATGGCAGCAATCATCTCATCCAGCTCCATAGCAACTATCCTTTAATGTTATTGCCATCATCATCGGTAAAGCTTAACGAAGCGGAGTTAACACAGTAACGCTCGCCGCTGGGCTGTGGTCCATCAGGAAAAACGTGCCCCAGATGCGCGTCACAGTTGCCGCAGCGGATTTCAATTCGCTGCATACCGTGCGAATTATCCTCAATATAATTAACAGAATCATCGTGATACGGTTGATAAAAGCTCGGCCAGCCGCAGCCGGAATCGTATTTGGTTTCAGAAAGGAACAGCGGCGTGTTACACACCAGGCAGTGATAAATCCCTTCGCCTTTATTGTGCAGCAGTTTACCGGAGAAAGGGGGTTCAGTACCGCGATGCTGCGTCACATAGCGCTGCATTTCGTTAAGGTCAGTTTCTGGGCTCAGTTGCTTCGGGTCATTAGCCATTTTTGCTACTCTCGGGCGGATGATTCTGAAAATACCGGCTAGTATTCTAACAAATACTTAACAACGTCAGGGGATTTTTTCCGCGCAGCGGGAGTCTTAAAGTGACCTGAGGGTAAAAATGTGACACAGATCACCCTTTGAATTCGTCACCCCTTTATATTCGGGCAGACAGCCCCCATATCAACCTTAATCGGTGGTCAGGGAACGCGCATTCAATGCAATAATTCCTGCTTTGCGGTTTGATTTGTCGCAACTATTGAAGCGATTCCGCTTGACGCCTGGTAAGGTTTTTGTAATTTTACAGCCAACCTTTTATTCACTAACAACAGCTGGTGGAATATATGACTATCAAAGTAGGTATCAACGGTTTTGGCCGCATCGGTCGCATCGTTTTCCGTGCTGCTCAGCAGCGTTCTGACATCGAGATCGTGGGTATCAACGATCTGCTGGACGCAGAGTACATGGCTTACATGCTGAAATATGACTCTACCCATGGCCGTTTCGACGGTACTGTAGAAGTTAAAGACGGCCACCTGGTTGTCAACGGCAAAACCATCCGTGTTACCTCTGAACGCGATCCGGCTAACCTGAAGTGGAACGAAATCGGTGTCGACGTTGTGGCTGAAGCAACCGGTATCTTCCTGACCGACGAAACTGCCCGTAAGCACATTGAAGCTGGCGCTAAAAAAGTCGTTCTGACCGGTCCTTCTAAAGATGACACCCCAATGTTCGTGATGGGCGTGAATCACAAGTCCTACGCTGGCCAGGAAATCGTTTCTAACGCATCCTGCACCACTAACTGCCTGGCACCGCTGGCTAAAGTGATCAATGACAAGTTCGGTATCGTTGAAGCGCTGATGACCACTGTTCACGCAACCACAGCTACTCAGAAAACCGTTGATGGCCCGTCTCACAAAGACTGGCGCGGCGGCCGCGGCGCATCTCAGAACATCATCCCTTCTTCTACCGGCGCGGCTAAAGCTGTTGGTAAAGTGATCCCTGAGCTGAACGGCAAACTGACGGGTATGGCGTTCCGCGTTCCTACCCCTAACGTTTCCGTGGTTGACCTGACTGCTCGTCTGGCTAAACCAGCTTCTTACAAAGAAATCTGTGCAGCAATCAAAGATGCCGCCGAAGGCGAAATGAAAGGCGTGCTGGGTTACACCGAAGATGAAGTAGTGTCTACCGATTTCAACGGTGAAACACTGACTTCTATCTTCGATGCGAAAGCCGGTATCGCACTGAGCGACACTTTCGTGAAACTGGTTTCCTGGTACGATAACGAAACCGGTTACTCTAACAAGGTCCTGGACCTGGTTGCTCACATCGCTAAATAAGCGCGGTGAACTGACACTGAGGGCGACTACGGTCGCCCTTTTTTTTCGCTAAAGGAAAGTTTTCTGATGAACGAAAAAATTTTTTCGCTTCCGGTGATCACCCAAATCACCCCGTATATTTCTCAGCGCAAGATCGGCGATCTGCCCGTTGTGGTGATCGTCCATCCAAAAGTGCGTGCCGCTGTCACCCTGCAGGGTGCCCATCTGATCGCCTGGCAGCCGAACGGCGAAAAACCGGTGATCTGGTTGAGTGAGAAAACGGCCTGGGCAACCGGAAAAGCTATCCGTGGCGGCGTCCCCATTTGCTGGCCGTGGTTTGGCCCTGCCGGTGAACCCGCCCATGGTTTCGCCCGCAGCCAGCCCTGGACGCTTTCAGCGCATGATGAGAACGATGAGAGCGTGATGCTGACGCTGGTGCTGGAGAGCAATGAGCAGACCAAAAAACTCTGGCCGCACGACTTCACTCTGTTTGCCCGCTTTCGCTTCAGTGACCGCTGTGAGATTGAGCTGGAAGCCCACGGCGAGTATGAAGCCACAGCAGCCCTGCACAGCTACTTCAGCGTTGAGGATATCGCTGGCGTGGAAGTCAGTGGTCTGGGCACCCGTTACATCGATAAGGTGAATAACGGCGTCGCAGGCACTTCTGAGTCGGGTAAGCAGACCTATACTGACCGCATCGACCGCATTTACACGCAGCCAGAAGATTGCAGCGTGGTCACCGATAAAGCGGGTCATCGTACGCTGGAAATCTACCACCATTATCAGAGTGACGTTGTCACGTGGAACCCCGGCCCGGAGCTGTCATGCAGCATGGGTGATATGGCGAATGAAGGTTATAAAACGATGGTGTGCGTGGAGACGGCCCACGTTTCTTCACCAATGAAGTCAGCGGGCGAATCCCCTTCCCGCCTTGCTGCGACTTTCAGGGTGCGTAAGGGCAACTGATTACCGCGAAGGAAATATTTAAGGTTCAGCAGTCGCATCCGCAGCGGTGCGACTCATCAAGATATCAAACCACATCAAGGGGCATTTTCCCGTCGGGCGGCGGGTAGGCCTGGTTGATCAGCGCCAGCTCTTCACTGCTCAGTTCCACTTCAAGCGCCGCAGCATTCTCTGCCACATGCTGAACCGAACTGGCTTTCGGGATAGCCATTATCCCTTCGTTGCGAATGACCCAGGCAAGCAGCAGCTGGGCCACGCTTATGCCCTTTTGTTGTGCAACCTGCCGCAGGATCGGGCTCTCCATCAGATCGCGTCGGAGCCTGCCAGCCTGAGCCAGCGGGCAATAGGCCATTACCGGGATATGTAACTGCTGACAGTCGGGAAGGAGATCGTATTCGATCCCTCTGGATGCCAGATGATAAAGAACCTGGTTGGCCGCACAGGCAGCACCGCCCTCTTCAGCCAGCAGTTCCACCATATCCTCGCTGTCGAAATTGGAGACGCCCCAGCGCAGGATTTTACCGGATTGCTGTAAAGACTCCATGGCACGGAGGGTTTCCTCCAGTGGCACATTGCCGCGCCAGTGCAGAAGATAAAGATCGAGATAATCAGTGTTCAGTCGGCGCAGACTGCGTTCACAGGCTTCAGCAGCATCCACCGCTCCGGCATTCCACGGGTAAACTTTCGAGACCAGCCACGCGTCTTCTCTGCGTCCCAGAAGCGCTTCTCCCACGACTTCTTCAGCACCGCCATCTGCATACATTTCAGCGGTATCGATCAGCCGCAGCCCTTTTTCCAGCCCTGACTGTAACGCCGCTACCTCTTGTTTACGCTGACTGGCATTTTCACCCATGTACCAGGTGCCCTGGCCAATAGCCGGGAGGATAATGCCGCCGCTAAACTCCACCGATTTTACCATTGCGTTCTCCTGCACCATTTCAGGTCACCACAAGTATGCAAAAGGGCGCGGAGCGCCCCTGTTTAGTGCATTGATTGCAGATCAGAATGTGTAGCTGATCCCGGTCCATACGGCCACCTGGGAATCGCGATCCACCATCGGGCTGTTTTTTACTTCGCTGCTCAGACGAGTGTAGCGCCCTGAAAGCGTGGCGTTCCAGTTCTGATTAATCGACCAGGCGGCCGTCATCTCCAGATAGGGGTTCCAGCTGTCATCCGCCTCATAGCTGCCAAGGCCGCTGCGACGGGACTCAGCTTTGGAAACGCCATAATAGTAGTCGTTCTGGTTTGCGCTACTGTATAACGCACCAATCCCCGGCGTCAGGCTGAAATCGCCCATCTGGAAACGGTACAGGTAGGCCAGATCCCACTGGAAGCCATCACTGTTGCCTAGCATGTCACCGGCCAGCACGGTACGCACGATCCCCCAGTTGGCCACGTGGCGATACGCCAGTCCACCCATCAGGGTCATATGACGATTATCCAGTTTTTTCAGCTGCTTATTTTTAGTGTCGTCAGTATTGAAGTTTTGCGGCGACCCCAGAATGGTCAGAGACAACTGATCCTGCTGGTCTTTCCACAAGTAATAACCGGCCTGCAGACTGTGCAGATAAAAGCTGTCCCCGTCGTAGTTGATCAACGGAACCGGGTAGTAACGGCCTTCGCCCCCTTTATAAGGACTCTGGCTGTAAATGACAGAAGCGCCAAGAGTTAAAGGATTAGCTTGTGATACGGTGGCATAAAAACAGGCCGGTAAAAGCACGGCAAGCGTAGTAACTTTGAAACAGTTCACAATTAATTCATTCCATAAATATAACAATCAAGTCAGGCAGTTTAACAGCCTGCACGTCTTTGGTTTAAAGTTTACACGGTCTGTAGCACTCAGAATCAATTTTCAGACCGCCCGACGGTCCAGCGATTGTGCGGGCTTATTTACAATGTCTGCTCAGGCCGCATCAGTTAAGGCCAGCACTAATTCAGTAAATAACTTTGTTATTGAAATTTCATTGAAAAAGGCGGTAGATTCAGGAAATTTCTTAAATGCCAACTACGCTTTAGGGAAAGAGGGTCAGTTTTGACGAGAAGAGTAACCATAATTTTTGTGTATCCCGATAAAAACGTCAGGTTGGCATAAGGGTTGCTGTACTCATTATAAGTTCCTTCAGGGGCTGACCGTAATTAGGCTCCTGTTACCTGTGCTAAAAACGAAAGGACGGGCATCGCTATGAATATATTCGATCACTATCGTCAGCGTTATGAAGCTGCCAAGGACGAAGAGTTCACACTGCAGGAATTTCTTACCGTTTGCCGGCAAGATCGCAGTGCATACGCCAACGCTGCAGAGAGACTGTTAATGGCTATAGGTGAGCCAGTAATGGTGGACACTGCTCAGGAGCCACGCCTTTCCCGACTGTTCTCCAACCGTGTCATTGCGCGCTATCCAGCCTTTGAAGAGTTTTACGGCATGGAAGAAGCGATTGAACAGATCGTTTCTTACCTGAAACACGCCGCTCAGGGCCTTGAGGAGAAGAAACAGATCCTGTATCTGCTGGGTCCGGTCGGTGGTGGTAAGTCCTCTCTGGCAGAACGCCTGAAATCTCTGATGCAGCGCGTGCCAATCTACGTTTTGAGCGCCGACGGCGAGCGCAGCCCGGTCAACGACCATCCGTTGTGCCTGTTTAACCCGCAGGAAGACGCCAATATTCTTGAGAAAGAGTACGGCGTGCCGCGCCGCTATCTTGGCACAATTATGTCACCGTGGGCAGCAAAACGGCTGCATGACTTTGGCGGCGACATCTCCCGCTTTAAAGTGGTTAAGGTCTGGCCGTCAATTCTTGAACAGCTGGCTATTGCTAAAACCGAACCCGGAGACGAAAACAATCAGGATATCTCTGCCCTGGTCGGTAAAGTGGATATCCGTAAGCTGGAAAACCACGCGCAGAACGATCCAGATGCCTATGGCTATTCCGGTGCACTGTGCCGGGCAAACCAGGGGATCATGGAATTCGTCGAGATGTTTAAAGCACCGATCAAAGTGCTGCATCCTCTGCTGACTGCGACCCAGGAAGGTAACTATAACGGGACTGAAGGTATTTCCGCCCTGCCGTTCAACGGAATCATTCTGGCTCACTCCAACGAATCAGAATGGGTCACCTTCCGTAACAACAAAAACAACGAGGCGTTCCTTGACCGTGTGTATATCGTCAAGGTGCCCTATTGCCTGCGCGTCTCGGAAGAGATCAAAATCTACGATAAGCTGCTTGACCACAGTGAGCTGACCCATGCGCCATGCGCGCCAGGAACCCTGGAAACGCTGGCCCGTTTCTCAATTCTTTCGCGTCTGAAAGAGCCGGAAAATTCCAGCACTTACTCCAAAATGCGGGTTTATGATGGCGAAAGCCTTAAGGATACCGATCCCAAAGCCAAGTCCTATCAGGAGTACCGTGATTACGCTGGCGTCGATGAAGGGATGAACGGTCTTTCTACCCGTTTTGCCTTTAAGATCCTTTCCCGCGTATTTAACTTTGACCATACCGAGGTCGCGGCCAACCCGGTGCATCTTTTCTATGTCCTGGAGCAGCAGATAGAACGTGAGCAGTTCCCGCAGGACCAGGCCGAGAAATATCTGGAGCACCTGAAAGGCTATCTGATCCCGAAATACGCTGAGTTTATCGGCAAGGAGATCCAGACAGCTTATCTGGAGTCCTACTCTGAATACGGTCAGAATATCTTTGACCGCTACGTCACCTACGCTGACTTCTGGATCCAGGATCAGGAGTACCGCGACCCCGATACCGGCCAGCTGTTTGACCGAGAATCGCTGAATGCGGAGCTGGAAAAAATTGAGAAGCCTGCCGGGATCAGTAACCCAAAAGACTTCCGTAATGAAATCGTCAACTTTGTGCTGCGTACCCGAGCCCACAACAGCGGTCGTAATCCGAACTGGACCAGCTATGAGAAACTGCGCACGGTAATTGAGAAGAAAATGTTCTCTAACACCGAAGAATTGCTGCCGGTTATCTCGTTCAATGCGAAAACCTCGACTGACGAGCAGAAAAAGCACGACGACTTTGTCGACCGCATGATGGAAAAAGGCTATACCCGCAAGCAGGTTCGCTTGCTGTGTGAATGGTATCTGCGCGTCAGAAAATCATCCTGATACCAGCCTCAGAAGTGCTACAGGGGTCAGGGAGACCTGACCCGGCTTGCAACGTTGTTTGGGGGAGTTATGGCCTATTTTATCGATCGGCGTCTTAACGGAAAAAACAAGAGCGCGGTGAATCGCCAGCGTTTCTTGCGCCGTTACAAGTCGCAAATCAAACAGTCGATCTCCGAGGCCATCAATAAGCGTTCGGTAACAGACGTTGAAAGCGGCGAATCTGTCTCTATTCCAATTGATGATATCAACGAACCAATTTTCCACCAGGGTCGCGGCGGCCAGCGCCACCGTGTTCACCCCGGTAACGATCACTTCGTGCAGAATGACCGCGTCGAACGTCCTCAGGGCGGCAGCGGTGGCGGCGGAAGCAGCCAGGGCAATGCCAGTCAGGATGGTGAAGGCCAGGATGAATTCGTCTTCAATATCTCTAAAGATGAGTATCTCGACCTGCTGTTTGAAGATCTGGCGCTGCCTAATCTGAAAAAAAATCAGCATCGCCAGTTGAATGAATACAAAGTTCACCGCGCCGGTTACACCTCAAATGGGGTGCCGGCCAATATCAGCGTGGTGCGCTCTTTGCAAAATTCGCTGGCACGCCGCACAGCGATGACCGCAGGCAAACGCAGGATGCTGCTCGAGCTTGAAGCGTCGCTGGATGCAGTGCAGAAAACCGAACCGGCGCAGCTGCTTGAAGAAGAACGGCTGCGTAAAGAAATTGCCGAATTGCGCGCCCGCATTAAACGCGTGCCGTTTATCGACACCTTTGACTTACGCTACAAAAACTTTGAAAAACGCCCTGAGCCTTCCAGCCAGGCGGTGATGTTCTGTCTGATGGACGTTTCCGGCTCAATGGACCAGGCGACCAAGGATATGGCGAAGCGGTTCTATATCCTGCTCTACCTGTTTCTCAGCCGAACCTATAAAAATGTCGACGTGGTGTATATTCGCCACCACACGCAGGCGAAAGAGGTCGACGAACAGGAGTTCTTCTATTCACAGGAGACAGGGGGCACCATTGTGTCCAGCGCCCTCAAGCTGATGGATGAGGTAATAAAAGAGCGTTACGATCCGGCGCAGTGGAATATCTATGCTGCTCAGGCTTCCGATGGCGATAACTGGGCTGATGACTCACCTCTTTGCCACGAGATCCTGGCGAAGCATCTTCTGCCGGTGGTGCGTTACTACACTTATATTGAAATAACCCGACGTGCTCATCAGACACTCTGGCGGGAATACGAACATCTGCAGGCAATGTTTGATAACTTCGCCATTCAGCATATTCGTGAGCCTGAAGATATTTATCCGGTGTTCCGGGAGCTGTTCCACAAGCAGGCGGAAGAGAGTTTCTGAACCCCTGAACGTTGACAGCCAGTAATTTTTTTACTGGCTTTATCCATCATTTATCAGACGTAACTCGCAAAAACCCCGCACATCTTCTGTTCTTTCAGTCAATCCCACAAATAAGCCCCTATTCATACGCACTCAGTGCCATTTGCATCGGCTAAAAATAAGTTAAGATAGCTGCCTGAAAAAAAAGCCTCTCACCGCGAGATGAATGATGCCCCTATTTTAGCATTTGCGGTACTCTTACAACGCACTGTTAAAGCGAATTATTTCTAACCCACAGGAGAATGCCCCATTGGAAGCCAGCGCAATCTACAGTTTGTTTATTATCGGATCCGTACTGGTGGCTGCGAGCATTTTACTGAGTTCGTTCTCTTCAAAGCTGGGCATTCCGATTTTGGTCATTTTCCTTGCGCTGGGTATGCTGGCCGGCGTCGACGGCATTGGCGGCATTGCGTTCAATGACTATCCCGAAGCTTATCTGATCAGTAATCTGGCGCTGGCGGTGATCCTGCTGGATGGGGGCATGCGTACCCAGGCCAGCTCCTTTAAAGTCGCGCTTGGGCCAGCCCTTTCACTGGCAACAGTAGGCGTACTGATCACTGCCGGACTGACTGGAATGGCTGCTGCCTGGCTGTTCAACCTGAATATGATCGATGGTTTCCTGGTGGGGGCAATCATTGGTTCCACGGATGCAGCAGCGGTGTTCTCCCTGCTTGGCGGTAAAGGGCTTAACGAGCGTGTCAGCGCCACGCTGGAAATCGAATCCGGCAGCAATGACCCGATGGCGGTCTTTCTGACTATCACGCTGATAGAGATGATCCAGCGGGGCGAAACCGGCCTGAGCTTTATGTTTGTCGTCCATCTGATTCAGCAGTTCGGCCTGGGTATTGTACTGGGTCTGGGTGGCGGTTGGGCTTTACTGCAACTGATCAATCGTGTTTCGCTGGCCAGCGGCCTTTATCCTCTGCTGGCCGTCAGCGGCGGTATCCTGATCTTCGCGCTGACCACCTTACTGGAGGGCAGCGGCATTCTGGCGGTTTACCTCTGCGGCTTTGTGCTTGGCAACCGCCCTATTCGCAACCGGCACGGCATTCTGCAAACCTTCGACGGTATGGCATGGCTGAGCCAGATTGGCATGTTCCTGGTACTTGGCCTGCTGGTTAACCCGAAGGATCTGTGGAATATTGCCGTGCCCGCAATGGCGCTCTCGGTCTGGTTAATCCTGATTGCGCGCCCGTTGTCGGTAATGATCGGACTGCTGCCGTTTCGCGGGTTCCATATTCGCGAGAGGCTGTTCATCAGCTGGGTCGGCCTGCGCGGCGCATTACCCATCATCCTCGCAGTATTCCCGATGATGGCCGGACTGCCTCACGCTTCGCTGTTCTTTAATATCGCTTTCTTTGTGGTGCTGGTTTCCCTGATGGTACAGGGCACCTCACTGGGCTTTGCTGCCCGTAAAGCCAAAGTCATCGTCCCACCGACTGCCTCGCCGATTTCCCGCGTCGGGCTCGATATTCATCCTGAGAACCCCTGGGAGCAGTTTGTCTATCAGCTAGGCGCGGATAAATGGTGCGTGGGCGCAGCACTGCGCGACCTGCGGATGCCGAGAGAGACCCGTATTGCCGCATTATTCCGCGATAACCTGCTGCTGCATCCCACCGGTAACACCCGCCTCAGGGAAGGTGATGTGCTGTGCGTGATTGGCCGCGAGAAAGATCTTCCCGAGCTGGGCAAACTGTTCAGCCAGTCCCCTCCGGTAGCGCTGGACCAGCGTTTCTTTGGCGACTTTATTCTGCAGGCGGACGCCCGCCTGAACGATGTGTCTGAAATTTATGGTATCGAACTGGATGAAGAGATAAATGTTCAGCAGACACTCGGTCATCTGATTGCCGGTATGATCGGCGGTGCGCCAGTAGTGGGTGACCAGGTGGAGTGGAAAAACATGATCTGGACCGTCGCGGAGAAGGCCGATAACGAAATTATCAAAATTGGCGTCCGGGTGGCGGAAGACAAAGAATAATCCTGGCCCGGAAAGCTCGTTCTCTGTGAAATAGCGACTACCCTTATAGTTCGTGTCTGTCCGTAAGGGAGAAAATCATGAGTCATGTCGTGAAGATTGGTCGCTATGAAATCATCGATGCGGAGCTGGATGCACAGAATGTCGACACTGTCAGCATTCCCTGTCAGACCAACCCGGGGCTGAGCTATCAGCTCGACGGCTGGGACGATGAAACCAGCGTGCCCGCCTGGATTGACGGCGAACCTGTCGATCTTGCTATCGGGCATTATGACAAAGCAGAGGATCGCTGGGTATTGAAAAAACCGGCTTAATCTTTTTTTGCCCTCTCACCGTTACGATTATTCGTAGCGGTGAAACCATCAGTCTATTGCCACTCTATTGTTATATTATTGTTATAACATGACGAAATAACTTCTTTTTTACTCTTCCTGTTCATTCATCCCCAATATTTTTCCCTCTAATATCCGCTAAAAGCAATTCTGCCATTTTAGGAATATCCCGTATTAACTAAGCCAAATAACTCCTGCATACTCATTCACAACTTTTACAATCTAATGGACAGCTACACTGGCCTTTCTTCTCACTCCGGACCGGTGTTGATTGACCGGAGAGCGAAACTTTTTTTCGTTAAATTTAAAGAAATTAGCCTCATTATGTGACTCCTGAACGCGTGCTTGATCCTCGTCAGGTCTTTTTCCCTCATGAAAAGAGAGCAGGCATTATGGCAAGTACTCTGGTACTGAATGATCGTCGTCGCGCTTTTAGCGGCACCCGAAAAAACATAATTGCCAAGGTGACGTTAAGTCTTTCAGATTTAATCTCAATTAACCTGGCCCTGTTTTTGTCCGCTGCTACCGTAAGGGGTATTTGGGGTAATCTGGATATTTTTATCCCACCTCAGGAAGTGAAGGTTCGTTTTGTTGCTCAATTCGTAATGTCTGTCGTGTGTACCGCATGGTTCTGGATGCGACTGCGTCATTACACCTATCGCAAGCCCTTCTGGTTTGAATTAAAAGAAATCATTAAAACCCTGGTGATTTTCTCCCTGCTGGATCTCGCCTTGATTGCCTTCTCTAAATGGGACTTCTCCCGCATGTTGTGGAGCTTCACCTGGGCTTACGCACTGATCCTGGTGCCGCTACTGCGCTCCAGCGTCAAGCACGCCATTCTGAAAGCGGGCCAGTGGCAGAAGCAAACCATTATTATTGGTTCCGGCAAGAACGCTCGCGAGGCCTACGCCGCGCTGCAGAGCGAAGAGCTCCTCGGTTACGAAGTGAAGGCGTTTGTGGCTTCTAATGGCCACAACGGCGCAGAAACCCTGAATGGCGTGCCGGTGATCACCTCAAAAGACATTGTCTGGGATACGGTTGACCTGGAGAATACCCAGTTTATTGTGGCAATGGAATATGAGCAGCAGGCCATGCGTGACAAGTGGTTGAAGCTGCTCTCCAGGAAGAAATGTCGTTCGGTCTCCGTGGTGCCTACCCTGCGTGGGGTTCCTCTTTACGGGACCGATATGTCGTTTATCTTCAGCCATGAAGTGATGATCCTGCGCGTCAGTAATAACCTGGCGAAACGCTCTTCCCGCTTCCTGAAGCGAGGATTCGATATCGTGGTTGCTTCACTGCTGCTGCTGTTTCTCGCTCCGGCCTTTGGGCTGATCTGCTGGAGGGTCGGTCGTGATGGCGGCAATAAGATTTATGGCCATGAGCGCGTGGGACAGGACGGCAAGAAATTCAAATGCCTGAAGTTCCGTTCGATGGTGACCAATTCAAAAGAAGTGCTGGAAGAATTGCTGGCCACCAGCGAAGAAGCCCGTGCCGAGTGGGACAAGGACTTCAAACTTAAAAACGATCCGCGCGTGACGAAAATCGGCGCATTCCTGCGTAAAACCAGCCTGGATGAACTGCCGCAGCTGTGGAACGTGATCCGTGGCGAGATGAGTCTGGTGGGGCCTCGTCCGGTAATTGAAGCCGAGCTCGAGCGCTATGCCGGAGATGTTGATTACTACCTGATGGCTAAACCAGGGATGACCGGGCTGTGGCAGGTCAGCGGACGCAACGATATCGACTATGATACCCGCGTTTATTTCGACTCCTGGTATGTGAAAAACTGGGCGCTGTGGACTGATATTGCGATTTTGTTCAAAACCGCCGGCGTGGTCCTGCGCCGGGACGGCGCGTATTGAGTCTAAAAAGCGAGAGTCATGCCCGTTATTGCTGGCATGACTCTCGCCTCTTGTCTGAAGATTCTCCTTTTCTTTTCCCCCACTAATCACTAACCTGTGCGGCTAGCTTTTTAACGGATGCCGCCTCGCACGATGCAAAAATTCACCTTACTTCTTCTCAGCCTGGTGCTTCTGGCCCCGCTGGGGATCGATCTTTATCTGCCCACCCTGCCTGAGATCGCGCTGGGGCTGGATACCCCGGTCAGTAAAATTCAGACCACTATCCCGATTTTCCTGCTGGTAATGGGGCTGGGACAGCTGGTTGCCGGTCCTCTGGTGGATAACCTGGGCAGAAAGCCGCTGGCGCTGGCCGGGCTGCTGCTCTATCTGCTGGGCAGCATTCTGGCGGCGACCGCCACCGGCTGGCCACAGTTTCTTACCGCCCGCATCATTCAGGGATGTGCCGTTTGCTGTACTGCCGTGGTGGCATTCAGCGGCGTACGTGATCGACTTGACGGTGATGATGCCGCCCGCGCTTACGGCTTTCTTAATGGCGCGCTGAACATCGTTCCGGCACTTGCGCCGATGCTGGGCGGCATTCTGGCAGAGGCTTTTGGCTGGCGTGCTCCGTTCTGGTTCCTGACCAGCTATGCGCTGGTGATTGCAGCGCTGGTGATCTGCTTTCTGCCTGAAACCCGCCCGGCTGGCACTCTGACGGTTAAAGGCATCCCCCTGCGTCAGTATTGGGACATCCTGCGGCAACCGCGTTTTCTGGCCTTCGCCTTCGCCAATGCCGGCGCAATGGGTATGGTACTGACCTATGTGTCGCTCGCGCCACAGGTGTTGATGACCGAAGGTAAACTCAGCGCTCTGCAATTCTCCCTTGCCTTTGGCGCTAATGGGTTCTGGATCATGCTGGTCAGCGTACTGGTCAATAAAATGATCCGTAAGCTGGGTCGCCCGATCTGCCTGGCGACTGGCTGCCTGGCGATGGCGCTGGGTGCCCTGACACTGACCGGTGGCGTAATAGTGATGCCCGCCGCATGGCAGACAAACTGGGCGCTCTATATGATCCCGGTGGCGGTTTCTGTGGCGGGGCTGGCCTTTACCGTTGGCCCGGCCACCAGCTATGCGCTGGAGCCATACAAGCAGCAGGCTGGCGTGGCGTCAGCACTTAACGGATTTATTCAGATGGCGGGCGGCTCATCGGCAGGTCTGCTGATGATGGCGATGCCGATAGCAGAAAAATCAATGCTGGCACTGATGATGGTAGCGGGCGCGGTCCTGACCGGCCTGGCGTGGATTTACAGTAAAAAAGTGCGCGGTACGCTGACCGCGCTCAACTCTTAACTGACCTGTACCGGTACTCGTGGCGCTAAAGCACACATTAGTTCATAGCCCACGGTACCGGCTGCTGCGGCAACGTCGTCAATCTTAACGTTGTTGCCCCACAGTTCAACCTGACTGCCAATGCCAGCCTGCGGGCAAGGCGTTAAATCCACCGTGATCATATCCATTGATACGGCGCCAACAACCTGCGTCCTCACGCCGTCCACCCAGACAGGTGTGCAGTTTGGTGCATGGCGCGGGTAGCCATCCGCATAGCCACAGGCTACCACGCCAATGCGTTGCTCACCTGCTGCGCGATAACGTGCTCCATAACCAACACCGTCACCGGCCTTTACCGTCTGCACGGCGATCAGCTCACTACTCAGCGTCATTGCCGGTTGCAGGCCGCTGCTGGCGACATCCTGCCATTTACCGCTCGGTGATGCACCATAAAGGATGATACCGGGGCGCACCCAGTCGAAGTGGGTTTCACTGTGCCACAATGTCGCAGCGGAGTTTGCCAGCGAGCGCGGACAGTCCAGACCTTCAGCGGCAGATTGAATGCGTTTCATCGGTTCCGCGATACCCCGGCGGGTCTCTGCCTCAGCAAAATGAGCCATCAGCGTCATCTCCCCGACGTTCTCTATCCCCCGGAGTTTATGCCAGGCATGATTAACCTGCTCGGGCTGGAAGCCCAGACGGTTCATACCGCTGTTGATCTTCAGGTAAATATCCAGCGGCGCAGAGAGTTTTGCCTTCGACAGCGCCTGGATTTGCCAGTTACTGTGCACGCTGGTGGTCAGGCGGTAGCGGTCGAGGATCTCAAGCTCATCGGCGTGGAAAAAACCTTCCAGCAGCAGGATAGGCTTTTTCCAGCCGTGCTCGCGCAGCTGAATCGCCTCTTCAAGGTTCAGCAAGGCAAAACCGTCTGTATCGGAAAGACTCTGCCAGACGCGGTCAATACCGTGCCCGTAAGCGTTGGCCTTTACCACTGACCACAGCCGGGAATGAGGTGCAGCCTGGCGGGCAACCGCCAGGTTATGTCGCAACGCGCTGGTGTCGATAGTTGCGACAATCGGACGAGACATAACTTCTCCTGGTTCTCAATGCGTGAAGACTAGCGGGCGCCGTGCAGCGTCTGGCCGGATGCCGGATAAAACCCGGGCAGATAACGCATCACTGACAGGTCATCTGCAGCAATGGCTGGGGTCCGTCCGGAGATGATATCAGAAATCAGCTGGCCCGAGCCGCAGGCCATGGTCCAACCGAGCGTTCCGTGACCAGTGTTCAGATAAAGGTTTTTTAACGGGGTGCGGCCAACAATTGGCGTGCCATCCGGTGTCATGGGGCGCAGCCCGGTCCAGAAGCTGGCCTGTTCAATATGCCCCCCCCGCGGATAGAGATCGCTGACCACCATCTCCAGCGTTTCGCGGCGGGCCGGCAGCAGTTTGGTGTTATAGCCGACGATTTCTGCCATGCCACCCACGCGGATACGGTCATCAAAGCGGGTAATCGCCACTTTATAGGTTTCATCCAGTACGGTGGAAACTGGCGCGGCTTCGGCATCTTTAATCGGGATGGTCAGGGAGTAGCCTTTCAGCGGATAGACTGGCACCTTCACAATGTCGTTCAGCAGGCCGGTGGAATAAGAGCCAAAAGCCACGACATAGGCATCTGCCTTAACGATTTCAGCCCCGCACTTCACGCCAGCAATCTGGGCGCCATCCTGCAGTAGCGCATCGACAGAGGTGTTGAACCGGAAAGTGACTCCTGCCGCGGCGGCCATTTCCGCCAGGCACTGAGTAAATAACTGGCAATCGCCCGTCTCGTCATTCGGCAAACGTAAGCCGCCGGTGAGTTTGTGCCGGGTGGCCGCCAGGGCCGGTTCAGCCTCTGCCAGCTGGCTGGCCTCCAGCAGTTCATAGGGCACGCCCGCTTCTTTCAGCACCGCAATATCTTTCGTGGCACTCTCAAATTGCTGGGTGGTCCGGAAGAGCTGCAGCGTCCCCCCCTGTCGGCCTTCGTAGGCTATACCCGTGTCCTGCCGCAGCGCTTTAATACAGTCCCGGCTGTATTCAGCAAGACGCACCATGCGGCTTTTATTCTGTTGATAGTGCTGCATATCGCAGTTACGCAACATCTGCCACATCCACTCAAGCTGAAAGCGGCTGCCATCCAGACGGACCGCCAGCGGTGCATGGCGCTGAAACATCCATTTAACAGCCTTCAGCGGCACACCTGGTGCTGCCCAGGGCGCGGCATAGCCGGGAGAGATCTGCCCTGCATTGCCGGCACTGGTTTCCAGCGCCACGCCCGGCTGGCGATCGATCACCGTGACCTCATGCCCGGCCTGAGCCAGATACCAGGCGCTGGCCACGCCGACCACTCCACTCCCCAGAATGACAACTCGCATAACCACTCCAACGACGTTTAGAAAAGAAGATTAAACTGGCCGGAGGCGACAGCTTTGGATGAAATCACTGCCTGCCACATACCAACATCGTGCTGACATATTTCACATCTTTTTTACCCTGGAGGGGAATTAAAACAAGGTGGCTAATCTAATTTAGAGTTAAATACTGCTAATAACGCTTTTTAAGCAGCATGTCATAGCAAAGCAGGCGTTTTTCACTTTTGGCAGCAGATTGTTATCACCTCATATCTTTCTCTTATATACAGCATATTATGCCGTTAAACTGACAAATTAATGAATTTCACCCCGGGTAAATATTATTTTTCTCCGGCGGCTCTATTTTCTGTCGAAAATTAAAATTGTATTCATCAGAGGGATCGGAGAGAGTGAACTATCATTGAAGTATTGGCTTTAATTCCAGGCTTGCCTGAGCAGTCGTCTTGCCACGGCAGGTCGACATGAAAACGGATGTTTTGTCGCTACGTGTTGTAACGTCGAAAACCGGTTTTTAAAAAAGGGGTGCGCTATGACGACTATCTTTGATGATCCCATTACTGACAGCAAACGCCTGAGTGATGGACCAGACTGGACTTTCGACCTGCTGGATGTGTATCTGGCGGAGATCGACAGAGTCGCCAAACTCTACCGACTGGAAACCTATCCCCATCAAATCGAAGTTATCACTTCTGAGCAGATGATGGATGCCTATTCCAGCGTCGGGATGCCAATCAACTATGCGCACTGGTCGTTCGGTAAAAAATTTATCGAAACTGAACAGCGCTACAAGCATGGTCAACAGGGCCTGGCGTATGAAATCGTCATCAACTCCAACCCCTGTATCGCCTACCTGATGGAAGAGAATACCATTACCATGCAGGCGCTGGTGATGGCGCATGCCTGCTATGGACACAACTCCTTTTTCAGGAACAATTACCTGTTCCGCAGCTGGACTGACGCAAGTTCAATTGTCGATTATCTGATTTTCGCACGTAACTATATCACCCGCTGCGAAGAGCGCTACGGCGTTGAAGAAGTTGAAAAGCTGCTGGACTCCTGTCATGCACTGATGAATTACGGTGTGGATCGCTACAAGCGCCCGCAGAAAATTTCGCTCGAAGAAGAGAAAGCCCGCCAGCAGAGTCGTGAAGAGTACCTGCAGAGTCAGGTGAACATGCTGTGGCGCACCTTGCCGCGACGGGAAGTTGAAACGTCTCAGGCGCAGGCTTCGCGCTATCCTTCCGAGCCTCAGGAAAACCTGCTCTACTTTATGGAGAAGAACGCCCCGCTGCTTGAATCCTGGCAGCGTGAGATTTTGCGCATCGTGCGCAAGGTCAGCCAGTATTTCTACCCACAGAAGCAGACGCAGGTGATGAACGAGGGCTGGGCCACTTTCTGGCACTACACTATCCTTAACCACCTGTATGACGAAGGCAAAGTTACCGAGCGCTTTATGCTGGAATTCCTGCACAGCCACACCAATGTGGTCTACCAGCCGCCTTACAACAGCCAGTGGTACAACGGTATTAACCCGTATGCACTGGGATTTGCTATGTTTCAGGACATCAAGCGTATTTGTCAGAAACCGACGGAAGAAGATCGTTACTGGTTCCCGGAAATTGCCGGCAGTGACTGGCTGGAAACGCTGCATTTTGCCATGCGTGAGTTTAAAGATGAGAGTTTTATCAGCCAGTTCCTCTCTCCGAAGGTGATGCGTGACTTCCGTCTGTTCACGGTGATGGATGATGACCGTAACAATTTCCTGGAAATCGCGGCGATCCACGATGAGGCAGGTTACCGGGCAATCCGTCAGCAGCTTTCAGCTCAGTACAACCTGAGTAATCTGGAGCCAAATATTCAGGTTTATGACGTCGACCTGCGCGGCGATCGTTCCCTGACGCTGCGCTACGTGCCGCACAACCGCGCACCGCTGGATAAAAGCCGCCGGGAAGTGCTGAAGCATGTTCACCGCCTGTGGGGCTTCGACGTGCATCTGGAGCAGCAGAACGATGACGGCAGTACCGAAATCCTCGACCGCTGCCCGCCCCGTCCTTCCTCGCTGTAATCTGCAGAGATAAAAAAAAGCCGGTATTACCGGCTTTTTCTTTAGCGCCGCTGTGGCGGCAGATCTGTTGGCATACTGTTCTGCATTCCGTGCCAGATCTCTCCGCTACGACGTCCGTAGTCACGCACCGCGTCCACGATCCTGTCGAACTGTTCGTTGTGGCAGATATTCAGTAGCTGCTGGTAAAAATCACGCGCCAGCTGACGGGCTTCCGGATTAGAGAAATAGTGGCGCCCCACACGGGTATACAGTCCTTTCAGCCCGTTGAGGATCAGCCCGTAAATCGGGTTGCCTGAAGCAAAGGCCAGCCCACGGAAAATGCTGTAATCCAGGTCGGTATAGGCTTCCGCTTTGTCTTCAACACCCTGCGCGGTCGCCAGTACCTCTTTCGCTTTATCCGGGTAAGTGCGTATCGCCCGGCGGATAAAGATCGAGGAGATGTTGGTGCGCACTGACAACAGATTGTCTATCAGCTGTGGCACGCTGTCATGGTCGAGCCGGGCGAGCGTTTCAAGAATGCTGAGGCCAGATGTTTCCCAAAAATTATTCACTCGCGTCGGCTTACCATGCTGGATGGTCAGCCAGCCATCGCGGGCCAGACGCTGTAAGACTTCACGCAACGTGGTTCGGGTAACGCCAATCAGTTCTGACAGCTCACGCTCTGCAGGCAGAATGGACCCAGGTGGAAAGCGGCTGTTCCATATGCTTTCAATAATATACTCTTCAGCGAAACCGGCAGGGCTCTGCGCCTTAATAACCATAGCGTTTAGTTTCCGTTGCGTTCAGGGCTGCAAAAATTCAGGTCATCATACCAGACGCCCCCGGCATCACATAGACCAACCCACTGGAGAAAATCACTTTCGCCCCGCAATTTCCAAAAAATTTGCCCACGTTAAGAAAAGAGACACATTTTATGACCAGTGCGTTTAGCCTGGGTCATATCCAGACCTAAATTTTATGGCTATGTGGCTGGCACAGCGACACTTTTAGTTTACACTGCCGGTTCAACGCCCATTACACGGATTGACTATGTTGCGATATTTGAATAGCTGTTCACGCGGCCGCGGAGCCTGGCTGCTACTGGCCCTGACGGCCTTTGTGCTGGAGATGATTGCGCTCTATTTTCAGCATGTGATGCTGCTGAAACCCTGCGTGATGTGTATTTACGAGCGCTGTGCGCTGTTTGGGGTGATGGGCGCGGGCCTGGTCGGTGCTGTCGCGCCGAAAACCCCGCTGCGCTGGGTCGCGATCCTGCTGTGGCTGTACAGCGCCATTGAAGGTTTGCGCCTCTCATGGGAGCACACCATGATCCAGCTGCATCCTAACCCGTTCGCCACCTGTGATTTTGCCGCGCGCTTCCCGGGCTGGCTGCCCCTGGATAAATGGCTGCCGTCGGTGTTCGTGGCAAGCGGTGACTGCGCAGAAAAACAATGGTCACTGTTCACGCTGGAAATGCCGCAGTGGCTGGTTGTTATTTTTGCCGTATTCCTGATTATCGGGCTGCTGGTGCTGATTGGTCAGTTTTTCAAACCGAAAAAACGCGATCTGTTTTCCCGTTAAGCCTGCAAGGACGACGATCCCGCGACTATGCTGAAGTTACGCATCATTGAATAAAGGGATCGTCATGAAAAGTCTCGCTTTTATACTGGCCCTGGCGTTTTCGTCCGCTGCCCTTTCGGGCTGTGCCTGCAGAGTGATCACCTGCACAGTGCGCCGCCAGCCCCTCCAGGAGGGCAGCAGCCACCGGGTGCTCCGGGAGGCAGTGGGCCGGTCGGACAACCTCAGGCCGGCGGTTAAATCTGCAGGTTAACCCCGAGGGAGAGAAATCGTGAAAGCGTCATCCATGATGGAGTGTCCCACGCATGGATGACGCTTTTTGTTATTTTACCCGTCTGATGTCAGCAATGAGGTCGGTTAATAATATGATCTTCCCAGTCACGCACTTCACTTTCCCGCACGGCAATATGCCTGACGGAGATACGCTCAGCATGCATTGCCGCCTTTGAGCCACTACGCAGCGGGTGCCAGACGGGCAGATTTTTGCCTTCAGCCAGCACGCGATAGGCGCAGCTTGGCGGCAGCCAGGAAAAAGTAGGCAGATTTTCGCGCGTTAACTTGATGCAATCCTCTTCATATTCGAATCGGCGCTCGTAATTGCGACACTGGCAGGTTTTGAGATTGAGCTGGTTGCAGGCCACGTTGGTGAAATAGATTTCATCCGTGTCGGCGTCCTGTAGCTTGTTAAGACAGCACTGGCCACACCCGTCACACAAGGATTCCCATTCCTCATCACTCATTTGTTCCAGCGTTTTCCGCTGCCAGAAAGGGGTATCAGTCATGTTGGTGTCCCATTAAGTAAAAAGCCCGCACCTTATAAACAGTTCGGGCTTCAGATGCAAGTCTTACAGCACGCGGGTGGCAATACCATGGCCACCCAGCGACACTTCCAGCTTATCGCCAGAAACCATCGGACCCACACCTTCAGGGGTACCGGTCAGGATAACGTCACCCGCGCGCAGGGTGAAGAATTTGCTCATATAGGCAATCAGCGGAAGGATTTTGTGGATCATATCTTCCGTGCTGCCATGCTGGCGCACTTCGCCATTTACCACCAATTTAAGCTCAACGTTTTGCGGATCGGCATCAAATTCGCTGGCCGGGATAAAACCGGAAATCGGGCAGGAATTATCAAAGCCTTTGGCTTTTTCCCATGGCTGGCCGGCTTTTTTGCAGCCTGCCTGCACATCGCGCAGCGTCAGATCCAGCGCCACGCCATACCCGGCAATTGCTTTGGCAACGTGCTCTTCAGAAGCCTGCTTCAGCGTGGCACCAATCAGTATGGCAAGCTCCACTTCGTGGTGAACCGCCCCCAGCGCTTTCGGGATCGACAGCGGCTGACGGATATCGCACAGCGCCGTTTCCGGCTTGATAAATAACACTGGCTCAGCGGGCGTCGCGCTGCCCATCTCTTTAATGTGTCTGGCGTAGTTACTGCCGACACAAACCACTTTACTCACCGGATAATCCAACAACGCGCCCTGCCAGTTATGATGCTGATACATACTGTTCCCCTGCTAGTGTGAGACGATGCCTGAGAGGCATCTTTCCGTTACTGCCAGCCTGCATTACTGTGCGATAGCGTCGGCCATCATGCCGATGCTGATTGCAAAATAATAAGATCGATTCCAGTGCATGATGGTGCGGAAATTGTCATAAACCATAAATGCACGACCGGGCACATCATCCGGCATAATTATCCATGCTCGCTGGCTGGGATCTGGCTGAGCCGCATCGCTGCTGAGGCGAATGCCCAACTTCTGCCATTCCCCCACCGTTTTCACCTGCGCGTCTTTCAGCCCCGCCAGCTCAGGGACAAAGTCTGCCGGCAGGTTCACTTCCCTGCCCCAGCTCTGTCCCGGTTTCCAGCCCTCTTTCGCCAGATAGTTGGCGGTCGAGGCAAAGACATCATCGACATTCGTCCAGATGTCGATTTTGCCATCACCGTCGCCGTCTGCTCCGTAGCGCAAGAACGAGCTTGGCATAAACTGGTTCTGCCCCATTGCACCGGCCCACGAGCCTTTCATCTGATCCGCCGTAATATGCTGTTGCTGAATAATTTGCAGCGAAGCCATCAGCTCTCGGGTAAAGAAAGCTTCACGGCGCCCCTCGAAGGCCAGCGTGGACAGCGCAGAGACAACATCTTCTTTACCCTGAATCTTACCGAAGCTGCTCTCCATAGCCCAGAGCGCAACGATATACTGCGACTGCACGCCATACTGGTGGCTGACCGTCATCAGTTCACTCTGATAACGTTGGTCATTTTCCCGCGCCTGCTGGATTTTCCACTGCGGCAGCACACGCGTCAGGTAGTCGCTAAGCGTCACCTTCTTCTCTAACTGGTTACGGTCGGAAGAGATAATATGATCAACAAAATGCACATTAGTGAAGGCTGCATCAATGGTCAGCTGATCGATACCCTGTTGCCGGGCCTGCTGTTTGAGCTGCTCCACATAGCCCGGAAACTCTGCCGGATCGCGCCCTTCCCCGGCCAGCGTGGTTTTGCCAGTCGGTTTGAGAAAGCCTCCCTGAGCCGCAGGCTGAGCGGGTGACTGCGCAGAAGCCGGCGCATTTGGCGCCGGGGCAGCGCTGTTTTTACTGGCGCATCCGGTAAGCATCAGCGAGAAAATAATGGTGCTGAGGGATGTAAGCTTCATGCGGCATCCTTTTTTGGTGAGTCTCCGCCACAATTAAAAGCCAGCTTTGTCAGCCCGTAGCGGAGATATATTTTGCAGACGAATCTTAATTAATTTTTTTTATCTTTATCCAGGTGGCTCTTAAGCAGATTTTCCAGCGGAGGGGGAACCTGTAAATAATAGCCCTGATCTTCGAGCGAAGCCTTCACTTTTGCCAAATCGGCATTAGCAAGGCGCTTGCTGCCGTCAAGCGGCAACATCATCGCCAGTTGGGGTTGACCGAATCCCTGCATCAGTTCAGCAGGAACGCGTGAGAAATCGTCTTTTTTTTCAACATACAGATATGTCTGGTCACGTCTGGAGCTTCTGTAGATCACACAAAACATATTTTTTACTCGAATTAACCTGGATGGTGACTTGCCTGAATATAGCAGTAACTATAACATGCTTGCAGAACTTCGGAATATTGTCCCATCGCGATTAAATGACGGCCAGGCTGACATAATTTAGCGGGGGATATGAAATAACAGGACTGAGCGGGACAGATGTCACAAACGCCAATCGAGTTAAAAGGCAGCAGTTTTACTCTGTCTGTTGTTCATTTACACCACAGCGATGCGGATGTAGTCAGCCAGGCGCTGCGGGATAAGGTCAGTCAGGCCCCGGCTTTCCTGAAAAATGCGCCCGTGGTGCTGAACGTGGCTTCCCTGACCAGCGAAGTCAACTGGCGACTGATGCAGCAGGCTGTGACCTCCGCCGGACTGCATATCGTCGGCGTCAGCGGCTGTAAAGATGAATCACTCAAGCGCGTGATTGGCCGGGCAGGTTTGCCACTGCTGTCAGAAGGTAAAGAGCAGAAAAAAACCGTTGAAGTGGTCGACCCTGTCAAACCTGTTGAAACGCCAGCGATTAAAACGCGAGTGATCAACACCCCCGTCCGCTCCGGCCAGCAGATCTACGCCAAAAACAGCGATTTGATCGTCACCAGCAGCGTCAGCGCCGGGGCCGAACTGATTGCCGATGGCAACATTCATATTTACGGCATGATGCGCGGCCGGGCTCTGGCCGGTGCCAGCGGCGACCGCGAGTGCCAGATTTTTTGTACCAGCTTGTCAGCAGAGTTGGTCTCCATAGCCGGTGAGTACTGGATCATGGACCAAATCCCTGCTGAGTTTTTTGGAAAAGCGTCGCGTCTTTACTTAAAAGACGGCGTCCTGACTATACAGACACTGAACTGAGCCAGGCTCATGAGCCCTTTCTTTTCTTAAGGAAATTATTTTATGGCACGCATTATTGTAGTTACATCGGGTAAAGGAGGCGTGGGCAAGACCACGTCCAGCGCGGCCATCGCTACCGGTTTAGCCCAGAAAGGTAAAAAAACCGTGGTGATCGATTTTGATATCGGTCTGCGTAACCTCGATTTAATCATGGGCTGTGAGCGTCGCGTGGTGTACGACTTTGTCAACGTTATTCAGGGTGATGCCACGCTGAACCAGGCGCTGATTAAAGATAAGCGCACCGACAACCTCTACATTCTTCCTGCGTCACAAACCCGTGATAAAGATGCGTTGACCCGTGACGGCGTGGAGAAAGTGCTGAACGACCTCGGCACAATGGATTTCGACTTCATCGTCTGTGACTCTCCGGCGGGTATCGAAACCGGTGCACTGATGGCGCTTTACTTCGCGGATGAAGCGATCATCACCACCAACCCGGAAGTCTCTTCAGTTCGTGACTCCGACCGCATTCTCGGCATTCTGTCTTCCAAATCCCGTCGTGCGGAAAATGGACAGGATCCGATTAAAGAGCACCTGCTGCTGACCCGTTACAATCCGGGACGCGTTAACCGTGGCGACATGCTGAGCATGGAAGACGTGCTGGAAATCCTGCGTATTCCTCTGGCCGGAGTGATCCCGGAAGATCAGTCAGTGCTGCGCGCCTCGAACCAGGGTGAGCCTGTTATCCTGGACGCAGAATCAGATGCGGGTAAAGCCTATGCTGATACCGTTGACCGTATTCTCGGTGAAGAACGTCCCTTCCGCTTCATTGAAGAAGAGAAGAAGGGTTTCCTGAAACGCCTGTTTGGGGGATAAACCATGGCCTTACTTGATTTCTTTTTATCCCGTAAAAAGAGCACAGCCAATATCGCCAAGGAACGGCTGCAGATCATTGTGGCAGAACGCAGGAGGGGCGACAGTGAGCCCCATTATCTGCCACAGCTGAAAAGGGATATTCTGGAGGTCATCTGCAAGTATGTGAAGATTGACCCAGAGATGCTCAGCGTGAAGCTGGATCAGAAGGATGACGACATTTCGATTCTGGAGCTGAACGTCACGCTTCCGGAGGCAGAAGAAGCACCGAAATGATCCACTCCTTCTCCTGATTTTCCCCTGCTTATGTGCAGGGGAAAATTGTTTCCTCACTCCTTCAGGATCTCCGCGATCCCATCACGCAGCAGTTCGCCGCGCCATCCATCAAGCAATTCCGGTTTTCTGTCACGCGGTTTCAGCTGCCAGTGCCAGTTAAGCAGTTGATTAATCTGCCGACGTGAAGCCAGCAGTTCCTGGCTGACGCCGTTTTGCTCTGCAACAATCGCCATCAGCGCTTTCATTGATTTGAAAATTTGTTTATAACCCGGATAGTCAACCAGATTAGCTACCGGCTGTGGCAACACGCTTTCATCCAGCTCGCTGGCTCTGGCGACCATCGCCACCAGCGCTTTACCATGGAAACGAATTTCCTGACCTGCCAGCCCCAGGTGATCCAGCTCGCCCAGCGAGCCCGGCATAAAGCGCGCGACTTTCCACAGGTTCTCTTCGCGAACCACAAAGTTCACCGCCATGTTCTTCTCGCGAGCCAGCTCCAGTCGCCACGCGGCCATCAGACGCAGTGCAGCGAGCTGACGCGGACGTAACTGCCAGGCATTAGTGATCTCACGCCAGGCCTCCTGCGGATCGATCACGATCTGACGGCGCTGACACAGCAGCCCGCACTCATTCAGCGCAGCATCAATTTTGCCGGACGCTTCTGCTTCCGCCATCAGCTTTTGGGCAATCGGCAGCAGGTAGTAAACGTCCGCCGCCGCATACTGGCACTGCTTTTCGGTCAGTGGACGAGCCAGCCAGTCGGTACGGGATTCACTTTTATCCAGTGCGATACCGGTGAATGACTCAACGATTGTCGCAAATCCACAAGAGAGCGGACGGCCGGTGAAGGCGGCGAGAATTTGAGTATCGATCATCGGTGATGGCAGCAAACCGTATTCATGCAGGAAGACTTCGAGGTCTTCACTGCCGGCATGCAGAAACTTGATAACGCGGGTGTCGTTCAGCAGGTCGCGGAACGGGCTCCATTCGGTAATGGGCAGCGGATCGATCAGTGAAACAGTCTCGCCGTCATAAAGCTGGATCAGACCAAGACCGGGATAATAAGTTCGGGTACGGACAAATTCGGTATCCAGCGCCACTGCGGGTACCTGACGGGCGGCGTGGCAAACTTCAGCCAGCGCTTCGTTGGTGGTTATCATGGTGTAATTCAAGGTGATCCTCTCGCTGCGGCGTCATGCGCCCCAGTCCATCAATAAAAACGCCGGCTTAACCGGCGTTTTAACATTCAAAGTGAATGGAGGCAGTCAGCCGGCTTTGGCCGCTTTCACTGCCTCGTCACGCAGTTCACGTCGCAGAATTTTTCCGACGTTTGTTTTCGGTAATTCTTCCCTGAACTCGACAAGCCGGGGAATTTTATACCCGGTCAGATGTTTCTTACAGTGGGCAATCAGCTCTTCTTTGGTCAGCGAGTGATCTTTTTTCACCACGCAGACCTTTACAGTCTCTCCTGCCACCTCATTAGGCACACCGATAGCGGCAGCTTCGCGCACTTTCGGGTGCAGCATCAGCACATCTTCTATCTCGTTCGGGTAGACATTAAAGCCTGACACCAGGATCATGTCCTTTTTACGGTCAACGATGCGAATAAAGCCTTCGTGGTCAACGGTAACAATATCGCCGCTGTGAAGCCATCCATTTTTCAGCACTTCATCCGTTGCTTCAGGCCGTTGCCAGTAGCCCGGCATCACCTGAGGCCCTTTAATGCACAGCTCTCCTGGTTCTCCTTCTGCCACGATATCCCCCTGATCGTTAACCAGTTTGATATCGGTGGACGGGACCGGCAAACCAATACTGCCACTGTGGTAGCGGATATCATAAGGATTCACGGAGACCAGCGGTGAGCACTCCGTCAGGCCGTAGCCTTCCAGAAGATAGTGCCCGGTCAGCTTTTCCCAGCGCTCGGCAACGGCTTTCTGCACCGCCATCCCGCCCCCCGCCGACAGGCTCAGGCTGGAAAAATCCAGCTGCTGGAACTCTTTATCATTGAGCAGTGCGTTAAACAGGGTGTTGACCCCAGTAATCGCCGTAAAGCGGATTTTTGACAGCTCCTTCACCAGCCCCGGAATGTCACGCGGATTGGTGATCAGCAGATTGGCTCCGCCCAGTTCGATAAACAGCAGGCAGTTCACCGTCAGCGCGAAGATATGATAAAGCGGCAGCGCGGTGACCACCGTCTCTCTGCCGTCCTTCAACAGCGAACCGTAGGTCGCCCTGGTCTGCTCCAGGTTGGCCTGCATATTCCGGTGGGTCAGCATTGCGCCTTTGGCAACGCCGGTGGTTCCGCCAGTGTATTGCAGGAAGGCAAGATCGTCATTGACGATATCGGGACGCACATATTGCAGACGCTCACCTTTATGCAGCGCGCTGCGGAAAGAGAGGGCATCTGGCAGGTGATATTTCGGCACCAGCCGCTTGATGTACTTCACCACAAAGTTGACCAGCGTCGCTTTTGCCGGGGAGAGCTGATCGCCCAGACGGGTCAGAATAACGTGTTTTACCTGGGTCCTGGCGACCACTTTTTCCAGCGTGTGGGCAAAATTGGAAACGATAACAATTGCGCTGGCTCCGCTGTCATTGAGCTGGTGCTCCAGCTCACGCGGCGTATACAGCGGGTTAACGTTGACCACGATCATCCCGGCCCGCAGAATGCCGAACAGCGCAATCGGATACTGCAACAGATTTGGCATCATCAGCGCCACACGGTCGCCTTTCTTCAGCCCCAGTCCGTTCTGCAGGTAAGCCGCGAAGGCGCGGCTGCGCTCTTCCAGCTGACGAAAGGTCATTGCCTGGCCCATATTAATAAAGGCGGGTTGATCGGCGTAGCGCCTGGCAGCCTGCTCAAACAGATCGATAAGGGACGTGTAGCGGTCAGCACTGATCTCTGCCGGAACATCAGCCGGATAGCGGTTTAACCAGACCTTATTCAAGGAAGCACCTCGGAAATTATTATTCGTTGTCATCGCAAGCCCGTCCGAACGCCTTTGTTAACATTATTTTAACTCAGCGTACCAGTTAGCTCATCTCTCAGTTACGAGGTTGCGAAGCCCATCACTAAATTTATCTCATCATGAGACAACCAATAAAAAACGACCCGACGACTGAGGTACAGCCGCCGGGTCGTTAAAGAGTAAAACCTGCTATTCCGTCAGGATGGTCTGAACCTGAGCCGGGCCCTGATTGTAGAAACCATAACCCGGAGCCGGTCCCCAGTAGCCGCCATGATGACGTCCCGGCGGCGGACCATACCAGATCCACGGATCGATGGGCTGCGGTGGCGTCACAATCTGTTGGGTCAGATGCCAGCGCTGATAACCCGTGACATTAACCGTCACAAAGTTATAGCTTGCCTGGCCTACTTCCCCTTTTTCGGTGCCTTTGATCGGCCCCACTACGGTGACCATCTGATTATTGAAATCAATCGGGTCGACAAAACCATTGATGTCCGCATAAATACGACCAATCGACGAACTGCCTAATACCGGCCTGGCAGTTTCATCAAGGGGCATCGCGGCTATTTCCAGCCGGGTCATGCCGTTTTTATTGGTGACCTTGACCACCCGCCCACCAAAGCGCGACTCCTGCCCCACATAAAGCTGAGGCGCGTTAAGCACACGAACCAGATCCTGTTGTGGTGTCGGTGAACTACCCCGTACCGAATCCGGCACGCTGACACAACCAGCCAGCAGAGCCGAGGCCAAAACTAAACTTCCTAACTGCAATAAAACACGTTTACGCATAAAGTTCCTCCAGTCCTGATAGTTTGGACTTCACCACCGCTGATTAGTTGCTGCGGTTACTCGCGTCCCGGCAATTTTTTCCATGCCACTTCATTGCGCAAATAGGTCGGCTCGGCGTTTTCTACCGCCACAGCTTTGCCTTCTGCCAGTGCTGTGACCGCCAGCGGGATCATATCTTCCGCGCACGGCAGCTCAACGCCTGTTATCCGCAGCGCCAGTGAGCTGGATGCAACCAGTTGCGGATAAGCCTTCCAGCCGGTCCCCACCAGTGCCCACTCGCCATTCAGTTGTTCCATACGGTGCTGCGCCGCTTCCGGCTTCAACACCGCTTCTGTCTGCTCACCCTGCCAGTTACCCTGCTCATCCCGCTGGTACTCGGCCCAGTAGACTTCACCCATACGGGCATCGATAGCAGCCAGCACGCGGGTTGCGCCGGTTAACCGCCATGCGCTTTGTGCCATGGTTTTCAGCGTTGACACGCCCACCATCGGCAGGGCAGCCCCCAGCGCCAGCCCCTGGGCAATACCAATCCCGATGCGAACACCGGTGAAACTCCCCGGACCCTGACCAAACGCTAAGGCGTCCAGATCGGTTAAGACTGTCTCTCGCTGCTGTAAAATATTCTGCACCAGCGGCAGGATCCGCTGTGTATGCTCGCGCGCGCAAAGCTCAAAATGAGCCGTAACCCGATCATCATTCAGCAGAGCTACCGAACAGGCTTCTGTTGCTGTATCAATAGCCAAAATTCGCGTGGACATACTTACCTCTGGCGGGATAAAAATTTCGGCGCGCAGCATAGCATACTGCGCGGAAAATTACTGTTGCGGCGTGAGGAATGCAACCGCCTGCTGAATATCACGCGTGCGTGGCGTGGGCGGCAGACTGTTAAGGAAAACAGCGCCATAAGGGCGCATCACCAGACGATTATCGCAGATCACCAGCACGCCCCGATCGTCGACATCCCGGATCAGACGACCAACGCCCTGTTTCAGAGTGATCACCGCATCCGGAAGCTGCACCTCATCAAAGGGATCGCCGCCGCGTAGCTTGCAGTCTTCCATTCTCGCTTTCAGTAGCGGATCGTCCGGCGAGGTAAACGGCAGCTTGTCGATGATCACCAGCGACAGCACGTCACCCCGCACGTCCACCCCTTCCCAGAAGCTGCTGGTTGCCACCAGTAAGGCGTTGCCCGCAGTAATAAACTGCTTCAGCAGCTGCCCTTTGCTGGTTTCCCCCTGCAGCAAAACTGGTAATGTCAGCATAGCGCGAAACTGCTCAGCCAGATCGCGCATCATCTGGTGCGAGGTGCAGAGAAAAAAGCAGCGCCCATTGTTGGCTTCAATCAGCGGCAGCAGCATGCGGGCCATCTGCCGTGCACTGCCCGGTTGATTAGGTGACGGCAAATTGCGCGGCACGCAGAGCAACGCCTGGCTGGCGAAATCAAACGGGCTGTCGAGGATCATTGTCCTGGCCTTACTGACGCCGAGGCGGTCGACAAAATGCGTCATCTGCTCATTCACTGCCAGCGTTGCCGAAGTGAAAATCCAGCTGGCAGGCCGTTCGTTCATCACTTCGCGAAAGCGCTCAGAGACCGACAGCGGCGTCAGCGCCAGCACAAAGTGACGGGAATTGCACTCATACCAGTAGCTGAAGCCAGGCTGTGAGACATCCTTCAGACGCTTGAGCCTGCCGCGATAGAGCGCCGCACGGTCAAAGGCAGCGTCCAGCAAAGCGGAGCGCCCCAGCACCATTTTCGCCACGTCGTAGCACAGCTCCAGCGCGTCATCGAGCAGCAGCAGCGAACGCTGGATCGTGGCATTGTTCAGCAGCTCACGCAGGTTGCCGCGAAAACCGGGATCGCCCAGTGCCAGACGGAAATCCTGCGCACTCTGCGCCAGCCGGTCAGCAGACTTTTGCAGCTGCTGCATATCACGGATTTCGGTACGGTAGGCAATGGTAATGTCTTTGGCGAGGTCGATCAGCTGCTTGCTGGAGAGCTGCTGGCCAAAATACTGGCTGGCGATATCCGTTACCTGATGGGCCTCATCAAAGATCATCACGTCTGCCTCGGGGATCAGCTCGGCAAAACCGCTCTCTTTCACCACCATATCGGCCAGGAACAGATGGTGATTAACCACCACCACGTCGGCGTCCATTGCCTTACGGCGGGCCTTCACCACAAAGCAGTCCTGATACTGAGGGCAATCGCTGCCCAGGCAGTTATCATTAGTGCTGGTGACCAGCGGCCAGACCGTGCTGTCTTCCGCCACGCCTCCACAGGTGCTTATATCGCCATCCACGGTTTCGCTCGACCATCCGCGCAGATGCACCAGATCGCTCATTGCCTGAGCGGCCAGCTCGCCGCCTGCCATCGACTGTTGCTCCAGCCGCTCCAGACACAGATAGTTTGAACGCCCTTTCAGCAGCGCCAGGGTGCCTTTAAATTTGAGCGCACGGGCAACCGTTGGCAAATCGCGACTGTAAAGCTGATCCTGCAGAGCTTTAGAGCCGGTGGAAACGATCACTTTTTTCCCCGATCGCAGCGCCGGTGCCAGATAAGCATAGGTTTTGCCCGTGCCGGTTCCGGCTTCCACTACCAGCTCGCACCGGTCTTCAATCGCCTTGCTGACCGCCTCGGCCATCTGGCGCTGGGGTTCGCGCGGCCTGAAACCGGGAATAGCCTGCGCCAGCGCGCCCTCTGCTGCAAAATCGTCTGCCACACTTCCTCACTGCCGGAGAAAAAACACTGTTTATTATGTCAGTATCCACGCCGTCACTCCACCCTTAAGGTGACAGCCGGGGAGAATTTATGGCAGGCTGGCGGCAAATTTACAGCGATCTGCAAGAGGGAAAACTGATGAGCATTGAACGTCTCGATCCGGAACACCGTATGTCTGAAGCCGTTATTCATAACGACACGATTTACTACACCAGCGTACCGGAAAATCTGGATGAGGGTGCTGAGGCGCAAACGGCTAACGCGCTGGCGGTAATTGACCGCATTCTGACCCGTGTGGGGTCGGATAAAAGCCGGATTCTGGATGCCACGCTCTTTCTGGTGAACAAGGAAGATTTTCCGGCGATGAACCGCGCCTGGGATGCCTGGGTTTCTCCGGGCAATGCGCCAGTGCGTTGCACCGTGCAGGCTGGTCTGATGAACCCGAAATATCTGGTGGAAATCAAGATCGTCGCCGCGATGTGATCACACAGGTGCTTTAGCGTGATGGCGCGAAAAGCACCTGTTTACCCGCCGGTGACGGGAAGACGCATCGGACATCGTGGCGACAGCCTTCCACCACCGTCAGCGGATGCGGCTTGACCGGTCTGAGGACATCACGATCGTACCGCGCATAGTTAACGCCCCGATCCAGCCGGTAATTTCCCTGACGGTTTGCCGCGCAGGATTTATCCAGAATGCGGTAATACACTCCCCGTCCCTGTCCATGATCGTCCCCCCCTTCCAGGTAGCTGATATCAGCTGCGCGATAACGTTCACGCGCACCGGCAACTTCACTCTTCAGCCAGTCAGGAACAGTGCTGAGTCCATACTTCCAGTCATTAACCGTTGGGCAACCAACACCCACCGGACGTGGATCAAAATAGAGCCAGCTTCCCGGATCGCCAATAACATAGCGCATCCTTACCCCTTCCGGAGGCTTAGCGAAGGCAACATAATGCTGCACAAACTGTCCGCCAGCCGAAAAACCCGCCAGCGTAACCTGCTGCAGTGCAGGCCAGCGTTGCCTGAGATGGGCAACCAGCTGATCGATCGCGCTAAAAGCATTTAATTTGCCGCTGATGTCCATGCCGCCATCGAGCCAGGAGTGGCAGTTCCAAAGGGCGTCACCGGGTAAAGCTGCTGGCAGGCCGGGAGAATGACAGTGCTCAGACTGAGCGGCAGAAACCTGAAATAAAGGGGCAATAACAGGAATGTTTCTGGCTGCAGGATTGCCGCTGGCGGCGTCTAAAGCAGCATTCAGTGTGTTGCCGACATCACGCGGATGACCATGCAGGACAATCAGTACCGCAGTGGCATTTTGACCGGCATTCTGGCTGGCAATAAAATAATGAAAATGACCCGCGGATTCGCGGGTGAAGAAGGTCTCTTCTTTAACGCCGGCAGGCAGGTCCGCGGCCTGGCTGATAGTGCCCGGGCCACAGCACGCGACCGCGTAAAAAAGGCGCGCCAGAAGAGAGAGCATTTTGGTCTGCCTGCGCGCCTGGCTTTTCACAAGGACTCCGGGTCGTCTTCTTCGTCTTCAAAACGGGCGGCGATCATGCCGCCGGTGTGCGTTTCGCGGATCTCCGCCGCCACCAGTTGGATAGCCTGGCCGCTGCTCATGCCTCCGGCCATCAGCTCCTGAATGCGTTCCACCGCCTGTTGCTGCTGCTCGTGGGACAGCGCCGGTAAACCAGTAATCATATGTACTCCTGTTAGGTTGCGCGGATTATTCCACGCGGAACAAACAGATGCCAGCAGCAGAAAAATATGCCAGGCTTGCGGCCTGTTATCGTGTCGATCTGCTTAAAATCTATGTCAGCTGTTTACTATCCCCTGAAGTATACCCCGGAAGCGCTCGGGGATCTGTTTGCTTGTGTGTCTGACCAGCCCTGGTCGGTATTGCTGCATTCCGGTTTTGCCGAACACAGTGATAATCGCTTCGATATCATGGTGGCAGACCCGTTACGTACCCTGACCACGAAGGGGGAAGTTACCCGTGTGCAGAGTGCTGCAGACATGCTTGAGAGCAACGAAGACCCACTGACTCTGCTGCAGGATATCCTGCAGGCGTGTGGACTGACGGCTGACGAACGCAGCGATTTTCCCTTCCAGGGGGGCGCTGTGGGGCTGTTCGGTTATGATTTGGGCCGCCGCTTTGAAAAGCTGCCCCAGCATAGTGAACAGGATCTGCACACGCCGGATATGGCAGTGGGGATTTATGACTGGGCAGTCGTGGCCGACCATCACCATAAAACCTTGACGCTGATTGACCATGGCGAAGCACAGACACGGCTGAACTGGCTTCAGGCTTTGCAACCGCGGCAGGAGACAATCCCCTTCCGGCTGACCAGCCAGTGGCGATCGAATATGACCCGCGAACAATATGGTGAGAAATTTCGCCGCGTGCAGGCACTGTTGCGAAGCGGAGACTGTTATCAGATCAATCTTGCCCAGCGCTTTCAGGCAGGCTACCAGGGGGATGAATGGCAGGCATTTAACCTGCTGAATCAGCAGAACCGGGCACCTTTCAGCGCCTTTCTCCGTTTACCGGACAGCGCCATACTGAGCCTGTCGCCGGAACGCTTTCTGAAAATTGCAGCGGGTACTGTGGAAACCAGACCAATTAAAGGCACTCTTCCCCGCCTCAGTGACCCGCAGGCTGACCGGGAACAGGCGGAAAAACTGGCAAATTCCTTAAAGGATCGGGCAGAGAACGTGATGATTGTCGATCTGCTACGCAACGACATTGGCCGCGTTGCCCGTGCTGGCAGCGTGCAGGTCCCAGAGCTTTTTGTGGTGGAGCCGTTCCCCGCAGTGCATCACCTCGTCAGCACGATAACTGCCACGCTTAAACCGGAGCTGAGTGCCTGCGATCTGCTGCGCGCCTGCTTCCCCGGAGGCTCAATCACCGGCGCACCCAAAGTCCGGGCGATGGAAATCATTGATGAGCTGGAGCCTCATCGCCGCAATGCCTGGTGTGGCAGCATCGGCTATCTCAGCGTCTGTGGGCGGATGGACACCAGCATCACCATCCGCACGCTGACCGCCGAGGCGGGCCAGTTATATTGCACAGCCGGAGGCGGGATAGTGGCAGACAGCATTGAGCAGGCCGAATATCAGGAAACTTTCGATAAAATAAACCGTATTCTTCCCTGCCTGGAACAGAGTGATGCGTGATAACTCTCTGACTCTGGATCAGTTTATGAGCCGCTTTGTGCTCCAGCCTCCTTTGGCCCAGACGGCTACCCTGCCAAGCCGCCGTGCTGCCGTGCTGGTGCCAATTATCGATCGCCCCCGCCCCACACTGCTGCTGACCCGGCGCTCCGCCGCGCTGCGCAAGCATGCAGGGCAGGTCGCTTTCCCCGGCGGCATGATGGACCCGGAAGAGGGTTCACCGATCGTCACCGCCCTGCGCGAAGCCGAGGAAGAAGTGGCAATTCCGCCAGCCAGCGTGCGCGTCGTCGGCATGTTGCCTGCGGTGACCAGCAGCACCGGTTTTCAGGTGACACCCGTTATCGGCATCCTGCCAGAAACTCTTCGCTGGCATGCCAGTGAAGATGAAGTGGAGTCGGTGTTTGAAATGCCGCTGCAGGAAGCGCTGAGGCTCAGCCGCTACGCTTCTCTGGATATCCAGCGCCACGGTATCAGTCACCGCGTCTGGCTCTCCTGGTTTGAGGACTATTTTATCTGGGGCATGACCGCGGGGATTATCCGCCAGCTCAGCCTGCAGGTGGCAAAACAGACAACGTCTGCACAAATTAACGACACTATGGCTGCACGATCTCCCATTTCCACTATTTTTCACCATAAAATGGTTGGTTATGCCAACTAAATCACTTCACAATTGCCGTGGATCCTTTATATTGCGGCGCAAATTATCAGGAAGCCCGGTGCTCAAGGAAATCTGCGTGCTTTGCCTTAATTCAGATAAGGCAATCATCAGCCAGTAACGGCCCGACAAACCGCCCGTATCTATAACTTTATTGTCTGAACCTGATTAGTTTATTTCATGCGATCATCTGTCTCAGGGTGATTACTATTAGTGCATCAGTTTCCCGGTGGTTCCAGTAGCCCCCTTAAGGAGCAAAGTGTGATAAGCGTTTTCGACATGTTCAAGATCGGCATTGGTCCTTCCAGCTCGCATACGGTGGGCCCAATGAAAGCCGGCAAACAGTTTGTCGACGATCTGGTAAGCCAGGGTATGCTGGAGAGCGTTACACGCATCGCCGTGGATGTTTACGGTTCGCTGTCGCTGACCGGGAAAGGTCACCATACCGATATTGCGATTATCATGGGCCTCTCCGGTGCCTCGCCAGAATCCGTTGATATTGACAGCATTCCGGGCTTTATTCGTGATGTGGAAGCGCGTCAGCGCCTGCTGCTGGCCGATGGCCGGCACGAGGTGGATTTCCCGCGCGAAGGCGGGATGGTGTTCCGCAGCGATAACCTTTCCCTGCATGAAAACGGCATGCGCATCAATGCCTTTGCCGGAGAGAAACCGGTCTTCAGCAAAACTTATTATTCTATCGGCGGCGGCTTTATCGTCGATGAAGAGCATTTCGGTCAGTCGACGCTGAACGAAGTGTCGGTACCCTATCCGTTCAACTCAGCGAAAGAGATGCTGGCACACTGCCATCAAACCGGTTTGTCACTCTCCGGTATGGTGATGAAGAATGAACTGGCCCTGCACACCAAAGCGGAGATTGAGCGCTATTTTGGCGATGTGTGGCAGAGCATGCGGGACTGTATTGATCGGGGCCTGAATACCGAAGGCGTGCTACCCGGCCCACTGCGCGTACCGCGTCGTGCTTCTGCCCTGCGCCGTCTGCTGGTCTCTTCGGATAAACTCTCCAGCGATCCGATGAACGTGATTGACTGGGTCAATATGTTTGCGCTGGCCGTTAACGAAGAGAACGCTGCCGGTGGCCGGGTGGTGACGGCACCGACTAACGGTGCCTGCGGGATCGTTCCGGCGGTACTGGCTTATTACGATCACTTTATTCAGTCGGTCAGCCCGGATATCTTTATTCGTTATTTCCTGGCGGCGGGTGCTGTCGGCATCCTGTATAAAATGAATGCCTCAATTTCCGGCGCGGAAGTGGGTTGCCAGGGTGAAGTGGGCGTGGCCTGCTCTATGGCGGCGGCCGGTCTTGCAGAGCTGCTGGGAGCCAGTCCGGAGCAGGTTTGCGTGGCAGCAGAGATTGGCATGGAGCACAACCTCGGCCTGACCTGTGACCCGGTTGCCGGCCAGGTTCAGGTGCCCTGCATTGAGCGCAACGCCATTGCGTCAGTCAAGGCCATTAATTCGGCAAGAATGGCCATGCGCCGGACCAGCGAAGCGCGCGTATCGCTGGATAAGGTGATTGAAACCATGTACGAAACCGGGAAAGATATGAATGCCAAATACCGTGAAACTTCCCGTGGCGGTCTGGCCATCAAGGTGCAGTGCGACTGATTTACGCCTTCAGCGATAACGTCCGTGAATGCCACTTGCTCAGGGTGGCATTTTTCGTTGAATCGTTAAAATAATTCCCTGGTCCGCACGCTCCTGATTGCTGAAGAAGCCAGCTTTTTTTTGATAAAACGATGTGATAAGTCACTGTTTTAGTTAATTTCGCATTTCTTACACCTAAGACTAAACTTACTGTTTAATTTGTCGATAACAGGTGTTCGTTCTCTGTGTTTGTGTTTCGTTCAAAGGGTGGTTACTGATGCAAGTGTCCCAGGAAGTTTTAGGACAGTTTCGCCGCAAGCGATTACTTATCGCTGTGGTCGTTGCCGCATTGGTCCTTATCCTCACCTTAGCTTTCCGTTTCTTTGAAGAAAAAAACCGCATTGAGCAGCAATCCCGCACTTTTGCGAATAACGCTATTCAGCGTTTTGATCGCCTGTTTTCGCCGCTGGACGTGGCAGCCAGCAACACACTCGGCCTGGTGGGCTTACCCTGCGATGAAGTCCGTTTCCCGCTGATTGAAAAGCTGGCGTCACTGCAGACCGTGCGCTCGATTATCCTGGTCGACAAAGACACCCTGTACTGCTCCAGCATATTTGGTCGCAGTAACCTTAACTTCAGTACTACTTACCCGGAACTGGCGGTCAACAATCAGCGCATGATGCTCAGCACCGATCAGCATCTGCTGAAAGGCTCGCCGATCCTGCTATTGTGGACGCCGCACGATAACAATAACCGCGCCGGTATCCTGCAGATCATCAACATTGAAATGATGAGTAACTACCTGCTGGAGCCCACCCTGCCATGGGTTGAACGGGCGATTTTCAACGTTGGCGGCAAGAGTCTGGAATACGGCAATCCCATGATCGAAGAGGCTGTGCCGTCTGAAGATGAAGTCAGCTATCAGGAATCCTCGCTACGTTACCCGTTCAGCATTACTTTATTCGGCCCGGCACCGACGCGACTGGCGCTGATGACGGTCCCTTCTCAGCTGCCGCTGGCATTAATGCTGAGCCTGTTGATGGGCTATATCGTCTGGCTGGCCACGGCTAACCGCATGAGCCTGTCGTGGCAAATCAGCTACGGCATTACCGCTCGCGAATTTATGGTCTATTGCCAACCGCTGATTAACTCACGCAGCGGCGACTGCGACGGTATTGAACTGCTGCTGCGCTGGCACAATCCCCGTCAGGGATGGGTACCACCGGATGTGTTTATTCCGCTGGCTGAGCGGCATAATCTGATCGCCCCACTGACCCGCTTTGTGCTCAGTGAGGTGGTTCGCCAGCTGCCGGTATTGCCCACCTGTCCGACCTTTCATATCGCGATTAATGTGGCTTCCAGCCATTTCCACGAACGTGAAATTATTGACGATTTGCAGAAGCTCTGGTGGCCTGCCAATCCTGTGCCACAGCTGATTGTTGAACTGACCGAGCGTGATTCCCTGCCGGAAGTGGATCAGCGCGTGGTGTCACATCTGCAGAAAATTGGCGTCAAGCTGGCGATTGACGACTTCGGTACCGGCCACAGTTCGCTTTCCTACCTGAAAACGTTGAGTCCTGACGTGCTCAAGATCGATAAAGTCTTTACCGCAGCAATTGGCACAGATGCGATCAACGCCACGGTCACCGATATGGTGATCTCGCTGGCGCAGCGCCTGAGTATCAGTCTGGTGGCGGAGGGTGTCGAAACCGCAGAGCAGGCCGAGTATCTGCGTGAAAAAGGAGTGGATACGCTGCAGGGCTATTTCTATGCGCGTCCGATGCCGTTGGGAGACTTCCCTGAATGGCTCACCGAGCATAAAAATACCCCGATCGCCTGAATAAAAAAGGGACGAATAAATCCGTCCCTTTTTGTTATCACATTATTTGATTCCCACGAGGCAGGTTAAACTGGGACCCATTAATGCGTCCTCCAGGTGCTTATTCTTCCTGTTCCTCGCCGTGAGATATTCGCTCACGCGTCACCCGCACCAGGTCAACGCGATAATCTGTGGCTTCGATAATCTGGAAACGCAGCGGCGACAGCTCAATCATCTCTCCCGCCTGTGGCAACTGGCCTTTCTGCGCAATCAGCAGGCCGGCAAGCGTTGCGTGATCATCATCCGGATTCACCAGCACCTGAGTATCCAGCAGCTGCTGCAGCGAGTGTAAATCCGTCCCGCCCTTGACCAGCCAGCCATCACCGTCCGCGATAATGTCCGGCGTTTCATCTTCGTCCGGGAATTCACCGGCAATGGCCTCCAGTACGTCCAGTGGCGTAATCAGACCCTGCACCACGCCAAACTCGCTGGTCACCACCACGAAACTGCCTTTCGCCCGGCGCAGCACGCCAAGCAGGTTAATCGGATCCAGCGTTTCCGGCACGATGATTGGCGGCGTTGCCGCGGCAAACGTTGCCACATCAATGCCGTGATCCAGCGCCACCAGCAGCTCTTTAGCCCGTACCACGCCGATGATCTCATCCAACTCACCCCGGCACACCGGGAACAGACTGTGCGGCGTGTCAAGCAGCTGAATACGAATCTCATCCAGCGGACGGCTGGCGTCCACCCAGGAGATATCGCCGCGCGGGGTCATGATACTGCGCACCGAGCGGGAAGCCAGAGTCAGTACGCCATTGATCATATAGCGTTCTTCATCTTTAAAAGCTTCCTGCGGCAGGACCTGCGCCACTTCTGCCCCTTCCCCTCCGTTCGTTTCCTGGCTGCGCCGGCCGCCCATCATGCGCAGGATCGCTTCGGCGGTTCTCTCACGCATCGGCCTGCGGGCCTGATTACGCATAAAGTTTATGCGCGCAATCTGGTTAAACAGCTCGATCAGGATTGAGAAACCAATCGCCGCGTAGAGGTAACCTTTCGGAATGTGGAAACCAAAACCTTCGGCCACCAGGCTCAGACCGATCATTAACAGAAAACTCAGACAGAGCACCACCACCGTTGGATGCGCGTTGACGAAGTTGGTCAACGGCTTCGAGGCCAGCAGCATGACGCCCATCGCAATCACCACGGCGGTCATCATGATCGCCAGGTTGTTTACCATTCCCACTGCGGTAATCACCGCATCCAGCGAGAACACGGCATCCAGCACCACGATCTGGATCACCACCGCCCAGAAGCTGGCGTAGCCTTTGTTGCCGCCCTCCTGGTGATCGTGGTTCTCCAGCCGTTCATGCAGTTCCATGGTGGCTTTGAACAGCAGGAACAGTCCCCCCACCAACAGGATCAGATCGCGCCCTGAGAAACTGAATTCTCCCACGCTGAACAACGGACGCGTCAGAGTGACCATCCAGGAAATGAGTGACAGCAGGCCCAGACGCATGACCAGCGCCAGCGACAGGCCAATCAGCCGCGCTTTATCACGCTGCTTTGGCGGCAGCTTGTCAGCAAGAATGGCAATGAAAACCAGGTTATCAATACCCAGCACGATCTCAAGAACGACCAGCGTCAGCAGACCTGCCCAGATTGAGGGGTCTAAAAGAAATTCCATTACAGACTCCGGAAAAAGGAACGGGAAAACGCAGCCGGCGAAAACAAGATCGCACAGCGTGGGAAAACGCAGAGGGAATGAACGTTGTCGTCAAATGACGGGGTGAAACTGGCCGGATGACCCGGTGGCATGATTAAGCGACTTCGGTGACAGTCCATAGGGAGGGCTGAGGCCCGTTACTCCTTTATTAAATAAGGATCCCTACTGTAAACAGCTGTTGGGGTGACGTCAAAATATTTTCTTACATTTACATATTTTCCGGCTGTTTCGTGCTGCTCTTTTAAGCAAAGGCTCCAGAAGATGACACCAGCGTCTAAATAACTGAGCACCGTCACATAATTTATTTTTTCGCGGACTAAAATAAATCCCGTCTCAGCAATTGGGTCAGTGGCGGTTACGCAGTAACAATGAACGATCACTGAAGCTCAAATATTAACACCCTTTCAATTCATGCTATTTGCTCCGGCATCTGGCTGAATACTCGCGCGGCTCGCCAGCACTTCGAACCGCAGAATATTGTATAAGGAGGTAGCAAGTGACTATTGCTATTATAATCGGCACGCACGGCTGGGCTGCAGAGCAGCTGCTGAAAACAGCAGAAATGCTCCTTGGGGAACAGCAAAACGTCGGGTGGATTGATTTCGTACCCGGCGAAAATGCGGAAACCCTGATTGAAAAATATCAGGCAAGAATGGCCGATTTAGACACCAGCCAGGGCGTTCTGTTTCTGGTCGATACCTGGGGTGGCAGCCCGTTCAATGCTGCCAGCCGTATCGTGGTTGATCAAGAAAACTATGAGGTTATCGCCGGCGTCAATATCCCGATGCTGGTAGAAACCTTAATGGCACGCGATGACGATCCCACCTTTGATGAACTGGTCGCCATGGCGGTTGAAACCGGCCGTGAAGGGGTGAAAGCCCTGAAAGCAAAAGAGCCGGCACCTGCCCCGGTCGTTGCTGCGCCGGCCCCTGCTAAAGCGGCTCCTGTAGCACAGAAACCGATGGGCCCTGACGACCACATGAAGATCGGCCTGGCCCGCATTGATGACCGCTTAATCCATGGTCAGGTTGCAACGCGCTGGACCAAAGAAACCAACGTTACCCGCATTATTGTGGTCAGTGATGAGGTGGCTGCGGACAATGTTCGTAAAACCCTGCTGACTCAGGTTGCCCCGCCTGGCGTCACCGCTCACGTGGTGGACGTCGCCAAAATGGTCCGCGTCTGGAATAACCCGAAATACGCTAACGACCGCGTCATGCTGCTGTTCACCAACCCTACTGATGTCGAGCGTCTGGTGGAAGACGGCGTGAAAATTACCAGCGTCAATATTGGCGGCATGGCATTCCGCCAGGGCAAAACCCAGGTGAATAATGCCGTTTCGGTTGATGAAAAAGATATTGCCGCTTTCAGGAAACTGAACGAGCGCGGTATTGAACTGGAGGTGCGTAAGGTCTCCAGCGATCAGCGTCTTAAAATGATGGACCTGATTGGCAAAATGGCCCATTAAGCAGGCCATAATTTATTGCCTGATGCGTCAGGTTTAACTCAGTTCACGACTGTCAGAGGAGAAGTACAATGGAGATTACCACTCTTCAAATTGTGCTGATATTTATCGTTGCCTGTATTGCAGGTATGGGTTCCATTCTCGATGAGTTTCAGTTCCACCGTCCACTGGTGGCCTGTACCTTAATCGGCATGATTTTAGGGGATATGAAAACCGGTATCATTATCGGGGGGACGCTGGAAATGATCGCCCTGGGCTGGATGAACATCGGTGCGGCGGTCGCCCCTGATGCCGCCCTCGCTTCGATTATTTCAACCATCCTGGTTATTGCCGGAGGTCAGAGCGTCGGTGCCGGTATCGCACTGGCCATTCCACTGGCAGCGGCCGGTCAGGTGCTGACTATTATCGTGCGTACCATCACCGTGGCCTTCCAGCACGCAGCAGATAAGGCGGCTGAAAAAGGCAACCTGTCCGCTATCTCCTGGATCCATGTCTCAGCCCTGGTTCTGCAGGCGATGCGCATCGCCATCCCGGCGATTATCGTCGCCGTATCCGTTGGGACCAGCGTGGTACAGGGTATGCTCGAATCTATCCCTGAAGTGGTCACCAATGGCCTGAACATTGCGGGTGGCATGATTGTGGTTGTCGGTTATGCGATGGTCATCAACATGATGCGCGCAGGTTACCTGATGCCTTTCTTCTACCTCGGTTTCGTTACCGCGGCCTTCACCAGCTTCAACCTGGTTGCGCTGGGCGTGATTGGTGTGGTGATGGCGATTCTGTATATCCAGCTGGCTCCGAAGTACAACCGCGTGGCGGGTGCACAGGCTTCCGGCCCGGTTGCCAACGACCTTGATAACGAATTAGATTAAGAAAGGGTGAAAACAAATGGTTGATACCACAACAACTGCTGCGCCAGCTGGTTCGCAGAAGAAACTGACCCCCGGTGATGTACGCGGCGTGTTCCTCCGCTCTAACCTGTTCCAGGGCTCATGGAACTTTGAACGTATGCAGGCGCTGGGCTTCTGCTATTCCATGGTGCCGGTGATCCGTCGTCTCTACCCTGAGAACAACGACGATCGTAAACAGGCCATTAAGCGTCATCTGGAGTTCTTTAACACCCACCCATACGTTGCAGCCCCGGTGCTGGGTGTCACCATGGCAATGGAAGAGCAGCGTGCGAACGGTGCCCCCATTGACGATGCGGCAATCAACGGCATCAAAGTGGGCCTGATGGGACCGCTGGCTGGCGTGGGCGACCCTATTTTCTGGGGTACCGTTCGTCCGGTGTTCGCGGCGCTGGGTGCCGGTATCGCGATGAGCGGCAGTCTGCTCGGCCCTGTGCTGTTCTTCGTGCTGTTTAATCTGGTTCGTATGCTGGTTCGGTACTACGGTGTGGCTTACGGTTACCGTAAAGGCGTGGATATTGTTGGCGATATGGGCGGTGGCTTTCTGCAGAAACTGACCGAGGGGGCGTCGATTCTCGGCCTGTTTGTCATGGGGGCATTGGTCAACAAGTGGACCCATGTTAACGTGCCGCTGGTTGTTTCGCGCATTACCGATCAGACCGGTAAAACTACCGTCACTACCGTACAGTCAATTCTCGACCAGCTGATGCCGGGGCTTATTCCGCTGTTGCTGACCTTTGGCTGTATGTGGCTACTGCGACGCAAAGTCAACGCGCTGTGGATTATTATGGGCTTCTTCGTGATCGGGATCTTCGGATACTGGGTCGGCCTGCTCGGCGTGTAACAGTGAACGCCGGGGGAAATCCCGGCGTTTATTCAGAGACCAGCCGGAATCGCTTTCACTAAAACGATCCCGGCTGTTTTTTTTGAGGAAGAGAGATGTCGCTGACTGATTATGTCATCGTGTTGTTTATCACGTTGTTTCTGCTATACGCGATTTACGATGAGCTGATTATGGACCGCCTGCATGGCAAAACGGGCCTGAAGGTGCTGCTGAAACGCAGAAACAAGCTGGACAGCCTGATTTTCGTTGGTCTGATTGCCATTCTGCTGTATCAGAACCTGAATAATCATGGCCCGCAGATCACCACCACGCTGCTACTGGCACTGGCATTTGTTTCGCTTTATCTGTTCTGGATCCGGCTGCCGAAAATCCTGTTCAAGCCTGAAGGTTTTTATTACGCCAATATTTTTATCAGTTACAGTCGGATTAAAAGTATGAACCTGTCAGAAGACGGTATTCTGGTCATTGAGCTGGAAAACCGTCGTCTGCTAATCCACGTGCGCAAGCTCGACGATCTTGAAAGTATTTACCAGTTTATGATTGAACAGCAGTAAGCTCTTGACCCGCCCTGCGCTGCCATAAGCGCAGGGTAAAGTCTGTTTCACAGGCGAATTCACTGGTGGTTGCCAGCACTCCCCAAACTTCAGGACGTGCGCGCCACGCAAAGGGCGTCATCTGCAGCAGCGCCGCGGACTCCTCGCTGTTCAGCCGCAGCGGATAATTCAGTGAATGTTGCTCTACCAGCTCAAAACCGTCCATCTGCTCCGGCGTCTCATCATGCAGCTTCACTTCCTGGTAGATCAGCGCCTTAAACTGGATCAGATGGCGCGGGCCCGGTGTCACGGTAAGCACATAGCCCCCCTTCCTGACAACCCGCGCCAGCTCTTCAGCCTTGCAGGGAGCATAAATTCTCAGCACCGCGTCAAACTGAGCGGCAGCAAAAGGCAGGCGATGGCTGGAAGCCACGCAGAACTCAACGTTGTGATAGCGTTTAGCGCCGGAACGTACCGCCACTTTTGACACATCCAGCCCAAAAATCTGTGCCTCGCCCCGAGCATGAAGGCGGTTAGCGACTTCGTGGGTGTAATACCCTTCCCCGCAGCCAATATCCAGCAGGGTGACCGGCGGCTCAGGCAGTACACGGTCAAACAGTTCACACACTTTCTGCTGTAGAGGCTGATAGTGTCCGGCATCAAGAAACTCCCGCCGTGCCTGCATCATCTCTGCGCTGTCACCAGGCTGACGCGATCTTTTATGCTGCACCGGCAACAGGTTAACGTAGCCCTCCTTTGCCCGGTCAAACTGGTGCCGGTTTTCACAGCGCCAGACGGACGCTTCAGGCAGCAGGGGGTGATGGCACAGGGGACACAGGTACGACATAACACTTCTCCGGCAACATTGAGGGCGGCAGTTTACCGGAAAGCGGGCGGCGACGGCACCCTTTCCTGCAGTCCACGAAAAAGCCCCGCCATTTCTGGCAGGGCTTTGACATTCAGATTCTTGCCTGGATTACACGCCGTGCGGGCAATAACAGGCTCAGATCGAAAATTAGATAGCGGTGACGTTCACAGCAGCAGGGCCTTTCTGGCCATCCTGAATTTCGAACTCAACGTTCTGGCCTTCAGCCAGAGTTTTGAAGCCATTACCCTGGATTGCAGAGAAGTGTACGAACACATCTTTGCTGCCGTCAGCTGGGGTGATGAAACCAAAACCTTTAGACTCGTTGAACCACTTAACCTGACCTTTAATCTTTGCCATTTTGCAAATTCCTTAGAGTGTTTATTCGCCCGAGGGCTTACGTACAGAAAAACCAGAGACACTACTGCATGAGGCACGAATTAAGGCTCGGCAAGGAAGCGGTATTCAACGTAACGTCTTTACTCAGAACTTCTTTACTGAAGATGCCATGCATAAACAGAACTGTACCTCGTTTAACCCAGAAAGCGTTATCACATATTCGTTTATTAATGGCAAGTCATTTTTAAACAGTGATAGAGATGCCGCACACTATTGAAACGGGTCTGGCACAATTTGCACATCATACAGGGACAGGTAAAAACGTTAACGGGTAAAAACCAAAACTGCAGCCCTGATTGTGACTCAAAACGTATGGGCTATGATAGCCCGCACACCTGCCGAAGTCTGTTCCTCCTGTTTAACTCACATGGCAGTATGGCCTGAATTTATTGCACAATTATGGCATTGCTTGCTCAAAAAAATTCATTGCACCCGCCCGGTTACAGGTTAAAAGTCTGTCAACCGTCGGGTGTTCAAAAGAAGTCGTTGGTACAATTCCATTTTAAATTGCACCAAAAACAGGAGACTGTATTTCACATTGCCCCATTAAAAAGCACAATGCCCTTCTGTTTATTCCCGGTCGTGCCATCAATCTGTTTGCGTTATAAGACGTGGTTCTCATTTGTCATTCGCGTTAAATAAATGGTTTTAGGATGTTTCCTGGTTTATATTATTTAGCGCTTTTTTCGCGCCAATTCTCCAGGCCTGGAATCGGCTTTCATCCATTCCTGCTGCCTGCATGGCTGCTGACAGCACTTTCGGCGGCTCGTCCAGCGATTCATCCGCCAGCTCGAATACCCCCCAGTGGATGGGGATACTCAGCGGCTGGCCTGATGCCTGGTGCAGAAGAACGGCCTGTTCCGGGTCCATGTGTTGCCCGCGCATGAACCATCTTGGTGCATAAGCGCCCACCGGCAATGCTGCCAGATTGAACGGCCCCAGCCTGCGCGGAATTTCCAACAGATTTTCTGTATAGCCGCTGTCGCCGCTAAACCAGAAATTTATGTCTTTATTTTGTATCACCCAGCCACACCACAGGGAGTGATTACGGTCCCAGGGCGTTCTCATGCTCCAGTGACGGGCAGGAACAGCATGAATTTTCAGCCCTGCGATTTCGGTGGTATCCCACCAGTCCAGCTGCACCACTTTTCTGGCCCCCAGCCTGCTGAACCAGGGCTTCAGCCCCAGCGGCACCACAAACTGGGCTTTGGGAAAGCGTTTAAGAATTTTTTTGATGGTCGGCCGGTCAAGATGATCGTAATGGCTGTGCGAAATCAGCACGCAGTCCAGCGCCGGGATGTCTTTAATTTCCAGTGCGGCAGGCGTTCTACGCATCGGCCCAAAGAAACTCACCGGGGAAGCACGCTTTGATAAAGCCGGATCGATCAGCGTATATTTACCGCCAGAGCGCAGCAGCAGACAGGCATGGCCAAGCCACCAAATCGCATCCTCCTCGCCGGAGAGGTCGGCTTTCTGCCACCACTGCTGAGTAAACTGGTCATAGCCCTGAGCGGGAGGAAAAGGCAGCCCTTCTGCTTTGCGCTCTTTGCGCCAGCGCCGCAGATCGCCATTCTGCCGCAGTTCCTCTTCAGGATTACAAAAACCATCAGGTGTGTGATGCGCTTTCAGGGGGTCATACCAGGGATTCAGCCAAACCATACAATCTCTGTCCTTAAGTTGGGCGATTATCGCTCCGGGATCAAACGTGTGAAGTCTTTGCTCTCTTTCTCAGTGCTGGCGGCCTGCTCTTGACCCACAACGGAATCAGTCAGGCGGCGCAGCAGTGCATTTTGCCGCTTCTGCTCTTCCAGTAAAGCTTCCAGTAAGCGCACCTGTTGGGTCGCTTTTACGCTGGCACGGTTAATAAAAAACCAGGCAATCAACCCGACAATCACCAGGGCGACCATAAACCCCATCGACGCAAAACCCACTGCGCCATTCGCAATTTCATTCATAAGTGCCTCAAAGTTCAAGCTACTCTGCTTCCTGATGGAACGGCAGACCTTGCTGAATTTTACCGGGTCGTACGCGAATTGATACCCAGCTCACATAAATTTCAGAACGTTCGCGCAGGCGAAAGGTTACGGGTTGTGTATTCTCAATTCGAATTGCGTACGTCGTCACAACATGTTGATATGTCACCGCTGACAGCGAGGCGGAATGCCGGGACTGCTGTCTGATAAACTCTAAGGGGAATACATGAGATTTTTAGTTCGCATTGTTGCGCTGCTGGTCATTATCTGGCTCGCCCTGCTGGTTACGGGTTATGGCGTGCTGACGGGAAGTGCCAAAAACGTTGCCGGAATGGGATTACAGTGTCAGTATCTCACCGCCCGTGGCATGGTTTCTGCCCAGTATCTGCACACTGACAGCGGGATTGTGGGCGTGACTGACTGCCCTCTGCTGAAGAAAAGCACAGAAGTCGTCGACAATTGATGGAAACGCGGGCCGGTTTGCAGCCGGCCTGCGTTTTAAAATGGGTAATCGTGATAGCCCATCTGGTCAGAAATCAGCCTGGCGGCCTGATGCAGCATCTTCACATAGCCAGCTTTTTCTTCCTCAGAGAAACGAATTGTCGGGAAAGAGAGACTCAGACCGGCGATCACCACACCAAAGCGGTCAAAGACCGGTACGGCAATACAACGCAATCCCTCTTCCTGCTCCTCATTGTCTTCACCAAACCCCTGAGAACGCACCTTGTCCAGCACAGGCAGCAACGCCTCTTTACTGGCCAGCGTGCGTGCAGTACTGCGGGTAAAGATCACACCTGACAAAATTTCCTCTACTTCATGGCGATCGCGCCAGGCCAGCAGCACCTTGCCAATTGCCGTACTGTAGAGCGGGTTGCGACGACCAATGCGCGAGTACATCCGCAGGTTATAAAGCGAGTCGATTTTATGAATGTAGACGATACTGTCTTCTTCCAGCGCACCAAGGTGGATAGTCTCGCGCGTCTGACGTGAAATTTCGCGCATCTGGATATCCGCACTGCGGATCAGATCGACGTTTTGCAGTGCCTTCGCACCCAACTCGAACAGTTTCAGCGTCAGGGCATATTTTTCTGATTCCCCTTCCTGCGAGACATACCCCAGCGACTTCATCGTTTGCAAAAATCGGTATACGGTACTTTTGGACATCATTACACGCTGTGAAAGCTCAGTAATGCCGTGCTCCCTTTCCTCACCCAGCGCCTGCAGAATGCCGAAAACTTTCAGCACCGAGGAGACTGAATCCGGTTGCTTGTCAAACTCATCCTTCGCCATAACCAGACCTTATTAGCTGTTTTATAAAAAATGGAACACTATTTCCAGTATACGTTTTGCTGCATAACGGGCGCAATGCCTGCCAGTCAATCAGCCAGACACATCTGCTGATAGTTTTGCCCGACCAACGGATTGGCATACTCAGCATAAAATCATTAGCATAATGATATTCACTCTCCTGACTAATCCGGACTATGCCGCTAACACCACAACAGGACGGCCTTCCCGTTCCACAGCGCTACGGCGCCATTCTTGCTATTGCCCTGGGGATTACCGTTGCCGTTCTCGATGGCGCTATCGCCAATGTCGCATTGCCGACCATTGCCCGTGAATTACACGCCAGCCCGGCGGAGTCGATCTGGATTGTTAACGCCTATCAGCTGGCGATCATTATCTCGCTGCTGTCGCTGTCATTCCTCGGAGATATTGTGGGCTACCGCCGGGTGTATCAGTGCGGTCTGGTGCTGTTTACCTGTACCTCGCTGTTTTGCGCGTTGTCGAATTCGCTGGAGATGCTGACGTTTGCCCGCGTGTTGCAGGGATTTGGCGGAGCGGCATTGATGAGCGTGAATACAGCACTGATCAGGATTATCTACCCGCAGCGCCATCTGGGCCGGGGAATGGGAATCAACTCGCTGATTGTCGCCGTTTCCACGGCTGCCGGGCCTACGGTAGCGGCCGCGGTGTTATCTGTCGCCTCATGGAAATGGTTGTTTCTGATTAACGTCCCGGTCGGACTGGCGGGACTCTGTCTGGCTTTTCGTTTCCTGCCGGATAACACGCAAAAAAGCACAGAGCAGCGCTTCGACATCCCGAGCGCGATCATGAATGCCCTGACCTTCGGCCTGCTGATTTCAGCGCTCAGCGGCTTTGCTCAGGGACAAAATATCCGACTGGTGCTGGCGGAAATTATCGCCCTGCTGGTGGTGGGTTTCTTCTTTATCCGCCGTCAGTTGCGTCTGCCCTTCCCACTGCTGCCGGTCGATTTGCTGCGCATTCCTGTCTTCTCGCTGTCAGTGGGGACGTCGGTTTGCTCTTTCTGCGCCCAGATGCTGGCAATGGTTTCGCTGCCGTTTTTGCTGCAAACCACGTTACACCGCGGGGAAGTGGCAACTGGCCTGCTGCTGACCCCGTGGCCGCTCGCCACCATGGTGATGGCCCCCATCGCTGGCAGGCTGATCGAGCGTTATCATGCCGGGCTGCTCGGTGCGGTGGGACTGGGGATGTTTGCCTGCGGACTGTTTTCGCTGGCACTCCTGCCTTCTTCACCGGATGACCTGAACATTATCTGGCGGATGGGGCTGTGTGGGGCAGGATTCGGGTTATTCCAGTCTCCCAACAACCATACCATCATCTCTTCCGCACCACGCCATCGCAGTGGCGGGGCCAGCGGTATGCTCGGTACGGCCCGTCTGCTGGGCCAGAGCAGCGGCGCGGCGCTGGTCGCACTGATGTTCAACCTGTTCGATGCACGCGGTACTCACGCTTCACTCCTGCTGGCCGGCAGTTTCTCTACCGTTGCCGCGGTTGTCAGCGCATTACGGATCAGCCAGCCGCGTCCCGGACAGGCATAAAAAAACCGGGCCATATGGCCCGGTTCATTTTTCAGCCCGAAACGACTATTTCAGATACTGTCCGCTGCGCAGCGCTTCAATGCGCTTATCCAGCGGTGGATGCGACATAAACAGCTCGCTCAGTGACTTCGATTTGCCGTTGATGCAAAACGCCATCATGGTGCTGGCTTCCTGTGGTTCATAGCTGGTTTTCAGACGTTGCAGCGCCGCAATCATCTTCTCCCGGCCCACCAGTTTTGCCGAACCCGCGTCGGCGTGGAACTCACGGTGACGGGAGAACCACATGGTGATGATGCTGGCGATAATACCAAACACCAGTTCCAGCACCATCGACACCGCAAAGTACACCAGCGGGTTGCCGTTGTTGCTTTCACCTTCATCACGATCCCCGGACATAAAACCAGCGGCAATCTGCGCGATGATACGCGAGATAAAGATCACAAAGGTATTCACGATACCCTGGATCAGCGTCATGGTGACCATATCGCCATTGGCGATGTGGCTGATTTCATGCGCCAGAACCGCTTCTGCCTCGTCGCGACTCATGTTCTGCAACAGGCCGGTTGAAACCGCCACCAGCGACGCATCACGACGGGCACCGGTAGCAAAGGCGTTGATATCAGGCGCATGGTAAATGGCTACCTGCGGCATGGCAATGCCTGCCTGCTGCGCCTGCTGTGCAATAGTCTGCACCAGCCAGCGTTCGGTTTCGTTGCGTGGTTGCTCAATAACTTCACCGCCCACGGAACGCAACGCCATCCATTTAGACATCAGCAGTGAAACAAACGCACCGCCGAAGCCAAACAGACCCGCCATAATCATCAGGCCCTGTACACTGCTTGACTGGATCCCTGTCAGGCTGAGTATCAGCCCGAAAACCAACATTACCCCCAGGTTGGTCAACAGGAAAAGCGCAATACGCATCATAAAATTTCTTCTTCCTCAGTTAACAAAATCGCTCTTGGCGGATAACTATCCTATGGGCATAGCAAAACATTTCAAGCACTCTGCTGATTTAAGTGCCTAAAAAGACATAACTTTACATTTTGAAGCAACTCCCTTTACGCACGCCGCAAGCGCTTGTCAGGAAAGGTGTAGATGAGGCGGAGAGTGAAAATTCTGCTAAAAAAAGGGCACAGACTGTGCTGTGCCCTGAGGGTTATTTTGCCGCCGTCGGTGGCGTCTGGGCTTTTTCAAGCTGCGCCAGGTCGTTAGCAATATCGACCGTTTCATCAAGATACGGATCGGGTTCTTTATAGTCTTTCGGCAGATCTTCGAGCTTAGCCAGCGGCTTTTTGCCCTCAGCCTGCAGGCGGGCATTGATACGCTCCAGACGCAGTGCATCATCTTCGTGATTCTCTTTCTCACGCTCGGCGAGGTTCAGAGAGATGATATTGCGCTTGTCCTTATTGGCATTGAAACGCGCGATATCTTTGATGATGTACTGGAACTCGCGATCTTTTGCGATGCGATCCTCATGCTGCTTGATCAGCTGCGGCTCCAGCGGTTTCAGGTCGCCGGTTTTGGTGTAGGTCGCCGCATTGATGCTGTCCCAGGGCAGCGCGTTGTCTTCGAACTTCTCGCCCGTTTCAACCGCTTCGACGCCCGTTGGCATCAGCAGGTCTGGCGTTACGCCCTTACGCTGAGTACTGCCGCCGTTGACGCGATAAAACTTCTGGATGGTGTAAGTAATGGAACCCAGCGCGGGCCATTCAGGACGCAGCATCTGATCGTAGATACGGTTCAGCGAGCGATACTGCTGTACGGTGCCCTTACCGAAGGTTGGCTCACCCACAATCAGCGCCCGGCCATAATCCTGCATCGCTGCCGCAAAGATTTCTGATGCGGAAGCACTGAAGCGGTCTACCAGCACCACCAGCGGGCCTTTGTAATAAACAATACCATCGGTATCGCTGTCTTCGCGCACTTTGCCATTGTTATCGCGAACCTGCACAACCGGACCACTGGGGATAAACAGGCCGGAAAGCGAAACGGCTTCTGTCAGTGCTCCCCCCCCGTTGGTACGCAGGTCGATAACGATACTGTCAACGTTCTGCTTCTGCAGTTTCTGCAGCTGTACCTTCACGTCATCCGTCAGGCCGACGTAGAAGCCAGGAATATCCAGCACGCCAACTTTCTCTTTACCGACGTTATGCACGCTCATTTTCACCGCACGGTCTTCCAGACGGATTTTTTCACGCGTCAGCGTCACGATACGGGTTTTGGTACCCTTTCCTGCCGGCAGCACTTCCAGACGAACTCTACTGCCTTTCGGGCCTTTAATCTGCGCCACCACGTCATCAAGACGCCAGCCGATCACATCGACCATTGGCTTACCTGGCTGGCCCACACCGACAATTCGGTCGCCAACGGTAATCGATTTGCTTTTTGCTGCCGGGCCACCAGCAACCATGGAGTTGATGACGGTGTAATCATCATCCATCTGCAGTACCGCACCAATACCTTCCAGAGAAAGGCTCATTTCGGTGTTGAACTGATCGGTGTTGCGCGGCGACAGGTAGCTGGTGTGCGGGTCGATTTCGCGAGCAAAGGCGGTCATTGCCAGCTGGAACACATCCTCGCTGTTACTCTGAGTCAGACGACGAATGGCGAACTGGTAACGTTTGGCCAGCACATCGCGGATCTCTTTTTCATCTTTACCGGTCAGCTTCAGGCTCAGCTCGTCATATTTGACTTTAGCATCCCACAGCTGATTCAGCTCGGCGGTGGTTTTTGGCCACGGTGCCTTGCTGCGATCGATATCGATGGTATCGTTTCCGGTGAAATTCATTGGCTTGTTCAGCACCGACAGCGCGTACTGATAGCGCTCGAAACGGCGTTTCTGTGCCAGATTGTACAGATCGTAGAACACGTCCAGCTTCCCACTTTTCAGCTCATCGCCCAGAGTGGCCTTCTTGCTGGCGTACTGATCGACGTCCGAAGCGAGCAGGACGTTATGGTTATAGTCGAGCAGGTTCAGATAGCGAGTGAAGATCTTCGCGGAAAAATCCTGATCGAGGTCGAACTGACGATAGTGTGAACGGGTGAAACGCGAAGTCACGCGTTCACTGACTGTCGCGTGTTGCGGTTCCTGGTGAAGCTGAGGGATTTGGTCAGCGCGCGTGATAGTGTCCGCAGCAAAAACATTTCCTGCCAGCAGCAGTCCCGCAATAACGGTGGTTCTGAAAAAGTTGTTCATGCCCTGATTGGCCTCCGTATCAGAACTGCAAGTGTTCTGCGCGTACTATCATTGCCAGGCCGGAAGCCAGCTGGACCCGGACGCCATCTTTGGTGATCTCAAGAATGGTCGCATCCATCGCACTTTTGCCCGCGGTGACTTTGATGTTCTGGCCCACCTGCAATGCTGCAGTATCGGTGACAGGTTTGGTACGCGGTGGCTGACGTTCGGCGGCAGGTGCGCGCTCAGCAGCAGTACGCTGAGGTTTGCTGCGAGCCTGACGTGGCTGCTCGCCTTCAGCAGAAGGCTTGCGGGTCGGCTTGCGAGGACGACGAGGGGCACTTTCTTCACCCGCTTCGCGTTTTTTCGCCTGTTGCTGCTCGCGCTGTGCCTGAACACGCGCTTTTGCCTCTTCGAGCTGCTTACGGGCATGCTCCACATGCTGCTCATCGAGGACGCCACAGGCGTTGCCATCCAGGTCAACGCGGGTGGCACCAGCTTTGATGCCGTATAGATAGCGCCAGCTGGAAGTATAAAGGCGCAGCGCGGATCGAAGCTGAGTTTTACTCAGGCTCATTTCGCCCTGTACACGGTCGACTAAATCCTGAAAGATGCCGATCTTAAGCGGTCGTGCTTCGCCTTCGGCACTGAAGCATTGGGGAAAACGCTCGGCCAGAAAGGCGATAACTTCTTTACTGCTATTCAACTTGGGTTGATTTTCCATGAAATTTCCTGATTACAACGGGTTTGCCAACCAGCGCAGGCATGAACAGGCGTCATTATAATGACCCCATCGGCAATTGCTACGTGATCCAGCGCTTTAGCTGCGTTTCATGTGAATAAATTTTTCCACATCAGACCCGGCAAGCACTTCACACAGCCCGTCAGTCAGGGCTGACAGCCCCGCTTCGTCTTCGCTGTCGAAACGGTTATACTCCACGCTGTCGATGTCCAGCACGCCAATTGTCTGGCCGTTTACCACCAGCGGCAGCACGATTTCGGCATTGCTGGCAGCATCGCAGGCAATATGACCCGGAAACGCATGGACGTCATCCACACGCTGGATGCGGCTCTCAGCCAGCGCCGTGCCACAAACCCCTTTGCCCACCGGAATACGCACGCAGGCAATTTTGCCCTGGAAAGGTCCCAGCACCAGCGTATCGGCTTCAGTCAGCAGATAGAACCCCGCCCAGTTAACCCCTTCCAGGCGTTCAAATAAAAGTGCGCTACAATTGCCCATCGCCGCCAGGAAGCTGGCCTCACCCGCGATCAGTGCACGCAAATCACGGTTCAGGTCCGAATAAAATTCTGCTTTTGTCATTTTTTAACCATTGTGGAAACTCGTCACGGGGCCCATCATGACCCCGCCTGTTAAAATAAGCATTAAATGTGCAGCGGGACAAGGTGAATGATTCCGTTAGTTAATATACCCTTATCCGTCTGGAGCATTTGAGCATGACCGGGAGGGTCAATTTACCGCTGTGGCGATGATAAAGCCTAACCCTGCCCTGGACCTGTTCCGGGCTAAGTACCAAAATCAGGATTATGAAAATACACGCCATCAGCCATGCTCTGCCTCAGGCACGTTATCAGCGTTGTCCACAATGCGATACCCTTTTTTCCTTACCAGATGTGAAATCCAATCAGTCTGCGCACTGCCCTCGCTGCAATGCCAGGATACTGAATGGCCGTGACTGGTCAATGACCCGCCTGACCGCGATGGCAGTCACCATGCTGATGCTGATGCCCTTCGCTTTCAGCGAATCGTTGCTGACCATTCGTCTGTTAGGTACCAATATTCGGGCCAGCCTGCTGGAAGGCATCCTGCAGATGGCGCAGCAGGGAGATGTGATCACCGCTTCAATGGTGGCGTTCTGTACCATTGGTGCGCCTGCCACACTGGTTTCGTCCATCGCCTATCTCTATTTCGGTAATAAGCTGGGCATGAATCTGCGCCCGGTTCTGCTGATGCTCGACCGCCTGAAAGAGTGGGTGATGCTGGATATCTATCTGATCGCGATCGCGGTTGCCTCTATTAAGGTGCAGGACTATGCGGATATAACGCCCGGCCCTGGATTAATTGCTTTTATTTCACTGGCAATTCTCAGCCTGGTGACGTTGATTCATATGAATGTCGAGCAGTTATGGCACCGCTTTTATCCCCAGCCGCATCTGAATGTGACACCCGATCAGCTGCAGGTTTGCCTCAGTTGCCACCATACGGGGCTGCCTGACGACCGCGGCCGTTGCCCGCGCTGCCATACTCCACTGCATTTTCGGCGTCGCTTCAGCCTGCAAAAATCCTGGGCGGCGCTGATTGCGTCGGTTGTGCTGCTGATTCCGGCTAACCTGCTGCCCATTTCAATTATCTATCTCAATGGTGCCAAACAGCAGGACACCATCCTTTCGGGCATTATGTCGCTGGCTTCAGGTAATATTCCCGTTGCCGCTGTGGTATTTATTGCCAGTATTCTGGTTCCCTTTACTAAAGTGATAGTGCTGTTCACGCTGCTGATCAGCATTCATTTTAAATGCGAACAGGGCCTGAAAACCCGCGTCCGCCTGCTACGGGTGGTCACCTGGGTAGGCCGCTGGTCGATGCTGGATCTGTTTGTGATTTCGTTAACCATGTCGCTGGTCAATCGTGACCAGCTTCTGGCTTTTACCATGGGACCGGCAGCCTTCTATTTTGGCTCATCGGTCATACTCACTATCCTTGCCGTCGAGTGGCTGGATAGCCGTTTACTTTGGGATGCACATGCAACAGGAAACGCCGACTACACCGACTAACGCACGCATCAAAAGCCGGCGCAAGATTTCGCCGTTCTGGCTGCTGCCCTTTATTGCGCTGCTTATCGCGGGCTGGCTGGTCTGGACTAACTACCAGGAGCGCGGCACCACGGTCACCATTGATTTCGCCACGGCGGACGGTATTGTTCCGGGCAGAACCCCGGTGCGTTATCAGGGCGTGGAAGTGGGCCTGGTGCAGGGCATCAGCATGACTGACGATCTGCGCACCATCAAGATTAAAGCCAGCATCAAAAGCGATATGAAGGATGCGCTGCGTGAGAATACCCAGTTCTGGCTGGTCACACCTAAAGCCTCACTGGCGGGCGTTTCCGGGCTGGATGCGCTGGTTGGCGGCAACTATATCGGTATGATGCCGGGCAAGGGCCAGCCGCGGGAAAACTTCGTCGCGCTGGATACTCAGCCAAAATATCGCGTTAATACTGGTGAGATGCTGATCCACCTGCATACCCCGGATTTAGGCTCGCTGAACACCGGCTCGCTGGTCTATTTCCGTAAAATTCCGGTCGGCCGGGTTTACGATTACAGCATCAACTCCGGTAACCTGGGCGTGACAGTTGACGTCCTGATCGAGCGCCGCTTTACCAATCTGGTGAAAAAAGACAGCCGCTTCTGGAACGTGTCCGGCGTTAAGGCGGATGTTGGTCTGAGCGGCGCGAAAGTCGAGCTGGAAAGCCTGGCGGCACTGGTAAATGGAGCCATTGCCTTTGACTCCCCTGAAGAGTCCGGACCGGCGAAGACTGATGACAATTACGATCTCTTCCCTGACCTGGCGCACAGCCATCGCGGCGTCAGCATCAAACTGGATCTGCCTGATGGCAAAAATCTGAAAGCCAACAGCACACCGCTGATGTATCAGGGACTGGAAGTCGGCACGTTAACCAGCCTCAATCTGCAGCCCGGTGGCAAAGTGACCGGCGAGCTGACCATCGATCCTTCCGTCACCAGCCTGATGCGTACCGGCACCCGCATTGAAATGCGCAGCCCGAAAATCAGCCTGTCGGACACCAGCCTCAGCAGTCTGCTCACCGGTAATACCCTTGAGCTGATCCCGGGCGAAGGTGCCCCGCAGGATCATTACACCGTGCTGAAGAGCAATGAGTCATTGCTGCAGCAGCCAAATGCCATTGAGGTCAAACTGACCTCACCTGAAAGCTATGGCATTGATGCCGGACAGCCAGTGATGCTGCATGGCATGCAGATTGGCCAGGTGGTCAGCCGCACGCTGACTGAGCAGGGAGTTAAGTTCATCGTTGCCATTGCCCCCGACTATCGCCGTCTGGTGCATGGTGACAGTAAGTTCATTATTAACAGCCGCCTGGACGTGAAGCTGGGGCTGGACGGAATGGAAGTGCTGGGCGCCAGCGCCCGTGAGTGGGTTGATGGTGGTATCCGCCTCGATCCGGGCAGCAAAGGGGAAGTGAAAGAGAGCTATCCGCTGTATGCCAACGCAGAAAAAGCGGCTGAAGGTATTACGACCGATCAGTTGCCAACCACTCTGACCCTCACCGCCAACAGCCTGCCGGATATCCAGGCAGGGTCAGTGGTGCTGTACCGTAAGTTCCAGGTTGGTGAAATCGTAGACGTTACGCCAAGATCTAATGAGTTCGATGTGCGGGTACATATCAAGCCGGAGTACCGCAAGCTGCTGACGCCGAACAGCGTATTCTGGTCTGAAGGCGGTGCCCGCGTGCAGCTGAACGGCAGTGGTCTGACGGTTCAGGCTTCCCCTCTGAACCGTGCGCTAAAAGGGGCTATCAGTTTCGATAACCTGTTAGGTGCCGGTGCGGGACTGACCAGCAAAGACAAGCGTGTGCTGTATGACTCTGAAACATCAGCCCGTGCGGTCGGCAGTCAGATTGCTCTGCACACTTACGATGCCAGCAAGCTGTCTGCCGGCATGCCAATTCGATATCTGGGCATCACCATCGGTCAGCTGGAATCACTGGCGCTCAGCCCGGACAAAAACCAGGTGATCGCCAAAGCGGTACTGTATCCGGAATACGTGCAGGATTTCGCACGCCTGGGCAGTCGTTTCTCCGTGGTCTCACCGGAGATTTCTGCCGCTGGCGTTAACCATCTGGATACCCTGCTGCAACCATATATCAACGTTGATCCTGGCAAAGGTCGTGCCCAGCGCAGCTTTGAACTGCAGGAGTCGACCATTACCGATGCGCGTTACCTTGACGGGCTGAATGTGGTGATGGATGCGCCTGAAGGGGGCTCGCTTTCAGTGGGTACGCCCGTACTGTTCCGGGGTATCGAAGTGGGAACCGTGACCGGAACCTCGCTGGGTGCCATGGCCGACCGCGTGCAAATCACGCTGCGGATCAGCAAGAAGTATCAGCATCTGGTGCGCAATAACTCGGTGTTCTGGCTGGCTTCCGGCTACAACCTGAAATTCGGGCTGATCGGCGGCGTGGTGAAAACCGGCACCTTCCAGCAGTTTATTCAGGGTGGCATTGCTTTCGCCACGCCGCCGACTATTCCGCTGGCCCCGCAGGCGTCCTCAGGCAAGCACTTCCTGCTGGAAGATGAAGAGCCGAAGGACTGGCGCAAGTGGGGCACAGCGCTCCCCGCCAACTAACCCGGAAGGGCAGCTCAGGCTGCCCGTTTTTTTAAGCCGTCGCGGATGTGATAAACTCGCCCTACTTTTTTTCCAGACGGAATTTTTCAGTGTCCTCCTCCTCACGCGTGTACTTTCCAGAGCTTTTTCTTAACCAGATGCGCGAACTGCTGCCTGAAGCAGCGGAATTCGACCAATTTGTGGCGATCAGCCAGCAGCCATTACGTCGCAGCCTGCGGGTGAATACGCTGAAGATCAGCGTGGCTGACTTTCTGGCGCTGGTGGAGCCTTATCAGTGGGCGTTGACGCCCATTCCATGGTGTAAAGAAGGCTTCTGGATCTCACGCAGTGATGCCGACACGCTGCCGTTGGGCAGCACAGCAGAACATTTGTCGGGCCTGTTCTATATTCAGGAAGCAAGTTCAATGCTGCCGGTTACCGCCCTGTTCGACGGCTGTCCTGAGCCGGATCGGGTGATGGATGTCGCGGCCGCTCCGGGATCGAAGACCACTCAGATTGCCGCCAAAATGGGAAATAAAGGTGCCATTCTGGCCAATGAATATTCCGCCAGCCGGGTGAAGGTGTTGCATGCTAACCTCAGCCGCTGCGGGGTCAGTAATACCGCCATGACCCATTTCGATGGCCGTGTATTTGGGCCGGCGCTACCGGAGGCGTTTGATGCCATTCTTCTGGACGCGCCCTGCTCCGGCGAAGGCGTGATCCGAAAAGATGCAGATGCTCTTCGTAACTGGACACCGGAAAGCACGGCTAAAATTGCTGCCACCCAACAGAATCTGATTGAAAGTGCTTTTCATGCCCTGCGCCCCGGCGGCACCCTGATTTACTCCACCTGCACCCTTAACCACAGCGAAAACCAGCAGGTTATCTCCTGGCTGATCTCAGCCTACCCTGGTGCAGTTGAAATTGAACCGCTCCACTCTCTGTTCCCTGGCGCGGAACGCGCCTGCACAGAGGAAGGTTTCCTGCATGTTTTCCCGCAGATTTTCGACAGCGAAGGCTTTTTTGTTGCCCGCCTGCGGAAAGTACAAAGCGTGCCTCCCCTTCCTCTGCCTGGCTACAAGGTCGGTAAGCTCCCCTTCACGCCGGTAAGGCCGCGAGAGGAGCAGGAGATCATGAATGCGGCAGGAAAAGCGGGACTGGTATGGAACAGCCAAACGCACAGCCTGTGGCAGCGTGATAAAGAGCTGTGGTTGTTTCCGCGCGCCATTGAGCCGCTGCTGGGTAAAGTGCGCTTTTCACGCATCGGACTCAAACTGGCAGAAACCTTCCCAAAAGGCTGTCGCTGGCAGCATGAGGCGGTGATTGCACTGGCACAAAAACAGGCCGGTAACCGGTTCGAACTGACCCTGATGGAGGCGGAAGAGTGGTTTCGCGGTCGGGACATCTACCCGGAACGTGATTTACCAGCAGATGAAGTGATCGTCACCTGCCAGCAGCAGCCCGTTGGACTGGCCAGGAAGGTCAGCAGTCGGATCAAGAATAATTATCCGCGCGATCTGGTCCGCGATGGAAAGCTGTTCTCATCCTGAGAGAGTTACTGTACCTGCACCATCGTCAGCCGGTTGCCAAATACGGCGCCGGTATCAATATAATGTTGATTCCAGACACTGAGAGGGGCAGAAAGAGGCGTATGACCGAAGTAGAAAGCATCCGCACCGGTAATGGCTGCCCCCCTGCCTTTCTGCAGTGCTTCGATACGGGATCGGCTCCATACCACCGCAGAGGAATCCACCTCCGCCCCCCAGGCATAGTGAGCGGCAGGATAGTCGGCGTGGGCTACCACCACTGTTTTGTCATCCAGCAGCAACTGCAGGATCAACGGAATTTCCCGGCAGCGATTGATCGCATGCTTCGCCTCAATCATCCGCACACTGTCGAGCTGATAAAACCAGTCACCGCCGTTTCTTAACCACCGCTGATGGTTACCTTCGTTAAGAGCACTTATGGCCATTTCTTCGTGGTTACCGCGTACACAGCGGAACCAGGGTTCATTGAGCAGAGCCAGACAGCGCGGGCTGTCTGGCCCGCGGTCAATCAAATCGCCCACGCTGACCAGCAAATCCTGCTCCACATCAAAGTGGTGTGCCTGCAACTGTTCATCCAGCATCCGTCGGCAACCGTGTAAATCACCCACAATAAATATGTGCCGCCAGTTTTCACCGTTCAGATATTGATACATCATCGTTGCACCCTGGAACGCTTTTGCTAAAATATTGACTTTCTGTTTAAGCAATACGCCATACAGTATAGTCAGTTCAGGGAACCGGGAATCGACAGCCAATGAGCAATCAAAAACAGTTTTATTTTACGCTGGCACTGATCGCCGTCGGCAGTGCTTTAGTGATCGAGGTGCTGGCCAGAATAGTCCATCTGGTAATTGTGGGCTGAGGCCCGCTTATTACCGCTCTTTCAGTGCCCGTGGATTTTTGCTTCGCGAAGCTGACCAGTTATAGTCTTTAATCTCGCTCTCTTTTGCCGCTGCTGGTTTGCGTGGTTTCCTGGCAATGACAGCTTTGGTCGTCTCTTTCACCACCCGGTCTTTCATTACCAGCCGTTTGGCTTCTTTCAGGATCTCCTTCTCCTCTTTCTTGCTGGCCACGTGCCCCAGCTTCAGCGTCAGAGCCTTTACTTTTGCCGTTACCAGTTCTTTTTCATTCTCGGTAAACTGGTCTATCGAAATCTCTTTTTCGTTTTTCATCAGATTGGCTCCAGGCCAGAACGTGCGGACGCAAACTCTGCGTGTCGTGGGTGCCCGTTGAGGGTAGAGCGTTGTCGGATGATAAACAAGCATGAGAAGGAGAATAATAGTGACGTTCGGGGATAAAAAATGGTAGCCGGGTCGAATTTATTTTTTAACGCGGTACATGAATGGCGCTGGAAAGATTATTTGCCATATTCTGGTTAAGGATTAAGCAACTACCATACAAAGTGCAATCATCAAAAAATCGTCATCTGACTCTGCATTTTCTGTTGTATTCGGCGTGGTGCTTTATTGTCCGCTCTGCCACATTTGGTAAAAATAAATTTTCTCTGCATCCTTTCGATGTGCTCTGTCGGATATTACTTTCCACGAATTCAAACAATCTCATTACTGATTCGGGCATAATCGTCCCATCCCCTATCACCTCTTCCAGTGTCGGTCCTGGTAATGCTCGCTCCAGACGTCAGACTCTCTGAACAACCATCCAAAATGAATAGTATTCAGGTCGTTGACAAAATCACTGGTGCTTACCTTACGCCGCCCACAATCATTTGCATGTAGCAAGACCGTCGAGGTATAGCGAGCTCGCAAAATGCGTCTGAGGGCTTCTTTTGGGGTATAACTTACCCGTAAGCTGTACGCTAAAGTTTTGAGCAATACGATCCACATGCAAGGGAACGATATGGATACAACAGAGCACCTAAATGGAACTTACTTTTATGGCGGCTTCAGGAACCTTTCTGCCGGTGAGCTGTTCTTCTCAATTATGATTGACGTTACAGCTGAGCATTTCAGTGGCTCAAAAGATATTGTCGCAATAGCGGCTAGCTGCTCCGGACAAAACGTTATTGATGTATAGGGGAAGCTGGGCGGGACGTGGGAAGGTACTTTTTATGCTTTGGTCTGTTCCCGCAAGCTGTTGCGTGATTATCGCCTTCCTTTCAGGTTATCTGCATGGATTCAGGATCCTAAAAACCCTTTTCAGATGAGAAGGTTAATGACTCATAAGCTGGGCACTTTTGTCGGTTGCACAATTCCCGTTCCTGGATGGGTGATTATGGGTGCTGATGTGGCGGAAATCGGCCTGAGAGCAACGGTTAACTATAACCGGACCGCCAATAAGGACCATAAAATATGGTAAAAGATGATATTGAAAAGGCAGCTTTTGAATTGGTGGAAAGCGATAACGGCAGGAGTTTGATAACGTTCAGGCGTTATAAACTCGAACCAGATATCGACATGAACAAAGATTTTCGCATCGATCCCCTGGACGCTTACGAATTACTTGAAAGATATGCTGATAAGTTTGGTATTGCCCCTTCAGCTATTACCTTTACCGAATATTTCCCGGAAGATTTTACCGCGCCACATGATCCGCTGACTGTCCGGTTGTTGACTGAGTCTGCGCGGGCCGGGCGCTGGCTGGGTAAATAATTAACGCCTATAAGGGCAGGCGCTCTATCTTAAGTTCGTTGCGGTCGCTTCAAGCGAATAAGTCCGAAACGCGATCGCCTTTTGCCAGCCTGAAAGGAGCAATGCATCCTGACAGCCTGACAAAATCGTTTGTGACTGCCCTGAACGCTTCCGGACTGAATTTTAGCGACTCACCACTGTGATTTGATGCAATCAGAAGTCCCGGCAGCCGACTTTATGAAATCAGATGGGTAAAGAATTTACCAGAAAATTACTGGGTCATAAAACTGAGGAAATCAGCGAAATATATTTCGATACTCGCGGCAAAGAATTCGTAATGATATAAAACACCGGAGATCTATTTTCGATAATTATCGAAGGGTGCAACATAACGCGTTGAAATTCTTGTGGTATAAAAAAGACCGAAGACGACTCCTGTCTATGTCCAAATTCGATAAAGCCTATTAAAATCAACAAAATAAATCACTATCAGTTATAATATTACCGTCCTCAGGAGTCTCTATCCATCTTTTACAATCAATCACTTGCTAATAATTTCGGACAAGTTCGTAAAATTTTCGGGCATAACCCCGCCTATCTCATCCCTCATTTAGATAGAATAAATTCTATTTTTGGCGCAATTCTTCCTACCACCAGGTAAACCAAAGCTATTTACATACTGTCAAAAAAACACATAGTAATGTTGGTTAATTGGGAGTTAGATAAAATCCTTTGTTCTGCACCGCACTGGCTGCCGGTTAGCCACCTTACACACAACACAAGGACGAGTTATGGATAACTACCTGGCAAAGAACCGCTTTTCTGATTACTTCCTTACGATGGCTAATCTTGAAGCGCGCCAACTTTCAGAAACTGCACGCACTGTTTCAGCATTACACTTAACGGATCTGATAACCCGGATGCGTTTTATGGACGAGATACAAAGATTTATATCCTCTCAGATGCAAACTATCCGGGTCGCTACAAACGATTCTGTTTGTCAGGAATGCCTGAACAACATTAAACAGGAGCGGCAGTATCTTGGTGTGCAAAACGAGATGTTACGCACCGGTCGTGCCGCAGTTAGTGCATCCGTGAAGTTCTATCACGACAATGAAAAAATTATTGGATATGTGATCGATGGAATTGGTGTTGTTCTTGGTGGACTTCAATTGGTTGTAGGATTAGGAATAGCCGCTTCATCACTTATGACCGGTAATATTATTGGCACCGTAGTAGGTGTCAATTTGGTTTTAAACGGCGCGAGTTCAGCTTATGAGAGTTTGCAAAAACTACAGGGAAAAAATGACGCTGAAGGGTTTATGAAAGTGGCATATATGGATGCAGCGGAATTTTTAGGATTTGACAGGAAATCTGGCATGCTCGCCTACCAGGCTGTCGATTTATCTACATCTTACTATGGAATACTTAAATTATCTCTTAAGCCAGAAAGCTGGAGGCTTTTTAAATATCTCCCTTCAGATTATTACAGAAAAATATCCACAATGAGCCGACCAGCACTTATCATAAAGGGTGTTGGCGCAGCATCAAAAATAGGAAAGATGGGGTTAACATATAAAGAAATTCAGGACAAAAAAATAACTTCAAAGGAGTTTTCACCCTTTTTTTTTCCGAAAGAAACCGGTATGATTTCCATGCTAAATTCAAAGGTATAATATAATAAACACATACCATACCAAAAATCAGAATTATCAGATAAGTTTTTATGTCACCAGATGAAGTGCATATCATAACTAATAACGGCAATAATAAAACTAAGACTAAAAAACATCCCGCATAAAATCGCTTTTTCAAATCATATAACAATGTAGTAAATGTTTCTTTACCTTCATCATCACGCGAAATTATCTTACGCATATGTTTGATGTTTTTTTCTGTGAAACCATTTTTAAGCAGCTTTGCTTCCATTTCATCATCGTTCATGTCATTCCCTTACATAACTGATTCCGTCACCGATTATCATAACGTGATCCAGGCAAAGGGCAACAAAAAACACGGCGCTATACCAGTTATGGCAGCTCGTCATATTGCGGTGTAATCGTATGTGTAACGACGCCAAACACGATCATAATTTCGGACATTTTCGGACGTGGCATTTTTTATTCATAAAAAAAATGCTGTAAAAAAAGACCGAAGACGACTCCTGTCTTCGGTCCAGGGAAATGGCTCCCTGAGGAGCCGTGCGCTAAAAGTTGGCATTAATGCAGGCTATGTCGCCTTGCCCTTTAAAAGATAGTTGAGACGCGGGGTTTTTCCAGCCAGTTGTCAACAGCGGAACGCAAAGATGCCAGCTCTGTGATCGTGCTGGCAGAATTGTCACATAACGATTTTTAACCGGGTGAATCCAACTCAGCGACCTCTACTGCCTCAGCCACATAGCTTTTGAGCGCGTTCGATAAACGGAGCAAGGCTCTTCTTCTGACCGGGCTGCTGCGGATCGTCAATCTGGATCACACTGATCGGCTGCCCCTTCATCTCGCCGCTTTTCATCATCTGCCGGGCAGTATCATTGAGCGGATACTGCATCAGGGTACTCGGGTTTATTGCCAGCAGCGCACCGCCTTTGGCACAGGTCAACATCACCTCTTCCCGGTTGAACGCCCAGTTATCTTTACCTATTTCAAAGCGGCTGACGGTGATAATTTCCGCAGCCATCGCACTGGAGCAGAAACCCAGTACCATCATCAGACTGACCCATTTTTTCATGGTGTAGCAAACCTCTTCGGTTACGCCCTAAACGGCGGTAGTCATAATTAAACTCAGGCCGGTTCCAGCATGGCATATACACTGACCAGCAGCAAAACCAGTGCGGCAAGCAGCAATTCAGCCAGTGTGGTAAGCATAAAATGAGACTGAGCACGCTCTCCACTGTGCTGAAAGCGGGGAACCAGCCAGTAACGGTTAAACACGGCAATGCCGCACATCCCCGCCACCAGCAGCGTTTTTATCAGCAGAAGCTGGCTGTACAGGCGAAAACTGGTCGGTGGCCAGCCCAAAATGAGCAGCGCATTAATGACACCGCTGAGCACCACTAATGCAACGGCAAGGTGCCCATACCGCGAAAAACGCATCAGCGTTCTGATCGCGTCATAGCGTATGTCAGGCTGACGGGCATCGCGCATTAATAGCCATACCGGCAATAAGCCCCCTGCCCAGAAAGCCGCAGCGATAAGATGCACGATCTGATTGCTACGCTGCAACATTCCCATCGCGCCATCAAGCATCGCGGCATGGCCGACAAACGCCAGCCCAGCCAGCTGCCCTGCGCCACTGAGCACCAGCAACTGCTGTCGCAGCCGTCTTTTTAATGCCAGGGCTGCCACACCGACAACGGCCGCTACCAGCTGCCATTGCCAGGCCTGCCCGAAACGGGTTTGTAGCACGGCCTGCCAGATATCGGCATTAAACACATCCGCCCAGCCTTTGCCCATCAGGCCAGTTTGCGCAGCGAGCAGCAGAACTGCCGAGACCAGCGCAGACACGGCGCTGATCGCCAGCAAATAATGAAATCGTCCTGCCAGATACCCCCTGAATCTGACCGGAGCGATCAGAGCGGTATAAACGCCGCCGCCGGTCAGTGACATTAAGGCAGCAAAATGCACCCAGCGACACAGAACGTAAAACAGACTCAGGGACATCTCACTTCACGCTGAAGCTGTAGTTCCCGTTGGTCTTATGGCCGTCCACTGACAGCACGTGCCAGTTGACCTGGTAATGGCCGTTGGCCAGCGGTTTTTCCAGCGGTACAATCATCTGGTTGTGCTGCTTTGGCGCGCGCTCTGCTTTAGCCAGCGGTACGGGTTTCTGGTTGCCGTCGAGGACTTCGACACCGCTGAATGCCGGCTCAATATCTTCTGAGAATGTCAGCGTCAGCGCCTGCGGAGATGCATCCATGCTGGCATTGGCCGCCGGATACTGGCTTTTGAGGTGAGCATGGGCAGAGGCCTGCTGGGAGAAAGCCATCGCCGTCAGAGCGAGGGCAAAAACCAGAGAGAATTTACGCATTAACATCGTATCATCCTTAACAGAGCAGCCCGATGGCTGCGGTAAGGCCGAAAGAATACTCCGCCAGAAATTGAGTGTCGAGTCGATAAGGGCGATTACCCGTCGCCGGGCTTGCGAAATCCTCCGGGGTGCTTTATTTTTTGCCGCGAACTTCAGGAGAACGCGATGAATCACAATCTGGCAGAGCTGCCGCAGGAAGAAAAAGACAAAATTAACGTCGAACTGGCCGCCGCCGGCGTGGCTTTTAAAGAACGCTACAACATGCCAGTCATTGCTGAAGTGGTAGAGCGCGAGCAGCCCGAAGCCCTGCGCGACTGGTTCCGCCAGCGGCTGATGCAATACCGTCAGGCCTCGCTGAGCCTTTCCCGTTTGCCTTATGAACCAAAGCAAAAATAGCATTTAATACTCGCTTTCCCCTCTTGTGTTTCCTCACCGCTTCGGTTGAGATGTTGGCTCGAATTCAGCCCTACAGGAGAGCTTATGTCCGTATGGAGTGTCGCTGCGGCACAGTCGGGATCGCGTCGGGGAGATATTGACCGAAATCTCTCACGCCATCTTGATTTCATTCATCAGGCCGCCGATCTGCAGGTCGACGTGCTGGTTTTCCCCGAACTTTCTCTCAGCGGTTACGAGCTGGCCCTCTGCCCTGGGCTGGCTATGGAAATAAACGATCCCCGTCTTGATCCACTGGCTTCTGCCGCCAACCTGTATCAAATGTCGATCACTGTCGGCCTGCCGCTGTTGGACGGTGAACACACTCTGCTGGGCGCGCTGACATTTCTGCCCGACGGTACCAAACTGGCTTACGGCAAACGAAACCTGTTTGGCGAAGAAAAACTCTTTTTTCAGGCTGGCGAAGGCGTTCCGCTTTTTGGCTACCAGCAGCACCATGTGGCACTGGCCATTTGTGCCGATATCAGTGTGGAAGAGTATGCAAGAGACGCGGCAAGACGCGGGGCTAACCTCTACGCTACCGGGGTGCTGGTTTCGGATAAAGGTTACGCGACCGACTGCGAATACCTCGCCCGCTGGTCAAAAGAGTACAAAATGGCGGTAATGATGGCTAACCACGCCCTGCCAACCGGGGGGTACCAGAGCGCCGGTAAAAGCGCGTTATGGGATGAACAGGGTCGACAGGTGGTGTTGGGTGGCGCCGGAGAACAACTGGTTATCGCCAGAAGAACGGGTAGAGATTGGCAAGGAGAGGTGCATTCGTTACGCTAACCGTCAGTGATTAAATAGGGACGAATTATGTTACGTGTGATCGATACCGAAACCTGCGGCCTGCAGGGCGGCATTGTTGAAGTGGCGTCAGTGGATGTGATTAACGGCCAGATTGTGAATCCCATGAGCGATTTGATCTGCCCTGATCGCCCCATCAGCCGCCAGGCGATGGCTATCCACCGCATCACAGAAGCTATGGTGGCCGATAAACCGCCGATCGAACAGGCGATCGGCCGCTACCATGGCAGCCCATATTATGTGGCGCATAATGCCAGCTTTGACCGCAGGATGCTGCCGGAGATGCCGGGTGAATGGATCTGCACCATGACGCTGGCAAGAGGGCTGTGGCCGGGCAGGAAATACGGTAATCAGGCATTAAGAGAATCCCTGCAACTGAAGGTTACCCCACCCGCTGACCTGCATGCCCACCGCGCGCTCTATGATTGTTACGTGACAGCGTCACTTCTTATTCGCATCATGGAATTTTCTGGCTGGGATGGTGCAGAGATGGTTCGCCGCATGCAGGTTCGCGGGTCAGGCACCACCTTCCCTTTTGGTAAGTACCGTGGCAGTAAGATTGATGAAGTAGCTAAGCGAGATCCGGGCTATCTCAAGTGGATGCTAAAGAATATCCCGGACCTCAAGGCGGACCTGCGCAGCGCCATGGAACGGGCGCTGTCGGCAGAGTGATCAATATTCAGTGAGCAGTGGCAGCACCAAGCGTTTCCTGCGCCAGCGCAATCAGGAAAGCATATTCCAGCGCCACTCCTTGATAAGATTTGAAACGCCCTGATTTCCCGCCATGTCCGGCATCCATATCGGTCCAGAGCAGCAGCAGATTCTGATCGGTTTTCAACTCCCTGAGTTTGGCCACCCATTTTGCCGGTTCCCAGTACTGGACCTGGGAGTCATGCAAGCCGGTGGTCACCAGCAGATGCGGATAGGCCTGCGTGGTAACACAGTCATAAGGGCTGTACTGCCGGATGTAGCGGTAGAATTCCTCGTCCGCCGGATTTCCCCACTCATCATACTCGCCGGTAGTCAGTGGAATAGACTCATCCAGCATGGTTGTCACCACATCCACAAACGGCACCTGAGCCACCACCCCGTGGAAGCGTGTGGGGGCCATATTGATCACCGCGCCCATCAGCAGGCCACCCGCACTGCCCCCCATCGCATAGAGTTTTTCGGGATTGCCATATCCCTGGTCCACCAGCGCATCGGTCACATCAATGAAATCGTGGAAGGTATTCATTTTTTTCAACAGTTTGCCGTCTTCGTACCACTGCTGACCTAACTCGCCGCCCCCACGAATATGCGCCAGCGCAAATACAAAGCCGCGATCCAGCAGGCTCAGGCGGCTGGCACTGAAATCCGCGTCCATGCTGCTGCCATAAGAGCCATAGGCGTAAACCAGCATCGGGTTTTTGCCGGGCTGGTAGTATTCACGGTGATAAACCAGCGAAACGGGCACTTCCACCCCATCACGAACCTTTATCCAGTGATGCTCGCTGCAATAATGGCTGGCATCAAACCCCTTCACTTCCGACTGCTTCAGCACCCGGCGCTCGCCGCTGTCCATATCCAGCTCAAACAGCGTGTCTGGCGTGGTCATTGAGGAGTAGCCGTAACGCAGCTTGCTGGTTTCCGGCGTGGGGTTGTAGGAGAGCCAGGTCACATAGGCGGGATCGTCGAAAGCAATCCCCATATCCCGGCCGGTTTTCCAGCAAATCTGACGCAGGCTGGTCAGCCCACGCTGCCGCTCTTCCACCACCAGCCAGTCACGGAACAGACTGAAATCTTCCAGCACCACGGTTTCACGAGCCGGGATCAGCGTTTCCCACTCATCTTCTTTAAAATGATCGGTACGATACAGGCCAAAGTTCTTGCCTTCACGGTTAGAACGAACGTAGAAACGGTGCTGATAGTGGTCGAGCGTGTATTCGTGGTCCTTACGGCGCGGGCAGAATACCTGCGGTTCAGCATCAGCGGATTCGGCATCCAGCAGCAGGATTTCACTGGTCGTGCTGCTGTTCAACGCGATCAGAATAAAATATTCGGACGTGGTTTTGTGCACGCTGACGTAGAAGGTATCATCCTGCTCTTCATAGACCAGCTCATCATCCTGCTGTGAGGTGCCCAGCTGATGGCGCCAGACCTGCCATGGCAACAGGGTTTGCTTGTCCTTGAGCACATAATAAAACGTCCGGCTGTCACTGGCCCAGGCAAAGCTGGATGAGACGTTCTCCAGCACCTCCGGGTACCAGCTTCCCGTCTCCAGATTGCAGAAGCGGATCCCGAACTGGCGACGTGACAAAAAATCCTCTGCCAGCGCCATAGTCTGGTTATCCGGGCTGATGCCCATCCCCCCCAGCGTGTAAAACTCGCTGTGTGCCGCACGCTGATTGCCGTCCAGCAGGACGTCCCAGTGTCCCGGTGTGGCCGTGTTTTCCGGCTGCCGTGTATAGATCGCATACTCATTTCCTTCGTCATAACGACGCTGGTAGCGGTAACCGTTTTTAACATAAGGAACGGAATGGTCGCGCGGCGGGATACGGTCAACGATCTCTTTCAGCACACGTTCCTGCAGGGCTTGCTGCGACGCCATCACCCCTTTGGCGTAATCATTTTCCGCGTGCAAATAGTCGAGCACCGCTGGGTCTTCACGCCGATCGTCCCGCAGCCAGTAGTAATTATCTGTCCGGGTTTCGCCGTGAAGGGTCATCTCATAAGGCATTTTTTTGGCGATTGGTGGTTTGATCATGCTGCATCCCCGCTGAATCAGTCTTATCCGGTAAGGGTGGCAGTTGTCACCGCGATTGCCAAGCCCTAAGCAGGGTTCAGGTGATAATAATGCAATAAAACAGATTGTTGGGGGCTTAAAACCCCCGTCCATGTCAGGCCGGCAGTTTTTGCTTTTCTGCCTGAATATCCCGGGCCATGCTGTCACGCACGTCCTGCGGAATTTTCAGCTCATCGCCCAGCGCCTGCAGGTAGCTGCGCTCCATAAAATGGTCGACATCAATGACCAGATTACTGAGGAAATAGACTTCCAGCGCTTCTTCTTCGTTTTTTATATCATGTGCCAGCATTTTGGGGTCCAGCGGCATATCGATAGCAGACTGGAGTAACCTTTCGCCATCGACGCCCAGCCCGGCCTGATGGATATGCTGGTCAATAGCCTGCCGTTCGCTGCTGTCGATGTGGCCATCACTTTTAGCGGCAAAAACCAACGCCTGGATAAGTCGCTCTGCCCGTCGGTCAACCGGTGACTGCTGCTGACCGAATTGCGGTTCTTTACTGTGTGTTTCACTCACCCGCTGTTTATATTTATTCCACAGCACGGCGCCTGCAGCTGCACTGCCCCCAATAATCAATGCGTTTTTGCCATATTTGCTGAGCAGATTACGTGAAGATTTGCTGGCGATCAGCAGCCCGGCCAGGCCGCCCAGCGCGCCCGGAGCCAACATTTTGCTCAGTCCTTCACCTCCCGGTTGACCCTGCTTACTGTTTCCCAGAACAGATTGTATTTGCTGCAGCCAGTTCATCACTTTTCCTTCTTGAGAATGAAAACACCAGCATAGAGTGGCAGACGTCAAGAACCGTCAAGGCCTGAAAAGCCTCGAAAACCCTCTTATGCTTTGCTGAGCCAGCAAGGCTGGGCACCTGGCTATAATGGTGAAGACACCGGTTAACTTTTTCGCGGTTACCAAAGGTCAGACCGGGCAGAAGTCAGTGCACAGAGCCACTGGCCGGCAGTGCAATGTGGTTCGGGTTTAATAGGGGAAAGTGATGCGCTTCAGTGACAATCCACTGTTTATCAATACGGTTCTGCTTGGCGGAACCCCGGAAGAGAAAATTCAGGCTGCCGCAACGGCAGGCTTCAGCCAGCTGGAACTCTGGCGGCAGGATGTTGAAGCAGCGACCGGCAATACGGCCGATATCGCTAACCTGCTCAAAGGGAATAATCTGGCACTGACAGATTATCAGGTGCTGCTGGATTTTGATGGCGCACCGGATGAAATGCGACAAAGTAAGCGTGATGAAGCACTGCAGATGTTGGATACGGCGGTTTCGCTTGGGGCTACCACCCTGCTGACACCCGCCTCCACTGATCAGAACTGCGTTGCCGGGCGTGCAGAGGAAGATATTCGCTGGCTGGTGCGTGAAGCGGGTAAACGCGGGCTGCGGGTGGCATTTGAAGCAATGGCATGGAGCACCCATATCAATAATACTGCTGCCGCCTGGAAACTTGTCCAGCGGGTCAATGAACCGAATCTCGGTCTGGTGGTCGATGCTTTCCACATCTTCGTAAGCGGTCGTACAGTGGCAGATCTTGCCGGTATTCCAGTGGATAAAATCTTCCTGGTTCAGCTTTCTGACCTGGCTGCCCAGCCCCCTCAGGGGCAACTGGTAAACACCGCGCGCCATAAAAGACTGCTGCCTGGTCAGGGGAATTTTCCGCTGTCTACACTGCTGGATTATCTGCAGGCGGCAGGTTACTGCGGACCGCTGGGGCTGGAAGTGTTTAACGACGATTACCACCAGCAGTCTCCTGCCGATGTGGCAAAAGAAGCGATGCATACCCTGAGACGCTGCTGCGCGTAACTGGCCCCCGCAGGCTCACTCAATTTCCCGACAGATACCCGGCAGCAATTGCCGGGCAGCGGGTGCCCTGCTCAGGCAGCTTTGCTGGCGCGGGAAGACTTTGGTCTGGCCGCGGTCTCTTCAGCCTCTGCTTTCTCCACGTCATCAGCTTCCTGGTCTTCAGCTACTTGTTCCTTGTTCCCGGTTACCGGTTCCGCTGCACCCTCTTCAACCACAGCATCGGTGCCTTCCGGCAGCTTGCTGGTTCGCAGGATATGCTGCACGGCATCCTTGTTTTCGGCGAGGAACATGCCCAGCGCTTCACGCTGCTCTTCTTCCAGGGTCAGCGAAGCCACGCTCAACCAGTCGGAAAACACTTCCGCCATGTCGAGCATCTTGTCGTAAGCATCGGCTTCCTTCTTACTGGCAAATGTCATCTTTTCCTCACCTTTTCTGACGACAACATATTTGATTTCAACAGCCATAGTGCACACCTCAGTTAACTGTATTTTTATACAGTATATCAGCGATGAAATTTTGGCTCAAGCCCGTAAAGCAGATGTACGCGCAATCGTTTTCGTTTATACTGCGCGCGTTTTTTTCATCCAATCAGGTAGAGATTATGACAACTCTTGGAACTGCGCTACGCCCTGCTGCTACTCGTGTAATGCTGCTGGGTTCAGGTGAACTGGGCAAAGAAGTGGCGCTGGAATGCCAGCGTCTGGGCGTGGAGGTGATCGCTGTCGATCGCTACGCCGATGCCCCCGCCATGCACGTTGCTCACCGTAGCCATGTCATCAATATGCTGGAGGGTGAAGCGCTGAAGGCCCTGGTGGCCCTGGAGCGCCCAGACTTTATCGTGCCGGAAATCGAAGCGATCGCTACCGATACGCTGATTGAGCTGGAAAAACAGGGTCAGCGCGTTGTCCCTACTGCGCGCGCTGCCCGCCTGACCATGAACCGCGAAGGCATTCGTCGCCTGGCGGCGGAAGAGCTGGCTCTGCCAACATCAACCTACCGTTTTGCCGACAGCAGAGAGGTTTTCCACCAGGCTGCGCAGGAAACAGGCTTCCCGTGCATCATAAAGCCGGTAATGAGTTCATCCGGTAAAGGACAGAGCTTTATCCGCGAAGCCTCACAGCTGGATGCGGCCTGGGATTACGCTCAGCAGGGCGGCCGTGCCGGTGCCGGTCGCGTGATCGTTGAAGGCGTGGTTAAATTTGATTTTGAAATCACCCTGCTGACCATCAGCGCGGTCGACGGCATTCATTTCTGCGCACCGATTGGCCACCGTCAGGAAGACGGCGACTACCGCGAATCCTGGCAGCCACAGCAGATGAGCGACCTCGCCCTGCAGCGTGCGCAAGAAATCGCCAGCAAAGTGGTGTCGGCACTGGGCGGTCATGGCCTGTTTGGGGTTGAGCTGTTTGTCTGCGGTGATGAAGTGGTGTTCAGTGAAGTTTCTCCCCGCCCGCATGATACCGGCATGGTAACACTGATATCTCAGGATTTATCAGAATTTGCCCTGCACGTTCGCGCCTTCCTCGGCCTGCCTGTTGGCGGTATCCGTCAATACGGCCCGGCGGCTTCCGCAGTCATCCTGCCAGAACTAAACAGCGACAACGTACAGTTTGCCAGCCTGGGTAACGTGCTGGGCGCGGGCCTGCAGGTTCGCCTGTTTGGCAAGCCGGAGATCCGGGGTAAACGCCGTATGGGTGTGGCACTGGCTACTGGTGAGAACATCGATGATGCCGTTAAGCGCGCGGTTAACTGCGCCGCAGGCGTAAAGGTCAGCGGTTGATTTAATGCAGCGCCAGGCGCTGCCCATAAAAAAGGATGGCATTAGCCATCCTTTTTTTCATTCTGCTCTCTGCCTGCTGTTGCCAATATTCCTGCCTCAGCGAGCCCCAGCCACGGCCTCTTTTGCCAGCTGGGTGATACGATCGTAATCACCCGCTTCCAGCGCATCCGCCGGCACCAGCCAGGAACCTCCGATGCACAACACGCTTTTCAGCGCCAGGTAGTCCCGGTAGTTAGCCGGAGAAATGCCGCCCGTCGGGCAAAAACTCACCTGCGGGAACGGGCCACCAATCGCCTGTAATGCTTTCACGCCGCCATTCGCTTCTGCCGGGAAGAATTTAAACTCTCGCAGGCCATAATCCAGCCCCGTCATCAGCTCTGAAACCGTACTGATCCCCGGGATTAACGGAACGGATCCAGCCACCGCAGCCTTAAGAAGTGGCTCAGTGATGCCCGGGCTGATAACGAACCGGGCTCCTGCCTCAGTCACTTCCTGCAGCTGATCGACGTTCAGCACCGTACCGGCCCCCACAATCGCTTCCGGCACTTCTTTAATCATTGCCCTGAGGGCATCCATGGCACAAGGCGTGCGCAGAGTCACTTCCAGTACCTTAACGCCCCCCGCAACCAGTGCTTTCGCCATCGGAACGGCGTGTTCCAGCTTGTTAACCACGATGACCGGCACGACCGGGCCAGTTGTCAGGATCTGTTCTGCGCTTGTTTTCCAGTTACTCATCGACCTGCTTCTCCTGTCTGACCAGCCTGTTTCTCATGGAGAAATGGCTGGCAAAAGCGACGCCCCGGGCGTCCGGAAAGTGATTTCGACCACTACCATACAGGATAGCCAACGGCTTCGTCCATGCGCTTGCTCTGTTTTTGAAACTGCGGTTCATTTTTTAACTGTCAGGGGGACAGGCGTAAAAAAACCCGCCGCAGCGGGTTTAATCAGAGCGCGTATTTATTCAAACTCATTCCACGAACGGCCATCGCGGGTGATCATCGCCACCGAGGCAACCGGTCCCCAGGTACCCGCCTGATAAGGTTTAGGTGCTTCATTATCGGCAGCCCAGGCTTCCATGATGGAGTCGACCCACTTCCACGCCTCTTCCACTTCATCACGACGCACGAACAGCGCCTGAATGCCGCGCATGGTCTCCAGCAGCAGACGTTCGTAGGCATCGGCCAGATGGGACTGGTTGAAGGTCTCAGAGAAGCTCAGATCCAGCTTGGTGGTTTGCAGGTTGTGCTTGTGGTCCAGACCCGGAACTTTGTTCAGGATTTGAATATCCACACCTTCATCCGGCTGCAAACGGATCGTCAGTTTGTTCTGCGGCAGTTCCTGCCACGATTCTTTAAACAGGTTCAGCGCGGGGTTTTTGAAGTAGACCACGACTTCTGAGCACTTGGTCGGCAGACGTTTACCGGTTCGCAGGTAGAACGGAACGCCCGCCCAGCGCCAGTCATCAATATCCACACGAATAGAGACAAAGGTTTCGGTGTTGCTGGCCTTGTTAGCATCTTCCTCTTCCAGATAGCCAGGCACTTTTTTGCCCTGCACAAAGCCAGAAGTGTACTGACCACGGACGGTTTTATCACGCACGTTGGTGTGGTCGATGCGGCGCAGCGAACGCAGCACTTTCACTTTCTCATCACGGATCCGGTCAGCGGACAGGTCAGCTGGCGGAGACATGGCAATCATGGTCAGAACCTGCAACAGGTGGTTCTGGATCATATCGCGCATCTGACCTGCTTTGTCGAAATAGCCCCAGCGACCTTCGATACCCACCTCTTCCGCCACGGTAATCTGCACGTGATCGATGGTGCGGTTATCCCAGTTTGAGGCAAACAGAGAGTTAGCGAAGCGCAGTGCCAGCAGATTCAGCACCGTTTCTTTGCCAAGGTAGTGGTCAATACGGAAGACCTGATTCTCTTCGAAGTATTCACCCACCTGGTCGTTAATCTCGCGGGAAGTTTCCAGCGAGGTTCCCAGTGGTTTTTCCATGACCACACGGGCAGGTTGGGCGTTGAGTTTCGCAGTGCCCAGACCTTTGCAGATGGCACCAAAGGTGCCAGGCGGCATGGCGAAATAGTTGATGGTAACGCGCTTCTTCTGGTCGAGCATTTTGCCCAGTTTTGAGAAGTGCGCCGCATCGTTAACGTCCAGATTGCAGAAGTCGAGACGGCTGCTCAGCTTATCCCACAGCGCTTCGTCAATCTTATCCTTCATAAAGGTTTCCAGCGCTTCACGCACTACCTTGGTGTAGGCTGCTTTGTCCCAGTCCGCACGTCCCACGCCTATGATGCGTGACTCTTCGTGGATCTGACCGGCTTTTTCTAATTGATACAGTGAAGGTAACAGTTTCCGGCGAGCAAGATCGCCTTTGGCACCGAAAATGACCAGATCGCATGCCTGGGCCGTTTGTGTAACCGCCATTATATTCTCCTCGTTGCAGGATAAGCCTGACCTGCGGATTCCGTCAGCATTCAGGCTCTTATTGTAATTTTCTTTCAGTACAATGTACTGCTTTTGCCGGGTCCGCGTAAACCTGAGTGCACCGTTCCAGCACAGAGTAGCCAGATTGTGCAAACTTTACCGCCGTCCGGGCAGAGAGTTTGTGCGTAATTTTTCAACTTTTTTGTTACTTCGTTTACAACTGTGAAAGTCAGACACAGATCAAATTCTGGGAAAAAAGGCAAGAAAAGCCGATTAAGCCCCTGCCCCCGGGTATTTAGCGCAGGGTATATTCTCTACAAATTGACATCGATTTCTCCTTTGATTGAAATCGTCAGAATGTATGAGTGGATGCCGTTATGAATATGCTGGAAAAAATCCAGTCTCGCCTGGAACACCTTAGCAAATCCGAGCGTAAAGTGGCGGAAGCGATCCTCGCCGCGCCCGGTTCCGCCATCCACGCCAGCATTGCGCTATTGGCTGGTGAAGCCGAAGTCAGCGAACCCACCGTCAACCGATTCTGCCACCGGCTGGAGACCAAAGGCTTCCCGGACTTCAAGCTGCAGCTGGCGCAGAGTCTGGCCAACGGTACGCCCTATGTCAGCCGCAATGTCGATGAGAATGACAGCGTCGAATCTTACTCCGGCAAAATTTTTGAGTCAGCGATGGCCGGGCTCGACCGGGCCAGAAACGGCCTGGATACCAGTGCAGTTAACCGCGCGGTTGACCTGCTGACCCAGTCAAAAAAAATTGCCTTTTTCGGCCTGGGGGCCTCCGCCGCCGTTGCTCACGACGCGATGAATAAATTTTTTCGCTTCAATGTGCCTGTCATCTGTTCCGATGATATTGTGATGCAGCGGATGTGCTGTATCAACAGCACTGAAGGCGACGTTATGGTGCTGATTTCCCACACCGGGCGCACTAAAAATTTAGTCGAACTGGCGCAGCTTGCGCGGGAAAATGATGCCACAGTGCTGGCAATCACCTCCCCGGACTCGCCGCTGGCGCGTGAAGCCACCCTGGCACTGACGCTTGACGTGCCGGAAGACACCGACATTTATATGCCGATGGTTTCGCGACTGGCCCAGCTGACGTTGATAGACGTGCTCGCCACCGGCTTTACACTGCGGCGCGGCGCTAAATTTCGTGACAATCTCAAACGCGTCAAAGCCGCGCTGAAGGAGTCACGGTTTGAAAAAGAAGATCGGCCTGCGTTACCCCCGCGGCCACAGTTTCCAGAATGACTGTGTTCATGGCCGATCGACGCGGGCCGAATATTATAAAATTACTGAACCTTTACAGGGATTGCTCCGGCATCACCCCTTTCAAAGTCAACGGAGTCATACATGTCCAGACGTCTCAGAAGAACCAAGATCGTAACCACGTTAGGCCCGGCCACCGATCGCGATAATAACCTCGAAAAAATCATCGCTGCCGGCGCCAATGTCGTTCGTCTTAACTTCTCTCATGGCACCCCGGAAGATCACATGCAGCGCGCCAACAGCGTCCGCGAAATCGCGGCGAAGCTCGGTCGTCATGTGGCGATCCTTGGCGATCTGCAGGGACCGAAAATCCGTGTTTCCACCTTTAAAGAAGGCAAAGTTTTCCTTAGCGTAGGCGATAAATTTTTGCTGGATGCCAGCCTGGGCAAAGGTGAAGGCGATAAAGACAAAGTGGGTATCGACTACAAAGGGCTGCCAGCAGACGTCGTACCTGGCGACATCCTGCTGCTGGACGACGGTCGTGTGCAGCTGAAAGTAATCGAAGTCCAGGGGATGAAGGTTTACACCGAAGTGACCGTCGGTGGCCCGCTCTCCAACAATAAAGGCATTAACAAACTCGGTGGGGGCCTCTCTGCTGAAGCGCTGACTGAGAAAGACAAAGCAGACATCCTGACCGCTGCGAAAATCAACTGTGATTATCTTGCCGTCTCCTTCCCTCGCCGTGGCGAAGACCTGAACTATGCACGCCGCCTGGCGCGTGAAGCCGGTTGTGAAGCAAAAATTGTCTCCAAGGTCGAGCGTGCTGAAGCCGTTGCCTCGCAGGAAGCCATGGATGACATCATCCTCGCCTCCGACGTGGTGATGGTTGCCAGGGGCGATCTGGGCGTGGAGATTGGCGACCCAGAACTGGTCGGCATTCAGAAAGCCCTGATCCGCCGTGCCCGTCAGCTGAATCGTTCAGTGATCACCGCGACCCAGATGATGGAGTCAATGATCACTAATCCGATGCCAACCCGTGCCGAAGTCATGGATGTGGCAAACGCCGTGCTGGATGGCACGGATGCGGTGATGCTCTCAGCTGAGACCGCAGCCGGTCAGTATCCTGCCGAGACGGTGACGGCGATGGCGAAGGTTTGTCTGGGCGCTGAGAAGATCCCAAGCATCAACGTTTCCAAGCACCGTCTGGACGTCCAGTTCGACAACATCGAAGAAGCGATTGCAATGTCGGCGATGTACGCAGCTAACCACCTGCAGGGTGTGACGGCGATTATTACCATGACGGAATCTGGCCGGACCGCGCTGATGACTTCCCGTATCACCTCCGGGCTGCCTATTTTCGCCATGTCCCGCCATGAGCGCACGCTGAATCTGACCGCTCTCTACCGCGGTGTCACGCCGGTTTATTTCGACAGCAACAACGACGGTGTGGTCGCCGCTCACGACGCCATTAACCTGCTGCGTGATAAGGGCTTCCTGATGTCCGGCGACCTGGTCATCGTCACCCAGGGCGACGTCATGAGCACCACCGGCACCACCAATACCAGCCGTGTGCTTCGTGTCGAGTAACATCCCGGGCCGTTACAAACCGGCGGCTTAACGAACACTAAACGCCTCGCGCTGGCTCCGGTGCGAGGCGAAATGACCTCCAACTACTGCTGTGCTTGATCCTGGCACAGTGAGTTTATCTTCCGTGACGTCTTCCCACCTGCAATAACTTTCCCTTATCTCCTTAACGCAATCCGTTCGCCGTTTTCCAGTCCCGGAACCTTTTTGAGACTGTTTTTTGTGATCTGAATCACATTTATAACATTAACAATACTTATCACATCTTTGTCACAATAATCCTATTGAATGATAATGATTACTATTTATAATCTCATCCTCAATAACAAACGGTGCCATCAGGCAACAAAACCACACAAAAAAGGGGTTTTTTAGCTTAAAAAAGCAAAAGCCACCCATTCAAAGTGCTGTCAGGGAATTTACCTTCTCTGCAAAACGTTAATGACTCTGAACTGGCGATTTGTCGTCAGGCGTATAACGCTGTCATTTTTCAGTGGCGGCAGGGCTTTTTACGTCTTCAATAAAGGAACAGGATATGGTTTTACGTTCGCAAACTCAGCCAGTGCCTCGCCTGCATCTCACTCAGGGCGAGGCAGCCCCTCAGGATTACATTTTTAATGACCAGCAACTGGCCGCATGGAGTCAGCAAACCCAGCAGGCGCTGACGCTGCTGACCAGCACGCTGAGCGGCGTTGAGAAGCCTTTCAGCGGTATCCTGCCGCACGAGCTGGCTCCCTTATTCAGTGGCGTGGACCTGAACAGGCCACTGGGCAGCAATGAAGCCGCACTGGAAGAACTGAAAGCACTCTACCTGCATGATGCCGTCTGGTTCCATCATCCTAAATACGTAGCCCACCTGAACTGCCCGGTGGTGCTCCCTTCCCTGCTGGCCGAACAGATTATGGCCGCGGTCAACAGTTCGGTAGATACCTGGGACCAGAGCGCCGGCGGCACATTAATTGAGCAGAAGGTGATCGACTGGACGCTGAGCCGCATTGGCCTGCCACAGACCTCTGACGGCATCTTCACCAGCGGTGGTACCCAGTCCAACCTGATGGCAATGCTGCTGGCGCGTGACAGCTGGTGTGCGCTTCATCATCCCGGACACCTGATCAAACACCGGGGGCTGCCGCAGGATGCCGGTAAGTGGCGCGTGTTCACCTCAAAACTGAGTCACTTCAGCATTCAGAAATCGATGGCGATCCTGGGCCTGGGGTATGACGCGGTCATTGCAGTGGATCATGACGACCACTACCGCATGGATGCCAGCCTGCTGGAACAGGAAATTCAGCGCTGCCACCAGCAAGGCTTGATCCCAATTGCGGTCGTAGCCACCAGCGGTACGACCGATTTCGGCAGCATCGATCCCTTGCAGGATATTGCCCACCTGTGTCAGCACTATGGTCTGTGGATGCACGTTGATGCCGCCTACGGCTGCGGCCTGTTGGTATCTGAACAGCACCGCCAGCGCCTGAAGGGCATTGAACTGGCGGATTCCGTTACCGTCGATTATCACAAATCTTTCTTCCAGACCGTCAGCTGCGGCGCGTTCTTCGTCCGTGACAAACAGCACCTGAGCCATGTCACTCACCATGCGGATTACCTCAACCCGCTGAGCGCGCAGCAGGAAGGCACACCCAATCTGGTGAACAAGAGCATCCAGACGACCCGCCGTTTTGACGCACTGAAAATGTGGCTGACGCTGCGCATCATGGGACCAGCCTCGCTGGGGCAAGCCTTTGACGCCATTATTGCCCTGACCCAGACCGCCCATCAGTTACTCACGGCTCATCCGTCAATTGAAGTCCTTCATGCGCCAGAACTGACCACCCAGATCTTCCGCTACGTTCCCCGTCCGGGCATGAGCGACGCCACCGTTGATGAGATCAATGCCAATATCCGTAAAGCGCTGTTCCGCTCCGGAAACGCGGTCATCGCCGGAACCAAAGTTAACGGCCGTCAGTATCTGAAGTTCACCCTGCTGAACCCCACCACCACCGCTGCAGACCTGGAAGATGTTATTGCCCTGATTGTGCATTACGGTCGGGAGCAAGCCCGCGCTTCTGCGTTTAACGCGGCTAATCAGTGAGACATGCTATGAAAACTATCCATGATTTTATTGGCATTGGCATCGGCCCGTTTAACCTCGGCCTGGCCTGCCTGAGCGAGCCGGTCGAGGGGCTTAACGGCGTATTTCTCGATCAAAATCCCGGATTTGACTGGCACACCGGCATGATGCTGGAAAGTGCGCACCTGCAAACGCCTTTTATGGCCGATCTGGTGACGCTGGCTGACCCGACCAGCCCTTACAGCCTGCTTAACTATATGAAAGAGAAAGGTAAACTGTACTCTTTTTATATCCGGGAAGACTTTTTCCTGATGCGCAAAGAGTACAACCAGTACTGTCAGTGGGCGGCGGCGAAACTGAGTAACCTGCGCTGGAACACCCGCGTGGAGTACCTCAGTTTTGACGAGGACGAACAGTGTTACACCGTACGTTCAGTGGACACCGTCAGCGGCAGCACTCAGCAATGGTACGCCCGCCGTCTGGTGCTGGGAACCGGCCCGACAGCCTGGATGCCAGCCTGTAGCCGTCCGTACCTCGACCGCCTGACCCACTCCAGCAACTATCTGGTGGACAAAGATCGCCTGCAACAGCAGCGCTCAATCACCGTGCTGGGCAGCGGCCAGAGCGCCGCAGAGATCTATTACGATCTGCTGACGGATATCGACAAGTTTAACTATCAGCTCAACTGGATCACCCGTGCGCCACGCTTCTATCCGCTGGAATACACCAAGCTGACGCTGGAGATGACCTCTCCGGAGTGGATCGACTACTTCCATGACCTGCCCCCGGCCAAACGTGATGAGCTGAACGCCCGCCACAAAAATCTCTATAAAGGCATTAACAGCAGCCTGATTAACGCTATCTATGACCTGATGTACGTCAAGCGCCTGGACGGCGAACTGGACGTGAATCTGTTCACCCACTCCGAGCTGTGCGATATGCACCGGACGCCGGAAGGTGAATTTGAGCTGTCGTTACATCAACAGGAGCAGGGGCGTGACTTTACCCGCAGGACTGAAGGTCTGGTGATGGCCACCGGCTATCACTATCAACCTCCGATGTTTATTGAAGGCATCTCCAAACGTCTGCGCTGGGATGAAAAAGGACGCTATGACGTCCAGCGCAACTACAGCATTGACCACAACAACCAGGTCTTTGTGCAGAACGCCGAGCTGCACACACACGGTTTCGTCACCCCTGATTTGGGCATGGCGTGCTACCGCAATTCCGTGTTACTGCGCGAACTGGCGGGCCGGGAAGTCTATCCCGTTGAACGCCAGATCGCCTTCCAGACCTTCCCGGCAAAAACGGAACGTTGATATGTCACAGAATCCTTTATTCAGCACCTCCCGCCCGGCGGGCCAGTTCACCCTCCGACCGATGCAGGCAGAAGATGCCTCGCTGGTGCACAGCTGGGTGACCCGTGATTACGCCCGCTTCTGGGGAATGCAGAACGACAGCCTTGAGCAGGTAGCAAAATTTTACCGCGAGCTGACTGCCGGCAATCCGCAGTCAGCGATGATCGGCTGCTGTGATGACAAACCGGTGTTTCTGATGGAGTTCTATCAGGCCAGTGAAGACGAGGTGGGCAAGTTCTACCCGACTCAGGATGGCGATTACGGCATGCATATCCTGATTGCGCCGGCCAACAATCCGGTGCATCAGTTCAGCTGGCAGGTGTTCACCGTGGTCATGGACTACATGTTCAGCCAGCCAGCGGTGAAGCGCGTGGTGGTTGAGCCGGATGTACGCAACAACAAAATCCACCCGCTGAACAAGCGTGCCGGTTTCCGCTATCAGCACACCATTGATATGGGCCATAAAACCGCGTGGCTGGCCTTCTGCCACCGCGAGGATTACCAACAATCTCTACTGCAGGAAAAGCTGACTATGAATAGTGCCAACCCACTGCTGACCGGAAGCCACCTGTCAGGCGACAACTGGGCGCAAGCCAACCGCATGCTGATCCGTAAAGCGATTGCTGAGTTTGCCCACGAACTGATTATCACCCCAACAGAGCTGGCCAGTGGCCACTTCTCGGTTGCCGCGCCTGTGGGTGAGGCAGATTATCAGTTCAAAGCACGCCGTCTGGCGCTGGACCACTGGGAAATAGATGCAGATTCACTGAGCAAACAGGAAAACGGCCATCCACTGCCGCTGGATGCGCTGCAGTTTATCGTCGAGTTCAGCCAGCAGATCGGGATCCCGCAGCCTCTGCTGGCGACCTATATGGAAGAGATCACCAGTACCTTGTGCAGCAGTGTGTTCAAGCTGCAAAAGAACAACCCGGACAGCGCCGCACTGGTGAAAGCTGACTTCCAGACTGTGGAAGCCTCAATGACCGAAGGCCACCCGTGCTTCGTTGCCAACAATGGCCGCATCGGCTTCGATGCCCGTGACTATCTGGCGTTCGCACCGGAAGCGGCAACACCCATAGATCTGGTGTGGGTGGCGGTTCACCTGCGCAATGCGCACTTCTCCAGCCTCAGTAATCTTGACTATGATCAGCTGATGCGCGATGAGCTGGGCCAGACGGTAGTGGACGATTTCAACAACAAACTGACCGAGCTGGGCGTCTCGCCGGATGACTACCTGTTTATGCCGGTTCACCCCTGGCAGTGGCAGAACAAGCTGCTGACGGTGTTTGCGCCGGATATCGCCAACCGCGATATTATCTGGCTGGGTACCGGCGATGACCAGTATCAGGCGCAGCAGTCTATTCGCACCTTCTTCAACCGCAGTCAGCCGAATAAACGCTATGTGAAAACCGCCCTTTCCGTCCTGAATATGGGCTTTATGCGCGGTCTTTCGCCTTATTATATGGCCACCACTCCGGCGATTAACGAGTGGCTGGAAGAGCTGGTCGCTAAGGATGACTGGCTGCAACGCTGTGACTTCCGCATCCTGCGAGAAGTGGCGGCGGTCGGCTATCACAACCGTTACTACGAGAAAGCCATCACTGGCGACTCGGCCTATAAGAAAATGTTCGCAGCACTGTGGCGTGACAACCCGGTCGCCAGCCTGCAGCCCGGACAGCGTCTGATGACCATGGCTTCGTTCCTGCATGTGGATCAGCACCAGAAAGCCCTGCTGCCCGCGCTGATTGCTGACTCAGGTCTGGCGGCAGAACAGTGGGTGCAACGCTATCTGACCTGCTACCTCAGCCCGCTGCTGCACTGCTTCTATCAGCACGATCTGGTGTTTATGCCCCATGGCGAGAACCTGATCCTGCTGCTGGAGAATAACGTGCCGGTCAGCGCGTATATGAAAGATATTGGCGAAGAGATTGCGGTGATGAACCCGGATGCGGTGCTGCCAGAAAAAGTGCAGCGTCTGGCTGTCGACGTGCCGGAAAACCTCAAACTGCTGTCGGTGTTCACCGATGTGTTCGACTGCATCTTCCGTTTTATCAGCGCGATCCTGGACGAGTCAGGCACGCTGCCGGAAGAGAAATTCTGGCAGGCTGTTGCCAGCTGCGTGAAAGAGTACCAGCAGGCGCATCCACAGCTGGCCAGTAAATTTGCCCGTTATGATCTGTTTACCGCTGAGTTCACCCGTTCCTGCCTTAACCGACTGCAGCTGGCCAATAACCAGCAGATGATCAACCTTTCTGACCCGGCAGAAAACCTGAAGTTTGCGGGCACGCTGGTTAACCCGATTGCTGCTTTCCGTTAAAAACTTCATCAAACCGGCATAAAACTGGTGTATGTTGGCGCGGTCGCTTCGGCGGCCGCGTCTTTTCATTTATTTCCTGCTGGAAGGAGCCAGAATGGCCTCATTTATTCCGCTGTCGAGCCTGACCCGCCGTCATCTGATTTTCCCTCTTTCACTGGTGCTTTTTGAGTTCGCCACTTATATCGCCCACGACATGATCCAGCCCGGCATGCTGCTGGTCACCAGTGAGTTCAACGTCGGGCCAGAGTGGGTTTCTGCCTCACTCACCGCCTATCTGATTGGCGGGATTGTGCTGCAATGGCTGCTGGGCCCACTCTCCGACAAGCTGGGGCGCCGTCCGGTGATGCTGGCCGGGGTTGCTTTCTTTATGCTGACCTGCTTCGCCACCCACTGGGTGCAGAGTATCGAGCAATTTATCCTGCTGCGGTTTTTACAGGGGATAAGCCTGTGCTTTATTGGCGCGGTGGGTTACGCCGCCATCCAGGAGGCGTTTGATGAATCACTCAGCGTGAAGATTATGGCGCTGATGGCTAACGTCGCATTGCTGGCCCCGCTGGCAGGCCCGCTGGCCGGGGCGGCTTTCCTGTCGTTCAGCGACTGGCGCACCATGTTCTGGCTGTTTGGTCTGGTAAGCGCCGTGGCGCTGTTCGGCCTGTGGCAAACCATGCCGGAAACATCCGGGGATCGCAGCACGTCGATTTCGCTCAAATCGCTGGGCAAAGGCTATTTCAACCTGCTGAAGGATCGTCAGGTGATGGGCGGCTCGCTGGCGATTGGGCTGGTGACCATTCCCTGCCTCGCCTGGGTGGCACTTTCGCCGGTGATCCTGATCCATGATGAAGGGCTGACCAGAATGGATTATGCCCTGCTGCAGCTGCCGGTGTTTGTGGCAATGATTGCCGGTAACCTGACGCTGGGGCGCCTTTCAGGGCACATGCCGATTGAACACCCCCTTAAGCTGGGTGCATGGCCGATCCTGATCGGGCTGGGGCTGGCTGCCCTGTGTACCTTGATCAATGCGCACAGCTATCTCTGGCTGACTGCCGGCCTGAGTATTTATGGATTCGGCACCGGGCTGGTGAACGCCGGTCTGTATCGCCTGACGCTGTTTTCCAGCGCTGCAGGCAAAGGCAGCGTGGCGGCCATGTTGGGAATGGTCAGTATTGTGGTCTTTGCGCTGGGAATTGAACTGGCGAAAAGTGCCTACTTCAGCGGAGGTAACTTCTGGTTCAGCGCGGCGAATCTGTTCTGCGGGCTGGCATGGTTCTGGCTGGTACGTGCTTTTCTGCGGGAGCGTAAGCGCCGGGCGGCGATCGCGTCAGTAGAATAAATCCCTGATAAAAGGCACTGTGAATATCGACGGGGGGGAATAAATTCCGCCCTTGCGGCAGCTCGCCGCAGGCAGTGAGGGTCGAAATCATTCGCCCCCCGGTCGGTCACTTCTTACGATAAAGATCCTTACGCTTATAAGGTTCGATGTCGCCCTCTTTCCGTGTTTTCAGCAGCTTCAGGATCCAGGTGTACTGTTCCGGATTCGGCCGCACAAAGATCTCCACTTCTTCATTCATCCGGCGCGCCAGCGTGTTGTCGTCCGCATCCAGTAAATCGTCCATTGGCGGGCGCAGATGGACATCCAGACGGTGAGTTTTGCTGTTATAGACCGGAAACAGCGGCACAATTTTAGCGCGACAGACTTTCATCAGTCTGCCAACTGCAGGCAGCGTGGCTTTATAAGTGGCGAAAAAGTCCACGAATTCGCTGTGTTCAGCCCCGTGATCCTGATCCGGCAGATAGTAGCCCCAGTAGCCCTGACGCACCGAGCTGATAAACGGCTTGATGCCGTCGTTCCTCGCATGCATGCGGCCTCCAAAACGGCGGCGGATAGCATTCCAGATATAATCCATCAGCGGGTTACGCTGATTATGGAACATCGCAGCCATCTTCTGCCCTTCTGAAGCCAGCACCATTGCCGGGATATCCACCGCCCAGCCGTGCGGCACCAGGAAAATCACGTTCTGGTTTTGAGCACGCAGGTTGTCGATGATGTGCCTGTTGTGCCAGACAATGCGCGGGCGGGTAAGCTCCGGGCGCATCGCCAGTTCGGCCATCATCACCATCGACTGTGGCGCTGTGGCGAACATCTCATCGATGATTTTCTCGCGCTGCGCCTCGGGGATCTCAGGCATACAATAAAACAGGTTGATTTGCGCACGACGACGAGCGCTTTTGGCAAACTTTCCGGCCAGGCGCCCCAGTGCGCCAAGCAGCGGATCGCGCACACCAGCTGGCACCCAGGCCAGACCGGCACAGGCACCAATTGCCAGCCAGTTTCCCCAGTAGCGCGGCAGAAGAAAAGACTTCTGAAAGACGGGAATAAACTCAATGTTGCTTTTTTTGCTGTTTTCCATGCACTCGCCTCAAACAATAACCGGCTAATGATAGTGCTGGCGGATAATTTTGCAATGCCCGCCTCCCGACCCGGAAAAAGAAAAGCCGGCGGGAAGATCCCGTCGGCTTACAGAAAGCACCCTGGCTTATTTAAAGCGCAGCTGTGGCATAACCTCACGAACCTGAGCCAGATACGCTGAACGATCTTTACCGCTCAGTCCTTCCATCCGCGGCAGTTTCGCTGTCAACGGGTTGACGGCCTGGTTATTGATCCAGATTTCAAAGTGCAGGTGCGGGCCGGTGGAACGACCGGTGCTACCGGACAGGCCAATACGTTCGCCACGTTTCACTTTATCGCCGGTCTTAACCAGCAATTTCTTCATGTGCATATAACGCGTCATGTACTGGCGACCGTGGCGGATAGCCACATAGTTACCTGCTGCCCCGCTGCGTTTGGAAACGATCACTTCACCGTCACCAATCGCCAGCACCGGTGTACCCAGTGGAAGAGCAAAATCGACACCTTTATGGGGAGCGATTCGGCCAGTGACTGGATTAAGACGGCGCGGATTAAAGTTGGAGGATACGCGGTACTGTCTGGTGGTCGGGAAACGCATAAACCCCTGCGCCAGCCCTGCGCCTGTACGGTCATAAAACTTGCCATCTTCGGCGCGGATTGCGTAGTAATCTTTGCCGCCGGTTTGCAGACGGACACCCGCCAGCTGGCTCTGCTGACTCTTACCATCCAGCATCTCCCGTGCCATCAGCACGGAAAACTTGTCGCCGTTGCGCAGTTTACGGAAGTCCATCTGCCACTGCAGGGCTTTGATTACCGAACTGATCTCACCGCTGCTCAGGCCTGCCTGTCTGGCGCTGGTAACAAAACTGCCGTTAACCGTGCCGGACAGAACGCGGTTGCTCCACTCACCTTTCAGCACTTCTGAGGACGGTTTAAAGGTATCACCAGAGCGGTCATAAGTGCGGGTTTCACGGCGGGAAGCTTCCCAGGTCAGACGCTGCAGCTGGCCATCATCGGTCAGGGTCCAGGAGAGTTGCTGCCCGACACGCAGGTTACGCAGATCCTTATCAACCTTCACCAACTGGCTGATATCCCCCATATCAATGCCATACTGATTGAGCACGCTGCTTAACGTATCGCCAGAAGAAACAACGTAATCATGGGTCCCCGATTCGTTAGAAACGTCCTGATCTATCTCATCTTTTGGCACATCGTCTTCGGGGGAAGGCGTGTCCTGATCGAGCGGTTCACTGGCTTCAGGCAACAGGGTACGCAGCTGATTTTTGTCCAGTTCGATGCTCTTTACAACGGGGTTTTCACCGGCGTCAGAAGGGTGATAAACAAATGGCCGCCAGACGGAAACGGCCAGTGTAACAACGGTGAGCGAACCCAGCATAATGCGGTGGGTTCGTGGCAAGGTATTAAACGCCATGGCGACAGCGCGGGCAATCTGCTGCACTTTTACAGTTCCTCTAGGCTCCTTTCAGGCAGCTCGCATACTGGCTCGACAGCTGTGAGAGGAATTTCACATAACTGTCTTTACTCACAGTGATATCAGTTCCCAGCGGATCCAGCGTTCCAGAACGCACTTTGGTTCCTCTGGCAACGGCATCAATGACGGCCGGCCTGAATTGTGGCTCAGCAAAGACGCATACGGCCTTCTGCTCAACCAACTCTGTTCGAATTTGATGTAGACGCTGGGCACCAGGCTGGATTTCAGGGTTGACGGTAAAATGACCTCTCGGGGTCAAACCGAAGTGTTTTTCAAAGTAAGTGTAAGCATCGTGAAAAACGAAATACCCCTTCCCCTTAACCGGTGCAAGCTGAGTCCCTATTTGCGTATCGGCGGTCGCCAATTCTGCCTCAAAATGTTGCAGGTTCGCGTCTAGTTTGTCTCTGCTTTGCGGCATAAGTTCCAATAATTTTGCATGGATTGCAACCGCAGATTGCCTTGCGATCTCCGGGGACATCCAGAGGTGCATATTATACTCACCGTGGTGGTGATGTTCAGCTGACGAGTCGTGGCTTTGGTGGGCATCTTCATGATGATGATCGTCATCATCTTCACCGCGAACTAACAAGGGTTTAACAGATGGCAGATCCGCCAGTTCAATGGACTTTTGGGGCGGAAGCTGGGCTACCGCCTTCGGCATAAAGGCTTCCATTTCCGGCCCCACCCACACCACGAGATCCGCGCCCTTCAGGCGTTTCACATCCGAAGGACGCAGCGAATAATCATGCTCAGACGCCCCATCCGGCAGCAGCACTTCTACCGGCGTTACGCCGTCGGCAATCGCCGCGGCAATAAATCCTAAAGGCTTAACCGAAGCGACCACTGCGGCCTGCGCGGGTAGCGCAAGCGAAGCGGTAGCAGCCAGGGCAGAAAGAAGGGTAACAGCACTCTTTTTTTTCTGTAACATAATGATTCAGTCCATCGTGACAGGTCGATGGAGTGTGATATTATAACATTCGAAAACTTCTGCAACCTGTAATCACTATGTCATCTCTGATTAGTCTGGAAAAAATTTCTGTTCGCTTTGGTCAACGCGCCGTGTTGTCCAATGTTTCTCTGACGCTGCAGTCCGGCAAAATTCTTACGCTGCTGGGCCCAAATGGTGCCGGTAAATCCACTCTGGTACGCGTGGTTCTGGGGCTGATTCAACCCGAACAGGGCAAGATGGTGCGGCCCGATCGGCTACGTATTGGCTACGTGCCCCAAAAAATTCATCTGGATGCTACCCTCCCCCTGACCGTTGAGCGCTTTATGCTGCTGCGTAACGGCGTGAAACGTGCCGATGTTCTGCCCGCACTGAAGAGAGTTCAGGCGGGCCAGCTGCTGGCGTATCCGCTGCAGAAACTTTCCGGTGGCGAAATGCAGCGCGTCCTGCTGGCCCGCGCCCTGTTAAATCAGCCTCAGTTGCTGGTGCTGGATGAACCCACACAGGGGGTGGATGTGAATGGCCAGGTGGCGCTGTACGACCTGATAGACCAGCTGCGCCAGGAGCTGAACTGCGGCGTGCTGATGGTTTCCCACGACCTGCACCTGGTCATGGCGAAAACCGATGAGGTTCTGTGCCTGAATCAGCACATCTGCTGTTCCGGCACGCCGGAAGTGGTGTCAAAACACCCGGAGTTTATTTCAATGTTTGGCTCACGCGGGGCTGAGCAGCTGGCAATCTATCGCCATCATCACAACCACCGTCACGATCTCCAGGGACGAATTGTTTTACGCAGAGGACAAGAGCAGTGATTGAATTGTTGTTACCCGGCTGGCTGGCCGGTTTTTTACTGGCGCTGGCTGCGGGTCCGCTGGGATCGTTTGTGGTCTGGCGACGGATGTCCTATTTCGGTGATACCCTGGCTCATGCTTCCCTGCTCGGGGTAGCATTTGGTCTGCTGCTGAATATCAACCCATTCTATGCGGTAATTGCCATCACCCTGCTGCTTTCTCTGCTGCTGGTGTGGCTGGAACGTCGTCCACATCTGGCCATTGATACCCTGCTGGGCATTCTGGCGCACAGCGCGCTGTCGCTGGGTCTGGTGGTGGTCAGTCTGATGTCCGGGGTACGGGTGGATTTAATGGCCTATCTGTTTGGCGATCTGCTGGCGGTGACTCCAAGCGACCTGTACACCATTGCTGTCGGCGTGGCGATTGTGCTCGGTGTGCTGGCGCTGAACTGGCGCTCGCTGCTGTCAATGACCATCAGCCCGGAACTGGCCCAGGTAGACGGGGTGAATATCCAGCGGACCAGGATGGTACTGATGCTGGTGACTGCGCTGACGATTGGGGTGGCGATGAAGTTTGTTGGGGCGCTGATTATCACTTCGCTGCTGATTATTCCTGCTGCCACCGCCCGCCGCTTTGCCCGATCGCCCGAGCAGATGGCAGGGTATGCGGTGCTGGTGGGGGTGTTGGCCGTAACAGCCGGGCTGACTTTCTCCGCCTTTTACGATACCCCCGCAGGCCCGTCGGTGGTGCTGGGCGCCTCGCTGATGTTTATGCTGTGTATGGTGAAGAAACAGGCTGTGTGAACAGCCTGGCGTTTACGCTTCGCGGGTCATACCGAAGTGCTTATAGGCATGCTGGGTGGCAATACGGCCACGCGGCGTGCGCTGAATAAAGCCCTGCTGGATCAGATACGGCTCCAGCACGTCCTCAATCGTTTCGCGCTCTTCGCCAATCGCCGCCGCCAGGTTATCCAGTCCTACCGGCCCGCCGGTAAATTTATCAATAATCGCCAGCAGCAGCTTGCGGTCCATGTAGTCAAAACCTTCGGTATCCACGCTGAGCATATCCAGCGCTCTTGAGGCCACTTCCCCACTCAGATCGCCACCGGCACGCACTTCGGAGAAATCCCTCACGCGACGCAGCAGGCGGTTAGCAATACGCGGGGTACCGCGAGAGCGGCGGGCAATTTCCAGAGCCCCTTCGTCGCTCAGCGGCAGACCGAGACAGGCGGCGCTGCGGCCGACAATGTGCTGCAGATCTTCTACCTTGTAAAACTCCAGGCGCTGGACGATGCCGAAACGGTCACGCAGTGGAGACGTTAACGATCCGGCACGGGTTGTCGCCCCAATCAGCGTAAACGGCGGCAGATCCAGTTTGATCGAGCGGGCCGCCGGGCCTTCGCCAATCATGATATCCAGCTGATAATCTTCCATAGCCGGATACAGAACCTCTTCCACCACCGGGGAAAGCCGATGGATCTCATCGATAAACAGCACGTCGTGCGGCTCAAGGTTGGTCAGCATGGCAGCCAGGTCGCCTGCTTTCTCCAGCACCGGGCCGGAGGTCGTACGCAGGTTAACGCCCATCTCGTTGGCGACGATATTCGCCAGCGTGGTTTTACCCAGGCCTGGCGGTCCGAAAATCAGCAGATGGTCCAGCGCGTCGCCGCGCATTTTGGCCGCCTTGATAAAGATTTCCATCTGTTCGCGCACCACTGGCTGGCCAACGTACTCGTCCAGCAGTTTGGGGCGAATGGCGCGGTCAATGACCTCTTCTTCTGATATCGTTCCCGGCGAGACCAGGCGATCGGCTTCAATCATGCTTTACCTCAAATGGCTGCGCGCAGGGCTTCACGGATCAGCGTTTCACAATCCGCCTCCGGGCGACCCACCTTGCTGATCATCCGGCTGGCTTCCTGTGGTTTATACCCCAGCGATACCAGGGCAGCAACGGCTTCGCTTTCCGCATCGTTAGCGGCTGCGGCAGGCTGAACTTCACTGGTCAGGGCAAATGGCGCATCTGCAGCAAACAGATCGCCGTGCATTCCTTTAAAGCGGTCTTTCATCTCCACTACCAGACGCTCGGCGGTTTTCTTACCCACGCCAGGCAGCTTGACCAGCGCGGCGATCTCTTCCCGCTCCACGGCCGTGACAAACTGCTGTGCGGACATCCCAGAAAGAATGGCCAGCGCCAGTTTTGGCCCGACGCCGTTAACCTTGATCAGCTCGCGGAACAGCGCCCGCTCCTGCTTGCTGTTAAATCCAAACAGCAACTGCGCATCTTCACGCACCACAAAGTGGGTGAACAGCACCGCTTCATGATTCAGTTCAGGAAGCTCATAAAAGCAGGTCATCGGCATATGCACTTCGTAGCCCACACCGCTGGCTTCCAGCAGCACCAGCGGCGGCTGTTTCTCCAGAATATTGCCTCTCAGACGACCAATCACGTTAGCTTCCTTCAGAAAAGATTCAATGCGGGGGTTATATCATAAAAAAAGCTGGATGAATATCCAGCTCATTAAGAACGCAGGCGGCCTCGCGCCAGATTCAGCGGCCCTTCCCCCATGCGGTTAGCATTTTGACTGACGTGGCAATGGGTAATAGCAATTGCCAGCGCATCCGCGGCATCCGCCTGGGGGTTGGCAGAGAGCTTCAGCAGGGTTCTCACCATGTGCTGAACCTGGCTTTTTTCAGCGCTACCAATACCCACCACCGTCTGCTTCACCTGACGTGCAGCGTATTCGAACACCGGCAGATCGTGGTTAACTGCTGCCACAATTGCCGAGCCGCGCGCCTGGCCCAGCTTCAACGCCGAGTCAGCGTTCTTCGCCATAAAAACCTGCTCAATGGCGAAAAAGTCCGGCTGAAACTGGGTGATAAGTTCACTGACACCGGCGTAAATCAGCTTCAGGCGGGACGGCAGATCGGTGACATTGGTACGGATGCAACCGCTGCCGAGATAGGTCAACTGACGTCCCACCTGACGGATAACGCCATAGCCGGTGATGCGTGAACCCGGGTCGATACCAAGAATGATCGCCATCACGCCTCTCCGGCCAGCGGGAACTCAGGGGACAACACCATTACAGGGTTGCCGCCACCTCGTCGGAGATCTCACCGTTATGGTAGACTTCCTGCACGTCATCACAGTCTTCCAGCATATCGATCAAACGCAGCAGTTTTGGCGCTGTCTCTTCATCCATATCGGCTTTGGTTGACGGGATCATGGTCACTTCGGCGGACTCAACGGTCAGACCTGCAGCCACCAGCGCATCTTTGACGTCGCCCAGCGTTTCCCACGGCGTGAACACGTCAATCGCACCATCGTCATAGGTCACCACGTCATCAGCACCCGCTTCCAGCGCCGCATCCATCACAGCATCTTCTTCCAGGCCCGGCGCGAAAGAAACCACGCCTTTACGGGTGAACAGGTAAGCTACGGAGCCATCAGTCCCCAGGTTGCCGCCAGTTTTGGTGAAAGCATGACGTACTTCAGACACGGTACGGTTACGGTTATCACTCAGACATTCCACCATCACTGCCGTGCCGCCAGGACCATAACCTTCGTAAATGATGGTTTCCATGTTGCTGTCATCTTCACCGCCCACACCGCGCGCGATCGCACGGTTCATGGTGTCACGAGTCATGTTGTTGGACAGCGCTTTATCCATAGCCGCACGCAGACGCGGGTTTGAACCTGCATCGCCACCGCCCAGTTTGGCAGCGGTAACCAGCTCACGGATAATTTTGGTGAAGATCTTACCGCGCTTGGCATCCTGTGCCGCTTTGCGGTGCTTGGTGTTGGCCCATTTACTGTGACCTGCCATAAATTCAATTCTCCAGAAAAGACGAAATAACAAATTCTTCAATTGCCTGGCGGTTACTCCAGGACCGGGTCAGCGCAGCGGCTTCAGCGGCAGGCAGCCACTGAAAGGCGAGATGCTCGCTCAGCACGATATCCCGCTCCGCAGGCAGCGCCAGACTGAACCAGTGTTCACTGTTATGCGTCACATCCGGCGCATAACGATGGCGGAAGTGCGCAAAGATCTCAAATTGTATCTGACGCTGGCAGTCCACTAATGTGAGCTGCTCAGCGTTGATATCAATTGCCACCTCTTCGCGCACCTCCCGCCGGGCGGTTTCTGCCAGTGCTTCACCGTTTTCCTGGCTGCCGGTTACCGACTGCCAGAAAGTGGGATCGTCACGCCGCTGTAGCATCAGCACCCGCCTGGTATCACGGGCGAAGATCACCACCAGTACCGACACGGGATGCTTGTATACCATCAGTTGTTCTCTGAGTTTTCTTCAGAGGAGGACTTCTGATACTTCTTCATTACTTCGATGCCCAACTCCGCCAGCGAGGCCGGGTTAGCAAAGTTGGGCGCTTCGGTCATCAGACAGGCCGCTGCGGTGGTTTTCGGGAAGGCGATAACGTCACGAATGTTATCGGTTCCGGTCAGCAGCATCACCAGGCGATCCAGACCAAAAGCCAGGCCAGCATGAGGAGGCGTCCCAAACTTCAGCGCATCCAGCAGGAAACCAAACTTCTCACGCTGCTCCTGCTCGGCGATCCCCAGAATACCAAATACGGTCTGCTGCATCTGACCATTATGGATACGCACGGAGCCGCCACCCACTTCATAGCCGTTGATCACCATATCGTAAGCGTTGGCGATAGCGGTTTCCGGTGCGTTTTTCAGCTCCTCCGGCGACATGTCACGCGGGGCGGTGAACGGATGGTGCATTGCGGTCAGACCGCCTTCGCCATCCTCTTCAAACATCGGGAAGTCCACCACCCAGAGGGGTGCCCAGGCATCAGCTTGGGTAATATTCAGGTCGCGGCCTACTTTCAGGCGCAACGCACCCAGTGCGTCGGCCACCACTTTAGCGCTGTCAGCACCGAAGAAAATGCTGTCGCCGTCGGTGGCACCAGTGCGGGTCAGGATCTCTTCAACGATGTCGGCAGTCAGGAATTTAGCCACCGGGCTGGTGATCCCTTCCAGGCCACTCGCACGATCGTTGACTTTCATCCATGCCAGGCCTTTCGCGCCGTAGATTTCCACAAACTTACCGTATTCATCAATCTGCTTACGGCTGAGCTGAGCGCCACCCGGCACGCGCAGGGCAGCCACGCGGCCTTTGGCATCATTAGCCGGACCGGAGAAAACGTTGAACGCCACTTCTTTCAGCAGATCCGCGACATCCACCAGCTCCATCGGGTTACGCAGGTCTGGCTTGTCAGAACCATAGCGACGCATCGCTTCTTCAAAGGTCATCATCGGGAAATCGCCCAAATCAACGCCCTTCACGTCCTGCCACAGCTCGCGCACCATCTTCTCCATCATCGCCCGCACCTGTGGCGCAGTCATAAAGGAGGTTTCCACGTCGATCTGGGTAAATTCAGGCTGGCGGTCAGCACGCAGATCTTCGTCACGGAAGCACTTAACGATCTGATAATAGCGATCGAATCCGGACATCATCAGCAGCTGTTTGAACAACTGAGGAGACTGCGGCAGCGCGTAAAATTTGCCTTTGTGCACGCGGCTCGGCACCAGGTAGTCACGCGCACCTTCCGGCGTGGCCTTGGTCAGCATTGGCGTTTCGATATCCAGGAAACCATTGTCGTCCATAAAACGACGCACGAAGCTGGTGATTTTCGCACGACTCTTCAGGCGCTGGGCCATCTCCGGGCGACGCAGATCCAGATAACGATACTTCAGACGGGCTTCTTCACTGTTGGTCTGGTTGGAATCCAGCGGCAGCGGTTCGGCGCGGTTGATAATGGTCAGGTCGGTAGCGAAAACTTCAATCTCGCCGGTAGCCATATCGCTGTTTTTATTTTTTTCATCACGGGCACGCACGGTGCCGGTGAGCTGAATGCAAAATTCGTTACGCAGCTCAGAAGCCAGTTTGAATGCGTCCTGACGATCGGGATCGAAAAACACCTGCACGATGCCTTCACGGTCACGCATATCAATGAAGATCAGGCTGCCCAGGTCGCGGCGGCGATTGACCCAACCGCACAGTGTCACTTGTTGGCCTACGTGAGACAGGTTGATCTGTCCGCAATACTCAGTACGCATAACGATATCCTTTAAACTTCGCCGCTTCGCCGCAGTATGATTAATTTTCAGCCTCTGAGGGCTATGCTGCCACGAAAAAAGGCGGCCATTATAATGGAAAAAGCCCGGCACGATAAGTGCCGCAACGCACTCTGTGCCATTGTTAACGGGCAATCTTCTCCACACTTTGCCCGTTAATCACAAAAGCTAACAAATTTCACCCTTTTCGAACATTGTAGTGTTACGTACCTGAACGGATTGTCTGTAATCTCAATGGTTTCCATCCTTTTTACGGGAGAGACCATGCTGGAATTAAAAGCGGCATCCACTGCCCTGGTACTGATTGACCTGCAGGAAGGCATCCTTCCTTTCGCCAAAGGCCCTTACGCGGCGTCCGATGTGGTGACTCGTGCAGCGAAACTTGCCGATAAGTTTCGCGCAGTCAACGCCCCGGTGGTGCTGGTGCGTGTGGGCTGGGCAAAAGATTTCGGCGATGCACCGAAACAGCCTGTAGAGGCAAGCCACGGCGGCGCGCTGCCGGAAAACTGGTGGGTCTACCCGACCACGCTGGGCAAGCAGGACAGCGACATTGAAGTGACCAAGCACCAGTGGGGCGCTTTCTACGGTACCGATCTGGAGCTGCAGCTGCGTCGTCGTGGTATCGACACCATCGTACTGGGCGGCATCTCCACTAACATCGGTGTGGAATCTACCGCCCGTAACGCCTGGGAACTGGGCTTCAATCTGGTGACCGTTGAAGATATCTGCAGCGCAGGCAGCACTGAAGAGCATGAAGGCAGCTTCAAAAATATCTTCCCACGCCTGGGTCGCGTACGATCCAGCGAAGAGGTTATCAGCGCACTGTAATTTCTGCGCCGCGATCGAAAGGATTCGATCGCGGGTTGCACTCTGCCCCACTGATTCGTACCCTTGCAGTCCGGTTGGACAATTGGGGAAAGTCAGTGAAGCCTTTTTATCTTGGACTGCCGCAATGGCAGCACCCAAAGTGGAAAAAGTTGGGGATGATTACCCTCGCCGATTATGCCCGCTATTTCAATTGCGTTGAAGGCAACACCACCCTCTATGCCCTGCCACGCCCTGAGATCGTCCAGCGCTGGCGTGATATGACTCACGACGACTTCCGCTTCTGCTTTAAATTTCCGGCCACCATCAGCCATCAGGCGGCGTTGCGCCAGTGTGGCGACCTCACCGCTGAGTTTTTTGATTTGCTGGCGCCGCTGGCACAGCGCCTTGGCCAGTACTGGCTGCAACTGCCCGCCGCTTTCAGCCCGGCAGATTTACCCACTTTATGGGCCTTCCTGGATGGCTTACCCACTACCTTTCGCTACGGGGTTGAAGTCCGTCACCCACAGTTTTTCGCCAAAGGTGAGGCAGAGCAGGCGTTAAATCGGGGACTGCATCAGCGCGGCGCTAACCGCGTCATTCTGAAGAGACCTTTCTATTGATACACTATAAAGATGGGATTTGTAGCGGGGATTAAGCGGCTTCAAGCAGATGGGACAGGGCAATCATTCGGATTCGTTCTTGTGAAAGACCTGCTAAACGGTATTTCTGAACCAACGAGTAGCCTACACGGTCAAGGTTATCTAAAGCGGCTTCAGACAACTTCACAATGATGTTATTTCGGTTGTCTCCACCTTCAGAGTGAAACGGTGGTCTTGCTGCTGAAGCGGTTACACGTACAATCTGTGGCTTTGGTTTAGGCGGCTGTCTACGTGTCTTTGAGCAATCAACACAGCGACCGGATGAAATGTATCTAACCGTTGAGCCACAATGAATACATGACTTATCAGGTGTGTTAACCGTGGTTGTATTAGACATTGGTTAGTAACCCCTCTAAATATTCTGTGATTCGGGCTTGCTGGCAACGTGTTGAACCATCCTTTGAACGTCTGACTAATTTACTCATTAGCTGAGGGTGAATCTTACCAACCAGATTATGACCAACAATGAGACGCTTTCCCGAGTCATAATAATTAATCGGTGCGTTAATTGAATCTTCCATATCAGCCCCCGCTTACCATCTGTTTAATAGCCTCTTTCAAGGCTGCATCTCTTTGCTGTTCAACCGCTTTAGCTGGCTTCACCTTATACGTGGTTACCGCTTTAGCTGGCTTCACATTTGGCTTAGGCTTATTACCTGAAGCAAGCAGCTTATAAGTTGATTCACTGATTTCTGTTTGACCATTGAAATATTTGAATTCCATTGAGTCAGTAAGATGATTATAGCTGCCACGTTTGGACAGCCCTTTCATTGGAATACTCATTATTCGGTTACCTCTTCAGAGTCAGTTACAATCACGTTTAAATAGCTTTCAAATGATTTAATTGAATCCAGAGCTTTACGGGCTTCAATCACAATTGTATTACGCTGGTGAACAGCTTCAGCGGCTTTCACTTTAAATCGCTCAATTGCCTTATCCACAGTTGATTCAGCTTCTGCTGTAGCTTTATCTGTGATTTCCTGAAGAGGGTTATCTTTAGCGTTCTTTGGCATACGGATAAAGGTAACCATTCCAACAGATACACGATGAACCATAAAACCTTGTTCAGCCATACTTTGAATCACCTGCTGTTGATTTGTAGGGTAGACTTGAACAACCTTAAAGCCATGACGTTCAGACGGATTAGCCAGATATTCAGCGGTCTTTTGATTAATCAACACTGAGCGGGATTCTAAGGCGCCCTGATACTCAGCTTCAGATTTACTCATTCGGTCAGTGGCCTGTTGAATCCGTGGGAAGTACAGCTTCTCAATATGCTGACGTTGTTCAAAAGGTAGCAGATGGTTAATACTTACAACGGGTGATTCAATTTTTACAGCTTGATTTAAAGTAGTCATTTAAATTTACTCTTAGTCTGGTTTGCTTAGATTTCAGAAAGCACAAAACCGCATCCAGCCAACTTAATGTTACGGGACACGGTTCAATGTTTTCAAATTAGGTTGTTCTATATTCCTCAAGAGGAAGCCCGTCACTCATTCGGGATGGATGCCTGAGAAAAATAGAACAGAAGGAAACTGAGGAGCCAGAAATAATCGGTGATTGATGGAATGTGAATATCTCTAACTCATATAACCATTCTGTCATATATTAATGGAATGTCAACGGTTATTTTTAATTCTTTCACAGATAGCCGCAATCAACAATAAACGCCTTGCCTTAGTCATCAGCTTTGGAATGTGATATTTCTTATTCGGGATTGGGTTAATCAAATCACCAATCTTTCTTAATTCAGTATGGATAGTGTGACAGGTTTTTCCTGTTACTTTGTAATATGTCTTCATTCATAATCGAACCTTTCTCAACACAAATAAAAAAGGACTCCGAAGAGTCCCTTTTACATTGCTTTCTCAAAATACCTCTTGACCTGTACCAGTATATTTTTGAGATTTAAGCAAACCAGATAACCATTGTCACATGATAACTCTAATCTGTAAAACTCAAACAATTACTAATCGCCCAAATGTTCAGCATTAATATTCAAATCTTCAAAGCCACCAGTTAAAACCTGTGTCTGGAAAGTTCCGATTTTCTGGCTATCCATATTCACACTGATATTAATGCGCTGGTCATTCTTGATGGTTGTCTGTGCAGGGTTATAAATTGATGGTACAGAGAAAGCATTCTGATTAGCCTGGATAGCGTTACCTTGCATCCAGTCACCCAATGAACCCATAGCACGTGTGAACGGACTGTTTGTGATTGAGTCCTGTTCAGTTGCACCTAACACCTTAGAAGGGTTAGAAAGCCAGTTAAGAGCCTTAGCAATAGGGTTATCAGTCCCTAGAGCGGTTGGGTACTTCTGTTCAATCCCTGAAGCGTCTACAGCATCATGAGCAACCAGAGCGACACCAACAGGCCCAGCTAAACGGGATGCACCTTTCAGTAATCCACCTGCACCAGCAGCCGCACCAGCTTCAGCACCACCACCACCTAACAGAGCACTGAGCCATTTCAGCTTGTTGGCTACTCCAGCAATTGATTTCACCAGTACCAACACACCAGCAGCCCCTATAGCAAATTGTTCAGCACTATCAACAAGTTTCTTTTGACCGTCTGATAAGTCATCGTACCATGCTGAAGTTGTGAGGATTAAAGCAGATAGCTTACGGCTCCACTCATCTACATGGTCGACCGCTCCAGAAGTCGTAGAAGCAACCTTTCCGAGAATGTGGCCTAAAGCCTCTGCAATCGGTGATGCATCGTTGAGCATGTTAGCTACTGAGGCGTTAAACTGTCCGAAGCCTTTCTCAGAGCTGGTGAAAGCCTTGTTAAGGTCATTCTCCATCGCTGCTTTAACACGTCCGATACCAGTTACAGCCATTTGTGATACACGGTCTAACCCCCCTGCTTCATCAGCCATCTTTTTCATCTGAGCAGATACACGTGGAAGGACATCTTTAGACAGTAACTTGCCATTACTCATGAGCTTATCAAGCTGCTGAGTGTTAACACCTAAAGCATCTGCGAACATCTGTTCAGCACCCGGTAAACGGTCACCCAACTGGCCTCTGAGTTCTTCAGCCTGTACACGACCCTTAGAAGCCATCTGTGTGAATGCTGTCATGATGCCTTTAAGCTGTTCAGCATCAAGCCCCCTGATACGACCAAACGTTGCAGCGTTCTTATAGAAGTCCTGAGTACCCTGATAGCCTAATGAGTTCTGAGCACCAGCAGCAAAGCCAGTGTACTGTTTCAAGGTCTCTGTAACACCCTGTCCGATTTGGTCAGAGAATCCCGCAGCGAATGTCTTAGCATCACCTGACTGACCTTTAAAGACAGCTTCAGCAGAGAGATTCACACCTTCACGTGCTACACCTGTATCAACCACCTTACGGACGGCTTCAAATGTCCCATATAGCGCCGCTGAAACACTGACCAGACGACCGAATGAAGAGGATAACCCATCGGTATTAGATACCTGCTTACGCTGCTGAGAAGCCCATTTAGACGCACTGTCAGTGGCTGCACGGAGAGCTAAACGGAATTGATTCAAACTGGCTGAGGGGTTGGCTAAGGCATCATCACGGAGTCCATGAATTTGCTGACGTAATTTCAGCGCTCTAGCCTGTCCAGTTGAACCCATTCCCTCTAAGCGTCTGGTCAGATTCGAATAGAACTGAGTATTAGCAAGTGAACGGATTGAATTAGAAGCTGTTAAATCTGAGCCTGCCTTTGGCTTTCCGGCTGCTGGATTTGAGCGGCCTTTTCCTTTAGCCCCGTAAGCATCATTCATGTAATCTTTAATGCGCTTTGCAGAAGCCTTAGCAGCATTCTCTACAGACTTCACCGATGATTTACCAGCTTCATCAAAATTCATGCTCTTTGAGAATGCACGGTTAATTTGTTTTGAGGCGGTATTAGCGGATTGAATCACACTATTGAAATTACCCTTTGGGGTAAATGCACGGTTAAGGTTCTTTTCAATTCGTTCAGCGACTTTTAATGTTCTGCTTTCGAGGCGTTGAAGATTCTTTGAAACGTTTTCGTTAAAACCTAACTGGATGATAAACTCATCTACTGTATAGTTAGCCATTCATAGTTTTCACCTCGTATTCATTCCAGATTAAATCTGTCATTGCATCATGTGCTTTCAGTACCATTTCATAAATCAGTGCAGCACCCATCAGTGATAACCCTTGACCGCTGAAGAATGTAGCAATCGTGATTTGGTTAATCTCTGGAAGAGTTTTCAGGACTGAAAGACACAATTCCGGCTCACTCACTGAGTTAAAGATTGCATCAGTTAAATCAGGATGCGGTACAGGATTGTTTAGCATATTCAAAAATCGGTTTTTCATTTAGTCACCTCAATGTGTTTCACATAGGATTTCAGAATCATACTTTCCAGAGTCTTTCTGATTGTTGTTTCAGCGGTGACGGCTGTCAGCTTCACAAGTTGATTATCGGTCTTTTTAATTCTTACTGCTTTTGTCTTTTTCATTAAATGACTCCTTTGATAATTAGAGTAATTACTTGTGGAATACTTACTTCAAAGTGTTCAGCCAGAGCTTTTAATTGCTGGTAAGCTGGTTCACCGATATGTGTTAATGTGTGGTTCATTGTTATGCTGCCTTTTTCGCTTTATGTTCAAGGTAAGCCTTTGCATCGGCTTCTACGTCAAAATCATCAATCAGTGATTCTTCTTCAAAGTACGGATTAAATGATAACTTGATATTTCCTTTCTCAAGATGGTAATCAAGAGCGTTAATAACAGCCCTGCATTTCTGAGAAAGTCTTTTTGCTGATTCATAATCAACATTAAAACGCCTTTCAATATTACTTGTATTGATTGAGGTTAGTTCTTTCATCATGTTAAAGATTCTTCGCGGTGAAGTTTCACGGGTTAATGAAGTGTCCAGACGGACAGCACCCGAAATAACATCTTCTACCGATGAACCCAAACGACGATACGAACCAACCTGATTAAAATACAGGTAGTACGAGTTAATCATTGTTTTACGTGCTCGTTTTACTGTGGATGGTTGGAAGTCAGTTTGTTTAGTGGCGGGGCGCTTCTTTACTGTGAAGGTTGAAATGACCTCTTCAACTGCTTTTAAATCTGCCTTGCTTAACCCATTAACGCTAACTGTTCTGTTATCTCCGCAATAACCGTTTTTGCGGTTCTTTTCGATGGATTGTTTCAGCCATGCCATGAATTCTAAATCATACATTAACCCTCAATTCGTGTGTAAATCTCAATATATGTAACCATTATGTTACACATGTTACAGAATGTCAAGTGGTTTGTTCAGATTTCAACCGAATTTACTCGTAAGTCATTGCAAAATAAGGGAATTTTATTTTTGGCGATTTTTTAAGTGTAAGTTATTGTTTTGAAAGAATATTTTTAGTGCACTTAAAGGGAATGATATATAAGGGCTTGAAAAAGCTTTATAACAACTTTTAAGATTAGTCAAGAAGATTATTTAAAAGATTTTGCTTTTCAGATTACTGCGTATGCAGGGCTGGTACAGGGTGTTTGCGGTAGGTTCTCCCGCCCAAAGGGGGAACCGTTAAGCCGCGTTATAAGGGGGTTGTACAGATTGATTGAAAAAGGGATTTTAAGGGGGCTAACGCCCTGAATCACCATGATTTATTTACATCAGCCGATTGTAATTGATTGTTTTTTATGCTACCCTAAAAACCTCTTAACAGATTCTTTTTGTTCTTTGTTTTTCATCTTTTTGTCTCTGAGTATCTTTTAAGAGTTCTTTAAAGAAAGCCTTTTTAACCTCACCTGCTTTCAGCTCATCGGTGATTCTGGTTTCCACCTTGTAGTTTTGACAGTAAATCATATCGGGATCCGTGAAAGCGGCTTTGAAGCTGGTGGATAGATTTTTGGGAATTTTATTTTTCTAAAAAATTTCCAGACCTATTTTTATTTCAGCTTCACCGGAAACTTTCAACATATCTAAAGCAACTTTGAAGATTTTGGATAGTCTGAATCTCTCTGCTTAGTAGCGCCCTTTTCAAAGATTCCATACCAATGGCAAAAAATGAACATATCTGAGCCTGTACAGCGTTCTAAGCGATTATTTAATGATGGCAACCACAACCCACAGGATAATATAAAGACTGCTTAGAATGCGTTACAGGGTTCCTGATAAACGTCAGACATAAAAAAGCCCCAATAAAGGGGCATTGTGAATCACTATCTAATTGTTACTTGTTCAGTCGATAGAAAGTTGCCTTACTAATCTGTAACTCATCCCGTACCTGCTTTGGCGACATCCCCTGTCCAATTAGTTCCTGAACCTGTTCAGCGGTTGCTTTAATCGGTCTGCCACAGTGAACCCCTTCAGACTGAGCACGTTTAATCCCTGCTGTTCTGCGCTCTGCTATCAAATCTTTCTCTAAAGAAGCCAATCCAGCCATCATAGTGAGCATAGCCTTACCAACTGGTGTAGACAGGTCGAATCCTTCACGGAGACTGATAACCTTCACTCCTTTGGCCTGTAAAGTCTCAACTGTTGAGAGAACATCAATGGTGTTACGGCCTAAGCGGTCAATAGCGATAACAATTAGCGTGTCACCTTCACGGACATAATTCAGCAGGTCACCGAACCCTTTACGCTCTGTTGCCTTAATGCCACCGGAAACAGCCTCATCAGAAAACCACTTACCAACCTGATAGCCAGCTTCTTTAATCTGCTGCTTCTGATTCTCAATAGTCTGGTCAGAAGTTGATACACGGACGTAAGCGATTACAGATGACATATGGTGATTCCCTGAAAGTTGTCTCAAAACCTAGTCTCAAAATAATACATGTATCAAAACTAAAAATCAACCTTTTGAGACGGCCTAATCACACCTTCAGAGACTCTTTTCAGGAGTATCAAAACCACTTCCTTTTGAGACAAACTAAATCATTGATACAGGTTATATAAATACTGATTTTTATCTCTTTTTGAACTTAAAACAGTTAATAGGCTGCAGCTGTTGAAATTACTGGTATTGATAGGGATTTTAACGCTAGCTGGAGAGACTGTTTTTCACTGTTAATTTAGCCATCTAAACGGCTACTTTTCAGCGTTAGCAAGTCATTGAAGGGGTCACTATGGAAATTTGAGAAATCGAAAAGGAAATCTGGCTAACCATAGCGACCTTATAGGACTGGTAATACATCTTCAGAGGGTAATGTTAAGAGTTAACATTTTTTGTTCTGCTAAGAGCTTCTAACAATATTTCCCTTTGTGCCATTGCCTCAAACTTTTTATCAAGCTGTGCTGAGCCAAAATAATCACCCTTCTTAATTTCAGACAAAAATGATGCGAATTCTTCCCTAGAATTGACATCCCGATATGTGTGATATAAGTCAGCAACCTTGCTCAAACCTTCTGCTAAGTTTTCAAGAGCCTGCATTTTGAGCTTATATGTTTCATCAGCAACTTTTATTTCATTCAACTTATCCTGAAGTTTATCATTGGCATCATTAAATGACTTTTCAATATCATCTATTGCCTTAGATATTTTAACACCCCTCAGCCTTTGAAATTCAAGCCTATTTTTATTCCTCTCATCCTGCCTATCAACTTTAGCTTGCTCACTTTTATTAGTTAATTCTTCAACGTTTGCAAGTTCAATAGACTTCCTTTTTTTAACCATATCAACATCAAGAAGCCTTAACTCTTCTGTGAGATTATCAGCATTCATCTTTTCCTCTGCCTTTTTGTGTGCAGTTGAGAGCCATTGTTGAAGATAGGGGGAGCTAGCGGCCAGAGAAGCACCAACAATCACCGGCAAGGCGATGTAGTGAACAAAGAACCACTCTTGAGAAGTAATTTCAGCAATCCTTACTTCAACTTCTCTTTTACTCATAAATAACTTAGCAATATTTTGCCAGTTAAAACCGAGCCATGAGAAAAACACATAACCCCACAAAGGGCTTGAAATCCTCTCTCTAAACGCTTGCTTGACCTGTTCCACTGGCTCTTTCATAATTTCACTCATGATTACTTCCTTTGTTTTTAATACAATTCAAAGACCTGATTTTCAATAAAATAATAATACTTAATCACCGAGGCGACCTTAGAAAAGTTTAAACAGGGATGCCGTAGTAAAAACAAAGTGCATTTGTAAGAACAGCGGGAGCAGCCGCACCAGCGACCTTCAACGCACCTGTGAAAGCCTTACCTGTAATCTTTCCAATCCATGACCCAAAACCTTTTTCAACTTCTTCTTTTGAAGCTGGTTTAGGAGACTGCTGAACAAGCTGCTTCAGTTCAGCAACATCCTCATCATCAAGGCCATGAGATTTCAATTCACGCTCAAGAGATGAAATATCCCCAACCGTTATATTGTTCTGTTGATTAATATCACCAGCGTTACCTGCTCCAATTGCTCCGGCATTGTTAACGGGGGCATGAAAATTATTTGTATTATTATTTGTTACAGTCATATGTGCATTTTCCTTTTCTTTTTGTGTAAACCTTAAACCCTCACCCATAATTCCTTTGGCCTCTAAATCCAAAGACCAGTCGAGAATTTTAGATTTAACAGTTGAAATAATTCTGGTCATAACTGTTGGGTTAACCAACCATGCCAACTGAAGCCCTTCAACGTTACTACACTTATTAAGAAAACTCGCTATTGGTTGTGGCAGGGTCATATAAAGCGGCCCTTTAGACTGTGAATATTCCCTTAATCCAGCAACCCCCTCCATTATATGTGCAGTAGTGAGGGTATGGTAAAGTTCCATATCTTCAATGTTGCTAATATCAAAGTGAATCCAGCCGCGATAGGGGTTGAAAGCCTTGATAGGAGCACTGGTGATTACTCTATAATCAGGAACAGAATTCCAATCATCATATCCATTAATTTCATTTTCCAGCCAACCCGTTATGTCAGTAAGCCCGAGCTTAACGGCTATCATTTTAGCTTTTAATATTACATCTTGTACGTTTGCTGCACCTTCGCTTGCTAAGGACTGTAGCTGTAACACTGGTGATTCCATCACTTCTCCTCGATAGACTGACTGAAAATATATTAGCAAGTCTTAACTCTAAGAGTAAGCAAATTTTCACAACGGCTGATTAGGTTGTCCTTCCATATCTTTTACCCACTCTGGAGCCTCTTCTATGGCTATGAGACGTGGCTTAGTATTGAACCCTTCAAAGTCGAATTCATCACCATCAATCAGCGGTAAAATCTCCAGCCACTGAGCACCATCAACCACCCTATCAAGTGGGAAGTTAAGCAGCTTCAAGCCGTTGTGTAAGAAGACATCACACTTTTTTCCAGCCGTGTTAAGTCGGATTTCTTTAATTATCCGTTTGATGATGATTTGAGCCTCTATACGGTCTTTCTTCACGGTTAAATCAAGGTGGCTGATTGTTTCAAGCTGGCTTGATTGCTCTCGCTGGTGAACCTCTGAAACAGACTTTTCAGCGTCCTTAATCTGACCATTCAGAACTTTCAAGTCCTTAGCCATTGATTCGGTATCATCTGCCAGCATAGCCAGCTTAATGAGCCTCTCACGCTGCTTCTGAAGTTGTTCTAACTCAGTTTGAAGAGCACCAATAGCAGAGCCGTTATCACGATTTAGGGAAAGACGGTTAGTGTTATACAGAAGTCCCTGAACAAGGGCTTTATCAGTTTGTAATCTGCTGAACCCTTTAGCATTACAACGCCCTTCATACTTCATAGAGCATCTGTAGTTACCTGACCGTTTAGCAGTGACACCCGAAACAATGATGATAAACCCACACTCAGAGCACCTGAGAACGCCCTTGAAGAGATTTGTTAGCAAAGGTAGGTCAGAGGAAGGTTTACGCCCTGCCCCCTGTTTAAGCTGCTGTACAGCGTGAAATTGCTGTTCACTGATAATTGCAGGGTAATAATCGGGTATTTCAGATACACCCTTTACAACCATTGATTTAGAAGGAACCTTGACGCCTATCACAGCCTGATTACTTAATAACTCTGTGATAGACGATTGAGACCAGCCACCTTTAACTGGGTTGAATTGGTTGAGAGTGTAGAAGCCCTCTTCATTCATCTGTTTAGCAATTTTGGCATGTGATTTACCTTCTAACCGTAGCTGAAACACACGCTGAACAGCTTTCACATTCTCTGCGATGAATTCAAAGTGTGAACGGTCTTCAGATACTTTTAACCATGCTGCACAGCGCTTAGACATGATTTCACCGTTAGCTGCACGTTCCCTCTTAGCAGCCCATACAGACCTTAAACGGGTTGATTTCATCGCTGATTCTTCATGTGCTCTTTCCATCACCAACATGGCTTTAATCATGGAAAGTGAATCTTTCAGGCTTTCTTTCGTGTACCACTCATTATCAACAAGGGTCACCACTTCAACGCCAGACCTGAGAATCTTTCTAAGCTGTTCCCCTGCTGTGTCGATGTCCTGTCGTGAAACCCTGTCCAGAGATTCGACAAGTAAGACTGAACCCGCTTCAATGTAGCCAGATTCCACAGCGGCTAGAAATTCACCGAAAGCCCCTGACTTAGCATTAGCACCAGAGAAGCCGCTGATACCCAAATCCTGAAAGCGTAATGATTCGTCTAAATAGTAATCAGGATTGCGTTTCAACCAATCGTTTATATACTTTCCTTGACGTTTAGTAGAATCACCAACCGATTGAATTTTTGTAGAAAATCGTATGTATGAAATTGCTTTTGGCATGGGGTTTATGATGAGTTATGAAGAGATTGTAGAAGTGTATCATAAGAAAGGTGTAATCCTTGACACGCGCGGCGTGCATTCTGCCCTCCCCAGCAATCCTGAAATCATCGACGCCCAGCGAAAAAAACCAAAGCTGCCTGTGCATGCTGTGATGACCGCAGACCAGCCGATGATCCGATTTATCGGAGGCGATGATGAGCAGGCCAACCTGAAGTGGTTCCAGGCCTGGCTGCAGAAGCTGCCGCAGTGGTGTGAACAGGGGCAGCCGTGGTTGTTTATTCACACGCCGGATATCGCCTGTGCGCCAAAGCTGGTGCAGCACCTGTGGCCTGCGTTACAGCAGGCGGTTCCCCAGGTTGGCAATATGCCTGACTGGCCCCAGCAGGAAAGCCTGTTCTGAGCAGCCTGTCTGATTAGCCGGGCATGTATTTTCATCACTGATCGCGATGGGTATGACAGCCCCGGGTTTCGCCGCTATCATGACGTAGTTTTTAATGTCCTTTACGGAGTCTGCATGGTCAGCGCACTGTATGTGGTGCTTGGGGCACTGTTTCTGATTAAGTTTTCGCTTGATGTCGTTCGCCTGCGTCGGCTGTACCGGGTGACCCACGGCGACGGTGGGTTTTACGAACTGCAGGTTGCCATCCGCATCCACGGCAACTCGGTTGAAACTGTGCCAATCGCCGTGCTGCTGCTGGTGATGATGGAGATGAATGGTGCCGATATCTGGATGCTGCATCTGGTGGGGCTGTTCTTTTTCCTTGGTCGCTGCCTGCACTGTTACGGCATGCGGACCAGCACGCTTCTGTGGCGAAAAAACGGCATGATTATCACCCTGCTGTCGCTGCTGGCGATGATTATCCTCAACCTGGTCTTCCTGCCATGGGATCTGGTTCTTACGCTGCACTAATCCATCTACTGTGGCAGAAAGGATGCGCCCCGCGTCGCTTTCTGCCAGAATACGGCCTTTCCGTTGATACCGGACAATCATTATGTCTAACCGCGATATGTTGTTCTCTGCGCCAATTGCCAAACTGGGCGACTGGACGTTTGACGAACGCGTGGCCGAAGTTTTTCCCGATATGATCCAACGCTCGGTGCCGGGCTATTCGAATATTATTTCGATGATTGGCATGCTGGCAGAACGCTTTGTTCAGCCCAACACTCAGGTTTACGATCTGGGCTGTTCCCTGGGTGCCGCGACCCTTTCCGTGCGCCGTAATATCAGGGTCGAAGGGTGTAACATTATCTCTGTTGATAACTCCCCGGCAATGGTCGAACGCTGCCGCCGCCATATTGATGCTTTCCGTGCCGATACGCCGGTCGAAGTGATTGAGGCCGATATTCGCCACATCAAAATTGAGAATGCCTCGCTGGTGGTGTTGAACTTCACGCTGCAATTCCTGGAGCCGGACGAGCGCCAGCAGTTGCTGAATACCGTGTGGCAAGGGTTGCGTCCGGGTGGCGCGCTGGTCCTGTCAGAGAAGTTCAGCTTTGAAGATGCGGATGTCGGCGAGCTGCTGTTTAACATGCACCATGACTTCAAGCGTGCCAACGGCTATAGCGAGCTGGAGATTAGCCAGAAGCGCAGCATGCTGGAGAATGTAATGCTGACAGACAGTGTCGAAACCCATAAAGCGCGTCTGCGGACGGCCGGATTTGAACATGCAGAACTGTGGTTCCAGTGTTTTAACTTCGGCTCGCTGATCGCCCTGAAGGCAGGGGCCGCCTGATGGATTTCGGAAACTTTTATCAGCTGATTGCCAAAAGCCCCCTGTCACACTGGCTGGAAACGTTACCGGGTCAGATTGCCGCCTGGCAACGCGAGCAGCTGCATGGCCATTTTAAAAACTGGGACCGCTCGGTTGAGCATCTGCCGGTGATGACGCCGGAAACGCTGGATTTGCTGCACAGCGTGACGGCAGACAGCAGCCAGCTGAGCGAACGCCAGCGCGGCGGCATCGAAAAGCTGCTGCGTAATCTGATGCCATGGCGTAAAGGGCCCTTCTCCCTGTACGGCGTGAATATCGACACCGAGTGGCGTTCAGACTGGAAGTGGGAGCGGGTATTGCCGCATATCTCGCCGCTGGCCGGGCGGACCATCCTCGATGTGGGCTGCGGCAGTGGCTATCATATGTGGCGGATGATTGGCGCGGGTGCGCATCTGGTCGTCGGCATCGATCCGATGCAATTGTTCCTGTGCCAGTTTGAAGCCGTCAGGAAACTGCTCGGTGACGATCAGCGTGCCCATCTTCTTCCGCTGGGGATTGAGCAGCTTCCCGAGTTGAAAGCCTTTGATACGGTGTTTTCAATGGGCGTGCTCTATCACCGCCGTTCCCCCCTTGATCATCTGATCCAGCTGAAAAATCAGCTGGTCAGCGGTGGGGAACTGGTGCTGGAAACGCTGGTGGTTGAAGGCGACGACCAGGCTGTGCTGGTGCCAGGTGAACGGTATGCACAAATGCGCAACGTCTATTTTATCCCGTCGACCGGAGCACTGAAAAACTGGCTGGAGAAATGTGGCTTCGTTGACGTGCGTATCGCTGATTACTCCATAACCAGCACCGAAGAGCAGCGCCGCACCGACTGGATGACCAGTGAGTCACTGGCGGAATTCCTCGATCCTGACGATAGCAGTAAAACGGTGGAAGGCTATCCAGCTCCGCTTCGTGCCGTGCTGGTGGCGCGTAAACCTTAGCCCCTATTCACATGTAATGGTGAGCAGGCGGGAGACCCAATATCCCTCCTGCCTTTATACGGTGACATTCGAATCTCTTCTTAGCGCCTGCCTGACTCTTTCTCCAAAATATGCCGTTAAATAAAAGGTAGTATTGCCTGCTTTTAAGGCTAATTAAGGGTAAAACCCGATCGGTTTCTCAAATAACGAACCCTTATGCCCAATGCCGCTTTTTAACAAGTGTACGGAAACAGAAAGCATTAACCTGGGGACAGTACTACATCTTTTTCATTCAACCGAAAGGAGTCCCCATGAGTAAGTTCGTTTTCTCCTCCCCGCGGAAATATGTCCAGGGCACAGGTGTGATGGCGCAGTTGGGCGAGTACGTGGCTGAATTAGGTAACAATGCTTTTGTTGTAGCCGATGAAACTGTCTGGGGGCTGATGGGTAAACAGGTCCAGGCTTCTTTGCAACAGCACAACATTGACTGCAACTATCAGCAGTTCAACGGTGAAGCTTCCAAAAATGAAATTACCCGCCTGGCAGAACTCGCCAAAAACGGCGGTGCAAGCCTGGTTATTGGCCTTGGCGGCGGTAAAACCCTCGACACGGTGAAAGCCGTGGCTGATGAATCAGAGCAGCCGGTCGTCATTGTCCCGACCATTGCCTCAACCGATGCCCCCTGCAGTGCTCTTTCGGTGATTTACTCAGACAGCGGCGTGTTCGAAAGTTACCGCTTCTACAGCAAAAACCCCGACCTGGTGTTGGTGGATACCCAGGTCTGCGCCCGTGCGCCAGTCCGTCTGTTTGCATCCGGTATCGCCGATGGCCTGGCCACCTTTGTTGAAGCTCAGGCCGTCAAACGCACCCACAGCAAATCCATGGTGAACGGCGATCCGACCATTGCCGGGATGGCCATTGCCGAAGCCTGCGAAAAAACGCTGCTGACCTGGGGTTACAGCGCTTATCAGGCGGTAGAAAAAAAAGTGGTCACCCCGGCCGTGGAAGCGGTGGTTGAGGCCAATACCCTGCTGTCCGGTCTGGGCTTTGAGAATGCCGGGCTGGCAGGCGCGCACGCGATTCATAACGGCTTTACCGCTATTGATGGCGATATTCATCACCTGACTCACGGTGAGAAAGTGGCTTATGGCACGTTGACCCAGATGGTGCTGGAACAGCGTCCGGATGAAGAAATTGCCCGCTATGTGCGTTTCTATCGTGCGATCAGGATGCCCACCACGTTGAAGGATCTGCATCTGGAGAATGAGAGTTGGGAAAATCTGGTAAAAGTGGGTGCGCTGGCAAACAGCGAGGGTGATACCCTGAAAAACCTCAACCCTGACCTGAGCGCCGAAGATATCGCCAGCGCCATTCTGGCGGTGGATGCATTCAGCCAGACGGTGAATTAACCGCGAAGAGAAGATTGCCGCCACTTAAAAGTGAGTCGGCAATCGGTGTTCTTCCCTGAGCAACGGCCAATCAGTGACAGTCAAGGGCGGCTGTAAAGTCGTCCTTATCGGGGGTTTATTTATCCTCGCCCTGATCCCAGTATTTAAACTTGTAGGCCGCACTGATGTTTCTGCGGATCTCACCCTTAGCGAACACCTCAGTTTCATGCGAATAACTCAGCGTGCAGTTGTCGTGATCATCCCAGAGCTGGCACTCATCCACGGAAGTCAGATCGCTGTTGTCGTTGTGCGTCATGGTCAGTAAACGCTGCTCGCGGTCCTGCTTATCGTAGCTCCAGGTCATCTTGTTGGCACCTGAGTGGCTGGAAACCAGCTGATTCTTTTTGTTCCAGCGATAGTAGTATTCACCGTTAGCCTGGGCATCTGAGCCTCTTGCCACGCTTTTGATCAGCCGCAGGTGCGAATCATAGGTGTTGGTGGTTTCGGTGAACCCCTTTTCTCCTTTTAACAGGAAAGCGTCCGAAGAGCTGGTAATGGTGCCCTGTTTGCCAATCAGATAATTGATGGTGCCCTGCTTGCGGTTGACCTCAACCGGTTGGCCTTCTTTAACGACAAACACTGACAAGTCATACACCGCTTCCCAACCGGTGGTGACCCGGACGATACTTTGCACCATTTTCAGCATCATATTGCCCTCGTTCTTGTCGAAGGTCACATCCGCACGCTCCAGCGCGCCACAACGGTCGAACTCGCTGAGAATGCGCTTTTGCTGATCGACATCCTTGCCAAACTCCCCCACCACAACCTGTCTGATTGGCCCTTTCGCCGTGCCGCCCAGCAGCAGCAGGCTGTTACTGTCATTGATCTGCTGAGCATTGCCCGGGCAGTTTCCTGCCGCCAACGCCACATTCGGGGCCAGAGCCGCCAGCAGAACCACACTGCCTGCACTCAGCATGATGATTTTCATCAATAATCTCGTCAAAGAGGAAGGGGAATACTCTAAGTGTAAAAGGCTTTTGAGCGTTAATGAATCTTTTCACCTTTTGCCGCACTTCCTGCCTGGTTCTGCAGGTGAACGCAAAAAAGCGGCTCATAAATACAGGACGCAGCACTTCAGTGATGGCGGTGAACAATTATGATTTGCTGAACAGGAACGGAGAAGATGACAGACGCGGACTGTTTACCAGCCTCCTCTCAAACCACAAAGTAACAAAAGAAAACCGGATCGTTCGTGTGGCCGTCAGTTGCCTCAGCCATCTATATGAATACTGGCAGGAAAGCTGGTGTGTGTGCATGGCGTGATAACAAGACTTTAAATCAGTAGCGTTTCTGACTTGACCCTGACCCCGAATATGATCCAGTCATAATCAGGAATAACCGGCCTCATGTTGGTTGCATATTCTGGCAACCGGCAGATTTCTCGGCGAATTCAGATGGCGTCATCCAGCCCAGTGCAGAATGGGGACGCCTCTGGTTATAGTGTATGCGCCAGGCCTCGATTTTGCACCGTGCGTCCTCCAGAGACATAAACCCGTTCTCGTTCAGACACTCCTGGCGCAGCCTGCCATTGAACGACTCCACCGTGGCATTGTCCGTCGGTGTTCCCGGCCGGGAAAAGTCTATACGGATCCCCCGTTCATACACCCACTTGTCCAGCATTTTTCCTGCAAATTCAGAGCCGTTATCGGTTTTCAGCAACTGTGGTAAGGGTCGTCTGAGCGCTATGCTGTTCAGCATTTCTGCCACTTCTGTTGAACGCAAATTCTGCCCCACGCAGATCCCCAGACATTCGCGGGTGTACAGGTCGATAACTGTCAGCAGGCGCAGTCGTCGACCGTCAAACAACGCATCAGAGACAAAATCCCCGCCCCAGACATGATTCGGATACAGACCCTGAGGCTGCGGTTGTCGGCGCCGGGCCGATTTATTGCGGCGTGGCCGTTTGAGGCGCAGCGACAGACCCTGCTCACAGTAGAGGCGGTAGATCCTTTTGTGATTATCGCGCCAGCCTTCCCGTTTAAGCATGACATGAACCCTGCGGTAGCCATAGTGGACGCGGGTTTCGGTCATCTCCCTGATGCGCAGCCACAGCGCACTGTCGTCTGCCGCAACGGAGCGGTAGCGGAACGAACTGCGACTGACCGGCAGCGCAAAGCAGACCTGTCTCTCACTGGCACCGTAGCGAGTCTGCAAGTCCCTGACCCACTCGCGCAGGCGTGCCAGCATCAGCTCTTTTTTGCCAGCACGTCCTGCAGCATGGCCTTGTCGAGGCTCAGATCGGCAACCAGCTTTTTCAGGCGAAGATTTTCCTCTTCAAGCTGCCGCATATGTTTCAGCTCCGAAGGAGAAATCCCGCCGTACTTTTTGCGCCAGGTGTAGAACGTGGCGTCGGAGATGCCCAGCTTGCGGCAGACTTCCGGTACGGGCGTACCCAGCTCAGCCTGCTTCAGGGCAAAGACAATCTGCTCTTCGGTGAATCGTGACTTTTTCATCGGCACAACCTCCGCTCAGGGGAGTGAACATCATGCCGGAATTCTGTTTCTGAATGGAGCAGGATTTCGGGTCAGGGTCACAGTATTCCGATCGCTAATGACGTTGGCCGCTTAAGTTCCAGCCAAAAGCAATCATCAAAGGTGCGGCCTAACCAGCACCCACCGCCCCACCCTTTCGGGCGCTGGAAGAACACCCAGCCGCCCTCTTGATAATTTTCAAGCTGCTCACCCCGATAAACAACCTTAAAGTTAATGTCTTTGCCGCCCATAACCACCCCCAAAATACTGCATAAAAATACAGTATGGTTTTAAAAATTACTCTGCAAGTTATCTTCAACCGACTAACTTAACTGTTTACAATTCAGCCGCTAAACCACATAGTAACGGTGGTTAATCGGCGGCCAGATATTGACCCTGTTCTGCACAGCAAGGAGGCCGGTTAGCCATCTCAAACAAAAGGACAAGTTATGGATAACTACTTAGCTAAGAACCGCTTTTCTGATTATTTCCTCACTATGGCGAATCTTGAAGCGCGTCAACTTTCAGAGACTGCACGCACTGTTTCAGCATTACACTTAACGGATCTGATATCCCGGATGCGTTTTATGGACGAGATACAACGTTTCATAACTTCTCAGATGCAAACTATACGGGCTGCCACTGAAGATACCGTTTGTCAGGAATGTCTGAAAAATCTTAGACAAGAGCGACATTATCTTGGTGTGCAAAATGAGATGTTAAGCACCGGCCGGGCCGCCGTCAGTGCATCCGTGAAGTTTTATCATGACAATGAAAAAATTATTGGATACGTGATCGATGGAATTAGTGTTGTTCTTGGTGGGCTTCAGATATTAGCTGGCGCGGGTGTTATGGCTGCATCATTAGCGACGGGGAATATAGTTGGGACTGTTGTCGGCGTTCATCTTATTTTGAATGGTACAAGCACAGCAGTAGAAAACATCTCAAAATTAGAGGGAAATAAAAATGCTGTTGGGTTTATGAAAAATGTATATATGGACTCGGCAGAATTTCTTGGTTTCGACCGTAAATTAGGCATGCTCGCTTACCAGAGTATTGACTTGGGAACGTCATATTATGGCATACTAAAGTTATCATTAAAGCCTGAAGCCTGGAGATTGTTTCATTTTATGCCGTGAGATTACTTCCGAAAAATATCTGCAATGAGTAAACCCGCTCTTGCCATCAAAGGAATTTCTGCTGCTGGTAAATTAGGTCAAATGGGGTTGACATATAAAGAAATGAAGCAAGAAAAATAAACCATGGAGGTATCACCCCCTTTTTGAAAGAAATCGATATACTTTCCAGGCAAGAATTAACGGTACTATTTGATATACACAATAGAAACTGAAGGCAAATGCTATAATATATGCAGTAAGCGAGCCACTGATATTAAACATAACCTTGCAAACAAGAGGGGTAAAAATTATTATTAACATAAGGCAGCCAGCATAAAATCGCTTCTTTAAATCAACCAGTAAAGTTGATAAAGTCTCCCGCCCTTCACTCCTGGCTATTATTTTTTGCAAGTGTTTAATGTTATTTTCATTAAACCCATTCTTACGCAGTTCTGAAACTAACTCTATATCGTTCATATTTTCCCTTTGATAGTGCTTCCTTACACTGGTAATCATAACGCGATGCAGGGAAAGAGCAACGAAAAAAAACCGGCTTTCGCCGGGCCTTGTGTTGATGCTCAGGAATCAAGCACTGTCAGATAAAAGGTTGTAGCAGGATGAGTATGGATAACCAGATTGCAATGCAACTGGAAACAACAACAAACCAGGTAATTCTATGCGGCCATTGAATAAATGCAGAGCCGCTGGTCATTAACAACTTCGTTCAACTCGATGCACGTGAAATCTACGTCGTAATAGCCGCGCTCGTCAGTCGTCCCCAGGTTACCGAAAATATCCGGATCGAGATAATATTTAGCTGTTACTGTCATTATGCTGGCCTCCACGCGTCGCCGGGATTATTGACAGGAAACCACATCCCATCGTAGGAATACAGCAGCTGCATTGGCGGGGTTCGGGTGGTGTCAGTACAGAGCACAAGGCAATAAGTGCGGTCTGGAGCTGCAGGCAGATCCGCATAAGCAAAACGCGGGCAACGAAGCGCATCAGGAAAATCCTGATACTGAATGTATTTTGGATCACCATTTATTCGCCAGTCAGTCCAGGTAGATGCACCGGACGCCACAAGACTTGTCGAGTAAAGCAGCAGCTCGCCGCTGTCAAGATCCATGCCAAAGCCGTTATCGTCGTACCCGCCGGCGTTTATTGCCCAGCGGCGGGGAACCGTGACGTTATTTTCAATCGCGTCAATATCTGTTATCTGGGTATTTGAGGGAACGAGATAAAACGGCGTCAGGCCCGCGTGAAGAGCGGGACATTACCCCGGCTGCTGAGCGTGTCACCATTTCACAGCTGACCAGCCGCACGCCTGCAGCCGCAGCAGGGTCCGCCGCGCCGGTGACCAGCACGCGGCCACCAGCAAACCAGCCATCTGAACCGGAGAAATCGGACGAGATTGATAAAGCCTGTACAGCAGAACGGGCTACTGAGCTGCGCGGCATCATTGAAGAGAAAAAATCCTTATTGGGGATCACCCTCTTCACTGAGCTGAAAAACAAGGCCGTTAAACGCTATCACCAGGTTAAAGCAATGGCTGACATAGAGGCGGGCTTTGAAAACCTGTCACCAGACCTGGATGATGCTCAGGAAGGGTTTAACCGGCTGTTTACTCTCATTGCCAAATCTAACGGGTCCTGGAACCGGTCGAATACGATCGCTATTCGCTGGCGCTGGAAGATATGCGGCCGGAGTTTTTCAATGGCCAGTAAACGCCTTTTAAGGCGCAGACAATGCGGACAGAAACGGAAGCGTAAGACTGCTGCAGGAGCGCTGGTGGAACTCAGCATTATCAAACGGCGCTTTGGTGACCGCGGGCAAATGGTTATATATCCGTGCCCTCACTGCGACAGCTATCACGTTGGCCATACACCAGGCAAGAACGGAATAGGATCCGGATGGCAAATCCAGTACTGATATTGAACAGAAAATGGCCACCCCGTTTTTGTTGGCCAGTCGTAAAAAGGGGCAACCATGAATACAGTTTTTTTTCCTGCTGGCTGAAATTAATACCGGCATTGTGCCACTTGCTGAGGTTAGCGAAAAATACTTTGGTATGAAAGCAGAGCACGCCGATCGCAAAGCCGCCTTGTGCAAACTTCCCATACCAACCTTTCGCGCCGGTACATCGCAGAAAGCGCCGCGAATGGTTCACATTAAGGACCTGGCCGATTACATCGATCAACAGCGTAAAGAAGGTACTGACCTTTATCAGTGCATGCATAAAAAGGACTGACCACCGGGGCTGGATTGCCCCCTCTCCCCCCAGGATATAACCCCGCCTTTATCTGTAAAATCTCGCAGATTTCCGCTTGTTCCCGCCGCTTTCAGTACCCCTATAGTACCCCTTTTCTACTTAACTTATTGATATGAAGAAAAAAAGCCCCATCAAAACGATGGGGCCTGGTACTTGCAAACATCACGTCGCTGATCTGGCGTGCTGCGCGGCAAAATCAGTGGTCAGGCGACTCTGACTGGCGAACGGTGAGACATCGCGACTTTCATGGCTTCCACCATATCACTGTCCACGCAGGTTCGGCTGAATTCATCGGTTTCTGCCACGGAACTCATCGAAACCCCTGCTTTGCGGTAGCGCATAGGTGAGGCAACACGCTGACTGGCTGAGCTGTGGAGCTCGCTCAGACCAGCATCAATAAATTTTTGCAGATTGCTGAGGCGCACCCCCGCGCCAGCCATGATGATTGGACCACGCGTGACGAGATTTAGTTCCTTCAGCAACATTAATCCGCTTTCTGCGCTCTGCTGTTGCCCGGAAGTCAGGATACGTGCCACCCCCAAATCGGTCAGCTGCTGCAGCGCCACCATCGGACTGTGGCAGAGATCGAAAGCGCGGTGGAACGTCACCTCCATGCCTTCGCAAAGTGCCATCACCTGCTGCATTCCTGGCAGATCAATATGACCGTCCACGTCAAGCAATCCTACCACCAGCCCGGGAAAACCCAATTCCCGAATAAAGGCTATATCCGATTTTATTTCATTAAACTCGGTGGCGGTAAAGCAAAAATCGCCCCCGCGGGGACGCACAATTGGGTGAACCGGAATCGTCACCGCTTCGCGTGCCTGCACCAGGCTACCGGCAGAGGGCGTTAACCCTCCCTCAGAAGGAGCGGCACACAGTTCTATACGATCGGCTCCCGCTTTCTCAGCGGCTAAAGCACAATCGACTCCATAGCAGCATACTTCCAGTTTTAGCATCCCATCCTCCTGTTAATGCCTGCTGGCTGGTTGTGTAAATGAGTCCCGATGTTTAGTCTGACGGAAGAACTTAATATTTATATTAACGGGAATCACTAACATGGCATGCAATTTCGACCAACGGATAGATCGCCGTCACAGCGATAGTCTTAAATGGCAGAAATATGGCGATCGGGACATTCTGCCATTATGGGTAGCCGACACGGACTTTCGTTCTCCCGAGTGCATTATTACCGCACTAAAACAGCGCGTCGATCACGGTATTTTTGGCTATGGAAACCCACCCGCTGAACTGATCGACGTGGTGATTTCCCGGATGTCAGAACGCTACCAGTGGCAGATCAAGCCCGAATGGTTGGTCTTTTTACCGGGGGTAGTCAGCGGCCTGAATATCGCCGTGCGCGCTTTTACTGACGCCCATCAGGGCACCATTGCACCCACGCCCATTTATCCCCCTTTCCGCTCTGCCGCTAAACTCGCCAGGCGCAGCCAGTTGAACGCCCAGATGCGGCTGGAAGGAGAACGCTGGGTGATGGATCTGGCCGCCCTGGCGCCCCAGATGACCGGCAATGAAAAGCTACTGATGCTGTGCAACCCTCATAATCCGGGCGGCACCGTTTACCGCCGTGAAGAGCTTGAAGAACATCTGCGTTTTGCCCAAAAGTACGACCTGATTGTCTGTTCAGATGAAATCCACTGCGATCTGCTGCTGGAACCGGGTGTGAAGCACATTCCGTTTGCCAGCCTCAGTGAAGACGCCCAGCAGCGTTCAGTCACCCTGCTTTCACCCTCGAAGACTTTCAACATCGCCGGCCTGGGCGCGTCGCTGGCCATTATTCCTGACAAGGAATTACGCAACCGCTTTACCGCCGTGCGGCAGGGCATCGTTCCTGCTGTCGATATCCTTGCCTTTGTCGCCGCTACTGCCGCCTGGAAAGAGGGTCAGCCGTGGCTGGAGCAGCAGCTTGACTATCTGCGCGACACCCGCAAGTTGCTGACCCAACGCATTAACGGGATTAACGGACTGTCGCTGGTTGCGCCGGAGGCCACCTATCTTGCCTGGATTGATGCCAGCAGGCTGAATGTTGCCAGCCCGGCGCTGTTCTTTGAACGTCACGGCCTGGGTTTTTCACCCGGGCGCGATTTCGGTGACGATGGCTTTGTCCGCTTTAACTTCGGCAGCACGCACGACCTGGTCCATGAAGCACTGCGCCGGATGGAAAATGCTGTCAGAACTTTGCCGCGCAGCAACACTTTATAACTCACTCTGCACAATCTCTTTCAGGCTCCAGGGATGGAACTTGATGGTGACACGGCCGTCAGAGAGAGCCAGAGTGGGATTTGCCAGACGCTCGCCCTGCCCTTTTGGCGCACTGTTTTTGATCGAAATCCCAGGTTCAGACAACCCTGCATCTGAGCAAAGCGCCAGCGCACGTGTTGCCAACTCGCTTTCCTCTCCCCGCAAAACGATTTCGATATGTTCCCAGCCTTCATGGCGATAGCGCTTCTCTCCCGGCCACGGAAGTTCAACAACGCTAATCTTCCAGGGACCAATCTGTAGCGGAGTGGTCAGGTCAAACAGCGCTATCGGCCTGCCATTAATCTCTTTTTCAGAAAGTAGCATGCCATGCTGTAAAAAACCGGTTTTCCAGCGTTCGGCCGTGGTGTTTTGATGACAACGTACGGCAATATGGTCCACTTCAAAATCGTTAAGATCCAATCCTAAACGATCCATTAAATCGTAAAGGCATTGTAAAAAAAAAGGCAAATCATTAGCCAGATCGCTTAATTCATCCGCAATTTTACCCTCAAACATCCCATTTCCTCATCGTCACTGTAATTTCTCTGAACATTGTATTTTTTTATCGGAATCATGCAGGTCCAGTAAACCCGCTGGATAATCACACCGATACTCACTTATTAAGCAAAATTAACTCATTTTAATCGGATTTTCTCAGTTTAAACTGGCTCAGATCCATTTTTTTATTTGGAAAATAGTTATTAAGTTTATGTTTTAGTTTAGTTAAATTTATACAATGCGACTTATCCTAAATCAACGCGCGCACATTGTGGGGTAGTCTGGATTCTTATAGATTTGTCCCGACCCTCTCACAAGGAATAGCAAAATGCTTATGTTGATACTTGTCGCAGTGCTAATCGTTATGATGGGCTTTGCTCTGGTACGCCACTGGAAGGTACGCAATCACAAAACCACCATCGCGAGCCCGCACCGGCCCAGCCGTCGTCGTTCTTGACTCTTTCAGGCGGGACACAGTCGCCACACTGTTTCCCGCCATCCCCACTGCCACCTCTTCAGGTACCTGGATAACTGCAGGTGAAATGCAGTATACTTTTCCCCTTATTTTTTAGCGGCGTCAGTCTACAGCAGAATGCATCGCTGGCTGGCATCGTACAGAGTGACGGCCTGTGCTTCCCGGTGCAGGTCTTTTTCAGCATATAAGGTAACCCGGTGAATATTCAGGCTCTTCTCTCAGAAAAAGTCAGTCAGGCGATGATCGCGGCAGGGGCTCCGGCCGATTGCGAGCCGCAGGTACGTCAATCCGCCAAAGCCCAGTTTGGCGATTACCAGGCAAACGGTATGATGGCCGTGGCGAAAAAACTGGGTAAAGCGCCCCGACAACTGGCTGAAGAAGTGCTGACTCATCTTGATCTGCAGGGCATTGTCAGCAAGGTGGAGATCGCCGGGCCCGGCTTCATTAACCTGTTCCTGGATAAAGCGTGGCTCTCTGCGCAGGTAGATAGCGTGGTTAATGCTCCACGCCTGGGCGTTACGCCGGTTACGCCTCAGACAGTGGTTATTGACTATTCCGCCCCTAACGTCGCGAAAGAGATGCACGTCGGGCACGTTCGCTCCACCATTATCGGTGATGCTGCTGTTCGAACGCTGGAATTTCTCGGCCACAATGTGATCCGTGCTAACCACGTGGGCGACTGGGGTACGCAGTTCGGTATGCTGATCGCTTTCCTGGAGAAGCAGCAGAACGAGCAGCACGAAGATATCGCACTGGCGGATCTGGAAGCCTTCTATCGTGAAGCGAAACGCACTTACGACGAAGACCCGGTCTTCGCCGAGCGCGCCCGCGGTTACGTGGTTAAGCTGCAGGGCGGCGATGAATATTGCCGGCAAATGTGGAAGAAGCTGGTCGACATCACAATGTCGCAAAACCAGTTAATCTATGACCGCATGAATGTCACCCTCACCCGGAAAGACGTGATGGGTGAAAGCCTGTACAACGATATGCTGCCCGGTATTGTCGAAGACCTGAAGGCCAAAGGCCTGGCGGTAGAGAGCGAAGGCGCCACCGTGGTGTTCCTCGACGAGTACAAGAATAAAGATGGCGATCCGATGGGGGTGATCATCCAGAAGAAAGATGGCGGCTACCTCTACACCACCACCGATATCGCCTGCGCCAAATATCGCTATGAGACGCTGCATGCCGATCGCGTGCTCTATTACATCGACTCCCGCCAGCACCAGCACCTGCAGCAGGCGTGGACTATCGTTCGTAAAGCCGGTTACGTGCCTGAGGCCGTGCCGCTGGAACACCATGCCTTTGGCATGATGCTGGGTAAAGACGGTAAACCGTTTAAAACCCGTGCCGGTGGCACCATTAAGCTGTCCGATCTGCTGGATGAGGCGGTTGAACGCGCCACCCGCCTGGTCAGCGAGAAGAACCCGGATATGCCGGCTGATGAACTTACGAAACTTGCCAATACCGTGGGTATTGGCGCGGTGAAGTATGCAGACCTGTCCAAGAGCCGGACCACTGACTACATCTTCGACTGGGATAACATGCTGGCCTTTGAAGGCAACACGGCACCTTATATGCAGTATGCCTATACCCGCGTGTTGTCCGTGTTTCGTAAAGCCGGGATTGATGAAGCGTCAGTGACCGGCAAAACCGCGATAGGCGAAGATCGTGAAGCGGCGCTGGCCGTGCGTCTGCTGCAATTTGATGAGACGATCACTCAGGTTGCCCGTGACGGCACGCCGCACGTCATGTGTGCCTATCTCTATGACCTGGCCGGTCTGTTCTCTGGTTTTTATGAGCACTGCCCGATTCTGGCTGCAGAGGACGAAGCGACCAGGCAGAGCCGCCTGAAACTGGCACTGCTGACGGCGAAAACCCTGAAGCAGGGGCTGGAAACGCTGGGGATTGAAACGGTAGAAAGAATGTAAACGCGCCAGCGACGTGGTGGGTCAAAGCATTCGACCGCCACCGTTGAAGCAGACACTTTCACAGGGCGGAATGGATTCCGCCCCCACCAAAATTGACGCTGACTGACACAGGCCAGCCTCAGCGGTAATTCACCATCACTTCATTACTCAGCACCCGCAGTGCGCGCGGCAGCTTGCCCTTTCCCTGCACCCCATAGACAAAATGCAGGTTCTCCGCTGCGTTGACGTTTGTCAGTCCACGCGTACTGCCACTGGCTCCTTCCAGCACCACACAGCGACTCTGCGCACAAAGATGAACGATCAGCCCTGAGGGGGCCGGGCCGGTCAGTGTGTAACGCCAGGAGATCTGCGTTATCGTTCCCTGTACGCCTTCCGGCGCGCTAAGCACCGGCGAAAATGCCTGCATGCCCCGATTCTGTAATCCCGGACCGTTGCCCGTGGCCTGCCAGGCCCCCCCGGCCATTGCCACGCCCGGCAGACAAAGCAATAACAATACCCTTTTCATCAGCTTCCACCGATGGTTGAGGTCATACGAATTTGACGGTTATCGGTCAGCTCCAGGTTGGAAATCACCATCAACTGCGGCAGGTTGCGGCGCAGGAAGCGGGCCAGCAGCGCACGAAGCGGATGGTTAACCAGCAGCACCGGTGGCGCGCCCAGCGACTCCTGATGAGTCAGTGCCCCCTGCGCCTGCGCCAGCAGACGGTCTGCCAGGCCAGGTTCCAGACCGCCGCCGCCCTGCAGGGCCTGCAGCAACAGGCGTTCCAGCGTGGTATCCAGTCCGATAACCTGTACTTCGCCGTTGCCAGGGAACCACTGCTGGGTGATTGCGCGTCCCAAAGCCACGCGTACCACTGCCGTCAACTCCTGCGGGTCAGTCTGTACCGAAGCATGTTCGGCCAGCGTTTCAATGATGGTACGCATATCACGGATAGAAACGCGTTCGGACAGCAGGTTCTGCAATACTTTGTGCAGCGTGGTCAGGGTGATCACGCCCGGGATCAGATCTTCGGTCAGCTTAGGCATCTCCTGGGTCACACGATCCAGCAGCTGCTGCGCTTCCTGACGGCCAAACAAATCGCTGGCGTACTGACCAATCAGGTGATTGAGGTGAGTGGCCACCACGGTACTGGCCTCCACCACGGTAAAGCCCTGAATTTGTGCCTGCTCTTTCAGCGCACTGTCTATCCAGATCGCCGCCAGTCCGAATGCCGGGTCTGTGGTCGCCTCGCCCGGCAGGGTTCCGGCAGCAGTACCGGGGTTAATCGCCATCCAGCGGCCAGGATAGGCATCGCCGCTGCCGATTTCAACACCTTTCATCAGAATACGGTAGCGTGCAGGGGGCAGATCCATATTATCGCGGATGTGCACCACCGGCGGCAGGAACCCCATCTCCTGGGCAAACTTTTTACGGATACTGCGGATACGTCCCAGCAGCTCGCCGTCCTGCATATGATCCACCATGGGGATCAGGCGGTAGCCCACTTCCATGCCCAGAGAGTCTTCCAGCTGCACATCGGTCCACGAGGCTTCGACGTTCGCCGGCGTTTCAGCGGTTTTCACCAGGCTGCTCTGCGGTTCAGCTTTCGGCTGATTCTCTTTCCCGCGAATATACCAGGCCAGTCCGAGCAGTGCGGCAGTAAATAGCAGGAACACAAAGTTTGGCATGCCGGGCACCATGCCCAGCATGCCCAGTACGCCGGCACTCAGCATCATTACGCGTGGGTTTTTGAACAGCTGGGTCACCATCTGCTCGCCCACGTCCTGCTCGGTGCTGACGCGGGTCACGATTACACCAGCCGCAGTGGAGATCACCAGTGCAGGGATCTGCGCCACCAGTCCGTCACCAATGGTGAGCAGGGTATAACTTTCTGCCGCGTGTCCGACATCCATCCCGTGCTGGATGACCCCTACCAGCAGGCCACCAATCACGTTGATCACCATAATCATGATCCCGGCGATGGCATCGCCGCGCACAAATTTACTCGCACCGTCCATCGAACCGTAGAAATCAGCTTCCTGCGTCACCTCAGAGCGACGTTTTTTTGCCTCATCTTCCCCGATCAGCCCGGCGTTGAGGTCAGCGTCAATCGCCATTTGCTTCCCGGGCATGCCGTCGAGCACGAAACGCGCACCCACTTCCGCAATACGACCAGCACCCTTGGTGATAACCATAAAGTTGATGATCACCAGGATAATAAACACCACGATACCGATGGCGAAGTTACCGCCAACCAGGAAGTGACCGAAGGCTTCCACCACGTGACCCGCCGCCCCGGCACCGGTGTGGCCTTCCATCAGAATGATACGGGTTGAGGCCACGTTCAGTGCCAGGCGCAGCAACGTTGAGAACAGCAGAATGGTCGGGAAAGCGGCGAATTCCAGCGTCCGCTGGGTGAACATCGCCACCAGCAGGATCATGATCGACAACGCAATGTTAAAGGTGAACAACAGATCGAGGATGAAGGCCGGCAGCGGCAGCACCATCATCGACAAAATCATCAGGATCAACACCGGCCCGGCCATTACCTGCCATTGGGTATCTTTAACATTGGGTAACCGTAATAAAGCGGCCAGATTTGCCATCAGTCTTCTTCTCGTGGGCTAAAGTCCAGTGCTTCCGGCACCGGTAAGTTAGCAGGTTTTTTCGGAGCCAGGCCGCCCTCAAGCTTCCATCGACGGAGCTGCCAGACCCAGGCCAGTACTTCAGCAACAGCCGCATACAACGTTCCCGGAATATGCTGACCAATTTCACTGTGTCGGTATAACGCACGCGCCAGCGGCGGTGCTTCCAGAACGGGGATCCGGTGTTCTTTGCCCAGTTCACGGATACGCAGGGCAATTTCCCCTGCCCCTTTTGCCACCACTTTCGGCGCGCTCATTTTGCGTTCGTCATATTGCAGAGCGACGGAGTAGTGCGTCGGGTTGGTGACTATCACATCTGCTTTCGGCACGTCGGCCATCATGCGGCGACGTGCGGCGGCTCGCATTTGCTGGCGGATCCGCCCTTTCACGTGCGGGTCGCCTTCCTGCTGTTTGTATTCATCACGAATATCCTGACGGGTCATGCGCAGCCCTTTGAAGTAGCTGTACAACTGCCAGAACACGTCAAATCCCACCATCGGCGACAGGCCAAACACAACCAGCATACAGCTCAGGGCGATCATGTTGAGCGAGCTTGCCAGCGCGGTATAAGGGGATTCGCTCATCAGCCTGAGCATATCCGGCCAGTGATGGCGGATATTTAGCCAGGTAACGATACCGACCAGAATCGCTTTCAGTACTGATTTCAACAGTTCGGCCGCCGTCTGCGCCGACACCAGTTTCGCTAATCCCTTCAGCGGATTCATTTTGCCAAAGTCGACCTTGATCGCTTTACCGCTGATCACCACCCCACCGAGCAGCATTGGCGCAGCAATCGCCACCAGCACCAGACCGGCCATCATCGGTAACAGAGCAAACACCGCCTGCACCAACAGCGTGCTGATCAGACGCAGCATCTGGCTGGTGTCGTTTACCACCGAGTGGTTAAAGTTGAGGCCCTGAGCCAGCAACGAGCCGACTTTCTGTGCCAGGGATCCGCCACCGATCCACAAAATACTCAGCCCCGCCACCAACATCAGCACGGAGGTCAGCTCGCGCGAACGCGGGATTTGTCCTTCCTCTCGTGCTTTCTCAAGTCGGTGGGGGGTGGCGGCTTCGGTCTTTTCCTCTTCGCTGTCCCCGGCCACGGCAATCAACCTTCAGTACGGAATTTTCAGCTAGCATGACAAATTAGCGCAGGGATAATGCCGCGAGTAAACGCGTAAAAAGGGGGTTATTTAACGGATGGTGAAATTCAGAGACGGCAAGCCGCCGGGCCGGAGGAGATCCCCGGCCCGGCGGCTTGATTATTCGAAGAGCATATTCTCAATACAGGCAGATAACCTTCCCCCCGCTGCAGCAGATCGGTTAAGCCTGCAGGGGCGATGTTATTCGCCCCGAACAGTTCAGGCACACTGCCAACATCAGAACCCGAGGCTGTCCAGCAGGTCGTCAACCTGGTCCTGGTTCGCCACCACACCGGGCGCGGTGCCGTTGATCTGCGGCCCGTTGAGCAGGTTATCCGCATCCTTTTTCGGACGGGTCGGCTGTTCTGGCATGTTTTCCAGCAGCACCATCAGCAGCTGGCGCTCAATTTCCTGGATCACATCCATCATACGCTTAATGACCTGACCGGTGAGGTCCTGGAAATCCTGCGCCATCATGATTTCCATCAGCTGGGCGTTGGTAAAGCCAGTGTGCTCCGGCACGGATTCCAGATAACCACGGGTATCCGAAACCAGAGAGCGGGCATCAGCCAGTTCGATGGGATTCTCAAACCACTCATCCCAGCGCCCTTTCAGCGCTTTCGCTCCATCTTCCATCAGCGTCTGACGTGGCTGCGAAGCCTCCACGCAGTTCAGCGCTCGTTCGGCCGCCTGAGCGGTCATTTGCACAACGTAATCCAGGCGATCGCGGGCGTCGGGAATGGCTTCCGCCGCTTCAGCAATAGCCTGATCCAGTCCCAGCTCACGCAGGCTGTCGCGCAGCATCCGCGTCAGCGAACCAATTCGGGAGATAATATCGTGCGCCGAGGCCGCATCAACACTTGGTTTCGGAAGTTCGCTCATCTCGGCTCCTTACATGCCCAGTTTTTCGAAGATCTTACCTAACTTCTCTTCAAGGGTGGCAGCTGTAAAAGGTTTAACGACATAGCCACTGGCACCCGCCTGAGCAGCCGCAATAATGTTTTCTTTCTTCGCTTCCGCCGTGACCATCAGCACCGGTAGCTTGCCCAGCGTGCCGTCGGCACGGATGGTCTGCAGCAGTTGCAGGCCGTCCATGTTGGGCATGTTCCAGTCGGAGATCACGAAGTCGAAACCGCCCGCGCGCAGCTTGGTCAGTGCGTCAACACCGTCCTCTGCTTCTTCAACGTTGTTGAAGCCGAGTTCTTTCAACAAGTTCCGGACGATGCGACGCATGGTGTTAAAGTCGTCGACCACCAGAAACCGCATATTTTTATCAGCCATACTTACTCCTGTTTTTTGTAGCCCCGCGGGACGGGCGCTGCGTTAGATACGTAATGCCTGTCCGGCGCTAATTTTTGCCAGCATGTGCTGACTGATTTGGTGGAGATCCACCACTTCACTGGCTCCCCCGAGGGCGATCGCCTCGCGGGGCATACCAAATACCACACAGCTCGCTTCGTTCTGCGCAATGGTCCAGGCCCCGGCGTTGTTCATAGCCAGCAGCCCGGACGCGCCATCGTTGCCCATGCCGGTAAGGATGACCCCAACGGCGTTCCGGCCCGCATACTGCGCCACTGATTTGAACAACACGTCCACCGATGGTTTATGACGATTCACCGGCGGTCCCTCATTCAGTTTCACCTGGTAGTTGGCTCCGCTTCGCGCCAGCTCCAGATGCATCGCCCCAGGGGCGATATAGGCATGGCCAGGTAAGATACGCTCGCCATCTTCCGCCTCTTTCACCGTGATCTGGCACAGCTTGTTCAGTCGCTCGGCAAACGAGCGGGTAAAGCCTGGCGGCATATGCTGGGTGATCAGCAGTGCCGGACTGGTTGCCGGAAGCGGCTGCAACACGTGCCTGATGGCTTCCGTTCCCCCGGTAGAGGCCCCGATGGCAATCAGTTTTTCACTGCTTAGCAACGGGCCCGCTTTCAGCATGACCGGCGCGGGCATTGGCCCACGGATGTGCAGTTTGGCTCTGGAGGCCGCGCGCACCTTATCGGCAATCATCTGGCTGTAGGCCAGCATGCCTTCCCGGATGCCCAGCGAAGGTTTGGTGACAAAGTCCACCGCGCCCAGCTCCAGCGCCCGCAGCGTCACTTCCGACCCTTTCCCGGTGAGTGAGGAAACCATCACCACCGGCATCGGGCGTAAACGCATCAGTTTTTCCAGAAAATCCAGTCCGTCCATCCGCGGCATTTCAACATCCAGCGTCAGCACGTCAGGATTAAATTCTTTGATCAAGTCCCTTGCCACCAGTGGATCGGGTGCGGAGGCAACCATTTCCATGTCCGAATGACTGTTGATGATTTCCGTCATCAGCTGACGCATCAGCGCGGAGTCGTCAACACATAACACTCTGATTTTGCCCATTATCTTTCCTTAGTCAGTCCGTAGACCGTCTGGCCGCGCAGATAAAACTCTTTACTGATCTGGCTGAAGTTCTCGGAATGCCCGGCAAATAAGATGCCACCGGGTTTAAGCAGCGGAACAAAACGCCGCAAAATCTTCTCTTGTGTCTCTTTATCAAAATAGATCATCACGTTGCGACAGAAAATCGCATCAAACGGGCCGGGCAGCGCCCAGTCGTTCGCCAGCAGATTAAGCTGCGCAAAGGTGATCGAGTTCGCCAGTTCCGGACGCACGCGCACCATGCCTGAATGCGGGCCGGTTCCGCGGAAGAAAAACCGCTGCATCTGCTGTGAAGACAGCGTGCGTAACTCTTCCTGCCGGTAAACACCGGCCAGCGCTTTTTCCAGCACCTGAGTGTCGATGTCGGTGGCATGAACCTGAAACTTACCCGGCCCGCTGCCCAGCGTTTCACTCAGCGTCATGGCGATGGAGTAAGGTTCCTCGCCAGTTGATGCCGCCGCACACCAGACATTGAAGCTGCCACTGCGACGTTTGGCGTGCTCTGCCAGTATCGGAAAGTGGTGTGCCTCACGGAAAAAAGCCGTCAGGTTAGTGGTCAGTGAATTAATAAAAGCCTGCCATTCCGGGCTGTTAATGTCGTTTTCCAACAGCGCAAGGTAACGACCAAAATCGTCGATGCCCAACATCCGCAACCTGCGTACCAGGCGGTTGTAAACCATTTCCCGCTTGTGATCGGCGAGAACGATACCTGCCCGCTGATAAATCAACTGGCTGATTCGCTTAAAATGCGTATCCGATAACGGCAGGCGCTGTACCATCTGGGCCAGCAGCGTTGCGTTTTCGGGCGGTGCTAACAACGTCGATTTTTTCATGTATTGCCACCCTGCAAAGTACAGATTAAGGGGTTAAAACAAGGTTATTTTCCCTGTATGCCTGTACGGCGACCTGGTCCGGCCGATCGGCATCGAGTGAGAACTTACTCACTGCATCGGTAAGATGATCGGCCTGCGATTCAAGTGCTTCCGTTGCTGCTGCCGCTTCCTCTACCAGCGCGGCGTTCTGTTGTGTGACCTGATCCATCTGGCTGACCGCAAGGGCAACCTGTTCGATACCGCGGCGCTGCTCATCAGAGGCAGAGGCAATCTCGCCCATGATGTCGTTCACCCGGGTCACCGAACGGACAATTTCGTCCATGGTTTCACCGGCTGAGGCCACCTGAGTCGATCCCTGATCCACCCGGCTGACCGATTCCTCGATCAGCACTTTAATCTCTTTGGCAGCCTGGGCGCTGCGCTGCGCCAGGCTGCGAACCTCCCCGGCCACCACCGCAAACCCTCTTCCCTGCTCCCCGGCCCGGGCCGCCTCCACTGCGGCGTTCAGTGCCAGGATGTTCGTCTGGAAGGCGATACCGTCAATCACGCCGGTGATGTCAGCAATTTTCTTCGAGCTGCGGGCGATCTCACTCATGGTGTTCACCACATCGCTGGTCAGCGCGCCGCCTTTATGGGCGGTCGTGGAAGCCTCTCTGGCCAGCTGCGAAGCCTGCCGGGCGTTATCCGCATTGCCGGTCACTGTGGCCGTCAGTTGCTCCATGCTGGCGGCCGTTTCCGCCAGCGAAGCCGCCTGCTGCTCGGTACGTGCCGATAAATCATTGTTGCCAGACGCAATCTCGCGGATGCCGGTTTGCATTGCGTGGCTGCCATCGCGCACGCTGCTGACCGTTCCGGCCAGAGACACCTGCATCATCTGCAGGCTGACGAACAGCTGACTCAGCTCGTTGCGTCCTTCTGCGTCAATGCGGCCCCCCAGGTTACCTGAGGCGATGCGTTCAAAGTGGCCACGCATCAGTGCCAACGGCGCAATAACCGCTTTTCTGACCCACCAAATTCCTGCCATCGTCACCAGCAGTGACAACACCACGCCGACAATGAAAATAACCTTTGACTGAGTGTAAAACCCCTGTCCAGCCTGGCTGGCGTACTGGCGCAGCTTATCGATATGCACCATCCACTGGTTGTACTGAGCCTGAAACCTGTCCTGTTTTCCCTGAGTGGGGGAATCCAGGAAGTCCTGCAGCTGGTAATTCTGCAGGTAGACAATCAGATGACCCAGCTCCTGCGAGTAGTTGTCATATTCGACCGTCATCGCTTTTTTCAGCTGGGTACCTTCCGGCGTCACCGCTTCGATAGATTCGAACTGCTTATAAGCTTTATCGGCAGCATCAAGATCTTCCTGAGCCTTTGCCAGTAAAGTTGTTATCTGCTCGCGTGGCAGACTCAACGCCGCGCGGGTTCCGGCACGACTTAAGGTGACGCGGGTGCTCAGTAAAGCAGCCCAGGTCTGCCCCAGCGCGTCGCGCTGATTGCCACTGACTTCCACGTCGTGCAGATTACGGGCATCCAGACGAAATGAGTTAAAAGACAGACCGCTGCCAACAATCTGCATAATGCACAACAGGCCGAGCAAAAAGATGATGGTGGTAGCAATGCGAAGCCGACTGATCATCAAAATCTCCTGGCTTTACCGTCCGGTACGGGCGGCAAAAAAATGAACGTTAAAAGGTTTCCCAATTGTCATTGGACACCGGTGCAGCCAGCGCTTTGCGAGGGGCTGCAGCGGGTGCCAGCAGGACGTTTTTATCACTCTTAGTGCTATTAACGGCCTGGATGACATTTTCTTTACGAACGCGAAACACAGCGACTGCCTGTGACAGCCTGCTGGCCTGCTCTTCCAGCGCGGCGGCGGCGGCGGCAGACTCCTCCACCAGTGAGGCATTCTGCTGAGTGACGCGGTCCATCTCAGTCACTGCGCTGCCCACCTGATCGATACCACGGCTCTGCTCGTCAGACGCTGAGGCGATTTCGCCCATGATGTCGGTCACACGGGTCACGGCACTCACAATATCCGCCATCGTCTCACCGGCGCTTTCCACCAGCACCGAGCCAGTGTCGACACGCGCTACCGAGTCTTCGATCAGGCCTTTGATCTCTTTTGCTGCCTGGGCACTGCGCTGGGCCAGATTACGCACTTCCCCGGCCACCACAGCAAACCCCCGCCCCTGCTCGCCAGCTCGCGCAGCCTCGACGGCAGCGTTCAGGGCGAGGATATTGGTCTGGAAGGCGATGCCGTCAATCACGCTGGTGATATCCGCAATTTTCTTCGAGCTGCCCGCAATGTCGTTCATGGTTCTCACCACGCCATCCACCACTTTGCCGCCCTTCTGTGCGGTTTCCGAAGCGCTGAGTGCCAGCTGTGAAGCCTGACGGGCGTTTTCGGCATTCTGCTTCACGGTGGCGGTTAACTGTTCCATGCTGGCCGCCGTTTCTTCCAACGAAGCGGCCTGCTGCTCGGTACGTGCAGAGAGATCGTTATTCCCGGCAGAAATTTCACTGGCACCGGTATAGATCGCATCTGAACCATCACGGACATCGCTGACCGTACGCACCAGAGACTGCTGCATATCACGCAGGCTTTCAGCCAGCTGGGTCATTTCGTTACGGCCATCCACCTCAATCGGCTGGGTCAGATCGCCGCTGGCGATGTGGCGAATATGATCGATATTGGTTTTCAGTGGACGCAGCAGGATTTTGTCGATCCCGGTCCACACCAGAGCGATAGCTCCCAGCGAGATCAGCAACACGGCCATCAACGTCCAGAGGGTGTGTTGATAAGCCTTCTGGTTGGCCTGAACCCCTTTGGCAGTCAGCTGGTTATTGGCAGCCAGCCAGTCGTTGTAGATTTTATCGAAATGGTCCTGATAGCTCTGGGTGGGCTGGGCAACGAAGTCGTTGAACCGTCCGCTCTGCATCATGGCAATCAACTGAGACAGCGCGTCATGCAGCTGCTGATAACCCGCCTGCAGCGCTTTCACGTTCTCTGCCGTTTTGCCGCTTTCCGTGAGGTTAGCATTGAACGTGGCCAGCGATTTGTCTGCCGAGTCCAGGTCGCCCTGCGCCAGCGCCAGCAGTTCTTTCACCGTCGCGCCCGATCCCGACTGACTGGCATCCAGCAGATAACGGATCCCGGCCCGGTTCAGCGTGTTACGGGCCTGTACCAGTGAAACCCACGAGCTGCCCATTGACTGCTGCAAAACACGCAGACGCTGGTTGAAAGCAAAATTCTCTTTGTCACTGTGTACCGTCTGGAAAAATAACCCACCGGTACCCAACTGCAGAACAGCAAATAAGACCAGCACGCTTACCAGGCCGGTAACAACTTTTACACGCTTGAACATAACTACCTCTGTACAGGGCCAATTGGCACTGTTATCGGCAGCGTGACCGGGATCTTTATCACGGAATCCGCCGATGGCGAAACCGGCGGATTCATGCGTCGTGAACTCAGAAAGTTTCCCAGTTACCCTGGTCAGCAGCCGGGGCTGCAATGGCTTTGCGCATCACTGACTGAGCCGGTTTGTGGACAGCCGGTGCGGCAGGTATGATCCCCTGTTCTTTGCGTACGCGGAACACGGCGACAGCCTGGGTCAGACGGCCCGCCTGCTCTTCCAGTGCGGCGGCGGCGGCGGCGGACTCCTCCACCAGCGAGGCGTTCTGCTGAGTGACGCGGTCCATTTCGGTGACGGCGGTGCCGACCTGGTCGATGCCACGGCTCTGTTCATCAGACGCAGAAGCGATCTCGCCCATGATGTCGGTGACGCGGGTCACCGCATTCACCACCTCGTTCATGGTTTCACCCGCCGTTCCAACCAGTGCCGAACCGCTGTCCACGCGGGAAACGGAGTCTTCGATCAGGCTCTTGATCTCTTTTGCCGCCTGGGCACTGCGCTGGGCCAGATTACGCACTTCACCGGCCACCACAGCAAACCCCCGGCCCTGCTCTCCCGCACGCGCGGCTTCCACTGCGGCGTTCAGGGCCAGAATATTGGTCTGGAAGGCAATCCCATCAATCACGCTGGTAATATCGGCAATTTTCTTCGAACTGCCGGCGATATCACTCATGGTTTTGACCACGCCATCCACCACTTTGCCGCCCTTAATGGCCGTTTCAGACGCGCTGAGCGCCAGCTGAGAAGCCTGACGGGCATTCTCGGCATTCTGCTTCACGGTAGCCGTTAACTGCTCCATGCTGGCGGCGGTCTCTTCCAGCGAGGCAGCCTGCTGCTCGGTACGGGCTGACAGATCGTTGTTACCTGCGGCAATTTCACTGGCTCCGGTATAAATGGCGTCCGACCCATCACGTACATCGCTGACGGTTCGCACCAGAGCCTGCTGCATCTCCAGCAGGCTGGCTGCCAACTGCGTCATCTCGTTCCGTCCTTCCACGGTAATGCTGTGCGTCAGGTCACCGCTGGCGATATGGCTGATATGAGCAATATTTTGTTGTAACGGTTTGATTAAGATCGTGCGCAGGCCAATCCAGCACAGCGCGATCAGGCCAACCACCAGCACCATCACTGCCCCGATCACCCACAGCATTCTGCTGTAAGCTGACTGGTTATCCGCCACGCCCTGGCGCGTGATAACACCCATCGCAGCACGCCAGCTGGTATAGGCCTCCTGAACACCAGTCTGTTTCTGCTCGACGTTCAGTTTGTACATCTCATCCAACTGTTTACTGTTCATCAGCGCCAGCATTTGTGTCAGTGTTTTGGCATAGCTGGTGTAATTATTTTCCATGCTATCGGTAATTTTAGGGTCGATCCCTTTGGTATTCGGGATTGCCTGGTACAGGGCGTAGGACTTATCCGCATCGACCAGCATTTTTTTCGCTTTACTGCTGATCTCATCCAGCCCGGAGATGCTGGCGTTGTCTGCTTTTTCTGTCTGCAGCCGCAGCATGCCGCGATTGAGGGCAATACGTGTTTGGTTCAGAGCCATCAACGCGTCAGTAAAAGCCGACATGTTGTCACTGGAATTTTGGGCAATGGAGAAGCTGTTTTTATCGCTGGTCAGTGCATTGATAAATAATCCCCCTGCCAGCAGCTGCAGTGAACCAAATACCAGCAGCACGAACAGCAGGCTGGTGACGACCTTAATACGTTTGAACATAGCGGATCCCTGGTGTGTAAAAGTGACTCAACACAGGATCTATCGGCAGATACAAACAAAACTTTATGTGGCATGAAATGTAAATTGCAGATAAATATTTTACTTTTAATTCAAAAATGGATAATTATTTCACCCTGTTCAGGGGGATAAAAAAGGCCGATCTCGCGATCGGCCTTATCGTTTTTTTCCCGCAGGGCGAAAATTATGCGCTGCGCAGGCTGTCCATCAGCGCCATTTCTTCGCTGTTCAGCAGTTTTTCAATATCCACGAGGATCAGCATACGCTCACCGAGCGCACCCAGACCGGTCAGATATTCGGTGGACATGGTCACCGCGAACTCCGGAGAAGGACGGATTTGATCCTGCGTCAGTGACAGCACGTCTGACACGCCATCCACCACTATGCCCACCACACGCGCTTCAAGATTCAGCACGATCACCACGGTATTGTCGTTATAAACCACATCCGGCTGAGCAAACTTAATGCGCAGGTCGATGATTGGCACGATAACACCGCGCAGGTTGGTCACCCCTTTGATGAAAGAAGGCGTGTTAGCGATGCGGGTCACCTGGTCATAACCACGGATTTCCTGCACTTTGAGAATATCAATGCCGTATTCTTCGTCACCCAGTGTAAACACCAGGAACTCCTGCCCTACGGTTTCGCCAGCAAGTTTAGTGACAATTGCCATTCCAGTCATAGTTTTACCCTTAATCGGTTAAAGTCAGGCTGCGGCTCCGGCCACACGCTTTTCACGGTTGAGAGACTGCAGAGCCGACACATCGACGATCAGCGCCACGCTGCCATCACCGAGGATGGTCGCCGCCGAAATGCCCGGTACTTTGCGATAGTTGCTTTCCAGATTCTTCACCACTACCTGATGCTGACCAATCAGCTGGTCCACCAGCAGGGCATAACGTTTGCCCGCACTCTGCAGGATCACCACGATGCCCTGAGTGGCTTCGGTTTTTGCACCCTGCACATCAAAGACGTTCCACAGTTCCACCAGCGGCAGATATTCGCCACGGACTTCCAGCACGCGCTCACCACCGGCCAGCGGATGCAGGTCGTCTGCCAGCGGCTGCAGTGATTCCATCACCGCGTTCAGCGGCAGAATAAAGACTTCATCCGCCACGCGGACTGACATGCCATCAAGGATCGCCAGCGTCAGCGGCAGCAGGATACGGATGGTGGTGCCTTTACCCTGTCTGGAAGCGATTTCCACATGGCCGCCCATCTCCTGGATGTTACGTTTCACCACGTCCATGCCCACACCACGGCCGGAGACGTCAGTCACCTGCTCAGCGGTGGAGAAGCCCGGTGCGAAGATCAGCATGCCGACTTCTTCGTCGCTCATTGAGTCGCTGACCGGCAGTCCAGAGGAGAGCGCCTTCGCCAGAATGCGTTCGCGGTTCAGACCGGCACCGTCATCGATCACTTCGATACAGATATTGCCGCCCTGATGTTCCGCAGAGAGCGTCAGATTACCCACCGCATCTTTGCCAGCAGCCAGACGTTTGTCCGGGGATTCAATCCCGTGGTCGAGGCTGTTGCGCACCAGATGCGTTAACGGGTCAATGATGCGTTCAATCAGGCTCTTATCGAGTTCGGTGGAGCTCCCCAGCAGCGTCAGCTCCACTTCTTTACCGAGCTTGCTGGCCAGATCGCGCACCAGACGCGGGAAGCGGCTGAAAACGTATTCCATCGGCATCATACGAATCGACATCACCGATTCCTGCAGGTCGCGGGCGTTACGTTCCAGCTGCCCCATGCTGTTCAGCAGGTCGCCGTGCGCGACCGGGTCCAGCTCGCCAGAACGCTGAGCCAGCATCGATTGGGTGATCACCAACTCGCCGACGAGGTTGATCAACTGGTCAACTTTTTCCACCGCCACGCGGATGCTGGTCGATTCGCTGGCTTTGGCGGCCGCCGGTTTCTTCACCGCTTCCCGCTTCACCGGCGGGGTGATATCGCTGACCGTAGCCAGTTTTGGCTCAGGAGTCGCAGCGACTTCGACTTCGGCTTCAGCGACAACCTCAACCACCGACGCCGCAGCCGGGGCCGCACCGGCATTGAGGAACTTGATCTGCGACTCTTCAATCACAAAGCACAGCACCGCCACGATATCGTCCGGGCTGACAGAGGAGTCCAGCGTTACCTCAACAGAGGTTTCCCCTTTTATCACATCGGAAACCGTGCCCAGATTACCCAGCTCTTCCAGCATCAGTGGAATTTCAGTCGGCTTCAGATCAACCAGCGCCAGGCGCAGTCCTCCCGCAGCCACTTCCACCGCAGCAGGTTGCTCTGCAGCCAGCGTTTTCGGCGGAGCAATCACTTCGCCTTTGGCTTCCAGAGCGAGCTGGCGCAGCGCCTGACAGATGTATTCAAACGTCGCGGCATTCGGCTCCGTGGCGGTTTTATAGGCATCCAGCTGTTCCTGCATAATATCTTTTGTTTCCAAAAACAGGTTGATGATATCGGTGCTCAGCTGCATTTCGCCACGCCGGGCACCGTCGAGGATATTTTCCAGAATGTGCGTGGTTTCCTGTAAAACAGTGAAACCAAAAGTACCCGCCCCGCCTTTGATTGAGTGGGCCGCGCGGAAGATAGCGTTCATCTGTTCCGCATCTGGTTCCTGCGGGTCTAACCCCAGCAGGTGTTGTTCCATGTCGGCCAGTAACTCATCGGCCTCATCGAAAAACGTCTGATAAAAATCGCTGATATCCATGCTCACGGTATCACCTCTGCTGTGAGTCGCGATCGGTCTGGGCAGCTGGCGCTTCAGGCCGTCCGGAGGAGAATGCCTTCGGAGCTTCCTGAGTGCCTGCCGTCCCGGCCTGTGGTGGTTGAGGGGCTGGGTTATTGTTGGCGCCGGACGGTATCGCCGGTGCCGCTATCTGTTTAAGACTCGCCGGATCGTCGCCGCTCAGTTGCGCAGCGTCACTCTCCGAGTTTTCCTTCTCAATCTGCATTTCGGTATCATGGTTCAACACCAGCAGGCTGATCCGGCGGTTAACGGCATCGTTCGCGCCGCGGTTTTTCAATTTCATGGTGTCAGCCATGCCAAGTACCCGCAGCATCTTGCCGCTATCCAGCCCGCCCGTTACCAACTCACGACGTGAGGCGTTGGCACGATCGGTTGACAGTTCCCAGTTGCTGTAACCACGGTCACCGTTGGCATACTGGAAATCATCCGTGTGTCCCGCCAGACTGATTTTGTTCGGAATATCGTTCAGGATCGGCGCAATAGCTCGCAGAATGTCACGCATATACGGCTCCACCTCAGCACTGCCGGTCTTGAACATCGGCCGGTTCTGGCTGTCGATAATCTGGATGCGCAGCCCCTCTTCCACCATATTGATGATCAGATGGGGACGCAGCGCCTTCAGTCGCGGATCGGCTTCAATCAGCTGATCCAGCTTTTCACGCAGGCGATTCAACCGGATTTCATCCAGCTTGCGCTTCTGCGCGTCCATATCGATAACTTTTTGCACTTCACCTTTCTTCTGGGTCGGATCTTCACCGCCGCCAGGGATTACGCTCACGCTCTCACTGCTGCGAGTGCCTCCGGTCAGTGCCACTTTTAACGGGGTTTTAAAATACTCAGCAATACTCACGCGCTCAGCGGGTGTGGAGATCGAAATCAGCCACATCACCATAAAGAACGCCATCAGTGCAGTCATGAAGTCGGCATAAGCAATCTTCCATGACCCGTGCCCACCTTCATGGCCTTTGTGCTTCTTTTTCTTAACCAGAATAATGGGGTGATTGTTATGCTTCATGCGTCTTGGTCCGAAGTCTGTTTCGCGGGTGTTTTAGCGTTACGGACGTGCTCCTCCAGTTCGGTAAACGACGGTCGGTCAGTTGAGTAGAGCGTTTTACGGCCAAACTCAACGGCGATTTGCGGCGCATAACCATTCAGGCTTGAGAGCAACGTCACTTTAATGCACTGCATCATCTTGGTGGTTTCCGCACATTTCTGCCGCAGGACGCCACTCAGAGGTGAAATAAAGCCGTACGCCAGCAGGATCCCAAGGAATGTCCCCACCATCGCATGCGCCACCGAAGCGCCCAGTTCTGCCGCCGGACGGTCAGCAGCGGCCAGCGTATGCACGACCCCCATTACCGCTGCCACGATACCGAAAGCCGGAAGGGAGTCCCCTACCGTTTGCAGCGCCGTTGCCGGTACTTCGCATTCGTGTTCGTAGGTCTCAATTTCTTCGTCCATCAGCGCTTCGATTTCAAAGGCGTTCATATTGCCGCTGACCATCAGGCGCAAATAGTCGGTAATGAAGTCCACTAATCTACTATCGGCAAGAATGCGCGGGTAATTAGCGAAAATTTCACTTTCTTTAGGACTTTCAATATCTCCTTCCAGCGATAACATGCCCTGCTGACGAGATTTAGCCATCAGGCGATACAGCAGCGCCATCAGATCCATATAGACAGATTTATTGTATTTGGCACCACGCATTAACAGCGGCAGGGATTTTACGGTGGCTTTAATTGCCTTGCCGTTATTCCCTACAATAAATGCGCCAATACCTGCCCCACCAATTATCAGCAGTTCGGAAGGCTGATAAAGCGCGCCCATATGGCCGCCTACCATGGCATATCCGCCCAACACCGACCCGAGAACCAGGATGTACCCCAAAATAATTAACACAATAAATCCTTACGTCTGCTGACGTGTGGGTGGAAGATGACCAGATTGCGTCAGGTGAGTCCGGCCAGCCGTGGGCAAAAAAAAAGCAGCGGTTAAATAACCGCTGCTGGATTCATTCCACGTGGCGAACTTAATTAAACGGCTTGTTTAACCTGTTCATCCAGCAGTTGTGAAATGTTATCGGCAGAATCTGCAGAAAGTTTACGTCTTTTTACCGCTCGAGATGGCGGCTGGCACAGGCTGCAGACAAAGCTGCCAACAGGCTGATGCGCATGGTTAATAAAGCTGCCGCCGCAGCATTTGCAGTCGGACAGTTCGAGCATTCCGCTCTCAACAAACCGGACTAAGGTCCAGGCGCGGGTTAGCGCCAACAGCGGGCCTTCGTCCTGTTGCGGGCACTGCTCGAGGTACAGGCGATAGGCTTTGATTACAGCCTCCACGCCCTTGCTCAGCCCGCTTTTGAGTAAAAACTGCCAGGCGTTACAGAACATTGAAGCATGGATATTTTGCTCCCACGTCATAAACCAGTCGGTGGAGAATGGCAGCATGCCTTTTGGTGGCGGGCTACCGCGCAATTCTTTATATAATTTAATTAAGCGGCCGCGGCTCAGCTGTGTTTCACTTTCTAACATTTGCAGGCGCGCGCCCAACGAGATTAACTCCATCGCCAGCTGTATATCCCGCGCTTCCTGAACAATACTTTTCTCACCCATCAGCTCGCCCTCTTTTTCGGCAGCTCGGCGGTTTTCTCAGACACGTTGCGTAATAAACGGCTGGATAACAAAATGCCAGTGTGGATTTGTTGTAAATCGTCCACGCGGGATTCCTGCGTTAAGCGGGTAATCGTATTGTGATCGTTAAAGCGGAACTGACAAACCAGCTGGTTAGTTTCAGCCAGTTTAACCATTTCAGGTAATGTTAACTGAGACAGCGCATCAGCCATTGCTTCGTCGATACCCAGACGGAACATAGCAGAAGCTTTTTCCTGGTTAATTAGGCGTTGTGCAAGCAATAAATATGACAAGTTGATGTCGTAAATATGTTTGAGTAATTCTGATGTACCCATTTTTTATCCATCCTGACTGACGCTACTTAAAAGTTTGCGGATTGCGCCGCTACCTTGGTTGCTGGTTGGTAAATCTAAAGATGGCAAAAAATTTAGTGGCAGAAGCCAAACGTTTGCGAAGCTGATGGCTACCAAAATGGTGGCCTAACAGAAAGTAGTCATTAACTCATTTTGCCAGTTACTGCTCCCGAGTTTTTTCCTCTTCCCTGACATCATCCTTTCCTGTTCTCGTTCCCGTTTTAGGACTATTCCGAAAACAACGCAACTTTATCTGCTCTAATTTTTGGATACAACGAGAGCCAGGCTAAATTTTAGATAAAGTGTGATGCAGATCACACTTTATGGGCAAATTTGACAAAAAAACCCTTCAGGAAAGCTGTTGATTAGTTCACTAACCAACCAAATTGGGCCCTTTATGTTAATTTTTAACCTTTTGTGCACCATTCCAAATGAAAACCATTCCTTTTACGAAGATTAAACGGAGCGGTAGCGTGATTCAGATCAGAACTAGCCTTAATAACTGACTTTACAAAAATAATCAGCATTAAATGCTGAATATTACAGTTATTATACGTGTAACAAGTAATCACATTATGTGACTATCGTGGGGGTGTATGAAAGGTAAAATGTGACATAACGCAGATTTTTATCAGGAAGTGTTTGTCTTTTGTAAGCCGCGCCAGGCTTGTGTTTAGGGCATGCCAGAAGATGTAACTGACAGTTACATTAGAGATGTGAATGTTTTCACAGAAGTTTTGCCCCTGCAGGGTTAGTATCGGCACGGTGTGCTGAATCTTGAGTAAAAAGACACATTTTTGCCATTTTTTCTTTTAACTGGCCCTTTTACCGCTCGTTTTGCCACCCCAGGATTCCTAAAGCCAAATAAAAAAAGGGCGATCGTCGATCGCCCTCTGTTTTTGCTGGCACGTATTATGCTAGTCGCGGAAGGTGGCAACCTTGTTGGCCTCCCCCTGCTCCGGGTTGCGGGCCGGTATCGCCTGCAAATCCTTCAGGTAAGTTTTGCGCCAGTGGGTAATATCATTGCTGCGCAGCACCGCCATCATGTCGTTGTACCGTGAAATACGTTCATTCAGCGGCATGGTTGCCGCCTGGTTCAATGCAGCTGCCACTTCGTCGCGATCGTAAGGGTTCACAATCAGCGCGGAAGTCAGTTCGTTGGCCGCTCCGGCAAACCGTGACAGCACCAGCACCCCAGGGTCCTGCGGATCCTGCGCGGCAATGTACTCTTTCGCCACCAGGTTCATGCCATCGCGCAGCGGCGTCACCAGACCGATATCGGTGAGGCGGAAGATTTTCATCAGCAGGCGGCGATCAAAGTGTTGGTTCAGGTAATAGAGCGGCGTCCAGCCCAGCGTGCCGTATTTACCGTTAATCCGCCCGGCTTCGGTTTCCAGCTGATGACGAATATCCTGATACGCCTGCACATCCCCCCGGGAAGTTGGCGCAATCTGCGAATAGCGTATTTTCCCGCGATGCTCCGGGTAGTTCTCCAGCAACGCTTCGTACGCCAGAAAACGCTCCGGTAACCCTTTGGAATAGTCCAGCCGCTCGCAGGCAATGATGTTCTTGGCATCGCCGAGATCTTTCTTCATCGCCGCCATCTTCGGGGGCAGCGGTCCTTCAGCCATCTCTTTAATGCTGTCCGGCTCAATCCCGATGGGGTAAACCTCGGTGGTGAAAGGATTGCCAAAGGCGGTATGCTGTTTCCCTTTGGTCTGCACCACAGTCAGCAGCGACAGGCATTCCAGGAAGGCAGTGCGGTCGCTTTCCGTCTGGAAGCCAAGCAGATCGTAATCGCACAGCATCTTCAGCAGCTCATTGTGCGGCGGCAGTGCGTTAAAGATTTCCGGGGTCGGGAACGGAATGTGCAAAAAGAATCCGATACGGTTGTTGACCCCCAGCTTACGCAGCTCGGCGGCAAACGGCAGCAGATGATAGTCATGGATCCACAGAACGTCATCCGGCTCAAGCAGCGGCAGCAGGCGTATGGCCAGCATTTTATTGACGCTGCAGTATCCTTCCCAGGCTTCCCGCTGGAAGTTAACCAGATCCAGGCGATAGTGGAACGCTGGCCAGATTACGGCATTGGAAAATTGCAGGTAATAAAGATCGTAATCGTTCTGGTTAAGCCCAAAAGAGGCGTAGGTGACGCTGTCCTGTTCGAACAGGCTCATCTCTTCATCATCCTCGCCGATTTCATTGATTTCGCCGTTCCAGCCAAACCACAATCCTCCGGTGGTTTTCAGCGCATCCATAATGCCAACGGTGAGACCGCCTGCGCTGGCCTTTGATCCATCGGGTACTGCGATGCGGTTAGATACGACGACTAAACGACTCATGACCTTGACTCCTTACCGACGATGTTTCGTCTTTATCTGGTTGTATTAATGTTTGTGCCAGCCAGTGATAAACGGCATCGACGTCGGGCAGGCGATACGCTGCATCCGTCTGACCTTCTCCCACTTTGACTGTGATACCCTCCATGGCATTGACCGCAATAAATGCCGCCTCATCGGTCAAATCATCACCAAGAAAAACCGGCGTTCGGCCGGTAAAGGGAGCCTGCTGCATAAAAGCGGCAATGGCTGCTCCTTTATTGACGCCTTTCGGCTTGATCTCCACCACGCATTTGCCAGGTTGCAGCGTCAGCATGGGGAAGCGTTCGACCATGGCTTCAGCCAGCGCCAGCACCTTCTGCTGGAAATGTTCCGCGCGGCGATAGTGCAACGCAAAGGCCATACCTTTGGTTTCCAGCTGCGTATCCGGCAGGCCAGCCATCGCTTCGCTCAGCAATGAAGAGAGCGACTCTGCGACATTTTCCGGCAGGGAGAGACGTTCAGTGTGCCCGGCAGCATCACGGCGCTCAGCACCATGGACGCCAGCCAGAGGAAGACGTAACGGCGAGACCAGTGCATCCAGCTCACTCATCGGGCGGCCGGAAACCAGCGCCACGGCCCCGTCAGTTAACTCTGCCAGCCGCTGCAGGTGAATGAGGGTCGGTTCCGGAATAAACACTTCGTCCGGACGGGACTGGATGGCTGCCAGAGTGCCGTCAACGTCGAAAAAAAAGGCATAGCGACCAGCCGGAGATAAGGGGGGCACGGACTCATTCTGGGTATTCACAGTATTCCTCCTGATTAGGTGTGTCATGGCGATACGTTCATCAGGCTGTTGCTGCGGCCCAACTTTTGCGGGCGCGGGGGGAGAGGAGCGGGACTCATGGTGTCAGATATCATCAGATTACTGGTTCTGTTTCCTTCTATATCAGCCCTGTACGGCAGGTGCAGCCGGACTCTCCCTGTTGCCCTGTACGCAACAACTTCAGCTTTCAGTATAGTCGCTGATCCCGGCTCTGCCAGACCAGACGTGCGCATCAGCAGAGTGCGGAACTGCTGATAGTGGCAAATTGCGGCGGAGAAAGACATAGGAAAAAGGGGAAAGACATTGGGTATTTACAGGAAATAACTGAAACATCAGGCAACCGGTTTCATCCACAGAGCGTCAACGTTTACTCCTCTCCAGCATGCTGACTCTTCCGGGCCGGCGATGCTGTCCCAGCAGTAACGATCGGCCAGATCGACAATCTCCGGACGCAGGGACTGATTAATCACCTGGGAATAAAAGACACAGACCTTTGGCTGCAACAGTGACCCTGCGCCAGGCTCCGCCACCACGGCCACCCGCCCCGATGCCAGACGCACGACCGAACCGACCGGATAGATCCCCACGGCTTTTACAAAAGCATAGAAGATTTTGCGATCAAAGTGCCCTTCCCAGCTGGCCATCTGATGCATCGCGCTGGCCGGATTCCAGCCCGCCTTGTAGGGACGGTTGGAGGTTACCGCATCATACACGTCGCAAACCGCAGCCATCCTCGCCAGCAGCGAGATCGCTTTGCCCTTCAGCCCGTGCGGATAGCCGCTGCCGTTTATTTTTTCATGATGATGCAGCGCCACATCCAGCAGGTCGTCATCCGCGCCACTTTTCCGCAGCAGGTCCTCACCAAGCACCGGATGCTGTTTCATGACTTCAAACTCTTCCCCGGTCAGCTTGCCAGGCTTATTGAGAATAGCCAGCGAGATCCCCGCTTTACCCACGTCATGCAGCAGCCCGGCAGTCCCGGCGCGGCGGGTCTGCTCTTCGTCCAGCTCCAGTTGACGCGCCAGCGATATCATCAGCGCGCAAACGGCAACAGAGTGCAGATAGGTATAGTCATCGTGCGTTTTCAGGCGCACCACGCTGAGCAAGGCAGCCGGATGGCGGCTGATCGATCCGCCAATTTCATCCACCAGCGGCAGCGTACTGACGGTGTCGATGGTTCTGCCCAGCCGTGCATCGCTGAACATGTCCATCACCTGCCCTTTGGCATTCAGACAAATAGCCTGCGCCTGCTCGATCTCTTCATACATACCGCCCGGTTCTGCGGCCGCTTCTGGCTGCCCGGGTTCATCCTGCGTTGCCACGGGATCGGGTCCGCGACCTTTATCCAGATCGATCCAGACCTCTTTAATGTCGTTTTTTACGATGCGGTGAATCTGCTGCTCGGTGGTCAACAGCATTGCGTTATGAACCAGGGGATCTTTCAGCCAAAAAACCTCCAGCTTATGAACGTACATCCCGGTTCGCAACTCATGGGTCTGAACTTTTATTATCATTCTGCCTCTCCCGAGTCTCCTGCCGGTTCCTCCATTCAGCACAGGTATCGGCCAGGCCTTTAAAACCTTCAGCGGGGTTTGCCCTTAAACGCATCATTTACTAAATTCTTACAATTCAGCAAAGTCACGGGCAGGCATGAGGTCGACGAAGCCGCTGTGGCGCCTCAGCGTCATTATTGTGGGTTTTCCTGTTGCAGATAATCAGTCAGAAAAAATTGTGCATTTCCTTCTTCAGAAAGTGCTTTATTAAAATACACTTTATGGCTCTCTGCTCCCTCCGGAAAATAAACCTCTCCCCGATGGTCACGATCAGTGATCAGCGCAGCGTCGAGATCCCCACGCCCTGCTCTCCGGAGCCCATGCCTGTGCCCTTCCCGCCGCCTCCCGCCGGATGGCTATTGCCGCAGGCTGCGCTCAGGATCGGTAAAGAAGGCGTGAATATCCCTAACATAACGCCTCCTTTTTATCATTTCCACTATGCAGACAATGCTGATCTGAAGAGAAATAGGGTCATGATATTGTGTTGCTTACCGCTATTTTCGAACAGCCGTTACAGCGTAAAAATGAATCCATGCCACACCGTCATTTTAAAAATAAAGCCAGCTTTAAAAGAACTGTTTTGTCATAAAAACATTTTCATTCTGTCAGGGATTTATTATTTTCTGTTATTCCCGCTGAGAATTAAAAGCAGAGGGCAGTTTTATCTGCCCTTGGTGCCTGGCGAAGTATTCAGCGTCCATGTTTTCGCGGTTTCGTCAGAGAGTTACTCAGCTCATACAACCGGTTAACCGTCTTCACTGGCATTTCCGGGGCCGATGCGGCGAGCGCCAGTACAAGGATTTCCAGGCAAATCAACGGCGTGCCATGCACCGGGATTTTTTCCGCCTCGGCGCTGCGGGGGATCAGGATCACCGTATCAGCAGAGCTAACAAACGCAGCGTCTGGCGTACCGGTCAGCAAAATGATGCTGATGCCAAGCCGCTGCGCCTCTTCAACCGTGGTCGTTCCTTCCCGGTGCGCGCTACGCTGAGCCATCATGATCAGCACATCACCCTGACTCATTCCGATTAACTGTTCGCTCAACGCGGCCCCGGTGCGGTTGAGTACATAAGCGGGTGTGCCGTTACGGTTGAATAAACGGGCGGCGTACTCTGCCAGCAGCGATGAGGCCCCAATCCCAAAAACCGCCACTCGCTTTGCCGCCCTGAGCAGAGCACTGGCCTGGGAAATGGCTTCACGGTTAGCCTCTGACCCCAGCATCTCGCAGCTGACAAGATAGCTTTTCAGCACAAAATCGATGCTGGAATTGCTGTCCGTGGTCAGGGAACTCACCGTGGTTGCCATTCTCGCCGAGGTGCTGAGCGTTTCATCCAGCCAGGCCGCCAGCACGTTTTTCAAATCCCTCAGCCCGGAGAACCCCAGCGCCTGAATAGCCCGGATCACCGTGGCATCCGAAGTCTGCGTGTCTGCCGCTATCTCAATTGCCGTTTTGTTCAGCACTGCGCCACGATGGCGATCGATATACTGCGCCACGGCCAACAGGCGGGGAGAAAGCTGCTGCAGGCGAGCGCCGAGACGCTCACCGTACAGATCGTGACGCTTGTGGCTGGAGGAGACAGTTGAGGTTTTCACATCAGGTCCAGGTGGTTAAATGATAACAGTTTACATCAACGCCAATCGTTCCCGCTCAACTTTCGCCCTTCCGGCTTCCAGGGGAACATATCCCTCCGCGCTGTGCGTCTGAGCCGCCACAATCGCCTGCCCTTCCGGCGAAAGCGCCCCCTCAAGCCAGGCTTTTTTCAGCGGGTCGAGCGGCTGACCCGGCGGCAGATCAACGTAGACAGCCACCAGGCTGGAGAGTGGATAAAGTCCCTGAGCGACATGCTGCAAATCGGGTGTGTAATACGGCTCGCACGCCCGGTAGGCCAGAGGCACAATATCCACCTGACCGGCATAGTTCACCGCATTAAACCAGCCAACACACCCAAGACCAAACGGATCGTCAGCCACGGCAGCCACCACCGCCTGGCGATCGGGCAACGCTTCATAATGCACCGGATAATGTCGTCCCCCCAGGTGGAACTGGCGGAAGGCCGTGGCATATTTACCGTCGTCATGCAGGCCATAAAGATGAATACGGCGATCCTGCCATTTTCCTTCCAGCCCCAGCTGCCGCCAGCGGTGCAGGCTGCCATGGTCAGAGCCTGTTGAAAAAATGGCGGCAACCTGCGCCATAGTCAGACCGGTTAAGGGGTTGCTGTGATGCGCATAAATCGCCGGAGGGCTTTTCGCTCCGGCACGCGGCCCGTGTCCGGTATAGCCCAGGTAAATGGCAGTGGGCAGATAGCCTTTTAACTGCTGGAAGGCTGCCAGTTCATACGCCCATGGCGCACGCGATATCGGTGCCAGCCAGCTGGCATCGGCGGCCAGCGCCATCATCGCCGTGGAGGAGCCTTCCAGTATGCAGTCAAAAGCCAGATCGGCATGGGACTGACAGAACAGTTCACACCACGGTTCAACCAGTGAGGCCATGCCGTCGTTGCCAATCAGCGGTAAAGTCAGTGTTGCTGAGGAGGTAATCATAAATGGGTCGCCAGTCGTGCAGAATGTTGTTGAAGTACCGTGTCACCAGGTGAAGCAAAACGCGGATGCCTGCCGACAATCTCCTGTCCCACCGCCGAGAGGATAAAGCGGGCGAACGCCGCCGCATCTGCCTCCAGCTTCGCGGACTGATCCAGCGGCAACGACAACCACAGGTAACGTGTCAGAGGATATTTCTGCTGCTGCATCTCTGCCGTCGAACCATACCTGGCTTCTTCGCCGTTATCAGCCACCAGCGGCACGCGGCGTAACATCCCGCTCTCCCTGCCCAGTTCAGCGATACCGATGGCACAGGGATCCTGCGCCAGCCGGGCCATCAGTGCATCAGTCTGCGCAACGTATTCACTGTGATAGCTCCTTTCGCGACCGCAAAAATGGCTGCGCTGTAAATAACCGCCGATCGGACTGGTTTCCGGCAGCAGCAAGGGATGCAGCCCTCGCTCTGCCCACTCTCCCGACAGCCCCAGCTGTCCCCAGCGGGAATAATCGCCCTGTGGATTTCCCTGCGTGAAAATGCTGCCCAACTGCGCCAGCGTGAGATTTTGCAGCGGGTTGGTGTGATGGACATACACCGCCACGGAGAGGCTGCGGGCGGGTTCAGGCAGGGATGGGCTGAGGGCAATGGGGATGGCAAACGGCGGCGTGCCCAGCAGTTTCTTCCACGGAACCGCTTCGAACGGAAAGATTTCGCGCCCGGTTATCGCCAGTGAGGCGCGTTTGTTGATCACCAAGGCAAAAGCGGCTTCCTCTGCGGCCAGCGTCACCCGGCACCGGATATCAGGACGCTGAAGACAGTAAGCGGCAACCAGCTCTTCAGCCAGCCCATCCGCCTGTTCACTGGCGATGATTTGTAAGGCAGGCTTGATCTCCTCACCGACCATGGGATGCGCTTCTCGCGGGTAAGCGGGCGGATTTACGTTCAAGGCAGGTTCCTCTTATTTCTTTAAAAACATCATGAAGTGCGCTGTTCACGGCGTCAACGATCGCCGCACCGCCCATTGTAATAAGGCACATATTGTCAGGCCAGCGCATCCGCCAGCACGCTGAAAATCCGCGCATCTTCAGACTGCGAGACATTAAAGCGCAGGAAATCCCCGGCGCTCTGCGACTGGCTGAAGGCATTCCCCGGCGCCAGTACCACCCCATTTTGCAGACAGTGGCGGGAAACGCTGACTGCATCGGCCCCCTGTGGCAGGCGGCACCACAGAAACATGCCTGCGGAGGGAAGCAGCCATGGAGTAATCCCGATTTGCGCAAGCTGCTGAACCGTGCGCGCCTTCGCCTGCGCCAGCCTGACCCGCACGGATTCCATATGCCGTCGGTAACCGCTGTCGGTCAGTGCGGTCAGCAGCAGCTCAGCCGCCAGCCCTCCTCCTGCAAAACTGGTGGCGATTTTGAGATCGATCAGGCTGTCAATCCAGTCCGCCCGCGCGGCAATGTAGCCACAGCGCAAAGAGGCGGAGACCGTTTTGGAAAAGCTGCCGATCTGGATCACCCGCGACAGGCCGTCAAAAGCAGCCAGCCTTGGTGCAGGGCTGACCTCAAAATCGGCGAAGATATCATCCTCAACCATCACCAGATTCGAGGCTTCTGCCAGCTTCAGCACCCGATGAGCGGTGACCGGCGAGAGCACGGCTCCGGTTGGGTTATGAATACCGGAGTTGGTGATATACATCCGTGGCGTATGCGCCTGCAGCGCGGAGGCGAACGCGTCAAGGTCCGGCCCGGTGGCAGTGTAAGGCACGCCCACCACGTTGACCCGGTGCGCCTTCAGCAGCGCATGGAAGTTAAAGTAACAGGGATCGTCCACCAGAACGGTATCCCCCGGCCCCAGCAGAAAGCGGCAAATCAGGTCGATTGCCTGCGTCCCCGATTCCGTCAGCATCATCTGCGGCGCGGACGTTTCCACGCCGGCTACCGCCAGCCTGCGCAGCAGAAACTGTCGCAGTCCGGGGTGGCCTGCCGGAGTGGCATAGTCGGTCAGAGCTGCGCCCGCTGTTCTCGCCACGCTGCGCAACGCCCGCCGAATCCCTTCTTCGTACATCCATGATGAGGGCAGCCAGCCGCAACCGGGTTTAAGGCTGTCAGGCTCACTTTCCAGTGACTGCCGGGAGACCCATAAAGGATCGATATCCCGATCCAGCTGCGGACCAAGCTGAGCCAGCGCCAGAGGAGCGACCGGGCCGGTGACAAAAAAACCGGCACCTGGCCTGGCGGCGATGGCATTTTCCGCCGCCAGTCGCTCATAAGCTTCTACCACGGTTGAAACAGACACCTGCAATGTACGAGCCTGCGCACGAACGGACGGCAGCCGCGCTCCGGGCAGATAAGCCCGCCCGGCAATTTTAGTGCGGACTTCTGCCATCACGGCATCAATCCGGGTCAGATTCTGAGCCACCCGCCTCTCCTGAAGTGTACTGCTCTTTATAGCAGTACAGTTTCTTTAAATTGTACTGCACTGTAACTGGTCTGCCACGGCGGCTCAATGCTTTACTGGCGGCAGATAAACAGGAGAGAAGCATGAAGAGCACAACCCACGGCTGGATTAACGGTTTTCTTGGCATCACTATTTTTGCGGGTTCATTACCGGCAACACGGGCGGCAGTCAGCGACCTTAACCCAACTTTTCTGACCTGCGCCCGGGCCAGCGTGGCGGCACTGCTGGCAGGGATCCTGCTGATTACGCTACGGCAGCGCCTTCCGGGCAGAGAAACGCTGCTGCCGCTGGTGGTGACAGCACTGGGAGTGGTGGTGGGCTTTCCGCTGCTGACTTCGCTGGCTTTACAGCATGTTTCCTCTGCCCACTCCATTGTGTTTATTGGCCTGCTGCCGTTGTGTACCGCCATCTTTGCGGTGCTGCGCGGCGGTGAGCACCCCCGTCCGGCTTTCTGGCTGTTCTCACTGGCGGGTAGCGCGGTGGTAGCCGGTTATGCCCTGTTCAGCGAAACTTCCGGCTCGTCCGGTGGCGATTTGTATATGCTGGGCGCGGTGATCGTTTGCGGACTGGGGTATGCCGAAGGTGCCCGGCTCTCCCGCCGACTGGGCGGCTGGCAGGTGATCAGCTGGGCACTGGTGCTGTCACTGCCGGTGATGCTCCCGCTTGCCCTCCTGACGCTGCCTGTCTCCTTCAGCAAAGTCAGCACACCGGCGTGGATCGGCTTTGCCTATGTGTCGGTGTTCAGCATGCTGATTGGATTTATCTTCTGGTACCGCGGTCTGGCGCTGGGAGGCATTGCCGCAGTCGGCCAGCTCCAGCTGTTCCAGCCTTTCATGGCGTTGGGGCTCGCCGCCCTGTTCCTGCACGAAACTGTCAGTTGGATGATGCTGGCGGTGAGTTTAGCTGCCGTCCTCTGCGTCGCCGGGGCGAAGAGGTTTGCGGGATGAATGCGCCCCGCAGCCTCACCCGAAACAGACTGACGCCTTCCTGCTGTTAATCTGATGAACACTTTCGTAATACGCGTAAAAACCGTTGAACCGAATCAGGGGGGTAGCACTGTCCATGGCCGGGAGTGAGCGAATATGCAGAGAATACCCCTCTGGAAAAAATGATCCCCGGTCATCATTCCCGGTGGATTTATGCTGCCGCCCCTTTCCTTTTCCTGACGCCTGTGGCATTTTGGAAACATTCATTTCCTTATTGGATTACCATGAGCACCTCTTTTCATCCCCACCGCGCGGGCAAAGAGCGCGGCAGGCCACGAGCGTTTGATACCGGGGTTGCGCTGGATAACGCCATGCTGGTTTTCCGGCAAAAAGGGTTTCATGCCACCTCCGTTACCGATCTCAGCGCAGCAATGAACCTGACGGCGGGCAGCATTTATAAGGCGTTCAAAGATAAGCGCACCCTGTTTCTGCAGGTCTTTGAGCGCTACACCTCGGTGAGGAACGCCGACCTGCAGCAGCGCCTGGAACAATACGCCACCGGACGCGCACGGCTGGCAGAGCTGCTGCGCTTCTATCTGGAATCTGCTCAGGATCTGGAAGGAAGGCGCGGCTGCCTGGTGACGGGCAGCGCGACAGAGCTGCAGGTGCTGGATGCAGAACTGGCTGAGCTGGTGCAGCGCGCCGTGATGCGCAATAAAAAGTTCCTGATCTCACTACTTACCCGTGGGCAGGAAGATGGCTCGGTGTCCGCCAGTCTGAACGTTGAAGCGGCGGCAGGGCTACTGCTGTGTATCACTTTTGGCCTGCGGGTGGTGGGCAAAATCCACAACGTCACCGATCGGCAAGCAACGATCGCCCTGGCCCTGAAGCTGCTGGACTGAGGGCGGCTGCGGGCCAGCTAAAATCCACAAATGAGGTCCTGCCATGTTATCTGAAAAAGAAACTGTGAAAAGCGTCCCGCCCCGCCGGGCTGAAGCTGAGCCTGCCACACATCAGGACCGGACGCTGCCCGGGTTTGAACACCGCTATGCCACCGTTGACGGCATCAGAATGCATTACGTGACGGGAGGCAACCCGGACGGCGAAACTGTGGTTTTGCTGGCTGGCTTCCCACAAAGCTGGTATGCCTGGCGCGGTGTGATGCAGCTGCTGGCACCGACTTATCGTGTTATCGCCCCCGATTTACCGGGCCAGGGGGATTCCGATCGCCCTGAAAGCGGCTATGACACCCAATCGCTGGCGGAAAAAGTGCATGGCCTGCTGGCTGAGCTCAGCATCAGCCACTGTTTGCTGGCTGCCCATGATGTCGGGGCCTGGGTTGCCTGGCCTTATGCCGCGATCTATGGCAGCGAGGTCAGAAAGCTGGTGCTGCTGGATGCCGGTATTCCAGGCGTCACGCTGCCGGATGCCCTGCCTGTCACGCCGGATAAAGCGTGGAAAACCTGGCACTTTGCCTTCCATGCCCTTCCGGATCTGCCCGAAGCGCTGATCGCCGGCAATGAACGCGTCTACCTCGACTGGTTCCTGAAGAGAAAAACCGCCTGCCCGGATGTGTTCTCAGCAGAAGATATGGATGAGTACCTGCGGATCCTGATGCTGAACGGCGGTTTACGTGCGGGACTGGCTTATTACCGGGCGGCAGCCCTTTCCGCCACGCAAAACCGGGAGCGGGTGAAGAAAGGAAAGCTGACCATGCCGATCCTCGCCATCAGCGCTGAGCAGGGTTCGATCGCCGATATGGCCGCACCGCTGCGCCCTTTCGCGGAGAACGTCTCTGGCGTGTGGGTGCCCCATTGCGGACACTTCCTGCCTGAAGAACAGCCACAGGTCATCGCCCGCGAACTCAGCAGCTTCTTTGGCTGATCGCGACTGCGCGCCGGAGCACACCGGCGCGCCCATGGTCAGGCAAAACTAAATTCCTCACCACTTCAATCGCTTTCCGGAATCTTCCGGCAAGCCTCTTGATCGGGACGGCTGACTGACGATACTGTATATAAACACAGTAATCCAGGATAACCGATTATGCAGTTCATTTCCCCTTCCACCCTGAACAAACTTCTGCTCTTGCCGCTGTTTATCGAACGCGTGCCGTGCGGTTTTCCCAGCCCGGCACAGGATTATGTCGAAGAGCGACTGGATCTGAATAAACTGATGATCAGACATCCGAGCGCCACCTACTTTGTAAAGGTTAGCGGCGATTCGATGGTTGAAGCAGGGATTGGCGACGGCGATCTGCTGGTGGTAGACCGCTCGCTGACGGCGGAACATGGCGACATTATCATTGCCGCCATCGATGGGGAGTTCACGGTGAAGGAGCTTTGTACACGCCCGACGCTGCAGCTCAGACCACGCAACAGCAACTACCCGCCAATCATGTTTCACAGTGACGAAGCCCTGGAGATTTTTGGCGTGGTCACTTTTACCCTGAAGTCGAATAAATAAGCATGTTCGCCCTGGTAGACGTCAACAGCTTTTACACCTCCTGCGAAACGGTATTTCGTCCCGACCTGCAGGGCAAACCGGTGGTGGTGGTTTCCAACAATGATGGCTGCATTATTTCGCGATCGGCCGAGGCCAAACAGCTTGGCATCAAAATGGCGGGCCCTTACTTTCAGCTGAAGGATGAGCTCCGCCGCCAGAAGGTGCAGGTCTTCAGCTCCAACTATGCGCTGTATGCCGATATGAGCCTGCGGGTGATGACCATCCTTGAAGAGATGGCGCCGAGGGCGGAGATCTACTCGATTGATGAGGCCTTTCTCGATCTGACAGGCGTCGGCAACTGCGTCAATCTCGAGGCGTTTGGCCGCCAAATCCGTCAGCGACTGAGGCGGGAAACCGGCCTGACCGTTGGGGTGGGCATCGCTCCCACCAAGACGCTGGCCAAGCTGGCCAACCATGCAGCAAAAACCTGGAAAAAAACGGGCGGCGTGGTCGATCTGTCCAGCATCGATCGCCAGCGCAAACTGCTGGCGCTGGTGCCGGTCAGCGAAGTGTGGGGCGTCGGGCGGCGTATCAGCAAAAAACTGAACCTGATGGGAATTGAAAGCGCCCTGCACCTGGCCGAGTGCTCCAGCTGGGTGGTCCGCAAGCATTTCAATGTGGTGCTGGAAAGAACGTCACGTGAGCTGCGCGGAGAACCCTGCCTGGAGCTGGAAGAATGTTCACCCACCAGGCAGCAAATTATCTGCAGTCGCTCCTTCGGCAGTCGCATCACGGAATATGGCGACATGCATCAGGCAATCTGCGCCTACGCCGAACGCGCCGCTGAGAAACTGCGGGAAGACAAACAATTCTGCCGCTTTATCAGCGTGTTTGTTCGCACCAGCCCGCATGTGCAGGATGAGGTCTTCTATGGCAACCAGTCTTCGGGCAGGCTGCTGACCCCTTCCAACGATACGCGGGATATTATCCGCGTGGCGACCGAAGCGCTGGATCGAATCTGGATTGACGGGCATCGCTATATGAAAGCCGGCGTGATGCTGAGTGATTTCTTCAGCCAGGGGGTGGCGCAGTTAAATCTGTTCGATGAACACCAGCCACGACCAGACAGCACTGCGCTGATGCAGGTCGTTGACCAGCTAAACCGTTCTGGCCGTGGCACCGTCTGGTTTGCCGGCCAGGGCATTCAGAAATCCTGGGCAATGAAGCGCGAGATGCTGTCTCCGGCCTGGACCACGCGCTTTGCCGATTTGCCGGTGGTGAAGTGATTATCAGGCTTCAGCAACTTCGCCACCGCGGCTTTATCGGTATGACACTTTGCCAGGCCCGCTGAAGCTGCACCACATAATCAGGCAGACGCTGATGTTGAGTGCCGGCACGGGGCAACGCGCCTGCCGCGCTGGCGGAACCCGTTCAGCCCGCCGGGAACTGACCCAACTGGCGGAACAGCCCAAACCAGTCTTCCAGATGCCAGGTCGTTGTAATTCGCCCTTTATCCAGATGGTGGAATTCATGGATGGCGAAACGGACTTTTTTACCCGTAGCGGCAATGCCCATCACGTTACCAAGATGCGTGCCGGTGATTTCCGCACGCACGGCAATACGCCCCGGCGTCTGGATCATATCGTGAATTTCTATGTGCACATCCGGCAGCGCCTCAATCAAGCCGAGGATAATCGGCTTCAGTCCTGCAGCCCCCGGTCCCTGCCCCGGTGCCAGGGGGATATCCTGCCAGTCGGCGCTGACGGCGTTGTCCAGCAGGTCAGGATTTTTATCATTGAAAGCGCGGTACACCGTTTCCACAGCAACGCGTTCGGCCTGCAGGCGATCCGTAGCAGAATGACTCATTATTCAGCTCCATTGGGTAAGTGATTGCCTGATAGTAAGCCGCCGTTTATTATCAATCCAACAAATAACGCGTATAGACGATTATACAATTTATGGATTTTCACGGTATCGATCTGAATCTGCTGGTGGCTTTCAACGCGCTGTTCGACGAACGCAATGTGACACGCGCTGCCAGCCGGGTAGGTGTCAGCCAGCCGGCAATGAGTGCTGCGCTGGCACGCTTACGCAAGTTGTTTGGCGATCCGTTGTTCCAGCGTGGTGCTGAAGGATTACATCCCACCGCACGGGCGAATGAACTTGCCGGATCGGTCGCCAGCGTGTTGCAACAGCTGGAGCTGGCGCTGATTACCCGCCCTGCCTTTACGCCCGACACGGTAAACCAGACATTCCGCCTTGGCCTTTCTGACTATGCGGCTTATGTGCTGCTGCCGTCACTGAGCAAAGCTCTGGCGCAACAGGCCCCTGGCGTGACCCTGCAGGTGCTGGCTGTCACCCGCCGCGACGGCGTGATCGACCTGCTGGACGCCGGGAAAATTGATGCCGCGATTGGCGTGCCGCCCACCACTCAGCACAGCCGGATACTTTCGCGTCCGCTGCTGCAGGATCGGTTTGTGACCCTGCTGCGTCGCGGTCATCCGCTGGCAAAACAGGAAATGGATATCGACAGCTTCCTCGCGCTGAAGCACATCCTGGTGTCACCGGAAGGCGATGGCTATGGCGTGGTGGATCAGGCGCTGGCACAGCAGGGATTGCAGCGAACCCGCGCGCTGGCGCTGCCGCAGATGTTCGTGGCCCCGGAAGTGGTCGCCACCACGGATATGACGGCGACGGTGATGGAGCGCGTGGCGCGGAACTGTTCTGCCAGAGATAAACTGCAGCTCTACACCCCGCCACTTGAGCTGCCAACTATCCCCTTTGACCTGATCTGGCACCGGCGCAATGACAACTCGGCAGCTCAGCAGTGGCTCAGAGCGCTAATTGGCTCGCTGGCAACCTCGCTATAATGAGGGCTGAGGGTGCGGAAGGCGCACCGGGTGTAACCACAGAGGTGATGTTTTGATTAAATACAGCGTGCTGTACCCGAACACTGAAAACGGTGAGTTTGACCACGATTACTATCGTAATGTGCATTTGCCGTTGATTGCAAAGAGAATGGGTGACTGTCTGGTGTCCTATTCTGTCGACAAAATCCTCTCAACCCCGGAAGGCAACCCGGCTCCTTATATCGCCGCCTGCCACCTGATTTGTCGTTCCGTTGACGACCTGAAAAAAGGCATGGAAGGCCATGTTGATGAGATCGTGGGTGACGTGGCGAATTTTACCAACATCAAGTCGGTGAAATGGATTTCAGAAGTGGTGGAGTAAATTCCATAACGCGGAGAAATGCCGGACGGTAAAAGGGCGGAATAAATTCCGCCCCTGCAAGCGGGGCATCCCCCGCAGGGGCTGACTGATTACAGCAGTTTCTTCTCGGCCAGGTCCAGAGCGAAATAGCTGAAGATCAGGTCAGCACCCGCGCGTTTAATCGCCCCGAGGCTTTCCAGCACCACGTCCTGCTCGTTCACTGCGCCCGCCTGAGCCGCAAACTTGATCATCGCGTACTCTCCGCTCACCTGATAAGCCGCCAGCGGCAGCTCGGTGCGCTCGCGCACGTCGCGGATAATATCCAGATAGGCACCAGCCGGTTTCACCATCAGCGCATCAGCACCTTCCGCCTGATCGATCAGCGATTCACGGATGGCTTCACGGCGGTTCATCGGGTTCATCTGGTAGGTTTTGCGATCGCCCTTCAGCGAGGTTCCGGCTGCTTCACGGAACGGGCCATAAAAAGAAGAAGCAAATTTGGTGGAGTAAGACAGGATGGCGGTGTCGGTAAATCCGGCTTCATCCAGCGCATGGCGGATCGCCGCAACCTGCCCGTCCATTGCCGCCGAAGGCGCAATAAAATCAGCTCCCGCGCGGGCAGCAGCAACAGCCTGTTTACCCAGGTTAGCCAGCGTGGCGTCATTATCCACACCGTGGTCATGCAGCACGCCGCAGTGGCCATGCGTGGTGTACTCACAGAAGCAGGTATCCGACATCACAATCATTTCCGGCACGGTGTCTTTGCAGATGCGGGACATACGGGAAACCAGACCGTTCTCCTGCCAGGTATCACTGCCATCCGCATCGGTATGGTGAGAGATACCAAAAGTCATCACCGAGCGGATCCCCGCTTTGGCAATGCGCTCAATTTCGTGCGCCAGACGCTTTTCCGGAATACGCATCACACCAGGCATCGCCTGAATCGCTTTGTAGTCATCCAGCCCTTCTTCAACAAAGATCGGCAGCGCCAGGTCGTTGAGGCTAAGGGACGTTTCCTGGAACATTGAGCGGAAGGAGGGGGTCTGACGCAGGCGTCGTGGGCGAAGGTTAGGAGAATAACTGGACAAAACAACCTCGGATTAGCAGCTGTTGCGGCGATAAATCAGCCGCGGGTGACAAAATAAGTGAGTCCGCTAACAGTATACCTCTGCGCGCTTTCTGACAATCTTTGCGGCACATCACGCCTGCCAGACGGCACAGAATGCGTATATTGCTGTCTGCCCGCCGTTGATTTTGTCTTTACAAGAGGCCTTTTCAACAGGCCAGCCGTTTTGCGTCCATACTTGGAGAAACTGAAAAGGGAGTAAAAATGGGATTTCTTGGCTGGACCGCCGCCACTGGCGGGCTTTTACTGTTAATGTCGCTGGCATCAGGCTGGATCAACCGTGGCCCGGTAACGGCGTTTGCCCTCTATCTGGTCGCAGGCGTGGTCAGCGGTCCCTGGGTGCTGGGCCTGCTGCAGGTTGATATTGCGGCACATGCTGAACTGACGAAAAACATCACTGAAATAGCGATGGCCGCTTCGCTGTTTATTACCGGCCTCAAGCTGAGACTGCCGTTAAAAAGCCAGGGCTGGCGCATTGGCCTGCGGCTGGCGTTTCCCGGCATGTTGCTCACCGTAGCGGGCGTAACGGTAGCCGCTCACTTTCTTACCGGTCTTTCCTGGCCGTTTGCCCTGGCGTTTGGCGCTATTGTGGCCCCAACCGATCCGGTGCTGGCCAGTCTGATCTCCGTTAACGATGCGCGGGACAGCGATAACCTCCGCGTTTCACTCTCCAGCGAGGCAGGAATGAATGATGGCACGGCTCTGCCGCTGCTGATGCTGGCGATAATGCTGATCGCCGGACATGGCGATTTGCCGCTGGAGCAGTTCAGCCTGTGGGCGCTGAAGGACGGACTCTGGGCCATTGCCGGCGGGCTGGGAATCGGCTTTGTGCTGGGCCGCTTTGTCGGACAGTACGCCACGCATTTGCGCCATACCCATCAGGACGTGGCACCCAATGATTTTCTGGCGCTGGCACTGATTGCCATTAGCTATGCCGCCGCTCAGGCGCTGGATGCTTCAGGGTTTCTCGCTGCCTTTGCCGCAGGCGTTGGCCTGCGTCGCGCCGAAGTGAGGGTGATTAACCGCCAGCCAGCGGATATCTTCCAGGACAGCGAAAACCGGCCCCCGGCAGAGGTTATGGTTAATCCTCATATCCGCCACGAGGCGGGTGAAACCAATCCCGCCAGTTCAGTAGGCCTGGTGGTGGGTGATGCGCTCTCTTTTGGCGATACGGTGGAACGTTTATTCGCGGCGGGGATTATTATCGTGCTGGGAGTCACGCTGGCTCAGCACTGGGATCCGGCCGGTCTGTTAATGGCCGCCCTGCTCTTTTTACTGATCCGACCGGCTTCTGTATGGATTGCCACCCTGGGCATTAACGCTCCCCGTCAGCAGCGGATAATTATCGGCTGGCTGGGCATCAGGGGGATCGGCAGTATCAACTATATTGCCTTTGCTTATACTCTCGGACTGGCGGGAGAGGAGATGACGCGGATGGCCAATATGGCCTTTACGCTGATCGTCGCCAGCGTGGTGGTGCACGGTATCTCCGTGACGCCCTTACTCAACTGGCGACAGGCAAAAATCGCCGCCGCCAGACGGTAATCTCCAGGGCAGAGATCAGGTCGTGCTCAACCCCGTGAGCTTCCTCTTGCACCAGGTCAGGCTGGTGTAAAGAGGATGGCAATACCAGATAATACTGAGCTTGAGATTGTTGCGGGTCATCTTGCGCACCAGTGAGCTGAAGACCAGCTGATACTCTTTCGGCACAGCCATATCGTATTTTCTTACCATGGTCAGACACCCCCCCATCACTGGCGAGTAGTAGTCGTCCACCAGCTGACTGTCCACCGGGATACCGGAGGCCAGAATAGCCTTCTCGGTTCCTTCGCGGGCAATAAAATAGTTCTTCACCCACGAAAAATCACGGGTCGCCACCGACAGTGATCCCAGACTATAACGCTTAAAGTAGTAGGCGTTAGCCGTAAGGAACAGACAGCGGGCCTGCAGATAAAGATTGAACATAAACGGCGCATCTTCATGATTCTGGATCGGCAGAAAAACGCTGTTGCTGCGGTCAATTAACGCGCGGGAGATCACGCTTGACCACAACACCCGGTGGGCTGAATCACTGTCAAGCAGCTGCCGCAGCGTTTGGGTTCCCCCCTTAAAAATCCCCACGGCTGCCCGGCCATGAGCGTTTTCATAACGCCTTTTTTCCACCGGCACGTCCGGAAACATCATCGCAGAGAAGCCAAACAGCTCCAGGTCAGGACAAACCAGCTTTTCCCGAATAAAATCGGCAAACAGGGTCGGCGCGACGTAATCATCCGCATCCATAAAATAGATGAACTGCCCGGTAGCGATTTCGAGGCCTTTATTACGGGCAGCGCTTACGCCCCCCCGGGCATTGCGGATCATTTTGATCAAAGGGTGAGCGGCACAATAGTCGGCGATCAACTGGTCGGTGCCGTCAGTGGAGCCATCATCAATAATAATGATCTCATCCGGCACCGAGGTCTGCTGTAGCAGAGAATCAATGGCTTCACTCAGATATTGCCGTCCGTTATAGACCGGGATAATGACCGACAGGGTTGGCTTCTCAGCCAGGCCGTTGACCGTGTTCATCTCTCACCTCTCAACTTCAGCCGACGAAAAGTCATGTTTTTCAAATGGTCCCCGACCTTGCTGTGGAACAGGCAACAGATAACCAGGTTGATAAAGCCAATGATCCCGAGGAACAGCAGGTTCAGCCAGCGGTTAACGTTCCACTCAAAAGGAATGTACAGCGAGACGAAGGCCACCACGGCTGAGACGCCCCAAATCAGCATCACATCACGGGTCAGCCATGGGATATGGATTTTCGGGGCAAACTTACGGTGCACGATATAAGCCCAGACCAGCAGGTAGAAAATGTTCTGCCCTAACCAGACCACACCGGTGCCCAGAGCACCATAATGCATCGCCGCCAGGATATTGAGAGGGATCAGCACGATGGCAAAAACGGTAAACCCTTTCATGTGCAGCGACAGGTTGCCGCTGACGTATTGCAGGTTATAGAGCAGACCACAGATAGCCTGAATCCCGCTGCCCAGCGCGTACAGGGTCATCACCAGCGACATCTGCTGGCCGATCTGGGCGTTCTGTGTCCATGCCCAGATCAGCTGAGTAGGATAGAGGGCAATGGTGATACTCAACGGTGCCATAAAAATACTGACTGCCTGAGTGGTCCAGCGATAAAGCTTCAGCGTTTCCTGCTCGCCGTTCCCGGCGTGGGTTTTCATGCCGGTCATTCTTGGCACGATGGCCTGCATGATCGGGCTGCTCAGCATCACGATACCGGTGGCGGCAGTTGCCACCACGGTAAAGGAACCGTAAGTCGCCAGTGGCAGCGTTTTGGAAAGCACCAGACGGTCTATCTGCGAAATAAAGGTCCAGATAGCGCTGGAAAAAGCCGCACCCACCGCAAATTTCAGAAAAGGTTTGATCACGCTGTTAAAGTCCGGCGCTTTGGTGTTGCGACCCGCACGCGGCACCAGCTGGTAAGACTTTATAATACAGCAGGCTGCCTCAGCGATGGAGATCGCCAGCTGCCAGCCGAAGAAGAAAATCACCGGGTTTGAAGCAAAACGGATCACAAACACCGCACCGAAAGTCCGCAGGGTGATGACAATCACGTTCAGCGCATTCAGCCAGACCTGATGTTCATAACCGACTATCACACTGCGGAAAGGCCCGGTACGCCAGCGGATAGCCGCTGTCAGCACCATCACCGCCACGGCAATGATCAGATCCTGATGAGGAATGGTTTTCGCGTGCAGCCAGTGGGAGGCAATGTAAGGGGTGGCAATCCAGCCCAGCACAACCAATACGGCAGATGAGATCAGGAAGAATTTGCCCAGGGTGCCAAACAGGGAAGGAAAATAGGGATTCTGTTCTTTATTGGCACGATAGCGAGCCGCTTCACGTAACAGCGTGGTGGAAATCCCCACGTCCAGTAACTGGAGCCAGGTCAGCAAAATAGAGAAAAAACCGATCAGGCCATAAATCTCCATTCCCAGCTGATGAATATACAATGGTACGACAAGGATACCGGCCAGAGTGGAATAAAGTTGCCCGACATAATTCGCAACCGCATTACGCTTAATCGACATAGTCTCTTCTTATTGTGACTGAGATATCAAAATTTGATAATTCAGACTAACAAATTGTCGCTGATACGGCATCAGGGAAATAATCTTAAAAAACCATGCGGCGGCATGGCGCTGACTTTTTACAGAAGCCTCAGCAACAATTTGTTATAAAAGAAAGCACCCCGGCACGCTTACCACGGCCATTTTTGCTTTTAATCAGGGCAAGAGAATCGGGTTGCAGAATTAATGCTGTTAACACTTAAGCAGCGCTAAACATGAGCAGTGCCAGACTGAGTGCGAAAAAGCACATTATACAGTACCGGCTTTCTCAGTAATATCCAGTTAGTCAATGAGCCAGCCCGTAAGTCACGACCCAGGTAATGAATGGCATTTAAAAAATAACCGGGCGGTTGAATCCCCCTGTTCTGTAAAAGCTGCATCATCGATTTGAAAGACTGAATAAGATAGCATCGGCGTAATTCCTGGGAAGCGGGTGAGCCTTCAGAAAGTCGGGTTAATTTTTCATACCCGCAAACAAAGGCATCATAATGGGCACGAAAACTGTTCCCGTCTTTAACCGAAATCTCTGCCACCGCAGCGGGCGAGCGCAGGCTGTAATGGCACTTTTCACTGACCCAGGCCTGGCCGGCGCGCAGGAACACCTCCAGCGTAAAGGCGGAGTCCTGGCACAGTGGTTTGCTGTGCATAATCTGCCAGCTGTCCAGCTTTTTCTTCTGTACAACAAAGTTACCAGTGGCTGCATTGCAGGCCCCGTTTTGCAGCAGATCGCTGAATGCCTGCTGGGCCGTCATCAGGCCATGACGGCGGTGGACCACGTGATCCTGAGCACTGAAGGACGGGTTAGTCTCATCAGTTCTGGTGTTAAAACAGAACAGCTCCACCTGCGGGTGGCTGCCGATCGACTGAACAAAATCGGTGCAAAAACCGTCGCTGACCAGCCCGGCCGGATCGCAAAAGTAGATCCACTGACCCTGTGCCAGACCTGTGCCGTAATCGCACAGATTCTGGGTTTCCCCGGCAGGTTGAGCGGCAATCATAATGCCCTTCTGCCCTGAAATTTCACGCAGGGCGTCAGCCGTGGCAAGGTCAGACTCGCGGTGAACAATAATAATCTCGTCAGGCGCGGGAGACTGTCGGAGTAATGTGGCCACGCAATGGGAAATATTTTTTTCGGCATTATCAACAGGGATAACCACCGACAGCAGTTTTTGCGTCATAGTCTTCTTCTTATCAACGAAAAGCATGAGGCCTAATAAACAACAATAGCGCCCTGATTTCAATGTTCACTCAGGAATTAAGCGTGTATTAAGAATTATACCCGGACAAGCTGATATTTATCTTCTTATGTAACAAAAGTATTTTTAATTGCAAATAAGATGAATGCCCCGCTATATCTCTGAATTGTTATTAACATTACAATGACTTTATCTTTAAGCCATTTCAAGACTGCCTTAAGTATTGTATGGGTCTGTATCAGGGTAATATTATGTGAATAAAACCAACCTAAACGAATCCTCAACACATTGCATTACTAAGACTTTTCTTAGACGTCATCTTTTACAAGCTGTAACCTTTCACTGAGGAAAGTCTTAATAAAGAAAATAACACCGGGAGTAATAATGAAAGAAAAAGATTAAGCAGCCTATGATTTGCAATCATTTTCTTTCTACCCGGTTCATTTCTTTCCCGCTCAACCAGGGCAGACAGAAATATTTTTTCTTACACAGTTCGCCCGGTAGCGAAAAGAACCGTTTTATCGTCCGCCGTATTTTGGTTGCAAAAAATCGCGCTCAACCCGGAAAATTCTGATGGAAACAGGGCCACTTTTCCGACCGACGATCATCAGATACTTCTGTGATTCTGAAGAATTCTTCATCCCCGCAGGCAGGCATATACCTTTAACATCAGAAATACTTAAGGCTAACGCTGCCCCGTTTTGCCTCGCCGTTTTTGACTCAGGGTGTCTGGTCAGACACCCTGTAATCGGTAAAAAAATTTATTGGCTGGTCACTTGATTACCAACCGTTCCCCGGCACTGGAGTGTGTGGTGAAGCCGGGGCAAGCCATGAGGGTGACGGTAACAGCGGCAGGAGTGAAAACCTGCCGGACACAACCTACAGGGCGGGGGGCATTCCGCCCTTTCCGCCCTGCTTTCAGCCGTTCTCAGGAAAAATCGTGGCCTGCAGGCGAGGCCATTTCACGCTGCGGTTAACCAGCAGCCAGCACAGCGCGGTAAACACCCAGCCAATAATCCACGAAATATCGTTACCATCAAACAGCCAGACCAGCGAGCCGCTGTAGAAGCCGTTAGAGACAAACGGTAGCTGGATCAGTACGCCCACAATATAAGTGCCGATACCCGCCATATTCCAGCGTTTGTAGCGACCATCAGGATTAGTCAGTGCCGGAATATCCACGTGCCCGCGAGAGATAAAATAGTAATCCATCAGGTTCATGGCGCTCCACGGCACAAAGAACGCCAGCAGAAACAGCAGAAACTGGGTAAAAGACTTGAGAAATGAAGGCTCGCTGAGCATGGCGATGGCACAGCTGATGACCACCATGCTGACGATAAAGGTAATCCTTCCCGCTGCAGTGACCGCCGCCGTCTTTCTGAACCCGCACACAATGGTGGTCAGCGACATAAAGCTGCCGTAAGCATTCAACGTGGTGAAGGTGATTTTGCCAAAGCAGAGAGCAAAATAGAGTACCAGTGCCATCGACCCGCTCGATCCCAGCCCGACGATATAACCGACTTCATTGCCGGAGAAGGCCTGGCCCGCCAGTGCTGCGGCAACCACCCCAAGAGTCATTGAAAGCTGGGTGCCCAGCGCCGTCCCGGCAAATACCGCCAGGAAGGTTTTGCCTGCGGAGACAGTGCGCGGCAGATAGCGCGAATAGTCAGAAACATAGGGACAGAATGCAATCTGCCACGAGGACGAGAGCGACATAGCCAGCAGAAACATCGACAGCGAAAAATGCTGATTGCTCAGCAAAGCGCCCACATCATTTTTCAGGAAAAGGCGGAAAAACAGGTAGATAAAAGTCAGCACGCCGACCACGCTGGCGACCTTTCCCAGACCGTGGATCAGCCGGTATCCCAGCGCAGCCACCACGATAATAATGACACCAAAGGCAACGATCCCGGCCTGGTTGCTGATACCCGCCAGGTGCGCCAGCGCCTGCCCGGCCAGCACGGTGCCACTGGCAGAGAAACCAACATACATCACACACACCAGGATTAACGGGATCACCGCACCGTACACGCCAAATTGTGTCCGGCAGGTAATCATCTGCGGCAGGCCCAGACGGGGGCCCTGCACCGCGTGCAGCGCCATAATCCCGGCGCCGAGGATTTGCCCGACCAGCAGGCCAATCAGCGACCAGACCACATCACCGCCAAGGACCACCGCCAGCGCCCCGGTCACAATGGCGGTAATTTGCAGGTTACCACCAAACCACAGCGTGAACTGGCTGAAGACACTGCCATGGCGTTCAGATTCGGGGATGTAATCAATACTGCGGCTTTCAATAAGGCCGGATGTTGCACGCACGCTGTCGTGCGGAGCAGAGGATGCTGACGCCATAATTCACTCCTGAGCAGGTAGGAAGCCACCGCTCCATGGAAACGGCCCGGAACCGGGTGGCGTAATGGTGTGCCTGGGTTGTTGCGCCTTATTGTATATACAACCCTATGGCAGCGTGCCATATTCCCTGAGAGGCAGCAAGAACCTTGCTCATAGGAAAAATCAATAGGTATAAAGGCTCACCGCGTGGAACATCCCGGTGCGGCGGGATAGCATGTGCAGCCCCCAGTCACTTTCTGAAGCAGTTGTTGAGGGTGCACCTGAGCAGCATGAGTTAGGGGGAGATCAGAAGAAGTCCAGCAGCTTGACGCGGCCACTCACTGACAGAGGTTTAATCGCTAATGGTGAATGCGTCAGTAGTTTTCGCCAGGCGTCTTGTTGTGGCGTGAATCGTTGCAGCGATCTGACAAAAAACCCAACCCATATTTAACGTCATTGATCGCTCAGAGAATGTCAGAACGCTGATGCGCGACCTGTGATTGCTGCCAGAAATCCTGTAACAGCCGACGCGGCCAGACAGGTTCCGCCTGATGGGTGAGCAGGCTGCTGACTTCGGGCTTATTCTGCAGGCAGGCCGTCATGATAGTTCCGGTGAACTCGGGATGAAACTGTACCGACAGCGCCTGCGGGCTGTAACGGATAATCTGGCAATCATCCAGCGCGGAAGAGGCAAGAACCCGGGCACCCGGCGGCGGCTGCAGCACTGACTGGCGGTGTGAAAGCCACGCGGAAAAATGCTCTGGCAGCTGGCTGAGTAGCGGATCTTGCTGGCAGGCCACACCGGTCTTCAGCTGCTGCTGTCCGCGTTCCCAGCCACGGGGATTATCATCCACCACGCCGCCCAGCGCATAGGCCATCAGCTGATGACCATAGCAGACGCCAAGCAGCGGTAACGAGTGATCCACCGCGCTACGGATCCAGGCCGCCGTGCGCTCGCTCCACTCGGCATGGTCGGTAACCATCGCCCATGAGCCGCTGAGAATAGCCGCAGCAACAGAGGCCGGTTCAGGCAGTGCTTCGCCCAAATCAGGGCGCACCACAATATAGTCACCAGCCTGCAGGCCCAGCGCCGCAACAAACCAGTGCTGCTGTTCGCCAATCTGAGACATGACCGTGGCAGGGGGCGTTTGAAGCTGAATAATCGCTAACGGAAGAGAAGAACTCATAATGGGTAAGGCCGTCCTTATCGCTCGCCCGCCGGCTGCAGGCGTTGGTGAATTATCATGGCATGCCTTGCTGGCCCTGTCACATCACATTTACTTAGCACCATTCCCTTAAAAGTCATAAGGCCGCCGGGAAATAATTCCTGCGACCGCGCTCAAAATACCAGAGATTCGTGCCATGATGATCGGGTGGTTACATGAACGAAAGGACAGCCTTGTGGCTTTGCGTCATTTTTTTCTGATTCTGCTGGTCGTGACTCTCTGGGCCTTTAACAACGTGGCGATCAAGTGGGGTCTGCTGGATCTCCCACCGCTGTTTCTGACGATGATGCGCTTTGTGGTGGTGGCAGCAATCCTGGTGCCTTTTACCAGAGTCACGCGTGAGCAACTACGTTATCTGCTGCCGCTGGCGTTTACATTTGGTTTTCTGCACTTCTCCCTGTTGTTTGTCGGGATGAAATTTACCGATGCCGGGACCGGTGCCATTGTGGTTCAGCTCGGTACGCCGATTGCCATGCTGCTGGCGATGGTGATCCTGAAAGAAAGACTGACGCTGGTGCAGATCGCGGGCATTGTTATTTCACTCACCGGCGTGGTGGTGCTGGCGGGCAGCCCGACCATTCCAACCTGGTGGGTACTGTGCCTGCTGCTGTGCAGCGCGGTGGGCTGGGCGGTCAGTAATATGATCGTCAAGAAATCTCCGGCCATTAAGCCACTGACCATGACCGGCTGGCTCTCCTTCCTGGCGATCCCGATTGTCGGCCTGGCCTCTTTTATTCTGGAAGCCGGTCAGCTGACCAGCCTGGTTCACTCCTCCTGGCGGGGATGGTTCGGCATCCTTTACAGCGCCATCTTCTCCTCAATTATTGCCTACTCATTGTGGTATTCGCTGCTGCGCAGCTACAACGTCAACCTGATTATGCCTTACTCGCTGCTGACGCCAGTGTTGGCAGTGATCATGGGCGTGGTGGTGCTCGGCGACAGCATGAACAGCTTTAAAATTATCGGCGCGCTGCTGGTGATTGCCGGGACGGCGATTGCGGTAATTAATCTGCGCAGCCTGCGAATGCATGCCCGCCTGCCGACGTTTCGCCGCCTGCGTTAGCGCCAGGCAAACCCCGGTTTCAATGCCAGAATGATCAGGAAAAAAGAGGAAAACCATGGACACCGGATTAATAACACTCTTCTGGCAACCACTCTGGTATCGGCTGCGTTCGTTCCTGTGGCTACCCGGCACGCCGCTGATCTGGTCACGTTCCGCCTCGCCGCTCGGCTCCCGTTCAGCCACAGAAACTAATCGTCAATTTCAACGCTCTGCCCCGCTTAGTATGGCAGGGGAGAAAAATACGTAAGTGCGCTCGCCCTCATCCCTGTGGCGTTAAGGACTCAGTTATCCCCTTCTTCTTCCAGCTCGTCACGCATTGCCTGGATCGCTTCCCGGCTCAGTGCCGCCAGCGTACGGTAAAATGCCGTACTGGCGTGGGCTTCAACTTTGCCGAGGAACTGCCCGCCCCATGGCATCAGGTAGTCATCAAACAGAGCGATCTGCGCCTGACACTCATCGGCTTCTGACTGGTCTTCCAGCCAGGAGGAAGCCAGCAGTAACGCCCCAAAATGGTCAGCTGGCGCATCAGTCATCGGCATCCCCCGGCTTTGCAGAAAGGCACGGACTTCACTCTCCTGCGGGCCATTATCCCAGTGCGAACCGTAAGGTGATACCTTGCAATCACTGCCAACAAAAAGCGCATTGTAATCGGCGGCCAGTGACTGAGGATCGCTGTTCTGCTGCAGGCGTTGCAGCAGCTCATCCTGCTCCAGCGGCCAGTGCTGCTGCAATTTGCCCTCACGCAGCAGCGTAAACAGCGGTACCAGAAGCGGATCCTGAGGCTGGCGGTTATAAAGCGAGCCCAGAATGCGGCAGATGATCGAAAATTCATTCATGACGGGGGGTCCATTCAGAGGTTAAGCGTGACAGGGTCACATATCGGCAAGTTCAGCAATTTTTTTGCCCGTGCGCAGCTCCAGGAAGTCGAGCAGGCGACGTGGCGTAACATTTAATATGCGATCTTCCGGGAAATCCACTTCCTTCGCGATCCGCAGACAGTGCTCGAAGTTACCGAGCGTAAAAGCAGTATGCGAGTCTGAGCCGAAGGACAGCCGCCCTCCGGCATCGCGGACCGCAGCGACTATCGCGCGACAGTTCGGTTCACTGCCGGGGCGGGAATGGGTAAAGGAGGAGTTGTTTAGCTCCAGCGCAACATCGTATTTGGCCGCCGCTGCCGCGATCGCCGGGATATCAACCGGATATTTAGGATTACCCGGATGGCTGATGATATGCACGTTACCGCTGGCCATCGCTGCAATCATCGCTTCGGTATGCGTGGCCTTATCACGGGGCGCAAACACCGGCTCATGGAAGCCTGCCACCACAATATCCATCACCTCCAGCATTGGCCCGGTGCAGTCGATATCGCCATCGGTATTTTTAATGTTAGCTTCAATGCCGCGCAGGATCCCTACCCCCTCAACCCGTCGCGGCCAGATACGCATATTCACGAAGTGCCAGTAGTGTGGCGCATCGGCCATATCCGGCCCGTGATCGGTAATGGCCAACAGTTTCACACCACAGGTTTGCGCCTGCTGAACGTAATCACGCAGCGTGCTGTAAGCGTGTGTACTGGCAACGGTATGCATATGAAGGTCGACGGGGTACATAGAATTCTCCTGATTGCTGTAGGCAAGAATAGCATTCCTGCCGCGGATGAGCTTAATAACCACGCTCCACGTCCACCCGACCTGAAGGCATGGCACCCGATTCACGCAGGATGATGGCGTTGGCGATATAATCCATAGCTTCCTCCGGCAAGGTGACAGCGGCATTATGCGGCGTGATGGCGACAGCCGGGTGCGGCCAGAAAGGGTGCTGCGGTGGCAACGGTTCCTGCACAAAAACATCCAGAGCCGCTGCTTTAATCTCGCCTGCGTCAATGGCCGCCAGCAGATCTTCTTCCACCAGATGCGGGCCCCGGGCAAGATTAAGCAGGAAAGCGCCCGGCTTAAGCTGGCTCAGCAGCTGGCGATTAAGGATGCCCACGGTCTGTGGCGTGTTGGGTAACAGATTGATCAGCACCTGGGTGCCGGAGAGGAATTCGCCCAGTTGGTGCTGGCCGTGGAAGCTGGTGATACCGGGCAGGTCTTTGGGGGAACGGCTCCAGCAGCGAACCGGGAAGCCCCACAGCTTCAGGCTTTCTGCCACGCTGCTGCCCAGCACGCCTGCGCCGAGGATGCCAACGCTGAACTCTTCACGGGCGTAGTTGCGCAGCGGCTGCCACAAAGCCTCGCCCTTCTGCTGCTGATACTCGGTAAAACGTCGGAACCAGCCAAGCACGTGATAAACCGCATATTCCTGCATCTGGCGACTCATGCCGGTATCTTCCAGCCGGAACAACGGAACACCTGCTGGCAGCATCTCCGGATGCTGGCGCAGCTGCTCAAGAATATCATCCACTCCGGCGCCAAGAGCAAAAACGCCTTTCAGCTCTTTACGCCCCTTCAGCATCTCAACCGGTGGCTGACGGACCAGCGCGTAATCAGCATGGGCATTGTCACCGGTTGTCCACTTACGAAAGCGGGCCTGCGGCAGACGCTGCTGCAAACCCGCGATCCACTTATCGGCGTTAAAGGAAGGATGATAGAAAATGATATCCACATTGACTCTCCTGTTTTTTGCTTCAGGCTCGGGGAAAAAAGCGTTGCTGGCAAGCAAAATTGTCGGGATACCAACAGTATCCCAACACATGATTAGCGGACCTGCGGCTGCTGGATCAGCTTGCGTAACAGCGGCATCAGCATCAGCAGGATCAGACCGACAACGGCGCTCCCCCAGCCCAGCAGGCTGAAGATATGGCTGTACCCCGGATTGGTCAGCGCTGCGGTGCTGCCGCTGTTTTCTGGCATCAGTCCGGAGACATAGCCGGCCAGCACCGAGGCGACGCCAGTCACCATCATCCAGCAGCCCATCATAATGCCCTGATAACGTGCCGGAGCCAGTTTGCCTATCATCGCGTAACCGATCGGTGAGAGCAGCAGCTCAGCAACACTTTGCAGGACGTAGCTGACAACTATCCACTTAAAAGCCACCATGCCATCACTTCCGGCCAGCATGATCCCCAACGGCAGCACCAACATGCCAAGCCCGATAAAGAACAACGACGAGGCGAACTGCAAAGGAATGTCGATGCGCCAGCCGCGCTCACGCAGGTTGCGGAACAGCAGAGCCAGCAGCGGACCGCCAACCACAATCACCAGCGTATTGATGTTTTGCACCCACTGCGGGGCAATGCGGATCCCCCAGACGTTGAGCATAATGTTGTGTTCGGTAAACAGCATCAGGCCCATTGGTGCCAGCTGATACAGTGTCCAGAACACCAGCGACCCCAGGGCGAGGATCAGATAAGCCACCATCCGGCGCTGCTCTTCACGCGGGCGATGGCGCAGCGTGGTGACCCCCAGCAGCACGAAAATGGCCGCGCCGAGGCCAATCACAAATGTGCCGGTAAAATCAGCATGGGTCAGCATGATGCGGATAACCGGTACCAGCACCACCAGAATAGCCAGACCGGACAGCATCCGCAGACGGAACTGACTCTTACTGACGTGCAGTAGCGGCGTGTCGATATCAGCAAGGATTTTCCAGCGCAGCAATGAGATCACGATAGCAATCGCATTGCCTGCTGTGGCAAACAGGAACAGGGCCTGGTAATGCTCCGTGAGCTGGAAGTAACCCGCCCCGGTAAAACCGATAAAGAAACCCAGATTCATCCCGGCGTAGTTCCACAGAAACGCGCTCTCACGACGGTTATCTTCCGGAGTAAATCGCTGGGTCAGCATCATATTGATGCAGGTGACATTAAGACCGCTGCCGGTCAGGAACATCGCCAGTCCCCAATAAAGGCCTTCGGCACTCTGTCCCGAGAGCACCCAACACCCGGCAACCTGCAGGATCATACCCAGCACGAAGAGATTGCGGTTGCTGAGATAGCGGCCGCCCAGGTAGCCGCCGAACAGATGCAAACCGTAGTTAAATGCGCCGAAGACCCCCATCATCGCATTGGCCTGCCCTTCACTGAAGCCCAGCCGTTTGGTGGCATAGAGCACCAGGGTTGAATAGAGCACGGCAAAACCGAGCGTGGCGAATATTTGAATAAAGAACAGCGCACTCGTTCCGCCGGGCACGGTGGCCGTATTTTTTGTAGGGATGTTCACACCAGACCTCGTGATTTTCCTGCCATCTGAAGCGCATTATTATGCATGCTGAGCCGCAGAATGCGCCCCTGCAAATGCTTTTCTTGCCGCCGGGTGACGCTTTTGCCGATTTAAACAGCAATCTGCTGTAAAACTGGCTAAACGCGAGGAAAAGCGATGAAAGAGTGTTGACCGGCGCATCACTTTTCCCTACATTAGCGCCCGTCAGCAACGCAGTTGCGACAACAACGTGGTGAGGTGTCCGAGTGGCTGAAGGAGCACGCCTGGAAAGTGTGTATACGGCAACGTATCGGGGGTTCGAATCCCCCCCTCACCGCCATAATTTCTATAAAAATGCCCGGTTAACAGCCGGGCTTTTTTATTTGCATAGTCCACCGTTGAGGGTGGGTGAGAAGCCCCGCCGGGGTTCGACAACCGGCTTCAGCCGGGTGGACAGATCGGACGCCACGCGGACGAGCTGCCCGAAGGGCGAGCAAAGCGAGTCAATCCCCCCCTCACCGCCATAATTTCTATAAAAATGCCCGGTTAACAGCCGGGCTTTTTTATTTGCATAGTCCACCGTTGAGGGTGGGTGAGAAGCCCCGCCGGGCGGGCGGCAAAAGTTACTTAATCTGCATCGCCGTTTTCAGCGTGTAGAACAGGTCAGTCTGATCGGTCAGCCCGACCACGTTCGCAGCGTGTGGACCAAAGGCTGCAATGCGTAACTGCGTGCCAGTATGGCCCTGCGACTCCTCTTCTGAGTTGCCGTAGCTGATGGTCATCAGGCCACCCTCTTTGGTATTCAGCGTCTGCGTCAGTCCCGGCGCTTTGCTGTCATTAGCAATGATCTGGCTGGAGTGCGCATGATCGGCGGTTACCACCACCAGCGTGTTCCCCTCTTTACGGGCAAACTCCAGCGCCTGTTGCACCGCCTCATCCAGATCCACCGTCTCACCAATCTGGCCGCATGGATTGGCCGCGTGATCCTGCTTGTCGATAGAGGCCCCTTCCACCTGCAGGAAGAAGCCGTTCTCATTCTTGCTCAGGAGCTGGATGGCCTTGTCCGTCATCTGCGCCAGCGTTGGAGTGGAAGCCGGACGCGCCGCATTCACTTCACAGGTCACCGTTTTGCCGTCCAGGTTACCGTGATAAGTCGCTTTCGGGCCTTTCCAGCGCACCGGCATATTGCCGGCCGCAAAGAGCCCCAGCACGGGTTTATCCTGGCTGGCTTCAGTCACCGCGGTCAGGCTGTTCAGATCGCTGATTAACTGGTAACCGCGCAGCTTAGCCTGCTCTTCCAGCGTCTTACCCTGCCACTCGCCAGCCTTCGCCGTTTCGCTGAACGTTTTGCCACCGCCGCCTAACGTGACATCAGCGCGGGCATTCAGCAGTTGTTCGGCTATCGATCCCTTGCCGCCCTTCTCCAGCGCATTTGCCGGGCATAGCTCACTGGTCTTTTCCGGACCATAGCATTTACGGGAAGTGACATGAGCGATTTGCGCGGCAGGGGTGGCATCTTCCAGCTCGGCCGTGGAAACGTTGCCGGTGGCTTTGCCTGCAGCTTTAGCCAGTTCCATTAAGGTCGGGTGATCTTTGCCAGTCACATCCACGCCGATTGCCCCGTTATAAGATTTCACGCCGGTACTCCAGGCCGTGGCCGAGGCAGCGGAATCGGTGACGTAGTCAGGCTTATGCGTTTTTTTATCCAGCGCATAATGTGTGTACTGGCCGGTTAACGGCAGAGCGTCGATCCCTTTGAAAAATCCGCCAGCCCCTTCCGCATAGTTACGTGCGGCAGTGATTTCCGAATCCCCCATGCCATCGCCAATCAGCAGGATGACATTCTTCGCCTGGCTGTTGCTGAGGGAAGCTTTCAGCGCTTCGGTCTGGTCCTCTGTCAGGCGGCGTGCTCCTCCCGGGAGAGTGATATCCCCCTGAGCAGCGCGGCTGTATGCCGCAATATCAGCCCAGGCGTTAGCCGATAAAACGGTGGCGATCAAAGACAGGGTAAACAGGGTTTTGTGTTTCATTAAGGCGACGCTCCATAAGAAAGTTTTGCTAAAAGTTTCAGGGAGTCAGTCTGCGACACAACCATGTCATTTTTGCGTCAGATTAGTGTCATCCTGATGACAATAGCCCGCGCCGGCAGAAAGCCCTGACGGCCGCGCGAGGCGGGAGCTGTCCAGGTCTTAACCTGCCAGAATAAAAAGAAAATTTTGCTTGACCATAATCAGGCGACTCCCTATAGTAGCGCCCCGTCGCCCCAGCCGGCGAAGCAGTAAAAAATTGTGGTGAGGTGTCCGAGTGGCTGAAGGAGCACGCCTGGAAAGTGTGTATACGGCAACGTATCGGGGGTTCGAATCCCCCCCTCACCGCCATAATTTCTATAAAAATGCCCGGTTAACAGCCGGGCTTTTTTATTTGCATAGTCCACCGTTGAGGGTGGGTGAGAAGCCCCGCCGGGGTTCGACAACCGGCTTCAGCCGGGTGGACAGATCGGACGCCACGCGGACGAGCTGCCCGAANNGCGAGCAAAGCGAGTCAATCYCCCCCTCACCGCCATAATTTCTATAAAAACGCCCGGTTAACAGCCGGGCTTTTTTATTTGCATAGTCCACCGTTGAGGGTGGGTGAGAAGCCCCGCCGGGGTTCGACAACCGGCTTCAGCCGGGTGGACAGATCGGACGCCACGCGGACGAGCTGCCCGAAGCGAGCAAAGCGAGTCAATCTCCCCCTCACCGCCATAATTTCTATAAAAACGCCCGGTTAACAGCCGGGCTTTTTTATTTGCATAGTCCACCGTTGAGGGTGGGTGAGAAGCCCCGCCGGGGTTCGACAACCGGCTTCAGCCGGGTGGACAGATCGGACGCCACGCGGACGAGCTGCCCGAAGGGCGAGCAAAGCGAGTCAATCCCCCCCTCACCGCCATAATTTCTATAAAAACGCCCGGTTAACAGCCGGGCTTTTTTATTTGCCTGTTCCACAGCAGAGGGTGGATGAGAAGCCCCGCCGGGATTTATGCCACAAAAAAGCCCGGACTCTGGTCCGGGCTTGATGTTATCTCAAAGAGTCAGCGTCAAGCGGTGATTAACCGTAGGCCAACAGCGTACGCTGGCAGAGCGATGAGCGTACGCAGTCTTCTTTACCAAAACGCACCACGCTCACCATGTCGTCATCCTCGAAGCGGGCCAGGGCGTCGCTGAGACCAGACTGCACATGGGACGGCAGGTCACACTGGGTGACATCGCCATTAACGATAACAGTGACGTTTTCCCCGAGGCGGGTCAGGAACATCTTCATCTGAGCGGCGGTGACGTTTTGCGCCTCATCCAGGATCACCACGGCATTTTCGAAGGTACGTCCACGCATATAGGCAAAGGGCGCGATCTCCACCTTACCGATTTCGGGACGCAGACAATACTGCATAAAGGAAGAACCGAGACGTTTAACCAGAACGTCATACACGGGCCGGAAGTACGGTGCGAATTTCTCTGAGATATCCCCAGGCAGGAATCCCAGATCCTCATCCGCCTGCAACACCGGACGCGTAACAATAATCCTGTCAACATCCTTATGTATCAGGGCCTCGGCCGCTTTAGCGGCGCTGATCCAGGTTTTACCGCAGCCTGCTTCGCCGGTGGCGAAGATCAGCTGTTTGCTTTCTATGGCTTTGAGATAGTGCGCCTGAGCTTCATTGCGGGCTTCAATCGGCGAATGGTCGCGGGTATCGCGAGCCATGCCAATGGAGTCCAACCCACCCATCTGCACCAGCGAGGTGACCGATTCTTCTTCACGCTGACGGTGACTGCGTGAATCGCTACGAAGCACACGTTTTGCTTCACGACGAGCTTTGATCACTGCTTTCTGTCTTCCCATAGTGGCACCTTACAGTTGGTTTCATTTCCCGCATCTTTATTATCGACGCGATTACGTGAACGCTTTAGAGGTTTTGCTGGCTTCCTTTTAAGCCTTGTCTGGCCGATACGAGTGGTCCACAGCATTGCGCGAACGCAGCCGGGCACCGGGTTACACTGGATTCAGTATCAATGTTGAAATGTAAAAGAGAAGAGAAAGTCGTTGGGGCAGTGACGCCCTCGCGAGGGTAAGCGATATGTAATTTCTGACGCTGTTGTCCGTTAAAGGACTTTACCATGCGCGATCTCCGTGGTGGACACAGGAAAACTGCCGACATCTGATGTGAATAAAGTGCAACAGATTTGAACCTGAATGCAACATTATTTTTTACTTCAGACCAGCAAAAATTCCAATATATCCGGGTAAGAAAGCGTCACTAAATAAAACTTTCTATATAAATTAGTGAGTTGATAAATAATGATGGCGGTAAAATATTTAGGTACATTCGTAATCCAGCGCGGGAAAACGGACCGAAGGGTTTATTCGTGCAAAAAATAGCCTCCCGCACCGCGCACGGACAGGAGGCTGAAAAAAAACACTCAGGCTTCCAGTAAAGATTGCCCAAGATAATGTTTATCATCAGGTACACCCGGCAGGACAAAAAAGTAACCGCCGCCGATCGGCTTGATATATTCTTCAAGCGCCTCGCCGTTGAGTCTTTTTTGTACAGTCAGGAAGCCTTTTTCTAAATCGTGCTGATAACAGACGAAAAGCAGCCCCATGTCCAGCTGACCGGCATTGGAAACGCCGAGGGAATAACTGTAACCACGGCGCAGCATCAGGTTATTTTGCGTTTCCGGCGTGCGCGGGTTAGCCAGGCGAATATGCGCATCCATCGGCGTGATGTTGCCGTCAGGGTCACTGGCGTAATCCGGCACATCGTGCTCATTCTGCATTCCCAGAGGAGCGCCGCTGTGCTTCACGCGGCCAAAGATGCTCTGCTGCTCCTGCAGCGGCGTGCGGTCCCAGAATTCCACGTGGAACTGGATAATACGCGCAACCTGATAGCTGCCGTTCACCGCCCAGGCGGGTTCCCCCTGCTCTGCTGACACCCACAGAATGGAGTCCATCAGCGGCTGATTGCTGGTGTCAGGATTGGCCGTGCCATCTTTAAAGCCCAGCAGATTGATCGGCGTCTCTTTCCCTTTACTGCGCGCGGCATGGTCGGAAATAAAGCCTTCCCGCCGCCAGCGCACGCTGAGCAGATCCGGCGAGTGCTTGATAATATCGCGCAGCGCGTGGATCACCGTGTCATTGGTATTGGCACAAATTTGCAGCAGCAGATCGCCGTGGCACAGGCTGCCATCCAGCGCATCGTTAGGAAAGCGCGTCATCCCCTGCAGCTTCAGCGGTTTGTGCGCCTGCAGACCATACCGATCGTCAAAGAGTGAGTGGCCGACCGACACGGTAATGGTCAGGTTATCCGGGTAGATATCCTCGCCGAGGATACCAGAGTCCATGGGGGGCAGTTGCGGATTCGTCACCAGCGGCGCTCTCCCCCCTTTGGTCAGGAAAGCGATACGGTTATCCAGCAGGCGGAACAGGCGTTCCAGGTCTGCTTTATCCGTTGCCAGCACGTCGAACGCCACCAGCATCATTGACGCCTGTTGCGGCGTGATGATGCCCGCCTGACGCGGGCCATAATAAGGTTGGGCTTCCTGCCGGGCAGTCGGCGACAGCGCCCCCGGCGAGAAAGATTTATCATCCGCGGCGGCATGAACCGGACAGCCGCCGCTGACAGCGAGGGCACCGCTGAGGATGCCCATTCCTTTCAGTAATCGACGACGCGACGCAAGCAAGGCGTCGTCAGCAGGTTGTCTTGCCATGATCAATTAATCCAGACCCAGGGTACCACGCAGTTTGGACAAGTCTTCCGCCAGCGTGGTGATCGGGCCTTTCATCGCATTGCGGTCAGCGTCGGTCAGCTTGTCGTAAGACTCGTAACCCTCTTTGGTACGATATTTCGAGAGAATGCTGTCAACTTTTTTGAAGTTGGCATCAACTTTAGCCAATAGCGCGGCATCGGCTTTCTGCAGCATAGGACGTAGCAGATCGACAATTTTCTGTGCGCCATCCACGTTAGCCTGGAAGTCAGAAAGGTCGGTACGACTGTAACGGTCTTCTTCACCGGAGATTTTGCTGGAGGCAACTTCTTCGATCAGACCCGCTGCGCCACCCACGACTTTGCTCGGCGGGAAGGCCAGCTCGTCAACGCGCTTCTGCAGATCCAGCGTGTCCGTGTTCAGCTTGTCAGCATACTCGCTCATGCCTTTGGTGCTCTTGTCACCAAACAGCGCTTTCTCCAGACGGTGCCAGCCGGTGAACTTAGGATCTTCGGCTTTTTTCTCGTAGTCATCTTCACGGGCGTCAATGCTGCTGTCGAGGTCAGAGAACAGTTCGGCAATCGGCTCAATACGCTCGTAGTGTTTGCGGGTAGGGGCATACAGGGCTCTGGCTTTTTCGAGGTCGCCCGCTTTCACCGCATCAGTGAAAGCTTTAGTTCCGGCAACCAGCTCCGCCACCTCTTTGGTGACATAAACTTTGTATTCCGCAATCGGTCCCACCAGCTGCATCACGTCCGGCTTGCCGTTGGACGGGCCGTTGGTGCCTTTCACAATCAGCTTACCTTTCGGATTGCTCAGCAGGCCGCAGGTCAGATCGTATTCACCCGCTTCCAGGTTAGCCGTCAGTTTCTGCGTGAAGCCTGGTGCAATATTCTCACGCTCTTCCACCACCATTACCCCTTTCAGGATCTCCCACTCCAGCCCTTTCTGGCTGTTGTTCTGGATCACAAACTGGGTTTTACCGGCGTTAACGGTCACGGTCATCGGATCGCACTGTTTATCATTCACAGTGATCTTAACCTGAGGAATATCCGCCGCCATCGCAGCAGAAGAGGCGGCCAGCAGAGTCAGGAGTGCAGCAGTCAGCGCAGACTGACGAAAACGAAGAGTCATGAGTTAATCCCTGTGAAAAAATAATGCCTGCCTGGCAGGCACGGATAGAAGCTTAACGCGAAGTGCGTAGTGCAGAAGCCTCAGCACGCGCTGGCATAAAGAACAGCAGCAACGCGGGAACGAGATAGATAAACCAGACCGCCACTTCGCTGACGCTTGGGGCTTCCTGGTAGCCGAAAAAGCCTTCCAGCAGCGTGCCAGCCAGCGTGCTGGTAGAGAGCGAGTTGCTCAGATCAAACGCCACGTCCTGGAAGTGGTTCCACAAACCGGCCTCGTGGAAGGCACGGATCGCACCAGCGGCCAACCCGGCAGCCACAAAGAGAATGAACAGGCTGGTCCATTTAAAGAATGCCGCAAGGTTCAGACGCACGCCGCCCCAGTAAAGCAGCATGCCAAGAATAATCGCGGTCGCCAGGCCCAGCATCGCCCCGAGAGGAGGCGCAATGCCAACGTCCTGCTGGAATGCCGCCAGCAGGAAAAACACCGACTCCAGCCCTTCACGCGCTACGGCCAGGAAAACCATGCCAATCAGCGCCCAGCCGCTGCCCTTGCCTTTCTGCAACGCGTTATCGACCGCGCCTTCCAGTTGCGCCTTCACGTTGCGTGACACTTTGCGCATCCAGAACACCATATAGGTCAGAATACAGACGGCGATCACCGCCACAATTCCTTCGAACAGCTCCTGCTCTTTCTGCGGGAACTCGCCGGTGGTTTCATTGATGAAATAGCCCAACCCCAGGCACAGCGCGGCGGCAATAAACACCCCTGCCCACATTGCCCCAAACCATTCACTGCGCTGGGTGCGCTTCAGGTAGCTGGCTATCAGGCTGACGATCAGCGCGGCTTCCAGACCTTCGCGTAACATAATGAGAAACGGGACAAACATGCCAACAGCCTCGAGTGTTAAAGAAATTCAGTTCGGGTAAAGAAACGTAAATAGAAACGATACCGATTATCATTATCGCGCAAGAAAATACAAGTGGGCGGGCGGGTATTTTCGTTTTTTGCCGCAAGGCGAGAAATCAACTGATGAGCTGCAGGCGTCGGGACAGAGGCGATGATCGGGAAGGTGCATTAACGCGGAAGCTACGTGCAGGAAGAAAACGGGCCGCTGGGTGCGGCCCGACAAGATTAATCCGCCCTGTATTCAGCCTCGGCGGCGGCAAAGCGTTGCTGTGCAGCGGCTGAAGGCTCACGCCCCATCAGGCTGACCAGCACTATCGCCATGCTGGCAAACAGGAAGCCAGGGATGATTTCGTACAGATCAAGCCAGGCATACTGTTTCCACACCAGCACGGTCAGCGCTCCAATCACCATCCCGGCCAGCGCACCGTTACGGGTCATTCGCTTCCAGATCAGCGAGAACAGCACCACCGGACCGAAAGCGGCACCAAATCCAGCCCAGGCATAACTGACCAGACCCAGTACGCGGTTTTCAGGATTGGAGGCCAGCGCAATCGCGACCGCCGCCACCAGCAGTACCATCGCACGGCCAATCCACACCAGCTCGCGCTGGGTCGCGTTCTTGCGCAGGAAGTTTTTGTACAGATCTTCGGTCAGCGCTGAGGAGCAAACCAGCAGCTGGCAGCTCAGGGTGGACATTACTGCGGCCAAAATGGCAGACAGCAGAATACCGGCAATCCACGGGTTGAACAGGATACGGGCCAGTTCAATGAAGATACGTTCGCCGTTTTGCGTCACGCCTGCCGCCTGATCCGGATGGTTCTGGAAGTAAGCAATACCAAAGAAACCTACCGCCACGGCCCCACCAAGACACAGGATCATCCACGCCATGCCGATGCGGCGGGCGGTGCGGATTGAGCGGTGCGAATCTGCCGCCATAAAGCGGGCGAGAATGTGCGGCTGACCAAAGTAGCCCAGCCCCCAGCCCAGCAGGGAGATTACCGCCACGAAGTTCAGGTTCTTCAGCATATCAAGGTTTTCAGCACTCTTTGCCTCGATGACAGCCAGCGAATCGCCCAGGCCGCCCACAGCAAGAATCACAATCACCGGTGTCAGGATCAACGCGAAGATCATCAGGCTGGCCTGCACGGTATCGGTCCAGCTTACCGCGAGGAAGCCACCGACAAAGGTATAAATAATGGTCGCGGCAGCACCGGCCCAGAGCGCCGTTTGATAGCTCATCCCAAAGGTGCTTTCGAACAGACGTGCCCCGGCAACGATGCCTGAAGCACAGTAGATGGTGAAGAAGACCAGGATAATCAGCGCGGAGATCACCCGCAGCAATTTGCTTTTGTCCTCAAAACGGCTGGAGAAAAAGTCCGGTAAAGTCAGCGCGTTGTCATGGTGCTCGGTCTGCACACGCAGGCGACCGGCGACGATTTTCCAGTTAAGCCAGGCGCCTATCGTCAGTCCAATCGCAATCCAGCTTTCGGAAATGCCCGAGAGAAAGATCGCGCCGGGCAAGCCCATCAGCAACCAGCCGCTCATATCAGATGCCCCGGCGGACAGCGCGGTCACCACGCTTCCCAAACTTCGCCCGCCCAGGATGTAGTCATCAAAATTTTTTGTCGACCGCCAGGCAATGAAACCAATCAGCACCATGCCGAAGATATAAACGCAAAAAGTCACCATCATGGGTGTGCTTACTGTCATCAGGTTCTCCATATTATTGTTAACGCGCAATCACCTCGGGTTTTCAGCCAGCACTGCCGGAACGTAGCAGTGCCACCACCGTTAACCCGGGGCGGGGTATCCTGCCGCAAACCGCTTTTACGCACAAACGATTTAACACGGCAATTACAGTCATTTCACCTTCCGGAGTGGATAATGTTTCAACAGGTTGCACTGGATCACAGTATCGCGGGTTGCACCGCCAAAAAACCTCCTGAAAACCAGGCGTTATCATAACTTTTCACTCTGGCCAGATTCTTGCAGCAATAACTATGCCGCTTTTACCGCAGCGGTTTTAAAGTCTGCAAACGAGGTCACATTTAACACGGTTGCACAAAGTTGCAACTTAAGTGATATTGCTTGCCAACATCGTTATTTCTTTGCAAGGAGTTTTCAGGCATGGGCACAACCACCATGGGTGTCAAGCTGGATGAAGCCACGCGCGAGCGTATCAGACTGGCGGCTGGCCAGATTGATCGCACACCACACTGGCTGATTAAACAGGCTATTTTTAACTATCTGGAACAGCTGGAACGAGGCGATGCCCTGCCGGAAATCCCTTCACAGGCGCAACAGGACTCTGAAGAGGCCCCTGCCGAAGCGTCGCATCAGCCGTTTCTCGACTTCGCTGAAGCCATTCTGCCGCAGTCGGTCACCCGTGCGGCTATCACTTCTGCATGGCGTCGGCCTGAGACGGAAGCGGTGCCGATGATGCTGGAACTGGCGCGTCTGCCAGCCGCGCTGGCACAGCAAACCACCCGGCTGGCGCATCAGCTGGCGACCAACCTGAGGCACCAGAAAGGTGCAGCCGGTCGCGCCGGAATGGTGCAAAGCCTGCTGCAGGAGTTCTCGTTATCTTCCCAGGAAGGGGTTGCCCTGATGTGCCTGGCAGAAGCGCTGCTGCGTATTCCGGACAAACCCACCCGCGACGCGCTGATCCGCGATAAAATCAGTAACGGTAACTGGCAGTCACATCTGGGCCGCAGCCCTTCCCTGTTTGTGAACGCTGCCACCTGGGGCTTGTTGTTCACCGGCCGTCTGGTGTCGACTCATAACGAAGCCAACCTCTCCCGCTCGCTTAACCGCATTATTGGTAAAAGCGGTGAGCCTTTAATTCGTAAAGGCGTGGATATGGCGATGCGCCTGATGGGCGAGCAATTTGTTACCGGCGAGACGATTGCTGAAGCGCTGGCGAATGCGCGCAGGCTGGAAGAGAGAGGTTTCCGTTACTCCTACGATATGCTGGGTGAAGCAGCCCTGACCGCGCAGGATGCAAAGGCCTATCTGGTGTCTTACCAGCAGGCGATCCACGCCATCGGCAAAGCCTCCAATGGCCGCGGCATTTATGAAGGCCCGGGCATCTCCATCAAGCTATCTGCGCTGCATCCGCGTTACAGCCGTGCACAGTACGATCGCGTGATGAACGAGCTCTATCCAACCCTCAAATCGCTGACCCTGCTGGCCCGCTCTTACGACATCGGTATCAATATTGATGCAGAAGAGGCTGACCGTCTTGAGCTGTCACTCGATCTGCTGGAGAAGCTCTGCTTCGAGCCGGAGCTGGAAGGCTGGAACGGTATCGGCTTTGTGATCCAGGCCTATCAGAAGCGCTGCCCGTTTGTGATTGACTCACTGATCGACATGGCGCAGCGCAGCCGTCGTCGCCTGATGATCCGTCTGGTGAAGGGGGCTTACTGGGACAGCGAGATCAAACGCGCCCAGGTAGAAGGGCTGGAAGGCTACCCGGTTTACACCCGCAAGGTCTATACCGATATCTCTTACCTGGCCTGCGCCCGCAAACTGCTGGCGGTGCCGAACCTGATCTACCCACAGTTCGCCACCCACAACGCCCATACGCTGGCGGCAATTTACCAGCTGGCGGGCAATAACTACTACCCTGGTCAGTACGAGTTCCAGTGTCTGCACGGGATGGGCGAGCCGCTGTATGAACAGGTGGTGGGCAAAGTCGCCGAGGGCAAACTCAACCGCCCGTGCCGGATTTATGCGCCAGTGGGCACTCATGAAACGCTGCTGGCCTACCTGGTGCGCCGCCTGCTGGAAAACGGGGCCAACACCTCATTTGTTAACCGCATCGCGGATAACACTCTTGCGATCGAAGATCTGGTTGCCGACCCGGTTGAAGAAGGGGAGAAAATGGCACAGACCGAAGGTGCCGTTGGTCTGCCGCATCCTAAAATTCCTCTGCCGCGCGATCTGTATGGTCCGAAGCGCCAGAATTCCGCCGGACTGGATATGGCTAACGAACATCGTCTGGCCTCCCTGTCCAGCGCCCTGCTCAACAGCGCAATCCAGCCGTGGCAGGCCGCGCCGATGATTGATGGCGAAACAACCCGTGGCGAGCCGCTGCCGGTGACTAACCCGGCGGAACCGGCTGACACAGTCGGCTTTGTCCGTTACGCCAGCGAAGCGGACGTTTCCACCGCACTGGATGCCGCCGTGAATGCCGGTCCAATCTGGTTTGCCACCCCACCGCAGGAGCGTGCCGCCATTCTTGAACGGGCCGCGATCCTGATGGAGGGCCAGCTGCAACGCCTGCTGGGCATTCTGGTGCGTGAAGCGGGCAAAACCTTCAGCAATGCGATTGCCGAAGTGCGTGAAGCCGTCGACTTCCTGCACTATTACGCCGGTCAGGTCCGTGATGATTTTGATAATGAGACCCACCGTCCGCTGGGACCGGTAGTCTGCATCAGTCCGTGGAACTTTCCTCTGGCCATTTTCACTGGCCAGATTGCTGCCGCGCTTGCTGCAGGTAACAGCGTACTGGCAAAACCGGCCGAGCAAACGCCGCTGGTTGCAGCCGAAGCCGTGGCGCTGCTGCATGAGGCCGGCGTTCCGGCTGGGGCGCTGCAATTGCTGCCTGGCCTGGGTGAAACCGTTGGCGCCCAGCTGACCGGTGACCCGCGTGTCCGTGGCGTGATGTTTACTGGTTCTACGGCAGTTGCCACATTGCTGCAACGTAACCTGGCCGGACGGCTTGATCCGCAGGGCCGCCCGACCCCGCTGATTGCGGAGACCGGCGGCATGAATGCGATGATCGTTGACTCTTCCGCGCTGACCGAACAGGTCGTGATCGACATCGTGGCCTCTGCCTTCGACAGTGCCGGTCAGCGCTGTTCCGCTCTGCGTCTGCTGTGCGTGCAGGAAGACGTGGCCGAACACACCCTGAAGATGCTGCGTGGCGCCATGGCCGAATGCCGTATGGGGAACCCGGAGCGCCTCTCCACCGATATCGGGCCGGTGATTGATGCCGAGGCGAAGCAAAATATCGAGCGTCATATCCAGGCCATGCGCAGTAAGGGGCTTAACGTTTACCAGGCCGCCCAGCCGAACGAGCAGGACCGCAAAGAGTGGCAAAGCGGTACCTTTATCCAGCCCACGCTGATTGAACTGCAGAACGTTGCCGACCTGGATAAAGAAGTGTTCGGTCCGGTGTTGCACGTAGTCCGTTACAAGCGCAGCACGCTGCCTCAGGTGATCGAGCAAATTAATGCTTCCGGTTATGGCCTGACGCTGGGCGTGCATACCCGTATTGATGAGACGATCGGCCAGGTCACCAATCGCGCGCAGGTGGGCAACCTTTACGTGAACCGAAATATGGTGGGCGCGGTGGTGGGCGTGCAGCCGTTTGGCGGGGAAGGCCTCTCCGGTACGGGTCCTAAAGCTGGCGGGCCGCTTTATCTGTACCGTCTGCTTTCCAACCGTCCGGATGGTGCGTTACGGGTGACGCTGGATCGCCAGGATGGTGAACGTCCGGTTGATGCAGCACTGCGTCCGACACTGCTGGCGGCCCACCAGGCGCTGAGCGAGTGGGCAAAAGATAATGCGGATCTGGCCGCCCTGTGCGCCCGTTATGCTGAGCTGGGCCAGGGCGGCACCGTCCGCCTGCTACCGGGGCCAACAGGTGAACGCAACACCTTCGCCCTGCTGCCGCGCGAGCGGGTGCTGTGCCTGGCAGACAGCGAGGAAGACACGCTGATCCAGCTGGCCGCCGTAACGGCAACCGGCAGCCGTGCGCTGTGGAGTGATGACGAAATACACCGTTCTGTGTTCAATAAACTGCCTGCTGCGGTGAAAGAACGGATCGATTTTGCCAACGATCCGCTCGCGCAGCAGAATGACTTTGATGCGGTAATTTATCACGGTGATGCCGATCAGCTGCGAACAGTCTGCGAGACCGTGGCAGCACGTGAAGGGGCAATTGTTTCTGTGCAGGGCTTTGCCCGTGGGGATACCAACCTGCTGCTGGAACGCCTGTTGATTGAACGATCTCTCAGCGTCAATACCGCGGCCGCGGGCGGAAACGCCAGCCTGATGACAATTGGTTAAGACGTAAAAAAGGGGCGGATAAATTCGCCCCTCTTCTTATCGACTTTCAGACGTTAACCGACCATGAGGATGATCCCAGATGGCCGGGATCCCGGCGATGAGATTAAGTGTTAAGAAACTTATCGAGAAACTGACGGGTACGCGGCTGCCGGGGATGAGCGAACAGCTCTTTCGCCGGGCCTTGTTCCACAATCCTCCCCTGGTCCATGAAGATAGCGCGATCGGCCACGTCCCGGGCAAAGCTCATCTCATGGGTCACGATTACCATTGTTCGCTTCTCTGCTGCCAGTGCACGGATAGTGCTTAACACTTCCCCCACCCACTCCGGATCCAGCGCCGAGGTCGGTTCATCGAACAGGATCACTTCTGGCCGCATGGCCAGCGCGCGGGCGATCGCTACACGCTGCTGCTGCCCACCGGAAAGACGACGGGGATAGCTGTCCTCTTTACCATGCAGCCCCACCTTATCCAACAGCTGACGGGCACGGGCAATCGCTTCCGCTTTGGGTTCCCGCTTGACGATGGTTGGCCCTTCAATAATATTCTCCAGCACCGAGCGGTGGGGGAACAGATTGAAGCTCTGAAACACAAAGCCCACCTGCTGGCGTAGCTGACGTACCCGCTCTTTCTGCCGGTTCATGCCTTCAGCGACATCAATGCGGATAGTGCCGACCTGGATGGTGCCGCTGTCCGGCGTTTCCAGCAGGTTAATACTGCGCAGCAGCGTGGTTTTACCTGAGCCGCTGGGGCCGATAATCGCCACCACTTCCCCGGAAGCGACTTCAAGGTCAATGCCCTGCAGCACCGTCTGACCGTTGAACTGTTTAACCAGTTTGCTGACTTCGATAGCACTCATTATGGCTCCCGGTCCTGACGATTAATGCGATCTTCCAGCCTGCTCTGCAGATAAGACAACACCGTTGCCATCACCCAGTAAATCAGCGAGGCGGCCAGATACATGGTGAACACTTCCAGCGTACGGGAGGTGATCAGCTGCGCCTGACGGAACAACTCCGGCACCTGAATAGTAGCCGCCAGCGAGGTGTCTTTTACCAGGCTGATAAAGCTGTTACCTAACGGCGGCAGCGCGGTCCGGGCGGCCTGCGGCAGAATGACGCGGCGCAGAGTTTGCCAACGCGTCATACCAATACTTGATGCCGCTTCCCACTGCCCCCGCTCAATGGCCGCAATCGCTCCACGCAGTGATTCAGAGGCATAGGCTGCGGTGTTCAGCGACAGGCCAATCATTGCCGAAGGGATCGGGTCCAGCTCGATACCGAACTGGGGCAAACCGTAGTAGATCATAAACAGCTGAGCGATCAGCGGGGTGCCCCGAAATATTGATACGTAGATACGTGACAGCCAGGAGATCGGCCAGAAAGGCGAAAGGCGCATCATTGCCAGCAGAAACCCGAGCACCAGCCCGAAGAACATGCCACCGATGCTGAGCTGCAGCGTGAAGACGGCACCTTTTAATAAAAAAGGTGCTGAATCCAGCACCAGTTGAATACTTTCCTGCATTATTTCGTTACGTCCGCGCCAAACCATTTCTCCGACAGTTTAGCCATCGTGCCATCTTTCTGCATGTCAGCAATGGCTTTATTGAGGGCATCCAGCAGTTGGGTATTGCCCTTGCGCAGCGCCACGCCAGACTCCTGCCGGGAAAAGGCTGGGCCGGCTACTGCCAGCGTGTCGCCGGTTTTCTTCACCAGGTCCAACGCCGCCAGGCGGTCAACCAGGATGGCATCGATACGGCCTACGCGCAGATCCTGATATTTGGTCGGGTCATCATCATATGTGCGGACATCCACGCCCTTCACGTTGGCGCGCACCCACTGTTCATAGTTGGAACCCAGGCCGACACCGACTTTCTTGCCGCTCAGATCTTCCGGTTTGGTGATAGTGGCCGCGTTGGCTTTTTTGGTCAGCGCCTGAATACCGGAGACAGTGTAAGGGGTCGAGAAGTCGTATTTCTTCTTACGCTCGTCGGAAATGGTCACCTGGTTGATCACCACATCAATACGTTTGGAATCCAGCGAAGCCAGCATCCCGTCCCATTTGGTGGGTTTGAGGCTCGCTTTCACGCCAAGGTGCTGCGCCAGCGCGTTGGCAAAATCCACTTCAAAACCAGCCAGCTTGCCGTTTTCGTCCTGGAAGCTGAACGGCGGATAAGTCCCTTCCAGCCCCACCAGCAGCGAACCGCGATCTTTCACTTTGGTCAGCAGGTTTTCTTCAGCAGCGAATGCACTGGAGGAGAGACCCGCCACCAGCGCCAGAGACATCACACCCATCACCAGTTGGCGACGAACCAGAGAGAAATTCATAAGGACTCCACTATGTTATTAGATCCAAACGGAACGACTTCCGCTATTACCTCAGGTGCTGATCATCGGCACCGGCGGAATAAATTCCACCTGTAGCGGCCTTGGTGAGAACTTGCTCCCACCGTAACAGCGCCATTGTAGGGTGCGACGTCATCCCCTCAGATAGAATAATAAGATCCAGCTTAGACCAAAGAGTGATAAGCGAATAAGGCCGGGGCACCACCGGTATGTACAAAGAGGATTGGGCCTTCGCGGCGGAAGCGGTTCTGGTCGATCCCGTCCAGCAGACCGGCCATCGCTTTGCCGGTATAGACCGGGTCAAGGAAGATCCCTTCCAGCCGCGCCAGCAGCTTAATGGCTTCCATCCCCTCAGCGTTCGGTTCGCCATAACGTGGGCCGAAATAGTCATCCCACAAGGTAATGGGAGCAGAAGCCGTCAGCTCAAGCGAGGCTGCCAGCTGTTGCCGGAGAGCGGTGACCAACGGCCGCTGATCGGCCACTTTGCGCGAAACAGTCACGCCCACCAGTTCGCTATCGGGCAGCAATTGCTCCAGTCCGATGGCCAGCCCGGCATGCGTTCCGGCGCTACCGGAAGCCACCACCACAGCAGCAAAATCCACCACGCCTTCGCTCTGATGAGCAATCTCCTGCGCACACTCCACGTAGCCCAGCGCTCCCAGCGCACTGGAGCCGCCTACCGGCACCACATAAGGACGGAAACCCTGTACCTCAAGCCGGGTGGCCTGCTCTTCCAGCTGTTGACCGGGATTATGCAGGGCATCCACCCTCACCACTTCAACGTCCATCAGCTCAAGCAGCAGGCGATTGCCGTTAGAAAGGTAGTTTTCGGCATGAGTACCAATGGGGTTTTCAAGCAGGGCCACGCATTTCAGCCCGAGTTTTGCTGCAACGGCGGCCGTCTGGCGCACGTGATTGGACTGAATTGCGCCAGCCGTCAGCAGCACATCCGCGCCCTGACGCAGGGCATCAGCAGCCAGAAACTCCAGTTTTCTTAGCTTGTTGCCGCCCATTGCGACCGGCGTGACATCGTCACGCTTGATAAAAATGTCCCGTCCAAGGTAATCGGACAGGCGGGGAAGATGCTCAAGGGGCGTGGGTGCTCCCAGCAGTTCCAGCCGCGGAAAAGAGTGTAAAAGGTGTAAGGACAACGTGGCCTCCCAAATCGGCGCAACAGGTTATCCTTACAGTTTTACAGAAGAACGCTAAAAGGTAACGAAAAAAAGAGGTTGTCATGACCTGCCTAATTGCGCTGCCAGCCCAGAAACTGATCGTATTTGCGCAAGGCAATGCGATAGTTATTGTTCCCGGCATCCGGCAGATCGTTCTCGAGACATTCGTGCCAGCTACCGCTTAATTTTTCCGCAGGGAAGTTACGGGCTGACAACATATCGTCAAGGCGACGCAGGCGAACGACATATTCGCGAATGGTGCTGTGACTCATCTCGGTCTGCTCAAACAGGTACTGTTTGAACGCCATGATGTCGAAATAATTCGGATGGGTATTGCAGTAAATATCACTGCAGAAGCGGCACAGTGCCGTCAGCTCATTCTGAAGTTTCAACCAGACCTGATCGTCGATCAGCTGGTCCATCCGGGCAATGGCTTCTTTATTAATGATCTGGCCGCGGAAGACCAGTGCCATACGGTCCAGTATTTTACCGCAGTGCGAACAATTACTCTGGCTGTGTTTGTAGTCTTTTAGATAGCGGCTCAACGGCCTCATCTTAGCTTTGGATCCCATTTTGGAGTCCCCGGTTGGTGTTGAGAGTGCAAAACTGACCCTGTCAGCGCGCTCCCGTTAACCGGGCGCGCAGGCGTTTAATCGCCTGACTGTGCAGCTGGCTAACCCGGGATTCCCCGACTTCCAGCACTGCGCCAATCTCTTTCAGATTCAGCTCTTCCTGGTAATAAAGCGTCAGCACCATTTTTTCGCGCTCGGGCAAAGCCTCAATCGCTTCAATGACACGTTCGCGCAGATTCCCTTCCATCAACTGGTGTAACGGGTTGGCTTCTTCATGACCCTCCGTCACCAGCTCCGCGCTGTCGCCGTGCTCTTCACGAAACTCGTCGTAGGAGAACAACTGGCTGTTATTGGTATCCAGCAGGATTTGACGGTACTCCTCCAGAGACACATCCAGCTGCGAAGCCACTTCCTGCTCGGTCGCCGAGCGCCCCAGTGCCTGCTCGACCTGGTGCATCGCTCCGGCGACTTCACGCGCATTGCGCCGTACGCTGCGTGGAGCCCAGTCACGGCTTCGCAATTCATCCAGCATCGCGCCACGAATACGCTGCACCGCATAGGTGGTGAAAGCCGTTCCCTGCAGCGCGTCATAACGCTCTACTGCATTTAACAGCCCGATGCCACCTGCCTGCAGGAGGTCATCCAGCTCGACGCTGGCAGGTAACCTGACCTGTAAGCGAAGCGCTTCATGGCGCACCAGTGGCACATATCGCTGCCACAGCGAGTTTTTATCCATCACGCCATCGGCGGTATATAGATCGTTCACTCTGACTACCCTGCGTTAATTAAGTTATCGGCATGATTATCTGTTTCTGTAGGGTGGTTTGATTGGCGGAATAAGAGTAAAAAAGGCGGGTTATTTCATTTTTGCGACGAGAGTTGGGGCTCTCCCCCCTCACGGGACCGTAACGGGGGAGAATAATGTTAAAACTTGCGTGCAAGGCGCTGTCGGGTACTCTCCGGAACCTGGGACCATAAAGCACACACCTTCCCTTCCAGTTCCTGATAAAACGGCAGCAAAGTGTAATCCTCCTGCAGCGCGCGGCGGAACTGAACCGTGCCGTTTTGCGCATCAATGCTCAGACGACGGCTGGTAAAGAGGCGTTGCAAATCGCTGCGCAGGAACAGGCCATTATCGGTGCTGTTATCCAGCATAAAGCCCTGCTCGCTTTCACGCATGTCGATATGGCAGGCTTCCACCCACGGCCACGCATGTTCATCCGTCAGCAGCGTACCGGTGATCACGCAGGCGCCATAACGCTCGCGGACTGCCTTACTGAACTCCTGATGGTTGGCACGATGCCACAGCCGGGCTTTAACCCGACGCCCCACCTGAGTTCCCTGAATGACCCCGGCCGGAGGCGGCAGTATCGGCGAAGTCAGTACCACAATAAATTGCAGCTGACGGGAATACTCAAAGCAGGGTTTCGACTGCCGGTCATACAACTGCCAGTACTCTTCCTCATCTTCGCTGCGCAGCAGAGTCAGCGTATAACCCCGCTGCTGCAGCAGACTTTGTGCCATGATCGATGCGGGATCGAGCATAGCCAGCACCTTACTCTCCCCCATCACCTTCCACGTATTCCACGGCGCGGGATCGGCAGGACGCCGAAAATAGAGGAAACTTTCCTGACGAACAAGATAGTGTTCAAAGCGCTGCAAATAATTCTTACGTTCATTATCGCTGGCAATAAACAACAGATCGTCCAGCGGGATCTGGCTGTCTTTACTGGCAAAGACGGCGCGGATCGTCCAGTTTTTACTGGACGTCGACGGGCTGAGCAAGCCCCGGCTGGTCAGCGATTTATCGTCGGGGTACCGCTGGCTGTAGCGCTCGCTGATTTCGTCGAACGACAGCTGCTCCCCGGGTAACAAGTCATAATTGAAGCGCATTGGACACTCCAGAACAGGATAAAATTTCGCTCCCCGGCGAACAGGCTGGGGTCAGACGCGAAACGGTGGCAACATGTTCAGTTATCGGCAATGCGTAAAGATTCTGTAAGGTCGAGTGAAAAGTTTGTTCACAGAAGGCTGGCGCCCTTTACCAGCGCGGCGCCATTTGGCCTGGCTCAGCAAAAATCAGGCGCGGACAAGCGTTAATAATCGAATCAGATCGTAGCCATCCCACAGCAGGGTGAAGCGTAACGCCTGCCCCACCGGAACAATCCGGTCAATACCTGACGGGCGGCAGCGACGGATAAAATCTTCGATCGTTTCCCTGGACAATCCGCAGTAAGAGAGGGTCTGCGTGGTCTGGCCACAAACCGGCGCGATCTCATCAATACTGTTCGCCTGATACTCCAGAAAATAACCGCAGCTGCCGCTGTAATTCAGGCTGTCGCCTGTCAGTTCAGGCAATTCCACCCGAACCAGCCTGTTGTGGCTGACCGGCTGACGAACCACCCCCGCCACTTCGGCGCTCAGCAGACAGAACGCGCTCAGCTTTTCAACCGCACTGACCGCCTGCAGGGTATAACGTGCCGCGCTGACCCGATCAAAATAGTGCCAGAACTGCTGACGGGCCTGCTCGCGCAGCGCGGCGTCATTCCCCAGCCAGACCACCAGCCCGGGCGAAGAGCAGGCATTTTGATCGCTGTGCAGCGTATCGTTATAGAAATCCAGCGCAATTCTGGCCTTGTCAGCCTCCTGCAGGTATCCCCCGGCATCGATTACCGCAAATGAGTGGCGATTGGCGAAGGCAATATCCAGCGATCTTGGCGGCAGCGGTGACTGGCGCAAGGCCATAATGGTGGCATCGCCGCCCCAAATCAGCCGGGTTTGACACATGCCGGAAAGCACATCGTTAATCGTCCGCTGCTTATCATAGCGGACCAGCACAATGGCAGACGCGAAAAGCGGGTGAAGCACCAGTGCTTCCTTGAGTGCCTGACAGATCATCTCTACCTGGTGAAAGGTCTTGCCCGGCAGGCGAACCACATTAGCGTTGCCCGTCAGTAAACCGACCAGCAGGCTATAGGCAAAATTGACCGCCACATTGGCAGGGGCGATATGAAAAGCCACCCCCCGCCCCTGTCGCATCGCCAGATCGGGATAAGCGTCCTGCATCTGTTGCAGAGAGGCAGGACGACACCAGAAAGCCAGGCTGGCAACGTCACTCCACGCTTTTACCTCAGGCTGACGCAGCAGGGCCTGAGAAAAACAGGCAACAAACGCCAGGATCTCCGGCGAGAAAGGCGCACGAGCGGGGAGGCTGCCGATCGCACGCAACGTTTCAGCATCCCCCAGCAGAAATTCAACCTCATTAAAATTGTGCGGCATAAGTGTCACTGCATCCTCTCAACTCGGCATTCTTTAAGCGCCCGAGCACGCGGAAATATTTGCCTTTGCGTCCACAGGGACAATCATCCTCCCCCAGCAGCACGCCTTCATCCTCGGTCAGCAGCGAGTGACCAGGATAGGACTCCGGAAGCGCGGAAATCACCTGAATGATGCCGCGTTCCCCCACCTTACAGACAGAGAAATCCTGCGGATCACGAATGATCACATCCGACCAGAGGCTGGCGTGCATTCTGCCATGCTCGCATTGCATGTAAATACAACCGGTCTGCTCTACCATCCCGTAGTAGTCACTGACGCGTTGCAGGCCAGTGACCTGCTGCAAACTGCGGGCAAACTGCTCCGGTGACACCGCCTGCGAGTGCAGTTTTTTCCAGCCGCCACCGTGGATCAGGGTGGCCTGTGAGAGGTCGTAAAGGCCGGGAGTGGCCTTCAACTGTTGCCAGAAGTGCTGCCAGACCATAAAAGTGAAGCCAAACAGCAGGATTGGCTGGCCGCGATGCCTGGTCAGAAAAGCGCTCAGCGCCTGATGATCCAGTGCCATCTGCTCGTCCAGCGCGAAAGTGATGTTCCGGCCAAACAGTGAGAAACCGAGGATCCCGGCCCCTCGGGCAGAGAACAGGCTGCGGTCCTTCATCACCGCAGAGGAATCGATGATCAGCATGGGCAGGCGGGCAGTACCGATAAAATCGCTGACAATCTTTACCAGCACCTTTTGTTGCAGGTTGGCGGTGCTTTTATCCAGCAGGATGCGCGAGACCTGCTGGCCAGAAGTGCCGGAGGAGGTCATGGTTTTGACCACCGCCTCTGCGGCAACGCTGCTCAGGGAAAGCGTCTTAAACAGTGAAACGGGCAAGAATGGCAGCGCAGACAGCGTCTCCACGGTCTGCAGGTGACACCCCTGAGCCGCAAGGATACGCTGATAAGCCTGACAGTGCTGCTGATGATGCAGACTCAACTCGCGCACCCGCTGCAGCAAAAATGCCTGTTTTTCAACACGGTTTAAAGAAAACGGCGCCAACTTCAGCCCTTCCTCAAATCCCGGCGTCATCTTCGTTCAACCTCTCATAATGTGTTTTACCCGTGGCGGTCAGCGGAATGGCCGGGACGATGCGAAAGCGAAATGCTGAAGGATGCAAACGGGTGCTTTGCGCCGCATAGCGCAGGACTTCATTTTGCAGGTCAGGGTCGGTCAGCACGATGGTTAACCGATCATCCCTTCCGATGCAGGCACAGGCCAGGCCGCTGAACCGGTTTTTGAGCAGCATTTCCATCTCGTCAAGCCCTACCCGGTTGCCAAAGATCTTCAGAAAACGCTTTTTCCGCCCTACCACGGTGAAACAGCCCTGTTCGTCGAACACCGCCAGGTCGCCGGTAAGCAGTTCGCCATGCAATTGGTCCCCACAAGCCAGATCATCACCTGAACTGGCGTAGCCCATCATCACATTCTCGCCGCGGTAACAGAGCTCACCCTGCACCGCAGGCTGGACAATCAGCTCCCCCTGATCGTCTTTAAGAAACAGCTGGCCGCCTGGGATGGCCTGACCGATCGCCCCACATTTTTCCACCGCCTGCTCCGCGGGCAGCCAGGCCATACGGGAAGTGGCCTCTGCAGCGCCGTACATCACGACAAATTGCTTGTCGTTTTGTCGCGCATAGTCGGCAAAGTGCTGATGCAGCGCGGGTGACAGCTTGCCACCCGCCTGAGTCAACGTACGCAAAGAAGGCAGAGACATGCGGCTGAAACGCAGACGATGCAGCATTTCCCAGGTATAGGGCACGCCGGACAGTGAGGTCACCTGGTTGCGCTCAATTCCCTGCCAGAATTCCCGCTGCATCACGCTTTGCGTGGTCATCACCAGGGTGGCCCCGGCCAGCAAATGGCTGTTGACGATGGACAAACCGTAGACATAGTGCAGAGGAAGATGAACCAGCGGCCGCTCGGTGGCATCCAGAGCCAGGTACTGCTTAATGCTGTCGGCATTACACTGCAGATTACGCCTGCTCAGGCGCACCAGTTTGGGGCTACCCGTGGAGCCGGAGGTGGTCATCAGCAGCGCCAGATCGCGATGGAGCGGGTAAGGCGTTAACCTGGTGGCGATCAGTTGATAATCACGCCACTGCCACACAGGGGCAGAGCCTGCTGCCATCGGCTGCCAGATCAGGCCGGGATGGTATGTTTCCGCTAATGACCGCAGCCTTTGAGGGTCCAGATCGGCATCGAGTAACAGGGGGACCGCGCCTTTGCGCAAACAGGCCAGATACCCCACCAGCGCAGCCACAGTGTTGCGGCAGAGAATAAACACCAGCCCGGATGCCGGCAGGTATGGCTCCAGTTGACGACATGCCTCAGCAAGGTCGCCATAGGAGAAGGTACAGCCCTGTTCATCGATCAGGGCCTGATTTTCAGCATGCTTTTCAAGTTGCCAGAACATTGCCATCAACGCCGCAGAGAGGTCAGAATACGATCGGAAATCTGTGCCGCCGTCAGACCGGCCTGCTCCAGCATCCAGGCATAATCGCCGGCATGGGGATACCCCTGCGGGATACCCACGATCACCTGCGCAGGTTTGTGTATTTTATCGGCAAGGTATTCGGCCACGGCACTTCCCAGCCCTCCGGTTTCACTGTGTTCCTCCACCGTCACCAACAGGGGGATGTCCAGCATCTCGTCCAGAACAGCGTAATCGAGCGGCTTGATGGTGTGCATATCCACCACCCGCGCGCTGATCCCTTTTTCTGCCAGCAGACCGGCGGCTTGCAGGGCAACATGTACCATGCTGCCGGTCGCGACAATCCCGACAGCCTCGCCTTCACGCAGGATATTCGCCCGCCCAATGTTCAGCACAAAATCTTCTTTATAGACAATGGGCGCGCGCATATTGCCGGTCAGACGCAAATAGACAGGACCGCAATGGTTAAGGGCGGCCTCAGTCATTTTTACGGTAGCCGTACAATCTGCAGGCGACAAAATGGTGATATTAGAAACCGCACGCAGCGCGGCCAGATCTTCGATTCCATGATGCGTGGCACCAAACATACCGGTCGCCAGCCCGGAAGCCAGGCCAACCAGCTTCACATTTTGCTGCATGTAGCCGAGGTTCAGACGTACCTGTTCCGCTGCGCGGAAAGTCAGAAAATTGGCAAAAGAGGTGACAAACGGGATGCAGCCGCCAGCGGCCAGGCCGGCAGCTACGCCGACCATATTCTGTTCAGCGATGCCGGCATTAAAAAAGCGATCCGGATAACTGGCGGCAAAACGATCCAGTCCTGAGGACTTGCAAAGATCGCCGGACAGAGCAACAACTTCAGGATGATGCTCCGCCAGATCCAACAGCGTAATACCGAATGTTCCACGAGAGCCCAACATTGACCAGGAACGCACGGTTGCCGGTTTAATGGTCAGCATGATGTCTCTCCATCCAGTTCGGCCAGCGCCTGCTGCATTTGCAGTTCGTTCAAGCGGTTACGGTGGAATTCTTTATTATTTTCCATAAAAGAAACCCCTTTTCCTTTCACCGTGCGGGCCAGGATCACTTTCGGTCTGCCATCGCGCGGCGTGTTGAAAGCCGCCAGAAGCGCCTGATGATCGTGCCCGTCGCAGGTCAGGGTCTGCCAGCCGGCAGCCTGCCACAGCGCGGGCAGATTCATGGACATAACATCGTCGGTAAAACCGTCAGACTGCAGGCCATTTTGGTCGACAATCACCGTCAGGTTATCCAGTCGCTGGTGCGCCGCCATAAACGCCCCTTCCCAGACAGCGCCTTCATTGCATTCACCGTCGCCGACCAGCACATAGGTTTGCCATGGCTGACATTGCAGACGGTGACTCAACGCCAGTCCAATGGCAAAACTCATTCCCTGCGCCAGGCTGCCGCCCGAAAAATCAATGCCGTACTCTTGATGTTGGGTGGGATGAACCTGCAGCACAGAACCATTAATCTCAAAGCTGTTCAACTGCGTTTCGCTGATTATCTGATGATGAAACAGCGTCGCGTAGAGGCCCAGTGCGGCATGGCCTTTACTCAGGATGAACACATCACGCTGCCTGTCGGTAATGTTCTCAGGGCTGTAGCGCATCACACTGCCGTACAACACGGCCAGCACATCGGTCATCGACAGGGCTGGCGAAATATGCACCCCATCGCTGGGCGCGTTCCAGGCCACGGTCAAAATACTTTTACGGATTGCCTTCGCGGTTTCACGTAAAGCAGAGAGGGGCTGGCTCATTTTAACCCTCCATCCACCCGGATAGTCTGGCCGGTAACGTAGCTGGACAGTTCAGAGGCCAGGAACAGTGCGGTTTCCGCAATTTCTGAAGGCAAACCCGCGCGGCGTAAATCTGCCCCCTGCCTGGCTGCTTCAACCACCTGTTCCGGCATGGTCAGCAGCATTTCCGTCTCGGTAATGCCGGGGGCGATACAGTTGGCACGGATACCATGCTCTCCCAACTCGGCGGCAATGGATTTGGTCATGGCAATCAACGCGGCTTTCGCTGCACCATAAGCCGATTTTCCGGGATTACCATCTTCCCCCGCGGTGGAAGCGATGTTAATCAGGCTGCCCTTGCCATTGCGCAGCATCAGCTTCACCATGAACTGGCTGAAAAGGTACACCGCAAAGAAATTAACCTCAAACTGCTGACGAAGCTGAGCCTCTGTGGTCATTTGAAACAGACTGTTATGGGTGATCCCGGCATTGTTGATCACTGCGGCAAGCGGCCGCTTTTCTGCCATGATGCGCTTCACCGCCAGCTTCATCGCGGCGGGATCCGTCATGTCAAAAAACAGCGGCCAGATATCTACCTGACAGGCGGCGGCAATCTGCTGCATGTCAGCGATAAAATCGTCATCTTCAGCACGCACATGCGCATAAATATTGGCGCCGTTGGCGGCAAAAACCTCTACCATTGCCCGCCCCATTCCCCGGCGGCAGCCGGTGATCAATACTGTTTTGCCCTGCATTAACATCGTTATCTCCTCAGCCCATCCCGCCATCGACCCGAATAATCTGACCGGTAATGTAGCTGGCGCTGTCCGAAGCCAGATACAGCAACACATTCGCCACTTCTTCCGGCAGGCCAGGACGCTTCAGCTCACACCGCGCCATCTGCCTTGCCATCACCGCTTCCGGCAGCTCAGCGGTCATTGCCGTGGCAATCACGCCCGGTGCCACCGCATTGACCCGAATCCCCTGAGGACCGAGCTCGGCTGAAAGGGTTTTTGTTGCCGCAATCCAGGCCGCCTTCGATGCGGCATACGCGAGCTGGCCCGGATTACCGTCCAGGGCAGAGATACTGGAAATATTAATGACGCTGCCCTTTTTCTGGCGAAGCATCAGTCTGGTGATGTACTGGGTGAAGACCAGTTGAGAGAACACGTTAATCGCAAACGTTTTCTGCAGCTCAGCAAGCGTCATCATCGGGAATAACGCATCAAAATTCGCCCCGGCAATGTTTACCAGGATATCGATCGGTTTTTTGGCTTTCTGAATGGTCTGAACGCCGAGTTTGATAGAAGCTTCATCCAGCAGGTCAAACCAGACAGGGATAATCTCAACCTGATAGCGATCCTGCAGCGTGGCAATCAGATCTGTAAATGCCTCATCTTGTTGCTGGCAGCAGGCAAAAACGGAGGCACCAGAAGCCGCAAACGTTTCCAGCGTGGCTTTACCGATCCCCTGCAGGCATCCGGTGATAACCGCCCATTTTCCAGCGAGTAACATAAAAACTCCTATAATACGACGTCGTATTTTTTCAGAATTTCTTTGCCCGCAGCCCACGAAGAAAACGCAATAATATCCTCGGTATCCAGCATGATATCAAAGCTCTCTTCCAGCGCGGCAATCATGCTCATGTGGCCGACCGAATCCCAGGCAGGCGTATCCTGATATTTGTAGTCAGGCAGAATAGCTTCATCAACTTCAAAGGTTTCAACAAAAATAAGATTATATTTTTCAATATCAGACATGATGATTTCCTCAATTAACTTTTAAAATAAACTTGCTTACGCTGAAGGGGTAGCTGACGCGGGAGGCAACGCATACAGCACCAGGTCATAAGCATACTTCTTATGATGCGAGCGTAAGTAAAAACGATAACCTTCGTGCAGCGATTTAATATATTGCGGGATCGTCAGTAAATCGTCCCGCCGATGATAAAAGCTGATCGCCAGCGTAGGGGTAAACTCACGGATGGTTTTTTCGGCGCCCCGCAGAGCAGGTAATTCGGCCCCTTCTATATCCATTTTTATAAAGGTTGCCCGCCGCCCTGCCAGTTGCTCATCAATACTGGTGACGGTGATCTGACTGCCGGCGACTTCCTGACTCAATTTCGCGTTTTGTGAGCCCGTGCTGTTAAAATAGAGTACATCAGAGTGGGACCAGGCCCCGGCATTGATCGCCTCGCAACCGACCATATCTCTGGTGGTGTTCAATAACTTCTGATAACTGATGGCATCTGGTTCAAAGGCATAAATAGCTTCAGGAGCGGACAGGCCGCGTTGCTGCAGATTCTCCTGCAGAGACAAAATCGAGTCCCCGGTATAGGCTCCGCAATCCACGAACGCCTCATGATTGCTCAATGGGATCAGGTCATGAACGAAATAATGATTGCCATGGTAGTACGGTGCCAGATGTCCACTCTGTCCACAAATTCGTTGATTGAGGAAGGCAGACAGGGTTTCGCGGGACAGCTCATCTCCCAACTGGTTATCCAGCCAGCTCAGAGCATCAACGTGTTCGCAACAAAAGTTATAGTCAATTAAACCAGCGCCGTTAATTTCCAGCGAAGAGGGATCGAAAATAACAATTTCAGCGGCATTTTGCTGCAACAGGGAGAGGAAAGCCTGGTCATGATGCATAAACGCAATAATGTAATTTTTTTTCTGAGGCTGACAGACAATATCTTCAACCGCGCAGAGGTTGCTGTCAGTGCTGCGGTTACCTTCCGTCAGAAAATGTCTGCTGACCGCCGTACAGTCAATGTTAATTTCGTGGGCGGTTAAAAATGCGGCCACAAATTCGGCGACATAGCCGCTGCCGCAAAGCACTACCGGCAATGTATTCTGACGAATTTTATCTAACGCCAGTAAAAAATGGTTATGTCGTTCAGTAATACGAGAAAGAAAATCCATCCTTATGCCCCACCGCTGTGTTTCAACTATTTGAAAACGCGCTTTTCATCGTTTTTGCGCATGACACGTGCCGGATTACCTAATGCAATCACGCCTTCCTGAACCGAATTAAACACCGCGGCGCCCATGCCAATAATGGCATCCTGTCCCACAGTGACCCGCTGCTGAATCACCGCGCTCATGCCGATAAAGACGCGATCCCCAATCAGACAATTGCCCCCCATCGTTACATAGGTGGAGAGCACGCTATGATCGCCTACCTGGCAATCGTGTCCGACGCTGGAGTGAGGCTGCAGGTATACGTTCTGCCCCAGCACCACATCGCAGGAGATAAAAACACCGGCGGAGAGCACACATCCGGCACCGATTCGGCTACAGTCAGTCAGCACCACATCAGGATGAATCAACGTGGCCAGCGGAATGCCCTGACGCAGGACCTTCTCCGCCAGCCGGGCACGCGCCTCAGGCTCTCCTACCGCAATCACTACCGCAATATCCTGACTGAGAGCCTGTTCAAACGTGATCACGGCAGTGCCCTTCACTTCACGATTAGGGGCTAGATCATCAATAAAGAACATGCTGTCCCAGCGGGGCGCTGCATGCTGAATACGCTGTGCCAGTACCAGTACCTCGCGACCTAAGCCGCCGGCGCCATAAATAGCCAGTTTCATACTTATCGTCCGTCAGTGTGCTACGGGAATAAGCCTTAATTTGACATAAAATGAAGACATGTCAGGCCGGGAATACCGCCCGTTTTCTCTCTCTTATCCGGAGATTGAAAGCGGCTTTCCCTTTCAGGCAGCATTGACGCTGCTGGCGCGAATAATGATCGCAATAATCTGATTTTGCTCGGCCGCAGAGAGGTTCGGATGGATTGGCAGGCAAAGTACGCTCTGCGCCATTTTACTGGCTACCGGCAGGTTGGCCTCCGCTGAAGATTCATACCCCCGGTACATTGGAAACGCTGAAATCAACGGATAGAAGTACCGCCTGACAAAGATGCCGTGAGCTTTCAGCTCGGTATAGAGCTGATCGCGGCTCAGTGGAAAGAGCCCTTCATGAATGAATATGGGGCAGTAAGCATGGTTCCACGCCGTTGTTTCCTGAGGAGTGAGGAAAGAGATACCGTGGATATGCGCCAGCGCCTGGCGATAATTCTGGTAAATGGTCTGACGCACTGCCAACGCAGCATCAATGTGCTTGAGCTGCAGCATGCCAAAGGCCGCCTGAAATTCATTCATTTTGCCGTTGATACCCGGCGCCACCACGGTGGTTTCATCCGCGAAACCAAAGTTTTTCAGGTAATCAATGCGGCGTTTGATTTTTGCATCCGGGCAAATAATCGCCCCCCCCTCAAAGGTGTTAAACACCTTAGTGGCATGAAAACTCAGGACCGAAAGATCGCCATGTTGCAGCACGCTGACCCCTTCCTGCTTCACCGCAAAACAGTGTGCCGCATCGTAGATCACTTTCAGGCCATAATTGTCGGCAATATGCTGGATCCGTTCGACATCACAAGGGATACCATAGCAATGCACCGGCATGATAGCGCTGGTCGCAGGGGTGATTGCCGCTTCAATTTTCGCCGGGTCCAGATTGCAGGTGACCGGATCAATATCCACAAAGACCGGTTTAATGTCATTCCACAACAACGAGTGAGACGTGGCGACAAAAGAGTACGGCGTGGTAATCACTTCACCTGTGATACGCAATGCCTGCAAAGCGGTTACCAGCGCCAGCGTGCCGTTGGCAAACAGACAAATATGCTCCACCCCCAGATAATCAGCCAGCGCCTGTTCCAGTGCCTGATGATATGGCCCGCCGTTTGTCAGTTGCTTGCTCTGCCAGATATTCTCCAGATACGGAATAAATTCTTCCAGCGGCGGCATCAGTGGGCTGGTAACCAGGACGGAAGAGGCAGCTTTAGGGTCGCTATTGTTCATATTGCATCACCTGCTATTGATTAAATTATCCCGGCACTGCCAGCCCGGTGAGGGGCAGAGCCGGGAAGTTTACGGCAGCCATATCTGAGCAAAAAGCGACAGTTCTGACCCCGTCAGCATCCAGTCCTGCTCAACGACAACCTGTAATTCCCGGCCCAGACGCTCACTGGCCACGGGATCGTTGAGATGCATCCGCAACGCATCCCGCCAGTCTTTAAAACGGTTTCTTACACGTGTCGTCGGGAGTGCGGACGGGAAACCGCGCACATCGCTGCAGATTACCGGAATGGCGCAGGCGCCATATTCCAGTAGTTTCAGAGGGTTTTTACAGCTCGTGGCGAATCCCTCTTCAGCGGGAACCAGTGCCAAATCCAGATTCAGCGCCGCAAGTCGCTGAGCAGAGAGTTCAGGTACACCCGGAGCATGAATCTCACTGACATAGCGTTGCAGGCTGTCGGGGCAGGCACCCAAAATGATCCATTCCACCTTATCGGCATACTCCCGGATCAGGTCGGCGATCACGCTGAGATCGGAAAAATCCTCTGCTGACCCTGACCAGCCTACCCGGGGTTTTTGCCCGCGTTGACGGTAAGTATGCAAGCCGCGCCAGCTGTCTGACAGACGGGTGGGCAGAACCACAATGTCACTGTGGATGCCTTCCAGCGCCTCGGCCAGCCCGGCAGAGGAGACAATCAGTCGGTCCATGCGGCTGACGGAATTTTGCAGCTGGCTCACGGCTTCATTCTTCAGCTCGTGGCGATAATGGTTTTTTAATCCCAGGCTCGGCACGTTTTGATCGAGCCAGTAAACTTTGAACAGCTTATCAATCCGCGGTAGCTCTGCCGCCCAGGTCTGAAAAGCGACAGTGGTCTGATGCTGTAAAATAATACTGTCTGGCTGATACTGCGCCACGCGAGCCAAATCGGGGAGTTCAGCCAGCGACATCCCACTCACGATACCCTGCTGCTGCAGAGCATTAAGTCCCTCACGGATTTGCCAGCCGGCTTTGTCCTTTTTCTCGCCGATAACGGCAAAAACAGTCGGGATCGCTATCCCGGCCAGAGGTTTCCAGCAAATAAGACTGTGGGCTTCCAGTTCAAAGGTTTTACTTTTAAAGGAAAGAGAACTGTTGTAAGCCGGATCGCGAGCAATCAGTGGCTGCCAGCGCCGATACAGGATGTCCTTTTCCACACTGAGCTGAGCGGCATTTTCCGGCTGGCTGGCCTCTGCGCTGCTGCGCAGAATGCGGGCATGGGGTGTCCAGACCGTCAAATAGCCCTGCTCCCGTATGCGCAGGCAGAAGTCGATATCATCATAGCGGTGTAATGAGGTATCGAACCCGTCCACCGCCAACAATGCCTCTTTTCGCACCAGCATAAAGTCACCGGAAACAGCGCTGTAATTCTGTTCCAGGCGCAGGCGATTCATCATGGTCACCTGCTGCTCAACGGCCCCTTTGAACACCTCGCCCGCCAGCCCGTTAAGGCCCAGTACATAACCGGCATGATGGACACGTCCCGAAGGGGTGAGTTGCCTGCCGCCGACAATGCCGACTTCCGGCCGCAGGGCGTGATTAAGCAGATTGTCCAGCCAGTATTCATCGCTGATCGCCAGCTCGGCATGCAGATACAGCAGGTATTCGCCACTGGCTGAAGCTACGGCCAGATTGCTCATGCCGCTGCGCTGGAATGTCTCCGGGAAAGCGCAGACTTTAATGCCGCTGCCTTCCAGCCGGCTAATTTCGCTTAACCAGCCGTCACGGGCTGGTGAGCTTTGATTATCGGCAACAATAATCAGTTCATAGTGGGGATAACGCGTTCTTTCCATCACGCTGGTCAGGCAGCCAATCAGTGATGGCAGATGAGCACCTGCCAGAATCACGATACTGACCTGCGGCTTATGCTGGTGATGGTAGTGAACGCGATAATGACCATTATCGTCACAGCTGATTTCGGCATCCGGGAAGCCGCGCTGGTGAATATGACGCTGGATTACCGTCATTTCCTGCACGGCATCGCCCTCCTTGCTGCTGGTCAGCAGTAAAGGCTCAGGCAGATGGCCGATTAGAGCGAAACCGGTACTTTCAATCAGCTTCAGGATCAGGGCCAGTTCGGCTGCATTGCCACAGCCCTCTTCCAGCCCCCCGGCGGCCTGCAGCAGGTCACGCCGGAACAGCCAGTGGTGCGCCATGGTGGCCGGTGAGCTGAGAAACAGATCCAGGTTGAAATCCGGCCGTGACAGGCAGGCCGTAGGCGCGCTGCCGGACATCGTCACTTCATCGCCATAGACGGCCAGCAGATCGCCAATTTGTGGCAGTGCGGCAGCCAGCGCGGTCAGCCCTGAAGACGTGAATCGGTCACCTGCCTGCAGGAAGATAAACCAGTCACCGGCATGGTTTTCAATCACCGCATTCACGTCGCTGAAAAAATGATCGCTCTGCGTCACCTGCAGCGTGGTTTCTGCCAGGGTAAGAGGTTCATCACTCAGGACAACCGGGGCGATCTCTAATCCGGTACGAGGCTGCTGCAGGATGGACGAGAGTGTCTGCTCAACGGCAGACGGTTTGCAGCCCAGTGCGTTGATCACCGCGACCACTTTTACCGTAACCGGATTTGCCGCATGGCACTGGTCGATCAATAGCTGCTGCGCTGGCGTCAATTTGTGCGCCTCCAGCCAGCTGAAAAACTCACTGGCGGCAAAAGAACGCATCAGCGCAGCACTGATATCTACCCAGTGCAGCTTGTGCAGGTCGGAAAAAGGCGCAACTCTGACTTTGCCTTTAAACAGCTCGTCAGGCTTCGCCCAGCCCAGGGTCAGCAGATGTTGCGGTAATTTCAGATGACTGTTACCCGCACGCTGATCCTTGTCCCGTCCCATCTGGCTGACCTGCTCATCCGTAATGCGGAAAGAAGACAGGGGGGCCATCAGGTAAGCCAAATCGCCCTTGCGCAGAATTTTCAGGTAGAGGGTAAGATCGCCCAGGAAATACATCATTTCGCCGTTCAGGCAATACAGTGAGTCCTCGCTGGCGACGATCTCCAGTAAATCCTGGCGACGCATCAATACGCAGCTCGGCTCACCGATGAAATTGCTGATACAGCCGACCATGAAATTAATAATGTCCTGCCCGTTCATGACACTGTCAACGCTCACTGGCGGGCTGTGGGTCGGCACCGAATTGAGCAGCTCACCCACGGCATCAATCCGGTTGCGTCGCGATGTGGCCATCACGACCGCAGGCGAGACACTCATCGCTTTAACCAGCTCACTCACACAGTCAGGTGCCAGCACATCATCATCGAACAGGAATTTGACGTATTCCCCCCGGCTTTCGATGATGCATTGTTCAGTATTCGCCCCTTCGCCCAGAGCGGGGACATTTCGTATATAACGCAGGGGGTGAACCGCAGTCGGCTGATAACGGCTGACCACATCGCGGATAAACAGCGTCGGGCAGTCGTCACTGACAATGATTTCGCAGTGAGGGTAGTCCTGATCGAGGGCGCTTTTCAGCGCGGCTTCAAACCAGGTTGTTTTATAAGAAGGAATAACAATGCTGACGAGCGCTGGCTCTGCCATGATTCACCTGTTCTCAATGTTCAGAGGCGCAGGGGCCACTAAGGAAAATTGCCGGTGCAGAACACCTGATAATGCCCACTTTAGCCTGAGGAGAGGCGATTCAATGTGAGCATTAGAGGGGATAAAGGTCGCTATTCCGCCCGTTAACCAAAATGCAGCCTTACGGCTGCATGACCCACGTGCGGACCGTTCACTTCGCCGTCCAGGCCTCCAGCCAGCGGGCCGCATTGTCGCCGCTCAGCATCCAGTCGCGCCTCAGCTGTGCCTGCAGCTCATCGCCCATGCGGCCACTGGCATCCAGATCGTTCAGGTGCATACGGATTGCATCCCGCCAGTCTTTAAAGCGATTACGAACGCGGGTCACCGGCAAATCACCGCGGTAGCACTCCACGTCACTGCAGATGACCGGCACGCCACAGGCACCGTATTCCATCAGTCGCAAATTGCTCTTGCAGGCATTAAAGATATTATCCTCAACCGGTGCCAGTGCCAGATCCAGATTTAACGCAGCCAGTGTGGCCGGGTAAATTTCAATATCCACACCATAGTGCAGCTCGTGAATATAGGGGCGTAATTTAGGCGGGCACATTCCCAAAAATACCCACTCTACGTCGTTGGCAAACTCCTTCACCACATCAACGATCATCTCCAGATCTCCGGTGTGGCTCGATCCCCCTGCCCAGCCCACACGCGGTTTTTTGCCATAGCGACGCTGGCTTTGCAGGTTGCCCCACCAGTGAACCGGCAGACGGTTTTGCATCACCACGATGTCACTGTGCATGCCTTTAAAGGCGTCAGCCAGCGGCTGCGTTGACACCACAAAGCGATCAAAAAAGCCCAGGCTGCGGCGCATTTTCTTCCACATGTCCTGTTTGAAATCTTTGTGGTGATGATTTTTTAAAGGCACATTGAGAATGTAGTCATCCAGCTCATACACTTTGAATATCTCAGTTGCCGCCACCACCGGTGCCATCCAGTTCTGGAAAATTTCAGAATAACGCCGCTGAATAACCAGACTGTCTGGCTTGTGCTGCGCCAGTTCGGCCACAGACAGCAGACGATTGTGCAGCTTGCCATTAGCGCGGCCCTCTTTCTCCATTGCACTGAACGGGCCAATAATGCGGTAGTGTCCGCACCCGGCCGTATCGGCATGGTTGGCAAGGATTGTCGGCACGCCAGGCCGGTGGACCGGCGACCAGCATTGCTCGCTGTCGCTGTTAAGATCGAACTGACGGCTTTTCAGGGAAAGGTTGGCATTAAACGCCGGATCGTGAGCGATCATCGGTAGCCAGCGCCGGTAAAGTTTGGTGTCCTCATCCTGCTTGAGGGTTTTGGCGGCCTGAGCGCTCTCCCCCTGGAACGGATTGTGGCGGCCAGCAGGACGCAGTATGCGCGCATAAGGTGTCCACACCGTCATGTAACCTAACTCGCGCGCCCGCAGGCAAAAATCGACATCATCGTACAGCTGACTGCTGGTATCGAATCCGCCGAGGGCATCATAAACTTCGCGGCGCACCAGCATAAAATCACCAGAGACAGCACTGTAGTTTTGATCGAGTTGCAGACGCCCCAGATAGCTGGCCTGGTCGTCTGGCATGCCGCGAAAAGCATCGCCAACCGCGCCGTTCACGCCCAGCAAGTAGCCTGCATGGCGAATACGGTTTTGAGAATTGAGCTGCTTACCGCCCACAATACCCACTTCCGGGCGCTGAGCATGGTTAAGCAAATTGTCCAACCACTCCCCTTCCGTGACCGCCAGTTCACAATGCAGGAAAGCCAGGTATTCCCCCCGGGCGGCCGTGGCTGCCAGGTTACTCATCCCGGCATGCTGCCAGACCTGCGGAAAATGCATCACCTTGATTCTTTCAGGGTCCACACTGGCGATACTGGCCAGCCAGTTTTCCCGCTCAGCGCTTTGCTGACTGTCCGCCACAATGATCATTTCATAATTGAGATAGCGGGTTTTCTCCAGCAGCGTGGTGACAGAGGTGATCAGTGAGGGCAAATGCCAGTTAGCCAGGATAATCAGCGAAACCAGCGGCTGATGCGCATGCTGGTAGCGCAGGCGGTAGTTGCCAAATTTATCCAGTGCGACTTCACCCTCCGGATAACCCCGGTTGGCGAGATGGCGTCGCAGGATCCCGGCATCTTCCGCTAAGGCCCGTAATTTCAGTGAGGTCATCAGCAGAGGTTCAGACAGATGACCAATAACGTCGAAGCCCTGACTCTCAATCAGTTTAGTGATCAGGTCAAACTCAGCGGACATCGGGTAAGCCGCGTCAAAGCCTTCAGCCGCAGCAAGGAGTTCGCGGCGGAATAACCAGTGCTGAGCCAGCGTTTTAGGGGAGCTGAGGAACATGTCGAGGTTGAAGTCAGGCCGGAATGAGATGCCACCGGGTTGCCCTTCTATGGCAAAAAATTCATCCGCAAACAGAGCCAGCGCGTTACCCGCCTGGTACAGTGAAGTGGAAAGCGCAATAAGGCCGGAAGAGAGAAACGTCGTTCCGGCGTCAACAAAAATAAACCAGTCTTCAGTGCGTTCAGCCAGCAGACTGTTAATAACCGCCACGCGGTTCTCATTCGTGGCCGGATAATACGAAACGCCTGAGCAGTCCTCTGGGAGCTCCCCTATCACAATAGCCTTTAAAACCAAGGCCCTGCCGTCAATGTCTGCCAGGCTGTTCAGCGTCTCTGCCAGGCTGCTCCGGGTCGCGTCCGTGACGGTAATGACCACGCCCAGGCTTAACGGGCCGCCATTTTCCTGTGCAACCTGGGCGATGTACTCCTGCTCAAACGATTTGAGCTTGCGCTGCCCCAGCCAGCCAGCCATTTCGCCCTGAATAAAGTTGTTGTAATGTTGCTGGCTGAAATTCTGGAATTCAAAATGGTCGGGGGTGGTCAGTCCGGCAACACGCACCATGTTGTGGGGTCTTTCCGCCTGGTTGAACCAGCTCTGCTGGCGAAGATAATGGAAAAGTTTGTCCCGGTTAGCGACAACATTTTCTTCATCATCACGCTGCCCCGGTTGTTGATAAACACTGGAGACGCGAACGGTGCACAGCGGTTCATTTATCCAGGCGAGCAGACTCCCCACCAGCAACTTTGCATAAAGGGTCAGCGCTTCAACTTCCAGCATATTTTCATCATTGATCATGAAAAATGCGCCCTCTCGGCTGAGCAGGGAGACCAAATCTTGCCGGCGGAACAGGGCAACGCTCAACTCGCCCACCACGTTAAACCTGAGCGTACTCTGCAGCCGCAACAAATCCTCGCCATTGATCAGGCTGTCTGCAGTCACCAGAGAGGAGTTTGACAAAATATCCGGCAGCGGAGTGCTCAGACAGTTGGCTCGGGCACGGCGGGTTACCGCCACGGAAACCCTGTCATTCACCTGCATCCCCGCCAGCAGTTTACTGACCGCATTCGGGGCCAGCCAGTCGGCATCCGCCAGGAACTTTATATATTCACCCTGTGCTTCCTGTACCGCGCTTTCATACACGCCCTGCCGATCTTTCGGATGGTCGTAATAACGTATCGGATGGCCCGGCTGATCGAGAAAGGGCGCGGCAATATGACGAATGTATTTATCGCCGCTGTTGTCAGCAATCAGAATTTCACAATGCGGATAGTCCTGAGCAAGCGCGCTGTTTAACGCCTGTTCAAAATAGGTTGGGATACGCGCAATAATAATGAGGCTGACGATGGCTGGCCTGGACATAGCAGATAGGCTCCCGGAGGGCTGAAATCCCAGTCTGTATCAAGGGGCTGGGAATAAAATGATTGGCTTATCTTAGCGACAAAAGTCAAATTCAATCGCGGGAGAAAGTGGGTAAAAACAGGTTATTCCGGAAGTTTGCTTTCCGGTTTTTGGCCCAAAAAAAACCCCGCCGGAGCGGGGTTTTCAGGAAGGTTAACTCGCGGGTTATTAGCCCTGCAGCAGAGACAGAACCTGCTGTGGAACCTGGTTAGCTTTTGCCAACACGGAGTTACCAGCCTGCTGAATAATCTGTGCTTTAGACAGATTCGACACTTCCGTCGCATAATCGGCGTCCTGAATTCGGGACTGCGCTTCCGACAGGTTAGTGGTGGTGTTATTCAGGTTGGTGATAGCTGAATCCAACCGGTTTTGTACCGCACCCAGGCTTGAACGGAACTTATCAACCTGTGCAATCGCTTTGTCCAGCAGGGCCAGCGGGTCAGACGTTGAAGTACCGGTATAAACGTGGGTGTTGCCGGTGTCAGAGATATCAGCAATGTTGTTGGTGGTGGATGTTGCAGTGTTACCACCGTTGGCAATGCCGCTTGAAGCGACAGAGTAATCTTTGCCCTGTACAGTCACGAAGCCGACCGCATTACCGCTGGCATCTGCGCCAACTTTGATTGCCTGACCGGTCATCACACCAGAAGACACGCCGTTTGTGCTGTCAGAGTAGTCAACTTCAGTGGTGTTCAGCTCAATTTTACCGCTGGAGCCAACAGACACAGAGTAGTTGTCGCTGCCAGAAGAGACCACATAGGTACCGGTTGCTTTGCCATCGCTGCCCAGCACGCTGTGCAGAGACAGGCCAGATGCAGCAACACCCAGGTCTTTAGCCACATCGCTCAGGTCAACGGTAGACATTGCACCAGAACCGGAAGCATCGCCAACCTGAGTAATGGTATCGCCCAGGCTCAGGGAGTTTTTGTCTACAGAGAAGCCTTTCAGGCCCAGCGTAGAAGAGTCAATTTTCTGCAGGTCAACGGTGATGCTTTCACCATCATTAGAGCCAACCTGAATTTTCATGGTGCCGTCTTTCGCCAGCACGTTCACGCCGTTGAACTGAGTCTGACCGGATACGCGGTCAATTTCGTCCAGACGGGATTTGATTTCGTCCTGGATTGAAGACAGGTCGGAATCGGAGTTGGTGCCGTTCTGTGCCTGTACGGTCAGTTCACGAACACGCTGTAAGTTGTTGTTTATCTCTGACAGTGCGCCTTCAGTCGTCTGGGCAGCAGAGATACCGTCGTTGGCATTACGTGATGCCTGAGTCAGGCCGTTGATGTTAGAGGTGAAGCGGTTAGCAATCGCCTGGCCAGCAGCGTCATCTTTCGCGCTGTTGATACGCAGACCAGAAGACAGACGCTCAATAGAAGTAGACAGAGCAGACTGGTTCTTGTTGATGTTGTTCTGAGTGATCAGCGAGAGGCTGTTGGTATTGATTACTTGTGCCATGATAAAGTTTCCTATTAAAATCGAATCTGTTAAAGGTGGTTGGGCTTATTTGCCGCCCGGCTTCATCGCCGTCAATGTAGTTATCGTCTGTGTCCTGGCAACCTTTAGATTTTTTTTAGTGCAGGGCAAAAAAAATCTCCCCCACCCTACTCTTCGAAATATCCCTCTTTATTAGCGCTATTCGCTTCATTGTCCCGAATCAAATAATCGTAAACTTTGCTCATGACTGGCCGATAACCACGTAGTTCACTCTCCGTGTTGACTACATAAGGAAACATCATGACGACAATATCTACATTGGGAATCGGCTCGGGTCTTGATCTAAGTAGCATTCTGACCAGCCTGGAAACCTCAGAGAAGGCTGCATTAACGCCTATCTCCACACAACAGTCTTCTTATACCGCCAAGCTAAGTGCCTATGGCACGTTAAAAAGCGCGTTAACCACCTTCCAGACGGCTAACAGCACGCTCAATAACGCTAACTTATTTTCCTCAACCTCAGCGACCAGTACCACCACGGCTTTTAGTGCCACCACTGCCTCTGGTGCCGTAGCGGGCAAATACTCGATCAGCGTTACCCAACTGGCGGCGTCACAGACGCTGACCTCGGGTGTGCAGACCACCAACAGCACAGCCATCGCCAGTGCTGACAGTACCATTACTATCCAGCAGGGTGGCGACGCCAAGCCGGTCACCATTTCTCTGGCTGCAGGTAATTCTTCGCTGACCGGTATTCGTGACGCGATCAACAAAGCCGACGCAGGTGTGACCGCCAGTATCATCAAAACCGGTGATGGCAGCTATCGTTTGTCGATGACCTCAGACAAGACGGGGACTGACAATGCGATGACCATTGCGGTCAGCGGTGACAGTGCGCTGCAGAGCTTTATGGCTTACGACGGCACCTCAAGCAGCAATATGACGCAGAGCGTGGCGGCGAAAAACGCCGAGCTGACGGTCAACAACGTCGCGATTGAGAACAGCAGTAACACCATCAGTGATGCACTCGAAGGGATTACCCTGAATCTGAATGATGTCACCTCAGGCAACCAGAGCCTGAGCATCACCAAAGACACCTCCGGGGCTTCAAGCGCGATCACCAACTGGGTCAATGCTTATAACACCCTGCAGGATCAGTTCACCAGCCTGACAAAATACACCGCAGTCGCTGTGGGTGCCGATGCGCAGGATACCAGCAACGGCGCGCTGGTCGGTGACAGCACGCTTCGTACCATTCAGTCCCAGCTGAAAAGCATGCTGACCAATGCGGCGAGCTCTTCAACGTACAAAACGCTGGCACAGATTGGCGTCACCAGTGACCCGTCAACGGGTTCGCTGTCAATAGACTCGACGACGTTAAGCAGCGCGCTCTCCTCCGATCCGGATGGCGTCAAAGAGATGATCGTCGGCGACGGTAAAACGACCGGCATCGCCACCACCATCGGGACTAACCTGACCAGCTGGTTGTCTTCTACCGGCATTTTGCAGGCAGCTACCGACGGTGTCAGCAAGACGCTGAACAATCTGACCGATCAGTACAATAACGAAAGTACCCGTATTGACAACCTGGTCGCGCGTTACAAAACACAATTTACCGCACTGGACGTGATGATGAGCAAACTTAACAGCACCAGTAGCTATCTGACGTCGCAGTTCAGTACTTCAAGCAGTTCTACCAGCAGTACCTCATCTTGATAAGGAGACAACATGTATAGCGCGAGCGGCACTAAAGCCTATGCGAAAATTGGGGTGGAAAGCGCAGTGATGAGCGCCAGCCCCGACCAACTGGTCACGTTACTGTTTGACGGGGCGCTCAGCGCCCTGGTTCGTGCCCGGTTGTTTTTGCAGGACGGCAACACGGCTGGCAAAGGAGAGTCTATCTCCAGGGCCATCAATATCATTGAAAATGGACTGAGAAAAGGCCTGGAAGAGAACAGTGGCGACGAACTGGCCGATAATCTCGCTTCGTTGTACCGCTATATGGTACATCGCCTGCTGCAGGCTAATCTGCACAACGACGGGGAAGCCATTCAGGAAGTCGAAGGGTTGCTGCGCAACATCGCCGATGCCTGGAAAGAAGTTTCCGGAACCACAGCCCTCCAGGATGCCGTTTAAATGAATAATGCTCCGCACCTGCTCGCGATCTACCAACAATTATTAGTGCTCAGCCAGTCTATGTTACGCCTGGCAACCGAGGGCAACTGGGAAGAGTTGATTGAAATGGAAGTCGATTATGTGAGTGCGGTAGAAAAACTGGCGGAATGCACACGGCATATCCCCGTTCCGGCCCATGTACAGGATCAGTTACGTCCGGTACTGCGCCATATCCTTGATAACGAAGCCGAAGTGAAAAACCTGCTGCAGGCGCGAATGACCGAGCTCTCCTCGCTGATCGGCCAGGCGACACGGCAGAAATCCGTTAACCAGGCTTATACCCGGATCCAGGGCAGTATCCTGTTTCCTCAGGGCCCTCACAGTGCATAACAGCCCCCCTTTGGTATGAATTTGACCAATACCTTCCAGCGGGTCAGAACGGCATAAAATAAATCTGTTCTGGCCCGCGCTTTTCTCCCCGTCTGCTCCATACTTCAGATTCCCCCCCCTGTGAGCACCGGAGTAAGGACATGCGTAACCCAACGCTGTTGCAATTTTTCCACTGGTATTATCCCGACGGCAGTAAATTGTGGCCTGAGGTTGCTGAACGCGCGGCCTGGCTGGCTGAAACTGGCATCACTGATGTCTGGCTTCCCCCGGCGTACAAAGGGGAGTCCGGCGGTTATTCAGTGGGTTACGACACCTACGATCTGTTCGACCTCGGTGAATTTGAGCAGAAAGGCTCCCGCGCCACCAAATACGGTGATAAAGAGCAACTGCTGGCCGCCGTCAACGCCCTGCGCGCCGCTCAGGTTGGCGTGATTATGGACGTGGTGCTCAACCATAAAATGGGGGCAGACGAAAAAGAGCAGGTGCAGGTCAACCGGGTGAACCCCGATAACCGGGACGAGATTTCGCAGGAAGTGATCACAGCGGAAGCCTGGACCCGCTTCACTTTTCCCGTCAGAGCCGGTCAGTACTCAAAGTTTGTCTGGGACTATAAATGCTTTAGCGGCGTCGACCATATCGAAAACCCTGACGAAAACGGCGTGTTCAAAATCGTTAATGACTATACCGGCGAGGGCTGGAACGATCAGGTGGATGACGAACTGGGCAACTTCGATTACCTGATGGGCGCCAATATTGATTTCCGTAATCATGCGGTCACGGAAGAGCTGAAGTACTGGGCGCGCTGGATCATGGAACAGCTGCCCTGCACCGGCTTCAGGCTTGATGCCGTTAAGCATATCCCCGCCTGGTTCTATAAAGAGTGGATTGAGCATATTCAGGAGGTGGCGGAGCAGCCGCTGTTTATCGTGGCCGAATACTGGTCGCATGAAGTGGATAAACTGCAGCAGTACATTCATCAGGTGGCAGGCAAAACCCTGTTGTTTGATGCGCCGCTGCAGATGAAATTCCACAATGCCTCGCGCGAAGGCGCGGATTACGATCTCAGCCAGATTTTCAGCGATACGCTGGTCGCGGCCGATCCATGGCATGCGGTGACTATCGTCGCTAACCATGACACCCAGCCGCTGCAATCGCTGGAAGCTCCGGTCGAACCGTGGTTCAAGCCCCTCGCCTACGCGCTGATCCTGCTTCGTGAGCAAGGCGTACCTGCAGTGTTTTATCCGGACCTGTTCGGTGCAAGCTATGAAGATAAAGGCGGCGACGGTGAAAACCACAAAATTGAGATGCCGGCGATCCCGGCGCTGGCGCAACTGATTCACGCCCGCCAGCAGTACGCCCACGGCGTGCAGACCGACTGGTTTGATCATCCCAATTGCGTCGCCTTTTCCCGCAGTGGAACGGAAGAACAGCCAGGCTGCGTAGTGATCATGTCAAACGGTGAAGAAGGCGAAAAGTCACTGCTGCTGGGAACGGATCTGGCGGGCAGGAACTGGCGGGATTATCTCGGACATCGTGAAGAGACGGTGACAACGGATGAGGAAGGCAAAGCCCTGTTCCGCTGCAACGCGGGCAGCGTCAGTGTCTGGGTGCTGGCAGACTGAACGACAGGCAAAATAAAACCGTGCAGCCTCAGGCTGCACGTCCATTTGCTGCGGGATTATGACTTGCCGTTTTTTAACATCGATTTGTGATGGCTTTTACCCGCAGAAGTCGGCTTCGGCTGGGCGACAGGTTGGTCATTAAGGTGCTTAAGTGCATCCTGACATTCCACCGTTGGCTGATGGACTCTCTGCAGTACCAGTTTGTCGTAATGCAGTTCCTGGCCTTCCAGCTCCAGCGGCATTACCCTCACCTCATTGTTAACATTAACCCAGTCACCGCTGAGTAGTGTAACCTTGCCGGGTTTGGCGATCACCCGCTGCCACTGACGGCAATCCAGCGTGTCCCCTTCGGCGGTGATAATCAGGCTGGCTGTCGCCTCTTTACTGACCAGGCCTTTCTGCGGCCCCATGGTCTGCCAGTTACCGACCAGATTTGCCGGCGGCGGGGTTTTCACCGCACTCTGGTAATTAGGTATCTGGGCACAACCGCTCAGCGCCAGAGTGGCGGTGGTGGCTGCGGCTAAAATCCACTTGTTCATTTTAAGTTCCTGACTCGTCGACCAGGCGCTACGTTATAATGTCTTACCAGCCACCGCAAGCGGCATAAGCCCAATCGTCAACGAATTTCTCCCGACTGAAACGAATGCGTCTGACTCTCCGTGCCCCTGACTGGCAGTGTGGGTCTGGGCGCTGGCAAAACCGGTAATGCTGTTGACAAAGAGCAGGCCGTCACGCGTATCGGTGCCGAAACGCCTCGATAAGTGTAAACTGGCGCGTATGACCCGTTGCCGGATTTTTTGTGATGAAAACCATTGAAGAATATTACGCCACCGCCACCGCCCTGTTTCTGGAAGCGCACCCGGAGATCAAGGCGGGGATCGCGGCCCTGCAGGAAGAAGATGCAGGAAAGCTCGGCGTGTCGCTGCCGCAGCTGCAGGCGATGCAGACCGATCGGGCTTATGCCGCCTTTACCCGCGAGAAGAAACTGGATGGCATGTTGTTCGCCATTCAGCTGGCTGAACCTGACAAAGAAGTGGCCGCCCAGGCCATTGAGGCCTATCTGCGCGAACATGCCACCGCCCTGGGCATGAGTTGGGAAGAGTTTTGTATTAAAAACGACCTCTAGCCCGTTTTGAGAACGACCTCATCGCGCCGGCCTCTTCCGGCGCCATTAAGCTGATTACTCTGCGACCCAAAATCAGCGCATAAAACAGCCTGCTTGCTGCCAGTTTTAACGCCCATTTCTGTTAAGAATGCTCCCAAAGAGAAAGTCACAGCAGAGTATCGTTCGAAAAGCGAAACTGTTTGCGATATAAGGCGGTAATCACCTTTGCGCATTCACGTTTTAGTTAAAGTTTTTTAACTTTCCAGACAATTGTATTTAAAAAGCCGCGAGGCTATTCTGAAAGCCAACAGCATGCGTGCCGCATCCTGCCGAAGCATTGCCCTGTCAGAATCAAGAGCCAGAACATGCAATTAAATAAGTATAAGATTAACCCGGCCATCTTCTTTTTTTTTCTCGCATTGTGTTTAGCCACGCTGGGTCTACACTGTCGTTCTTATACTGCACTGTCCCTTTTCTGGCCCTGTAACGCTATTCTTTTAGGATTGCTGGTTCGTTTTCCCCAGCTGAATGCGCGGCACCTGCTGCCTGCTATTTATACCGGCATGGTGCTGGCCGACGTGCTGTATGGCACGCCCTTTTTAACCTCGCTGGGATTAGATGCGGCGAATATCGTGTTTATTGCCGTGGGCTATGCTGTACTGCTGACCCATTATTTTACCCGGCCGTGGCCGCGTCGCCTGCAGGCGTTAATCCGGGTCTTTCCGGCGTCTATTTTTGCCGCCGGCGCCTGTGCAGTCGTGGGCAGCGCAACCAGCCAGCACTATTTTCATGACGACCTGTTCAAAGGCTGGATTTCCTGGTTCTGTGAACAATTCTCTACCTCTATCTTGATGCTGCCGGTGGTGATCACCCTGCCACGCCGCAGCGAGCTGCCGCAACTGGTGAAGGATTTGAAAGAGTCCTCGCTGCTGCCGCTGCTGTCACTGTTGATGTCTACCGTAGCCGGGATTTATGTTGGCGGTGGCGGAAGCCTGATTTATCCTCTGCCAGCTCTGATGTGGTGTGCCATCAGCTATCCGATTTTCTTTACCTGCCTGCTGACCATGGTGACCGGCATTACCGAAATTATTCTGGTTGCCAGCAACGTGTTGAACATTCAGGGTTCGGATGACTTTTTTAGCATCGACAGCCTCGCCTCTGCACGACTGGGCGTGGCGGCGATGACCATCAGCCCGCTGATCGTTGCGCTCAGCACTACCGCGAATAAAAAGCTGGTCGCCCGCATCACCAAACGTGCTGATTATGATTTCCTGACCGGCGCATTAACCCGCAGCGGCCTTTCATCACGGCTGGAGGCTATTGCGGCACGTCGGGACAAGCAGAATGTGTTTTACGGCGCCGCGTTTGTGATTGATATCGATCGCTTTAAAAACATCAACGATACCTATGGCCACGCAGCCGGGGATTATGTGCTGGCTAAAACGGTTGAGCGTATCCGCCAGACACTGCAGCAGACCGCTATTATCAGCCGGATGGGCGGCGAAGAATTTCTGGTATTGATAGAGGGAATTTCAGAACCGCGTGCCTGCCTGCTGGCCAACCGGTTACGACTGAGCATTGAGCAGAACAGCATAATGCTTAACGATCAGGATTTGAGCGTCACGGTCAGTATCGGCATCAGCACGCTGAATATGGTTGATGCCACCAGCCTCGACGAGTCAATCAAAACCGCGGATGAACAGCTTTATATTGCCAAGACCAGCGGCAGAAATCGCGTCAGCCCGGAGTTCGTTCTGTAATACACTCAGAACTGACGCATTCACTCAGGCCTCGTTATCGATGCGGTTAGCCTCGATGTCGATGTCCTGAATGGCCTTATCCAGCTCATCCAGCAACTTGCCCTGCATGGTCAACAGATCGTTGATCCTGCCGGCATACTCATCATGTTTGTACTCGCCCTGGTCAAAGGCCAACCAGTGCGTTGAAAGCGTTTCCGTATTAGATTGTGCATAGTGGCGCATTTCTTTTAACTGCGAAGTCACATCACGTAAATGGTCGGTCTGAGATTTGCGTTCTTCGGTATCACTCATGCATTTATCCTTTTCCGGTTAAAAAAAGCACTCATACTTTCCGACCGTCAGCGGGAGCCATAGTTCATAACAATTTTTTAACCAGGCGCAGAAACCACTGAAAAAAGCCGCCATCACTGGCGGCCGATACCATGTTAACGCTTAAAAGTAGGCAATTTTGCGGTCAGTACCGTTGATGTTGACGGTGACATACCCTGCCGGCGTGGTGGTTGACGGCGCGGTGGCGACTGAAGTTGCCACCGTTAATACCCCTTTTTCGTTCGCACCAATCCCTGCCAGTCCGTTATGCAGGCTCATACGCGCATTGGGCGAGGTGGTCCCGATGGTCGTGGTGTCAGTCACTTCACTCAGATCCGGCGCAAAGAGGCAGCACTCGCCTGACTCGAAGCGGCTTGGTCCGGTCGACGTCAGGTTAAAGACCATATCGCCGCTGGCCGCTTTCAGCTTAACCCAGATTTCCGCGTAGGTTAAACCAATCCGGTTGAGCTTGACGTCCAGTACCGCAGGCAGGCCTTTATGCTGAATATCGGCGTAGATCGCCGTCGAACAGCGGGAGATGTTCAGCCAGGTCAGGCAGGAAGCCATCGCGCTGATCGGGCTGCCCGCCGTGCCGCTGAGGACATCGTTGGTGTTTTTACTGATCATCTCAATGATCCACTGCTGATTGTCCTTCGGCAGGTTAACCTTGCCCAGCTTGTACCACTTGTCGCTGGTTGATGTGTTGGTCACCTTGTAGCCGGTATACCAGCCCGCCTTCATTGACCCACTCATCACCGTGCCGTAGTTCTCGTCACGGCGCCAGCCGTACTCATAACCTGACAGCCAGCGCGTGGTATCCGCCCCCAGGCTGACCGTGCCGCCAGACTGCAGGTTAAGCTGGCGGATCAGCACGCGCCCGTTCAACATGTTCAGAGGATTGGCACAATCTTCCAGGCTCAGCGCGTCTACCAGCCACTGCCCTTCACTCATATTGCCAGGGAAACGCGTATGCTCAATCCACACATTCCTCAACACCCCCTGTGTCACCCGCGGCAGGTAGATCGTGGCATCGCCGTAGCCGGTCTGAAAGTTAGCATTTGACAGCTCGATGGCGGTTGAGTGATCCCATGAACCGGAGGCGGTATCCGACCAGCCCACCTCCAGCACCCTGGCGTAAGTGTTCAGGGTGTAGATCTGGTCGATTTTGGTATCCAGCGTGTCCAGCAGTTTGATCACCGTACCGCCGTTGCTTTGTGCGCGGAAGCAGTGGATCAGCGCAGACTCTCCGGCAACCGTGGTATTTTGAAAGAAGGGCTGTTGGTTGGAACACATCGCTGCGGTAATCGCCCCCGTGTTGGTGGTAATATCCGCCGTGGCCTGACCGTTCCAGCAAATTCCCTCGATCGTCGTTCTTCGCGCCTGCACTTTGAAAACGGGTGAAGCTGACTTGTCAGAGATAATGGTGGTGCGCGGAATGCCACCATGCGGGTTGTAGTCACCAAAAATATAGAAAAACGCGATCTCAGTAGCAGATAAATCAATCGGGTTAATAAGAAACTTTCCGGCGGGAAAGCGCACGGGAATATCCCGCATCGTGCTGCTGAAGTTTTGTGCCCAGTTCATCATTAACTTAAAAGCGCCGCTGTCATCCGTGGTGCCGTCGCCTTTCGCGCCAAAGTGATAGAGGTTCAGCTCATCCGGATCGTTAATCACGCGTTTCCAGTAAAAACCGCTACCGGCAGCGACGGTGCCGGCGTCATCCGTCAGCGGAGTGGTGCTAATAAACCCGACAAAATCACCGCCACCATGAAAAGTGGAATCTTTATCATAATAACGGCGGAGTACTGCCAGATCGCCAGATTTGGTGGGTGCAGTGGTGCGCAGTTCAGCAAAAGAATTTACTTCGATCATAATAACCTCCACGGCAATAAGCCGAAGCTCATCACCTTTAGTGAATAATAAGGAAGGGATTGGTTTGGTATTTAATCGAGGTGATATCCTGGTGATTTTATTCCTGCCCCATCCGTAAGCGGCAGTGATTTATCCTGGAATTATATCAGCCCCTGGTAAGCGTCATATGTCCCGCTGCGCATCACCTCCGCCTGACGGTGTGCTCTGACCGGAGTTTGTCTCGCCCACAGGCTGCTCAGCATGCCATCGGCTGCTGCATCAAAATGGCCGTCTGCAATCATCAACAGCGTATTTTTAAACGCACTCAGCCCCCCAATTCCCAGCTGATAAGCCATGCTGTAAAGCACATCGGCTCGCGCTTCATTGCACTGTTCCAGCGCGGCCTTCAGTGCCGGAACCTGCTTCATCCGCCCAATTTTTTCGTCCAGAATCTGCCGCATCCAGATATCGCCGACGCGACGAGAGACGGAAAACTGATAATTAGCCAGTGAGGCATTTTTAGGTCCAATTAAAATACCGCAGCCCACGGTTGGATAGCCTTCGCTATCTGTATAAGGCTGTTCCCTGTAACCTTCTTCACAGGCGAGAATTTCAATTATTTTGCTCATCATTTACCTCCAGTGCGAGTTAAGCTCGAAAGCAGACAGTGAGTGGGTCATTTCCCCTGGCGAAACGTTTATTTATCAGCAGGCAACAATGCCATCTGAACATCACAGCCTGAATGGCGTTAATATCACAGTAGAACGGAAAGTGCGTACGCAAATACTAATAGCCCAAAAAATCCTGAATAAAAAAATTTTATTTCCGCTAAAAGCGACTTATTAAATGAAAAATAAAGAGATTCATTTTTCATGCAACATCATCATTTATTTTCACACTCAAGTTTACTCTCCAGCGCGCTGAGGACGCCTTCGACAAAGCCCTCTGCCATTTGCAGCTGTTTGCGAATGGTGCCATCAGCGCAACGGCGACGTCTGGCAATGGTGCGTAGTGAAAGACGGTAATGGTAATGAGCCACCAGCAAGGCATGCTCTTCGGGGTGATTCAGTTTCAGCCGACTGATGCAGCTGTCGAGGATTATTCCATCGTTGTCCGTACTGATTACGCGACGGGGGGAAGAAGAGGTAATCAGCCCACGAAACCCGGCGGCGATGTGTGAATAGCTGACTCCGCTGCGTTCCGTGGCCGCCCAACCGCCCCACATCTCCAGTAACAGCTTAATATCTCGCATAAAACTCCCCTTTCACAATGGAAATGGCATAAGATGAAAAGAACTCTTCAACGCTTTTGATCCCCACCTGCTGGTTTGAAAAGTCATGACAATCCCTCACGGCCTGACCTTGCCAGCGCAACACGAAGCTTTGTGGATAAGGGGTTGCCAGCGATTAGGCTGGGCGGCCAGTCTGTTAAAGAGCGCGAAAACCACCGCATGTGATCACACGGAGCAATCAAAAATAAACCGTTTAAGTATCAACTCACCTTAATTAATAGCAAAGGTTATTGCATTTTCCAATAGCAAAGCGTGTTTGACGAAAAATACGCATCGCTATAAATTCTGGTTTATGAAACCGAATACACTCGCCTACCGACTAAACATGGCCATGTCCATGATGGGGATAACACAGGGTGCTCTGGCCAAAGCATCAGGCGTGTCTCAACCCACAATCTGGCGCCTTACCAAAGGTGAGGCCGAAGGTTCCCGTAAGCTGGTTGATATTGCCAGAGCGCTCGACGTCAACGTGCAGTGGCTGGCGAGCGGCGAAGGAGAGATGCGGGGAAGCGCGGGATTAAGCGCCGCCGATAAAGTGAAAAGTGGTACGACTATTGCGGTCTGGGGATCGGAGGGTAAAACAGCAGAGATTGTCTCCGCACCCAACGGTGTGAAGGCGAAAAAAAGCTGGCGAGCCTACATCATGGACAGAAACAGTGGATGCTCTGAAGCCACTGCTGGCAGTATCGTTATCATTGATACTGACGTACCACCCGAATCTGGGGATTTAGTGATGGCCAGGGTTGCCACGCGCATCTCGGTCTACCGTTATCTCGAAGGCCCCTCCAATGGTTTTTTAACCGTTGACGACCCCCGACTGCCTGCCGTAGCGCTGTCTGAAGAGGCAGAATTGATCGGTGTCGCAATCTTTCTGATCCGTGATTTGAGGCGGTAAGTCGTCACATCCTGCCCCGGCAGAATGGTCTCCTTATAGTGGCCCCCGGACACTCTGTGTAACACAGATATCATCAGTTTATCCTCGCGAGATTTCACCCTCTGTACAGTTCATCTGCGCAGAGGCTTTAGCGCAGTGATTCAACTGAATAGATTAGTAAAGCTTTTAATAACATCGCCAGAATAAAGCGTAAAAAAAGCGTTAATAAAAAATATAATCATTAAATTTCATAGAATTAACCTAATAGCCCAGGTTATTCACCTGATAGCTATTGATATAAATAATAACTATAGCTATCGTTTTAAGGTGAAGTGAATATCTGACGTTAACCTGTGTGCCGTTCTGCTACCTGTAATAACGATTTTCCCTGACTGGAGAAACTTATGACCACTATCATCTGGAAAACCGCCACGCCTTTTGGTACCAGCAAAAGCCGTTACAAAGCCCGTCGCCTGAAAGCTCAGGCGGAGCGTGCCAGGGATAAGCAACTGACACGTAAGGTGTCTGAGACCCTGTCAGGGTGCAGTCAGCGCGTTCTGCGTGCGCTCCAGAACTAACCCACCCGCTCGCAAATCCACACTGTATGCACATACAGTATTATTTTTTCTGGTCGACAGGCAAGAATTTTTAACGACCACTGCATAAATGCCGGAAAGCTTCTGGTAAGGTATTCGCGTTAAGAACCTGTTACTGGAAAACGCCATGTTGTCGACCATTATCTATCGCAGCCATCTTTGTGATGATGTCCCATTGAAATCACTGATAGAGCTGGCTGCTAAAGCCAATAAAATTAATGAATTGCATGGCGTTACCGGCATCCTGCTCTTTAACGGCACGCATTTTTTCCAGGTGCTGGAAGGTGAGGAAGAGTCCGTACGCAAAATCTATGATCGGATCTGCACTGACGATCGGCACCATAACGTGGTTGAACTGATGCGGGATTACGCCCCTGCCCGACGGTTCGGCAACGCAGGGATGGAGCTGTTCGATCTGCGGAAATACGACGAAGCGTCGGTGCTGCAGGCCGTGCTGGACAAAGGCACCTCAAAATATCAGCTGAATTACGATGATCGTGCGCTCCAGTTCCTGAGAACATTCGTCGAAGCCCGCGAAAGGGAAAACTATTTCGAAGTGCCTTCCGGTGAGGCCTGGGAGTTTATTGCCGATGAGGAGACGGCAGTGAAAGGCGACGCCAGCCTGCTGGCGGGTGAAGAGATCAACTTTGCTTTCCAGCCAATCATCGATCCCCTGTCGCTGAAAATTGTCTCGCTGGAAGCTCTTGTCCGGACCCCCAAAGGCGGTTCTTCCGCAGAGTACTTCTCACAGCTCTCCCGTGATGAAATGTATCAGGCGGATATTCGCTCTAAAAAGCTGGCCTTCGCCATGGCGAAAGGGCTGGGGATTCAGGGGATGACGCTGTCTGTTAACCTGCTGCCTATGTCGCTGGTGATGGTGCCGGATTCGGTCGATTTCCTGTTACGGGAGATTGCAGCCAACGGTCTGGTGCCGGAGCAAATTGTGGTGGAGGTGACAGAAGATGAAGCTATCTCGCGTATTGAGGAATTTGAAACTGTTATCAGGCAATTAAAATCCGCCGGCATCAGTCTGGCCATTGACGATTTCGGTGCCGGTTCAGCAGGCCTGCTGCTGCTGGCAAGGTTCCAGCCGGACATTGTTAAAATTGACCGTAATATTATTGCTGACGTGCACAAAAGCGGCCCGAAACAGGCGATTATTCAGGCCATCATCAAGTGTTGTGCGTCGCTGGAGATCTCAGTGATTGCGGAAGGGGTGGAGAAGGCCGAAGAGTGGATGTGGCTGGAATCGGCCGGGATCTTTAACTTCCAGGGCTTCCTGTTTGCACGCCCTGCCATCAATAGCATTCCCGCGGTTGCCTGGCCGGAAAAAAATTGATCTCTCCGCGCAGGGCGTGGTGGTGAAAGTGCAGCTCCAGTGGGTCTGGCCAACACAAACAGACGGCGAATATTGCTGCGAACGCAGAATATCACTATGCAGTTTCCTGCTGACAGCGACGCCAGAGTGCCGGGGTACCAGGTGCCCGGCGTCCTGATATCAGGCTTGTTTAACGCACCATTACCGAAACAGCCGGGTCAGTGGTCATATTAACGTCAACAGGCAACGTAACCCTTTCACCCAGAATAAAAACTGAATAATCTACATTTCATTCTTTTTAATGGCGTGATTTTTAAGTGTCGCGTTTGTTGCCATGTAAATCAGTATAAAACCTATAAGAATTAAAAACTGGTATCCAATCAGATGAAAAAGCCATATCCCCACCACCCCGCCCGCTAAAAAAGACATCAGCGTTAAGAAATGCAGTCTCAGTCGTTCCAGGTAGACAGGAGCATCTTGCGGTGATGCTCTCCTGACCAACACATCGAACAGCATGGCTAACTCAATACCGATGTCAGTTGACGTGCCAGACACATGTGTGGTCCTGACACGGGCATTAGATATTCGCGTGACCACTGCATTTTGCAGACCCATTAAGAAACTTAAGGATAAGATGAGCGTTCTTCCAGGAGAAACTGGAGTGAACCAGCTTTCAACAATACCCAGTAAAATGAGCGCAGTGCCTTCAATAAAGATAGTAAAGGCGAAGATTGAACGTATGTTCTTTCTCCGTCCTGCATTAATAATGATGGTGGAAAACGCAGAGCCGAAGATGAAAATACAGACAATCGTCAGGAAAAATACCCCTGTTCCAAAACTCGCCCTGGCAAGATTATCTGACAATGAGGAAACATTACCGGTCATGTTCGCAGAGAAAAAACCGACTGCCTCAAACGCTGCAGTATTAAGTGCCCCCGCTACGGAAGCAAGGGTACAGGCAAGCTGTTTATCAGCAGTGCTGCTGCGGGAGTTTTCAAAGCTGATTAACATAGGGCCTACAATGTTCAAGCAAGAGACTCATATGATCCACCTATTCGTTCAGAGTAACAAGCCCAACCATTATCGACACTTTCTCCGGCTGAACGACCTCACCGGTCATGTTGAAAGGGATCATATTCGGGGTCAGGGTCAAGGATCCGACGTTACTCACTGAGTGTTGTATCTCATCCTGGGGGGCAGGTCAGCTTATGTGCAGTAAGGCAGATTCAGCTGTATTCAACAATATCAAACCCTTCATCAGCCGTTGGCTCTGCGAAATAGCGCGTTATGGTTTCAAATTGTTGATCTGAGGCAGCAAATTCATGCACTCCTTCTGCATTACGGGCGCGCAAGCGGGATTTACATACTTCATCAGATACTTTCAGATAATGCAGCCTATTACTGGCACCTGACTCTTCAATGATGCTCATCATCCATTCACGATTTGTTAGTGTGTTTGCCGGGAAATCCAGTACTACGGATAAACCAGCTTTGAGTAGTAACACCAGATGAGGCTTCAAAGCGTTTCTGAGTCTTGAGGAATACTGCACATAATCAGAGATGGATAGCATTTCATTGGCAAAGAGGGCGGCCAGCCAATGATCTTCACTGACAATTATGGTGCCGGGTAATGACCCTAACTTTACTGACAATGTGGATTTGCCTGATGCAATTTTCCCACATAACAAGTGCAAAGTAGGTTTTTGTGACGTTGTTACTGTAGTGGTGTGCATTATTTACCTCACTGGATTGTTACCGGTAAGGCCCGCCCTACCGGCGGGAAAATGGCGAACGTTATCCCACCTGAATCAGACAGGTGATAATAATCATTGAATGGAATTGGACAGAGTGTGCTTTCATCGCCATTCAAGTTAACAGGGCCTGAATGCAAAATCATCAATTTTTCACTTGTACACTGAATGTTCGCTCCTCGCTTATAGCTGACCTCACGGCGCTTCAGGCGGTCCGCTTCGTACCAGAAGTGAACATAAGTGCAGGGGCTGCGCATTTTGGTTACCTGTAGCCCCGGACTGAACAAGGTTGCTGACAGTGATGCATCAGTCAGAACGAACCTGAAGGTGACGGCAAGACGCTTTCATCAATTTCTTTCAAAATCGAACCCGATAAGGTTATGGTAGAAATCTCCTTAAATCGGAAACAGGTGGCGCGCATGCCGGCTGCACAATCGAATAAAGACTGGGTCAGAGTTGCACACACGCCGGGAAAAATTGAACGACTGGAGGCTTACTTCAGTGGACATGGTTATGAGCCTCATCGGCATGATACCTATGCAATCGGCAGGACACTGTCAGGAGTGCAAAGCTTTCGTTACCGGGACAGTAAACAACACAGTTTACCCGGCGGGACAATAGTCCTGCATCCGGATGAAATTCATGATGGTGAGGCAGGAACAACAGCAGGATTTCAGTACCGGATGCTGTATATCGAACCGGCGTTAATTCAGAAAATTTTGGGCGGAAAACCACTCCCCTTTATTCCCGGTGGATTATCAGCGGATCCCCGACTTTTTGCCGCAACCGAACCGCTGTTAAAAGCGTCAGGGGATTCTATTGATGTCCTCGAAGAGGAGGACGCCCTTTATGACCTTGCCCAGACTTTGGCCGTCGTGGGAGGGCAACGCTTTCGTCGCAGCCATGTGGATTATCAGTCTGCAGAGCGTGCACGCGAATATATACAATCTGAATTCAGCCAGAACATTACGCTGGAAACCTTATCCACCGTTTGTGGTAAAGATCGCTGGAGCCTGAGCCGGGATTTTCGGACACTTTTCGGCACGAGTCCTTATCGCTATGTCACAATGCGCCGTCTCGCATACTGCAGATATCTGATTCAGTCAGGTTTGTCACTTGCAGAATCTGCTTTTGAAGCAGGGTTCTCAGATCAAAGCCATATGACACGGCAGTTTATAAAAGCATACGGTATTTCACCTGGCCGTTGGCAAACTTTGGCTTACCCCCACCGTGACTGAGTTGCACAATCGTTCAAGACCGTTACAGCGACTTTATTTATCCTCGACGTTTCTTGAACATTAAGGAATGTCATCATGTCTTTACCGGTAAATCTGGAACAAAAGTTCTCTCTTTTCGATGCTCATTGGCAGCCAAAGGTTATTGCGCAGATGAACGATTACCAGTTCAAAATCGTGAAAATAGCGGGCGACTTTATCTGGCACTCACATCCCGAAACCGACGAGGCCTTTATCGTAATGGAAGGCGTATTGCGTATCGATTTTCGCGACGGCCACGTCCTCGTTAATCCGGGAGAGCTCTACGTTGTACCAAAAGGTGTAGAACATAAAACGTCAGCCCAAACCACGGTAAAAATGATGATGATAGAACCCTGTGGGGTACTGAATACCGGACATGAGGGTGGGGAACGCACCGCTGCAAGCGATATATGGATCTAACCTGAGTTGTATCAAACTGCACGGCTGGCTGGTTTGTCTGATATGTCACCACTCTACAGATAATATCAGGCTCAATTCGAGCCTGATCGTTCGCTTCTCGCTCAAAGCAGACCGTCAGATTTGATTGTATGCTGCCAGTAAAAAACGTCAGATCAACTCTGAGCTAATACACCCAATGGCTATAAATTAAACCCATCTATAACTTTCATACGATTTTACCGTTCCGAAGTAAAAAGTACCCTGCTGCTTAGGAATAAAGAGCTTTGATTGCAGCGCAATTAATACAGGACATTGTCGCTAAGCAGGACGGTATTTCTTTATCAGCAGTAATCCGCTAAAGATACGGATGGATAACGGGCCGGAACTGATCTCGCTGACGCTGCCACAATGGGCAGAAGAGCATGGTGTGATGCTCGAGTTTCTCAGGCCCGGTAAGCCCACGCAGAATGCCTTTATCGAACGGTTCAACCGGACATACCGGGCAGAAATACCGCATTTTTATCTGTTCAGAACGCTGAGTAAAGCACGGGAAATTACCGAGCACTGGCTGGCTGAAGACAACGTTGATCGCCCCCATGAATCTGTCAATAACCTGACGCCGGAAGAATACCCCCTGATGGCTGAAAACCTGGGAATCGCCAAAAATGCCGGGAACTAAAACGGGTACGCTTACAACACCCAACCTGATGAGAAAACCTTCGTGTTCAATCCAAATGTGAATGCCACCGATGGAAGAAGTGGCTCTCACTCTGATGGCAGACATGGAACACAGCAATCAGAAAGGCAGGCTTGAGACACGGGTAAAGCCTGTCAATCCAGCCACAGGTGTGCATGCTGGTCTTTATCAGCCCGAACTAACTCAAACGTTGTTGCATCACAAATCAGCTACACAGACGCCCAAATGGTATACCGGATATATGGCCCCTGGAGGGAGGAGATTAATACCCAGCAACTTATGCTCATGAACTCAAAACTGAATGAGTGTGTGCTGCATACGTGCTACGATAAAGTTGCTATATAATAATTCCATTTTAAAACAATAAATTAAACCTCTAGACCTGCATATTCATAATGTCGGTATAAGCACTGACCAGCTTGTTACGCACCTGAATGCCCAGCTGCATTGACACGCTCGACTTCTGCATATCTACCATGACGTCGTTCAGATTGACGCCGGGTTTGCCCATCTCAAAATCCTGCGCCTGGCTGCGCGCCTCGTTCTGGGTGTCGCTGATTTTATTCAGCGCCGCCTTCAGCTCACCGGCGAAATCAGCGTGGCTGCCCGCATCAATGCTCTTGCCGCTGGCCTGAATCGCTGCGGTTTGCAGCTGTTGCATCACACTCTCGATACCCTGAATTGCCATTGTTTACTCCGTTAGACCGATCAAGCTGATTTTCGATAGCGGAAAACTTAACACAGTGTCAATAAGACAAAGCCGCTAAATAAGAGCAAAAATCATGGCTTATCCGCCCATCGATTTTGCCAATTCAGAAAATAATGGCAGCCATCAGAAATGAAAAATTTTAGTTAGCCGTCCAGGGAGTGAGTTTTGTTACGACACTACACGAAACAGTCCGGTCAACTGTCAGACAGGAAAGAGTCATGAATGCAACTGTCACGCAGGATCAACCAGAGAAGAAAGGTCTGAACGACCTCTTCGCTCGCCTACGCGCTAATCCTCGCATCCCGATCATCATTGCGGCTGCGGCGGCCGTAGCCATTGTTATCGCCATGGTGCTCTGGGCCAGGCAGCCTGACTACCGTGTGCTTTATAACAACCTCAGCAACGAGGATGGCGGTGCCATCATTACTCAGCTGACCCAGATGAACGTTCCCTATCAGTTTGATGATAAGAGCGGTGCAATTACCGTTCCGGCTGAAAAAGTTTACGAGCTGCGTCTGCGTCTCGCACAGCAGGGCCTGCCAAAAGGCGGCGCTGTGGGCTTCGAACTGCTGGATCAGGAGAAGTTCGGGATCAGCCAGTTCAGCGAGCAGGTCAACTACCAGCGCGCGCTGGAGGGCGAACTCTCCCGTACGATTGAAACCTTAGGCCCGGTGAAGAACGTTCGGGTTCACCTCGCCATGCCAAAGCCTTCTCTGTTCGTTCGCGAGCAGAAAGCGCCAACGGCTTCCGTGACTTTAACCCTGCAGCCGGGCCGTGCGCTCGATCAGGGACAGGTCAGTGCCATCGTGCACATGGTGTCCAGCAGCGTTGCCGGCCTGCCGCCGGGTAACGTGACCGTCGTTGACCAGTCCGGTCACCTGCTGACCCAGTCTGATAATGCCGGACGTGACCTCAACGATGCCCAGCTGAAATACGCCACCGACGTTGAAAACCGCTACCAGCAACGTATTGAAGCGATCCTGAATCCCATTGTCGGCAACGGCAACGTCCACGCTCAGGTTACCGCGCAGATCGACTTTAACGCCCGCGAGCAGACTGATGAGAAATATCAGCCTAACAGCGACCCGGCAAATCAGGCCATTCGCTCACGCCAGACCAGCAACAGCGAACAGCTTGGCAGCGCATATCCGGGTGGTGTCCCCGGTGCCCTGTCCAACCAGCCTGCCCCTGCCAACAGCGCGCCGGTAAACACGCCTAACAATAACAACACTAATCAGGCGAACGGCAACACTGCAAACAACAACGCGACAAACCAGAACGGCAGCAGCGCGAAAAGCAGCGGACCGTCAAGTAAGTCGGATGCTGATACCACCAACTATGAAGTGGACCGCACCATCCTCCACACCAAAATGAACGTGGGTGAAGTGCAGCGCCTGTCAGTGGCAGTGGTTGTTAACTATAAAGCAGACGCTGCCGGTAAGCCGGTCGCTCTGAGCGATGCGCAGATCAAGCAGATCGAAAACCTGACGCGTGAAGCGATGGGGTACTCGGACAAACGCGGCGACAGCCTGAACGTGGTCAACTCACAGTTTACCGAAACGGCGGAGACCGGTGGCGACCTGCCATTCTGGCAGCAGCAGTCCTTCATCGACCAGATGATGGAAGCCGGACGCTGGTTGCTGGTACTGATTGTGGCCTGGATCCTTTACCGCAAACTGGTTCGGCCACAGCTGCGTCGTAAAGCTGAGCAGGAGAAAGCCATTGCCGAAGCTGTCGCGCTGGCTAATCAGAATCGCGATCCGGAAGACGACGCCGTCTCCGTCAAGCTGTCGAAAGACGAGCTTGAGCAAGAACGTAAGTCTCAGCACCGCATGAGTGCTGAGGTAATGAGCCAGCGCATTCGCGAAATGTCGGACAATGATCCGCGTGTTGTGGCTCTGGTCATTCGCCAGTGGATGAAGGACGAACTATGAGTCTCAACGGTACTGAAAAAAGCGCCATCCTGATGATGACGATTGGCGAAGACCGCGCTGCTGAGGTGTTTAAACACCTCAGCACCCGCGAAGTACAGCACCTGAGTGCTGCCATCTCCAATATGCGTCAGGTTTCCCATAAGCAGCTGACGGAAGTGCTGCGTGAGTTTGAGACCGACGCCGAGCAGTTCGCGGCGCTGAGCGTCAACTCTAATGACTATCTGCGTTCCGTGCTGGTGAAAGCGCTGGGCGAAGAGCGTGCCTCCAGCCTGCTGGAAGACATTCTCGAAACTCGCGAAACCACCAGCGGCATGGAAACGCTCAACTTTATGGAACCGCAGGCCGCTGCCGACCTTATTCGCGACGAGCATCCGCAGATTATCGCCACCATCCTGGTGCACCTCAAACGCTCCCAGGCGGCCGATATTCTGGCGCAGTTCGACGAGCGTCTGCGTCACGACGTGATGTTGCGTATTGCCACCTTCGGCGGCGTACAGCCTGCCGCACTGGCGGAACTGACCGAAGTGCTGAATGGTCTGCTCGATGGCCAGAACCTCAAGCGTGCGAAGATGGGCGGCGTGAGAACCGCAGCGGAAATCATCAACCTGATGAAAACGCAGCAGGAAGAAGCCGTTATCGAAGCAGTTCGCGAGTTCGACGGCGAGCTGGCGCAGAAAATCATCGACGAGATGTTCCTGTTCGAAAACCTGGTGGAAGTCGACGACCGCAGCATTCAGCGCCTGCTGCAGGAAGTGGAGTCCGAGTCTCTGCTGGTCGCTCTGAAAGGCTCCGAACAGCCGCTGCGCGAGAAGTTCCTGCGCAACATGTCCCAACGTGCTGCCGATATCCTGCGCGACGACCTGGCAAACCGTGGCCCGATGCGGATGTCTGCGGTCGAGAGCGAACAGAAAGCAATCCTGCTTATCGTTCGTCGTCTGGCAGAAAGCGGCGAGATGGTGATCGGTGGTGGCGAGGAACAGTATGTCTGATAAATCATCGCTGCCCTGGCAGCGCTGGCAGCCCAACGACCTCGGGCAGCTGAACAAGCCGCTGATTGAAGAGTTTATTGAGCCTGCCGCACTGCCGGAAGATCCCTTCAACCAGCAGCAGTTCGAACTGGAACAGCTGCAGACCCAGGTGCGCAATGAGGCGCAGGGTCTGGGCTATGCCGAAGGGCATCAGAAGGGATTCAGCGAAGGTCAGAAAGCGGGTTATGAAGCCGGTTTCCAGCAGGGGCTGGATGAAGCGCAGCAGCAGCAGGCTCCTTTACAGGCGCGCATGCAGCAGCTGGTGTCCGAATTCCACCATACGCTGGAAGCGCTGGACAGCGTGATCGCCGCCCGTCTGATGCAGCTGGCTCTGGAAGCAGCGCGTCAGGTGATTGGTCAGGCACCGCACGTTGACGGTACCGCCCTGCTGCGCCAGATCCAGGCGATGATCCAGCAGGAACCCATGTTCAGTGGTAAACCCACGCTGCGCGTACACCCGGATGATTTACAGCGCGTTGAGCAAACGCTGGGGGCCACGCTAAGCCTGCACGGCTGGCGTCTGCTGGCCGACAGTACTCTCCATCCTGGTGGCTGCAAGGTCAGCGCTGAAGATGGCGATCTGGACGCCAGCATCGCCACCCGCTGGCATGAACTCTGCCGCCTGGCAGCACCGGGAGAACTGTAATGACCACTCGCCTGTCGCGCTGGCTTGGCGCACTTGACGCCTTTGAGCAGCGTCTGGCCCAGCTGCCGGACGTTCGCCGTTACGGTCGTCTGACCCGCGCCACCGGGCTGGTGCTGGAAGCCACTGGCCTGCAGTTGCCGCTGGGAGCGACCTGCGTGATCGAGCGCAGCGACGCCAACGGCATTGCGGAAGTGGAGAGTGAAGTGGTGGGCTTTAACGGCCAGAAGCTGTTTCTGATGCCGCTGGAAGAAGTGGAAGGCATTCTGCCTGGCGCACGCGTGTATGCCCGCGTGGCCGGTGACCAGAAAAACAGCGGCAAACAGCTGATGCTCGGCCCGGAACTACTGGGGCGCGTGCTGGATGGCAGCGGTCGCCCACTGGATGGTTTACCTTCACCGGAAACCGGCTATCGTGCGCCGCTGATTACTCCCCCATTCAATCCTTTGCAACGCACGCCGATAACAGAAGTGCTGGATACCGGCGTGCGCGCCATTAACGCCCTGCTGACTGTGGGTCGCGGTCAGCGTATGGGCCTGTTTGCCGGTTCCGGCGTGGGTAAAAGTGTGCTGCTGGGCATGATGGCCCGCTATACCAAAGCCGATGTGATTGTGGTCGGTCTGATCGGTGAACGTGGTCGCGAAGTGAAAGACTTTATTGAGAACATCCTCGGTACCGAAGGTCGCGCCCGCTCCGTGGTGATCGCCGCACCCGCGGACGTTTCGCCACTGCTGCGTATGCAGGGGGCTGCTTACGCCACGCGTATTGCCGAAGATTTCCGTGACCGTGGCCAGCACGTGCTGCTGATTATGGATTCACTGACCCGCTATGCCATGGCCCAACGTGAAATCGCGCTCGCCATTGGTGAGCCACCGGCGACCAAAGGCTACCCGCCTTCCGTGTTTGCCAAACTGCCCGCGCTGGTAGAACGTGCCGGTAACGGCATTGATGGCGGCGGCTCGATCACCGCTTTCTATACGGTACTGACCGAAGGGGACGATCAGCAAGACCCGATTGCCGACTCAGCCCGCGCCATTCTCGATGGTCACATTGTTCTGTCGCGCCGCCTGGCGGAATCAGGCCACTATCCTGCCATTGATATTGAAGCCTCAATCAGCCGCGTAATGGCGCATCTGATTGATGACACGCATTACGCGCGGGTTCGTCAGTTCAAGCAACTGCTGTCGAGCTATCAGCGAAACCGCGACCTGGTCAGCGTGGGGGCTTATGCCGCAGGCAGCGACCCGATGCTGGACAAGGCAATCAAACTCTACCCCGAGCTGGAAACCTTCCTGCAACAGGGCATGTTTGAGCGCAGTACCTTTGACGATGCCTGCCTGCATTTACAGGCAATTTTCGGCTAACGAGCGGAGGGGAGTATGCCAAAGGTTGCATCACCAATTGAAACCCTGCGGGACCTGGCGCAGAAAGATCTGGAAAAAGCGGCCATGCAGCTGGGTGACGTGCGTCGCGCCCAGAAGCAGGCTGATGAACAATTAGCCATGCTGCTCAGCTATCAGGATGATTACCGCCAGACCCTGAACAACACCATGACCGAAGGGATTGCCAGTACCCGCTGGTACAACTATCACCAATTTATCGAGACGCTGGAAAAGGCCATCGAACAGCACCGCCAGCAGCTGGCGCACTGGAACGGCCGCGTGGAGAAGGCGCTTAGCTTCTGGCGCGATAAACAGCAACGGCTGCATGCCTATGAAACGCTGCAGGCCCGTGCGCTGGCAAACGAATTATTACAGGAAAACCGTCTCGATCAGAAACGGATGGATGAATTTGCCCAACGGGCATCATTGAGGAAAGGCGAATGAATACTTTGCCACTTGTGACGAACGGGATCAAAGTTAGCTCCACCACCACGTCGTCAGCTTCTGCGACAGCCGCCGACGCGGCTACTGATACCTCTGCCACCGGCGTGGGTGAAACCGCACAGAACAGCGGCTCAAAGGATTTTCTTACGCTGCTGGGCAACAAGCTTCTGACGCTGGCTAAGCAGGGTGAAACCGCTGCGCAAACCGCCACGGCAGAGGCCGACACCGAAACGTCAGGCACGTCTTCAAAAGCGAAGGTCAGTGCCCTGCTGGCTTCGCTGGACAAGCCTGAAACGCTGAACGCGCTGCTGCAGAAGTCGAAAACCAGCACCGATGGTAAAGATGAGAGTGCCACCGACAGCACTGATACGGCGACGGCCTCCTCTGCCACCCTCAGCACCAACGATATGCAGGCACTGCAGGCCCTGTTTGCCATGCTGCCTCCGGCCGCTCAGCAGTCCACCGTTGCCACCGCAGCAAAAGGCAGCGACACGCTGGAGAGCGATGGCAGCATCAAGGGCGGCAAGCAGGCCACCCTCGCTTCGCTGCTGTCAGGTAAAGAAACCTCCACCAGCGATGAAGAAGCCATCAGCAAAGCCGGTGATAAAAGCGGCAAGCTGACCCCCTCTTCCACACTGAGCAGCGCAACCAGTTCACAAAAAAATACTGCGGATACCAGCACAGCGAATACTGCCTTTCAGCAGGTGTTGGGCAGCGTAACTAAAGATGCAGACAAAGAAAATTCAAGTTCTGCCGCTGCCCCGACGATAACCAATAATGTGATCAGCGCCGCATCGGCTGCTTTGACGCCAACCACCACCAGCCTGGTGACCGCACCGGCCACTTCTCAGCTGAGTTCACAGTTGGGCAGTCCGGAATGGCAGCAGGCACTGGGGCAGCAGATCGTGATGTTCAGCCGTAACGGACAGCAGACCGCCGAGCTGCATCTGCACCCGCAGGACCTGGGCAGTATCCAGATCAGTCTGAAGCTGGATAATGATCAGGCCCAGCTGAATATGGTTTCGGGAAACAGCCACGTGCGCGCCGCGCTGGAAGCCGCCCTTCCTCAATTGCGTACAGCACTGGCGGACAGCGGAATCAACCTCGGTCAGAGCAGCGTCAGCAGCGATGCTTTCCAGCAGGACCAGAGTTTCAGCGGGCAGCAGGGTCAGCAGCAAAACAACAGCCGCGGCAACACATTCAGTCTTGCCAGTGAAAATGACAGCGATGTAACCCCTATCGCCGTTCCTGCCGCGCTGCAGGCGCGGGCAGCCGGTTCCAGCGCTGTTGATATTTTCGCCTGACGGTAACAAACGCATAAGCTAACGGCAAAACCCGCGCCTTTTCTACCCATTGTTTGGCGCAGGACGCGGGATAATCTGCCCATAAAGCTGTGGGACAGTGGATACGTTTAGTCCGCCCCCCGAAAATAATCACAGGAAGTTATAGCTCATATGACTGATAAGAAAGCCAAAAGCGGCAAACGCAAGCTCCTGATACCGTTGATAGTGCTGGTAATACTGGTAGCTTGCGGCGCTGGGGGCTACGTAGTCTGGCACATGATGAAGGGCCCCGCTGACGCCACTCAGGCTGCAAAACCTGAGCCTCCGCCTGCGCCAGTCTTCTTTGCGCTGGACACCTTTACCGTGAACCTGATCAATCCGGACAACGATCCTGACCGCGTGCTGTACGTAGGCTTTACCCTGCGCCTGCCCGATCAGGATACGCTGCGCCGGATGACCGATTATCTGCCGGAAGTGCGCAGCCGTTTGCTGTTGCTGCTCTCCCGCCAGAATGCTGCAGATCTCAGCAACGAACAGGGTAAACAACAGCTGGTTAATCAGATTAAAGCCGTACTGGCCCCCCCGCTGGTACCGGGACAACCTCAGCAGACGGTGAATGATGTGCTGTTCACTGCCTTCATCCTGAGGTAAGGCAAAATGGGCGACAGCATTCTCTCACAGGCAGAAATTGACGCGCTGCTCAATGGTGACAGCGACAGCGCGGCAGTCGAAAACGTCAGCAGTGCGGGCGACAGTGATATTCGTCCCTACGATCCCAATACCCAGCGTCGCATGGTTCGCGAACGTCTGCAGGCGCTGGAGATCATTAACGAACGTTTTGCGCGCTCTTACCGTATGGCGCTGTTTAACCTGCTACGCCGTAGCCCGGACATCACCGTCGGTGCGATTAAAATTCAGCCTTATCATGAATTTGCCCGCAACCTGCCGGTGCCGACCAACCTGAACCTGATCCACCTGAAACCGCTGCGCGGTACGGCTCTGGTGGTGTTCTCTCCAAGCCTGGTCTTTATCGCCGTGGACAACCTTTTTGGCGGTGACGGTCGTTTTCCCACCAAGGTTGAGGGACGTGAATTTACCGCAACCGAACAGCGCGTGATCCGCAAGATGCTGAAGCTGGCGCTGGAAGGTTACAGCGAAGCGTGGAAACCGATATACCCGCTTGACGTGGAATACGTCCGCTCTGAGATGCAGGTTAAGTTTACCAACATCACCACCTCGCCGAACGACATCGTGATCACCACGCCGTTCCAGGTGGAGATTGGCAACCTGATTGGGGAATTCAACATCTGTATTCCGTTCAGCATGATTGAACCGCTGCGCGAAACGCTGGTGAATCCTCCGCTGGAGAACTCGCGTCAGGAAGATCATAACTGGCGCCAAACGCTGGTTAAGCAGGTTCAGCACTCTGAACTGGAGCTGATCGCCAACTTTGCCGACGTGTCGATGCGCATCTCGCGCCTGCTGGCACTAAAACCTGGCGATGTATTACCGATTGATAAACCGGACCGCATTATCGCCCATGTTGATGGCGTGCCGGTATTAACCAGCCAGTACGGCACCCTGAACGGGCAGTACGCGCTGCGTGTGGAACACCTGATTAACCCGATTTTGAATTCGATGAATGAGGAACAGCCCGATGAGTGACACCAAGAAGCCGTCCGAAGACGACATCTCCGCGGACGACCTGTGGGCTGACGCGCTGAACGAGCAGTCCAGCAGCTCCTCGCAAGAAGGGGTGTTTAAAACTCTGGAAAACAATGATATTTCCGGGTCGCTGCAGGATATCGACCTGATCATGGACATCCCGGTCAAACTGACCGTTGAGCTGGGCCGCACCAAAATGACCATTAAAGAGCTGCTGCGCCTGACTCAGGGTTCCGTGGTTGCGCTGGATGGTCTGGCCGGTGAGCCACTCGATATTCTGATCAATGGTTATCTGATTGCTCAGGGTGAAGTGGTGGTGGTCGCCGACAAATACGGCGTGCGCATTACCGACATCATCACCCCGTCAGAACGCATGCGTCGTTTGAGTCGTTAAATGAATACCAACACCAGCCAGGTTCAACCGCAAACGGCAGGCCAGCCGGCCATTTCAACCGGCTCCATGCTGACTCAGGTCAGCAGCGTGCTGGCGATCATTATTTTGTTAATACTGGCTTGTGCCTGGGTGGCCAAACGTCTTGGCTTCACCCCTAAACGCGGGACCGCGGGTCAGAGCCTCTCCGTCAGCGCCAGCTGCCAGGTCGGCCAGCGCGAGCGCGTGGTGATTGTTGATGTGGAAGACGCCCGCCTGGTGCTGGGCGTCACCGGCCAGCAGATCACCCACCTGCATACCCTGCCGCCAAAACCGCAGCAGGAAAATCCGGAAGCTCCGGCTGCGACGGCAGATTTCCGTCAGGTTTTACAGACGTTAATCAAACGCCCCGGAAAGCCATAATGAAACGCTCTCTCCCCCTGCTGGCCCTGCTTCTGCTGCTGGCACCCAATGTTCACGCTCAGCTGCCTGGCCTGATCAGCCATCCGATGGCGAACGGTGGCCAGAGCTGGTCGCTGCCGGTACAGACGCTGGTGTTTATCACCTCGCTGACCTTCCTTCCGGCCATTTTGCTGATGATGACCAGCTTTACGCGCATCATTATTGTGTTTGGCCTGCTGCGTAACGCCCTTGGCACGCCCTCAGCGCCGCCTAACCAGGTGCTGCTTGGTCTGGCGCTGTTTCTGACCTTCTTTATTATGGGGCCGGTGTTCGACAAAATTTATCAGGATGCCTATCTGCCGTTCAGTCAGGACAAAATCACCATGGACGTGGCGATAGATAAAGGGGCTCAGCCGCTGCGTGAATTCATGCTGCGTCAGACCCGCGAAGCTGACCTGGCGTTATTTGCCCGCCTGGCGAATACCCCGCCGTTGCAGGGACCGGAAGCCGTGCCGATGCGCATTCTGCTGCCTGCTTATGTCACCAGCGAACTGAAAACAGCATTCCAGATTGGCTTCACCGTTTTTATTCCTTTCCTGATTATTGACCTGGTGGTCGCCAGCGTGCTGATGGCGTTGGGGATGATGATGGTACCGCCCGCGACAATATCGCTGCCGTTTAAGCTGATGCTGTTTGTGCTGGTTGACGGCTGGCAGCTGCTGATTGGTTCGCTGGCACAAAGTTTCTACTCGTAGGTGAAATAATTCACCCTGCAATTTTCTCCGGAGTCACTTATGACACCCGAATCGGTAATGGTTATTGGTCACGATGCGATGCAGATTGCACTCGCACTGGCCGCCCCGCTGCTGCTGGCGGCTCTGGTCAGCGGCCTGTTGATCAGCCTGCTGCAGGCGGCAACGCAGATCAACGAACAGACGCTCTCCTTTATTCCTAAAATTCTGGCCGTGGTGACCACAATTGTGGTGGCTGGTCCGTGGATGTTAAATCTGATCCTGGATTACATGCGCACCCTGTTTAACAATCTGCCTTATATGATTGGCTGATGATCAACGTTGACAGCAATGAACTGCTGATGTGGGTGGGCCAGCTGTTCTGGCCCCTCGCCCGCGTGCTTGCCCTGATCATGACTGCACCGCTGCTCAGTGAAAAGTCGATCGGTAAAAAGGTGAAAATCGGTCTCGGACTGATGATTACCTACGTGCTGATCCCCTCGCTGCCGCCGGTTAATGTGACGCTGTTCTCAGTGGGGGGGTTTTGGCTACTGCTGCAGCAAATTTTAATTGGTATTGCGATAGGTTTTACCATGCAATTCGCTTTTGCGGCAGTCAGGCTGGCCGGCGAAGTGATTGGGCTGCAGATGGGACTGTCGTTCGCCACCTTCTTCGATCCTGCCAGTCGCCTGAACATGCCGGTACTGGCGCGGTTTCTCGATATTCTTGCCATGCTGCTGTTTTTATCGTTTAACGGTCACCTGTGGCTGATATCGATGGTGGCCGACAGTTTTCACACCCTGCCCATTGGCGGCGACCCGGTCAATGGCAATGCTTATATGGCGCTGACCAAAGCGGCAGGCATGATTTTCCTTAATGGTATGCGATTAGCGTTACCGCTGATAACTTTACTGCTCACCCTTAACCTGGCCCTGGGTTTGTTAAACCGCGTTTCACCTCAACTCTCCGTTTTCGCCATTGGCTTCCCCGTCACCTTATCGTTGGGTATGGTGTTCCTCAGCCTGATGATGCCCCTGCTGGCACCGTTCTGCGAGCATTTGTTCAGCGAAGTATTTGATTTACTCGCCAGTGTTCTGAGTGAACTGCCCGCGCGATAAATTAATGTGTGGACTCCTGCAAAATTAATCATTGTTTAGCACAAGAAATGTGTCCGTGCATTTTTCAAACCATTTTTACCAGAATTGCATTAAGGAAATTCTGATAAATTAATCGCCACAATGAAAATTATTCTTATTAAATCCTGATTAGCGTATTTTGTTTCATGAAATGGATGAAATGTTGCATGACGGTTAATGCTCATTAAATACACAACACATTGTTTTACCAAGTATTTTTATTTTTGTTAGTTTTTCTTGTATCAAACTGCGTTTTACGGCATTGTCAACACTCTTCTCTGCATCACTCATTCGCGAGATGAATGTTTTTTAGGAATCGTCCTATCAGATTTTTCTGTGTTCTGCGCGATAGTGGCGGGGTTCACAAAATGATGTCGTAAGCTGTTGTAAGACAAACCTGCCGAAAAGTCCGCCGGAAAGTTCGTTCTTTCAGCGCACTGACCGGGCATTATGTCGACCAAACTCAAATGTTACATCGGGCATGGACGAGTCAGTCAGAGCATGAGACTTAGAGTGATTCAATGCTGAAGTACCAATAAAAACACTGAAGTCAGAACATTTACTCTCTAAACTACACAATCGCGTAATTCATCGTTGATTTAAACGGATAACAATTTGGTGAGGGTCGCAATAATGCCAACAATTATAATGGATTCATGCAGCTATACACGACTGGGGCTGACTGATTATATGGCGGTGAAGGGAGTTAAAAAGAAAAATATAACTTCCGTTACCGATATCGAACAGTTACAAACTAAATGCCAACAATATCAACCCGGTGTGGTTTTTATTAATGAAGATTGTTTTATTCATGAAGCAGATGCCAGCGAGCGCATAAGAACGATCATCATGCAGCACCCTGACACGCTGTTTTTTATTTTCATGGCAATTTCTAATATCCATTTTGAAGAATACCTCTACGTTCGTAAGAACCTGATTATTACCTCAAAAGCGATAAAACCGGCCACGCTGGATAACCTTTTACTGTCTTATTTTCAAAAGAGGCTCAACGTCTCACCCCGCTATTCCGCTGGTTTCGACGTTCACCCGTTGACATTAAGCCAGACAGAATCAAATATGTTGAAAATGTGGATGTCTGGCCACGATACCATTCAGATATCGGACAAAATGCAAATTAAGGCCAAGACCGTCTCTTCCCACAAGGGAAATATTAAACGTAAAATTAAAACACACAACAAACAGGTTATCTATCATGTTGTCCGTTTAACGGATAACGTCACCAGTGGTATCTACGTTAACGTACGATAACAGGGTGAAATAAGAAGCCGATATTTGTCGGCTTTTTAGTTTTTTTTCTTACCTCTTTATCACAGAAATATTCTGGTAATTTTTCCGTAAGCATTCCGTAAGTTTAGTTACTAACCTCCCGGCTTCTTCTTCAGTGATTTATCTGACCCAGACCCGCTTAAACCGTCACGGTACGAAACGCTGTGGTCACTTCACGACTCCGCTTTTGCCATATGACCACTTTCTTACTGATTTTGTTAACCAGATCTCAATTCTTTGTTAAGACTTTTCTGCGACATGCCGATGCTCTCTCTACAGACCGTAGCCCGGCTTCGCTTCCCCTACAGAGAGCAAAAGGATATGAAATCATCACAAATCAGTGCCGGAACGCCCAGTTTCTGGCAGCATCTGCGACTCGTTCCTCTTTTTGCCGCCATTCTCGGCGGCATTCTGTTGCTATTTGCCCTGTGTATCGGTCTCGCCAGTTACTTTCTGATCCAGAGCAATCAGTCATTAAAGGATGTGACCGAAGAGATTCAGGTCCGCATGGCGATTTCCAACAGCTCTAACCACCTTCGTACCGCCCGACTGAATGTTATCCACGCGGGTGCCTCTGCCCGTATCGGCGAGATGGATGCCTTTAACGACAATCTTAAGCAAACGGAAAAACGCATTGAGCAGGCAAGCTCAAGCTTCAATGCTTATTTAAATCGCCGTGTGAAAACGCCGGCTGACCAGGCCCTGGACAGTGAATTAAAAAATCGATTTGATGCTTACGTGACCCAGGGTTTACTGCCGATGGTGAAATCGGCCAAAGACGGCAGTTTTGAAGGTGTGATAGCCCAGGAAACAGACTATACCCGCAAGCTGGACGACGCCTATAACGACTTACTCCTCAAAGCCATCGCCATCCGTACTCAACGCGCAGATATTATCAACAGCGAAGCAGCAGCCCAGACCCGCAACGGCTTTATCATGATGGCCTGTGCCTTTGGTGCCGCCCTGCTGCTGACCCTGGCCACTTTTATCTTCCTGCGCCGGGTAGTGATCACACCTCTGCGCCAGGCCGTGGACCGCATTGAGCATATCTCACGCGGCGATCTGACCGCCCCACTCCAGACCTGGGGACGCAGTGAAATTGGTACGCTCGGCAGTAACCTGCAGGCCATGCAGCAGTCACTGGTCAAAACTGTCGGCACGGTACGTGAAGGTGCCGTGGCCATTTACCAGGGTTCCAGCGAAATCTCCGCCGGTAACACCGACCTCTCCTCCCGCACCGAGCAGCAGGCCGCCGCGCTGGAGCAGACCGCTGCCAGTATGGAGGAGCTGACTGCCACGGTGAAGCAGAATGCCGAGAACGCCCACCACGCCAGCCAGCTGGCCGCCGATGCTTCCGGTAAGGCTCGCCAGGGTGGAAACATTGTGTCCGGGGTAATCAGCACCATGAACAATATTTCCGGCAGCTCAAAGAAAATCGCTGAGATAACCACAGTGATCAACAGTATTGCTTTCCAGACAAACATTCTGGCACTGAACGCCGCGGTAGAAGCAGCACGTGCAGGTGAACAGGGGCGTGGCTTTGCGGTGGTGGCCAGCGAAGTCCGCAACCTGGCGCAGCGCAGTGCCGGGGCGGCAAAAGAAATTGAGGGGCTGATTGCCGAATCAGTGGATTTAATCGGCAAAGGATCGTCTCAGGTCACTCATGCTGGCGATACCATGACGGACATTGTGGAAGCCGTTCGCCGCGTCACCGATATTATGGCGGAGATTGCTGCCGCATCCGACGAGCAGAGCCGCGGGATCCAGCAGGTTAGCCTGGCGGTGACCGAGATGGATAATGTCACCCAGCAGAACGCCTCGCTGGTTGAGGAAGCCTCGGCGGCTGCCTCATCGCTGGAAGAGCAGGCTTCCCGTCTGACTCAGGCCGTAGCCGCCTTCCACCTCACTGACAGCGATTCGCGGAAAACCGCCACTCAGGTTCAGACGCTGAGCCCGGTGAAAACCTTGCCGGTCGCTGTCCGGCCGGCGCTTGCCACCAGCAGCGATAATTGGGAAACGTTTTAACCGGGAGTATGGGTCTGAGCGAAGAAAGCGTGGACGCAGTGGTGTCTGAGAACAAGGCCTGGCTCGTAAGGCCCTGACAGTCAGCGGAATACAGATTCGACGATCGGGCTCCCGGTGGGAGCCTGAATCATTAATTGCGTCCGGGCCAGTGGGTTCAGGGATGCGGCTCGACAAAAATGCCGTCCGAATGGCCGGTTTCATTGAAGAACCAGATCCCCATCGGATACTCTTCCAGCGCAACCAGAAACATGGTGCCCTCGCTGAAATCTTCAACCGCCAGCACCGTGCCCGGCCTGCGCGGCCCGCCGTCGGTTTTCACCGTCACCCGATCGTTCACTTTCATTCTGTCTGTCTCCCCTTAAGTGTGCTACTCAGTTTATCTGAGCATATCCCATCTTGCCGGAACAGACGTTGATTTAGCGCCGGGCAATGACCCACACCGCGTGCACAATGCCGGGAATATAGCCACAAAGTGTCAGCAGGATATTCAGCCAGAAAGCCCCGCCGAAACCCACCTGCATAAACACGCCTAAAGGGGGAAGAAGTATTGCAATGATAATCCGGATGAAGTCCATAAAGCCTCCGCTGCAGAAAAAAGAGTTCGTATTATAATCGATTGATAAGTATAGCAGTTATCACTCCCCCTGCCGTCACCACGGTGTAAAACTACGTAAGGGGAAAGCGCTGCCGGCCTTTTCGTTTTTTTAACGTTTCAAGGTGAGACTTCTGACAGGCAGCCCGCTTACACTGTCCTCACTGCACCAACCCCAAAGGCGCAGTCAACCTAAAAAGTAACAAGGATTTTTGCCCGCGCAGCGCGGGCTTTTTTTTTGCCTTTTTTCCCCTGAGACCCTGTTCTTATTCGTGCCAGCGAGACTCATGCCAGAATGAGGGAATGGGCGGTTCTGCGTGACACTCCTGTACCAAACCAACAGAAGCATTTGAACGGGATAGCGGTAATTTTGGGTGACGAAAATAACCCACCTCAAAACCCCGGCTTCTGGCCGGGAATGAAAAATTTATAGAATGAAATTCTTTACACAGGAAATTCTCTGACCACATGAGAATGTCCTGTCCCTCCCGTCGCCAGATTTCTGCGCTGACCGGGATCCCAAGGTGCTCAGCAACGCTATACTTAATGATTAGTCAGCTTTTTTCCGGCTCTGTACAGGAGGTAATGACCATGCCCACGCTCCAGGATCCGCTGATGATTGTGACCGACCTTGACGGTTCACTGCTGGATCACCACACCTACAGCTGGCAACCCGCTCAGCACTGGCTCGACCGCCTTAACGCCGCGGGGGTGCCTGTTGTCATTTGCTCCAGCAAAACGGCGGCGGAAATCCTGCCGTTACAGCAGTCACTGGGGATTACCGGTACGCCTTTTATTGCTGAGAACGGCGCCATTGTGAAATGGAAAACCCTCACCGAGACCGCCGGTACACCTCAGCCGGGTAAAAACTATCCGGCTCTGTGTGCGACGCTTCAGCGATTTCGCGACCAATTTGGCTTCCGGTTCACCGGTTTTTCCGATGTGACCGAACGAGAGGTCGCCGACTGGACCGGCCTGACGACTGGCGATGCCGCTCTGGCGATGAGACGGGAAGGTTCGGAGAGCCTGATATGGCGTGACAGCGCAGATAATTTTATCGCTTTCCAGCAGGCGCTGGCTGAGGAAAAACTTGAACTGGTGCAGGGTGGACGCTTCTGGCACGTGATGAACCAGGGACGGGGAAAAGGGGCTGCCCTGGCCTGGCTGCTGGCTCATTATCCGCCCCCCCAGGGTAAACGCTGGGTGACCCTTGGCCTGGGTGATGGCCCTAATGACGCCGCGATGCTTGACGAGGTCAACCACGCGGTGGTGATAAAAGGCTACAGTAAGAACAGCGTGCAACTGTCACGCGAGGATAAAGAGAATATTTATTACAGCACAGGCTATGGCCCGCAGGGCTGGAGTGAAGGCCTGGCGCATTTTGTCAAAAGTTAATTTCAACGCGCCCGCAAGGCGCAGCGTTTTAAGGGGAAAACGATGAGTGATTTTTTCCAGAATGGCGTGATCACCAATTTTCATAATCTTACCGGCCGCTCCGTGGACGAGCTGGAGAACGATCTGGTGCAGTTCTCCACCAGGCGCAAAATGGCGCTGATCCTGCCGTCATTGTTTTCTGAACTTGAAGGTCCGGCACTCGGCCATATCGTCGACGAGCTGGCCAGAGTGCCCTACCTGGAAGAGATTGTTATCGGGCTGGATCGTGCCGATCGGGATCAGTTTCTGCACGCCCGGGAGTTTTTTTCCCGCCTGCCGCAGCGTCACCGCATTTTGTGGAACGACGGCCCACGCCTGAAAGCCATTGATGCCGAGCTTGATAAAGAAGGTCTGTCGCCTTCACAGCCGGGCAAAGGCCGCAACGTGTGGTTCTGCACCGGCTACACGCTGGCCTCTGACCGTTCTGCCTGCGTCGCGCTGCACGACTGCGACATCGTCACCTACGAGCGCGGTATGCTGGCCCGCCTGCTCTATCCGCTGGCCAACCCCTCTTTCCAGTACGAGTTTTGTAAAGGATTTTACGCCCGTGTGGCCGATAACAAGCTGAACGGGCGCGTGGGACGCCTGCTGGTCGGCCCCCTGCTGCGATCTCTGCAACAAGTGTACGGACACTCGGAATATCTCGACTACCTCACCAGCTTCCGCTATCCGCTTTCAGGCGAATTCGCCATGCGCACCCACGTGCTGAACGGCATTAAAATTCCTGGTGACTGGGGCCTGGAAATTGGCGTGTTGTCAGAAATTTACCGTAACTACACCACGCGCCAGAGTTGCCAGGTGGAAATTGCCGACAATTACGACCACAAACATCAGCCACTGTCGGAAGAAGATGGCACCGGCGGCCTGCGACGGATGAGTAATGACATTGTCCAGTCATTGCTGCGCAAAATGGCCACGATGGGCGTCAACATCACCAGTGATTCCTTCCGCGTGCTCAAAGCCACTTACTACCGCAACGCGCTGGATATGATGGAAATTTATAACCACGAAGCCAACATGAATGGCCTGAAGTTCGACCAGCACGCCGAAGAGGCCGCGGTGGAGATGTTCACCCAGTCGATTCTGGAAGCCGGACAGTCATTCATTGAACGCCCGAATGAAAAGCCGTTTATCCCCAGCTGGAGTCGCGTGCAGTCCGCTTTCCCGGATATTTTGCACCGTATTTACCAGGCGGTGGAAGAGGATAATGCCGGCAACGTTTAACCCTCACCGCAGACGCGGTTACGCCCGGACTGCTTGGCAATATAGAGCCTGCCGTCAGCAATCGACTGCAGGCTTTCAAAATCATAATTGCCGCACTCTTCACTGCTGGCCACGCCAAATGAAGCCGAGATATGCAGCAGCAGCGTGCTGGAAACCGGCACCTGCTTCCTTGCCAGTTTCTCTCTCACCCTTTCAGCCATCGCCACCGCCTCTTCCTTCCCGGTATCCGGCAATGCAATGCAGAACTCTTCACCCCCTACCCGGCCAGCCGCATCCTTTTTCCTGATGGTTTCCTGCAGGATTGCCGCCACATGGGAAAGTACCCGGTCACCAGCCTGATGTCCGTGGGTATCATTTACCAGCTTAAAGCGATCAAGATCCAACTGGATAAGCGCAAACGCCTGCTGTTTCTGCTCGCTATTCCGGGCCAGCCCTTCCGCCTGGTCAAAGAACGCTGTACGGTTCAGCATTCTGGTCAGCCCATCGTAGTTCGCCCGCCAGCTCAGCTGCGTCTGCAGCTTCAGCATGTGGGTTACCAACCTGATAATCGCCTGATGCGACAGGACCAGCACCAGGGTAAACAGCATCCACATCAGTACCAGCACCAGGGTGATTCGGCCGGTCTCCCCCTGCAGCCCTTCCTTCAGCCTATCGACATTGACCATTACCCCATTGGCATTGTTGGTTTTCACCCAGGTAATAAACAGCGTGCCAAAACGCATCGCTCCCTGTTCGCTGTTATTGACCGCCGCGATCAGTTTATTCACCTCCAAGGCATCGAGTTGCTCCCTGACAGGCTGGCTGCCGGGAGAAGCGGCAATCAGCGTAAAATCGCGATCGTAAAACAGCACCGAGCCCGGATGCGGCTGAGGCATGACGTGCTGCAGGAATTCGCTGACGCGGCTGGCGGTAAAGTCAATTGCCAGCACGCCATACCAGGCCCCGTCCATATCCACAGGCAGGCTGGCGGTCACCATTTTCCCTTCGCCAAACGCCCCGTCATATAACTTGCTCCAGTGGAGACGACGCTGGACATTCGCCTCCGGCGTCATCAGGGTGAACCATGGACACTGCATCAGCAGTTCAAAACTTTCCAGCGTTTCCTTATCGTCTGAGGGCGGCTTGGAGCTGAGGAAAAAACCCGATCTTGAGATATACCACAGCCGTGAATGAAAGTTATGCCGGGGATCGTTAAGCTGCAGAATAAAACTCATCTCCAGTGCCGCAATCAGCTCATTTCTCATGCCTGCACCGTCATTCCGCTGCAACAGGGGATATTTTGGCAGTGCGCTGTCAGCAATGCCGTTAAGAGGCATGATGCGCTTCTGATTGGGGTTAAGTTGCCAGGTGCGTTGCAACCGCAGGTGCTGGTACAGCCGGAGCTGTTTACGGATCGTGTCGTTTTCCACCGGAGACTGCATGGCATGCACCAGCATATTGCGATAAAAAAACAGTTCATCGAGGCTGCGCTGCCACTGGTGCTCCAGCCCGCTGGTAAGGGTATTCAGCCAGATCCGTTGATTCACCTCATAGGTATTTTTCAGCACCATCGCTTCACGCCAGGTCAACGTAGTGGAGAACAGGAATACCAGCAGAAAACAGACGTGAATGACAGTTTTAGGGCGTAAGAGCCAGAACTCTTTGGTGAAATTCAAAAGGTCGGACTCCCGGATCGACAGTCTGCAAAGGCAGATAATCCTGAGAGTGTAGTGGCGACGCCGCCCATAAGCCAGCGGCAAAGGAGCGATAAAGAAATGAAAAAAGGACGAAAATACTCGTCCTGTTTCGTATCAGGCTAGCTGGCAAGCTGGCCCTGATCGAGGTCCAAAGGGCAGAGTTCATCTTCCCTGAATGCCTCACGCCTGACGCTGTGGCCATCATACCAGCGGCACTCGACCATGCCGCTGGCATAGCCGGTGACGATCATTGCCGGACCGCCTTCTTTAAGCCGCACTTCCTCACTGATCAGAATCATGCCTGTCTCCTGTGCTGGGTTACCAGTCGTCACGCCGGGAAATTTAGGTATAGCAGGCACGATGGAATTATTCCGTTAATAACAGGTAAAAGTTTTGTTAAATCGAATTAAGCAGTTAAAAATGCGCAGAATAAAAAAGCGAGTAAGGTTAATTACTCGCTTTTGAGGCAGAGAGGGGGCGATGGGGATTAGATTTTACATCCTTCACAATCCGCTTCGTCGCCTGAATCAGCCGGCACTTCGCTGGCTTTCTTCTCTGCGTTGGCTTCGGCTTGCTCAAGTTGGGCATCAATATCGAATTCAAAAATGTCGTCTTTCATCATCACTCCGGATCGCTGTCTTGCTGATAAGCTGCCTTTATACTGATTATCCCCTTGCTCTGGCAATCAGATTTACCACCGACAGCACGATCGACCCCACGATGAAGCCCAGCACCAGGTTAGCCAGGTTGCTGAGCAGCGAAGCCATCAGTCCGCTGTAGTCCGCCGTGAAGTCGCTGATAACGTGGTGAACCAGCGGGATACCATGGGCAATAATTCCTCCCCCCACCAGAAACATCGCTACCGTGCCCACCACAGACAGCACCTTCATCATCCAGGGTGCCATCGCCAGCAGAGCACCGCCAATCCCCTGCGCCAACGAGGAAGATTTTTGCTTCAGCCACAGGCCCAGATCGTCGATTTTAACGATGCAGGCCACAATGCCGTACACGCCAATGGTGACCAGAATGGCAATTCCTGAGAGGATCAGCACCTGATTCAGCAGCGGGGCCTCAGAAACAATTCCAAGGGTGATCGCGACTATCTCAGCAGAAAGAATAAAGTCGGTACGCACGGCCCCCTTTACTTTCTTCTTTTCAAATTCCGCCGCTTCCTGCTTACCCAGATTGCGCAACCGCTGCTCGCGCGCTTGATCCGTTTTCTCTGACTTGTCTTTGTGCAGGCTGTGGAACACTTTCTCCACGCCTTCGTAACAGAGGTAGGCTCCGCCCACCATCAGCAGCGGCGTAATTGCCCAGGGAGCCAGTGCGCTGATCACCAGCGCCAGCGGCACGAGGATCAGTTTATTCAGAAACGAGCCTTTCGCCACGCCCCAGACCACCGGCAGTTCGCGATTAGCCCTCACTCCGCTGACCTGCTGGGCGTTCAGCGACAGGTCATCGCCCAGCACACCCGCGGTCTTCTTTGCTGCAACCTTGCCCATCACCGAAATATCATCCAGCAGCGTGGCAATATCATCCAGTAACGTCAGTAAGCTACTTCCCGCCAAAATGTCCTTCCTTTCTGTTAATCATGCTGACAGCAGGGACACCCCTGCATTTCGGTCACCGCCATATCGGCGATGCCGTCACACTCCCACTCCACACGAAGCGGTTGTCCTTCCGCCTCATGGTGATGCAGATATTTGCTGACCGGGCTTTCAGTCATCCCGGAGATATCCTCTGTTGCCACCAGCTTGTCGCCTACATAAATGCGTGCGGTCGCCTGTGTATTGACCATGCGCTCGCCGCTGATTTTATACAGTCGTCTGACCGTGAGTTTGATACTGGCCATAATCCACCGTGGACAGAGAGATGTTAAAGGATGTGATCTAAGCAATTATGACCTGAATATGCAAATTATGTAAAAGACGGGGATATAATTGCCAGAGTAAACCGATCTGCCAGTGCTGAACGTTATTGCTGGTTAAAACAATCCATCAACGTTAAATTACAAGCCCTTAACATGAATGGAGTCAGATGATGTTACGCCGTGCCCCTGCCCTGTTGCCCCTGCTGGCCTCGCTGTTTGCCCTGTATTTTATCTGGGGATCGACCTATTTCGTGATCCGCATTGGCGTGGAGAGCTGGCCGCCGATGATGATGGCCGGCCTGCGCTTTTTACTGGCTGGTCTGGTGCTGATCACCTTTCTGATGCTGCGGGGTGAAAAACTGCCTCCCCTGCGCGCGGCAGGCAATGCTGCCCTGGTTGGTATTATGCTGTTGGCAATGGGAAATGGCGCGGTCACTGTAGCTGAACATCAGAACGTCCCATCCGGGATTGCGGCAGTGATGGTTGCTACCGTGCCGCTGTTTGCCATGTGCTTCAGCCGCCTGTTTGGCATTCAGACGCGCTGGATTGAGTGGCTGGGGATCGCCGTCGGGCTGGTGGGGATTATCCTGCTGAACAGCGGCGGCCATCTGGGAGGCAATCCCTGGGGCGCCATAATGATCCTGATTGGCTCTCTCAGCTGGGCTTTCGGGTCGGTGTGGGGTTCCCGTATTATCCTGCCTGAAGGGATGATGGCAGGTGCAGTGGAGATGCTGACCGCAGGCGTGGTGTTGCTGATTGCCAGTAAGCTCAGCGGCGAACAGCTGCTGACGGCCCCCACACTCTCTGGCTTTCTGGCACTCAGTTATCTCAGCCTGTTTGGCTCGATCATCGCCATTACCGCCTATATGTATCTGATCCGCAATGTGCCGCCGGCCATTGCCACCAGTTATGCCTATGTGAATCCGGTGGTGGCAGTGCTGCTGGGGATCAGCTTTGGCGGTGAGAGCCTGAGTCCGCGCGAGTGGCTGGCGCTGGCAATAATTGTGCTGGCGGTGATCCTGGTGACGCTGGGTAAATATCTGTTTCCCGGCAAACCGATCGTTAAACCGGTCAACACGGGAAAGAAACCAACCCATTGAGTGATCGGCAAAAAATGATAGCGCGGGCACCCGATCAACACGTTGATAAGACGTTTATTTTACAGGGTTATTGCTGTGATATCATACTGGCCGTTTTAAAAGTATGGACAGACGTCGATGAACAATACAGGCCTGAACCTGATCAAAACTCTGGGTTGCCTGACGGCAGTTACCTTCTTTACGCTGTATAATACTTACGATAATTATGCCTACAACTACCACACCGTCCTTGCTTTTCTGACCTTCATTTCCACCATCTCCACACCGCTGTTCTTTGTGGTAGCGGGCTATCTGGATGCCAGCAGCCCGCACAACACTCAGTGGCGGCTGAAAAAAATCGGCGCTATTTTGCTGATTTTCACATTCTGGTATCTGGTCTGGTATTTTGTCGGGCCTTATTACAAAGGCTATCTGATCCAGCCATGGTTCGTGCTGGCGTTGCTGGTCATCTATTGTTTTCACTCTCTGATCGACCAGCTGGCCCGACGCAGGCAATTGCTGATTGCCACCATCGCCGCTGTTCTGCTGGTGGCATTCGGCTATGATTTGCTGGCGATCCATATCGCAGACCCTCCGTGGTTTATCCTGCCCGCTGAATTCCGGCTGTGGACGTGGGTGTTGTATTATTTATCCGGTCAGCTGCTGTTTGATCCCGTAGTGGCAGCCTTCTATTCGCGGCCAGCAGTGGCGCGCGCTGCCCTGATAGCCGTCCCCTTTGTTTATGTCCTGACCTGGCTGTATGAGAAACATTTTTTCTTCACCCTGTTCAGCGTCGAGCGTAACGGTTTTATTCTCACTGGCTCTCAGGTGTATGTTCTGGTGATGTTGATCATTATTGCGGTAAATGGTCTTTCTGTCGGGCAGGGCTTGCAAAGCCTTGCGGCGAAGCTGAGCAAAACCATGACCGGGGTCTATATACTGCACTACTCTTTTTTCAATTTGCTGATCCGCTGGATTTCCATTACCTCTCTGGGCACCAAGCTGCTGGTGATCTTCCTGACCTTTACGCTGTCGGTCATGCTGACGCTGATCATGCTGCGCTTCAGATGGAGCAGGCTGCTGGTGACCTTTTAGTTCAGTCGATCATCTGGCGAATCCCCTGCCAGTCTATTTCACCATTGCCTTCCGCGGCGAAGATCCACTCTTCCAGCCGGGAGGTCATCGCTTCTGCTTCCAGCTTCGTTTTACCGCGCAACGCACATTCCCACACCACCAGCACTTTCCAGCCTGCCGCGCTCAGTTCGGCGATGTAGCGTTTGTCCCGCTCCACGTTACTACCGATTTTCCCCATCCAGAAGGCGGTTCGGGTGGCGGGGATCTTAAAGAGATGGCAGTGGTGGTGGTGCCAGAAGCAGCCGTGCACAAAGATAATGGTCTGGTATTTATCCAACACGAAATCCGGCCGTCCGGGCAGCGATTTATCCTGCACGCGGTAGCTGAATCCCAGCCCTGCCAGCAGTTCGGCCAGGCGGTTTTCAATGGCGGTATCGCGCGTGCGGATGGCGCGCATGTTTTTACTGCGGGTCTCAGAGGAGTGAACGTCAGCCATAGCATCATCCTTATTTTCTGACTAAGTATAGTCTTTCCCTTTACGCGGGATCTGGCCGGTCAGCCAGTCCGCGATGGCGATCAGGTGCCGCTCGCCGGCCTGCGCCTTATTCATTAACAGGTAGTAGCCTTTATGGCTTGGAGCCCGGGCAGGAAACAGCTGCACCAGTTCTCCCTGCGCCAGCTCACTTTCCAGCAGCAGCGGATCGGTGATCATGACTCCCTGCCGGGCCTTTGCCGCTTCTATCGCCAGCAGCGTCTGGTCAAAATGGATGCCGTTGATTTCACTGATATCACCGTCGCTGAGGCTGCTGTTAATGCGTAGCCACACCGGCCACCACGGATGCAGCGTGCTGTGCAATAGCGTTGCCCGCTGTAAATCTTCTGCGCATCTCAGCTGCTTCGCTTCAATGTAGTGCGGGCTGGCAAAAACTGAGCTGTCATCATTAACCAGCAGCCGGGTGAAGAACTGTTTGCAGTCGCCGTCAAAATGGCGGATCAGCACATCCGCCTCTCCGGCGGCCAGATCAACATAAGACGTGGTGGCATTGAGATGCAAATCGTACTGTGGGAAAGCCCGGATAAAATCACCCAGTCGCGGGCTGAACCACTTCGCCGCCAGCCCCGGCGGCATCGACAGCCTGATCTGGCGCTTCTGCGGATGCCTTACCGCCTGGCTGATCTGCGCAATCTGTCCAAGCAGCGGCGCCATCTGCCGATGATAGTTCATCCCTTCCGGCGTCACCGTAATCCGTCTCACATCCCGTACCAGCAAGGTAATCCCCAGCCAGCTCTCCAGCTTTTTAATCTGCTGGCCAACGGCACCCGGCGTGACGTGCAGCGCTTCTGCCGCCAGCTTGATGCTTTTTATCCGTACCACTTCGTCAAAGGCCACCAGCGCGCGCAGGGGAGGATAAACCGTCATGGCGTAGTTTTTCTCTTTTATTCATTTGTTTACCTGCCTTGTAACATGTGCCGCCTTTCCCGACAATCGCTGTGTTTACCCGTGGAACAAAGATGAATTTACCAGGACTGGCGTTTGCCCTGCTGGGGCTGATTTGGGGCAGTAATTTTATTTTTATGCACTGGGCAAGCGCCTGGATTACTCCCCTGCAGATTGTACAACTCAGGGTCTCTTCAGGCTTTATTCCGCTACTGATAATGGGTATCTGGCAGCGGGTGTTTCATCGTGAACACTGGCGTTATGCGCCTCATTTGGTGGTAATGGCGTTGCTGGCCACCGTGCTCTATTACTGGGCCTATGCGGCCGGTACAGCACGGCTGCTCTCCAGCGTTTCAGGCGTGATCAGCGGCTGCATCCCCCTGTTCTCTTTTCTCGTTGCCGCAATTTTTCTGCGTCATGAAGCGGTGACCCAACGTAAGCTGCTCGGCGTGGCGCTGGTTAACTATCAGATGGGCGCAGCGTTGATTATCCTGCTGTTGTTGGGCAATTTCGACGGCATGATGAACATCACTGCCAGCAGTAAGGCAGTGTTTGGATTAGTGGTGGACTGGGAATACTCGGCACTGGCGTAGCCTACTTTATTTATTACTATCTGGTGCGTTCTCTGGGTGCCGTCACTGCTTCGTCGGTCACCTATATCCCTCCGGTTGTCGCGCTGCTGATTGGCTACTTCTTTGCCGGAGAACCGATCGGCAGCGTGGAAATTGTCTCCACGCTGCTGATCTTTCCCGGCGTCTGGCTGCTACAGAGCGGCAGAAAAACTACCGCGCCTTAACGGCCTGCTCTATCCATGGCAGCAGCAATTTTGCCACCGCGCCAAAGGCAGGAACCACCACCGAATTGCCGAACTGGCGGTAGGCCTGAGTATCAGAAACCGGAATACGGAAGCTGTGACCGCCCGGGCTTTCGAACCCCATCAGGCGGGCGCACTCTCGGGGGGTCAGACGGCGTGGGCGGCGCTGCTGGTTCTGAGGATGGTCAAAATCACTTTCGCCCAGGGGGTGATCCCAGCCGCGATCGATCAGAATTTCGGACCCGTCCTTGTAGTATCGCGCCGACAGGGTTCGCACCACCCCCTCTTCTTTCTCCGGGTTGACCAGCCCATAGCCAAAACCGTTACCTTTGGCCTGATGCTTACGGGCATAGTTATAGAGGTACTTCCACAATGTCGGCGTCAGGATATATTTCGCCTCCACCGTTGGCTCCAGCAGATCACGCAGCGGCGTTCTCTTTTGTGGATAGAGAGCAGAAAGCTTCGTCAGGCTGAACGGCGGCAGCGCCAGATCGCGGCGGAAGCCCACCAGCACAATGCGTTCGCGGTGCTGTGGCAAAAAATGTTTGCCATCGACAATCTTCGGATCGGCTGCGCCGCTGACGTCAGCATCGGCCACGTCGTAACCCAGCTCATCCAGCGTATCCATAATAATGCGAAAAGTTTTGCCCTTGTCATGGCTCTTGAGGTTTTTCACATTCTCCAGCACGAAGATAGCCGGTTGCTTGGCGGTGATGATCCGTGCCACATCGAAAAACAGCGTGCCCTGTGCCTCACATTCAAAACCGTGCGCGCGCCCCAAAGCATTTTTTTTCGATACGCCAGCCAGCGAAAACGGCTGGCAGGGAAAACCGGCCAGCAGCACATCATGATCGGGCACCTGTTGGTCAATATGCTGGTAGGCTTCCTGCTCGCTGATAGCCGGATTACCGCTCAGCGTTACGTCGCGGATATCCTGATTAAAGGAGTGAGTTTCCGGATCGCAGTACCAGTTGGCTTTATACGTTTTCACCGAGTACTTGTTCCACTCGCTGGTGAACACGCACTGGCCGCCAATGGCTTCAAAGCCACTGCGTATACCGCCGATACCGGCAAACAGATCGATAAAGCGGAAAGCATAATCCGGATGATGAGCAGGCGGCACGGGCAGCATGCCGGTCAGCAGGCCGACCTCTGCTTCGCTCAGCAGCCGGGTTGCTGCAGAACCTTTCGCCAGCCGGGTCAGCGCCTCTCGCGTCCAGCCATGCTTGCTGAGGGTTGCCGTCACGGTTTTGGGATCGTAAATCTCCAGTACCCGCGCCACCAGTTGGCGGTCCTGCTCAAACTTCTGCTGCTGCACCCGATCCGCTGACTGCGCGGCAATGCGGTCAAACTTGCTCATAATTACCCGGTCACAAAGAATATTCCTGGTTAGTCTATCACTTCATTGCTCTGCTGCCAGGCGGTAATCAGGCCAATGCAGCAGATTCACCGGGAAGCAGGCCGACGCGTCATTATCCATCGCCACCGGGCCCGGTGGCAGGGTGAAACAGGCCCGTTCAGCCGCTGACAATGGATGTCTTAACCACTCCGCGTCCGTTGCCAACGCGGGCGGTAATTCGTGACATCCCCCGGTTACCCACCTAAACTGACGTGGTTTTTTAATGAATAATGGAGTCCGACGCGATGAGCGACATCTCACGCCCGCCCCTGAGCCTGCCCAATGGCGCCAACAAATTACTGCTGCACTCCTGCTGCGCGCCCTGTTCCGGAGAAGTGATGGAGGCGATTCAGGCTGCCGGAATCGACTACACCATCTTTTTCTACAACCCGAATATTCATCCGCAGAAAGAGTATCTGCTGCGTAAAGAAGAGAATATCCGCTTTGCCGAAAAGCACGGCGTGCCGTTTGTCGATGCCGACTACGATACCGACAACTGGTTTGAACGGGCCAAAGGGATGGAGTGGGAACCGGAGCGTGGCGTACGCTGTACCATGTGCTTCGATATGCGCTTTGAACGCACCGCGCTGTATGCGCACGAGCATGGCTTCCCGGTGATCTCCAGCTCGCTGGGCATTTCGCGCTGGAAGAACATGCAGCAGATTAACGACTGTGGAGTCAGGGCGGCGGATCCCTATCCCGGTCTGAGCTACTGGGATTATAACTGGCGTAAAAAAGGTGGCTCGGCAAGAATGATCGAGATCAGCAAGCGCGAACGTTTTTACCAGCAGGAGTACTGCGGCTGCGTCTATTCGCTGCGTGACACTAACCTGCACCGTAAAAGTCAGGGCCGCCCGTTGATCAAGCTCGGGGTACTCTATTACGGCGACGAAGAGCAATAAGTAGCAGAATATCCGCAGGTAATTTGCGTTATCTGCGGATCTCCCGCTGTTTGATCAGCGGATATGCAGCCTGTAACACGACTGACATAAAGGGAGAGAATACTCTTTTTTTTTGGAGTCAGTTATGTCGATGCTTACCACTCTGCCCCTGCGCCTGCTGCGTTCGCGCCGTTTGTCCATTAAGTTTCCGGCGTGGCTACAAAGCCTGCGTGGCGCGTTCACCCTGTTTCTGATCCTGTTCTGCCTGCTGCAATGTGCCAGCGCTCTGTTGCTGACCCGGCTGGTTGGCACAACCCAGCAAAACGTCACCGTTTCCCACGGGCTGACACAGCGCCAGTCGCTGCTGGATAAAGCGCGTATGGAGCTGCTGACCGCCAGCGATAACAGTAACCGTGCCGGTATCTACCTGATGCAGGACAACCAGACCGGTTCGGTGGATAGCTGGAAAAGCCTGGCTGAAGCGGCACAGGTTTCGCTGACCAATGCACAAAAGCTGTTTGCGCAATACCACGCCGATGATAAAGGCCAGCTGAAGCAGAATTTCGACATGCTGGTGGAAGGGTTGAGCGAGCAGTTGAAGGGCCTGAAGGCGAAGGATATCGACTCGGTATTTATGGTGCCGATGCAGGCTTTTCAGCAGCAGTTTAACGACTCTTATTACCAGACAATCAGTGAAGCCAACGCCGAGTCAGCCCATTTTAATCAGTCCACGCTGAGATCGCTGACCAACAGCCGTGACATTTCACTGGGCATTGCCGCGGTGCTGCTCCTGTTGCTGATGGCTGGCGGCCTGATGCTGCTGCGTGGAGTGATCCTGCCGCTTAACCGCGTTTCCACCCAACTGAACCGCATCGCGGTAGGCGATCTTTCCCACCCAACGGGCCCCAGAGGATGGCAGGCACGGGAAATCCGCCAGCTCACCCGCAGTATTGAAGAGATGCAGCAGGGATTACAGCATATTGTCGGGGAGATAAACGCTATTTCGCTGGCGGTGATGAACAGCGCCGATCAGATGGCGCAGCAGAACGAGGAGTTCAGCGCCCACAATCAGCAACAGAGCGCCGCTTTTGAGCACATCAGCGAGCGGCTGAACCGGGTCGCCGAAGAGGTGGAAAACAGCGTTGAATTCGCCAGCCATGCCACCCGGCAGGTGCAGGAAGCGGATAGGCTAACCCAGCGCTGCGGTGTTATGGTGGCGGATGTGGATGCTCAGATGCGGGAGATTGTCGGTGCGTCAGGCGAAATAGCCGGCATCGTCAGCCTGCTGGATGGCCTGTCGCTGCAGACCAAACTGCTGGCGCTGAATGCCGCGATCGAATCAGCTCATGCGGGCCTGTATGGCCGCAGCTTCTCGATAGTGGCAAAAGAGATTGGCCTGTTGTCGGAGAAGAGTGCGGCGTCAACACGGAATATCGACAGCCTGATCGCCACCACGCATCATCATATTGATAACGGTTTTACCAAGGTTCAGACGCTGGAAAGCCTCTACGCGGAAATCGCCGGATCGGTCACTGGCGTGGTCACCCTGCTGCATGAACTGCTGCAAAATGCCAGCGCGCAAAGCAAGCGGGTGAATAACGTCGCCATTGAAATTGGACGATTGAATCAGCAGCTGAAAAACAGTGAAGCGCTGACGGAAAAAAGCGCCAGCGCCTCAGAGAACCTGGTGGCCCATGCGCAACGTCTGTCACAGAGTGTCAGCCAGTTTGTGATCTGACAACAGAGAGAACGGGTGAGAGAAATGCCCCCTGACAGAAGAGCCAGGGGGAAGCAGAAAAGGAGCTACTTCTTCTTTTTCGACTTTTTCAGTAAAGCGCGGATCTGTTTGAGCTCCGCTGAACTCAGCTGAGGATCCACTTCTTCAGACAGGTCCTGATTATCCACTGCCGGGTGTTGGTGGGTGGTCAGGCTGCTCTGCAAACGCTGGGTCACTTCCTGACTGAGTGAAATCTGATTTTCAAGGGCCAGCGTTTTCAGCGTTTCCTTTAAGGCGGGATCGATTTTAATCGTTAAGCTAACGGTGTCGGTCATACCTGATTCTCCTGAGTATCGTCCTCAACACCGTAGCGTAAAAAGTGCTATTTAACTATATATTCACAAAAATTTAATATTTCTCTGCCAGCGGTGAGAACGCCATGACGACTTCCTCATCCAGACCGCAGTGATCGCCCTTCAGTTCGGCACAGAGCTTGGCCATATAAGTCACCAGAAACTCGGCATTATATTCCGCCAGTCGCCTTCCCTCAGCGGTCTGCATTGTCTCTGGCAGCCGTAGCAGTTTCTTCTGAAAATGGTCAAGCGCCCATTCAGTATCGTTTAAGGGTCGCTCCCGTCCCAGCGGATCTTGACTGTCAAACAAGGAACGCCCGAGCGCGCCGGAAACATAGAACACCCGTGCCAGCCCTATCGCCCCCAGCGACTCCAGTCGGTCAGCATCCTGCACAATTTTTGCTTCCAGCGTTTCTGCAGGCACCCCCGCACTGAAACTGTGAGCATGCACCGCATGTGATACGGCATCGTGCTTCTCTTTAGGGAAGTCAGGGAATACTTCCAGTAAAATGCGGCGCGTTTCGACCGCAGCCTTGGCAGAAGCCAGATGTCTTTCAGGGTGGTTTTTGGGCAGGTTCACAATGTCATGAAAATAGCAGCCTGCCAGTACGACCAGCTCATCGGCTTCTGTGCCTTTCATAATACGCTGAGCTGTCTGCCACACCCGGCGTAAGTGCGCCACATCATGGGCTTTGTCATCCTGTGGCCAGGTCTCATGCAGCCAGCTTTCGAAGCGGGTTTGCCAGTGAATAAGTGTCATAGACTTCTCCTTATTTTTTTGGACTTGTAGAGACGTCAGTGGGAATGCCTGTCCACTGTGCGTGAGCCGCCTGAACCATTTGGTCAAAACGAGATCCACATCATGTTTATAGCTTTAATTTTAACGGATTTACACCATATTTTGACTTTTCAGCCTTTTGCTATACATAAAATAATTGATTGCATTTCAGGCGAATGGTTAAACAGAGGTAATGTACCGAATAAAATAAGTTATCGGCATTTAGCCGGTGGTTAAGTTAGAATTGTAATCTGCCAGACTGCCATCCCAAATTTCAGGGCGATGCCCGCAACAAGTCATCTGACTGTTGCTGCGTCTGTAAGGGATTGTAAAGATGGCATATGTCAAATTTATGATTGCAGGATAATCACCGGTCGTCTCTGACGACTATACCGGAAGTCAGACCAGATGCCTGCGCCGCGCTTTGCGCTATTCTGACCGGTAAAAAATTAACAAGCACAGCTAATGATTAATATCTGTTTTGGTACGATTTTATTTTTCGGGCTAATGTTCGGATTTTTCTGTATTGTCTTTTTGGCGTGGCTGTGATCGGCATTTCCACAAATATGTAACAGAGGTCAAATCATGAAAGAACGCCCGATTTTGTTTAGCGACCAACGGGTGCGAGCGCTGCTCTCAGGCCAACAGAGCCAAACCCGGCGCATCATGAAGTCGCAACTCCTCGGACCCGGACAGGATAATCATGAGGGTTGTTATGGTATCGACGTGCTGAATAATCAGTTGCAGGGCAACCGCGTCATGGGTATGGAAAACTTAAGTTACCACTGCCCGTACGGCCAGCCCGGCGACCGACTGTGGGTCAGGGAGACCTGGCGAGGTCCGGTGATTGATTCGCAGGAAATGGCGGAGTACGAGCGTTCCCCTTCGCTGTTTAAATCCGCGAATTACTGCCAGTATCGCGCTGATACCAGCCAGTATTCCAACGCAGCGGATGAAGATGAATATTTTGGCTGGCAGGCAGGGATCCACATGCCGCGCTGGGCCAGTCGTATCAATCTGCAGATTAACAGTATCCGGGTGGAGAAAATTCAGGATATCAGCGACGACGATGTGATCGCCGAAGGCGTGCCGACGGACTCCCACTTCCTGAACAACTTTTTTACCATGCACAGTGAAGCGGTCTCTGCGAAAGACGCCTACCGTAAACAGTGGGCGCTGCAATATGGCGGTACCAGCTGGGAAGTCAACCCCTGGGTTTGGGTGATTGAATTCAGCCGGACGTGATCGTCTGACGCCCGCTCTCCCGGCCAGCGCATCGTCCCGGCCGGGCTGTTTCACCTTGATTTTTGGTGTTTTTTTTCTTCCTGCCACAGAAGGTTTTAGTAAAAACTGATTGACTGAACGGTCTTACGCCTGCTGCTTTTCACTTTCTCCCGCACCCTGACCGTTATACAACAACAGTTGCGCTGAACGGCGAGCTCAGGCAGGGTAAACGTTCCTCACCAGACTGGGTTGCATGATGATCAAATGGCCATGGAAAACCGCTGAAGATGCCGCCGATAAACTGCCCTGGCATCAGGCGCTTGCTATCCCCGTGCTTGGCTCTCTGAGCGATACTGAACGCCGATTGCTGATTCAGCATGCCCAACGCTTCCTGCTACAAAAAAGACTGGTCGGACTTCAGGATTTTGCACTGGACGAACTGAAAAGCGTCCGCATTGCGCTGTTGTTTTGTCTGCCGGTGCTTAATCTGGGTTACGAGTGGCTGGACGGTTTTCATGAAGTGTTGATCTACCCCGCTCCTTTTATGGTCGATGACGAATGGCAGGATGAGTTTGGGCTGGTGCACCATCAAAAGGTGGCTCATTCAGGCCAGAGCTGGCAGCAGGGTCCGGTGGTGCTGAACTGGCTGGATGTGCAGGACTCCTTCGACCTTTCCGGTTACAACCTGATTATTCATGAAGTGGCTCACAAAATTGATGCAAGGGGCAGCGGCCATGCTAACGGCGTTCCGGCAATCGCCCTGCGGGATGTGGCTGGATGGGAGCTGGATTTGCACGCGGCAATGAATGCGATTCAGGACGAGATCGACATGGCAGGCGAAGAGGCCGCAACTATAGATGCCTATGCTGCCAGCGATCCGGCGGAATGTTTTGCGGTACTGTCGGAATATTTCTTCAGTGCCCCCGAGCTGCTGCTGGAACGTTTTCCGGCATTGTATCGTCGCTTCACCCTCTTCTATCGCCAGGACCCGGCACGTCGCCTGCGCGATGAGCAGGCAACAAAAAATTCCGGGGGCATCGTTCATTAACTGACGGGGAGCTGTTTATAATTCGATCGCGTTGATTTAAACGCAGCCAGTTGAAAGCTCGGGTGTTTTTTACTGTTGACAGCCCCGAACGACCCCGCTAATATGCGCCCCATCGAAACCGATTCCTCTGTAGTTCAGTCGGTAGAACGGCGGACTGTTAATCCGTATGTCACTGGTTCGAGTCCAGTCAGAGGAGCCATATTGAAGAAGCCCGCTCAGGGTCACCTGAGCGGGCTTTTTGCTTTCTGAGGCTCGTCACTGCGACAGGCTAAGAATAAAGTGACACTCTTTGCCCGTCGCAGTTCGCATCCGGTAAAAGGGGCTGGAATTTATTCCATACCTGTAAAACCTCAACGTCACTTCAGGCCGTAAAACCTGCATCCAGACTCCGGATGGGGAAAGTTACCGTTAAAAAAGGTCACTCCGCCGCGTACCCTATTCAGTCAACTCCCTTCACTCAGCGGCCAGGACTCGAACAAATAGCCGTCGAAGTTAAGGTCGTCGACGTTAGAGAACTCCAGCAGGCGCTGCTTAACGTTTTCAAGATGCTGCCACATGGCGAATTTTGCTGCCCGGGCATCTTTTTTAATCAGGGCGGCGAGGATTTTTTTATGGTCGCCCAGCCACTCTTTGCGGTAACGCGAATCGCTCAGATGGCGGTGCAGCTGCGCCCACATCGGATTATTGACGCGCCACTGCCAGGATTGTTTAAATAACTCCACCAGCATACTGTTGTGGGTGGCTTCGGCAATGGCGAGGTGGAACTGCATATCGCCGTTTTCGGTATCATCCAGACTTTCGGAAGCCAGCTCCTGCTCTTCCAGCTGCAACGCCTGGCGCATCTTGCTGATATCTGCCGGGGTCACCTGCAGTGCGGCAAACTCAGCAATATTGCTTTCCAGCAGCTGCCTCGCCTGTAACAGCTCGAATGGCCCGGCACCGGCACCTTGTAGTAGCGGACTCTCGTTTGCCACTGGCTGGCTGAGCGGGGGCTGACCGACCACAAAGATCCCCGCTCCGCGTCGCACATCAATCAGCCCTTCAATTTCCAGCATGATCAGCGCCTCACGCACCAGCGTACGCGTCACGTTAAACTGTTCAGCAATTTCCCGTTCGGCAGGCAGGCGATCGCCGGTCACATAGGGTTTTTGCTTAATCAGATTACGCAGCTGGGCGGCAACTTCCTGATAAGGGCGCTGTTGCGAGGGGGCAGATTTCATCACGGTATGGGCTAACCTTAGTCGTCTGGATTGCCACGAGGGGCCTTAATAATAGCGTCAAATATACTGCGTAAAGGCACACAATGCCATTTCGGTTCGCCACTTTATCAAGTTGGCTGACCAGTGTATTGATACTGGTCAACCACATGGTTACTTTGATTTTAACGATCGAGGGCGAAGTAACGCCTGGCGTTGTTAAAGCAGACATTTTCCACCAGCGTACGCAGCATAACCTGATCGTTCGGCACTTCCCCCTCTTCCACCCAAGTTCCTATCATATTGCACAGGATGCGGCGGAAATATTCATGGCGGGTATAGGAGAGGAAACTGCGTGAGTCCGTCAGCATGCCAACAAAGTGGCTTAACAGCCCCATCTGCGAGAGTTGGGTCAGCTGGCGGATCATCCCATCCTGCTGGTCGTTGTACCACCAGCCGGAGCCAAACTGTACCTTACCGGCCATGCCGCCGCCCTGGAAGTTACCGGCCATCGTCGCCAGCACTTCGTTATCTTTTGGATTGAGGCTGTAAAGGATGGTTTTTGGCAGCTGGTTATTAATCTCCATGCTGTCCAGCAGTCGCGACAGCGGCCACGCAATGTTGCTGTCGCCCATTGAGTCAAAACCAACGTCTGCCCCCAGCGTGCGGAACATACGCGTGTTGGTATTGCGCAGTGCACCAATGTGCATCTGCATTGCCCAGCCGCGCTGATGATATTGGCCGCCCAGCCAGACAAACAGCGCGGTGGTGTACTGCGCCACTTCCGGTTCGCTCAACTCACCGCCCTGCAGACGCCTGGTCAGAATGGCATCCAGTTGCCGCTCATCAGGGATCGGGGCATAACGCAGATTATCGAGGCCGTGGTCGGAAGCACGGCAGCCATGCGCGACAAAATGGTCCAGACGTTTAGTCAACGCAGTACGCAGATCGTCAAAGCGCCGGATTGTCACGTCTGCAACCTGTTCCAGCTTGCGAATGTAGTCGGCAAAGCCGTCCAGCTCGATTTTCAGCACCCTGTCCGGACGCCAGCTTGGCGCCACGTCCACCGCGAAATCTTTATCTGCGGCGATTTTGCGGTGGTGCTCCAGAGAATCCAGCGGATCGTCGGTGGTGCCGACCATGTGAACGTTCATCTGACGCAGAATACCGCGCGCAGAGAATGCCGGTGTGGCCAGCTTCTCATTACACTCATGCCAGATCGACGCTGCCGTCTCAGGACCAAACAGCTTACCGGTAATGCCGAATGGACGCTTCAGCTCCAGATGCGTCCAGTGATACAGCGGGTTGCCCAGCGTCTGCGGTACGGTGTTCGCCCAGGCCAGATACTTCTCATAATCACTGCTCTGATCACCAGTGATCAGCGCCTCTTCCACCCCCGCGCAACGCAACGCGCGCCATTTATAGTGGTCACCCTCCAGCCAGATCTGCCCCAGATTGTCGAACTGGCGATCTTCCGCAATCTCTCGCGGGCTGAGGTGGCAGTGATAATCGTAAATCGGCATCCCGGCCGCACAGTCATGATACAGGCGGCGAGCCGTCTCGGTTTTTAACAGAAAATCTTCGCTCATAAACGGCTTCATCTCAGACTCCTTTGGTGAAGAAGGCACGATGGACAGCCAGTTCCACCCCACGGATTTCAGCCAGGCCTTTCAGGCGGCCAATGGCTGAGTAACCCGGATTGGTTTTCTTGTGCAGGTCATCCAGCATCTGGTGACCATGATCCGGACGCATGGGAATAAGGTGCTGCTCTCCGGCGTTTTTCCGGCGTTGCTCTTCCTCAGCGATCGCCCGGATAACGTCAACCATATCAACATCTCCGCCGAGATGTTCTGCTTCATGGAAGCTATTCGGGTTGGCCTCGCGCCGCGTGGAGCGCAGGTGGATAAAATAGATACGCGAACCAAAACGCCGGGCCATAGCAGGCAGATCGTTATCCGCACGTACGCCATAAGACCCCGTACACAGGGTGAAACCGTTGGCCGGGCTGCTCACGGTATCAATCATCCACTGCAGATCATCAGCCGTGGAAACAATGCGTGGCAGGCCCAGAATAGGACGTGGTGGATCGTCAGGATGCACCGCCATGCGCAGACCAACCTGCTCCGCCACCGGGATGATGCCCTTCAGGAAGTAAGCGAAGTTCTCACGCAGGCGTGCGTTATCAATGCCGTTGTAGCGATCAAGCTGCGCACGGAATTTCTCCAGGGTATACCCCTCTTCCGAACCGGGCAGACCGGCGATAATGTTGCGGGTCAGACGCTCTCTGGCCTCTTCGCTCATGGCCGCAAAACAGGCATCAGCCTGCGCCAACTCTTCCGCCGTGTAATCTTTCTCTGCGCCGGGGCGTTGTAAAATATGGCGCTCGAAAGCGGCGAATTCGATTTGGTCAAAACGCAGCGCTTTTGCGCCGTTCGGCAGTTCCCACGCCAGGTCAGTGCGGGTCCAGTCCAGAATCGGCATAAAGTTATAGCAGACGGTGCGGATGCCGCATTCCGCCAGATTGCGCAGCGTCTGACAGTAGTTAGCAATCCACTGGTCAACCTGTCCGCTGTGGGTTTTGATCTCTTCGTGGATCGGCACGCTCTCCACCACCGACCACACCAGGCCAGCCTTTTCCACGATGGCTTTTCTTTTCAAAATTTCAGCCAGGCTCCAGACTTCACCGTTAGGGATATGGTGCAGCGCGGTGACGATGCCGGTTGCGCCTGCCTGCCTTGCATCCGCCAGCGTGACGGGATCGTTAGGGCCATACCAGCGCCAGGTTTGTTCCATTTTTCTGCCTCCAGGATCGTAAAGAGAACCCGCCTGCTGCTGAAAAAACCACTGTCAAAATTGGTTCACCATTCAGCATAATCCAGGCCAGCCCGGTAGATATTTGAACTTACACCGCCTTAAACTCTCGCTTAATGGCCGGCATATCAACCCCAAAAAACTAAATTGGTTAACCAAATCACAAATACGCTATCAGCCTGGCGACCCGTTTCACAAGGTGTGCTTCACTCATCCGGCGAAATCACCACAGTTGTTCATGTCGTTGCGGCGAAAACTGCTTGCTGACCGGTTGGCCGCCTTGAATGTTTTTCGCCCCCATCCCCCATCAGAAGTGGAGAACAATATGAACCGCAGTTTAACTACAGGGAGCGCGGTGAAAAGCAAACGCGTCATCCGCAATTTGCGCTGGTGGGTTCTGGTGCTGTTTTTGACCGGCGTGACCGTCAATTACATTACCCGTAACTCACTGGGCATCCTCGCGCCGGAACTGAAAACCAGCCTGGGGATCACCACCGAACAGTATTCGTGGATCGTCGGTGCTTTTCAGCTGGCTTATACCCTGTTCCAGCCTCTTACCGGCTGGCTGATTGATGTGATTGGTCTGAAAGCGGGCTTTCTGATCTGTGCCAGCATCTGGTCGCTGGCCTGCCTGTTCCATGCGGGCGCAGGCAGCTGGGTCCACTTACTGTTCCTGCGTTTTGTGATGGGCGGTGCGGAAGCGGCCGCCACGCCGGCAAATGCCAAAACGCTGGGCGAGTGGTTCCCGAAAAAAGAGCGCCCAATATCGGCCGGTTGGGCTGGCGTGGGCTTCTCGATGGGCGCGATGCTGGCCCCGCCCATTATCTACTTCGCTCACGGCTCCTTTGGCTGGCAGGGTGCCTTCCTGTTCACCGGTCTTCTCGGGCTGGTGTGGGTCGCGGCCTGGGCACTGTTCTATCACAATCCGGAAAAGCACCCAAACCTCAGCGAGGAAGAGCTGGCGTTTATCAAGCAGGATAACGAACCCGCCCCCGTTAAACTGCCGTTCTTCCAGGCGCTGAAAGTGGTCGGAAAGAACAAGCGCTTCTACGGCATCGCCATTCCGGCCTTTATGGCCGAACCGGCATGGGGCGTGCTGAGTTTCTGGGTACCGCTCTATCTGGCGAAGAATATGGGAATGGATCTGAAGCAGATCGCCATGTTTGCCTGGCTGCCGTTCCTGGCTGCGGACCTGGGCAGCGTCGCCAGCGGCTACCTGACCAAAATTTATCTGCGCTTTTTTGGCTGCACCCGCGTTAACTCCATCGTCGCCAGCTCCATCACCGGCGCCTTCCTGATGCTGTCACTGACCCTGGTCGCCCTGACGAAAGATCCTTACGTGGCGATAGCGCTGATTTCCATCGGCGGCTTCGGCCATCAGATTATCTCCTGCATGCTCAGCGCGCTGGTGGTGGAATCTTTCGACAAGGGCCAGATGGCGACCGTCAATGGTATGCGCGGCTCTTTCGCCTGGATTTCCAGCTTTATCTTCTCGCTGATTATCGGCGTCACCGCTGACACTATCGGCTTCAATCCGCTTTTCGTCGCGATGGGCTTCTTCGACCTGATTGGTGCCATTTTCCTGATTTCTTTTATTGCTGAACGCCGCGCAACACGCGCCTGATATCGAGGCTGATTATGAAAACGCTGAAACACTGGAGCTTAACCCAATCCGATGACCATCACGTCGAACTGACGGTGGACGGCAAACATCTGTTCTGCCTCTACGTACTGGAGCAGAACCTGATCCGCGTGGCGGTTAAACGCCAGGGGCAGTTTGCGCTGGATCGTACCTGGAGCATTGCACCGGGCGAAGATGTACCGTGGGAAGGTCGCCCGCGTGGGAGCCTGGCTGGCTTCAGCCTGCCAGGGTTTACGCTGAAGGAAGAAGCTAACAGCCTGGTGCTGGCCACGGAAAAGCTGCGGGTGACCGTTCATCAGCCGCTGTTTCTGGAGTGGCATTACCGCGACACTCAGGGTGAGTGGCAGTTTCTGACCGGCGACCGTCCGACCAGCGCTTACCTGCTGAATGCCCATGGCGATGGCGTGGCGCACTATCAGCGCCGCCAGCCTGATGAACGTTTCTATGGTCTGGGCGAGAAATCTGGCGATTTGCAGCGTAATGGCAGACGCTATGAAATGCGTAATCTCGATGCAATGGGTTACAACGCCGCCTCGACAGATCCACTGTATAAGCATATTCCCTTCACCATCACCCGCCGCGACGACGTTAGTTTTGGGCTTTATTACGATAACCTGAGCAACACGCAGCTGGACCTGGGCAACGAACTGGACAACTATCATCTGCCCTACCGCCGCTGGCAGGCTGAGAGCGGCGATATCGATTATTACCTGTTCGTTGGCAGCCGGGTGCTGGATATTACCAAAGCCTTTGTGCGCCTGACGGGCAAAACCCTCTTCGGCCCGAAGTGGAGCCTTGGCTACAGCGGGTCGACCATGCATTACACCGATGCGCCGGATGCTCAGGATCAGCTGATGAACTTTATCCGCCTGAGCCGCGAGCATGCCATCCCCTGCGATTCGTTCCAGCTGTCGTCCGGCTACACCTCAATTAATAACAAGCGCTATGTTTTCAACTGGAACTACGACAAAGTGCCGCAGCCGAAGAAGATGAGTGCGGCCTTTCACGATGCCGGCCTGCGCCTGGCGGCCAATATCAAGCCCTGCCTGCTGCAGGATCACCCGCAGTATGACGCGGTGGCGGCGCAAGGACTGTTTATCCGCGATTCGGAAAGCGATGCCCCGGAACGTTCCTCATTCTGGGATGATGAAGGGTCGCATCTTGACTTTACTAATCCGGCGACTGTTGCCTGGTGGCAGGACGGCGTCACCCGCCAGCTGCTGGAGATGGGCATCGATTCTACCTGGAATGACAACAACGAGTATGAAGTGTGGGATGGCGAAGCCCGCTGCCACGGCTTTGGCAACAGTATCGCCATCAAGGATGTGCGCCCGGTCATGCCACTGCTGATGATGCGCGCCTCAATGGAGGCGCAACAGCGTTTCGCGCCGGAAAAACGCCCTTTTCTGATTTCCCGCTCGGGTTGTGCCGGGATGCAACGCTATGTACAGACCTGGAGCGGCGACAACCGTACCAACTGGCAGACCCTGCGCTACAACATTCGCATGGGAGTGGGGATGAGCCTGTCGGGTCTGTATAACGTTGGCCATGACGTCGGCGGCTTCTCCGGCGACAAGCCAGATGCAGAGCTGTTTGTTCGCTGGGTGCAGAATGGCGTAATGCATCCCCGCTTCACCATCCACTCGTGGAACGATGACCACACTGTTAACGAGCCGTGGATGTACCCTGCCGTTACCCCGGCCATCCGCGAGGCAATTGAGCTGCGCTATCGTCTGATGCCCTATCTCTACACCCTGCTGTGGCAGGCACATGCGGATGATGAGCCGATGCTGCGTCCGACCTTCCTCGACCATGAGCATGATGCGCAAACCTTTACCGAATGTGATGACTTTATGCTGGGTCGCGATCTGCTGGTCGCCAGCGTTGTCGAGCCGGGCCAGCGCGAGCGCAGCCTGTGGCTGCCGGACAATCAGGCTGGCTGGTATGATTTCTACAGCGGAAACTGGTACAGCGGCGGACAGCAAATCACGCTGGATGCCCCGCTGGAAAAACTGCCGCTCCTGGTCCGTGCCGGTGCCGGCCTTCCCCTCAGCCAGCATCTGAAGCCTGTTGACTCTGGTCTGGATACTCAGCGCGAGCTGAAGCTGTTTCCGCTAAAAGGTGTGGGCCACGCGCAGGGAACGCTGTTTGAAGATGATGGCGAGTCGTGGGGTTACCGGCAGGACAACGCGTTATGGCTGAGCTGGGAAATGCAGTGCGATGCCGGAGAAATCAGGCTGACCTTTAACCGCCGGGGAAACTATCAGCCAGCCTGGAAGACGCTGCACGTGACCCTGCCGCAGCAGGAACTGCGTCGGCTGATTATCGACGGAATTGAACGCAGCGAGTGGACAGTTTCACGAGGCTAACCCACAGGGAAAAGCCCGTTCAGTGCTGAGCTGAACGGGCTTTTTTTATCAGAGTGCACAGCTCATTCCAGTAGCAGTAGCGAATGCTGTGGGGAGGGCGGCTATTTTTCATAATGGTCCCGGGAATGAAGATAACTCATTTCGAAACCGTACAGCTGACTGACCGGTAACAGAGATTCGGCAACCCGCGCAACGTCCAGCGGGTCATCAATCTGTACCGCCTGAGAAAAGCTGTTTTGCAGCCAGCTCAGTATCTGCGCGGTACGGCCAGACAGGTTAACGTTTTGCATCTCAGTCTCCTTCAATCAGTGTGGTCTGGCACTGATTTAAACCTGCCTGGCAGCCAGAGGGAAATATCAAGTTATGCAAACTTTATCTGCTGTGGTACTAAGCATGCCTGGCATTAGGCTGAAAACGTGCCCGACGCAGATTTCTTCGCGGCAACTTATGTCATACTGGTTCCTTCTGTGCGCGGGCGACCGCCCGTCACTTCCCTCCCGATAAAGAGAATGCTCATGAGCAACTTCCTCACACCCGCGGCGGCTTACCTCAGCCGTCGCAATGAGCTGCTGGCCGAGCGTTCAGTGGTGCAGTCGCCAGTGGACATTCAGACCGTTAACAAAGCGCTGCTGGCCAGTGAAATCGCCATGGCGACGTTTTACGATATGGAATCATTGTGCGCGTTGCAGCAGCGCAAAGCACGGCTGATTGACTGGCATGAGCCCAAACGGCAGCAGGAACTGCTCGACTTCGAACTGCGCAGCAATGCACTGACGCTGGCGGATGAAACGGATGCCGCTGAGTTCGACGCTTACCAGCTTGCTTTCAGCCAGCTTGCTGCGGACTATCCGTGGCAACATGCCAGCATGGAACTGGTGCAGAACGACCTGTTTTCCACCACCTTCAATCTGTGGCTGGAAACGCTGGAAGAGCTTTTTGCCCTGGACCACAGGCAGCATCTGTTTGGTCGCATGGATAAGATCCTCACCTTCTCAATGGGCAAAATCCCGCTGCTGGGCGAGGCGCGGGATGTCTGGCGGGCGCTGGCAGCCGTTATTGCCGCCTGCCGGCAGTGCGCTGCCAGCGATAAAGCGTATTTCACCTCGCTGGAAAGCTACAGCGAAGCGGCTAACCTGTGCAGCCGTGGGATTTTACTGTTCTGCTTCACCACCGAAGCGGTGCTGCGCGGCCGGGCGTTACCGGACGAAAAGCAGCTGAATGAGAAGATAAAACGTCACCACGACAGCGTTGTTGATGGCACACATCCCTGTTTTTAATCGCCTGTCCCCTCTGCAGCTTGTTCAGAAAGCCCCCGAAACCTGCTGCAGATCTCCCCTGGCCGCACGTAGCCTTAAGCTTTCTGGGGTATTCTTTACATCCTTGTTACAATAACGGTTTTAAAGACCACGGATTTATCAACGCGCTATGCCTGCCACCGCCAAAAGAAAGAATGACCCTGAAGGGTTGAAGAAACGTATCCTTGCAGGTGCCCTTACCACCTTTGCCGAATTTGGCCTGCAGGGTGCCCGCATGGAGCAAATTGCTGAGCATGCCCAGACAACCAAACGCATGGTGGTTTACCATTTCAGCAATAAAGAGACCCTCTATATGGAAGTACTGGAGCAGGTCTATCAGGCTATCCGCCAGCATGAAGCCGGGCTTAACCTCGCCGAAATGCCGCCGGTGTTGGCGATGGCGCGCCTGGCCGAAGCCAGCTTTGATTACCATATCTCTCACCAGGATTTTATGCGGCTGGTGTGCAGCGAGAACCTGATGCGCGGCCGCTATATCAGTCAGTCAACGCGCATTAAGGCACTGAATCAAAGCGCCCTTGAGGTGCTGGAGAGCATACTGGTTCGGGGCAAAGCCGCAGGCGTTTTCGATCAGAATGTCGAAACCGTGGACGTCCACCGCCTGATCAGCAGCATCTGCACCCACAACGTCTGCAACCGCTATACCTTTCATACGCTGTATGGTGGCAGTGAGACGGAGCAGCAGAGCATTGCCCGCAACCGCCAGCTGGTGGTGGAGGCCACGCTACGATATCTGCGCCCGGCGTAATGCAAATCTGTACAAGAATTTACTACCATGTACAACTTTATCTCTCCTGACGGCTGTCGTTCCGGGGCAATTCAGCTACGCTTAGTGTGTCAGATCCTGAAAGGTCACCTCTGCGCTTTTCAACACCACCCTGTTATTGTCCTGAGAGAAGGAGTTGTCGATGACACCCGAAAATACCGGTTATCCTCGCCGCAAACCACAGCTGGCCAGCGACGAACCCAGATTGTGGAACTGGGCACAGAATGCGACGCTGGCAGAAAAGAGCGCCATCAGCACGCCTGAAACCGAACAAGAACTGCAGGCGATCCTTGCCGCCAGCAAGGGTAAAATCCGCGTGGCAGGCAGCCGGATGTCTCCGGGGCGCATGCTGGAGCTTGCCGCCGCAGGAGACACCCTGGTGGATTTGCAACACCTGCGCGGCCTGCTGGCTATCACCGAAGACACCGCCACTTTTGGCGGGGGCACTCCGCTGCATGAGGTGTATGAAATTCTCACGGGTGTGGGCCGAATGTTACCGTCCTCCCCCGGCGTGATTGCGGCCCAGACGCTGGCTGGCGCACTGGCAACCGGCACTCACGGGCAGGGACTGCAGCAAAGCGCGATCGCCGACGAGGCATTAACCATTCGCATGGTGCTGGCAGACGGCAGCGTGCAGGAATTCAACCGCGATCATCCATCATTTCCCGCTGTGCAGCTGGGATTAGGCTCGTTAGGGGTGGTGACTCAGGTCACGCTGCGTACCCAGCCCTCGCTGGTTTACACCTGTTTCAAAAATGCCGTCAGTGCTGACACGCTGGAGACGGACCTGCTGAACTGGAATCATCACTATGCCCTGAGTAAGGCCTGGTGGTTCCCGAATGAAAATCAGGTCCATGTCTGGGCAGCGCGTGAGGCAACGGAAGAAGAGACTGAAAGATATCACGACAATAACGACGATTTGCTGAAGCACGAAGAGACCAGCGATGCGATGAATGAAACCGTCGATCAGACGCTGGAGCATATGCGCAGCGATACCAAAATTGTCGATGAGAACGGTAAACCTTTCCGCACCGTGACCCGTTTTAAGGATTTTTCGGACGTCACCGGCGATGTCTACCAGGTATTCTGTCGTGGTATCGCCACTCCGCAGATTAACGTTGAGATCGGCATTCCGCTGGCGCGTGCCCCAGAGGTGATCCGCAAGATCAAAAAGTGGCATACCCAAACCCAACCGCGTATGCACTATCCGATTATTCTGCGCTGTACCGGCCCGTCCCAGTCCTGGCTCAGCCCCGCCTACCAGCAGGATACCTGCTTCTTCGGGTTTGTGGTCTATTACGCTGAGGATGGGTCACTGTCAGAAGAAGGGGTGGCATTCCTGCAGGCAGTGGAAAAAGTGCTGGCAGCGGAAGGCGGCAGGCCACACTGGGGGAAATACTTTGCGGCGCCGCTGTATGACTGGCCGGCGATCTATCCGCAATGGGAAGCCTTCCGTAAAGTGCGTGAAGCGCTGGATCCACAGCGCAAATTTGAGAATGCGTTTACCGCACAACTGCTCGACTGATGATAAGGAGAGAGCCAATGAAGGCATGGGCTACCCTGCTGACGCAGCCGGGCTATCTGGTCGGGGTTAAGGCGCTGCATAAGTCGCTGAAGAAAGCAAACAGCGCTTACCCACTGGTGGTTATGGTCACGGAAAATATCGATGCGCCCTCCCGTCAGGCACTGGAGAGTGAAGGTTGTCTGCTGCGGGAAGTGCAGCCGATCAGCCCGGACAGCAACCTGCAGCATAATTATGCCAACGCCCGCTTCTCTGAAGTGTGGACCAAGCTGGCGGTCTGGCGGCTGACAGAATTTGAGCGCATTGTGTTTCTGGATGCCGATATGCTGGTGACCAAAAATATGGATGAGCTGTTTAAGCTGACGCTGGCTGAGGGAGAGATCGCCGCCTGCCACGCCTGCCGCTGCAATCCCAACAAGATTACCCGTTACCCGAAAAGCTGGCGGCCGGAAAACTGTTTCTACAGCTATTGCCAGGGCGCGCACCACACGGAGCAGCTGGATGAGGTGGATAACTACCTCAACGGCGGTTTCCTGGTACTGAAGCCGGACGAGGCGGTATTTGACGATATGCTGCGCCAGCTGGCGGAGCTGGACGACCTGTCACGCTATTTGTTTGCCGAGCAGGACTTCCTTAACGACTACTTCCACCAGCGCTGGCAGCCGCTGCCCTATATCTATAATGCGCTGAAAACCCTGCCTTTACAGCATGCGACCCTGTGGAAGATGGCCGAAGTCAAAAACATTCACTACATCATTGATAAGCCGTGGGAAAAGACGCTGGATCCTCAAGACCGCTACTATTCGCTGAATAAAATATGGTGGGAAATTGCCTCATCGTAAATCCGGGCACATGGCTGTCAGACGGGGCGAATGAATTCGCCCCTGTCAGTTCAGCAGTGGAGGATTATCAGGGCGGGATTAACTCCGCCCATCCCGGCGGTTTGCTCAGGCCGCGCTATTACTGACCAAACAGCGGAACCGGCTTGCCGCTGATGTAGCGTTTACGCAGCTTCGCCGAGACATAGTCCATCGCCATCACGATCGTCACCAGGATTAAGGTGATAAACATCACCACATCCCAGTTCCATAAACGCATATTCTCGGCATAGACCAGCCCCACGCCCCCCGCACCGACAAAGCCCAACACTGCCGCAGAACGGGTATTGGATTCAATCTGGTACAGGCTCAGCGCGAGGAATGCCGGAAACGACTGGGTGAAAATGCCATAGCGGTGCTTCTGCAGCGAATTCGCGCCCACGGCATTCAGCCCACGGCTCGGCGATCGCTCGACTGCCTCATGCCCTTCGGCATAGAGTTTGCCCAGCAATCCCACGTCCTGCATCACAATCGCCAGCACCCCGGCCAGCGGCCCCATTCCCACCGCACGCACAAAGATCAATCCCCAAATGGCCATGTCAATTCCGCGCAGAATATCCAACAGGCGACGTACCCCCCCGGCAACGGGGCGTAACATGGCGGAAGACATCACATTACGGGCAGCCAGAAACGACACTGGCAGCGCCACCAGCGTGGCCGTCAGGGTCCCGGCAAACACAATGGCAACGGTAATAAAGATCTGCGTGAAATAATACGCAAACGGCCAGTTCGCCACGTCGTGCCAGACAAACATCTGCAGAAAATAGCGGGCAATCTGCGTACTGCCGGTGGCCAGCTGCGCCCAGCTGATGCCAAACATATTGAAGAAGAAAAGATAATATGCCAGCACCGCCACCGCCGCCAGACCGGTACGGCGCAGGTAGCGGCGCTGCAGCGAGAACAGTTCGCTGTGCTGTGATTTGAGTGTGGCCAGTGAGTCTGACCCGGCTAATGCGATCATGCTGCTTTCCCCTCAACCACCCAGTGACGCAGACGCCCGGATACCGCGTCCAGCAGTGAAACCACGATGATAATCAGCAGCAGGGTCATGCTGACCTGATCGTAGCGATCGAGTTTGATATTGGTCATCAGCTCCTGGCCGATGCCGCCTGCGCCAACCAGGCCAAGGATGGTCGACTGACGGAAGTTCACTTCCAGGCGCATAAAGCTGTAGGAGAGAAACACCGGTTTAACCTGCGGCCACAGGGCGAAACGCATTCTTTGCAGCGTACCGGCACCACAAGCGGACAGCCCGCGGCCGGGCTTGTCGGAGGCACTTTCAATGGCTTCATAAAACAGCTTGGTCAGGCTGCCAATGGTGTGTAGCGCCAGGGCAAGAAAGCCCGGAATCACCCCGATGCCAAAAGCCATCACGAACATCACCGCCCACGCCAGCTCAGGCATGGTGCGCAGAAACGCAACCGCAGTGCGGATGGCATAACGCATCACTGGCGGGGACTGGGTATTCTCTGCCGCCAGGAAAGCCAGCACCATTGCCGCCATCACCGAGAGAATGGTGGCCGCCAGCGCCAGATTGAGCGTTTCCCAGATCAGCGGCAGCTGGACAGGCAGGCGATAACCCCACCAGGCCAGCGAGCCTTCGGTATGCCCGCTGGCAAACAGCAGGTTCCAGTGCAGCACCGGCACGGTTTCGGCCAGATAGTCAAAGAAGTGCGGCAAAGAGGACCAGACCATTTGCAGGCTGAACTCAGAAATGTTGCCGGAGGCAATATAGAGGACCAGCAGGGTCAGTGACCAGAGTACGGTGTCGCGCTTTTGTTTGCCCCGTACCTGCCGGTAGTAGCGTTCAAAGTCTGTATTGTGCATGCGCTTCCGCTCGTGTCGGTGTTCAGGGGTGTCCCATCCGGCTGAAACCGGGCGGGACACCTGCCGCGTATTATCGGGCTTTGGTCAGTTCACGCTTCATATCAATGATGTTCTGGAAATCGGCCAGGCTTGCCGGAGCGATATGCTGAGTGCCGCCCATCGCTTTGATAAAGCAGCTGTGGTCGGATTTATCCAGTTTTTTGATGGCGGTAATCAGTCTGGCTTTGAAATCCGGATCCAGCCTGTTACTCACCAGGATCGGGCCGTTAGGGATCAGCGGCGATTGCCAGATAATGCGGATCTGCTTCATCAGGTCCGGGTGGTCCATACGGATCATGCGGGTGAAAGCTCCGGTGGTATAACCGGTGTTATAATCACCGATCATCGACGCCCAGGTCACCGCACCTGCAAACTGGCCGTTCAGCACGCCTGACACATCCTGCTCGTGGCCACCGGAGAAGGTCACGCTGGAGAAGAAGCCGTTGTATTTGTCATCAATCGAACCACCAAACTGCTTTTTAAAAGCCTGGTTTGGGATCAGGAAGCCGGACGTGGAGTCCGGGTCGGCCATACCGAAAGATTTGCCTTTCAGATCTTCCAGTTTTTTGTACGGGCTGTCAGCTTTGACGATCACCACGGAGTGGTAACCGGTTGACTGATCGGTGTCATCAGCCGCGATACCCACGATATCCACGGCTTTCGGGTCGTTGATGTACACGGAAGCAAAAGAAGACGGTGACATACTCAGCACCATATCCACTTTGCCCCCCAGCAGGCCCTGAATCACGCCGGAATAGTCAGAAGAGTTGCGCAGTTTAGTGTCCACGCTCAGCTCTTTGTCGAAGAAATCTTTCACGCACTGGTTATCCCCAATCTGCTGCGTGGCGTTCTGACCACCGAGAATGCCGAGGTTCAGTTCCTCAGGCGCGGCAGCCTGAGCTTCGTTAACGGCCATCACGCTGGTCAGCACCACCGTTAAGAATAATTTTTTCATCGCTGTGTCCCTATCCCAAAAAGTAGCTTAGTCAAGTTGTGTCATCTCTTCGCCATACAGGGTATGGAGAAGATCTTCGGTTAACTGCGACGGATGACCGTCAAAAACAATCCGCCCTTTGGCGATGCCAATGGCGCGCGTGCAGTATTCTTTCACCAGCTCAACGGAGTGCAGGTTCACCATCACGCTGATGCCGTTTTCACTGATCTGACGCAGCACGTCCATGATGCGACGGGTATTTTTGGGGTCCAGTGAGGCGACCGGTTCGTCAGCCAGCAGGATTTTCGGGTTCTGCATTAACGCCCGGCAAATCGCCACGCGCTGCATCTGGCCCCCTGAGAGATTCTCGGCACGCTGTAACGCCTGCGGCAGCATATTCAGCCACTCCAGCAGGCCAATAGCGCGGGCGCGGTCTGCGTCCGGGAACACTTTGAAGAAGGACTTCAGCGTTGACGTCTGGCTGAGGCGGCCGAGCAAAACATTGGTGAGCACATCCAGGCGCGGTACCAGGCAGAAGTCCTGGAAAATCATTCCGCACTCGCTGCGCCAGGCGCGCATCTGCCGGGAGTTCAGCTCAACGATGTTCTGATGCTGGCCCGACTCACGAAAATTGATAATTTCACCGTCAGTGGCCGGAAGGGTGCCGTTCAGAATATGCAGGAGCGTGGATTTTCCCGCGCCGGAACGGCCAATTACCGCCACCAGCTCGCCGGAATGCAGGTCAAAATGGATATCGTGCAGCACGCGATTTTGTGCCGAATACGCTTTGCTCAGTCCCCGTACTGCCAGCACTTTTTTTTGTGCTGACCTCCACTGAGCGACTGCAGGTGCAGGGGCCGGTTTTAACAGTGCCTGTGCCATTTTTTTTCCCGTTGAGAGTCCGGCGTTAAGCCTGGTGGGCACTATTAACGGCGAGGGCGATGACGTTCAGATGACAGGGGGATGATGAAAAAATTACGCCACACCGCGGCAGCGTTTTTATCGTTAAATCTCAAGGACCAGACCGTCATACGCGGCAGCCACTCCCGGCGGCAACGCATTGTCTGCCAGCCAGTTATCCACCTCATGACTGATATGGGTCAGCCAGCACTGTCGCGGAGCGATCAGGGCGTGTAAGGCCAGCACGCCGGTAATGTCGTTATGGTTGTGCGGCTGCGCTTCCACAGGCACATAACTGCAGTCGAGCACCAGATGATCGATGCGGCGGCGTCGGAGAAAATCCAGCGTCTCCTGCGGCAGTCCAACGGTGTCGGTCAGGTAGGCCACCGTTTTGCCGCCCTGCTCAATCAGGTAGCCGTAGGTGATTTTCGAATGGATCAGCGGCAGCGGCGTCATCACAATGTCGCCGCAGGGCACCGGGTCGAAGGGGCGCAGAAAAGGCTGAAAAGCCAGCAGACCGGGATGGCGATACAGATCGTCACAGCCCTGCTCGTCCGGCGGGCAATACACCGGGATTTTCGTCCCCATTCCCCAGCGCAGCGCAAACAACCCCTGCACATGGTCCATATGAAAATGCGTGAGAAAGATGCGATCCAGCTCGCCGGGAGCAAACTGCTGCTCCAGATGACACTGACCGGCATCCAGCAGCGTGGTCTGCCCCTGATGACGGATCACCCCGCTGGTTGGCCCACGCCGCCGCTCCGGCTGCTGCTGAGCCCGCTGGCAGGCAGGGCAGAAACAGCCAAACACCGGCACCTGACGAACGTCGCCGGTGCCGAGAAAAGTAAAGTGCATCGGTTACTCCTCACTGGCCAGCAGCGCCAGAAACCCGCTCAGCGTCTGGCTCAGCGCACCGTCGTTATTCAGCGCCAGGCTGCCCTCAGGCACGGTTTCCCGGGCACGTCGCAGCCGCCGGGCAATCTCGTCCTTATCCTCCCTGTCCCGCTGACGCAGGCGCTGCTCCAGCACTTCCTGCGTCACCTGCAGGCAGATCGGCAGCAGCTGGCTGCCATAGCGCTGCTGCACCGCAGGCAAATGCAGCCGAGAGCCGTTGACCACCACATCCAGCCCATGCTGCAGCCACAGGTCAATTTCAATTCCCAGTGCGTAGCAGTGCTGGTGCGCCTGCCAGTCGATGGCAAACAGCCCCAGCATTTTACGCCGCTGGAATTCGGCTTCGCTGAGCGCGACGTGGTTCTCCCCTCCGGCATCGGCGGCACGGGTGATATAGCGATGCGCCACCATCAGCCCCGGCGGCACCGTTTCCCGGAGCGCATCCAGCAGGCTGTCCTTGCCTGATCCGGAAGCGCCCGTCAGCCAGATGATGCGGGCCATCAGTACGCGGCCCGGCCTTTTACCCAGACAGAGCGGACGTAAACCTGATCCTGATGCGCTTTTACCAGCACCAGATCGGCACGTTTGCCCCCGGCAATCACGCCGCGATCGTTCATACCAATCGCCTGTGCAGGCTTGCGGGTCACCATAGCGATGGTGGCTGGCAGCTGGTAATCATTGCGTTCGTCGCGCGCCAGGCGAAAGGCCGCCTCCAGCAGGCTGGCCGGATAGTAATCCGAGGAGAGAATATCCAGCATGCCCAGCGCGGCCAGATCGTGAGCCGCGACGTTGCCGGAGTGAGACCCCCCGCGCACGATGTTCGGTGCTCCCATCAGCACCTGCAAACCCGCTTCACGGGAGGCCCGGGCGGCTTCTTCGGTGGTCGGGAATTCGGCAATCACGCTGCCAATCTCCTTCGACTCCAGCACGTGCGCCAGCGTGGCATCATCGTGGCTCGCCAGCGGAATGTTGTACTGGCGACACCATGCGGAGATGGCCTGACGGTTCGGCAGTGACCAGCGTTCAGCATAGCGCAGCTGCTGGGATTCAAACTGGTCCATCTCGGCATCGTTCAGGTTGTACTTGCCCTGGAAATAGACCCGGTATTTCTCCAGAGAGGTGTACTGACGCTGGCCCGGTGAATGGTCCATCAGCGACACCAGCGACAGCTCCGGTAGGCACATCAGCTGTTCAAACAGCGGCAGCGTGGAATCATGCGGCAGCTCGCAGCGCAGATGCAGGCGGTGTTCGGCGCGGTTAAGCCCGTGCTTTTCACTGTGGCGGATGGCGTTGATCATCTTCTGCAGGTTCTCCAGACGATGGCCGCCGTCGCGCACGTCGCCCACGCCAATGGCATCCAGCACCGTGGTGATGCCGTTTGCCACCACCAGCGCATCGTGACTGCTCATGGCAGAATGCGCAGGCCAGTCAACTTTCGGCCGCGGGGTAAAGAATTTGTCGAGGTTATCGGTATGCAGCTCCACCATCCCCGGCATCAGCCAGCCCCCCTCGCCGTCAATCGCCTCCGGCAGCTGGCTCGGCGTCTGTGAAAAGGCCTGAATCACACCGTTTTCGACCGCCAGCGATCCGCTGACCACTTCATTTTCCAGAATCAGTTTGACGTTATTAATGATCATACGGCGCTCCCGGCTATGGGACTCATCACATGCAGGCGGTTGGCAATACGGTCGCGAACTTCGCTATCGTGAAAGATGCCCACAATTGCGGTGCCGCGATCGCGGGCTTGTTCAATCAGGCTCACCACGGCAGCGCCGTTGGTGCTGTCGAGTGAGGCCGTTGGTTCATCCAGCAGCAGCACTGGATAGTCAGCGATAAAACCACGGGCAATGTTAACGCGCTGCTGCTCTCCGCCGGAGAAGGTCGAAGGAGCCAGCGCCCACAGGCGGGCTGGCACGTTCAGGCGGCTGAGCAGCGTTTTCGCACGATCTTCGCTTTCCTGCCGATCCACCCCGCGCTCCAGCAGAGGCTGCATCACCACATCCAGTGTGCAGATACGCGGGATAACGCGCAGAAACTGGCTGACCCAGCCAAGGGTATCGCGACGCAGCTGGAGGATCTGGCGGGCCGGCGCCGTCACCAGATCGACCCATTCTCCCTGATGCTCCACCCAGATGTGACCACTGTCAGGCAGGTAGTTGCCATAAAGAGAGCGTAGCAGTGTGGATTTACCGCTGCCGGAATGGCCGTGCAACACCACACATTCTCCGGCGGAAACCTGCAGGCTGGCATTCTGCAGTACCGGCAGTTCCGCCCCGTGCTGATTGTGCAGCACAAAAGTTTTGGACAAATTTTCGACGCGCAGTTTAAGGCTCATAGTGGCTTCCAGATTAGTTCAGTACCGAAGAGACCAGCAGCTGGGTATAGGGATGGTGTGGATCGTCCAGCACCCGGTCAGTCAGACCGCTTTCCACCACTTCGCCCTGTTTCATCACCAGCAGACGGTGAGCCAGCAGCCGTGCCACGCCGAGATCGTGGGTAACGATCACCACCGCCAGGTTCAGGTCTCGCACCAGGCTGCGCAGCAGATCCAGCAGGCGGGCCTGGACGGACACATCCAGCCCACCGGTTGGCTCATCCATAAACACCACCTTTGGGTGGGTCACCAGGTTTCGGGCGATCTGCAGACGTTGCTGCATCCCACCGGAAAAGGTCCCCGGCAAATCATCAATGCGCGACAGCGGGATCTCTACGTCCTGCAGCCATTTTCCGGCGGTGGTGCGGATGTCGCCATAATGACGCTGACCGACTGCCATCAGGCGTTCGCCGATATTGCCCCCGGCTGAAACCTGCGCACGCAGACCCTCCAGCGGATACTGGTGAACCACGCCCCACTCGGTGCGCAGTAAGCGACGGCGATCGCTTTCACTCAGGCCATACAGGTCCTGGCCCTGATAGATAATCTCGCCCTGCTGCGGCGCCAGACGGGCAGAAATCGCCTTCAGCAGCGTGGTTTTTCCGGATCCGGATTCGCCAACGATGCCCAGCACTTCACCGGGAAACAGCTCAAAAGAGACTCCGCTGAAGCCTTTGCCTGGCGCATAGAGGTGGGTTAACTGGTTGACCGCCAGCAGGGGGTGTTCAGCTTTCATGCTTGCTTCGCCTCTTGTTGCTGATGGCAGTAATCGGTATCGGAACAGACAAACAGGCGCGTGCCCTGATCATCCAGCACCACTTCATCCAGATAGCTGTTTAGGGCCCCGCAAATGGCGCAGGGTTCCTCCCACTTCTGTACGCTGAACGGATGATCGTCAAAATCGAGGCTTTCCACTTTGGTATAAGGCGGCAGCGCATAAATGCGCTTTTCACGTCCGGCACCAAACAGCTGCAGCGCAGGCATCATGTTCATTTTTGGATTGTCGAATTTCGGAATGGGCGACGGGTCCATGACGTAGCGGTCATTTACCTTCACCGGGTAAGCATAAGTGGTGGCGATATGGCCGTAGCGGGCAATATCTTCATACAGTTTGACCTGCATGATGCCGTATTCCTCCAGCGCGTGCAGGGTACGGGTCTCGGTTTCACGCGGCTCGATAAAGCGCAGCGGTTCCGGGATCGGCACCTAAAAAATCAGGATTTGGTCTTCGGTTAACGGGGTTTCCGGGATGCGGTGGCGCGTCTGAATCAGCGTGGCATCCACGGTGCATTCAGTGGTGGCTGCCCCACTGACTCGCTGGAAAAAGCGACGAATTGACACCGCGTTGGTGGTGTCATCCGCGCCCTGGTCGATCACCTTCAGCACGTCATGCTCGCCGATAACGCTGGCGGTCAGCTGGATGCCGCCGGTGCCCCAGCCGTAAGGCATCGGCATTTCACGTCCGCCAAAAGGCACCTGATAGCCAGGGATCGCCACCGCCTTGAGGATTGCCCGGCGGAGGGTGCGCTTGCTTTGTTCATCGAGGTAGCCGGGGTTGTAACCGCTCAGTTCAGTCACGGTGCTTCTCCTGATAATCGGCACGCAGGCGGTGGAGCAGCTCCAGCTCGGCCTGGAAATCGACGTAATGAGGAAGTTTCAGATGTGAGACAAAACCAGCCGCTTCGACGTTATCCGCATGGGCCAGCACGAACTCTTCATCCTGGGCCGGGCTGGTGATGCGTTCGTTGTACTCGCCGGTTTGCAGCGCGCGGTCCACCAGCGCCATCGCCATCGCTTTACGTTCGCTGCGGCCAAACGTCAGACCGTATCCCCGCGTCAGATGCGGCGCTTTATCGGCAGGGGCGGTGAACCCATTCACCATTTCACATTCGGTCAGCAGCACTTCCCCGATTTCCAGCGGAAAGCCCAGCTCTTCCGGTTCGATTTCCACCGTGACGTAACCGGTGCGGATCTCACCGGCGAAAGGATGGTTACGGCCATAGCCACGCTGAGTGGAGTAGCCCAGCGCCAGCAGGAACCCCTCATCCCCGCGCACCAGTTGCTGCAAACGGGCAGAACGCGGCATCGGAAAGGCGGGCGGCTCGCGGGTAATGTCCAGCGGCTCGCTACCGTCATCCTCTTCGGTGGCGGCCAGCCCTTCGCGGGTCATCAGCTCAAACATATGTGGGCAGTTCTCATCAAGCGGCTGTTCAGCACGTGGTGCGGCAGGCGCTTTGCCTTCGGCCAGCAGGGTAAAATCCAGCAGGCGATGTGTGTAATCGTAGGTCGGGCCGAGCACCTGCCCGCCGGGCAAATCTTTATAAACAGCGGAGATGCGGCGCTCCAGACGCATATCGGCGCTGTCCAGTGGCAGGCTGTCAGCCAGGCGTGGCAGCGTGGTGCGATAGGCGCGTAACAGGAAAATCGCCTCGACCAGATCGCCGCTGGCCTGTTTGATGGCCAGTGCCGCCAGTTCGCGATCGTGAATGCCGCCTTCGGTCATCACACGATCCACTGCCAGCCCCAGTTGCTGGTCAATCTGGCTGCATTCCAGCTCGTTCGGTCCTTGTCCCCGGCGCAGGTTTTCCTGCAGCTGATGGGCGGCGGCAATCGCTTTCTCGCCCCCTTTCACGGCAACGTACATCAGCAGACCTCCACGTCAGTAGTACGTGGCAGCGCCATCATGTTTTCGCCACAGGTGAAAATCAGGTCAACCCCCTGTGGAAAGCGATGCGGGCGCTCGCGCAGATAACGCAGCACGCTTTCCGGCAATTGTGGCGCAATCGCCCGCGGCTCCATCAGGCCCGGACCGCGGAGGCGCAGGGTCAGACCGCCGCTCAGAGCAGGGACTTCAATAATCACCGTGGTGCTTTTTTCCGGCGCAGCATTATCACCCGGTGAGAACCGATCGAGCGCTGTGTCAGATTTGGCATGCAGCAGCGCAAACGGCGCATCAGGTTCGAGAGTGACTGGCGCACCGGTATGGAAACGAAGATTGCTCAGCAGGACCTCATTGCTCAGCGAGCTGTCCAGCCAGAGCGGCGTTTCACGGTCAACCAGCGTCATCAGCACGGCGGTGGCCGCCTGCGAAGCCTTACCCCAGGCAGGCAGCTGCGGCAGGGAAACCATCACGCCCGGCTCGCTCATGGCTTTCAGGATGCGGCGGAAAGCGCGCTGGGAATCGGCAACCGGATGGGTAAAACTGGCGAGTAAGGTCATGAGTTGTCTCCCCGGACAAGGGTAAAGAAATCGACCCGGCTGCTGGCGACTTCACAGGCGCGCCGGTTGAGTTTTTCCTGACGGGCAGCGGCCAGAGGGGTGATGATTTTTTGCTGGATCAGCTCGTTATAGCGGGCCTGTAACAGCAGCGCATCCATCAATGCGCAGCGCTCAGCGTGATCTTTTTTACGACTCATCACGTAGCTGTAACCACAGGTTCCATCGTGCAGACGCACCACGGCACGGGTCACGGTCGTATCGCCGAGGATAAAGCGATGCCCGGTTCCCCCCATCCGCGCCTGCAGGCGGGTCAGCCCGGTTTCCGGCGCGCGCAGCAGCTCATACTGCGGGTGAAGATCCAGCGACTGCCAGTGCCTCAGCAGGTCCTCCGGCTGGCAGTGCGCCAGTACCGAAAGCCAGTGCTGTCTTGCCTTCAATGACTCCATTTAGTGCTCCAGCGTCAGTTCGATCATGTCGGCGCGGGTCAGGCTGACGGAGTATTCCGCCAGTTGTTCACTGCCGGTGCAGGTGTTCAGCGTGCGGACACACAGCAAAGGAGCATGCAGCGACACTTCCAGCAGTTTGCTCTCTTTGGCCTGTGCGCGACGCGCGGTGATGCGGGTTTGCGTACGGCTTAAATCCAGCGCCAGCTCGCGCCGCATGAATTCGTGTAACGATCCGCTGTTAAACTGCTGCAGCTTCGGCCACCAGCGCAGATCGGCCAGGTAGTGGTTGATGACGCAAACCGGCACGCCGTTGACGCGGCGCAGAGTACGCAGATGCACGACCGTGTCGCCCTCAGCCAGACCGAGTGCGGCGGCAATTTCGGCATTAGCCGGGCGCAACACTGCCAGCAACCTTTCACTGCCAGGATCACCGCCCTGCTCCATCAGGTTCTGGCTGAAGCGGGCCTGGGAATGTAGCGGATAGGTGTAAGGGCGCATCAGCACCAGAATACCAATGCCCTGACGACGCTGAACCAGCCCTTTGTTAACCAGCTCGTCAACGGCACGACGCAGGGTGTGGCGGTTTACGGCATAGCGCTCCGCAAGCTGTTTCTCTGGGGGCAGGTACTCGCCGCAGCGGTAGTTGCTGCTCAGCTCCTGCTCCAGCTGGGCGGCAATAGCCTGATAAACAGTGGTCGGATGTCTGGATAAGTTCAGCATGTTAAATAACCTCAATCACCATGCAGGAGCCGGAGCGGAGTGGCCGCCCGGGACGGTTTTGATTGCGGTTATGGTGCGCGGGAAATGTGACAGCGGGGTTAAATCAAGATGTCGGAGAGATGAATTTGCGGGCGAGGCCCGCAATCATTAACAAATTCAGATATCTCCCCTCAAGCATAATTCGTGACGAATTTCCCTTAACCATTACCCCGTTCACCCGTTGATCCATTCCACGCTGATTCATAACGCATTTCTCATAACCTCCCTCAAAACATGCCGGAAATCATGAAGATCATATCCAGCCCCCGTCCCAGGCAGTGGAGTGCACACTGGCCTGGCACTTTGCAGTGATCACACCCATTAATATCCATGGGGAACAGAACAGAATTATTCTCCACTTTCAGTAAACCTGTTCATTTCGCCTCAATTTTTTGGAAAAAAATGCCCGGCGATCAAGCCGGGCATCAGGAGTATTATTTGTCGTGGTGAAACCTGTCACTTATTTCGGAAAATCAGTGCCAAGAGAAGTCTCTTTCCATGCCTCTATTTGCGCCAGGCGCTCTTTGAGTTTTGCGGTTACTGCGTCGTAACCAAAGGCGCCCATGACCAGATGTCGCGGAGGATTTGCCTGCTGGGTGATGGCAATCATCGCCTGAGCAGCACGCACCGGGTCACCGGGTTGCCTGCCGCTACCTTCTGATGTCCCCTTCATTCTTGCTGCTGCCGTATCGGCATAATCAGCAATCTTGCTGGCTGTCTGACGCAGCGACCGGCCAGCCCAGTCGGTACGGAACGGACCCGGCTCAACACAGGTCACGTTAATGCCTAGCGGTTTCCCTTCGGCGGCCAGTGAGTCCGACCAGCCTTCCACCGCGTGTTTACTTGCGGAGTAGTAGCCGGAACCCGGGAAGCCTGCCAGTCCGGCTACCGAGGTGATGTTAATCACGTGCCCGCGGTGGGCCTTACGCATAGCCGGCAGCACCGCGCGGGTCATCGCAAACAGACCAAAGACGTTGGCATCGAACTGGGCGCGTATTTCGCTCTCCTCGCCCTCTTCCACCGAGGTCTGATAGCCATACCCGGCGTTATTCACCAGGACATCTATCGTACCAAACCTGGCCAGAGCCGCATCGACTGCCTGCTGAATGTTGCCACTGTCGGTGACATCCAGCGCCACTGCCAGCGCGCGGTCTTCCTGACCTGAAACGAGATCGCTGACCTTCGCTTTATCCCGGGCGGTCACCACCACATTAAAGCCTTTTTTCAGCACCTCTTTTGCCAGTTCACGTCCGAATCCCGTGGAACAGCCGGTAATAAACCATACGGGTTGCCTGGTCGTCATAGTGGAATCCTCTCAGTTTACCGCTCACAAAAAAATGGAAGGACCTGACCACGAACGTGGTCAGAGAAAAACCTGTACAGAGGATAGTCGGACTTAAGCGGGCGCGCCGTGTCGGTTTGTGCGCAAATATTGCAGGTCAGAGGTTCCGGCGGGTTGTCGCTCCCTCAATCTAAATCTGAAAATCGATCACCGGTTCCTCAATCTCCACCGACAATGCCTGACGCTTAATCTCCTCCAGCGACAGGTTGGTATTACACAGCTCAAGGAACTGCCAGACATAGTTGCGCTGTAATTGCCCACGCTTCAGTCCCAGCCAGACCGTATTCGACTCGAACAGGTGCCCGGCTTCCAGGCGGGTCAGCGTGGAGTGCTCATCCAGCTGGCAGGCCTGATCGGCCAGCACGCCAACCCCCAGGCCCAGCTCAACATAGGTTTTCACCACGTCACTGTCCTGCGCGCTCAGCACAATATCCGGGGCCTGACCCGCAGCGTGAAAGGCTCTGTCCACCCGCGAACGACCGGTGATCCCCTGCCGGTAGGTGATCAGCGGATACCGGCTCAGGGCGGCCAGAGAAACGGGCTGCTGCTGCTCCAGCTCATGCCCTTTCGGCACCAGTAAGGCATGGTGCCAGCTGAACCACGGGAATGCGGCCAGTGAAGGATTGTTGACCACCTGCTCACTGGCAATCCCGATATCCGCTTCACCCGCCACCAGCATCGAAACGATCTCGTGCGGCGAGCCCTGATTCAGCTCCAGACGAACATTTGGATAAAGTGCGCGGAAGGCTTTGATCACTTTAGGCAGGCTGTAACGGGCCTGAGTGTGGGTGGTCGCGATGGTCAGCACACCGCTGGATTCATTGGTAAACACATCGGCAAGACGACGGACTTTCCCGGCTTCGTCCAGAATGCGCTCAGCAATGGCCAGTAGCGCTTTGCCGGGTTCAGTCATTCCCAGCAGCCGCTTACCGCGACGAATAAAGATCTCCACACCGAGTTCATCTTCCAGATCGCGTATATGGCGACTGACGCCAGACTGGGACGTAAAGAGCGTATTAGCCACTTCAGTGAGATTAAAATCGCAGCGTGCCGCTTCCCGGATTATTTTAAGCTGCTGAAAATTCACGCGCATTCCTCTTTGTGTTATCGGTCAGTTCACATCATGTTAAGGACGCAAATTGATAGCAACAAATAATAAAAAGAGGTTTTATATGCTTTTTGGCGATAAGAAGTGAGGCGCGCCGGTGCGCGCCCAACAGAGTTAACTCACTAACATCAGTTCGCGATCTTCTACCATCGGCTTGTTGAGCAGCGACAGCAGAATATTCTTCACAGCCTGTGCTGATGGAGACAGCGGCAGACGGGCAGAAACGTTCAGCGACAGCGGCAGATTCAGCGTCGGGCTGTTAATCCGCGCCATCCAGGCATGGGTCGAGTTGACCAGCGCACGGGCAGCGGATTCAGGTAACACGGTCACACCCATTCCACTGGAAACAGCGGCGGTCAGCGTGGCGATGGACTCAATTTCACCGATGATGCGGGCGCTGAGGCGACGCAGCGAGAACGCTTCGTCAACACGTTTACGCACGGCGCTGTAATCACGCGGCAGGAACAGGCTCATCCGGGCAACATCCGCCAGGTCTACGCTCTGGCCGGGACAGTCAGTGGCCCCCACCAGATAAAGTTCTTCTTTCATCAGCGGCATGCTGGTGATGCCAGCAGTTGGCGCACGGTCGTAAAGTACCGCCATGTCAAGCTGACCGTTCATCACTTTTTCGTTTAACGAGGCGCCGCTGTTTTCGTGTAAGTAAACCAGGACATCCGGTAACTGCTCACGCACGGTCTGCAGTAAAGGCATGGTCAGTGACGAAGCCGCAGTGCCCGGTGCCAGCCCGATTGAAACCTGCCCATTCAGTGACTGCCCGGCATTGATGACTGCCGTCTGAGCCTGTTCACACTGGCGCAGAATGGTGCGGGCATGTGAATAGAGGATCTTACCGGCTTCGGTAGGCGTCACACCACGCTTGGTGCGGATCAGCAGCTGCTGGTCCAGCTCATTTTCCAGCGTGGCAACCTGCTGACTGAGCGCTGGCTGTGCAATATGCAGGACTTCTGCTGCCTGAGTCAGACTGCCGATATCGACGATTTTCACAAAATATTTGAGTCGTCTTAAGTTCATTTTGCCTCCGTCACGGATCCCCGAATGCCATTGTCACTGGCGGTAAGAAATAAGTTTTCACTCTGGTGCAGTGAGATAACTGCAAGCCTCGTGCCAGAATTTTCTTAATGACGGTGAGCAGGGCCGGCTTATGGCTAACAGGCGGTTAAATAAGAGAATCTGATTACCCCTTAAGGGTTAATCACTCTTTTTGATAGTGGCAGGGGCATCTGACGCGCGCGTCTCGCACTGCAATGGTGCAAAAAATGCCATTGCGATGAGCATGTAATCGCTTTCACTTAAAATATTGACGCGGAGAGCTCTTCACACCCGACAAAAAGGGCGCCGCAGCGCCCTTTTTCATTCGGAGTCAGCGACTCAACGTTTCTTGCGGTTGCGATACATATCAATAGACACGGCGGCGACGATGATAATGCCTTTGATAATGTCCTGCACATAGGCATCCACGCCAACAAAGGTGAAGCCGCTTTTAATCAGGCCAAGGATCACCGCACCAATCAGCGTGCCGGTGATGCGCCCCACTCCTCCCATCAGGCTGCTGCCGCCGATTACCGCTGCGGCAATCGCATCCAGCTCGTATGAGAGCCCCATGCTTGACTGACCGCTACTGACGCGCGCGGCCAGGACCACACCGGCCAGTCCGGACAAGCCACCGGCGAAGGTATATACGATGATCAGGTATTTATTAACATTGATCCCGGACACCTTCGCCGAGGTCATGTTGCCACCAATGGCATAGACGTATTTGCCGTAGCGCGTGTGTTTCAGCGCGATATGGAAAATTACCGCCACCGCCAGGAAGATAATCACCGGCATTGCCCCCTGACCAATCGAAGTAAAGCCATCGGACAGGAAGCTGATGGGGTTGCCCTGGGTGTAATACTGCGCCAGACCACGCGCTGAAACCATCATCCCCAGAGTGGCAATAAAGGGAGGGATACCGGTTCTGGTGATCAGCACGCCGTTCACCACGCCACAGACAAAGCCCACGCCAATCCCCGCAGCAATCGGTACCACTGCGGGCAGGTTAACCAGTGAAGGAAACATCGGTGTCAGGCTGTCAGAGGTTTGTGCCAGACTGGCCGACACGACCGCCGTCAGCGCAATCACCGAGCCTGAGGAGAGGTCAATCCCGGTGGTGATAATGACCTGAGTTACCCCCACCGCGATGATCCCGATGATCGCCACCTGCAGAAGAATCAGCACCAGGCGATTCGGGTTCATCAGAAACGACTGATCGCGGACATACCAGCCAAAAGCTTCAAAAATCAGTGCAATACCGACCATTACGATAAAGATGCCGGTGTCTTTGGGCAGCTTGCTCTTCAGGTTACTGAACAGGGATGCCGATGGCACCGGCGATTGAGTTGTCATCTTTACGTCACTCATATATTACCCTCACGCCCCTATTCGGACGCCAACGATAAAATGGTTTCCTGGTCAGCCTCTTCTTTACTGAGGATGCCGGTGATACGACCGCCATGCATCACCATCACCCGGTCGCTCATCCCCAGAATCTCAGGCAGTTCAGAGGAGACCATAATGATGGCGACACCGCGGTTCGCCAGTTCGCTGATCAGGCGGTAGATCTCCGCCTTGGCGCCGACGTCGATGCCGCGTGTGGGCTCATCGAGGATCAGGACTTTCGGTTGCGCCAGCAGCCAGCGGGCTATCAGCACCTTCTGCTGGTTGCCGCCACTGAGGTTGTTAATAATCTGGTCCATGGTGGGGGTTTTAATATTCAGACGCCGGATTTGTTCCATACAATCTTTCGCCATTTGCATATGGCTGACGAAGCCTGCCTTGCTACTGTACTCCGGCATGTTGACGATGCTCATGTTCTCCATCACCGACAACACCAGGAACAACCCGGACTTTTTGCGATCCTCGGTCAGGAACGCCAGCCCTTTTTCAATGGCTGTGGCAGGCGAATCAATTTTGGTGGGTACGCCGTCAATCAGGATTTCACCGCTGTCGATGCTGGTCATGCCGAAGAGGCTCTCCATGACTTCACTGCGGCCAGCCCCGACCAGCCCGGCCACGCCAAGGATTTCTCCGCGACGAACGCTGAAACTGATGTCATGAAACACCTCTTTGCGCTGTAAATTACGCACGGTCAGGACATCTTCACCGATGTCACTGTTAAATTTCGGAAACAGCTGGGTCAGTTCGCGGCCCACCATCTGGGTGATCAGCGACTGTCGCGTGTAGCTGGAAGTCTCATTGCTGCCTACCCAGGCACCATCACGGAACACGCTCACCTCATCGGTGATGGTAAAAATTTCATCCATTTTATGGCTGATATAGATGATGGCTTTTCCCTGTTCCCGCAGGTCACGGATAATGGCAAACAGATGGGAGACTTCCGTTTCGGTCAGCGCAGAAGTGGGTTCGTCCATAATCACCACGTCAGCATTCCAGGAGACGGCCTTGGCAATTTCCACCATCTGCTGCGAGGCGATGCTCAAATCGCCCACCAGCCGGTCCGGCATCAGGCGAATATTGAGCTTGTTCAGCAGTTCTTTGGTCAGTTTGTTCAGCCTGCCATGGTCAATAAAGCCGTACTTCATTGGCTCACGACCCAGCCAGATATTCTCGGCAACCGTCATATACGGCACCAGATTGAGCTCCTGATGGATCATTGAGATACCGGAGCGCAGCGCGTCCATCGTATCCTGAAACTGCACCGGCTCACCTTTAACGCGGATGGTGCCCTCATCGGGACGGTAAATCCCGATGAGGCACTTCATTAAAGTTGATTTGCCCGCGCCATTCTCGCCCATCAGCGCATGGACGGTTCCGGCCTTTACGCGCAATGAGACATTACTCAGTGCTTTTACACCCGGAAAAAACTTGCTGATGCCTTCGGCTTCAAGCGCAAATGCGGCCATTCTTCACCTCCGTATAGCGGGGTTATCTTTAGTTCTGAGTGGTGAACTTCGCCATATTGTCTTTGGTGATCAGCTGGAACGGAATATCGACAACCTTCTGCACTTTCTCCCCTTTCGCCAGTTTTACCGCAGTCTGCACTGCGCCTTCGCCCTGACCTTTTCCGTCCTGGAAGACGGTGGCGACCATCTTGCCGTTTTTGATCATCTGCAGGGCATCAGGGGTACCATCCACGCCAGCCACCAGCACATGCCCGTCATTTTTGCCGAGTGCCTGCAGCGCACCGATCGCCATTTCATCGTTATTGGAGGCGATAGCCTGGATATCATCACCGGCGGTTAGCCAGTTGCTGACCACATCCACAGCATCGTTACGGGTGAATTTCGCGGTTTGTTCCTGTACCACTTTCAGGCCAGGATATTTGGCGACCACCGCTTTGACGCCTGCAGTGCGTTTACGGGTGGATTCATTGGCAAGATCGCCCAGCAGAATGGCCACGTTGCCTTTGTAGCTCATGTTTTTTGCCAGCGCTTCCATCTGCAGACGCCCTGCCAGTTCAGAATCAGAACCGACGTAGGCCATTTTGTCCGGCAGTTGGCCTGCGGGTTCGCGGTTAACAAAAATTAACGGTATGCCCGCTTTACTGGCCTGATCGATGATCGGTTTCACCGCATTGGTATCCACCGGGTTGACGATGATGGCATCAACGCCCTGACCGATGAAGTTCTGGACCTGCTGCAGCTGCTGCGCAACGTCGCCTTTCGCGTCTTCGATCTGCCCCTTAACCTGCTCTTTAGCCATCTCTTTGGTGATTGAGTTGCGAACAATGGTCAGGAAGTTGTCATCAAACAGCGCCATAGAGACGCCGACCTGAAGATCTTTCGCAAAGACCGAGACGGGTAACAGACACACTAACAGCGACGCTAAAATCGTTTTTTTCACGTTCATGGCAAAGCCCTTTTTATCGTTAGCATGCGCAGGCGGGCTGGGACATCGAATGAAAAATATCTTTTACATTCACTCAACTTCACCGACGGCTTTATTAAAATGCAGGGAAAGTAACGCACAGAGTAAGGCCCGTTCCTTTACTGCCCTCCTTTAACTTATTTGATTAAAATCATTAATTTTTTTTAAAACAGCGTTTCAGATCGACGCCCGCCGGAGTCGGACAACATCATTTAGTCTGTTTATTTCAAAATATAGTCATTTGAAACTTTTAACATGAAAACACCGAAACATCTGTTTTAAAATCGACAAATAACAAAAATTTGACACACCTCTAACATCGGCAACGGAATCCATTGAAAGTGAGATCTGGCGCAAGAGATTGGATTTTGCACAGCGGGGCGAGAAAAACAGCGGATCGTTGGTTTTGCCAGCAAACGCACTGGAAATTGCATTCCCCCTTTGACATTGGGAAGGGCCACCGATAACATGCGCCCCGTTGAAACAATTCCTCTGTAGTTCAGTCGGTAGAACGGCGGACTGTTAATCCGTATGTCACTGGTTCGAGTCCAGTCAGAGGAGCCAAATTAAAGAAGCCCGCTCAGGTGAGCCTGAGCGGGCTTCTTGCTCATCTGCGATGAGCCTGTGCTGTTCTTGTTATCCGGTTCGGTGAAGTGCCCCGACTGATATCAGTACCACAGGCTGAGGATCGGCCAACCCACCAGCAGCAGTGCGGCGATATAGACCACCCCAAGGATGCCGCCAAGCCGCCAGTAGTCTTTCGATTTTACATAGCCACAGCCATAGATAATGACTCCCGGACCGGTGGCATACGGCGTCAGTACCCCCATCAGACCTATCGACAACACCAGCAGCATTGACAGATGTTCCATCGACACGCCGGGCAAACCTTTCCCCACTGCCAGAATGACCGGCAGCAGTGTTGCCGTATGTGCCGACAGGCTGGCAAAGAGGTAATGAGCGAAATAGAACACCAGCACTAACACAATCAGCGTCATATCCGGCGAGAAGCCTGCAAGATGCGTGCTCATGGTGGTGGCGAACCAGTCAATAAACCCGGAGCGGGTCAGCCCGCTGGCCATAACGACCAGCGTGGCGAGGTTAACCAGAGTATTCCAGGCACTGGAATACCGGGTGATATCCTTCCAGCTGACGACCTGCAGCACCAGCATCAGCGATACCGCCAGCAGGCACACAGCCGTGGCATTCACCACCTTGCCACCAAACACCCACAGACACAAACTGAGCAGCACCAGCCCGATCAGCGTGTATTCCTTACGTGAAACTTTACCCATTTCAACCAGCGCACCGCCTGCCCAGACCGCCACTTCATTACTGTGCGTCACACCGGGTTTATAGAGATACCAGGAGATCAACGGGGCGACAATCAGCAGTAAAAGTCCCACCGGCAGAAAGGCCAGGAACCACTGCATCCAGCTGATTTGCAGACCGGCAATTTTGTTAACAAATTCGATGCCCAGTACGTTGGGGGCCGCGCCGGTGATAAACATCGAGGAGCTGATACTGGTGCCGACCACCATCATCCACATCAGGTAGCCCCCCATGCGGCGGGATGAAGGATCGTTGGGAAAGGAGTCAAACAGCGGCGGCAGATTGCGGACCACCGGAAAGACGGTGCCCCCCGTACGGGCGGTATTGGAAGGCGTGAACGGGGCCAGTAAAACATCCACGATAACCACTGCATAACCCAGCGTCAGCGTGCGTTTTCCCATAAACTTCACCATAAACAGAGCAATCCTCCTGCCCAGCCCGGTTGATTCGTAGCCCAAGGCGAAGATAAACGCGCCGAATACCAGCCAGACCGTGGCGCTGGAAAAACCGGCCAGTCCCCATTTCAGCGCCTCTTTACCCGCGTTAAAGCCCGGTGCCGCCAGCTCCTGCGCACCGAACAAAACCCAGTCAGCCGCCAGCACGCTGAACGTGACAGCAATAAAGCTGATTGCCGTGGCAGGAATCGGCTCCAGGATCATCCCGACAATCATGGCAACGAAAATAGCAAAGAAATACCAGGCCTGGGGTGGCATTCCCGCAGGGACCGGGATCAGTAAAATGGCCGCCAGTACTGCCAGCGGTGCCAGCGACTTCAGTATTTTGGATGTTAATTCAGACACTCAGCCTCTCCTTAGCAACCCGATAAGGGTCATCAGGACTGCGGCAACTGGGCCAGCAGCCAGCTCACTATTAATAAATCAGCACTGCCACCGGGGCTGAGATTGCGTGCGATGCACGCATCGTCAAACCGGATCAATGCCTGCCATTTTGCCTGCCTGTCCTCCCGCTCTCTTTGCGCCAGCAGCGCGGCTGATTCCTGTTGTAGCCACTGCAACCCGGCCATTCCACCGCGAGAGACCACGTTGGTATCGTCGTTATGAGCCATCAGCCACAGCAGGCAGTCCGTCATCACCTCCTGTTCACTCCTGCCTTTCGCTCTGCCCTGAAGGAGCAGAGGCAGAGCGCCATTTATCACCAACGGGAATCCGGCTTCGGCCTCCCCCCTTGCGCCGCGCAAGCCATGAGTGGCATACAAGCGCTGGCCTGCCGTCTGGCGGGGATTGTTATTCGCCAGCTCGCGGCTTACCAGCCCCTGACAGATAGCCGCCACCCCGCTACACAGCGTTGTGGCGCTGATGATCTGCCGCTGCTGATAAAGCCGTCCGAACGCTGCACACAACAAGGACAGCGAAAAAATGCTGCCCTTGTGGGTATTCACCCCGCCCGTAGCCTGATACATCTGGTTTTCGCAGGCCATTCCGGCCGGGCGCAAACGCGACAATATCCGCTGCCAGGGTAAAGCCGCATCCACCCTGCCCTGATGAATAAAACGGGGGAGCCATTCGCCAATCGCTGAAGCGCTTTTGTAAAACGTCCCAACATGCATATCGCGGTGTGCCCCGGTGTTACGACGATCCACCAGGCCTGGCTTTGGCGTCAGATTGACCTCGGCCAGTAATGCCTGAATAGCATCAGCGGTAAACCGCCTGGGATTGGGTGACGATTCAACCTCGCCCGGCTTATTGCAGGTTAAGCGCTGCACCGACCCGCCTTGCCATCTCTGCCAGAAGGCCATCCACATCATGCGTTCTCTGTCTGGCGCACACTCTTGCGGGCAGTGCGCAGAGCAGACACTGGCGCTCCGGTAATTCTCTCTCCCTGCGGGACAGGATCTTCCCCTCGGCAGTCAACACATCAATATCCCAAAGCCGCCCGACAGGTTCATACGCCTCAATCGCGATTGCCTGCGTTTTCACTTCCTGCGCAGCAGCTTCCACCAGCCAAAACCCTTCACAACCGGTTGCCAGCGTAAAAACTTCTGCCCGTAAAACAGACCATTTCAGCTGCTGAATTTGCTGCCATCCGGCGTTAAAGATTCGCCGGGTCAGCTCGCTGTCCTTCACGGCACCGGGTGTTACCACGGTCAGCACGACCAGCGTGGCGGGTTGCTGATGCAACCACTGCTGCTGACGAGCCTGTCGGTTATCGCGGCTGGCAAGCAGTTCGGGCAGGCTGACTGCCCGTCCATCTGCCTGCTCAGGGATAGCGGCGTTATTCTGCAATTTGGTGAACGACATCAATAACTGACCCATCACGGTAGCGCACCACCGCCACCACATTATCGGTAAAGGCCACGGGTTTTGGATCTCCGGTCAATAGCCTGGCCCGCTCGTATAGCCATTCAATGCTGACCAGAGCAACGCCCTCGTCGCGTAAGCGCTGAGCCAGCTCAGGGCGCGATGGATTGACCGCCGTGCCGTGGTCAGTCACAAGGATATCGATGCCCGATCCCGGTGTAATGCAGGTGGTGACCTCTTTAACCAGAGTGGGAATTCGCCCTCGCACCAGCGGAGCAACAATAATTGCCAGCCGTGCGGCCGCGGCCGTGTCGCAGTGCCCCCCTGAGGCGCCACGCATTACGCCATCTGAACCCGTCAGCACGTTGACGTTGAACCCGGTATCGATTTCCAGCGCGCTAAGCACCACCACGTCGAGACGGTCAACCACCGCCCCTTTCGAGTGAAAATTAGCATATTGGTCAGCACTGATTTCGATGTGGTCCGGATTGCGGGCCAGTGACAGCGCGGCCATGCGGTCAAAGCTCTGTACGTCGAGCAATTTAGCAATCAGCCCCTGTTCGTGCAGTTCCACCATCGCTGAACTGATCCCGCCCAGCGCAAACGCCGCATGGATCCCTTTCGAGCGCATTTTATCTGCCAGAAAGCGGGTCACGGCCAGCGAAGCGCCGCCCGTGCCTGTTTGGAGTGAAAAGCCCTCGGTGAAATAGCCGGAGCGCTCAATGATCTCTGCCGCACGGCGGGCAATCAGCAGCTCCCTGGGATTTGAGGTCATTCTGGTGGCGTCAGCTCCGATCTTGTCGGCATCACCGACTTTCTCCAGCGGCACAATCAGGTCGACCCGATCCTGAGCCAGGCTGGCCGGATGGTGCGGATAAGGCACTATTGCCTCGGTCAGCAGCACCACTTTGTCCGCCGCAAGGGCATCGACCTGGGCATAACCCAGCGATCCGCAGCAGGCTTCACCGCTGTAGCCATTGGCATTGCCATATTCATCGCAGGCGGGCACCGCCAGGAAAGCGACATCAATATGCAGTTCGCCGGAGGCGATCAGGCTGACCCGCCCGCCATGCGAGTGGATCTGCACCGGCTGCAGGAGCAGGCCGCGTGAAATGGCCTCCGCCAGGGGACCACGCAGGCCCGAGGTATAAATGCGGCTGACCACACCTTCACGAATATGCTCAACCAGTGGTGCATGACAGTCGCTGAGTGAACTGGAGGCCAGAGTCAGATTGCGCAACCCCATCTCCGCCAGCGTCGCCATCACCTGGTTGAGCGCAAGGTCGCCATTGCGAAAGGCATGGTGAAAAGAGATCGTCATCCCATCCTGTAATCCACTGCGCAGGACCGCCTCTCTGATGCCGCTACAGCACTTAAAATCGCCAGGTTTCGCCGCCCGCCGTTGCGCTTTTTCAGCATCCTGGAAAGGAAAAACTGCTTGCTCTGTACGTAAAGTCATCAGACGTTGTTGTCGGTTCATCGGGTTTCCTTACCGTAGCCGTCTTCCTGGTGCAGACCGGAGAGCGCCGCTCTTTGCAACACCAGACGAGCACGTTCAATTACCGGGCTGTCAATCATTTTGCCGTTCAGCGACGCCACGCCACGTCCTTCTCTTTCCGCCGCCATGGCCGCGTCTGTCACCCGCTGTGCATGGGCCACTTCACTGGCTGTTGGCGCATAGAGGTTATGGATCAGCTCAATTTGACGGGGATTAATCAGCGATTTCCCGTCAAAACCCAGCTGTTTAATCAGGGCGGCCTCTTGCAGAAAGCCCTCGTCATTACTGGCATCAGAGTAAACTGTATCGAACGCCTGTATCCCTGCCGCGCGCGCGGCCTGAAGAATTGAACAGCGGGCGAACAGCAGTTCGATGCCTTCCGGTGAGCGTTCGGTACACAGATTTCGCACATAATCTTCGGCCCCCAGCGCAATACCGATCAGCCTTGATGATGCCTGGGCGATTGCCACCGCATTAGTGATCCCTTCGGCCGACTCAATTGCCGCCAGCAGGCCGGTGCTGCCCGATTGCCGTCCACAGGCGGCCTCAATCGCCGCGATCTCCTGCGCCATATCCACCACATCCTGAGCGCGATCGGTTTTTGGCAGACGCACAATGTTCGCCCCTCCCCGCACCACAGCCTGCAGATCCGCCAGCCCATGAGGGCTTTCCAGCGCATTAACACGAACGATAGTTTCCTGTTCCTGATAGAGGGGATGCTGCAGCGCATGGTAAACCAGCCGGCGGGCGGCATCTTTCTCCCGGAGGATCACGGAGTCTTCCAGATCGAACATCAGGGCATCTGCCTGATAAATGAAGGCGTTGCTCAACATTGCTGCGTTTGCACCGGGGACAAACAGCATGCTCCGGCGTACCCGCTTCTTATCCGGCATGTTCATTGTTTGCCTCCCAGGGGAGAGCATCGAGGCCGCTGGCACGCATCAGCGCCGTCTCCATCCGCGCGCGGAGCACACAATCCAGCGCACCTTTATCATCGATAATCACCTGGACCGGCTCCACCTGATAGCGTGTCAGGACCTGAAGTAACGTCTGCCGGATGGCCTCGCCAAACTGTTTTTCCACGCTGCTGGCTATCAGCAGATCGTGCTGCTGGCCTGCTGAGGGAGCGATGCGCACCATCACATCGCTGGACTCAAGCGTTCCGGCCATAGCTTCCCTGATTATTTTCATCCCATCCTCTATTAGGTGACGACAATTCTCTGACGTTTTGCCAACAGGCATTCTAAATAGTGTTTTGTTGCTTCCGGCACCAGCGGGGCGATTGCCTGAATATCGCCCGCAGGCAGTAACTTTCTGACCCATGAGGCAGAAATGGGTATGCCGTTATATTTCAGCCGCTCTATCTCAACCAGCTCTACAGGCGGCTCCGTTAACGCAGGCGTATTCAGCCAGTAGCGCATATCGTGGTTATATTTTGCGGTAACCTCACAAAAAGGTTCATTGCCTACAAAGCGGTGGGTAATTCCCAGCGCGGGAGCCAGATATTGCCGGAAAATTTTCAAATCAATTTCGGTATAACAATCATCGGCAATCCCTTTCTCTTTAATGAAATAGCAGGGAAACGTCGCGCGAGAAATAATATATTGCGATCCCTCATGGATCGTCAGGTTGGCCATCCCCTGCGTGCCCGCCGTGACCAGATCTAACCGGTCCTGATAACGAAAGCGGGAGTTATCTTCCCGCACCAGAAACAGGTGCAGCCAGTCACAGGCTGCTGCTGCCTGTTGCACCAGATAGTGATGCCCACGGGTAAAAGGGTTGGCGTTCATGACGATACTGCCGATTTTATCCCCCGGCTGTCGCTGAGCGGCAAGCTGGGCAGCATAACGGGATAAGCGGCAGGGACTGTTTTCCATCAGCACCATGATCCCCGGCACGCGGGCGATGGGATAGAAACCACACTGGCGGAACAGGGACTCATTTTGCGTTTTGGTGTAGATAAACAGTTCGGTTTGATCCATTTCCCAGGCCAGATTGACCAGCTCAGTGGCCAGTGCCAGTCCCAGCCCCTCACCACGCAGGGTTGGGGAAACGGCCACGCACTTAATAATATTGTCAGCAATGCCACCGCAGGCCACCAGTTCTCCCCCCTGAACGGCGGTGACAAACACTCTGATAGTCCGATCGATATTCAGATCGTTTTCGCGCAGAAAGCGTTTTACCTCTGCGACAGCCTTTTCATCAGTCCGGTATACCCGGTTGAATACCACATGACCTGATATCACTCTTCAACGACACCCTGTAATAAATAATAAATTCCTGGCAAAAAGAATAATATTAAAACCTGGTAAGACTCAGGTTTACAGCCCGAAACACCTGCCCCAGAGAATAAACAATTCAGAAAATCCATTGGTGACTTAATTCACACTTCGCATGTCTTGCTGATTAATTAAAGGCGGCCATGGTTATTTACTGACCTGAACGTTTCATAAAAAAAACAAATAAATATTATATTTTTTATTAACGCAACATTAAATATACAATTAAAGCATTCGGGGATCATTTCACCTTAATGTTAAAACGACATCATCCCGGACAGGCGTTTCGTTGCGGGATCGGCTAAGATGTTGTTAAGAAAACATTAAGCATCGTCACAGGAGAGATCATGACCCAGCCTTTCACCCCCATGGGATTGTCCGTAGCCGAAGCGCTGAACAAACTGGACTCACTGTATGAGCAAGCCGTTAACGCACTGCGGGAAGCCGTAGCGGCCTATATCGACAGCGGCAAACTGCCGGATGAAGCCAGCCGGGCCAGCGGCCTTTTTGTTTACCCGGAACTGCGCGTCAGTTGGAGTGGGGAGGCAAAGGGGCACAAAATGTCCCGCGCATTCGGCCGTTTTACCCGTCCGGGTAGCTACGCCACCACGGTGACCCGCCCCGCCCTGTTCCGTCATTATCTGGCTGAGCAACTGGAGATGTTGACCGGCGAATATCCGGTCACGCTGGAAGTCAAACCTTCTTCGCAGGAGATCCCTTTTCCCTATGTAATTGACGGTTCAAACCTGGGGCTGGATCGCAGCATGAGCGCCGGCCTGGCTCAGCACTTCCCGACTACCGAACTGGCGCAGATTGGCGATGAGAATGCCGATGGCCTGTATCAGCCAGGCGAACAGTTCCCGCTGTCGCATTTCGATGCGTTGCGCACTGACTTTTCACTGGCAAGACTGCGGCACTACACCGGTACGCCGGTTGAACATTTCCAGTCGTATGTGCTGTTCACCAACTACACGCGCTACGTGGATGAGTTTGTGCGCTGGGGCTGCGAGCAGATTGCCGATACGAATTCGCCGTATGAAGCGCTTTCCTGCGCGGGCAGCATTTACGTCACTGCCGATACCCCCAATCCTCATGAGGCTATCTCAGGCCTGGCGTGGAAGAATCATCAGATGCCTGCCTGGCATCTGATCGCCAAAGAGGGACAGGGAATTACGCTGATCAATATTGGCGTTGGCCCTTCAAATGCCAAAACCATCTGCGATCACCTTGCCGTACTGCGCCCGCATACCTGGCTGATGATTGGCCACTGCGGCGGCCTGCGTGAAAGTCAGACCATCGGTGATTACGTGCTGGCTCATGCCTATCTGCGCGATGACCACGTGCTGGATGCCGTACTGCCGCCGGATATTCCCGTTCCCAGCATCGCAGAAGTACAACGTGCGCTCTATGATGCCACCAAGCAAGTGAGCGGGATGCCAGGCGATGAAGTTAAGCAGCGCCTGCGCACGGGAACAGTGGTGACCACCGATGATCGCAACTGGGAGCTGAGGTATTCCGCCTCTGCGCTGCGTTTTAACCTCAGCCGTGCGGTGGCCGTTGATATGGAAAGTGCCACCATCGCCGCTCAGGGTTATCGCTTCCGCGTTCCTTACGGCACGCTGCTGTGCGTTTCCGATAAGCCATTGCACGGAGAGATCAAATTACCGGGTCAGGCAAATCGCTTCTATGAAGGGGCAATTTCCGAACACCTGCAAATTGGGATTTGTGCTATTAATCTGCTGCGGGCCGAGGGCGATAAACTGCATTCCCGTAAGCTGCGCACTTTTAATGAGCCGCCGTTCCGCTGATGCCCTAAAAACCCGCCTTCACCGAAGGCGGTTAACCGCCCTCTTTAGTCTCATTTCACTCCCCCTGAATCAGGCAATTTCCCGGATTAAGGCCGTTATCCCCCTCCCGGATACGCGCTTCTGACCTGCGGATTATCCAGCAACTCCTGCCCGGAAGCACTCAGCCGGATTTGCCCATTGACTATCACCTGTCAGCTTATGGGGGGGCGCACTGCGCGGGTACAAAGCAGCGGCGGCGATCAATGCGCCGGAACAATTAACGACTGGGTTGTGAGCAAGGTTGCACCACAGATAAAAAAGGGAGCTTTCGCTCCCATGATGATGTTGTCCGGTTGACACTCTCAGACCGGCATCCAGCGGCGTTCCACTGCCGACAGAGCAATGGCCTCCAGCACCTTCGATACCTGCAATCCTTCGGCAAAATCCGGCCATATCCGATCACCGCCAGCGATGCCGTTGATCAGGTCGCGGATCTCCACGGTTTTCTGATCGTTAAAACCTATTCCGTGACCGGCAGAGATGCAGAATGCCGCATAGTCCGGGTGAGCCGGACCGGCCAGAATCGTTTTGAAACCCTGACGCCCGGCCGGATCGTCATGCCGGTACAGTTCCAGTTCGGCCATTCTTTCCTGGGTGTAGCGAATCGCGCCTTTGGTGCCGGTCACTACGTAGGTCAGCCCCATTTTGCTGCCGCAGGCGATACGTGAAGTTTCAATCACCCCCTGCGCGCCATTAGCGAAACGCAGCAGCGCGCTGGCCTGATCTTCGTTCTCCACGTCACGCAATACTGAAGGATCTTTTGGATCCGGACGCTGCTTAATCACCGTCAGCATATCGCCGGAGACTTCGCTGATATTGCCCACCAGATAGTGCGCCATATTGACGATATGCGCGGCAAGGTCGCCCAGCGCGCCCAGCCCGGCCAGCGCTCTCTGGCAGTGCCAGTCCAGCGGTGTCTGTGGGTTAGCAAGATAATCTTCATTGTGGGTGCCATAAAAATGCACCACTTCGCCTATCTCCCCACGGGCAATAATTTCATGCGCCAGCTGGCTGGTCGGGTTCTTCATATAGTTGAAGCCCACCAGCGTTTTCACCCCGGCTTCCCGCGCGGCGCAGGTCATCAGCTCGGCATCCGCCACGTCCAGCGCCAGCGGTTTTTCCGAGTAGACATGCTTACCGTGCCTGATCGCTTCCAGCGCCATCTCTTTATGCAGAAAATTGGGCGCGCAGATATCCACCACATCGATGTCCGGGTCAGCTACCAGCTCGCGCCAGTCGCCTGTCGAGCGGTTAAAGCCCAATGCGGCTGCCTGGGCTCTGGCGACATCCGGGTTAACTTCCGCCACCATTTCACGCACGATCTCACCTTTCAGTGAAAAGACGGTGGCGGCCTGAGCGTATGCAATGGCGTGGCAGCGGCCGATATAGCCGGTACCAATCAGCCCGATTCTGACCTTTTCCATAGATGTTCCTTGCAGGTTGGGGAGGCGATGAGATGGAATGTATATTTCATAATTCAGCTTTACAACGCCAGAATGAAATAAACGTGATCATTCTGACGAAACTGAGTGTAAATTTCAGCATCGTGCCGAAGCGGTTTGCATGACATTACGCAAAAGCAAGCAGCAGGCTGGCTGGCCGTAACCAGTGGGATTTTCAGTGAAATGGCGTTTTATTCAGCAATCAGTCAAAAAGGTGAAATCAGGCTTTGACATCCCTGAACGCTCTGGATATTATGCGCCCCGTTCAAACGATTCCTCTGTAGTTCAGTCGGTAGAACGGCGGACTGTTAATCCGTATGTCACTGGTTCGAGTCCAGTCAGAGGAGCCAATTTATGTTGTCATGCATCTTCACGAATCTTTATACGTTATAGATTCAACAAGTTAGCGTGAAAATTATGCCCAATGCACGTTGATTTCATCCTCCGCATTGGGCAAGATTTGGGGTCATGTTCAGTCAGTCACGAAGTGACCACCCTGTAATTCTGAACGATACTAAATTCTGCAGCTTAAAACCCTCCGCTCAACGTCTCCAATGCTCATTACCTCTGCCTTATAATCAATGGCTTACGTCTCTTATAACTCAAATATCGTATTAATGGTAAAGAATCCCACCTCGGGTTAGGTACCTATCCCGATGTTTCTCAGGCTCACGCCCGACAACAACGTGATGGCATACGCAACCCGCTAACGCAGAATATCCATCCAACACAGCCACGTAACGTAGAAAAAACGACCCGTTCAACGCAAAAAACGGTTAAAGACGTTGCAGTGAACTGGCATAAAAGCCACAGAACATGGTCACAAAACCACTCCAACCATCTGCCTGCGAGCCTAAACCCGTTGTTTATTATGAGCGCGATAATCTTATCCCCTTAAAGCAGGGAAACGTTCAGCCATCTCCGGTATCTGCCAGTGCCCCGGGAAAGATCCATTTTTTGCAGGTCACGGGTTAACAGATAATCATCCGTGCTGCCATTCAACAACGGCAGGCAACTACGGCTGTAGCACAGGCTCCCTGACTGTTTTCTGAGGTTAAAAAAGTGTAAGGCCACGACCGGTGAGCGTTTTTTGGTTGATAAGGATAAGGACAGCGTTTTGGAGGGCGTTCCGGGTTTACCTGACCTGACAGCCAGGCGCGGTCATATGACAACCGGCCTGACCAGGTAAAAAAATTAAAACTCAACCTGCGTATGACGAGCGATCAGGGAGCGTATCGGGACGCTGCTTTTCAAAATCGGTGATTTAATCACTATATAACTGAAGTACTTATCAATGCCCACTTTAGCGTCCAGCAGCCTTTCAATCACTTCCTGGTAATGCTCAATACTGCGGGTGATAAAACGCAGCAGATAGTCGTAGCCGCCGGTGATGAGATGGCACTCCATCAGCTCGTCCACTTCACGGATCGCATTCTCGAACTTGAAGAAATCTTCGCGTCGGTGTCCGGATAGCGTCACTTCGGTAAACACCGTCACCGAATCGGTGATTTTAGTCAGATTAATGTGCGCTTCATAACCAGTAATAAACCCCGCAGTTTCCAGGCGCTTTACGCGTTGCAGGCAGGGGCTGGGAGAAAGCCCGACGGCATCGGCAAGATTGACATTGCTGATACGGCCATCTTTCTGTAGCTGTACCAGAATGTTGATGTCGATGCGGTCCAGTTTCATTAAGCCGTTCATAAAACCCCTCATTGGTTCACATCACCCAAATGGTATAGCACGCTTAATTGCTGCTACGCCAGTGATTTAACATCGCGAACTGTCCGAGCATAATTATCAATAAATGCAATAATATCAATGAGGAAGAATTTTCAGCCCAGGCGCCCCGTGGCGCGCGCCAGGGCGATATCAAAGATATGCAGTGCTTCTTCCAGCTGCGAATCGCTGGTCACCAGCGGCGCGAGAAAGCGCACGGTATTACGGTGTACACCACATTTGATCAGCAGCAGCCCTTCCTGGCAGGCACTGTCAAGGATCTTCTGTGTCAGCGCCGCATCAGGACGTTTGGTTTCAAAGTCGATAATCTCTACCGCCTGCATAAAGCCAATGCCGCGCACTTCGCCGATGCAGGCATATTTATCCGCCAACTGCTGCAAGCGTGCATTCATCTGCTCGCCGAGCTGCCTGGAGCGCTCCAGCAGATTGCCATACTCCAGCAGGTCCAGCACCGCCAGCGACGCCGCGCAGGCTAGCGCATTCCCGCCGTAAGTGCCGCCAAGACCGCCGGGTGCTGGCGCATCCATAATCGCCGCTTTACCGACCACGCCGGAAATCGGCAGGCCGCCGCCCAGGCTTTTCGCCACGGTCACCAGGTCCGGCACAATCCCGGTATGCTGGAAGCCAAACATCTTGCCGGTACGACCAAAGCCGGTCTGGACTTCATCGAAAATCAGTAGAATGCCATGACGCATGGTGATCTCTCGCAACGCCTGCATAAACGCAGGGGAAGCCGGCAGGAAACCGCCGTCGCCCTGCACCGGTTCAATAATAATCGCCGCCACGCGCTCCGGTAGGATCTGCACCGCAAACAGCGTATCAAGCGCTTTTAAGCAGTCCGATTCTGAAATATCGTGGAACGCATTCGGGAACGGTACGCGATAAATATCGCCGGGGAATGGGCCGAAATTCTGCTTATACGGCTGACTCATACCAGTTAAGGTCACGCCTAATAAGGTACGACCATGGAACGCGCCGTCAAACGCAATAATGGCGGGGCGATTGGTGTGCGCACGGGCAATTTTTACTGCGTTTTCTACCGCTTCCGCCCCGCTGGTGAAGAACACGCTTTTGAACTCTTCACCAGCCCCGATCAGCTTATTCAGGCGTTTGGCCAGTTCGATATAGCCCGGATAGGCCGCCACCTGGAAGCAGGCATGGGACACTAACTGCAATTGCTCAGTCACGGCACTGATCACCGCCGGATGGCTGTGGCCGACGTTTAATACGCCGATACCGCCAACGAAATCTAAATAACGATTGCCTTCCACGTCCCACACTTCAGAACCTTTGCCTTTGGCAATCACAATCGGGTGTGCGGTAACGACGCCACGCGGCACGTTCTTACCACGGGCGTCCAGTAACAGGGCGTTATCAGAAAATGTCTGCTGCTCAGCCAGTAAATTATGCATTGTATGCCTCATTGACATTAAGAAGATGAATTGCCCCGACGGGCCTCTCCAAAGTATCGCAATAAGCCGGACCATTAAGCTGCCGTTCCGGGAGCAGCAGCGGCATTAACTTTCGTAATTTGGGCTAATCTTTCGGTTAAATTTCAGACTCGAGCCTTTCCCGCACCCGCGCACAATACCAGCGGATGGTGAAGGGGATCAGCGCATCGTTAAAATTATATTCGGAGTGATGCAGCGGGTGGCTGTCGACACTGCCGGGTAAGAGACTCCTCCTCCAACCCGCTGGTTCGGTGGGCCTGATCGCCCAATTCCGGGTGCTGGTGAAGATCGCGCCGCAGCGGGATTCATGCCTCAATACCCGTATCAATATCCTTTATCGCGGTCAACCACGCCGAGCATGCTTTCACCACGCTCGAAGCGGCGAATATTCTCCAGCAGCGCTTTCACCGCGCTCTCCGGCTGGGTCTGGCTGGCGATATGCGGCGTCAACCAGATAGCAGGATGCTGCCAGAAGGCATGCCCGGCGGGCAACGGTTCCGGCGCGGTGACATCAACCACCGCCGCGCTAAGTTGCTGGCTGTCGAGCGCCCTGATTAAATCGTCGTGATTGAGTTGCGCCCCGCGCCCGACCTGCACCAGCGCCGCCCCGGGCGGCAGCTGGCTGAAAAGTTCGGTGTTGAGCATCCCTTCGGTGCTGGCGGTCAGCGGTAGCAGGCAGATCAGTATATCGCTACGCGCGAGGAACTTGCTCAGGTGTTCATCGCCAGCAAAGCATTGGATGCCAGGCAAATCGCGCGGGGTACGGCTCCAGCCTGCACAGTCAAACCCGAGCGCCACCAACGGCTTCAGCACTGATTCCCCCAGCGTGCCGAGGCCCATCACGCCAACGCGCCGCTTGTCAGCGGTGTGCACCGGATGCACCTGCCAGATGCCCGCGCGCTGCTGCTGCAAGTAGCGCGGCATATCGCGATGCAGGCCGAGCACGGCAAAAGTGACGTATTCCACCATGCCGCTGGTCAGCCCCGGCTCAATCATCCGCACCACCGGCAACTCCGACGGCAGACTGGCAAAGTTGAACTGGTCCGCACCCGCACCGACTGAAAACAGCACTTTCAGGTTGGGAAACTGCTGCAGGATATTGTCCGGCGGCACCCACGCCACCAGATACTCAACGTCTTCAGGAACGCCGATGTCTGGCCACAGGCGGAAACTGGCCTCCGGGGCCATCTCCGCCACCAGCGCGGCCCACTTCTGCCCGCGCTCAGGTTCTGATTTATAGACAATATTCATCAGGCCATCGCCTGGCTCATCAGCCCGAATGCCTGCATGCCGCCACTCTCCAGCTGCCACGGCTGCCCTTTCACCATCGTGGTCGGGGCATCCACTTCCACCAGCCCCAGTTCGTTCAGCCAGGGGCCGAGCCCGGCGCAATGGTCAGTATCAATACGCACAAACTGCCCGCTCATGCCGCGCAGCAGTTCGCTGACCAGCAGTCTCGCGTTGGCGGGGTTACGCGCCACGATCGGCCCAATGGCATAGCCGTGGCCGAAGCGGCGCAGGCTGGCAAACCCGGCAGCGGTGCCGTTCTCTTCCAGCACCATAAAACGTTCGGCGCTGTCGAGCAGATGGGTGATTAACAGCGGGCGGTGCTGGCCGTGCGCCAGGCGATCGAGCGTGGTCAGCAGCGAGGCATCCTGGACGCCCGCGTTGCGAATACGCTGTTGCGGCCCGCAGGGAATGGCAGCCACCGCCGCCAGCTCGCGGCACTGGTGCTGTTCCACATGGCCGGTGGCGACAAAGCCAAGTTTTTCATACAGCGGCTGACCGGCTGCGGTGGCGTGCAGCCGCACATTGCAGCCATTAAGATTTGCCAGCGCCGCCTGCATCAACTGTTTGCCAATGCCTCGCCCCTGCTGAGCATCATCGACAATCACCAACCCAAGAGTGGCGTACTCCTTGCCCCAGCGCCAGAACAGGATGGTGCCGACCAGCGCGCCGTTCTCTTCTGCCGCCAGCCCGTCGCCAAGCAGCAGCGCCTGCTGCCAGTCGGCACGGCGGTGCGGCCACTTAAGCCGCTGCGTGAGCGCAAAAGCCGCATCAAGATGGGTTTCGTTCATTGCTTTGAGTTCAAGAGTCATCACTGTTCCTTACATCATGCCCGGCACATCAAGACCGGAACCGTCAATCAGGCGTTGATAGCGGAACGGCGTCGCATCGACAATCGGAGTTTCCTGGGTGGCGAGGTCGGCCGCGAGGCGACCGGCACCGGGGCCAATGCCAAAACCGTGCCCGCTGTAGCCCGCGGAAATAATCAGCCCCGGCAGATTGTCGACGGTTGAGATCACCGGCACCGCATCCGGTGTGCTGTCGATCATTCCGCCCCACGCCTGCTCAAGGCGCACGCCCACCATCGACGGGAATTCGTTGCGCATTGCAGCCAGCCCCTCCTCGACCATCGTCATATCAGGGCGCGGGTCGAGGATACGGACCTTTTCAAATGGCGACATGCCATCCATCTGCCAGCGCACCAGCGATTCCGGTCCGCGGATAAACGGGCTGATGCCGAAGTTGATGGTCAGATTTTTACGCCGCGCCTTGAAGGTCGAGTAGAACTGGCGCGCGTAGCGCAGCCCTTGCGCACCCGGTTCAAGGCGACCACGGCCGGAGACGGAGACGGTGTAGCTGCCGTCCAACTGAGGGCGGCAGGCAAAGCCAGGGGTGTACAGTGGCAGAGCAATTTTCTGTTCGATTGGCGCGGTGCGAAACGCGGTGCCGATCACGTTACCCAATGGCAGATCAATGCCGTGACGGCGGCAGAACATTGATGTCCACGCCCCACCGGCGCAGATCACGCAGCTGGTTTTAATCAGGCCCCGCTCGGTCACCACGCCGCTCACTTTACCGTTAGTGATATCCAGACCACGCACCGCACACTGCTGAAATACCAACCCGCCGAGGCGTTGTGCGGCAATTGCCAGGCCCGGCGCCGCCAGCGACGGTTCCGCATGGCCGTCGGTGGGGGATGAGATGCCACCCAGCCAGTTGCTGGTGCTGCCCGGTATCATTTCCTTCGCGCGTTCAGCGGTGAGGATTTCACTGTGGAAGTCATAGCCTTTCGCCATGGTGTTCCACGCTTCCCAGGCGTTGATGTCGGCCTGGTTTTTGGTGGCATACATCAGTCCGCTGCGGCGGAAGCCCAGCTCTTCACCGGTCTCTGCGCCCAGTTCGGCCCAGCGTTGCAGGGCATATTTGATCAGCGGCAGTTCGCGCTCGTCGCGATTCTGCTGGCGGCACCAGCCCCAGTTGCGGCTCGACTGCTCGCCGCCGACCAGGCCTTTTTCAATCAGCACGACGCTGACGCCTTTTTTCACCAGTTCATAAGCCGCAGCAGCGCCGGCAATTCCGGCACCAATCACCACCACATCCGCTGCGGGTGGAAAATGCCGGTTATCCTGTACGTATCGAATCGGTGCTGGCATGTTGTACCTTACCTGAAATTTTTGTCTTTAATGCGGGTGAACCGAAAAAGCGGGCCCGCCCCTTGAAAAGGAATCTGATTACAACGCGATATCACTTTCCTGGTGCTCGTCGAGCCAGCCCTGGCGTAGCTCCGGGACGGCGCGTTTCAGGCGCTCGTAGTACAGCTCGGTGGAAGGCTTGTCGTAATCGGCGCGCGCTACCTGCGTCACCATACGGCCATCTTTCACTACAATAATTTCGTCACACACCGAGCGCACCGCTTGCAGGTCGTGGCTGATAAACAGCACTGACAGGCCCAGTTCGCGGCGCAGTTCGGTAATCAGATCCAGCACTGCAGCGGCCACTACGGTATCCAGCGCCGAAGTCACTTCATCGCAAAGGATCAGGTCCGGCTCGGCCGCCAGCGCACGCGCCAGGTTGACGCGCTGCTTCTGCCCGCCAGACAGCGACCACGGCTTGCGCCACAGCACATTGCGCGGCAGGCGAACGAGGTCGAGCAGCTGGAACAATCGCTGTTCGAGCGCCGCGCTGCGCAGGCCGTGGAACAACCTGAGCGGACGTTTGAGAATGGTTTCAATGGTGTGCGCCGGATTAAGCGCGGTGTCCGCCATCTGGAACACATACTGAATGCGACGCAGTTCGTTTTCCGGGCGCTGATGCATATCCCCGGCAATGTAGTGACCGTTAAACAGAATATGGCCCCCGCTCGGCTTGTTCATCCCGGCTATGGCCTGCGCCAGCGTGGTTTTGCCGGATCCGGACTCGCCGATAATGCCAATTGCCTGGCCGCGATACAGCTTGAAATTAATCTCTTCGAGGATCTTAATCTTTGGCTGTCCTGCGCTGTCCAGCGGGCCGTAACCGGCAGAGAGATCGCGCACCTGCAGCAGCGGCTGCACTTTCTCATCCTGCTCCTGCCAGGGACTGGGGCGCGCTTTCTGCTTTGCCGCTTCCAGTAGCAGGTGGCTGTACCTGGCCACCGGAGCGCATAATAGTTGCTCGGTAGTGCCATATTCGGCGATGTTACCCTTCAGCAGCACCAGAATTTTATCTGCCATCTGCGCCACAACCGCCAGATCATGGCTGACGTAGATAGCGGTGGTGCCGCGCTGGCGTACCACGCGGCGGAACGCCTTGAGCACTTCGACCTGTGTAGTGACGTCCAGCGCCGTGGTGGGTTCATCGAGGATAACCACCTCCGGGTCGCTGATCAGCGCCATCGCGGTCATCAGGCGCTGCAACTGCCCGCCCGAGACCTGGTGCGGGTAGCGATCGCCGATGGTTTCCGGGTTGGGCAGCGCCAGCTCGCGGAACAGTTCAATCGCTTTCGTTTCGGCGTCGGTACGGTTCATCACCCCGTGGATCACCACCGGCTCTATCACCTGGTCCATGATCTTCATCGCCGGGTTAAACGAGGCGGCGGCACTCTGGGCGATATAGGCCACTTTGTTGCCGCGGAACTGGCACAACTGCGACGGCGTTAACGAAGTGACGTCGGTCCCGGCAACGTGAACCGTTCCCCCGGCAACCTTGCAGCCGTGACGCGCATAGCCCATCAGCGCCAGCGCTATGGTCGTTTTCCCTGAGCCGGACTCGCCGATCAGCGCCAGCACTTCGCCTTTCTGCACGGTAAAACGAATATTGGAAACCAGGCTGATCTCATGCCCGTCATCGGCGCTGGCGGTAACGCGCAAATTTTTGACCGATACCATTGGTGTGCGAACGTGTGGTGTAATATTCATGCCACCCCCCTGGCCTTGGCGACCACAGTTAATGAACGCATGGACTGTAAGCTGTCGATAAACAGGTTGGCGCCGATCGTCAGGCTGGCAATCGCCACAGCCGGCATCAATACCGCAGGGGAACCGTCAAACAACCCCTGAAGGTTTTCGCGCACCAGCGTCCCCCAGTCGGCATACGGCGGCTGTACGCCAAGACCGAGAAAGCTCAGGCCGCTGAGCAGCAGCACGATGTAGACAAAACGCAGGCCGAAGTCGGTGAGCATCGGGTGCAGCATATTCGGCAGAATGTCGTGGAGAGCCACATACATGCGGCTCTCTCCGCGCAGGCGTGAGGCCTGAACATAGTCCATCGATCGCAGGTTCGACGCCATGGCATAGGCGATGCGATAAGCGCCAGGCCAGTAAGTAAACACTGCGGTGATAATCAGCAACGGCAGCGAAGAACCAAACACCGCGACAATCATCAGCGCCAGGATTTTGCCCGGCAGTACCAGCATCGCATCGTTGATACGCCCGAGGACCTCCTCCAGCCAGCGCCCAGCGACCGCCGCCAACAGCGCCAGCAGCGTACCCACCAGACTCGCCAGCAGCGCGGCAGTCAGCGCCAGGCCAATGGAGTAGCGCGCACCGAACAGGATGCGGCTGAAAATATCGCGGCCCAGGTAATCGGTGCCGAACCAGAACTCGCGGCTGAAGTCACCGAACAGCGGACCGCCGCCGATATCTTCAACACTGTGCGGTGCCAGCGCAGTGCCGAATACCGCCATAAAAATCCAGAACAGGGTGATCAGCAGGCCGATACGGCCGCTAACGGAGAGAGAATGAAAGAAACGCCACGGCAGCATGAATGTGTTCATCAGCCCCTCCACTTAGGATTGAACGCAATAGTCAGAACATCCGCAATCAACAGCAGTACCAGGTAGCAGACGGCGAAGAACATCACACACAGCTGCACCACCGGCAGATCGCGGTTACTCACCGCATCGACCATCTGGCTGGCCAGCCCGGGATAGCTGAAGATGCTTTCGATAATAATAACCCCGCCAAACAGGTAGGAGAGGCTGAGGGAGATGGCGTTGGCAATCGGTCCGACCGCGTTGGGCAGCGCATGGCGTAGCATGGCGCGCAGCGGGGAGACGCCTTTCAGCAACGTCATTTCCAGATAAGGGCTGTCCATCTGGTTGACGATAGCGGCACGCGTCATGCGCGCCATCTGCGCCACCACCACGCAGCACAGAGTTATCACCGGCAGCGCGAAGGTGCGCAAGAAACCGAGGAAGTCCTGATGCGTGGAGCCAAGCGACATTGCCGGTACCCAGTGCAGCTTGACGGCGAAGATGAACACCGCCACGGTCGCCACCAGAAACTCCGGCACCGCCACCACCACCATGGTACTGACCACCAGCGCCCGGTCCAGCAGCGAGCCCCGCTTCATCGCGGCGGTGATGCCGATAAGCAGTGCGAGCGGCACGGAGACCAGCGTGGTGGTCGCAGCCAGCTGGAAGGTAGCAGGAATACGCTGTGCCACCAGCTGCGTGACCGGCAGCTTACTGGCGAACGATGTTCCGAAATCGCCCTGAAACATTCCGGCCAGCCAGCTGAAATAACGCATGAACAGCGGTTGATTCAGTCCGAGCTGCTGCCGTAGGGTCGCCACTGTTTCCGGGGTCGCCGACTGGCCAAGGATCATCTGCGCCGCATCGCCCGGCAGCATGCTGGTGATAAGAAACACCAGCGCAGAGACAATAAGCAGCGTCAGTAAACCCGATCCTATGCGCCGAAGTATCAGTATGAGAATGTATCGGTTCATCGCCGCTCTCCTGCTCAGTATTTAGGAATTAAGCCGACAGCCATGCGAACTCATGGAAGCGGTAACCCATCATCATGCCCGACGGCCAGGCCTCCACACCTTTAACCCTGTTGCTACAGCCATCCATCGTACTGAGAAAGGCCGGGATCAGGGTGCCGCAGTTGTCGTACACCAACTGCTGCATGTCGCCATACATCTGCTTGCGTTTCACCTGGTCGCTTTCGCCACGGGCGGCGGTGACCAACTGGTCAAACCGGGCATTTTTCCAACCGGATTCGTTCCACGGTGCCGAGGACTGATAGAACTGTGAGAACAGCATATCCAGTGTCGGCCGAGGGTTTACCGAGCCGTAACCGACCGGATCTTTCATCCAGTGAGCTGACCAATATCCGTCGTAAGGGACCCGGCGTACCGAGACGTTGAGTCCAGCGCTTCGTGCTATCTGTTGCAGCAACTGACCGCCCTCCACTGCCCCTTCGATATTCGGGGTGGTGATTACTTCCACTTTCGCGCCCTCCATGTTGGCCTTTTTCAGGTGGAATTTGGCCTTTTCGAGATCCAGCGGGCGCTGCGGGATGTCTTTGTTGAACATCGGGTGCCACGGCGGAACCGGGGTGTCGTTACCCACGGTGCCGAAACCCTGCAACACGGTTTTCACAATCATTTCACGCGGTTGCAGATATTTCATCGCCAGCACGAAATCTGGGTTGTTGCCAGGGGCCTGGTCGGTACGGATGATCAGGTCACTGTACATACCGGACTTGCTCTCCATGATGGTAAACTGGCCGTTCTGCTTCAGGCGTTTCACATCATTGGCAGAGAGCGTGGAGACGATATGTAGGTCACCGGACATCAGCGCATTCACGCGGGCCGCCGGATCGGTGACGCCCATCAACTCAACTTCATCAAGGTGTGGCAGGCCTGGCTTCCAGTAGTTTTTGTTCTTTGCACCGGAAGTGCGCACGCCGGGCTGGAACTCTTTCAGGACGAACGGGCCGGTGCCAATGCCTTTGCTCAAGTCTTTGGTCCCGTCCTGCACAATCAGGAACGAGCTGGTAGAGAGGATCGACGGCAGGTCAACGTTGGCCTGCTCCAGCACGATGGAAACCTCTGTCGGGCTGAGCGCTTTAATCTCTTTCATCTGGCTGGCGAGGATGATAACCGTCGAGGCCACTGCCGGGTCTTTATGGCGGCTGAGAGAGTAAACTACGTCAGCTGCGGTCAGAGCTTTACCGTCGTGAAAGAGGACGCCCGGGCGCAGTTTAATGTTCCAGTGAATGCCGTCAGTGCTCTCAAAAGATTCTGCCAGCGCGGGCTGAATCTTGAGGTTTTTATCCAGCTCGGTCAGGCCGCTGTAAAACATAAACTGGCGGCAGTAGTCGCCGCTGTTGCTTCCTTTGGCCGGGTCGAGGGTATCACTGGCGGAGGCATTCGCCACCGCCGCACGCAGTTTGCCGCCCATTACCGGAGTTGTCGCCGCGAAGCTGAACGCCGGGAAACCAATCAGGCCGGTACTCATCACAGCGCCTGCGGAAAGCAGCTTCATCATGCCACGTCGTGAAATCGCGACATCCGTAATCGCCTGGGTCAAATCCGGGTTAACACGGCTAAATTCTTTGCGAAATTTACTCATCTGCACACCCTCAGAAAATTAATAACATTTTGGGTCCCCTAAATAATTCGAGTTGCAGGAAGGTGGGAACACAGCGAATCTTCGGGAGCTTGCCCCAGTAAGCGACTGGGCCTCGCTGTGACAGCCAACGTATCTTCGGCTCGAAATATGACGGGGATCATGAAAAGCGATCCTTTGCTTTGTAGTACAGTCCAGCAACAGGCAGGAACCACGGTTTGCCAAAGTAGCCGGGAACCGCAGGCCAGATACTGCGCTGCCAGGGATTGTTATTGGCTTTTTCTGCTACCAGCTGTGCCATGACACGGCCCATCCACACCGACATCTGCGTACCGTGACCGCTGTAGCCGAGCGAGTAGAACACTCCTTCGTGCTCACCCGCGTGCGGCAGGCGGTCTGCGGTCATATCCACCAGCCCGCCCCAGCAGTAATCAATCGGTACGTCACCCAACGCCGGGAACATCTTTTGCATCCCTGCTTTCAACACATCACCGCTTTTCGCATCTGAGGCCGGGCTGCTGATGGCGAAACGCGCACGGCCACCAAACACCAGACGCCGATCGGCAGTGGTACGGATGTAATTGCCCAGATTCAACGAAGTGACGTAAGTGCGGTTACCCGGCAGGATCTGCTGCAGTAAAGATTCGGATAGCGGCGCGGTCACGGTGACAAAGCTGCCAACAGGAATGATGCGGCGCTGGAACCATCCAAACGGGCCGATATTGGAGCAACCGGTCGCCATCAGCACTTTCTCGGCGACAATATCGCCCTGGGCGGTGCTGACGCGGTGACGGTAGCCGTTGAGGCGTGTCAGCCCGGTAACGGCGCGCTGCGGATAGATGGCGGCACCGGCTCGGGCAGAGGCTTCTGCCAGGCCGACACCAAATTTACCCATATGCATCTGCCCACCGTGGCGCTGTAGCAGCCCGCCGTGGAACGACGGAGAGTCGATTTCACGCTTCACATCCTGACGACTCAGAATCTCAACGTCCGGGTCAACATGACGCTTCATCATCTCACACGCCGCCACCAGCGACGGCATATGAGACGCCTTGCTGGCCAGCTTCAGCTTGCCGCAGCGGAAGAAGTCACAGTCGATCTGCTCGTCAGCCACCACGCTCTGCACGTAGTCGACCGCATCGGCAAACGCCCGGTAATAGCGGGTTGCCTGCTCAACGCCCTGGCTCTCTACCAGTGCCGAGAAGTTCTGCGCCACGCCGGTATTACAGTGGCCACCATTGCGGCCGGATGCCTGGCTCATCACCTCGCCCGCTTCCAGCACCACCACGTTCACCCCGCTGCGTGCCAGGTTCAGTGCTGCCGAGATGCCGGTAAAGCCACCGCCAATCACCACCACATCGGCGGTGGCAGGCAGGTCGCCCGATTTCGCACCGGTGAATGCGGGTGCCGTTGCCTGCCAGAATGATTCCAGTTTCATCGCCCTGCTCCTCTGAGGCTTACAGCCCAACCACGCCCGGAAGTCCGCCAATGTCTTTAATCTCGGTGTACTCGTATGCCGGGTTACCCGGACCGTGACCGCGATTAACAAACACTTTGTTTTTAATGCCGAGGTCATACGCAGTCATCAGGTCGTAACGCAGGCTGCTGGAGACGTGCAGGATCTCTTCCGGTCCGCAGTTCAGCTTGTTGAGCATGTATTCAAAGCCCTTCATCTGCGGCTTATAGGCGCCAACTTCTTCGGCAGTGATGGTCAGATGAATAGGTGCACCAAGGCGCGGCACGTGGTTTTTAATCAGCTCATCGGTGGAGTTGGTCAGCAGCACCAGAGGGATCTCTTTAGCGATAATCGCCAGGCCAGCCGGCACGTCCGGGTGCGGACCCCAGGTGGCGCACGCGGTCATTACCGCAGCACAATCCTGTTCGGTACACTCAATACCCCATTTATTAGAGGTGCGGTACAGCGCGTTAGCCACCACCAGCGGATAGAGTTTGAATGCCCCCAGCACTTCGTCCATACGGTAGTGAGAGAAGTCGTCGGTGAAGGCTTGCATACGTTCCGGGCTGACGCGATCGGCGAAGATGGCGGCGGCGGCACCTGCCATATCGAAGTTGATCAGCGTGCCGTAACAGTCGAAGGTGATGAATTTCGGTTTAAACACAGCCATTACGCTACCTCTTCAGAATTCGGTTAAGAATGAAAACAGTGGCTAGAAATCGATCAATACGCTCTTACACCGCTGGCAGGCTTCAAACGCCTGGCGGCCCAGATCTTTGCCGATGCCAGAACCGTGGAAGCCGCCGGTTGGAATAATAAAGTCGCCCGAGCGGCCATAACGATTGATCCACACGGTTCCGGCGGCAATGCCGCGCATCGCGCGCAGCGCACGATCAATATTTTTGGTGTGTACTCCGGCGCACAGGCCATAGATCGGGTGGGAAGCCAGTGCCAGGCCTTCGGCTTCCTCGTCAAAGATTTGTACGGTCAGCACCGGGCCGAAGATCTCCTCCTGCACCGCCGGGTTGTCGCTGGCCACGCCTGCCAGCAGCGTCGGCTGCCAAAAAACCCCTTCGCCGGTATCGGCAAAGCGCTGTCCGCCAACCAGCACTTCCGCCCCCTGCTGGCATGCGCTGCTGACCACTGAGGCCACCTTCGCCGCCTGGCGCTGATCAATCATCGGCGCATAGCGGCTGCTCTCGTCCCAGGTCACACCGGCACGGAAGCCCTGGCACAGCTCAATCAGTTTGCTGATCAGCGCATCATGCACGCCGCGCTGTACAATCAGACGCGTCCCGGCGACGCAGGCCTGACCGCCATTGGCGGTAAAACCACGCAGGACCCGCCCGGCCACCTCAGCGATATCACCGCAGTCGTCGAAGACCAGCTGCGGGCTTTTACCACCGAGTTCCAGCGTCACCGGCTTCATACCGTTAAACGCCGCGTCACTCATGATGCGTGCGCCGGTAGCAGTTGAGCCGGTAAAGGAAACTTTGCGCACCAGCGGGTGCGCCACCAGCGCGCTGCCGGTCACCGCACCGCTACCCTGGATAATATTCAGCACCCCGGCAGGCAAGCCCGCCTGCAGGGCCAACTCGGCCATGCGCACGCTGGAGAACGGCGTCAGCTCCGAAGGCTTCAGCACCACGGCATTCCCTGCTGCCAGCGCCGGGCCACATTTCCACGAGGCCATCGACAGTGGGAAGTTCCACGGCGTGATCGCCCCAATTACTCCATAAGGCTCCGGCACCAGCATGCCGAGGCTGGCATCGCGGGTCGGCAGCACGTCGCCGCTGTATTTGTCGCCGCACTCGGCATAGAAGCGAATGGCTTCGGCAGTAAACGGAATCTCGTGATTGACCACGTCATAGATAGGGCGCGTGGAACCAAGCGACTCCAGTTGTGCCAGCAGCGGATCGGCTTCAATCAGGTCCGCCCAGCGCTTCAGTATTGCGCCGCGCTGACGCGGTGAGCAGCTGGCCCAGCCGCTGTTCCGGGCGGCAGCATCCGCCACGCTCACCGCCTCATCCACCAGCGCCGCATCCGCCTGATACAATTCACCCGCCAGCAGACCATCGGAAGGGCGCTTAACCGCCAGTTGCTCACTCTGCCCGCGGATATGCTTACCATTAATGAAATGTCCTGCGGGTAGTGCGATTTTATCCGGGTCAAAACTAAGCATGACGTGTTCCTTATTTAGCTGATAACTAATGCTTTATGGTTATGAGAAATATTGCATTTGTATTAAGTAATGCAGAAAGCATGCCAGCTCTGTAAAAAATAATAATGCGTAAAAACGGGGTGAAAAAAATTTTGTGCCGTAATGACGATTATTTTACCCTTGTTAAACCGACCATTTAAATAGATGATTTTCATCACAAAAAAAATGCACCACCACCGTGAATTCAGCACTGAACCTGCACCAATTAAGCGCAGGGGTTTTGTATGGTTTGGAGTAACTTATGGGGTTATTTAAAAAAAAGGCCAGCACCTTTTCAGAGGGCGGGCCTCAACTATTACTTAATTTTATTTTTTATTTAAAGACTGCCGAAATGAAATGCTTTCGATTCGAGATATTCTTCAATGCCGTAACGCGAGCCTTCACGTCCCAAGCCGGAGAGCTTAATTCCACCAAACGGGGCCACTTCTAAAGAAACTGAACCGGTATTAAAACCGACCATGCCAAATTCCAGTGACTCACCCACGCGCCATGCGCGTCTTATATCTTCAGTGAAGAAATAAGCCCCCAGACCGTAAGGGGTATCATTCGCTATATTTATCGCTTCATCTTCGGTATCAAAAATAAACAGCGGCGCTACCGGGCCAAAAGTCTCTTCATGAGCAATGCGCATCGCACTGGTGACCTGGCCGAGTACCGTCGGCGCCACGAAGGTGCCGTTGCCGTTAATGATACCGCCGGTTAACAGTTCGGCACCGTGGCTGAGTGCATCATTAATATGACTGTTCACTTTACTGACTGCCGCTGCGTTAATCAGGGGGCCGATGGTGCTGCCGTCGGCAAAACCATCGCCGACTTTCAGCTTCGCCACCTCTTCCAGCAGGCGGGCAGCAAAGCGTGGGTAGATCGTACGTTGCACCAGAATGCGGTTAGCACAGACACAGGTTTGCCCGGCATTGCGAAATTTGCTGATCATCACGCCGCTGATGGCAATGTCGAGATCGGCATCGTCAAAAACAATCAGAGGTGCATTGCCCCCCAGTTCAAGGCTCAGGCGTTTAATACTGTCGGCGCTCTGCTGCATAAGCTTCTGGCCGATGCGCGTGGAACCAGTAAAGGAAATTTTTCGTACCGTGCGGCTGCTGGTCAGGGTTTCACCAATCTCTTTCGGCAAACCGGTGACCATCTGCAGTACGCCAGACGGGATACCGGCCCGCTGTGCCAGCTCAATCAGCGCCAACGCCGACAGCGGGGTCAGCTCCGACGGTTTTACGATGATCGGGCAGCCCGCGGCCAGCGCCGGGGCCACTTTGCGGGTGATCATCGCAATCGGGAAATTCCACGGGGTAATCGCGGCAGTCACCCCTACGGGCTGCTTCAGTACCAGGATACGGCGGTCATCGCTCGGTGCCGGAATGGTGTCGCCATAAATGCGGCGCGCTTCTTCCGCAAACCACTTCACAAAGCCCGCACCGTAAAGCACTTCGCTTTTCGCTTCCGCCAGCGGCTTACCCTGTTCGGCGGTCATGATGGCGGCGAGGTCGTTAGCGTTGTCAAGGATCAGCTGATGCCATTTTTCCAGCAGCAGTGCACGCTGCGCGTTCGGGGTTTTCGCCCAGCTTTTCCGTGCGGCATCGGCAAAGGCAATCGCCTGCTCGGTTTCTTGCGCGCCAAGCGCCGGAACGGTACAAAACACTTCGCCCGTTGATGGGTTGATGACCGGCAGTGTTTCGCCGTTGAGCGCGCCCTGCCAGTGACCGTTAAAAAAAGCCTGCTGACGCAGCAGAGTCGCGTCCTGTAAACGTCGTGCGAGCATAGCGTCTCCTTAATAAGTTCGTTTCACTTTAACGAAGGCGAGGCAATCTATGCTGCGTTATCAGCCAGAGCGAGAGACGTGGGAAGGGGTTTTGCGCGGCGAAACGAAATTTTATGCCGTAGAATTCAAAAGTGGCCGTAACCGATAGGGGTTGGCGCTTGATCTCTTGCAGAGACAGGGTGGCGTTACACAGTTCGAGTAGCGAATAACGGCTGAGTGCCGCCAGGGAATACGGCTGCGGCTCAGCACCACACACGCCCGCTAGCGGCAAATCTCTTTCAAGGCGCAACTTACCGCGCCCTTTACAATTTGAATCGTGAGAAAAATGCAGGTTTACAGCAATGTTGCAGCAGGTATCACAGCATAATCCCGGGTGCCGTCTGGCTCCCGGGTTGCAAAATTACAGCGCAACGCGCATCACATCATCCGGTGCGGTCGCTTCCTGCTCGCGGGTCGAGGCCTGCTTAACGCTGATACCAGAACCAGCGGCTATCTGACAGCCGAAAAACGCAGTGGTGATAAACCGGGCTGCAGCCGGAAATGCGTAAATCCTGGTCGAGATCCTGCTGCATCAGCGCCAGGGCTGACTGCTGCGGTGTCTGGTGTTGCCGCAGATCGACACATCGCGGTGGCATAAAGCGGGCAGAGAGATCAATCCACTGTACCGGGACGCCCTCTTGTTCAGAAAAACGCATGCGCAGCGTATCTGCTTCTTCCATTCCTGCCACCACGGCCTGGCTGAGCAGGGCTTCATCCAGCACGCCGTTCAGCTCAACATAGTGCGCAACGCTCCATGCATTCGCCACTGGCGACAGCTGTTCCGCCATCCAGATCCCCGGCTGTGCTGCCACCAGCGGCATCAGGTTGTCTGGCATCAGGGAGTTGCTCATGGCTGTTCCTCACGGCAGGTGACGGCAAAAGCTGCCGGAACCAGCTGCTGCCAGTTATTATCCAGCCAGGCGTAACACTGCTGCTGACTCTGCGGGCCTGAAATGAGCTGCCATCCTGCAGGCAGCGCGCAATGTTCAGGCCACAGGCTGTACTGCTGCTGCGCGTTTTGCAGGATCAGGAACAGCCCCTGAGGACGATCGAAAGGATTACAGTATTCCATGCCAGACTCCATTTATGGCCGGACGGTCTGCCACAACGCGATCAGCCCATCGATCAGGCCACCACGCCAGCAAAGCGCGTCGTGTCCGCCATCGAACTGGCGGTACAAAAGAGAAGGATGTGATTTTTTCAGTAAGAGAAGCAGCCGCTGATTAGCCTGCAGGATCAGCGGTTCCCGGATGCCTGCCTCCATAAAAATGCGTATCCCGCTGCCTTCCCCCACCCCCTGGCTGACCTGCTCAGCCAGCAGGCCGGGGTGCTGCTGCCCCTGGCGATGGGGCCACCAGAAGGAGCCGGACTGGCTGAGCACGCAGCCAAATCGCTGTGGCCAGTGCAGTGCCGCATACAACGCGGAAAGGCCGCCGAAACTTTGCCCGGCAACCACCGTGGTGGCGGGATCGTCACGCCAGGCCATCTGGCGGCTCAGCAGCGGTAGAAGCTCCTCCTGGACCGCCAGCCAGAAATCCGGGTTGCAGGTCAACTCCCGGCTGCGGATATCGGTATTGATAGCATCAATCAGCAGGTAAACGGCGGGAGGGAGATGGCCGTTATCCGTGTGCTCCTGCAGCGCGGGCCAGACCGGTTGCTGCTCTGCCCAGAAGCGCCCGTCCAGCAGGATCGCCAGCGGACGTTTCTCTGGCTGTTCAGCACCGGTGGTGAAAATCCAGACCCGCCGTTCATTGCCCAGGCGTGGACTCAGCCATTGCAGGCTTGTTGCCGGGGTATAGCTGGCCGGGGTTTCCGACTGCCAGCCTGGCTGAGAAGGTGCCGCGGGCAGGTGCAGGCCGGAAACAGGATGTCCCCGCCCGCCCTGCCAGCTGGTGTTTTTATTCAGCGGATCGGCAATGGCATGTAAAAGAAGCGTGCGCCAGCCTTCGCGCAGAGCCTGGCGATCTGGCGGAGTTTGCAACGCTGAGGCAGAGAAATCATCTTCACGACAGGAAGGAATGAAGCAGTAGCTCCCCCGCCAGCCGGCGTTAAGCTGCACCTGCCACTGCCAGATATCGCTACCGTCAATACGTTGCAGGCTTTGAGGGGGGAGTGGCTGATGATGGTCAGTCACGCCAGTGATATAAATCCACACCCGCCTGACCGGAGAAGTCAGCGCGGTTCCGGCGGGATCCTGCCAGTAGAATGTGACGGTGCACCTATCCCCTTCCCTGTGAATTTCAGGCAGCCCGCCCGAAACCAGCTGCTGCCACTCCCTGTGTGTGATGCGCTCACCGCTGACACTCATACCTATAACCTTATGTTTTTAATATCCAAACATCCCGGCAAATCAGATGATAATAATATTGATAATTATTTGCATTTGCAACACCGGGTGAGATCTGTCCCTGAAAACAGCAGCCAGCGAAGAGGTAACTGAGAGAGACGGCGGCATTCGCCACTCAGGGTGAAATGAGCAGCGATAATTTGTCGCAGGATGCGAATTTAAGCGGGGGATAAATCAGCACCGGAACAGACTTTTAGTCAGCCCGGCCTGCTGTAACGTTTAGGCGTTGCGGGTTTTGACTTCGTCGATCTCAGGTACGTTATGCAGGGATATCTTTTTATCATTATCCGGCCTGAGAGTTAGCCATCAGGGTGATGCGGCCGGTTTGGTGTATTTCCACAGCCAGCGACCGCTGACCATTCTGCGATAGAAGAAGATGCCCCGCACGATCCAGTCAAGGAACATTCCCAGCCAGATGCCAACCACGCCAAAGCCCAGCAGCACGCCAAGAGTATAACCGGCAACGATACGGCAACCCCACATGCCCAGCAGCGAAATCCACATGGTAAATCGGGCATCCCTGGCCCCTTTCAGTCCGGCAGGAAGCACCCATGAAGCCGCCCAGAATGGCATAAAGGCCGCGTTAAGCCACACCAAAATTTTCACAACGTGAATGACGTCGTCTTCGCTGGTGTAGAACGAGGCCAGCGGCCCGGCAAAAGGCACCGTCAGCGCCGCCAGAATGCACAGGCCCAGGGTCGACAACCAGAAAATATGCCGCAGCTGCCGTTCCGGCTGCCCGAGCTGCCCTTTGCCAAGCCGGGTACCAACGATAATGGTGGAGGCTGAGCCCAGTGCGTTTCCCGGCAGGTTAATCATCGAAACGATGGAGAACGCGATAAAATTACCGGCAATCACGTTGGTGCCCATTCCGGCGACAAAGATCTGCGTCAGCAGCTTACCGCCATTAAACAGCACCGATTCGATACTGGCGGGCACGCCAATCCCCAGCACTTCCATCAGGATGCTGGTATTCAGGCGGGAAAAATAGCTGCGCAGGGTAATTTTCAGCTGCGGATTGAAACCAATCATCAGCACATAGATCACCGCAATCGCCCCGACATATCGGGAGAGCGTCAGTCCCAGCCCGGCACCAATAAAACCCATCCCCTTCCAGCCGAAACAGCCGTAAATCAGCGCGGTACTGAAGACGATGTTGAGGATGTTCATCCCGCCGTTGATCAGCATCGGGATTTTGGTGTTGCCCGCACCACGTAATGCGCCGCAGCCAATCAACGCGATAGCCGCTGCCGGGTAGCTCCAGGCGGTAATATTCAGGTAGACCAGCGCCAGATCTTTCACCCTGGGCTCGGCGTTACCGGCGATGACATTGATAATATGCGGGCCGAAGAATTCGATGCCAATCGCCAGCAGGATAGCGAACAGTGTCATCAGCACCAGCGATTGCCGGGCGGCGGCCTGAGCTCTTTCACGGTTCAGCTTGCCCAGACTGAAGGCCACCACCACCGTGGTCCCCAGATCGATAGCCGCAAAGAAAGAGATCACCACCATGTTGAAGCTGTCGGCCAGCCCCACGCCCGCCATCGCCTCTTTCCCCAACCAACTGACCAGAAAGGTGCTGAGCACCCCCATCAGCAGCACGCAGAGATTTTCGAAAAAAATCGGAACCGCCAGCGGCGTGATCTCACGCCAGAATAAAACCTTGTAAGAACGTCTTCTGGAAGACCACGGTTTTATTGCCTGCTGCAGAGTAACCCTGAAGTTTTGCAAGATTGTTCCAGCCAGAATGAGGGAGAGTTAAGAAGGCTTAACTGATGATGGTAAAAGGCTGACTAATATGCAAAGTCTTTTTCGGGATTTTCTTGTTACACTGCGCCGGTTACCCGTCAGGAGAAAATTATGCAAGCCCGTCCGGTCACTTTGCAAGACGTTGCCTCCGCCGCTGGCGTTTCGTATCAGACCGTCTCAAGGGTGCTGAATCACCCTGCCAGCGTTGCCGATCGCACGCGGGCAAAAGTCGAAGCGGCGATGGCAGACCTGAACTATGTGCCGAACCGCGTGGCTCAGCAGCTGGCGGGCAAACGCTCCCGCACGCTCGGCCTGGCAACCAGCGACCTGGCGCTGCTGGCACCGGCTCAGATTGCCTCAGCCATTCAGCATCAGGCCAGCAAGCTGGGCTACCGACTGGTGATTGCCATGGCCGGGCCAGAGGGTGCAGAGGGAGCGGTACATGAGCTGATGGCCCAGAGGGTGGATGCGTTGCTGATCAACCTGCCGCTGGACAGCGATCGGGCTTCGGCAATTGCAGCCCAGGCGGGCAATATTCCCTGCCTGTTCCTTGATGTTCCTGCGGATGCCCCGGTTAACAGCTGCCAGTTCAGCGCGGAAACCGGGGCCCGACAGGGTGCGGAACATCTGTTGTCGCTGGGGCATCGCCGAATCGCTCTGCTCAACGGACCGGCGCATTCAGTGGCTGCCAGAGCCCGCTGTCAGGCCTGGCTGGATGTCCTACAGGAACATCGGCTTCAGCCCCACAGCGTGCTGACCGGGGACTGGAGCGCGCAGTCAGGTTATCAGGCCGTGATGTCTCTTTCCGGTCGCCCCCTTCCCGACGCTTTGCTGGTCGCCAACGATCAGATGGCGCTGGGTGCACTGCGGGCTTTGTATCAGGCCGGTGTGCGCATTCCCGCTGATATTTCCGTCGTGGGTTATGACGATACCGTCGAAAGCGCCTGGTATCAGCCCCCTCTCACCACTGTCAGGCAGGATTTACAACAGTTGGGAAAATGCAGCGTCAGCTGGCTGGTGAAAAAGCTGGAGGGAGACAATCCCACCGAGCCACTGCTGCCCTTCGCTACTCAACTGGTGGTGCGGGAAACAACCGCGCCGCCAGACGGGGAGCCCGTTGGGATCAAGGATCTTGCCGGAGAGTTGCGGCGGCTGGCGCATCTGCTGGAAAGGCAGCAGAAATGACAAAGGGCGATCGACGATCGCCCTTTTTGAGACTTAACCCGGCGGGTTACTGAGGTTTTGGTTCGCCCATCGCCTTCAGTTTTTTCGACAGATCACGGCGCTCTTTCGACAGATCGGCATTTTTGATGATGTAGTCATCAACACGATCTTCATAGTCACTGCGCATACTGCCAATAATTTCCTGAATCGCCTCGATGCTCATGCCCGGCTTGATGTATTCGCTCAGGTTATCCAGCAGCAGGACACGTTTCTGGTTATCACGGATTTTCTTCTCGTTGTCGTGAATCTCGCGCTGCAGCTTGTTCTTACGACGAAACATCCGCACGAACTCCAGCACGTCCTGAAATGATTGCTTTGCATTTTCCATGGAGACACCTTTCATTTAGGCCTGTTTACACAGGCGTCATTATCGTCGCTCTCAGCTTAGCGGCATGCCGCGGCCGATGGCAATATAGAATCGGACTGTCAGTATCTTACCGCGAAGCACCTTTGCCCGCAGTAAGTTGTTGCAAATCGCTTATTTACGCAGCACCAGCCGCATCAGATCGCACAGCCGTTCCAGCTGCCCGGCCAGTTCAAGATTCAGCCAGACATAACCATGAATGGGCATTTCCACCAGCTCATCGCTGTTCGATTCTTTGATCAGCTGGCGCAGCTCGCGGCTGATATCCGCCAGCTCTGCGCTGTTGGCGGCGATCTTTTCGGTACTGCCTTCCACTATCGCCGTGGAGAGTGCGCGTAGGGTGTTCTCCGTCATTTGCTGCGTGCGCCGCAGCGCCGGGGCATTGAGCATGATCAGGTGGCTCTCGCGGGAGGCCCACCAGGCATTCATTAACAGCTCGAGCGTGCAGACCATATTGCGGTTCAGCGTCTGGATGCCTTCAAAAACGGAGCGCGGTGTGCGCGTCTCTTTACTCGAAGGTTCAATCAGCGAACGCATCTTGACCACACCGGTCAGCAGGCGTTGCATTGCCCGGCCCAGCCGCGGCTTCTCCACCAGATTAGGCGAAAAACCGGCATGATAAATTTTGGCCGTTTCCAGCAGGGAATCCGACAATTTTATCCGCCAGTGAGTATAGGCCTTCTGCGGATAGATACTGGTAAACAGCAGCGCCAGGATCGAGCCAAGGACCACATCCCCTCCCCGCCAGAGCGCGGTAGTCATATCTCCCGGAGGTGCGCCGCAAATTACCGCCAGGGTAATGCCAATCAGCAGCGCCATATAGGGATGTTTGCCCAACGTGAGAAATCCGCACAGAAACATCACCACGGTGCACCATGCCAGCATCACCGGCATGGAGATTAACTCCAGCTTCAGCGCAATCAGTCCCGAGACAGAACCACCAATCGTTCCCCCGATCCTCTGCACTGCACGGGGCAGTACGTTTCCCCAGGAGGAGATGGGCCCCATCACCACCACCAGGGTGATCAGCGGCCAGGTCCCTTCCGGGATCGCCATCAGTCGCACCAGTAAAAATGTCAGCACGAACGCCAGCGCAATACGGATGCCATGGACCGTACGGTAGTTGCGGTAAAGGGTGAATTCGAAGGCCGATAACGGCTTGTCGGGACGCACTGCTTTCTCCTGCAGATCTTAATCGCGCCGATCATACCCGATAAAAATCCCGGAAGATTGATTCTGTCCTCTTTTTTCTGCAGGAAATCCCCTGATAAAAATGAGGAATAACAATAATCAACAATACAGAAACAACTAAATCACATAATACTGCCGTCTTATTAATATTTTTACATTTTCCCTGGTTTTCTATACATGCTGGAACAAGGAAGCAAAATGCGTAAACCCACCTCCACACTGCCGGGCGTCACGCGGCGGCAGGTTTTAACCTGGTCCACTGGCGCGCTTGCAGCAACGGCCACCGGTGTGGCAAAAGCCGTCACCCTGAGCGGATCACCAGGCTGGACGCCCTTTTCTGATAATCCCCCGGAAACCTTTGAAGCCAAAGGCTGGCTCTTTTTCACCGAGGAAGAGGCCGCAACTGTCGAAGCCATTGTGGACCGCCTTATCCCTGCCGACGAGTTGAGCATCGGTGGCAGGGAGGCGGGCTGCGCCGTGTTTATCGACCGCCAGCTACACGGTTTTTATGGCACCTTCGAGCGGCTGTACATGGAGGGCCCGTTTGAGAAAGGCATACCGGAACAGGGAGATCAGTCTCCGCGGGTTCCCCGTAAGCGTTACCGCATCGGCCTTGCTGCCCTGAACAGGCATACCCAGTCCACTCTGCAGAAGCCGTTTAAAGCGCTCACGGGGAGCAGCAGGATCGGATCCTTCACGAACTGGAAGACGGCAAAATAGCGTTCGAAGGCTATGACAGCGCCTCATTCTTTGCCCTGGTGCTGACCAATGCCATGGAAGGTTTCTTTGCCGATCCAGTCTACGGCGGTAACAGGGACATGGTGTCGTGGAAAATGCTCGGTTTCCCGGGCGCGCGCTATGACTATCGGGACTACATCGGTCGTCATAACGAGGATTTGAAGCTGCAGCCGGTCCATCAGGAGGTTGAGACTAACCAGCTGCCCTTCCCGTTCAATGTGCGTACCAGCCTGATCGTCTGGAACTGGATGAACGTCGATAAAGGCGAATTCAAACCGGACATGAGCAAATCGGCCGGGTGGAATCGGGGAGCCTATCTGGTTCAGGGACTGGGCCACTGCGGCACCTGCCATACACCGAAAAATGTACTGGGCGGCGATAAATCCAGCCAGTTCCTTTCCGGTGCAGTGGTGGAGGGCTGGTGGGCTCCAAACCTGACCAGTAACGAGCATGACGGTCTGGGCAAATGGACACAGGACGATATCGTCAGCTACCTGCGTACCGGGGTAAACCGCTACGACATGGCTTCCGGCCCGATGGCCGATGCGGTGAAGAACTCGACCCAGTACTGGCGTGCAGACGATCTCAACGCGGTGGCCATATACCTGAAATCGACTCCGGCTCAGGGCAGCGACAAGCCTGCGCCGCTGGCGGCCGGTGACAGCAGGATGAAAACAAGCGCTGATTTATGCAGCGAAGTGCTCAGCCTGCCATGCTCCACAAGGCAAAGGCGGCCAGAATATCTTTCCTCGCCTGGCAGACAGCCCGCTGATTAACGCCCCCGAAGCCACCTCGCTGATCCACGTTGTGGTCGCGGGCAGCCGTGGTGTCGATACCGATACCCGCCCAAACGCGCCGGCAATGCCTTCCTTCGCCGGTACGCTGAGCGACGAAGAGATGGCCGATGTGATCACCTATATCCGTAACAGCTGGGGTAATGCTGCGTCACCCGTCAGTGCCAGCGACGTGCAGAAGCTGAAAGCCGAACTGCGGGAATAACAGAACACTTTCCACTGCAGTCTGACGCGCTGGCAGAGACAGCTGTTATGCCAGTTGCAGGCCCGCAGTGCAGGCCGCAAAAACACAGGCGATCCGACCCGGGATCGCCTGCCACTCAGGTTACAGCTTCTGCCTGATAAAGTCTTCGATGCGGGTAATCACGCCAGCTTCTTTCACTTCATTCAGCGTGACCAGCGGATAAGAGGCCAGCGGTTTGTCACCCTCGACCAGCTGAATAGTCCCTACCTGCTCATGCAGCTTCAAGGGTGCCTGCAGGTCCTTACGATCGATAACATACTTCGCTTTAATCTTTTGCACCCGATCGCGCGGCAGTGCCAGATAGACATCTTTTTCACTGCCGACAGAAACCTGATGTGGGTTACCGTACCAGACATTTTCATGCCCAATCTCTTTACCGGCATGGAACAGCTGGATGGTATCGAAATTGTTCTGCCCCCAGATCAGCAGCTTACGCGCCTGCTCTTCACGACCTTTGGCGCTTTTGCCGCCCATCACTACCGCAATCAGGCGACGCTGACCATCCACGCTGGAGGCGATGATGTTGAAACCAGCCGTTTCGGTATGGCCGGTCTTCAGGCCATCAACATGCAGGGTTTTATCCCATAACAAACCGTTACGATTCTGCTGAGTGATGCCGTTCCACGTCAGCGATTTCTCGCTGTACATTTGATAGAAATCCGGCTCGCCATAAATGATAGCGCGAGACAGTTTTGCCAGGTCACCCGCGGTGGTGTACTGCCCCGGAGCATCAAGACCATGTACCGTTTCAAAATGAGTATTGGTCAGACCCAGTTTTTGCACGTACTGATTCATCTGATCGACAAAAGCCGCCTGGCTGCCGGCAACATAATCCGCCAGTGCCACGCAGGCATCATTACCAGAATCAATGATCACCCCACGGCTTAAGTCGCGCACGGAAACTTTTTCGCCTGGCTTCAGGAACATCAGTGAAGAGCCTTTAAATGCCGGGTTGCCCGCGGCCCAGGCATCTTTGCCTACGGTGACCATATCGTCACGGGTGATGCGCTTGCTGTCGATGGCGCGGTCAACCACGTAACCGGTCATCAGTTTGGTCAGGCTGGCCGGGTTGCGACGCTCATCGGCATTGCCCTGCGTCAGCACCTGGCCCGTGGTGGCATCCATCAATACCCAGGAAGCGGCATCAATGGCGGGAGAAGTGAGGGGAAACGCTAACGGATTTTCATCTGCGTGTGCCACGATGGCAAAAGCCAGAACCAAACTCATACTTGCAAGCTGACGCTTCTTCAACGGAGAACCCTCAATAATCATCTTGTGAAAAAAACCAGCCTGTTGTACGGGATTCCCGATAAAAGTGCGTTAATAAATTGCAAGAAAATATTAATTTTCAGCCGATTAGCTTCAAATCTTCTCCTCATTAACCTGTCGCTTATATTCAGACCACTCATTAACATTATGTTAAGGAAAATCTGATAAGTTTTACTTTAGGAACATAACACGTTGTTTGTGTTCATAAGTATCTTACCCTCCCCCTTAATAATACTGACTGAACAGGGGTAAAATATGTCTTCAACAAGGGGGTGGTCTACGGAACTGGAGGGGCTGCGGGGCATCGCATCACTCTGGGTACTGGTGGGCCACATCAGCTTGCTGATCCATTGCCACATCACGCTGATTTCCTCACCGGGTATCGGTGTGGATCTCTTTATTCTTCTCTCTGGCTACCTGATGGCGAAAAACTATATTGAACGCCAGCAGAAAGAGCCCTGGCAGCATGCCAGTACCATTAAGAAATTCTGGGTACGCCGTTTTTTCCGTATTGCCCCTCTCTACTATCTGCTGCTGATTATCGCGCTGGTCTACGGTCCATGGTTCGGTGAAATGCGTGATATTCTCGCTCACTTCTATTCTGGCACGGCGACTGAAAGCTCCCGTTATACCGATCGGTCGCTGGCAAACATTCTGACTCATTTCAGTTTCCTGTTTGGTCTGCTGCCCGCCTATGGGTTTAACACGGTACTGCCAGACTGGAGTATCGGGCTGGAGATGCAGTTCTATCTGCTGTTCCCGTTCATTATGCTGGTGACGATGCGCCTGGGTTACGCGGCATCGCTGATTGGCATCATGGCGCTGTGCTGTATGGGACGCTTTGTCCTGGCGGATTATTATGAAGCCTTTGAAATGCCCTCAATGATCCTGATAAAGCTCAATATCTTTATTTCCGGAATGTTGCTTGCTGAAGCGGTCCGCCGTAAATCACTGCTTTACGTCGTGTTTGCGCTGTTGGGCCCGGTCGCCAGCGTCATTATCGGCCTGGATGCGATACCACTGCAGATCGCGATGGAAGTGCTGATGATTCTTGGCATGGCCGCAATCCTCTGGCAGCACGCCGAAAGCAGCCTGATGGCCCAACTGATTGCCGTGCCTCGCAAGCTGCTGAACAACCGTCTCAGCACCTGGCTGGGGGATGTGTCGTTCTCCGTCTATCTGTTGCATCTGCTGATTGTCATTCCGGCCATCGCCCTGCTGCTGACCCATACCAGCCTGGGCGACAAAAGCGATATTGTGCGTTTCGCCATAATCTGCGCAGTCTGTATCCCGATAACCTATGCTCTGGCGGCTCTGCTGTTTAAGTTTGTGGAGAAGCCCGGGATTCTGATTGGCAAGAAGGTGCTGGCAACGGTGTCAGCTCAAAAGGATTTAGCAGCATAAAATTTCGCCATCGTTTGGGTAAGGGGATGCCTCAGGGACGAGGTTGTTGCTTGCTTCGACAGTGTGATACTTACAGCAGGATTAATCTGGTTGCCATAAAACCCTTCTGATAATGTTGGATGGCGAATTCAACTTTCAGATGGGGCAATTTATGAGCCAGTATGATGACCTGTGGCAGGCCATTGAAATGCGTGTGAGGCAGAACAACGGTGCCTCACTCACAGACATAAGCCACTCCGAGAGTATTTTAGGTAATCAGGTAAGACAGCGAACTGCCCAGATATTCATCCTGGAAATCATTCTGGATAAACATAGAAAGCAATTCGCAACACGTTACACCCCTCTGTCGGGAGATGAAGCCTTACATCATCTTGTTTTCACCCGGACTAACTGGTTACCCGCTCAGATAAGGACACTGTTACTTTCGGATGCGCTTTTTGTGATTGCAGACATGTTCCGTGATGGCAACATTCCGCAAGGAGCAAGAGATTTTCTTTCAACAAAAGGACTTCGTAATTACTCATACCCCCAGGATGAATTCACCGACAGGGACTGGGCACCCAAAGAAAACGAAGTTCACCTTTCAGATCCGTAGCAACATATTTCATTTCAAGAGATGCAAACTCATTGAGCCGCAATTCCAGTGCGGCTTTTTCTTTCATGAGTTTATGGTATGCAGCAAAATGAGTTTGCTGCTGTCTCAGCCAGTCTGAAGCTCATCAGTGGAGAGGTCGGGATTAAAACTCATTGAACTGTGTGAACATATCAGCCTCCTGAAAGCAAAAAACCCCGCCAGAGGGCGGGGTTTCGATGAGTATGTGTCAGTGCGTTGTGACCACTCACACCGCTTTATAATACTTTTTGCGTAACGCAGTAGAATTATTTACTATCGAATGGATTTTTTTCACATGCTAACGCGCGGCAAGCTGCGGCACTGAAATTGATGGAGAATGGATGCATGGCACGTAACGTAGCCCCCGGATATTGTGTCGTGGAAAGAGCCGGTACTCTGGACTACCAGGCAAGAGAACTCTTCAGGGATGTTCGTTCCCCGGCCACCAGCTTGTTTATGAAACTCAATGCGGATACGCTATACCTGATACCAGGCCAGATTCTGATTGTGGCTGACCCCGATACACCTGCTCAGCAGACAATGCAGATGCTGAGCACACTCCGACAGGCAAAGAATAAAACTAATGCCGCCTTTATTGGCGTTGGCAGTGACGATGCCAGTTTTATGCAAAAACATTATGGCATGATTGCAGCGCTGACTGGTGCTGGGGACAAGCTGTTCGGAACCGCTGGCGATGCTGGAGAAAAATATTTTAACGCTATTGAGCAGACTCTTAAAAAAATTGAGGCCAGCTATCAGAATCAATACCGCACTCAGGGAACACTGATAGGACAGCAGTTCTTTGTGGAGAGAAACCAGCTGTTGCAACAGCTAAAACAACTGGTCAATAAGCCGCTTCTAAAATCCCTTGCCCGGTATACCGTAAAATTTCAGCAGTATGACAATATGAAGCGGGCTTTAAACCTTTCAAGCCGTTCAATCGTGCATGAGTGGTCAACCGTTGGGATGGGCGGAATTCCGGGATATTCCTATTATGTCGGCAATGCGGCCAGAGCGGCGCGATTCCTTAAGATGGGAGGATATATTGGCATTGGGTTTTCTTTTGCCGGAACAACGAATGATGTCGTTAATGCCTGTACGAAAGGGCGCGAAGGTGAATGTAGTAAAATAGCTTTTAAAGAATATGCTAAATTCACCAGCGGTACATTCGCTGGCATGGCAGGCGGTACTCTGGGTGCATCTGCTGGCATGGGCGTTTGCGTTGCGGTTGGCATAGTCACCGCTGGTGCGGGAGGCGTTGCCTGCGCTGTTGTGGGTTCGTTAGTCGGTGGCACTGTTGCAAGTTCGGCAAGCGATCATATTATGGACCTTTGGTTAAAATAGCATGAAAAACATTCTACTTTATGTGGCTATGGGATGTGCAATTGTCCCTTTTTTTATTACTGTTCTACAGTTTGTGATTTTTTCTATCAACAAACAAAAGTACAACATTCTGTTATCCATTTATCAAGATAGCAAGTTTGAGCTACCACCACTGTATAAGTTTTATGGATCTTTGGGTTTTTTTGGGTCTTTTGGGATGTCTTATTTTTTCTCAAGACTTAGAAGTGGTAAAAAAGTAATTTTTCAGCCTAAAGAACAGATTGCCATTTCTGAGTTTCTGAAAAGCCTTGATATAAGCATCACAAAGTGGGTAGATAATTATTATTATCTTTCAATCTCAGCGCTATCTTTATATGCAATTTTTATTGTAATGAGTTTGGTAAAAATGGTCACCATGCAGATTTAAAAGCCCACAATGTGGGCTTGCATCGTTAAAAGCTACCGTGCATCTCCAGCTTCACATCCAGCATCGCCAAACAGCCCTCAATGCCCCCCTGCCATTTGAAACTTTATCCGGATTATGCCTTCTGACAGCTTCAGTTTTCTGCCCAGCGCCCGCTTTGAAATGTCTTTGATGTAGTATTCCACTAATAGTCCATACTCATCCGGGTGTTTTTGTTTCAGTCGGCCTGGACAGGTATCAATTATCCTCGCGTCATTGTCAGTGCAACTCAGGCCGCTGGAATTCTCGGGCAACGAACCTTTACATCCCGCAGCAATCGCTGGAGGCCGAGGTTGACAAGTGGATATTAAACGGAGGAGTTAACCTGCGTTCTTCCTGACGTGAGCAACGATTTTTCCGCGTAAAGTAGGATTTCCGGTATGCCCGAATATGGTTTACCATAGAGGCAACGTAGCCTGGTGTCGCTGACAGCCATAATAATATTTTGTACTCACCTGATTTTGGTTTTATGTACTCACCATGTACTAACGAACACATCAACAATCACCCATGCACAATAATATTCTAAAGCAGCAGACATCCAGAGAATAAACAAGCCGAAACAATAAGATAAATCATCAATCGTGGGCAAATGAATACCTTGAAAGACAAGCAGATACAGCCAACATTTCTCTTCCACGACTACGAAACCTTCGGCAAAAGCCCGTCGCTGGACCGCCCTGCGCAGTTTGCCGGAGTCCGTACGGATATGGATTTCAACATCATTGGCGAGCCAGAGGTGTTCTACTGCCAGCCTGCCGATGACTATCTGCCCCAGCCTGAAGCAGTGATGATTACCGGGATTACCCCTCAGGTTGCCCAGGCGAAAGGCATGAACGAAGCCGCGTTCACCAAACGCATCCACCAGTTGTTCAGCGAGCCGGGTACCTGCATTGTTGGTTATAACAACGTGCGGTTTGACGATGAAGTGACCCGCAATCTGCTCTACCGTAACTTTTACGATCCGTATGGCTGGAGCTGGCAGCATGGCAACAGCCGCTGGGATCTGCTGGATGTGATGCGGGCCTGCTATGCGCTCCGGCCAGAAGGCATTGAGTGGCCTGAGAATGATGAGGGTTTCCCAAGTTTCCGCCTGGAACACCTGACCAAAGCCAACGGCGTAGCGCATGAGAATGCACACGATGCGATGTCGGATGTTTATGCCACCATTGCACTGGCAAAGCTGGTCAAAGAGAAGCAGCCACGGCTGTATGAGTTCTTATTCAGCCACCGCAACAAACAGAAAATCACCACGCTGATTGATATCCCGCAAATGAAGCCGCTGGTGCATATTTCCGGTATGTTTGGCGCATTTCGTGGCAACACCAGCTGGATTGCTCCGCTCGCCTGGCATCCGGTCAACAAGAATACCCTGATCGCCTGCGATCTTGCGGGCGATATGTCTCCTCTGCTTGAGCTGGAGGCCGATCAACTCCGTGAACGTCTCTACACGCGTCATGACGATCTTGGCGATGCCGTCCCTGTCCCGGTCAAGCTGATGCATATCAACAAGTGCCCTGTGGTGGCACCAGCCAATACCCTGCGCCCTGAAGATGCTCAGCGTCTGGGCATCGATCGCCAGCGCTGCCTGGACAATCTGGCCCTGCTGCGCCAGCATCCGGAAATCCGTGAAAAGGTGGTCACGCTGTTTGCCGACGCCGAACCCTTTACGCCTTCTGAAGATGTCGATGCCCAGCTGTATGATGGCTTCTTCAGTGATGCCGACCGTACGGCGATGAATATCATTCAGCAGACTGCACCGGAGCATTTACCGGCGCTGGACCTGACTTTTAACGATGGCCGCATCGAAAAGCTGCTGTTCCGCTATCGCGCCCGCAACTTCCCCGGCACGCTGGATGAAGCCGAGCAAAATCGCTGGCTACAACACCGTCGCGAAGCCCTCAACCCCGAGCGGGTGCAGAGTTACGTGCAGGAGCTGGAGATGCTGGTTAACCAGTATGAAGGAGATAACGCAAAGCTGGCACAGCTGAAAGCGCTGTTTGATTACGCCAGAGAGCTGGTCTCCTGATATCAGAGTGAAGCCAGAAAGGGATCCAGACCAGGATATTGTGGCCGGGTTTTGAACTACCGGCATAAGAAAAGGGCGCCGGAGCGCCCTTTTCTTTTTAGCCAACACGCTTACATCGGCTCTTCAGTGCATTGCGGCACCGGGTTGCGGAAGCTGCGGGTAACGAAAGCCAGATAGATCAGGCCAATCGTGCCCCACACCAGGCCGAGGATCATCGAGCTCTCTTCCAGGTTAATCCACAGTGCCCCAACCGTCAGTGCGCCACATAACGGCAGCAGCAGAAAGTTTACGTTGTCTTTCAGCGTTTTGTTACGCCCTTCGCGGATCCAGAACTGTGAAATCACGGACAGGTTCACGAAGGTGAAGGCCACCAGCGCACCAAAGTTGATCAGCGCAGTCGCCGTAACCAGATCGAAGGTGATCGAAGTCAGCGCGATCACGCCTACCAGCAGCACATTCAGAGCCGGCGTACGCCATTTTGGATGAATGTAGCCAAAGAAGCGCTCCGGGAACACCCCATCACGCCCCATCACATACATCAGGCGCGATACGCCAGCATGTGCAGCCATGCCCGACGCCAGAACGGTCACGCAGGAGAAAATCAGGATGCCAAACTGGAAGGCTTTGCCCGCCACGTAAAGCATGATTTCTGGCTGGGATGCATCCGGATCCTTAAAGCGCGAGATGTCCGGGAAGTACAGTTGCAGGAAGTAGGACACCACAACAAAGATCACACCACCAATCAGAGCCGTCAGGAAGATGGCTTTCGGGATCACGCGACCGGCATCTTTCGTCTCTTCAGACAGCGAGCTGATGCCGTCAAAACCGAGGAACGAGAAACAGAGGATGGTCGCGCCGGTAATCATCGGCACAACATGCGCATTTTCAGACCAGAACGGCTTGCTGCTGACCAGCGTGCCTGCACCTTCGCCGTGAGCGACGCCATAAATGACCATCGCCATGATGGCCACCATCACCACCACCTGCAGCACGACAATCACGCTGTTGAAGTTGGCCACGGTTTTGATGCCTTTCAGGTTTGAAAGGGTCATAAAGCCGACCAGCATTACCACGAAAATCCACGACGGGATGCCTGGCACCAGCGCTTCAAAATAAATTTTTGCCAGCAGGATGTTGATCATCGGCATGAACAGGTAGTCCAGCAGCGATGACCAGCCAACCATAAACCCGACGTGCGGACTGATGGCCTTCTGGGCATAGGTATACGCCGAGCCGGCAGACGGGAAGCGGCGTACCAGCTTGCCATAGCTCAGAGCAGTAAACAGGATCGCGATCAACGCGAAAGCATAGGCCGTGGCCACGTGACCATCGGTCAGGCCAGAGACGATGCCAAAGGTATCAAACAGGGTCATTGGCTGCATATAAGCCAGGCCCATCATCACCACAGGCAGCAGGGTCAGCGATTTTTTCAGCTGAGCGCGCGGCTGAGCCGCAGAGGTCTGAGGATTAAGCGACATGATTCAGCCTCCCCATAGAGTCAACCTTTCTGGGTTGAACCACAGGGAAACTTCGCAAATTGCGAGCGTTCTTCTTGATTGGGGTAGCGGACTGGCAGGCGGGAGTAAAGGAATAACCTGCTACGGCGCCGTAGTCGTCACGCAGGTGCTTGCCGGCTGCGGCCGGAGTAATGAAATGTTGCCCCATCTTTCTTTTCCTCAACAAGACTCGTTAGTGTGTTAAAGCGTGTATCTATCCGGTTCTGGACCGGCCTCTTTGAATGCGATGCTGTTTTCAGCCAAAAAAATAACCGGCGCATCAAATAAGCGTCGGTTATGAATATCATTTTGCTGGGGGCATATTCTGCACCACACGCAGGGAAGAAGACAAGAGGTTAAGGCCTTTAGTAACAATTTCTTTGCTTGCGGTCAGTGGGTAAGGAAGCGAATGACTGCGTTTACGTATTGCGTCACTGGTCTTCTCCGGCGTCAGGCGTTTTTCAGCATCCAGTCAATTTCCGTGGCGGTGACCAGCCGTTCAAAATGCATCAGCTCGTGATGCTTACAGCTGTGCCACACAAAGCCAAAGCGCTCGCCCAACATCTTCTGCATCGGGTAGCTCTGCTCAAATTCATAGAGAGCATCGCTCTGACGGATCGGCAGAGGGTTGCCATCTGCTTCATGCCCGTTGCCTTTCACCGCCGCAGGGAGAGGCAGTTGATTATCGATACCGTGCAGGATGCCGGCAAGAATGGCCGCCATCACCAGATACGGGTTCGCATCCGCGCCTGCCACACGATATTCCACGCGATGATTATCAAAATCGCCGCAGGGAATGCGCAGAGCAACGGTACGGTTGTTATGTCCCCAGGAAGCCTGCAACGGCACAAAGGCCTCCGGCAGGAAACGGCGGTAAGCATTGACGTTAGGAGCCAGCAGGGCCATTGAAGCCGGCATCAGATCGATCATCCCGGCCAGTGCCCTTTTCAGTAGCGGCGAATCGCTGCCGTCATCGGAGATAAAAGCGTTGTGATCTGCAGCATCCAGCATACTGATATGCACGTGCATCCCGCTGCCAGCATACTCCTCATAAGGTTTGGCCATGAACGTGGCGTTCATGCCATGGTTCTCGGCAACCTGGCGGACGAGGCGCTTCAGTTGAACAGCATGATCGCAGGCGCTGAGCACATTACGGCTGTGATGCAGGTTGATCTCAAACTGGCCGGGAGAGGCTTCCGCCAGCGCGCCGTCAGCAGGGATACCCTGCTTTCCTGCCAGCTCATCTATATCACTCAGCACGTCGGCAAAGTGGTCAAGATTATCGACGGAATAGACCTGACTCTGCATATTACGTTCGTCGCTACCCGGCGCGCACGGCGGCTGGATATAGCCTTCCGCATCACGCTTTTTATCGACCAGATAGAACTCCAGCTCTACCGCTACCACCGGAAACAGTCCCCTGTTGCGCAATTGCTGCCACAGGTGATTCAGTACGTTTCGGGGTTCAACGTCAAAGGGAGTACCATCTTGATTGCGCATGGTCAGCAGGACCTGCGCCAGATGCTGAGGGTCGGCGGCGGAAGGGATAAGCGTGCCTTCGACGGGAACACAGAGATTGTCAGGTTCGCCCAGCGCCTGACCTAAACCGGCCTCTTCGACAGTGTGACCAAGAATGTCCATGGCGAAAACGGAGGCGGGGAAATAGCAGCCTTTTTCCAGCTTGAGAAGGTTAGCGACAGGGATGCGCTTACCGCGAAAGACCCCATTTAAATCGTTAAGAAGGATATCGACATACTGCGTTTCAGGATGGCGTTCCAGATAAGCGTGAACTTCATGCTGGAACGCGCTGGTTCGTTTCTCTTCACTGTGCCTCGTGAAGTCTTCTACTTCCACAAGATTGGTCATGATTTCACCCGCTTCGTTAGTCGTTGAGCGTTGCTCAAAATAACAGCCACGTTTCTAACATAGCGCCAACACAAAAAGGGATCAATTGTTACATTAGAGTTTATTTTGCGTTCAAATCCGTTTGAATATTAACCGGGGCGTTGCTAGATTGAAAATAAATTGCACAAAATTGCGTCGCTGGCACCTTTTCTGGTTGATATATTGAACAACGCGGGGAGTAACGGAATGGGCAATATTTTTAACAAGCCCTTGATTGGCGTAGTAATGTGCCAGATTGATCAAGGGGGTCATCCCACACAGGTGGTGCATAACAAGTATCTTGAAGCCATTCTGCTGGCAGGAGGCGTACCTCTCGCTTTACCTCAGGGTCTGATGTCCTCGCCCGACCTATTGGAAATTGCTATGACCCCGCTGGACGGCATTCTGCTGACCGGCAGTCCGAGTAATATCGAACCACACCATTATGGCGAAGAAGGCATGGAAGAGTATGCCGATCCTGGTCGAGACACTCTGGCTTTCGCCCTGATAAAAGCAGCCACGGATAAGCGCATGCCGATTCTGGCAATTTGTCGGGGTCTACAGGAGCTCGTGGTTGCCACAGGTGGTGCCCTTCACCGCCAGTTACATACCGTGCCCGGTTTTCAGGAGCACAGAGAAGATGAAGAACTCCCTCTTGACCAGCAGTACGCTCCTTCCCATGAGGTCTATGTTGAGCCTGGCGGCCTGCTGTCAGAGCTGGTCGAAGGCTGTGAAAAGTTCTGGGTGAACTCGCTTCACCAACAGGGGGTCCGTTCGCTGGGCTCCCCACTACGCATCGAGGCGCGCGCCGCCGATGGTCTGATTGAAGCCGTCAGCCTGCGGCACTCTCCTTTTGCCCTTGCGGTGCAGTGGCACCCTGAGTGGCAGAGTGACACATCTGCCCTGTCCCGCCTGCTGTTCGATGGCTTTATCCACGCCTGTTATCGGTATCAGAAGGAAATACGGCTATGAGCGAAGCCACTCTGGCTCCCGGACGACGCTTATCGGAAATCCGGCAACAGATGGGATTGTCACAGCGGCGCGTCGCGGAGCTCTCCGGTCTGACGCACAGTGCTATCAGCACCATCGAACAGGACAAAGTCAGTCCTGCGGTCAGCACGTTACAGAAGTTACTCAAGGTTTATGGTCTTTCCCTTTCCGAATTTTTCTCCGAACCGGTAAAGGTGACAACGCCAAAAGTGGTGATTGACGAGCACGAACTGATTGATATAGGCAGTCAGGGCGTATCGCTACGGTTGATACATAACGGCAATCCTGAGCGAACGCTGGCGATGATGCTGGAAACTTATGAACCGGGGGCCACAACCGGCGAAAAAATTCGTCATCAGGGCGAAGAGACGGGCACGCTGCTGGAAGGGCAAATCACGCTGACCATCTGCGGGCAGAGCTACCATCTGACGGCCGGGCAAAGTTACGTCATTAATACCGGTCATCCCCACAGCTTTACCAATTCTTCGGCACAGCTGTGCCGGATTGTCAGTGCGCATACTCCGGCTACCTTCTGAGCCGGAGTTAATTACATGGAGGGAGTTATGGAACATGTGAAGAGCTACTACGCCGCAACAGTTAATCCTCACGCTCCCTGGCCGCAGCTGAATGACAGCATTCAGTGCGATGTTTGCATTATTGGCGGCGGCTTCACCGGCCTGTCATCGGCGCTGTATCTGACTGAAGCGGGTTTCGACGTGGTGGTGCTTGAGGCGGCTAAAGTGGGTTTCGGTGCCAGTGGAAGGAATGGCGGTCAGGTGGTCAACTCCTACAGCCGGGATGTGGATGTTATTGAGCAGCGATACGGCAAAGAGAGTGCCAGCATTTTAGGCAGCATGATGTTTGAGGGCGCGGCGGTTATTCGCGATCGGATCAAACGATATGCTATCGACTGTGATTACCGCCCCGGAGGAATTTTTGCCGCCCTGAATAACCGCCAGCTGCAGCATCTGAAAGATCAGCGTAAGCGCTGGCAACAGTATGGTAATAATGAGCTGGAGATCCTCGACCAGGCCGGAATCAAAAGAGAAATTGCCAGCGATCGCTACGTCGGCGGCCTGATGGACCACAGTGGCGGGCATCTCCATCCGCTGAATCTTGCGCTGGGTGAAGCTGAAGCTGTCAGACGTCACGGCGGGCGGATTTACGAGCAATCAGAAGTGACCTCAGTAACCTACGGCCATCCGCATCAGGTAGGCACAGCAAAAGGTAATGTGGCGGCAAAATTCGTTATTTTCGCCGGAAACGCCTATCTTGCACCGCATCTTGAACCCAGACTGACGCGTATGAATCTTCCTTGTGGCTCACAGATTGTCACCAGTGAGCCGCTGTCTGCGGATACAGCGCTGTCTCTTTTACCCAACAATCGCTGCGTGGAAGACTGTAACTACCTGCTTGACTATTTCCGTCTCACAGCAGATATCCGGCTGCTGTACGGGGGTGGAGTGATCTATGGCGCACAAGAGCCGGAAGATATCGATCGGTTGATTCGGCCAAAGCTGCTGAAGACGTTTCCACAGCTGGCAGGGATCAAATTCGATTATGCATGGAGCGGTAACTTTTTGCTGACTCTCTCCAGGATGCCGCAGATTGGCCGACTGGAAAATGGCGTGTTCTACATTCAGGGCGACAGCGGGCACGGGGTGACATTGACGCATCTGGCCGGGAAACTGGTATCAGAAGCGCTGAAAGGCAACCCACAGCGCTTTGACGCCTTCGCTAAACTTCCTCACCTGCCCTTTCCCGGTGGCCGCCGCTTCCGCGTACCGCTGACGGCTATCGGCGCAGCTTGGTATTCGCTCAGGGACCGGTTAGGGGTTTGAAAATCATCCTAATTTTCTGTCTTTAGATCTGCGAATCTGCAGGATCCTGACTGGTCGTTGCCAGTCGGGCCTACTTCAACGGCATTTTCGTCGGATCAGGGTACTGATAAACGAACGCCAGCTCGCTGCAAATCTTACTGCCATCAATGATCTTCCCTTGCGAGCCCTGCTCTTCCAGAAGGAAAGTGGGCGCCTGCAATCCTAACTGGCGAGCGACTTCTGGGTAAAAATCCTGCCGGGCTGGATGTTCAGGTGCACTGAGGTTATAGATATGGCCACCTTGGGGAGCCTGCAACAGGAGGGTGATGGCTTCTATCACATCTTCCAGATGCACCAGGTTGACACCATGGCTACCGTCAGTAACATCGGTTTTGCCCGCCAGGAAGCGCCCCGGATGGCGAGATGGCCCCACCAGCCCTGACAGACGCAGAATATCCACTGATGTCCCCGGCAAATGATGCAGCCAGTCTTCCAGCGCCTTCAGCGTCTTACCCGCTTCGGTGACAGGCTTAAGCGGACTGTTTTCATTCATCACCCCCGCTCCGCTACCGTAGATTGAGGTTGAGCTGGTGAAGATAATCCGTGGGATAGCGAAAGCCAGCGCGCTGTCGACTATTTGTTGCACTGCCAGCAGATAATTCTCGCCCCCTGCCGCTGTACGGCTGGCAGGCAGAGTGATCACCAGCGCATCCACGTTCAACAATGCACTGAGATCGTCAGGTTCACAGATTAACTCAGGCGTCAGCGTCAGGCAGTAGCTTTCGATACCGCACATTCTCGCTGCTTCCACGCCATCCGCGGTGGTTTTGCTGCCGGTCACCTGCCAGCCTCGCGCGGTCAGTGATAATCCCAGTGGCATGCCCAACCAGCCTAAACCGACTATCGCAACTCTTTTCATCCCGTGACTCCCGTTACGTTCCGTATCTTGACCTTTAAAACTACGCCAGCCTTTTGTCAGTAACAACTGGCTGATGATGAGAGAATCTTACATCATTGACAAAAAAGGGTTGCGCGCTGCGCTCATTCTGGTTAGGTTATTCCTCACGATATGAATAGACATTCATCCAAGAGAATTTTATGACTCGCGTTCAATTTAACCACCATCATCACCATCATCCTGACTAGTCTTTCAGGCGATGTGTGCTGGAAGACGTTTAGGATCTTCCAGTGGTGCAGAACGCAAGAGAAGCCCCCGGAAGATCATCTTCCGGGGGCTTTTTTTTGGACTGTTGTCCGGCCCGTAATGGATGAATTGCTGAGCCCATCAGGTCACAGGAAAAGAGGATAAGTACCGATGTTAGATAACACTCGTTTACGCATAGCTATGCAGAAATCTGGCCGTTTAAGCGATGATTCACGCGAATTACTGGCCCGCTGCGGGATCAAAATCAACCTGCAGCAGCAGCGCCTGATTGCCTTCGCTGAGAACATGCCGATTGATATTCTGCGGGTGCGCGATGACGATATCCCGGGCCTGGTGATGGATGGCGTAGTGGACCTGGGCATTATCGGTGAAAACGTGCTGGAAGAAGAGCTGTTGACCCGCCGCGCTCAGGGCGAAGATCCCCGTTACCAGACCCTGCGCCGCCTGGATTTTGGCGGCTGCCGCTTGTCGCTGGCTATGCCGGTTGATGATGAGTATACCGGGCCACAATGTTTACAAAACTCCCGTATCGCCACCTCTTATCCTCACCTGCTGAAGAAATATCTCGACAGGCAGGGCGTGGCTTTTAAATCCTGCCTGCTGAACGGTTCTGTTGAAGTCGCTCCCCGTGCTGGTCTGGCCGATGCCATCTGTGACCTGGTTTCAACCGGTGCCACGCTGGAGGCTAACGGCCTGCGTGAGGTGGAAGTGATCTACCGTTCTAAAGCCTGCCTGATCCAGCGCGATGGCGAGATGCCAGGTGCGAAGCAGGAACTGATCGACAAACTGATGACCCGTATTCAGGGAGTTATTCAGGCCCGCGAATCTAAATACATCATGCTACATGCACCCAGCGAGCGACTGGAAGATATCATCTCCCTGCTGCCGGGTGCCGAGCGCCCTACCGTGCTGCCGCTGGCTGGCGACAAGAGCCGCGTCGCCATGCACATGGTCAGCAGCGAAACACTGTTCTGGGAAACGATGGAAAAACTGAAGGCGCTGGGTGCCAGCTCCATTCTGGTGCTGCCAATTGAGAAGATGATGGAGTAACAGATGGCCAATTTCGCGACCCCCATCGACTGGCAGGCATGCAGTGCGGAACAGCAGGAAACACTGCTGACCCGTCCGGCAATTTCTGCGTCAGAAAATATCACCACCACCGTGCGCGGCATCCTGGATAAGGTGAAAGCGGAAGGTGACGCGGCGCTGCGTTATTACAGTGCCACCTTTGATAAAACGCAGGTTGATGCCCTGCGCGTGACGGAAGAGCAGATCAGTGCTGCCTCCGCGCGCCTTGGTGATGAAATTAAGCAGGCGATGGCCGTTGCCGTCAGTAATATCGAAACCTTTCACGTTGCACAGAAGCTGGCAGCGGTCGATATCGAAACTCAGCCAGGCGTGCGCTGCCAGCAGATCACTCGTGCGGTGGCTTCTGTAGGGTTGTATATCCCGGGAGGGTCTGCACCGCTATTTTCCACCGTGCTGATGCTGGCCACCCCAGCCCGCATCGCTGGCTGCAACCGCGTGGTGCTGTGTTCGCCACCGCCGATTGCCGATGAGATTCTGTATGCAGCCAGACTGTGCGGTGTGCAGGAAGTCTTTCAGGTTGGGGGCGCACAGGCGATTGCTGCGCTGGCGCTGGGCACCGAATCGGTGCCGAAAGTCGACAAGATTTTCGGACCGGGTAATGCCTGGGTCACCGAAGCCAAACGCCAGGTCAGCCAGCGACTTGATGGGGCCGCGATTGATATGCCCGCCGGGCCGTCGGAAGTGCTGGTGATTGCCGATGAAGGCGCGACTCCAGATTTCGTCGCCTCCGATCTGCTGTCACAGGCCGAACACGGTCCGGATTCACAGGTGATCCTGCTGACGCCTTCGCAAAGGATGGCGGCCGCGGTCGCCGTAGCGGTTGAAAATCAGCTGGCTGCCCTGCCTCGTGCAGAAACCGCACGCAAAGCACTGGAAAGCAGCCGCCTGATCGTGGCGAAAGATTTGCAACAGTGTGTGGAAATCAGCAACCGTTATGGCCCTGAGCACCTGATTATTCAGACCCGACAGCCCCGCGATCTGGTCGACAGTATCACCAGTGCCGGTTCAGTATTTCTCGGCGACTGGTCACCGGAGTCTGCGGGCGACTATGCCTCCGGCACCAATCACGTACTGCCGACTTATGGCTACACGGCGACCTGTTCCAGCCTGGGCCTCGCCGATTTTCAGAAGCGCATGACGGTGCAGGAGCTGACTCCACAGGGCTTTATGAATCTGGCGCCAACCATAGAAATTCTGGCCGCAGCGGAACAGCTGACCGCCCACAAAAATGCCGTTACCCTGCGCGTTACCGCGCTTAAGGAGAAGTCATGAGTCGCAAGATTGAAGAGCTGGCCCGGGATAACGTCCGTGCGCTGACCCCTTATCTGTCTGCCCGTCGCCTGGGCGGTAACGGTAATGTGTGGCTGAATGCGAATGAATACCCACTGGCCGTGCCGTTTGAGCTGAGCCAGCAAACGCTGAACCGCTATCCGGAATGCCAGCCGAAGCGAGTCATCGAACGCTATGCCGCTTACGCGCGTCTGACTGCCGATCAGGTTTTGGTCTGCCGTGGCGCCGATGAAGGGATTGAACTGCTGATCCGCGCCTTCTGCGAACCGGGCAAAGATGCCGTGTTGTTCTGCCCGCCAACCTACGGTATGTATAGCGTGAGTGCTGAAACCATCGGCGTTGAATACCGCACGGTGAAAGCCCGCGAGGACTGGCAGCTGAATCTGTCTGAGATCGCCGGAAAACTGGACGGCGTGAAAGTGGTGTATGTCTGTAGCCCAAATAACCCGACCGGCAACGTGATCAATCCGGATGATATCCGTCAGTTGCTGGAAATGACCCGCGACAAAGCGCTGGTGGTGGCCGATGAGGCCTATATTGAGTTCTGCCCGCAGGCTTCCCTGAGCAGCTGGCTGAAAGATTATCCGCATCTGGTGATCCTGCGCACGCTCTCCAAGGCCTTTGCGCTGGCCGGATTACGCTGTGGCTTTACGCTGGCTAACGCCGAAGTGATTGCCCTGCTGATGAAGGTGATTGCGCCGTATCCACTCTCCACACCGGTGGCCGATATCGCCGGGCAGGCGCTGAGTGAGCAGGGCCTGGCGCTAATGAAGCAGCATGTCGCGACACTTATCGCCAACCGTGAGAAGCTGATCGCAGATCTGCGCGAGTGCGATTGCGTTGAAGAAGTTTATAACAGCGAGTCCAACTACGTCCTTGCGCGTTTTACCGCCTCCAGTCAGGTCTTTAAAACGCTGTGGGATCTGGGCATTATTCTGCGTGACCAGAATAAACAGCCGGGACTTTCAGGGTGCCTGCGCATCACTGTAGGTACCGCTGAAGAGTGTGACCGCGTGATTTCCGCACTGCAGTCCTTATCCGGCGCGTCCGCTTCCAGGGAGCAAGCATGAACCAGAAAGTTCTTTTTATCGATCGTGACGGTACGATCATCTCTGAGCCACCGCAAGATTTCCAGGTGGATCGCATGGACAAACTGGCTTTTGAGCCAGACGTCATCCCCACGCTGTTAGCGTTGCAGAAAGCAGGCTACAAGCTGGTGATGATCACCAACCAGGATGGACTGGGTACCGACAGCTTCCCGCAGGCGGATTTTGATGGCCCGCACGACCTGATGATGCAGATACTGACCTCGCAGGGCATTCAGTTTGACGAAGTGCTGATTTGCCCGCACAAGCCGGAAGACAACTGCGACTGCCGCAAGCCAAAAACCCAAATGGTTATGGCGTGGCTGGCTGACGGGCTGCTGGATACAGCCAACAGCTACGTGATTGGCGACCGCACCACCGATCTGCAGTTGGCCAGCAATATGGGCATTCAGGGGCTGCACTATTCTCAGTCAGGCCTCAACTGGCAGGCAATTGGGCAGCAGCTGACTAAACGTGACCGCCACGCAGTGGTAAACCGTATCACCAAAGAAACCCAGATTCATGTGGAAGTCTGGCTGGATCGCGAAGGCGACAGCCAGTTCAACACCGGCGTCGGCTTTTTCGACCATATGCTGGATCAGATTGCCACCCACGGCGGCTTCCGCATGAACATTGAGGTGAAGGGTGACCTTTACATTGACGACCACCACACGGTTGAAGATACCGGCCTGGCGCTGGGCGAAGCGTTGCTGAAAGCGCTCGGCGACAAACGCGGCATTGGCCGCTTTGGCTTCGTGCTGCCGATGGATGAGTGCCTGGCCCGGTGTGCACTGGATATTTCCGGCCGTCCGCACCTGGAATACAAAGCTGAATTCAACTATCAGCGCGTGGGCGATCTCAGCACGGAAATGGTAGAGCACTTCTTCCGTTCGCTCTCCTACACCATGGCCAGCACCCTGCACCTGAAAACCAAAGGCAAGAACGACCATCATCGCGTGGAGAGCCTGTTTAAAGCCTTTGGCCGCACCCTGCGCCAGGCGATTCGCGTTGAGGGCAACACGCTGCCCAGCTCGAAAGGAGTGCTGTAAATGAATGTGGTGATCCTGGATACCGGCTGCGCCAACCTCTCCTCAGTGAAGTGGGCAATACAGCGTCTGGGCTATGACCCGGTGGTCAGCCGCGAGTCTGATATTGTGCTGCAGGCAGATAAACTCTTTCTGCCTGGCGTGGGCACGGCTCAGGCCGCAATGGCGCAGCTACAGGAACGCGATCTGGTCGATCTGATCAAAGCGTGCACCCAGCCGGTGCTGGGTATCTGCCTTGGCATGCAGCTGCTGGGCTCGGAGAGTGATGAAAGTGGCGGCGTGAAGACGCTGGGTCTTGTTGATAAGCCGGTGCTGCGCATGCACGACCACGGGCTGCCTTTGCCGCACATGGGCTGGAACCAGATCACCTCGCAAGCCGGCAACCACCTGTTTCGCGGTATCCCGGACGGATCTTATTTCTACTTCGTCCACAGCTACGCGATGCCGGTGAATGAGAACACCATCGCGCAATGCAGCTATGGTGAACCATTTACCGCTGCGGTGCAGAAAGACAATTTCTTCGGCGTGCAGTTCCACCCGGAGCGTTCCGGTGCTGCGGGTGCACAGCTGCTGAAAAACTTCCTGGAGATGTAACGGGCATGATTATTCCCGCATTAGATTTGATTGAAGGTAAAGTCGTGCGTCTGCATCAGGGCGATTACGGCCAGCAACGTGACTACGGCAGCGATCCTCTGCCCCGCCTGCAGGATTATCAGGCTCAGGGCGCAGAAGTCCTGCATCTGGTTGATCTGACCGGCGCAAAAGATCCGGCGGCGCGTCAGATCCCGCTGCTGAAAAAGCTGTTAGCAGGCGTCAGCGTGCCGGTGCAGGTTGGCGGCGGTATCCGTACCAAAGAAGATGTCGAAGCCCTGCTGGCAGCTGGTGCAACACGAGTGGTGGTTGGATCCACGGCAGTGAAACAACCTGAGGAAGTGCAGAACTGGTTCAGACAGTATGGCGCGGAGGCGATTGTGCTGGCGCTGGATGTCAGAATCGATGCCAGTCACCGCAAGGAAGTGGCGATCAGTGGCTGGCAGGAAGCGGCTGGCGTCACGCTGGAAGAAGTGATTGAGCAGTTCAAGCCGTTTGGCCTGAAGCACGTGCTTTGCACGGATATCTCCCGCGATGGCACGTTGAGCGGCTCCAATGTTGAGCTGTATCGTGAAGTTTCTGCCCGTTATCCGGAGATCGCTTTTCAGTCCTCCGGTGGCATCGGCTCACTGGCCGATATCAACGCCCTTCGCGGCTCAGGCGCAAAAGGCGTTATCGTTGGCCGCGCCTTGCTGGAAGGAAAATTCACCGTGTCGGAGGCTATCTCATGCTGGCAAAACGGATAATTCCCTGCCTGGACGTCCGTGACGGCCAGGTGGTTAAAGGCGTTCAGTTCCGTAATCACGAGATCATCGGTGATATCGTGCCGCTGGCGCAACGTTATGCCCAGGAAGGCGCTGATGAACTGGTCTTCTATGACATCACCGCTTCTTCTGACGGGCGCGTGGTGGATAAGAGCTGGGTGTCACGTGTGGCGGAAGTGATTGATATTCCGTTCTGTGTGGCTGGCGGGATCAAAACGGCGGAAGACGCGGCGCACATTCTCTCCTTCGGCGCAGATAAAATTTCCATCAACTCCCCGGCGCTGGCCGATCCGGAGCTGATCACCCGCCTGGCCGATCGCTTTGGCGTGCAGTGCATCGTGGTGGGAATTGATACCTGGTATGACAGCAAAACCGGCAAATATCACGTCAACCAGTACACGGGGGATGAGAGCCGTACTAAAGTGACTGGCTGGGAAACGCTGGACTGGGTACAGGAAGTGCAAAAACGCGGTGCGGGCGAAATCGTTCTTAACATGATGAATCAGGATGGCGTTCGCAATGGCTACGACCTGATCCAGCTGCAAAAGGTACGTGAAGTGTGCAAAGTGCCGCTGATCGCTTCCGGCGGTGCTGGCACGATGGACCACTTCCATGAAGCGTTTCGCGATGCGGATGTGGATGGTGCGCTGGCTGCTTCCGTCTTCCATAAGCAGATTATCAATATCGGTGAGCTGAAAACGTTCCTGATCGAAAAAGGTGTGGAGATTCGCGTGTGTTAACAGAACAACAGTTAGCCCAACTGGACTGGGTGAAAACCGACGGCATGATGCCGGCTATCGTACAGCATGCCGTGTCTGGCGAAGTGCTGATGCACGGCTATATGAATCAGGAAGCGCTGCAGAAGACGCTGGAAAGCGGTAAGGTGACCTTCTGGTCACGCACCAAACAGCGCCTGTGGACCAAAGGCGAAACGTCTGAGCACTTTCTCAACGTGGTCAGCATCACGCCGGATTGCGACAACGACACGCTGCTGGTGCTGGTCAATCCTGTTGGCCCAACCTGCCATCTGGGCACTTCAAGCTGCTTCTCGCCAGCGGCGCCGGACTGGACGTTCCTCTGGCAGCTCGAGCAACTGCTGGCAGAGCGTAAGCATGCCGATCCGAAAAGTTCTTACACTGCCAGCCTGTATGCCAGCGGCACCAAGCGTATCGCGCAGAAAGTAGGAGAAGAAGGCGTCGAAACTGCGCTGGCCGCCACCGTCAACGATCGGTTTGAGCTGACTAATGAAGCATCGGATCTGATCTATCACCTGCTGGTTCTGCTGCAGGACCAGCAGTTAGATCTCAGCGCGGTGATCAATAATCTGCGTCAGCGTCACAAGTAAATTGCCTTACAGGCCGGGAAGAGCACTCCCGCAGCTGCGCTAACATAACGGGCCGGTTAATCCGGCCTGTTGCATTCAGGAGAAACCATGACCACATTCGAAAAACTGACCGCCCTGCTGGACAGCCAGCAGGCACGTTACAGCCTGATGGAACATGAACCGACGGGTAAATGTGAAGAGGTGGCGGCGATTCGCGGCACGGCAGTCGGCCAGGGAGCCAAAGCGCTGGTTTGCCATGTGAAGGGCAACGGATTAAAGCAGTACGTGCTGGCGGTGCTCCCTGCGGATCAGCAAGCTGATTTAAGTAAAGTGGCTCAGGCAGTCGGCGGGTTAAGAGCCTCACTCGCCAGCCCGGCAGAAGTGGACCGTCTGACAGGCTGCGTGTTCGGGGCCATTCCGCCGTTCAGCTTCCATGAAGAGCTGAAACTGGTGGTTGACCCCACGCTGTGCGAGCGCAACAGTGAAATCGCCTTCAATGCCGGACTGCTGGAAAAGTCGATGGTGCTTGATGCCCAGGACTACCAGCGGATCAGCCCCTTCAAAGCAGCGAATATCCTTAAATAGTGATTCACAGGGATTAGGCGAGAAGGTACTCTGTCATCTTGTGTAAAGCTATTGAGATGAAAGGAATGATGGCTAAAATAACTTTTTCTACCCGCTTGCGTCAGGCCGCCACTCTCGCGCTGCTGGCGGGCTGTGCCTTCGGTGCTCAGGCGAAGATTGACCAGGTTCGATTCGCTGTTGACCCGACCTATCCCCCTTTTGAATCAAAAACGCCGCAGGGCAAGCTGGTCGGTTTTGACATCGATCTGGGCAATGCGCTGTGCACACAAATGCAGGCAAAATGCGTCTGGGTTGAAAGCCAGTTTGACGGGATGATCCCGGCGCTGAAGGCCCGTAAATTTGACGCGATCCTCTCAGATATGGGCATCACCGAAGAGCGGCTGAAGCAGATCGACTTTACCGTGCCGCTTTACGATACCCATACCCAGCTGATCGCCCGTAAAGGATCGGGTCTGCTGCCGACCCCGGAATCCCTGAAAGGGAAAACGGTGGGGGTGGAACAAGGTACGGTTCAGGAGCGTTATGCGCGGGCTAAATGGCAGCCACATGGCGTAAACGTCGTGCCTTACGGCGATCAGGCACAGGTTGAAAGCGACCTGGTTTCCGGTCGTCTGGATGCGGCGTTCACCGACGCAGCGCAGGCTGCAATTGGCTTCCTGAAGCACCCACAGGGCAAAAACTTTGAGCTGGCGGGTCCGATTATCCAGGATCCCATTATCGGCCCGGGCACGGCGATTGGCCTGCGTAAAGGGGATGCCGAGCTGAAAACCGCACTGGATAATGCCTTCGCGGAGATCAAAAAGAACGGCACGTTTGACAAGATCCAGAAGCAATATTTTGCCACGGATATCTCTATCAAGCAGTAATGCCGGAGCCGTACCTGCGGGTACGGCTTTTTAACGCCGCAAGTAAAGTGACCCCACTATGCATCAACGCCGACATCCCCTGCTCAGTGCCTCGCTGGGCACACAACGTGAGATCATCAGCTATCACTTCGGTGAAAACGCGCCGCGCCAGGTTTACATCCAGGCCGCGCTGCACGGGGATGAGTTGCCCGGTGTGGCCGTTGCCTGGTATCTGAAAAAAAAATTCGCGGAACTGGAAGCGGCTGGCCAGCTGAATGCTCAGATTACACTGGTGCCGGTGGCGAACCCGCTGGCACTGGGACAACACTGGCACGGTACCCACCTTGGCCGCTTTGATAGCCACTCAGGGCAGGATTTTAACCGACAGTTTCCGTCCCTTGGCCCGGCTCTGGCGCAAACGCTGGAAAAAGTATTTACGCAGGATGCGGAGCAAAACCGCAGGCTTATCCGCGAGGCGATTAATTACTATTTTGAGACTCATCAGCCGGCTACCGAACTGGAGTCACAGCGTCATACCCTGATGCGCATGGCCTGTCAGGCCGATTTGATGATTGATATGCACTGCGACTGGGAAGCAACCACGCATCTCTACACCACGCCACAGGCCTGGCCAGAGATTGAGCCGCTGGCCCGCTACCTGGGCAGTGAAGTGCAGCTGGTGGCGGAAATTTCCGGCGGGGAACCTTTTGACGAAGCCTGCTGCGCGCCGTGGCAGTATCTTCAGCGTACTCTGGGCGATCGCTTCCCGCTACCATCAGGGTTGAAACCGGTCACGCTGGAGCTGCGCGGCGTGATGGATGTCAGCCATGGTCAGGCAGAGAAAGATGCTGATGCGATCGTCAATGCACTGATCAAGAGTGGGGACATTGCCGGAACCGCCGCCGAATTGCCGCCGCTGGTTAATCCGGCAGTCCCCCTGGCCGCCTGCGAATACATCTCAACGCCTCACTCTGGCGTCATTCTGCATCGCCGTGACATTGGTGAGTGGATTAAACCCGGTGAAGTGGTGGCCGACATTCTTGATCCGCTGACCGACAAGCTGACACCGCTGGTGGCAGTCTATGGCGGATTCCTTTATGCCCGCCATTGGGTTCGCTTTGCCACAGCCGGAATGCTTGTCACCCGGCTGGCCGGGACTGATGCGGTTCGGGAAGGGAATTTGCTGGTTCCCTGAGGGGGCTACTATCAATGTGTACCTGACAGGCCAGATCGATAAACAGATGAATCATAATGTCAGGGACAGGAAAAATGCGGTTAAGGAGAGGATCAGATAACATTGCTGTCCCGGCAGGTTATCTGACCCGTCCTTCTCAGATAAAATTATTTAAAATCCCATCCAGACCAGTCCCTCCCCCGGTTTTTTTGCTGAAGCAATTTCAACGGGGACATTAAATGAGAGCCTGACGGAAGAGATGCTGTTCACCGGAATAATCTCTTTCCCTGTCATCATAATTAAACCACCGGCATCATCCAGTTTTTTGGAACCGACGTAGTATTTTTTGCTGCCATCCTGAAGGGTAAATTCCAGTCGCAACTCAACCTGCGTCATTTGCAGTGCATGCGGCTTAATTAACACGGCTGCCGAAAAAATATTTTTACCCGCAAGCTTAGCAGGGACCGCTGTCTCCAGATAGCCAGTGTCATAAGTCCTGGTTTGACCGTCTGTCCAGACCGGCATTTCCGTGAGGAAGCTGCAGTTCCGTTGGTACATCCAGCCAATGGGATCGACGGGTACACAGAGAGGTGAAGCCCCCGAATCAATGGAGGAGGCGATATTTTGCCATTGAGAATTATTGATCACAGAAGCGCCAGGCTGTCTGCTGATCATCCCTGCCACAGTAAGCCATCCCGACGCAATAAACCAAATCAAAAACAGAACGGCTGCAAATATTCTTGTAAAAGACGGATATTTTTCGGAATTAAAAACACCAGCGAAGTGAGTAAAGAGGCCAGCCACAACAAGAACAGAGCCGAAAAAACCCACGATGATATGTCTGTAAACCGGGATACCACCCAGAACTGACATATCAGTGTTCCACATATCACTCAAAGCAAAAGTGTTCAGCAACACATTGAAAAATAACAACGACAGCCCCACAAGAATCAGAGCTCTTTCATTGCCTTTTCGCCGTATGATGACCCACGCACTCAATATGAACAGCCCCACCCCCGCAAGCATCATCAGATGTTTACTGAGATCCAGTGAGTGTCCAAACGTGTAGCCTCCCAGGAACCCAAAAAAGTACTTCACCGCCGCGATAAGTTTGGCCAGAAGCGTAATGTGATTACTGCGGAAAGGCATTGTACCTGCCGTCGCGCTGATCGACATCTGTATAACCTGCACGACGCACAGGGCGATCACCGCAAAGGCTATCCAGCGAAATCGTTTTTTGCTCACGGTCGCAACCACGATCATTGCCGGTAAGGTTGCCAGCACCGCCGGCTTTGAGATAGTCAGTACCGGAACGAACCAGGCCCACCATGGCACTTCATCAACATGATCGACCAGCGCAAGCGCAATGATAATAGCGATAAAAAAGGCAGAGAAATAAGTAAAGTTTATATACGTTCTGGATTCGAAGTCAGCGACCATTAAAACTGATAATACGACCATAAAACGTAAAACGTCGCTATTGATGAGTTTCCTGAATGGCCTGAGACAGAAAGATGAAACCATCATACCGGTCAAAATAATTGCTGACCAGGTATAGAAGTAAGGTATGGAAGCTGCAGGTAAATTGAGTTGATTTCCCACCAGCCCGATGATCCTTTGGGGAACAGGGATGTAGCCGGCATCAGTGGAAAATAACTTTTGCATCAGTGAACCATTCGCATTGGGATAATAATTCGTGGCCATTTCTGCCCACATCTCCCCTCCCAACACGAAATTCGGTTGCATAACAACTTGATAAATAAAATACAACAATACAGAAAACCAAAAAAGCGACACTGCGCTGGCATCAGAATGGCGCGCACAGGCCGAATCCGTCTGCTGTGAATCAAACAATTTGTTACGCTGGTTTTCCAGAAAATTGAGTATGTTCATAACTGAATAGTCTTTATTTTGTGGCCAGGGGGGTCACCGAAATATTCATTCGGTATTGTTCAGCGTCCCAGTTTAGCAATTCACCGATCTGCGCATCATTTAACGTTGCCAGTCGCGTAGTCGGTGTCTGCCTGACGATGACATCGTAATAACAGCGAAGCTGAAGTCGTTTAGCCTCACTGAACGAGGGAAGAACAAAGGCACCTTGTCCGGCGATGAAAACCAGTTCCGGAGGTGTTTCGTTGCAGGCTAAATGCGCATGCAAACTGTTCCAGGATGAAAAAAATGGGGCTTTCGGCCCTAAAAAAACCACATGGTCAGGATAAAGCGCCCATGCAGAACTCAGCCAGCGGCAGTAATCAGGGTCAGAAGCCAGTTGGTGAATTTCGTTGTCATCCAACGGCACATAAGCTCCGCGTTCCCCGGCTGAAGATAAAGATAGCGGGTCCATAACCTCACCTTTTGCCGCTGGAATGATAGCCAGAGCACGAGTTACGGTATCCAGGACATTATTTATCTCTTCAAGATTATCGCCACCAATGACAACGCCGTGATTTTTCAGATAGAGCACTTTAGTCGACGGTAACGCCTTTAATTCTGCATGGATCGCTTCAGCCAGTTCTGCCCCCGGTTTGAAATAATCAATAACACACCATGGACCTGTTTGCTCTGGCAGAGCATTTATCGCAGCAACGCCCTCTTCCTGTACCAGATGAGACAATATTTCAACAGCATGCAGATGCACGACATAGGTCTGTGGCATCAGAGCATGCATAAGCGTCTCAATCGAGGGCCTTAAAATTGAATCGCCAATAACCCGGGGAGAGACAGCGAAATTCCCTTTTGCCATCTCAGTGCGGACATGCGCAAGATCAACCGGAATGAAGATCTCTTCATGTTCCGCCCGCGCCAGCCATGTTCCGGAGGCTTTGATCCACAGGACATCATCTTCTTTCCATGAAACGTTGCCGCCTGCCCCCTGAACGAACAAAGGATCTTTCCCTCTGTCAGCACAAAAGGAATTAACCAGATTTTGCGTAATGTGAGAAGGCTTAATCATTGTCTGGCTCCAATTTTAGCAATCAGCGTTTGTAATTCGCCAAACTCATTGAAAGTCAAATCAGGGGTATTCGGGCCGGTACCTGTCTCAACACCCGAGTGCACTTTTTGCAGCGTGATGGCGTTAATCTTTTCCCGGCCACCCTGGATATCATTAACGGGATTATCACCAATCATCCAGATGCAGTCACCTTTAGGACGCATTTTCTCAAGAGCAATCTGGAATGGTGCAGCATGGGGTTTGTCAAACCCCGCCTCTTCACTGGTGACAATAAAGTCAAAATAATGGTCCAGACCGAAGTAAACCACTTTCCTGAACTGAATTTGAGCAGTTAAATCTGTCACAATCGCCGTTGGTACACCCAACAACCTCAGTTCATCCAGTAAATCTTTCACCCCATCAAACAAAATGGCATTGCTTAAAAATGTGCGCCAATAGGTTTGCTCAAAATCCAGCGCCAGCAGGACCTGCGAGCCCAGCCCCATAATTTCAAGCATTCTCTGCAGGTAGAGTAACCGGCTGTGAGAAGAGGCCGTATGTTTCAAACGCGTTTTAACCTGATCTCTGGCCTGCTTGAAAGCCTTATCGAATTCTTCCGGCGAGATAGAGAACATTTTGACCACTTTTTCACGCACCGCGGATTGCGCGGCAAGATGCGCAGGGTCATAGGGGTACAGCGTGTTATCAGTATCGAACAAAATGGCATCGGGCAAACGGGTAAAACACTCAGGATTATTTATTTTCATTTTACAAATCGCTTCGTCATCGCCTGGCTGATATGGGTAATGGTGATTAATTGCATTAATCCAACCATGCCATCTTGCCAATCAGGGGTAATATCCAAAAATTCGAGTACATTCGGGCAAAGAATCTTTGCTGCCAGCTCAATATCCTGCGCCGACGTTTCACCCTCAATACTGATAAGAATTTCAGCGCCATTGTCACTTACCACGATATCGACGTGCAGACCACATACGCCGACCAACACTCTGCTTAATGAAAGCTCATTAAAACCATGACGTGTGGTGATCACCAGCTTAAGACGCAGCGGCTGTTTGTCATCGAAATTCTCAAGTAAGCGGGGATGGATCGGCTGTAGAGAGAGAGCCAGATCGGCATGTGTTAACTGAGGCCGAATAAAACGTTCGGAATCAGCTTCTCTTTTATCAAACGACGAAAGCACCCGCTCCAGTGTATGTCCACGCTCATGCACATCTCGTCTGATTTTAAGATGACGCCGTAATGTTTCATCGATGTCGAGATAGATTTTCAGATTATAACAATCGCGCAGGATTGGCTGATAAAGCGCATGTAAGCCACTGGCAATGATAATATCATTACTGGCGATACGGAAGGGCCTGCTCATCTTACCCGTCTGATGGTCATAATGCCTGGAGTGGATGCTTTTTCCGTCGGTAAGAGAGATCAGATCGTTACAGAAACCTTCCAAATCGTTGGCCATCGGATTCAGGTGGGTCATAACCTGCCACATAGGCTTATGTCGGTCCCAAAGGTGATAATCGTCACCGGAGAGCTTGACCACGGAATGATCACCAAACAACCCCTCAATCGCATCGGCAAGGGTATCTTTACCTGCCCCTGAATCACCGGCAATACCAATAACAAAGGGTTTGCGGCTCAGTCTGAAAAAGTCATTACGACTGACTTCTTCACGCCATATCCGAATAGCCAGCACAACGCCGATAACCACCATGGCGGTATGAATCAGTGAGACTGCGTGATCACCCAACGTTCCGCTGACGTTAAACAATCGGGAAAACTCTAAAAGACGTCCGTCATTGAACTGAATCGTGGTCACCAGCAAGGTACTGACTACATACAAGACGGTAAATGCGGTGATGAACAGACTGGCAAGGCGTCCACTTCTGGCCTGATACAAAACCAGGAACGGCATACTCCAGACAAACCACCCAGGCGAGGCTGGCGTCATCAGTACAATTAACAGAAATGCCATGCCGGTAATGGTTTGGAAGAGATCAAAATTTAAGCGCCTGACTCGCCAGGCAAGATACATCAAGACAAAATAAATTAATGGCACAATGTAAATGGAGAAACCATTCCCCAAATTCATTGCAACATTATAAATCTTATCCATCTCCGGATTGCCGAAGAGCATCTGGATGCCGCCAGCAGAGAAGACAAACGGTAAACCGAGAATCAGTGAAGACACCACCAATCCAGTGAAGAATTGAGAAATATGCTGCCGCAGCGATTTATTGTTATATAAATAAATAAAGATAAAAGGAACCGCTACGACCATACTTAATTTGGCCGAAATGGCTGCAGCACACAAAAGCCCGGCAAATCTTAGTTTGACCCGGCGAATATATAATATTGACAGGGTCAACAGCAAAGCAGGGATAAGGTCATTCAGGCCCAGGGCATAACTGGCCAGGATGACCAGCGGAGACAGCCAGTAGACGACCAACAGCAGTCGCTTACGTCCAGGTAGCAGATGGTTGAGCGTGATCAACATGCAAAAATCAGCAACCAATAACGTCAACTCATAACCATAGTGTAGCGGGATAGCGGTAAGCTTTGCCAGCAACGCAATGGGTAAGAATGCCAGCCACATCGCGTAGCCATAAGGAAAGGCCAGGGTCTCTCCTCCTGCAGTGATCCAGGCTGACCATGGGTCCAGCGTCATTGAGGTAATGCTGTTCCCGATAAAGGGCGCGAACCATTGGGTAACCGCTATCGGAATAATAAACCAGATAAGGGCCAGGCGGATAACCAGCCCCAATAAAAACAGAGGATGAAGAGAGAGTTTTTTCATTCAACAAGTTCCATCTTTTCCCAAAGGTCCGGCCGTTTTGTACAAATAGCCGCAGGTCGGATGTTTCGATCTTTCATCAGTGATGCCATTGATGGAATTTCGACCTCAGCATCCCTGCCCTGTAATTCAGGTGACACAATGCAAAGTTTAAAACCTGCATTTTTTAGCCGCAGAGCATCCTCTTCACTCAATGAAAAATGGGTAAAGCAATCGACCCAAACCCAGTCAATTTTACCCGCAAGTGTCAGCGCAGTATCCACTGATTCATACTCTGACACCCGAACGGCACAGCGACGTTCCCCCTGATTCGACCACTTTACCAGGAAAGGAAACGACTGGTCTAAAAAAAAGTAATCTTCAATGCCTTTCGCAGCCATGAGGGCAATAAGTCTTGACTCCAGTCCTTCCTCTTTGACATTAAGAATGAGGGTCCCGTGCTGATAGGCATCAAGCCACTCATCGAAGAAAGCCCCTTCAACAAAGGGATCATGACCAATGATCATCTTCTGACCATAACTGCGAATATCAACTTCAATACCGTATTTATGATCGGTCGCAGACAATTCCTGAACAGTATTCCGACGATGTGCAATAAGATTCATCATGAGATATTCTTTTTTAAGTGAAGGCTGAAATCGACAGTTCGGCGTATAAATTTCCACTTGGCGGCCCAATTGATGTTCCAGTGTGAAACCCCATGTGCGCGCTCTCCGAATTTAACGGCGAAACGATGAACTTTTAACCCATGGATTTGCGCCTGATAATAAGCGTACAGGTCGAGAGAAAAATCATCCGGTGCGTCGGACCAGGTTTCAAAGAATTGACGCGTAAACATGGTTGGCTGAGCATTGATATCCCACAGGGGTTTAGAAAGCAGCAGAGTTTCAAATAAACTCATACCCACAGTAAAGACAACGTCCATAAAGGGCCGACCGTAGCGCCGCCCTTTTACAAAAATCTGTTCACCGTGTTGCTCAAACAGCGCCAGCCCGCGAATGACATCACAGGGATCGGTTTGCAGATCGGCATGAGTCCAGCCCAGTATTTGCCCTTTCGCTGCTTTAAGACCCGATACGATGCCAAAGCCATAACCCTGGTTTTTTTCTACACGAATGCTGCGGCATCCGGGATAGTCAGGAAGCAGCTTTAGCAGAACCTCAGGCGTACTGTCCGTCGAACCATTATCAACAAGAATCACTTCCACGCCTTCTGTGTGCGTGACGCTTTTACAACGTTCGAGCAGGAGAGCCAGATTATCTGCTTCGTTGTAACACGGAATAATCAGTGAGAATCTCATTTAGTCTCCATCGAAGTACCCTTTCCGAATACAAAAAACTTCATGCCTAAAAAATTAAGGCAGGCAGTTAAACCCGTTGCTATGAGGAAAGCCAGTTGCACCGGGGCAACAGTATCAGCAAAAACTTTAAGCCCCAGTGAGTTGACCAGCACATTAGTTATCAAGGTGGCAACGTAAAGCACGATGAAACGCCATATGCTTCCTGCATCAGAAGATTTATGTCCAAAGGTCCAGAAACGGTTCGCAAAATAGGCGAACAGAGTTCCCGCCAGGAACCCGGCCGCTTTTGCAGCTTCGACATTTAAGCCGAAGCTAATCAACATCCGATAGAAACAAAAATCTATCAGTACAGTCAGACAGCCGACAACCAGGAAAACAGCCAACTCTTTGCGGATCATTGATGATACGCCCCAGGCAAAGCTGGCACCAATTTACGGTATTTTTCTTCTAATTCAGCAACTTTATCAGCAGGAATGCGCTTATCTGAACTCAACTCATAGCGATGCCCGTGCCATTTTGAGAAACATGACTGCCAGTATTCAAACGTTCGCAAATCGTTTGGCGTGCCCCAACAAAGATAGCTGTCCACTTCGAAAAGATGGCACTGCAGACCCAGCGCAATTGCATCATCAATAAGCGAGTCAATATAAAACTCACCATTAATACGCCCATCGCGGGCAATTAATCGCTCAAGGGCACGACGGAAATTGGCAGGATCCCTGAAGGTAAACGTTCCCAAAACAATAGGATCTGAGTCGGGATCCTGAAGCGGCGTTTTGACCGAAATTCCGCGAATTATCCCGCCCTCAGCATCGATCCATCCAAACATCTGCGGATGTCGTGCAGCATTAGGATAACCGCGAATTCCCCACACGATAACATCCACCGATGGGTTACTGACCAGTTGCTCAAAGGCCGTAGCATCATACAGCGCACCGTGATCGCAGGTGCCAAAAGTGACGGGTCCAGTGGCCTCCAGACCTCGCTCTTGTAGGGCGTCCAAACCAATTAATGCGGTACAGGCCTGCCCCTCCGTGACCTTATCGATGGTTTTAATGATGGCGTCAGGGTAAAGACCCTTGAGTTCGGCTGTCACATTCTCGTAGCCAGCCATATCTTTACGCAGCACAAATACGTGTTGCTGCGCTGCGGGCAAATCATGGGTAGCCTGGGCAACCATTGGACGACCCGATACCGGAATCAGGGGTTTGGTCAGGCTGTAACCTTCTTTACTGAATCGCTGCCCAAGCCCGGCCATTGGCACCACTGACGTGCCCCTTGCCGTTGAAGGAACGGCCGACGTATTAATCGCCGTGCTGAAGGCTTTAGACCAGACATTATATTCAGCAACATCTGCTGGAGTGCCCCACTGCATGAAATGCTGAAGAGGATAAACAACAACGGGCTGGTTGCTGGCTAAAAGAGGTTTATAAGCCAGGCTGACATAATACTCACCACCAATATTTAAATTCTGTTCAACCATCGAACGGAATGCTTCAGACATTATTTTTGCAGAGGAGAAATAATAGGTCCCGCTGGAAGCATATTCTTCCATGCGATTATCTGTGTAGGGCTGTTTTTCCTGAATATCCTCAACCCAACCATCCTTTTCACGAATATAAGCATAGTTAGTGGTACCCAGAGTATGTGGATGAAAACCTTTATAAGCTGGAATTGCTCCAACGCAGGCAGTATCCCGGACATACTGACGGAAATGATGATAATCCCAATAGCAGGTAAAATCACAATAATTAACAATAACGGGTTGTGCCGGATCCAGCAGATGCTCAATCTGTCGCACGGCATGAACGGGGCCGAGCTTGTGCGGCTCAATACCAATAATGCGCCCTGAAGGACAATATTTTTTTAATGTCGATTCCATATGATAATCGGGTTCAGCAAGGTGATCCTGATTACATATAAATATGAAGTCTGTTTCATCCGGGAACATATCAATGACATGCGCAACGATCGGTTTACCCTCGATTTCGATGAGCGGCTTGGGGATATTATAACCAGCACGACGAAAACGTTCACCGAAGCCGGACATTGGAATAATAATCTGCACAGTACCACCCTCAAAATATTTTAAAAATTGACTATTCAGCATCCTGCCTCAGTTTATCAGACGCTGCAGTTGGTGTGCCATTTTAGTCTGCGAGGAGAATGACGTCCACCTGCGTAAGTCAAATAATTGATGATTTATCAGGAAGATTTTAGCGGGATGCGGTGAGAAAAAGACCTCTCTCACCAACACTCAGATTTGCCATCTGATGATGGGAAGAAAGAGCGAGTGAAGAGAAAGCAAACTGAGGAGGAGGATTACAGGCCAGTACATTGGAGGAGGCATGGCGCGTTCACTGACGCTACCTGAGGTTATAAAAGCTTCCCGAAGGAAGCTTTTAACATTAAATCAATCCAGCCATTCCGTATGGAACACGCCATCTTTATCAGTGCGTTTATACGTATGCGCACCAAAGTAGTCACGTTGAGCCTGAATCAGGTTGGCTGGCAGTACCGCTGAACGATAGCTGTCGTAGTAAGCGATGGCTGCGGAGAAGGTCGGCGTCGGGATACCGTTTTGCACGGCATAAGCTACCACGTCACGCAGCGCCTGCTGATATTCATCAGCGATGTTTTTGAAGTAAGGTGCCAGCAACAGGTTAGCGATGTCAGCGTTATCGGCATAAGCATCAGTAATTTTCTGCAGGAACTGAGCACGAATGATACAACCCGCGCGGAAGATTTTAGCAATCTCACCGTAATGCAGGTTCCAGTTGTTCTCTGTAGAAGCGGCTTTCAGCTGTGAGAAGCCCTGAGCATAGGAAACGATTTTACCCAGGTACAGCGCGCGACGCACTTTCTCGATGAACTCAGCTTTATCACCAGAAATGGTTTTAACAGCCGGGCCGCTCAGTACCTTAGACGCTGCAACGCGCTGAGTTTTCAGCGAAGACAGGTAACGGGCAAATACAGACTCGGTAATCAGCGACAGTGGCTCGCCAAGATCCAGTGAGCTCTGGCTGGTCCATTTACCGGTACCTTTGTTAGCGGCTTCATCCAGGATCACATCAACCAGGTATTTACCCTCTTCATCTTTTTTGGTGAAGATATCTTTGGTGATGTCGATCAGGTAGCTGCTCAGTTCACCTTCGTTCCATTCACTGAAGGTCTTAGCCAGCTCATCATTGCTCAGGTTCAGCGCATTTTTCAGCAGAGAATAAGCTTCAGCAATCAGCTGCATGTCGCCATATTCGATACCGTTGTGTACCATCTTCACGTAGTGACCAGCCCCATCCGGACCAATGTAGGCCACGCAGGCTTCCCCTTCAGCACGTGCGGCAATCTTATCCAGGATCGGGGCGACAAGCTCATATGCTTCTTTCTGACCACCAGGCATAATGGATGGACCTTTCAGGGCACCTTCTTCACCGCCGGAAACACCGGTACCAATGAAGTTAAAGCCCTGCTCAGACAGCTCACGGTTACGGCGAATGGTATCTTTATAGAAGGTGTTACCGCCGTCGATGAGGATATCGCCCTTGTCAAGGTGGGGAGTCAGCGAGGCGATGGTTTTATCGGTGGCTTCACCAGCCTGAACCATCAGCAGAATACGACGTGGCTTCTCAAGAGAATCAACAAACTCTTCAATGGTGTAGTAAGGAGCCAGCTTTTTACCTTCGTTCTCAGCGATGACCTCATCAGTCTTCTCGCGAGAGCGGTTAAATATGGATACGGTATAGCCGCGGCTCTCAATGTTCAGAGCCAGGTTACGGCCCATTACTGCCATACCTACAACGCCGATCTGTTGCTTGGACATTACATACTCCTGTCTGAAGTTCACTCACGGCGTGTGTCAGGCACGCCGCGTATTTAAAGTGGCAAACATGTTAACTCAGGATAGCGGATCAAAGGTAGTGATTGGTGCGATTGGTAATCTTTGTTGCAAAAGAGCAAGTCAGGAAACATCATCCTGATTTTTTTGACAAAAATTACTCACTCAGTTGTCAACCAAATCGGCCTTTGTGATATTCGTTTTGAAATATAAAGGCAGAATGTCTTCCGGTTTTCCATCCATCTTGATCGTTCCATGTTCCAGCCAGAGAATTCGGGTACACACCTTCGCCATCAGGTCGTGGCTGTGGCTGGCCAGGATCAGAATTTTAGTCGCATTAATAATATTACTGAGACGAGTTTCTGCTTTTTCCTTAAAACTCTCATCTCCGACCGATAACCATTCGTCCATTAACAGTATTTCAGGGGTGAAAATTGTAGAAACACTGAAACCTAAACGCATCTGCATACCGGAAGAATAAGTTCTGACCGGCATATCGATGAAGTCACCTAAATCAGTGAAATCGATAATCTCATCGATCTTGCCGTCGATCTCTTTTTTGCGTAAACCCAGCAAGGCACCACGAATGTAGATATTCTCACGCCCTGTAAACTCAGGGTTAATTCCAAGTGATATAGATATCAGAGATCCAATATCACCTTCAATGATCGCACTACCCGAAGTTGGATGATAAACGCGGCTGAACATTCTAAGCAGTGTTGTTTTGCCTGCACCATTATGGCCGATAAGACCAATACGTTCTCCATCATTGATTTCGAAGTTCAGATTGTTCAGTGCCGAAACCACGACTTTACCATTGCTCTCACCGACTTTACCGCCAGTGGCAAAATTCATAAAGTTCTTTTTAATCGAGCGTGAAGCTGCGTCAAATATAGGAAAATCAATTCCCACATTGGTAAATTTGATAATAGCCATAGTTGTTCCTATACCCAGTAGGGAACACGATATTTAAATTTACTGGTTACCAGAGTTGAGAAAATAATTCCTACTACAGCCATAATTGCCGTCACGTAATAAGTTGTCATCGACGGCGTCTGCCCTAACAATGGCGCTCTGACCACATCAATTAAATGATAGAAAGGATTGATATTTAACAGCACTGTTCCCATGCGATGGGTCAACAGTTGAGGCATCCAAATCACCGGAGTCAGATAAAAAATCACCTGCATGATACTCAAAATAATTTGTGTCATATCACGGAAACGCGCGCAAATCATCGACATGACCATAAGTAACCATGATACATTCAACGCCAGCAAAATAAAGCCCGGAACAGCAAGCAAAATATTCCAGTTTACTCCTTTACCTACCGCAAGCAGCACTAATGGAAAAATCACGATATTGTGCATAAATATAATGAAATTTTTCCAGACAACGCGAAGGACGTGCACATGTAAAGGAACAGGAAGTTGTTTAATTATCCCTTCAGCAGAGATCAGCGCATCGCAGCCTTCAGTAATACTTCCCAGCAAAAAACCCCAAATAATCAATCCCAACGTCAGATATGGCAGGAAATCATGCAGAGGGGTTTTAAAAAGATTACCGAAAACTAATCCCATGGTGGTGATCATGACGGCCATGCTTATGGTTATCCAAAACGGGCCCAGGCGAGATCGTTTATAGCGCTGGCGGATATCCTGCCCCCCCATGACGCGGATAACATGAAACGATTTTAATGCACTAACAAGATCGTTAAGACCTGGCGAATTTTTAATAAAATTCATATTACATTATTCCACAATCAAATGCTTTTTTATTTAGTCCAAACAGGAACTTATCACCTGACAATCTGCTTGTCATCAGCATCATAAATTCTTCCTGCTGAGAGACATCAAGCTGATCTTTAAGTTTAATAAGGTCATCAAAATTACAGACTGAGCGATAAAGCAAATCAAGCTTAATGATTGGTAACCCAAGGTAATGAAGCGCTATACAGTTATTATGAATCTGTGAACCACGGGTAAAATCATCAAGATAGATCCCAAGCAACCTCGTATGTAAAATATCCCCATGCGGTATAGTATTGAAATCAACACAAGAGAGAAAATTAGCAAACTCCACGAAATCAACTGGCGCACCCACCTCTTTTCTGTTTTGCACTTTGATTCTGGGAGGTGTGAGTGACTTTTGTTGCTTATTATAATAATTATAGAATGATTTTAATATTAAATCATCTTCAAAATATTTAATAAGATATTGATTTGTCCAGTAGGCCTTTGCACCTTCTCTACGGAATTTATAAAAATTCCTAAAAAGATACGAATCGTTTTTAATGAGTTTTTCAAATTCACTCACATCATACAATGCCCTGAACTGATTTTCTGAACTTACTAAGGACTTCAGAACACGGCTCAATGTAAACTCACCGCGTTTAATAACCAGAGGCCTGACATTTGATGATTTATAGCTTTTCCAGTATGACTCAAATTTACTATTTCGGGCAATTCTACCATCAATAGAAATACAAAAAGAACCTAAATGGTGTGATATCTCTTTATTCTCGGTTGCACCCAACACCTCAACATTGGTATTGAAAAGTTGCCTGACAAACTCAGTCAACCCTTTTTTGGAGAAAAACACACTGTCATTGATAATCAATAATCGTTCACACTTCTCTGCAATTTTAGTTGCAAAGAAATATTTCATCCCGGCCTGATAACTCCCAAAATCCCTGCCGAAGTTATCGCGTTCGATATATACATCGATTAAATCCGGAACAAAGTTTTCAGCATTTAGCTTTAACGTGTTAACGGCAATGACAAAAATACCTTGTTCATGAGCCTCTTTCAGTAGCTCTAACGTATCATTTCTCAATACTGTTTTTTCATATAAAGCCAGAAGCATGACTTTGCCACCAGCAAACTCTTTTTTATGCAGAACATTTTCGAATTTTACTGTTTTCTTGCTATCTCTGTATGAGAGAAAACCATAGTAACTAAACAGTGCTACCTTCAGAAAAAACCTGTAAAAATATCTAAGCAACCCTTTCATTTAACCACCGTAATAATTCGCATGAAATTAATTCAATTTACCAAATAAATTTATCAACCCGAAATAAAAGGTTTCTAATTTAGACTGTCGGTAAACTTTAGCTGACTGAAAGCCTTTGACCCTGGTAATGAAATTAGTGCTCTTGCAGGCGTTGAAACTATCAATAATAACCTGTTGCTGTGGGGGTATATCGGGATAAAAGAAATAAAGACTTTGCCCATTAAGACGATTCCACTCGGCAAACTGCCCCTGATAGAGACGCCGGATACGTTCAATTTTTGAAAGTATCCCCTGGTTACTGCCAACAATGTTACTGTCATGTTGACGATAAAGGATTTGAGGTTCAACATCATATATGTTCACCCCGCCAAAAGCAGAGCATATTACATACAAATACCAATCATGAGAGACAATTTCGATATTATCTGGTAACGATTCGACTTTTCTTTTCAATGCGTCGTTGAAAAGCATCGTGTTGCCACCAGAATAGCTTTGTAACAGTGCATTTTCGAGTTTAAACTTTCTGTGAAAGACCGAAGACTGACCAATAATCTCTTTCTTTTGGTTAATCAGCCGGGTTCGCCCACCATAAAGGACATAAGGCGAAATCTCTCGTGATTCATAATCTGTAACCTTCCCGACAGCACGTTCAAGCTTGGTCCTCAACCAGATATCATCTTGATCGCTGAAAGCATAATAAGATGAACGGATATCCGGATTTTTCATTAAAGAAAGAAAGTTCGCAGCAAATCCTTTCGCCGGCCCGTTGAATAAAACCAGCTTATTGTCAGGCAACTTTTTTCTGTACTCAAAAATGATCGCTAGCGTATTGTCAGTAGAACCATCATCAGAAATGTAAAGCGTCCAGTTTGTGTGACTCTGTTCGATGATAGAATCGAGTTGTTCACGGAGGTATTTCTCTCCGTTGTAGCTACAAAGCAGGATGCTCACATGATCATTTTTTAACATTGCAGTGCCGCACTATCATTGGGACCTGAATACCGTTGCTTATCCACAACGATATTCAGGTCCGTTATCACTGTTCTGAAGACAAACATTATTGCCCGGTGTTTCCGGACTGCTCTATTCGCAGACCAGTATTCTCTCACTACCTTATTTAAAAAAGACAGCCTCAGAGAACAACTTACCCACCTGATCTTTCGCTGACAGGAGAGGCCCGCTACTCGCATCTACAGGCCATTCAATACCCACGGTAGGATCGTTCCACTGCAGGGTATGCTCATGAGCCGGATTATAATAATCCGTGCATTTATACACGAATTCGGCTGACTCTGAGGTCACATAAAAGCCGTGTGCAAACCCCTCAGGCACCCAAAGCTGGCGTGTATTTTTCGCAGAGAGAAGCACTCCGACCCATTGACCAAAAGTTGCTGATGATTCACGCATATCTACCGCGACATCAAAGACTTCTCCGGCCACAACGCGCACAAGTTTACCCTGCGTATTTTCAGTCTGATAATGTAAGCCACGCAGGATCCCGTGCGCAGATTTTGAATGATTATCCTGAACGAACTGACGTGGAGCGACTAACTCTTCAAATTTCTTCTGTTGCCAGGTTTCCATAAAGAAACCCCGTTCATCCCCAAAGACGGCGGGTTCAATAATCTTTACATCAGGGATCGAAGTATCAATCACTTTCATTTCAGATTTCCCCCTCGGCCAGAGCCAGCAAATATTTACCGTAGTCGTTTTTACTCAACGGCTTAGCCAGTTTTTTTAGCTGCTCTGCATCAATAAATTCCATGCGATAAGCAATCTCTTCCGGGCAGCATACTTTCAGGCCCTGGCGAGTTTCGATTGTCTGGATGAAGTTATTAGCTTCCATCATGCTCTGATGGGTCCCGGTGTCTAACCAGGCATGGCCGCGTCCCATAATTGAAACAGAGAGTTGACCTCTCTCCATGTAGATTCGGTTTACATCCGTGATTTCCAGCTCTCCGCGCGGCGATGGCTTCAGTGATTTAGCGATTTCCACCACGCTGTTATCGTAGAAATACAGACCGGTTACCGCATAATTACTCTTAGGATGTTCAGGTTTCTCTACCAGAGAGATAGCTTTGCCATCCTGATCGAACTCGACTACGCCGTAACGCTCCGGGTCCTGCACGTGATAGGCAAACACGGTGGCACCCTGCTTTTTATCACAGGCTTCTTCAAGCTGTTTGGTCAGGTCATGTCCGTAGAAAATATTATCACCAAGGATCAGCGCACAGGGGTCGTCACCGATAAATTCTTCACCAAGAATAAATGCCTGAGCCAGTCCGTCCGGACTTTCCTGAACTTTATACTGAACAGACAGGCCCCATTGTGAACCGTCACCCAGCAGGCTTTCAAAGCGTGGGGTATCCTGAGGTGTGCTGATGATCAAAATATCACGAATGCCAGCCATCATCAGCGTACTTAACGGGTAATAAATCATCGGCTTGTCATAGATTGGCAGCAGTTGCTTACTGACAGCCATCGTTACGGGATAAAGCCTTGTCCCGGAACCACCCGCTAAGATAATACCTTTATTCTTTGTCATAATGCCTTGCACCAATTTAGCCGCATTTTTCAATGCTGAATTGAGAATTTATCCAATGATTTCAGTCAGCATACGCTCTACGCCAACACGCCAGTCTGGCAACGTTAACTCAAAACTCTGCTGGAATTTCGTAATATCCAGTCTTGAATTTGTCGGTCGCTTAGCCGGAGTCGGGAAGGCCGAAGTGGCAACTGGATTAATTTTGCTAACCTGCAGTTCAAGACCTTTTTCGCGGCCGGCAGCGATCACATAAGAAGCATACTCATGCCAGGTTGTCGTGCCACTGGCAACAAGGTGATAAATACCAGTAAGCTCAGGTTGTGCTTTCGCTCTGAGAATAGCATGCGCCGTGCAGTCCGCAATTAACTCAGCTCCCGTGGGAGCACCAAACTGGTCATTAATCACGGACAGTTCATCTCTGTCCTTTGCCAGCTTCAGCATGGTTTTCGCGAAATTATTGCCTTTCGCCGCATAAACCCAGCTGGTCCGGAAGATTAAATAGTGACTGCATACAGCTGAAATGGCTTCTTCACCGTCACGCTTGGTTTTACCGTAGACGCTGAGAGGCTCCGAGGCATCGGTTTCAGACCACGGCTTGTCGCCCTGGCCGTTAAAGACATAATCGGTAGAGTAATGAATCAGCAAAGCCCCTACTTTTTCGGCTGCTTCAGCCATTGAGGCCACGGCGGCTGTGTTCAGGACGGCTGCGGCTTCCGGTTCTGACTCGGCTTTATCAACCGCGGTATGCGCGGCAGCATTCACGATGACATCAGGTTTCACTGCCAGAATGGTGGCAGCAATACCGGCAGGGTTCGACAGGTCACCACAGTAGTCTGTTGAATGACGATCCAGAGCAATCAGGTTGCCCAGAGGAGCCAGCGCGCGCTGCAGCTCCCACCCTACCTGACCATTTTTACCCAGTAAAAGAATCTTCATCAGTCACGCTTCTCGTAGTTTTGTTCAATCCAGCTCTGATAGGCACCGCTTTTAACGTTATTAATCCATTCATTATTGGTCAGATACCATTGCACGGTTTTACGTAATCCGCTTTCAAAAGTCTCCTGAGGTTTCCACCCAAGATCTCTCTGGATTTTACTCGAGTCGATGGCGTAGCGGCGGTCATGGCCAGGGCGATCGTTAACATAAGTGATCAGGTCAGCATAACGGCCCTCCGTTGGCTGCAGCTCATCGAGCAGCGCACAGACGGTTTCAACAACTTCGAGATTCTTCTTCTCGTTATGGCCGCCAATATTATAGGTGCTGCCCACTTCCGCTTCAGTGACCACTTGATACAACGCACGAGCATGATCTTCGACATAGAGCCAGTCGCGGATCTGATCGCCTTTACCGTAGACAGGCAATGGCTTTTTCTCCAGCGCGTTGATGATGATCAGCGGGATCAATTTTTCCGGGAAGTGATATGGACCATAGTTATTGGAGCAGTTGGTAATGATGACGGGCAACTTGTATGTGCGTCCCCATGCCCGAACCAGATGGTCACTTGCTGCTTTAGTGGAGGAGTAAGGGCTGCTTGGCGCATAAGGGGTTGTCTCGGTGAACAACGGAAGTTCGCCGCTCATCTCATCCGGATGTGGCAAATCGCCATAGACTTCATCCGTTGAGATATGGTGGAAACGAAACGCCTGCTTTTTCTCATCGCTGAGAGAGTTCCAGTACTGGCGAGTGGCTTCCAGCAAGCTGTAAGTTCCCACCACATTGGTCTGTACAAAATCTGCCGGGCCGGTAATGGAGCGGTCAACATGACTTTCCGCTGCGAGGTGCATGATGGCATCCGGTTTTAATTCGTTCATCACTTTGATCAGACCGTTGGTGTCACAAATATCCAACTGGACGAACTGATAACGCTCACTGTCGCTGACATCTTTAATGGATTCGAGGTTGCCCGCATAGGTCAACTTGTCCACGTTGATAACGGAATCCTGTGTATTCAGGATGATATGTCTTACAACTGCTGAACCAATGAATCCAGCGCCACCAGTGATCAAAATCTTCATATCAGGTCTCTAAACGGAAGTGATTTGGAACAATAACCGTAGATTATTGGGATTTCCGGTCATGTCGGTTGAATGAATTTCAGCCATGCTACCGCCCCTGGGTTAGCGGCCCCAGTGTGCAGTCTGAAATTTTAAGCTGGATCCCTGCTTACTTTTCATCTCACTGTGGTATGAACAAGCCGCCTTGCCTGTCTAACACTATGAATTTAAATCCATTTATTTACCACATCTGATACAACATGACTCAGAGGTACAAACAATAATTGTATCATTCAGCAATTATGAAAACTAACTAAAATAAGAATTATCCGGGCAGTACGGGTGCGCAAAGTCAATTATTGACTCTGTGGCCTTGTTCAGGCGGAATCCGGACGATAAGTGAACACCTTTCTCAGTCAGGAATACGATGGAATATAAAATCCATCCATCATGAGGATTTTCAGCTTTTAAATTCGGCTTCACCAAAGCCATTCTGCCCGTGCTTCTCTGAGGCCAGACAGACAAAAGCCCAGCATTAGCTGGGCTTATATTGTAGCCGTAACGGGTATAACTGCTATTTATATCCGTCAGGATTATGACTCTGCCAGTGCCAGGTATCACGCATCATCTCGTCGATACCTCGGGAGACACGCCAGTTCAGCTCTTTGTCCGCCAGAGTGGCATCAGCCCAGAACGCAGCGAGGTCGCCGTCACGACGTGGAGAGATCTGGTATGGTACCGGGCGGCCGGAGGCTTTTTCAAACGCCCTGACCATTTCCAGCACTGAGTACCCTTCCCCGGCTCCCAGGTTATAGGCTTTATACCCGTTGATGGCAGGCAGGTGATCCAGTGCTTTCAGGTGACCTTCCGCCAAATCCATCACGTGGATATAGTCGCGCACGCCGGTGCCGTCTTTGGTTGGATAGTCATCACCAAAGATGCCCAGCTTCTCCAGACGACCAATCGCTACCTGAGCAATATAAGGCAGCAGGTTATTAGGAATACCGTTCGGGTCTTCACCAATTTGTCCTGACTCATGCGCGCCAACCGGATTGAAATAACGCAGGGCGATAACTTTGAAGTCCGGGTTCGCTTTGGCGTAGTCGCGCAGAATCAATTCCACCATCAACTTCGATGTGCCGTATGGGCTGGTGGTGCCGCCGATCTGCGTGGTTTCCACATAGGGAACAGGTGCATCCGCACCGTATACGGTGGCAGAAGAACTGAAGATAAACTGGTTCACGCCCGCGGCACGCATCTCTTCCAACAATACCAGCGTGCCGGTGACGTTGTTCTGGTAATATTCCAACGGCATGCGGGTGGATTCACCCACGGCTTTCAGCCCCGCGAAGTGAATCACAGCAGAGATATCATGCCGGGCAAACAGGTCGCGCAGGCAGGCACGGTCGAGGATATCACCTTCACAGAAGACCGCTTTTTTGCCAGTCAGCTGCTCAACACGGTTAACCGATTCGCGTGAAGCGTTGCTCAGATTATCCAGTACCACCACGTCATCGCCGCGCTCCAGCAGCGTCAAAACCGTGTGTGAACCGATGTAGCCTGCTCCACCCGTTACTAAAATAGCCATTTTGACTCCTTGCCACCGCGCGGCTGGCGCGCGGTTATCGTGAGATTACTGATTATTTAGCCAGGATCTTCTGGATTTCTTCACGGAACTCGCGTCCCTGTGCGTTGTTTCTCAGACCCCATGACACAAAGGCTTTCATATAACCCAGCTTACGTCCACAGTCAAAGCTGGTGCCACTCAGCTGATGGGCATCTACCGGCTGTTTTTTTGCAAGAGCGGCAATGGCATCAGTCAGCTGGTAACGACCCCATGCTCCCGGTTCCAGGTTTTCCAGCTCAGGCCAGATATCGGCAGAGAGCACATAGCGGCCTACTGCGGCCAGGTCTGAACCCAGCGTTTGTGGATTTTCAGGTTTCTCAACAAAGTCAACGATCTGGCTGATCTGGCCCGGATTATCCATCACTTCCTGAGTTTTGATCACCGAGTACTCTGACAGATCGGCTTCCGGCATATGATGTGCCAGTACCTGGCTGCGGTGGGTTTCTTCGAAACGCGCCACCATGGCGGCCAGGTTATAACGCAGTGGATCGGCAGTAGAGTCATCCAGCAGGACGTCCGGCAGAACCACCACAAAAGCTTCATCGTGCAGCATCGGGCGAGCACAAAGGATGGAGTTAGCAAGGCCAAGCGGCTGTGGCTGGCGCACGTTCATAATGGTCACACCCGGTGGGCAGATCGACTTAACCTCGCTCAGTAGCGAGCGTTTAACGCGCGCTTCCAGCAGGGCTTCCAGTTCGTAAGAAGTGTCAAAATGGTTTTCAACCGCATTCTTGGACGCATGAGTGACCAGAACAATTTCCTTGATACCTGCCGCCACACACTCGTCGATGATGTACTGGATCATCGGCTTGTCCACGACTGGCAGCATCTCTTTAGGAATGGCTTTTGTAGCAGGGAGCATATGCATACCCAGACCCGCAACGGGGATAACTGCTTTAAGCTTGGTCATATTTTTTCCATATAAATGAAGTAAAAAACGTTTAACGATTATGCATTAAAGAGATGATTGGCAAGTATAATCTTAATCTGAAAATTTAGCAGCCGCTGGTCTTAAAATTAGCGGCAGTGTGCAGGTAGCTGCCGCTAAATCTGTTTCATCTCTGGCAATAAAAAAAAGGCAACCCCCTGAGGGGTCACCTTTTTATTATTACGCTTTAAGATTATAACCAGCCGGTAAACCACTCGGGCATTACAAATAAATTGTAATAACTGACCAGCCCCATGATCCCGGCAAACACCACCGAGACGGAAACCCACTGGCGTGCGTAAGGCAGAAAGCGGATGCCAATCACCGGTTTGATAAAGAACGGGTGGGCAAAGGCTGAAATCAGCACCTGAGAGATCGACAGCGTCAGTGCCACATACCAGACATTTGGATAGATCCAGGTAGTCGCCAGAACCAATACCACAATGATGCTCGCCACAATATTCCAGTAGAATTCCACATTGGTCCGGCCGTTCGCCTGAGAGATCGCTCCGGTCAACCCCCCCATTGGACGCAGCATACCGAACAGCAGCATCAGTGGGATCAGGTGTCCTACCGCCTCGTGCGAGGAACCGTACAGCACCCGGACAATCACCGGAGACAGAATACCGATCGCCAGGTACATCAGGCTGCTGAACAGCATAATCATCAGCGTCCCCTTCAGGAACAGCTGCTGCAGCTGCTTCGGCTCGTGTTGTTTCTCAGCAAAGCGTGGCAGCGCCAGACGGTTGATCACCGGGGAGACCAGTTTCAGCGGCTGCAGTACCAGTTCCTTGGCCAGTGAGTAAACTCCCAGCATATCCGCGCCCATCACTTTACCGACGATCAACGAGTCAGCCTGAGTACGCAGCTGGTTAATTGTCTGAGAACCTAACTGATAGATACCATATTTAATCGAGCTGACGAAAGTGGCTTTATCAAATTCAAAGCCAGGCCGCCATGATTTTTCACCAAACCAGATCATGCACAAAATACGCATCGCGGCATTGGCAAATAATCCGAGAATGACCGCCGAAACATTGAGTGGAGATAAATAAAGCATGCCAACGGTAAATACAAACGCCAGGAATTTCGTCACCATCTCTATTTTAGCCAGCAGGACCATTTTTTTGGCTTTAATAAAGTGTGCCTGATATTGCGACAGCGACCCAAGTACCAGGAAATTCAGACTGGTCAGCATGATGAGCCCGGTCAGCTGCGGGATATGGTAAAAATGCGCAATTGGCCACGCAATGGCGATCAGCAGCAACCCCGTCAGCAGGCTGAGCAGAACGTTTACCCAGTAGATGGTGCTCTGCTCTCTACGGGTGATGTTCTGGCGGTGAACGATGTAGCTGCTCATCCCCATATCCTGCAGCACCATGGCCACCGCAAGGATAGCGTTGATAATGGCAAGGATACCCAGCTCATGGGCTTCCAGTTTGCGTGCCAGCACGCCTAACTGCACCACCTGTAACACGGCGGCAAAACAGGTACCGCCAAACAGCCATACGGCCTGGGACTTTAAACTACTCACGCAAGTTGCTCCAGAAGCTCAGCCAGCTGGCGATAGGCAATGTGCTGGTTGAATTCCGTTTCCACCTTTTGACGCGCAGCCGCCACCACGGGTGCGATATCCACATCGCTTTTAGCCAGTTTTAACAGGATCTCTGCAAGCGCCCGGGCATCGCCCTCTGGCGCCAGCCAGCCTGAAACATTATTTTCGATCAGTTCCGGAATACCGCTGTGGTCGCTGGAGACCACGGGCAGACCTACGGCCATCGCTTCCATCAGCGCGACCGGGATCCCTTCCATATCACCGTCTGCAGCGGTCAGCGATGGCAGCAGGAAAATATCCGCATCGTCGAGATAACGTTTGATCTCTTCCTGCGGCTTGAAGCCCACCATTTTCACGCAGTCTTCCAGACTGGCTGAACGCAGGGTATTGCGCAGGTCCTCTGCCATATCACCGTTACCAATAATGGTGTATTCGAAGTTAGCGCCCTGCTCTTTGAGGTATTTGCAGGCTTCCACCGCCACACCCAGGCCTTTCTTCTCGGTCAGACGGGCCACCGAGACGATACGCAGCGGCGAATGGAGGCCATCGCGGACTTTGAGATTGAATTTCTCCGGCTCAATGCCCATCCGCGTCACGTGGATCTTCTCCGGCGGGCAGCCCATGGCGATCAGCTTGTTTTCCCACAGATGGCTGATCGGCAGCAGCAGTTCGGTCTGGCGGAACAGGTTGGTGTAGTCCAGCTTGTGCTCTTCCAGAATATGGCGACGGGAAATATCCGCGCCATGGAACACCGTAGCCTGCTTGCCGCGCAGCACATTCAACTCACGCAGCTTGTTTGCAAGCGCGCCAGCATAGCCAAAATGCACGAGGAACACGTCGGCGGTGAAGGTCTTTTTTGCTCCGGCAACGATTGCCGGCAGCAGAAGTTTGCTGGACTGGGCGCCGTAGCGCCCGATGTTCAGCGATCGCAGGGTGGTCGGGCTGAGCATTTTCGGCAGCACAATTTTCAGACGCTGCTTGAGCTTCTCGGCGTTTGAAGAGGTCTCTTCCGGCAGCAGATAGTGGGTTTTCTCTGCCAGATTGTAACTGTCAAAGGTACCATGCCGGTTATCCAGGTCGCCCGGGAAGACGGAGATGATCTCCACGTCATAGCCCTGATCGATAAAATACGTTACCTGATTCAGGACAAAGGTCTCGGACGCCACCGGAAAACGCATTGTGAAAAACGTAAGTTTCATCTGTTCACCCTAAACGCTGACGACGTCTTCAGTTATGTTGTTGCCCAGCACCCGCTCCAGAGCGACAGCGCTGTCAACCTGTTGTTTAACCGCTTCATAATTATCAAGAATGCCGTAAACTTTGCTGATTATCGTTCCGTCCATCAGGCTTTTAACGTCCGTTGCCATTTCAGGCAGGCCAAGCTGGTTCATCACGCCCAGTGACTTATGCTCGTAATTGATGGCAACGGCCGGCGTACCGAAATTCATGGAGATGATGGCAGAGTGGAGGCGGGTACCAATGGTGAGGTGACTTTCGCCCAGCAGAATGCCCAGCTCAAGGTCGTTAAACTCATCCATAACCACGTGATAGTGGTCTTTTTGTACCACGTGATCGCGCAGCGTCATCGCGACCATCCGGTCATCTTTGTTGTAGCTGTCGATGCCGGTGCAGGTAGACAAGGCCACAACCTGATAGCCTTTGTCGATCATCGCATTAATCACCTTACCAAACGCCCTCTCATACTCCTGCTGGGTGACACCGAGACGCTTGTCAAAAGGTGCCAGCTCGCGCACGGTGATCGCAATGGTTTTTTGTGATGCGATCAGTTTCTGCCAGTGCAGCAGATTATGGCCCGGCTGCCCGACAGAACGGGCACGTACCAGGAAGGCGGTATCCGCGCCGGAAATCACTTTTTCCGTGGTGATATTGCCCTGCTTCATCATCTCCAGGCTCACGCTCTCGCGCAGCACCAGGCTGTTGACGCGCGAGAAGACGAAGTTGGCAATCTCGTTGAATCTCTCTTTCTGAAATGGCCCCACGCTGTGGCCAACCAGATAAATGGGCTTCTTTGCCAGTAGCGCACAAAGTGAGTGCTCAAACTGTAACGGACCATACAGATCAACAAAGAAGGAGCCACCAACCTGGATGACCGCATCATACTGCTTCAGCTTGTGGGTAAAATCCTGCAGGTATTTCGGCACCGGGAAAAACTTAAAAATACCGTTACCGCTGATGTGCGCCATCATGATTTTGGGCATCAGACGGCGTTTGACTTTGTCGGTCAGCTTGTTTTTTCCCTTTTTGGTTTCAAGGAAAAGCTCGTCCGGCATAATCTTCTGCTGCAGCAGATACCCCGAACTGGTTGGATAGCGACTGATGACATCAATTTCCAGATCGTTCCTTGCCAGATTAAGCGAGTCAATAAGGCCACGTAAAATGGCACCATCACCACGGTTACCACAGGTATGATTGCCAACTAATAAAATCTTCATAAGAACTCCAGAAAAAAGCTTTTCATCCCACAGGGCCAAACCAGCCATAACAGACTGATAAATATATTTTTAACTAATTAATTCACCCGGTAAAAACGTTAGCACTACTCGTAGCGCTCCCTGTCAGAGAGATCCGTCAACCTTCAGGGGCGGCAACCCTGTTAAGCACCGCCCCGGAATTTTTTTACTTCCTGATAGCAAAATAAGGCACAGCGACCTGCTGGCCGTTGATAACCATAGAAAGGTAGCCTTCCGCTTTTGAGGTATCGACGTCTTCCGCTTTCAGCGCCCGTGACTGCATCAGCAGATCGCCCTGCTCATTGGCACCGATACCGGCCTTGCCGTTGTGCAGGGTAAAACGCTGAACGGCGCGGTGAGCGTTATCGCCAGATGGCTGTTTGACTTCCGCCATTTTGCTGTCGAAATGCGCACAGGATCCGGTCAGAAAACGATCCTTCGCGGTGGACTTCATCAGGACACCGGCAGAAGCTAACCAGCCAGCCAGTTTGACGTAAACGCGAACGTCGGTGTCATAGGGCGTCTCAATCATCACATCGACAACCGGACTGGCGCCTTCAGCGTGCCAGCTCGCTTCAAACTTGTGTGTTTTGCGCTGCAGGCTGATGATGGCTTTGCCACCAGTGGAACTGCCATCCACCACCTTTTCCAGCGCATTCTTGACGGTGCCATTGCTGAAACCGGCCTGACCGAAGATCTCGACCTCCCAGCTATCCCCCACTTCAGGACTGAAGATATTGCCCAGTTCAAACCATTTTTCCTGATTGGTGTTGTTCACCAGACGGAAGCGCGAGGTCAGGTAGTTGTACTTCATGCTGCCATCAACAGCGACGCCATAGGATTCAACACGCGTTGACCCCTGCTCAAACGCGCTCAGCCAGGCGCCGTCCGCACGTGAATTATCTATCCAGCTCCCGGCCTGCAGGTTGGTCTGGCGCATGTTCAGTCGGGAGTTGTGTGCAATCAGCGGGTTTTTACAGGTCTCCAGGCTCAGCGCATCAATAATCCACTGGCCGTTAGAGATATTGCCCGGATTCTCGGAGTGCTCAATCCAGCCGTTGTGGATCAGCGACTGGCTGCAGCGATCGAGGTTCAGCACCATCCCCTTGCTGCAGTGCTGGGCATTAAAGTTGGACAGCTCGATAGCGGTGCTGTGATCCCATTTACCCGTCTTCTGACCTGACCACACTGACTTGATCACATCGCCGGTACATTTGCTGGCGTACCACTGGTCGATCTTACAGTCGAGGGTATCCATCAGGCTCAACGCGGTACCACCAAGCGCATTAAAGCGCAGGCAGGCGCCGCGGAAGAACTGGCCGCCGGGACATTTATTATCAAAGAAGCCCTGCTCGTTGGGATGGCCATCAGTCTGACCATTAACAATCAGGTTGCTGATCTCCACCCAGCGGGCGTTGATCCGGAAAATAAAGTCGGCTTTGCCGTCAGAGATGATGGTGGTCGCCGGGAAGTAACCGAAGTTGACCATCGCCCCGGAGATACGGAAGAACCGCGTTGTCTGTTTCGAAAAATCACAGCCGCTGACGAAGAAAGTCCCCGCCGGGAACTGCACGCAGATCTGCTGGTTAGACTTCTGGGACCAGTCGTACATGGCCTGGATAGCCGGTGCGGTATCCGTCTTACCATCATCAATGGCACCGAAATCAAACAGGGTCAGATGGTTAAAGTCCTGCACCACGCGGCGCCAGTGGAAATCCGTCCCGGTAAAGATCACGCCGCCATCGTCTGTCGCGGCGCTGAGGCTACCGACAAATTCGCCGCCGCCCTCTTCCTGACCGTCGTGCCAGCTGCTGAGCTTAACCTTCGCACCTTCAAACAGCGGGCGGGTCTGGCGTAATTCAGCGACCGAGCCAATTTCACCGATCAGCTGGTAGCCTGCGGGCTGGGCCAGACGCTGGCTGAAGTTGTTGGCACCCGGGCGGCTGACGTCAGGAATGTTAAACAGCACGTGGCCATTATCATCCACCACGGCCATTGAGTGGGCCGGATTGGCGATCAGCGCAGCGTTATCCGAAATAAAATGCTGGAAATTACCCCGGTTCAACGTTACCGGCTGCTCAATTTTCGATAACTTTCCACCGGCATTACGCAGGAACAGATCGGTCAGATTACCCGGCTGGGTTGGGTCCGTACCGGCTTTACCGATATAGAGTTTGCCGTTGAAATTCTTCCAGAAACGGTCCGGCATGGTATAGATATTTTCCGGCGTCAGGATCGGCACATCTTCCTTGGGGATGTCACCCGCATTAACGTCCGTCAGTGAGACGGAAGCGTCCTTTTTCGCGGCCTGGCTGGAAAACGAACTCACAGAAAGGGCTGCAAGAATCGATGAGAACCCGGTAATTAATTCTCTTCTTTTCATTCATTTAATCCCATAGTCATTAGTGTGGCGTGAATGTGTTTCCAGAGGATTAATGGTTAAACAAGCGAGAGCCAGGTTTCTTTGATCACCTTGCCATCAAATTTCAGGGCTGTGGTTTTGGTTTTTTCGCTCATGGCGTAGAACAGCTCGTCGTTGCGCGCAAGCTGGTTCATTTTTTCGATAAAGCTGGCGCGATCGTTCATCGCCACCAGAAAACCATCTTCGTTGTTGTTAATGATCTCCTGCGGGCCGGTCGGGCAGTCGTAGGCCACCACCGGCAGCGACCAGGATTTCGCTTCGAGCAGGACCAGCGGTAATCCTTCATAGCGCGAGGTCATCAGGGCCATATCACTGTCGCGATAGTAGTCGTTGATGTTGGAGACTCTGCCGACGAATGCCACGCTGTCTGAGATCTTCAGCGAGGCTGCTTTGGCAATCAGCTCATCTTTCAGCTCGCCGTCACCGGCAATCGCCAGCTTCCATTGGGGATTGGAGGCCTGGAACCCCTGCCAGACATCCAGAAGCAGATCGAAACCTTTCTGGAAGTCGAGACGGCCCACGGCCAGCGCCTGATAGTTACGCTCAGTACGCTGGAAATTTTTGTACACCACAGGATTGGGGATGGTCTTGCTTGGAATTCCCCACTGCGTGAATACCGAGTCATCTTTATCGGTCAGAACGATGACGCGGTCGTAATAACGCAGAAAGAGATATTTAAGGAATTTGATCGGCTTACTGAAAGAGTTGATCGCAATGTGCTCGCAGGCGTAAGTTTTCGCCTTTTTCTTTTTCAGTGTCAGCAGGCTGTACAGCGCAAACATGACGCTCAACCGCCCCATGCTGATCAGGAACACAGCATCAAAACCTTGCTGATTAATCTGCTCCACGGCGCGACGGATGGGATTGCTCACCCCGGCAAAACTGACAATCTGCTTCACCTTTTCGAATGGGTAAAACGGCTTGCCTGAGCCTTCCAGTGAATAGACCGTCACTTCATGCTCATCGCCCAGACATTCGGACATGAAATTACAAATGTTCTCGGTTCCGGCATAGGAATAGGCGTCTTTAATCACCAGCACTATCTTTTTCATCGCGGACTCGCCACCTCAATCACTTCAATGTTAAAAACCTGTTCTGTGGGGCCATCAGTGCCCTTGTTCAGAACAGGCTACGGCGTTTGTCATTGCAAGACTGAAACGTTTCAAGCCGGCAGGTTATCTGTGCTTCAACGTGAACAGAACCCCGTTAACCATGTACCAGAGATAATAGTAATACACTTTCAGAGGATTGTTTTTATAGATAAATCTTAATAAATCCAGATGCCACTTCGCCGCTTTGTTTTTATTACGCGACAGGGAATCACCCAGTTCATAATAAATGACCAGGTTTCGATCAATTACCCGAGCCTGCTTGTACTGTTCGAATAATTCATAGAGAAAAAGGAAGTCTTCGTGGCCCTTTTTCTGAAAGAAGAGTTGGCGAGCCGGACGACGGTAGCAGACGGAAGAGAAGCAGATACGGAACTGCTTTTTCACAAAATTCTCTTTCATCAAATAAGGTTTGCCGTAAGTGACGTTATAGGCTTTGGTACGGGATTGATAGCCGTAATGGGAGATCACCAGATCGTCCCCGGCAGCCAGCGCCTGCACCTGCAGCAACAGCTTGTTTTTTTCCCATTCATCATCGCTGTCGAGGAACGCGATAAACTCCTCGGTTGCGGCTTTCAGCCCCACGTTGCGGGTTTCTGCGGCACCAAGATTAACTTCGTTGTTGAGAATGGTGATGCGCGGATCGCGGCAGTGCGCCTGCACTAAAGCCAGCGAGTCGTCGGTTGATTTATCGTTTATCAGATATATCCGCCAGTCCGTCCAGGTTTGATCCAGTACCGACTGTACCGCGCGCAAAACTGTGCTATGGGCGTTGTACATAGGAATGACAATGCCTACTGTGCCGATTTGATTGTTCATCTGAAATCCTGCATGTGAATCGTGAAAGACCAAAATTGGGAATAAAAAAGGCCAGATTAACTGGCCAGTGACTCAAAAAATCCGGAAGAGCGGCGCAATACTGTAGCCGTCTATCGACTGAACGGAGAGGATGGTGTTGTATGCCAGATAGTAGGTCGTCATGGCAAACAGCAAACAGAAGTTGAGCAGCGGATTTCTGATGCGCATCATGATTAACGCCAGCAACAGCGGTTCCGTATGCAGGAACAGGTTACCCACCCTTCCCCCCAGAATAGCAAAGTCGGAGAAGACAATACGTACGGCCGCCCCTGCGGAATAAGCAATCAGCAGAAGATACGCCAGCCGGTCTTTTGGCTCGACAGGCTTATTAAAATAGACCATGGTGAAGAACATAATAAAAGCGATGTTCTTCAGGTTAGCCAGGCCGAACACCGGCGATGCCACATCGAAGGTGGTACCGCTGTAGCCCATTGCCCTGTCACCAATGGCCGGAACGATCCCCAGCGAATCGAGGAAGAGTTTCTTACCGCCGACCAGACCAAGCGGTATGGCCGCAATCACCATCGCGATACCAAAGTACTTGCGCTCTTTCAGGAACAGGAACGGCGTCACCATCAGCACGGCAAATCCGGTAGAGTGTGACTGGCTGCTCAGCACCAGGAAGAGGATCGCCAGCAGATATTTTCTGCCCGCTGCGCTACAGATACAGGCTACGGCAAAAGCACTCGACAGACCAAAACGGATCTGGTTCATGTCTTTGTTGATAAACAGGTGCGCGGAGTAGAGACACAGCGAGCACAGGATCAGCGGCGAGTACTTTTTATAGATAAAGGCATTGGTGGTTACCGCAATAAACGCCACAAACAACAGGAAATAGTAGCTGTTATGGGTAAACCAGCCCAGCACCCAGGCCAGCAGCATGAACAGGTTTTCGTAACGGTAAACATCCGCCACCGTCGAATAGCCTTCCATGCTGGTCTGCCGCGAGAAGTCATGGAAGAACCCAAGATATTGCCAGTCATCTATCCCTGACCCCGGCCCGCGCATACCGGCGAACAGGATCAGCGCCACGGTCCCGATAAAGAAGAAATAGGTAATAACACGTTGGGTTTTCGGCTGTGTTAACTGGTTAATGGTGGCCAGTTCAAAAAGACAAAAAACGAGCAGTGTGTAGCTTATTATCCAGTATATGGCCATTCTTTTCCCCACAAGGCTAGTTTTCTGAAAAGAAAACTAACGCTATTTACCACTTAATCGCTCTCTGACCTTATCCTTGAGACGATTGATAAAGTAGGTGCGGTTATCTTTATTTGTTAAGAAGAAATAACGGATAAAACTGACGCTGGCCTGCAGTGATTTCCCATCCATTTTATAGCGCAACGGCAGCTTGTACGCTTTGTAGGTGTTGATATCACGCTGCGTCAGGTGAGGCTTCATCTTATCCAGCCAGAAGAAGGAATATTTCACCGACTCACCTTTGTGTTTGGATCCAAAGGAGGAAACCAGGTGATAATTTGCCAGCGGCTGAGCGATCATCACAAATTCGTAGCCTTTTTTATCAGCCCGGATACAGAAGTCATAGTCCTGGTGGCGGATATATTGCGGATCGAATTTGATGTCTTGTGCATATTCCCGTTTCAGCACAATAGTACTGGTCTGGATAAAGCCATAGCAGCCAAACAGGTACTCGGCCACGGTCTCGTTACGCGCCACCGGCTGCATCGGCATGACCTTCAGGAATTTGCCATCCTGGATGATATTCACCTGGCTGAAAATGATGGTTTTCTGTTTACCCTGCGCTTCCAGCTCACCAATGGTTTTCAGTGACTCCGCCAGCTTGTCCTTGTGCCACTCATCGTCGGCGTCCAGAAAGCAGATGTAGTCCCCTGTCGCCAGGTCGATCCCTTTGTTACGGGCAGCAGAACCAAACAACTTCTCCTGTGAAAGCACCAGTTGAATCTTCAGCTGGCCGTAATTTTTCACCACCTCGGCAAGTTGTTCAGCATCGGCGGACTTATCGTCGATGATAATCACTTCAAAATTCTGATAGGTCTGCGCAGCCACACAATCCAGCGTGGTCACGATAGAGTCGGATGCATTGTATGCAGGAATGACAATCGAGAAGAAAATATCCTTCATTACCGGCTACCTTTTTTAGGTCCAGTTGACACGGCCTGGAACACTCAAAACCGCAGAAAGTCAGCCGGGAACACTTCACCCAGGGCGAAGGCTCCCGTCTGTTCAGTTAGCTTTTTGCATCCTGCTTGTAGTTGTAGTCGTAATAGTCATAACCGTAGCCATAGGCATTGGCCGCTTTACGCACCACGGCGTTAAGAATGACGCCTTTCACCTCAATACCATTCTGTGCAAAGCGGCGGTAGCTGAATTCAACCTCACGCAGGGTGTTGGTTTCAAAGCGAGCCACCATCAGAGAGGTCCCCGCCAGCTTACCGATGATGGACGCATCCGTGACCGCCAGAATCGGTGGCGTATCAATCAGCACCAGATCATAGTTTTTGCTCGCCCACTCCAGTAACTCACCGAGACGGCTGTGCATCAGCAGTTCGGACGGGTTCGGTGGAACCTGACCGCGTGGGATAAAGTCGAAGCCGTATGCCCCGTTCTGGATCATCTCAGTGCTGAATGGTTTTTTACCGGACAGCACGTCAGACAGGCCGATTTTGTTGGTGGCGCCCAGCAGCTCATGGGTATAACCACGACGCATATCACCATCAATGAACAGCACTTTCTGATCGGCTTTTGCGACCAGCGTTGCCAGGTTGGAACAGATAAAGGTTTTACCAATCCCCGGGCTGGCGCCGGTAATCATCAGAATGTTGTTTTTCGCTTCCATCATCGCGAAGTGCAGGCTGGTACGCAGGCTGCGGATCGCTTCAATCGACAGGTCAGTCGGGTTACCCAATGCCAGCAGTGAATTATGCGGGTCAACTTTGGTCTGCGAACCCCGACGGGCCAGCGCTTCAGCATCACGTTTACGCTGCCATTCGGACAGGGGCACGCTGGCGTAGACGTTCATGCCACGCTCTTCCAGCTGATCCGGACGGTCAATACCATGGTGGAACAGCGCTTTCAGCAGGATATAACCCACCGACACTACGCCACCCAGAATCATGCTGGCGAGGATCACCAGCAGTTTTTTCGGTGCAACCGGTGAGGCCGCCGTTTCAGCATGGTCAACAATGCGCACATCGCCCACGGTACTGGCTTTACTGATGTTCAGTTCCTGCTGGCGGTTCAGCAACTGCATGTAGATTTCCTGACCGGACTGAACGTCACGGGTCAGGCGAACAATTTCCTGCTGGGTAGCCGGCATCTGGCCAATTTTCTGGTTCAGACGTTTCTGCTCATCTTCCAGCGTCTGGCGTTTTTCCAGCAGCGCACGATAGGTCGGATGATCTTTTTTGAACAGCTGTGACACTTCTGCTTCACGGAAGGTCAGTTCATTCAGCTGGCTCTGGATGCTGACGGAAGAGTCCAGCGCGGATTTCGCTTCCAGTGACATGTCAACAGAGTCATTCTGGCGACGATAAGCGTTCAGCTTATCTTCTGCGGCATCCAGTTTAGAACGAACGTCCGGCAGCTGCTGCTTCAGGAATACCAGGCTTTTCTGCGCTTCAGCGGATTTGCGATCGATGTTCTGGTCGACGTAGTTATTAATGATCTGATTGAGCACCGTGCTGATCTGCACCGGATCTTCTCCCAGATAGGTCAGACCCAGCACGCCGGTGTCTTTTCCTTTATCAGCAACAGTCAGGTTATTGGTCACCATGCTGATAGCCTGCAGTTGGGTCAGTTTGGTCACGGTGAAATCCGTACCCGGATCGGCCTGCTGAATACTGTTAACCTTCATGGTCACACCATTGTGGTTTTCCAGCTGCCCGACTTTACCTTTGAACAATTCATTTCCATCTTTGCTGACGGTGTAGCTGTCCGGCCCGGTGACTTCCAGCTGCATAACCGGCTTTTCCCAGCTGACCGGGATGCTCAGTTGTGAAACGGATACCTGACCCGGCTTGTTGCCCATCAGACGGGACAGGCCCTTACCGATCACCGGCAGATAGTCCTGTTGCACCAGAGCATCCAGACCCAGGTCCTGAACAGTTTTACCAATAACCAGACGGGAAGTTACGATTTCCACTTCCGTAGCCGACATCGGCTGCGCATTCGGCATCATCTGGCTCAGGTCATTCAGCACGGTATTGGCGTTTTTGTCTTCCACCTGCACCATCGCATCCGAACTGTAAATCGGCGTGGCGAACAGAACGTACAGGGTGCCGAGCAGCATAAACAGAGCCGTAACAGCAACAATCACCCAACGATGATCAACAAGCTGTCCCACAAGATGCGCCAAATCCCATGCGGATGCGTCCTCTTGCGACGTTGACGGTGCCTTACTTTTTATATTCATGGATAATCCCAACTATCGGCTTAATGCGTTGACCCATTTCTGGGCAGCGTTTTCGAGTAATCCGTACGTGGCTTCATAGGCATCGCGGCTTTTCTTGTAGGGATCCGCTATTTCCTGTTGGTTGAGCCAGTGGCCAAATAACATGGTCTTACCACGAACGGAGGGGTTGATGCGGTTAACCAGATCGACATGCTTTTTTTCCATGACCAGGAGCAGATCGTAATCCCGGCACATGCCTGAGGTCAGCTGACGGGCAACATGCCCGTCCAGCGAGAGCCCATGTTCACTGGCAACGCTGCTTGCGGTGTTATCCGCCGCGTGATCCACCATGGCACTCAATCCGGCAGAGGCGACCTGCTTGCCTGGTAACGCCGTTTTGAGCAGCCGCTCCCCGGTAGGAGAGCGGCAGATATTGCCGACGCAGACCACTAAGATTGAATTAATCATAATGTTCTCCGGTGGTTACCAGTTATGAATAATCTGGGCGTTTTCGCTGGCGTTGTAGATACCGGTGATGGTTGGGACCAGCTGAGAAACGACGCGGTTCCAGCGTGCCAGAGGCGTTGCCGTGACGTACACGATGTCATACGGCTGAAGCTGGAACTCGGAACCCATTACCATGGCCGACGCGTCTTTCACGTTCAGCTGGTAAATATTAGCAATCTTCTTGCGGTTCGGACCTTTGGTCGGACGAATAACGAACACGCCGGTCGCATCGGCCACGGCCTGGTCCATCCCCTGCGCGTTACCCAGTGCTTCAGCCAGCGTCATACCGGCGCGGTCCATCTTCAGCGTCGCTTGCTGTTTGACTTCGCCCATCACGAACACTTTCAGGTCGTCATTACGAGGGATGTAAAGAATATCGCTTGGGTACAGCAGGTGGTTTTGCGACAGATCGCCGTTCTGCATCAGCGCCTGCAAGGAGATTGGGATTTCGCGGCCGTTATGGGTCAGCACCACATTACGCCAGTCAGCGTTAGCCGTCAGACCACCTGCGGCGTTTACCGCATCAAGAATGGTCAGCGGCACGTTGGTGATCGGCTGCTGACCTGAGGTGGTCACTTCGCCCGTCACGTAGGCTTTCTGAGACTTGAAGGAGGCCACGCTGACGTCAACCTGCGGGCTTTCAATGTACTGCGCCAGACGATTAGCAATCTCGGTACGCACTTCCTGCACGGTACGTCCTGCCACGCGAACACGACCGATGTACGGGTAGAAAATCGTACCGTCGGAGTGTACCCAGTTACCCGTATCGCTGGCGCTACGGTACTGACCGGCTGGGGTGGTTAATTCCGGGTGATCCCAGACGGTAACGGTCAGGACATCGCCGATACCAATCCGGTATTCGTAGTTCTGCAGTTCGGTTTGCAGCTCAGGGTTAGGCTGGGCCACCACCGGTTTTGGCTTGAGCTGCTCAACCAGGCTCGGGGTCAGTGGAAAGACATTGACGTATTTATCAATATCGAAATCGCTGTCCTGCTGCTTGATAACATCTTTTCCGCTGGTCGAAATGGTTGAGCCAGGCACCACGGTACAGCCGGAAAGAAGGGCTGTCGTTATCAACAAGGGTAATACTTTCGTTTTGATTGTAATCATCTATATCATCGCTATCAGTAATTTGATTGATAGTGGCGAATCCGCCGCTGTGTAGCGTCATGCAAAAGTAATAAGGTGAATCACCTGATCAAGCACTGTAACTGTCGGTCATTTTCTTAAACTCCCTATGCTTTTCTATGCCTTGCCGGTTTGATTAAAGCCGACGCTTAACATTCGTCAAAAAAAAGTTTGTTTAGCGCGCAAGTCAATGACAGTTAACAGTCAAAAGACGCCAGGATTGCCGGTGCACAGGCACCGGCATGACAGAAAAAAGCTTCTGTCAGTAAGCGCCATCGCGCTTCAAAACTACCCCAACCGTTTTGAACAGGATGGCGATATCGTTCCACAGTGACCAGTTCTTCACATACCAGGAGTCAAAGTAGACGCGAGTTTCGTAATCCACATCATTACGGCCACTGACCTGCCACAGGCCAGTCATTCCCGGTTTAGCCATGAAGTAGTAATCCACATCACCGGCATAACGTTCCAGCTCATCTTCAATCACCGGACGCGGACCGACCAGACTCATCTCGCCGCGCACCACATTCCACAGCTGTGGCAGCTCGTCGAGACTGGTTTTTCGAATAAAATGACCAATACGAGTAATACGCGGATCGTTTTTCAGTTTGAAATCTTTGTCCCACTCCGCCCGGGCAACCGGATCGGTTCGCAGGACTTCTTCCAGCACTTCTTTTGAGTTCACCACCATGGAGCGGAATTTAAGGCATTTAAATTTACGCCCATTTAGTCCCACACGTTCGTGACCATAAATGGGGTTGCCCCCGTCGCGGGACACCATAAAGATCAGTACCGCCAGCGCCGGCATCAGCATGATGATAATGCCCAGCGCGCCGACAATATCGAACGCCCTTTTGACAAAGCGCGAAGTCCGCTTGGCGAGATTATTGCTGACCCGCAGGATCATCACTTCATGACTGAAAATATAGGCCATGTCCGTGCCATAAAGCGGCACCCCGCGCAATGAAGGGATCACGGAAACGGAACGGCAATTATGTTTTGCCAGACTCTTCAGCCACAGGTCACGGTGATGGCTCTGTTCAAACTCAACCGCAACGATAAATTGCGTGTCGCCGTTAACCAGTTGCCACAGCGAGTCCTCATCACGGATCACCGGAATACCAAACAGGGCCGGAGCAGGAGTAGTAACATCTACATCGTAGAATGCCACCACGTCGAAGCCCATTACCTCTTCGCTCTGCAGCGCCATGTAGGCCTCTTCTGCATTTTTACCGCTGCCGATAATGATCGACTGACGCTTCCACAGACCATAATGATTCAACAGGCGTTTTACCACCGCACGGCCAACTGGAATAACCACCAGCGCCAGTAACCAGGTCAGGATCCAAATCCAACGGGAAAGCTCCCATTTAGATAACGCGGTAATTGACAGATCGATGACAGAAAAAATCAGGACACTTCTGAAGATTTCCTTAAGTTCGAACCAGAATGGTTTGCGGTAGGTATAGTGGCGCAGGCGTACCCAGAACCAGCCAATACAAATCACAGACAGGATTATGTGTGTAGCAATTTTCAAATGCAGATCTTGTGTCGGAATATCATCCAGCAGATTACCTGGCAATGCATTCATCAATAAGATTGCAATAAACAAAGAGGCATTAAAAAGAATCAGGTCTGAAAGTGCCAGTGACAGTTTTATTAACAGCCCTTTAAAGGTGAATTCTATATCGCGCATAGTTAACTCTTAATTTTTTCTTCGGAAGCCTGTGATTTATTAATTTCCACCGCTGAAAATAATTGCGTGTTTTTTCGTCACGTCATTTATTACACAGGAAACGTATTTGGGAGTCGTGCTTAAAGGTCATCATAACTGGCGGTGCGGCGTGAGAGTTAACAGGTTATATCAACAACAAAGTGGCTAATAAGTTCAGCAGACCGGGCTTGACTCGCCCTTCCTGACACGCTACCGCCCCTGGCTTATAGCTGCCAATGTGCTGTAACGCTGCCTTCACCTTGTTGCTTTTATCCTGTCCTCTCCGGTCGGCAGGCTCATGCAGTAGCCGTCTTATGTCTCCGTCAATCGGAGAACAAAGACATGCCTTGCTAATCGTTACATTAACGCAGACATTTACTAACACGTTGCTATACTAGTTATTACTGGCCTGTTTACAAGAGTCTGCCCGCACCCACACTGTCTTTTAGGATTAAGACTACCTTTCGCTCCAGTCTATACCGTGCATTTCATCTTTTTCCTCCGGATAAAATTCAGAATAATTCGATCTAAAAATAAGAATAATCCTGAACGCTTCGTCTTTACGCTATAAGTATCCATCAGTTCACGACTGTGACCTATGCGAATTATCTTGAAAATAAAGTGGCGGATATTCACCGATTTTTTCCCGGTAATTTCTGATGATGATAATCCCCCTGCTGGCGATAATCTGAGCCATGGGCAGCCTGCACGGCTATTATTTGTTGAATCACTCCGCATTCACTATCATCATGAACATCCCTGTAACCTCTACTGGTGAGTGTGTGATGTTCGAATGGATCGCCGATCCGTCAATCTGGGCTGGCCTGGTCACCCTGATCGTGTTGGAGCTGGTGCTGGGCATTGATAACCTTGTGTTCATTGCCATTCTGGCGGAGAAACTTCCCGCTTCGCAGCGAGACCGGGCCCGGATAACGGGTCTGCTGCTGGCGCTGATGATGCGCCTGTTGTTACTGGCTTCTCTCTCCTGGCTCTCCTCCTTAACCTCTCCTCTGTTCACCATTGTTGGGCACCCTTTCAGCGCACGCGACCTGATTATGCTGGTTGGCGGCGTGTTCCTGCTGTTCAAGGCCACCATGGAACTGAACGAACGGCTGGAAGGAAAAGATGAGGAAGAAAACTCACAAAAGCGTGGCGCTAAATTCTGGCCGGTGGTCGCGCAAATAGTGGTCCTGGATGCGGTGTTCTCTCTGGACTCGGTGATCACCGCGGTGGGGATGGTGGACAACCTCGCGGTGATGATGGCTGCGGTGATCGTTGCCATCCTGCTGATGCTGCTGGCCAGCAAGCCGCTGACCCGCTTTGTAAACGAGCACCCGACAATTGTTATCCTCTGCCTCAGCTTCCTGCTGATGATTGGCTTCAGCCTGGTGGCGGATGGGTTCGGTTACCACATTCCGAAAGGCTATCTCTATGCCGCCATTGGTTTCTCGGTGATTATCGAGGCGCTCAACCAGCTGGCGCAGTTTAACCGCAGGCGTTTTCTGTCGGCGAAGTCGCCACTGCGTAAGCGCACGGCCGAAGCCGTGCTGCGCTTGCTGCGCGGCAACCATGAACATGCCGGGCTGGATGCAGAAACCTCCTCCCTGGTGGCTGACCATGCTGAAAATCATGCCATCTTTAACAAGCAGGAGCGGATGATGATTGCCAGGGTGCTGGGGATGGGGCAGCGCACCGTCAGCAGCATCATGACTTCGCGACACGACATTGAGCATATTGACCTGAGTGATCCGCCGCAAAAAATCAGGGCGATGCTCGATCACAATCAGCACACGCGGCTGGTGGTGACGGAAAACAGCGACGGCCCTCTTGGGGTGGTGCACGTGATCGATCTTCTTAAGCAGGCGCTGCACGGCAACCGCCTGGATATCCGTGCGCTGCTCCGGCAACCCCTGGTCTTCCCGGAGCAGCTCACCCTGCTTCCTGCCCTTGAACAGTTCCGCACCGCACGCACGCATTTCGCCTTTGTGGTGGATGAGTTTGGGTCAGTGGAAGGCGTAGTGACATTAAGTGACGTGATGGAGACTATTGCCGGTAATCTGCCTGTTGAAGGGGAAACGATCGATGCCCGTTACGATATCCAACAGAATATTGATGGCAGCTGGACCGCAAACGGACATATGCCGTTGGAGGATTTGGTGATGTATATGCAGCTGCCGCTGGATGAAAAACGTGAATTTCACACGCTGGCCGGGCTGCTGATGGAGCATATGCAGCGGGTGCCACAGGAAGGAGAAGAGATTCAGGTCGGCGAATACCTGTTCCGCACGCTGCAGGTGGAGAGCCATCGGGTGCAGAAAGTGCAGATTATTCCGCTGAAAGTGGCCCAGCCGGATTACGAGGTGTAAAAAAGTCGCTGTTGAGGACAACAGCGACGTCACAGGCGATATGTTCTGCTTTACAATTCCTTGATCAACTTTTGCACCGAACTGTTCTTGTCGCTGCTCTGATTACGCTCAGACCACTGCTTCAGCCGTTTCTTCGCTTCATCCTGTAACTGCTGGCGCAGCACCTGATCAACCTGCAGTGAGTAGTTCAGCGACGACCACGGGCCGTAGATACGCAGCGGCACCGGCGTTTGCTGCAAACGGCTCACCAGTGCATCATCGCCCTGCCAGCCTTTGCTCACCGTTACGCTAAAGGTCATATCGGCCTGCTGATCCGCCAGATTCACGCCCCCCTTCCCGCTGTAGTCCAGCATGGAGGCGTGCCCCTGCAGATCGCCCAACGTCAGCTGGCCGTTATCCAGCGTCGCGCTACCTTTTATCTGCTGCAGATTACTGCTGTCTTCCGCCTTAGAGGGTCCGCGAACGCGGTTGCTGCTGCGCTCGACTGCCCGCTGGATCATCTGCTGGAAGTTAAGTCCGGCCATCTGCGCATTATCCAGGTTCAGCTCTGCCCTGCCCTGCCAGGCTCGCTTGAACGAAGGGACGCTCAGCCCGGTTCCACTGAAGTTACCGGTCAGTGACAGATCGCCGCTTAATGACTGCGGCATATCGAAGGCTTTCAGCAACGGCGCGACAGCAATGTTCTGCAGCGAAGGCTGAAGCGCAACCTGCGTTTGCGGACTACGTACGTTCACCGTTCCCGGCAGCGAGAAGCTACCGTTACCGGCTTTGCCGCTCAGCGTGGTCAGCTTCAGCAGGCCATTACTGCTGCTGGCATTCAGCGCAACCTGGTCAAAGTCCATTCCGCGCCAGTGCATCTTGTCCACCGCCAGGGTCAGCGTGCCGTCCATCACGTTCAGCGGAGAGTTGGCATTATCATGCTCTGCAGGCTGTGAAATCACCGGCCCCGGTCCGGCGCGCTGCGCTTCAACGCTTTGGGTATTATTGCCGTTGGCCGTTTGCAGTCCCAGCAGAGAATCCATATTCAGCATCGCCGAGTGCAGATCGACCGTAACCTGTGGGCGACCTGCCAGCGTGCCGCTTGCACTGCCGTCAAGCTGGCTGTCATTGGCGCTGACCGCCATCTCTTTCAGGGTGAAAGCCTGGTTATCTCCCCGCCAGTCTGCCTGCATTTTTGCCTGCCCTTTCAGTCCCTCTTTCGGCAAATCGGCACCGGTCAGTTGATAATCGAGCTGGTTAATTACCGCAGAAAGATGCTGAGGATAGCGGCTGAGATCCGCATCCGCATTCAGGTTCACCAGCAGTTCACGCTGATCGCGGCTGATGCGGCTGCTTATTTCAATGTGAGCCTGTCGCCGCGGGTTCTGTGAAAGCTGCAGGTTAAGATCGCGAACGTTCAGCTGCTCACCGTTGCTTTGCTGCCAGATTAACAGACTGTCCGCCACGCGCAGCTGATCAATATCGAACTTCCAGCCGCGGCTGCTTTCCGGCGGCGCAGAGTCAGCCGGCCCGACCGGCGCATTGGCTGGGTTTTGTGCTTCGCTGTCAGGCGTCAGGCGAACCACCGCCCCTTTTAACATGACCTGTTTAACCGCCAGCTGGTGGGAAAGCAGGGGAAGAAGCTTGACGTCCAGCCGCATATTGCTGGCAGTGACTACCGGCTGCTGCGCGCCGGGTGCGGTCAGGGTCATCTGGCCGGAGAGAATGCTGAGCTGCGGCCAGACGTGCCAGCGGAGGTCGCCATTGAGCACCAGACGATAACCGCTGCGCTGTTCAACCTGCTGAGCCATATAGGCGCGAAAATCATTGGGATTGACCAGCAGCACCAGCGCAGTCATTCCGGCCACAATTACCACCAGCAGAATCGCCAGCGTGGTAATGAATCTTCTCATGCCTTCCCCTTCTCCCCTTCCTGCCTGAAGTTGCAGCTGTGTTGGCTGCATGAGCGCACCCCAGTCACTTACCTGTGTAAGCTCCTGGGAATTTACTCGCTGGCCACCTTGCTGCAACGCCAGTTATTTTGGCTATATACCTGTCTCTTTCCCCCGGCAACTGGCTTGCTGACGGGGGAAGACCACAATCAGTCCTTGTCAATTCTGCTGGCGTCCGCGCCCTGCTGTCCTTTGTATTTCGCGTCCTGACGACGGTTGTAAGGACGGGCGGCGGGCCCGGAAAGCGGCTCAAAACTCAGCGCGCCAATCAGCATGCCCGGACGGAGCGCCAGCGGCAGCTTACCTGAATTATAGAACTCCAGCACAATCCGGCCCTGCCAGCCTGGATCGATGCGATGCGCGGTAACGTGAACCATCAGCCCCAGACGAGCCAGCGACGAACGCCCATCCAGCCAGCCAACCAGGTTATCGGGCAGCGTAACGGACTCCAGAGTCACCGCCAGCGCCAGCTCGCCCGGATGCAGGAAAAAAGCTTCGCCTTCGGCCAGCACAATTTCGTCACTCATCACGCGATCCAGCGCAGCGCTGACTTCATCCTTTGGGCCACTCAGATCGATAAAGGCCGCCGTGTGGCCGCGGAAAGTTCTGAACAGGTTTCCGAGCCGGACGTCTACGGTTGCGCCATTAATACGTTCAACCGGTGGACGAGGGGAAATCTCCAGCTGACCATTATCCAGCCAGGCTTCAATATCGCGGTCGCATAATCTCATCGGGGGTACTCCATAAAAGTCAAAGTGAGCTGTCCGGCTCTGCACCACTGTGCATCCTGCACAGGGACCGACGCCCTCTCAGGGCTGCCGGAGTCAGCCGGGCTATTCGAAGAACTGATTGATTTTCGCCTTGAGAATATCAATCGCGATGCGGTTTTTACCGCCCCGTGGCACGATGATGTCGGCGTACTGTTTGGAAGGTTCAATGAACTGCAGGAACATCGGACGCACGGTCTTCTGGTACTGAGCCATTACCGAATCCATTGAGCGGCCTCGCTCGTTAACATCACGCTTCATACGGCGCATCAGACAGATATCCAGCGGCGTGTCGACAAAAATCGAGAAGTTCATTTCCTGGCGCAGGCGCGCGTCGGTCAGCAGCAAAATCCCTTCCAGAATAATCACTTTTTTCGGCTTCAGCTGCAGAGTTTGCTCGGTACGGGTATGCTCTACATAACTGTAAACCGGCAGATCGATCGCCTGCCCTGCTTTTAACATCTGCAGATGCTGCAGCAGCAGGCTGTGATCCATTGCGCTGGGGTGATCGTAATTTGTTTTAACCCGCTCATCCATCGTCAGGTGGCTTTGATCTTTGTAATACGCATCCTCGGGGATGACACCAATATTTTCGTCGCCCACCCGCTCGCGCACTTCGCGATAGAGGGTACTGGCAATAAGACTTTTTCCCGAAGCTGATGCGCCGGCAATACCTACGATGACGCACTGATGCGACTTGTCAGTCATAAATTAAAGACCTGGTTACGGATTGTCTGAGACAATGGAGAGGATGAATTCGCCCGTAATTATAAGGATTTCGGGGGGGTGATGCCAGTGAAATGGCGTGAAAAAGCTTTTCGGACTTTACCGTTATACGCCCCTGCGGATGAAGGTTAAACTGATGTTAATGAGACTGATTTCACCTTTTTAGTCATAAGGAATACTGGTGTCCTGGCATATTTTGCATATTTTGACCTATTTCGGCGACAGCATGTTGCTTATTCCTACTGCGGTGATTATGGCTCTGCTGATCACCTGGAAAAACAGCGACCGCCGCGCCGTCTGGTACTGGGCGCTGGCTTTCTGCGCCGCCGGCGCTATTGTCAGCCTGTCTAAAATCGCTTTCCTGGGTTTTGGTATTGGCAGCGCCCGCTTCAATTTCACCGGTTTTAGCGGCCACAGTGCGATGTCCGCCACCCTGTGGCCAGTGATGCTCTGGCTGCTCAGCGGCCGCCTTTCCAGTGCCTGGCGGACCGCTGCCATTGGCATTGGCTACCTGATCCCTCTGATGGTGGGGGCTTCCCGCCTGATCCTTAATTATCACTCCCAAAGCGAAGTGATTACCGGTTTGATCCTCGGCTATACCCTCAGTACCGCGTTCCTGGTCAGCCAGCGCCGTTCGGAGTTGAAAGGCTTCTCTACCGGGCAGCTTTGTGTGGCGCTGCTGGTGCCAGTGGTGCTGATGGGGCATGGTCGACTTGCCACCACTCAGCAATTTTTACAGCGGCTGTCCGTGCATATTGCCGGGATCGACCACGCCTGGACACGCTCCGATTTGTTGAAAATGCGGCAGTAAATCCTCTACATCGCTTCAAACCCGGGTCTTCAATCGTCCGAATACAGGGGTATATTGAATTACCGCAGGCATTCCGGAATGGTTATGTTAGCATGCCAAAATTAACGTGGATCGCGCTGACATAACCGCTGCCCTGCTGGATTTGTGAATGACGACTGAGACCTCATTAGCACCCGATCACCTCTCTCCTTCGTGGGCCAACGCGCTGATACTTGGCGTACTCTCATTCGCCCTGACGTTATTCTGTGTGGAGCTGATCAAAGTCAGCGGGCAGATTTCTCCTTTGTGGTTTGCCACCGCGCTGATGACCATCGTGGTCTTCCGGCAGCCAAATAAATCATTGCCCCTGCAGCTGATTTGCTGCGTAGCCGGCATAGCCGCAGCCAATGTGCTGGTGCTGGGCTTCTCATTCACGGCGGCAGGATTTCCTCTGTTCAATCTGGCTCAGGCGCTGTCAGGCGGCCTGCTGCTTCGCGCGTTGCTGGACAGAAAAAACCCGCTGAATTCGCTGCTGAGCTGGAGCAAAATGTTTGTGGCGGTGGTGCTGTTCACGCCGCTGGTGGGGGGCCTGCTGGCCTGCTGGATACTCAGCGCCACTGGGCACGCCAGCTTTCGCTTTTTCTCCACCTGGGTGATTTCCGAAAGCATCGGGATGCTGGCGCTCGGCCCGGTCTGCCTGCTGTGGCAACGGGACTACCTGCATAAAGCCATTAATCAGAATCAGCTGTTAGAAACCCTGCTGACGCTGCTGAGCACGGTGGTGATCTGTTACTGCGTGCTGCGCTATCTGCCCTGGCCTTTTACCTTTGTGATGGTAGTACTCTTCTACAGCGCCGTTCGGCTGCCTCGCTTTGAGGCGTTTGTTGTGTATCTGGCCACGCTCTCCATGATGATGCTGATGCTGGCCCTTAACCTGCTGGATCTGAATACGGGCAATGGCGGCGTGGTCAGTAATACGCCGTGGCTGCCGTTTCTGCTGGCGATTATTCCCAGCCATATGATGGCACTGGTGATGCACTCTTTTCGGGAAGAAAAAAAGCACATCTCTGAGAGTGAAAACCGATTCCGTAGCGCCATGGAGTACTCCGCCATTGGCATGGCGCTGGTCTCGCCGGCGGGCAAGTGGCTGCAGGTCAACAAATCGCTCTGTAACCTGCTCGGCTATCAGGAACATGAGCTGAAGTCGATGAACTTCCAGCAGATTACCCACCCTGATGACCAGGACGTCGATCTGGTTCAGGTGAATGCGCTGCTGCGCGGCGAGATTGAAACCTACAGCCTGGAAAAGCGTTATTTTCACAAGGATGGACAGATCGTCTGGGCGTTGCTGGCGGTGTCGCTGGTGCGCGACAGCGAGCAGTTACCGCTCTATTTCATTTTCCAGATTGAAGACTTCAGCGATCTCAAGAAAACCGAAGAGGTTAATCGCCGCCTGATGCAACGCATCACTCTGGCCAATGAAGCGGGCGGCGTCGGCGTGTGGGAGTGGAGCCTGAAGACAGGAAAAATGAGCTGGGACAAGCGGATGTTCCAGATCTACGGACTCCCGGAAAATGGCCAGGCCACCTACCTCACCTGGGCTAACAGCCTGCATCCTGCTGACCGGCAGCCAGCGATTGATGCCTTTGACGACGCGATTAAAAGCTCTTCGCCAATTGACCTGGTGTTCCGCATTGAAACCGCCACAGGCATCCGCTATATCCACAGCCAGGCCACCATGGTGCTGGATGAGCAAGGCGATGTCGAGAGGATGCTGGGCATCAATCAGGATGTCACCACCATGCAGTTGCTGACTGACGCGCTGTATCAGGAGAAAGAGCGGATGCACATTACCCTTGATGCGATCGGTGAAGCGGTGATCAGTACCGATCAGCAGATGCGGGTGACCTTTATGAATCCGGTCGCCGAGAGCATGAGCGGCTGGAGCCAGGAAAACGCCGCCGGTAAACCGCTCGGTGAAATTTTGCGCATCACCCATGGCAGCATGGGACCGGAGATGGAAAACCTGCTGCTGAGCGAACTGCCGCACTCCAAATCCGCACCGGGCCTGGAACAGGATCTGGTATTGCATAACCGTTCGGGCAATCAGTTTGACATTCATTACAGCATGACGCCGCTAAAAACCCTTGAGGGCGACAATATTGGTAGCGTGATAGTCATCCAGGACGTCAGCGAATCCCGCGAATTGATGCGCAGGCTCAGCTACAACGCCTCGCACGATATGCTGACCCACCTGCCTAACCGCGTCAGCTTTGAACAACGACTCAGGCAGATGCTGCAGACGGCCAGCGAGCAGCACCGGCAACATGCCCTGATCTTTATCGATCTGGACCGGTTCAAAGCAGTGAACGATACCGCCGGACATGCGGCGGGCGATGCGTTGCTGCGTGAAATTTCCGGCGTGATGCACCACCACATACGCAGCAGCGACTTCCTGGCCCGCTTGGGCGGCGACGAATTTGGCGTGCTGCTGCAGGAGTGCCCGCTGGACAAGGCACGTGAAGTGACGGAACGCATTGTGAAAGCCGTTAACGACCACCGTTTCCTGTGGGAAGGTCATCTGCACCGCGTCGGCGTCGGCGCCAGCGCCGGTCTCACCATGCTGGATGACAGCAATTGCATCGCCAGTGAGGTGATGGCCCAGGCCGACCTCTCCTGTTATCAGGCCAAGCACAGTGGCCGCGGCCAGCTGTCAGTCTTTAATCACACCTGCTCAGCGAGCTGAAACCGGTACTGACGCATGCGGATAACCAACAGCAACTTTGCGATTAAATAGCGCAAGGTTCTTGCTCTCTTTTCGGGCCTGGGCTAAAGTCGCCCCCTTTTTTTCACAGCCAGTTGAGGGGGACAGATGTTTATCGGCTTTGATTACGGTACGGCAAACTGCTCGGTAGCCATAATGAGCCAGGGCGTGCCAACGCTGCTGCCGCTGGAAAACGGTTCCAGATTACTACCCTCTATGCTGTGTGCTCCAACCCGCGACTCGGTCAGCGAGTGGCTGTTCCGTCATCACCAGGTACCTACGCCGGATGCGGATACCCAGGCGATCCTGCGCCGGGCTATCACATTGAACCGGGAAGAGGATATCGAGGTCACGCCGGCCAGCGTCCAGTTTGGTCTGGCCTCTCTGGCCCACTATATGGCCGATCCGGAAGACGTCTGGTTCGTCAAATCGCCGAAATCTTTCCTCGGTGCCAACGGCCTTAAGCCGCAGCAGGTGGCCTTCTTTGAGGATCTGGTCTGTGCGATGATGTTGCATATTCGCCAGACTGCAGAACACCAGCTGAACGACAGCATTACTCAGGCGGTGATTGGCCGTCCGATCAATTTCCAGGGACTGGGCGGCGATGAAGCCAACCGCCAGGCGCAGGGTATTCTGGCTCGCGCAGCCAGCCGCGCAGGATTTAAAGAAGTGGCGTTTCAGTTCGAACCGGTTGCCGCCGGGCTGGATTTTGAAGCGACCCTGCAGGCAGAGACACGCGTGCTGGTAGTGGATATCGGCGGGGGAACCACCGACTGTTCCATGCTGCTGATGGGCCCGCAATGGCATGACAAATCTGACCGTAACAGCAGCCTGTTGGGCCACAGCGGCTGCCGCGTGGGCGGAAACGATCTGGATATTATGCTGGCGTTTAAAGAGCTGATGCCGCTGCTGGGCCTGGGTGGCGCAACGGAAAAAGGGATCGCGCTGCCCGCGCTGCCCTGGTGGAATGCTGTGGCGATCAATGACGTTCCGGCACAGAGCGACTTTTACGCCACCGCCAGCCGCAAGCTGATTCAGGATCTGATCCGTGATGCGCAGGAGCCGGAAAAGGTCAAACGGCTGCTGAAAGTCTGGCAGCAACGTCTGAGCTACCGTCTGGTCCGTGCGGCAGAAGAGAGCAAGATTGCGCTGTCGGAGCAGCAGGAAACGCTGTCCGCGCTGGATTTTATTGCGCCATCGCTGGCAACGGAAATTACCGTGGACACGCTGAAAGCGGCGATTGCACAGCCGCTGGAAAGGATTCAGGAGCAGGTGAAACTGGCACTGGATGAAAGCGGCACGCGCCCGGACGTGATCTATCTGACTGGCGGCAGCGCCCGTTCGCCGGTTCTGCGTCAGGCGCTGCAACAGCAGTTACCTGATATCCCGCTGACCAGCGGCGATGACTTTGGCTCCGTCACCGCCGGTCTGGCCCGCTGGGCCCAGGTGATGTTCCGCTAATCAGGCCCTCACTCAATGGCTGACCCACTGAGGTTCACCTGATACGTTGAGCCTTCTCAGTAACTGCTGGCTTCCGACAGCTCGCGGATGTCAGCGTCGCTGAGCTTCAGCGTGGCGGCGGTGGTCAGCTCATCGAGCTGCGCCAGTGAAGTCACGCTGACGATAGGGGCGGTGATGCTCGGGCGGGCAATCTGCCAGGCCAGCGCAACCTGAGTCGGCGTGGCATGGTTAGCCTCAGCAACCTGATCCAGCGCCTCCAGAATACTCAGGCCGCGCTTGTTCAGGTACTTCTGCACCACGCCGTCGCCACGCTGACTTTTGCTGGCGTCTTCCGGCTTGCGGTATTTCCCACTGAGGAAGCCGCTGGCGAGAGAATAATAATTAATCACCGCCAGGCCGTTATCGTACGCGATTTTCTCCAGCCCGCTTTCATACTCTTCGCGATCGTAAAGATTGTATTCCGGCTGCAGGGTCTCATAGCGGGCAATACCCTGATCCTTGCTGACCTTCAGCGCTTCATCCAGGCGGCTGGCAGAGTAGTTGGATGCCCCAATCGCCCGCACTTTACCTTCTTTAATCAGCGCATCAAAAGTCTTCAGGGTGTCCTGCAGAGGGGTATCATTGTCATCGCGATGTGCCTGATAGAGATCGATATAGTCCGTCTGTAAACGGCGCAGCGAATCCTCAACAGACTGGCGGATATAAGCCGGTGCCAGACCGGTTTTACCCTCGCCCATCTCCATGCCGACTTTAGTTGCCAGCACGATCTGGTCACGCTTACCGCTCTGCTTCAGCCAGTTGCCAATGATGGTTTCAGATTCGCCCCCTTTGTTACCCGGTGCCCAGCGCGAGTACACATCAGCGGTATCAATGAAATAGAGCCCCTTTTCCACCAGTGCATCCAGCAGTGAGAAAGACGTTTTCTGGTCGACAGTCCAGCCAAAGACGTTACCGCCAAAGGTCAAAGTGGGAACGTTAATGCCGGTGCTGCCCAGCGAACGGTGTTCTGATTGACTCATGATCACTCTCCTGAAAATGAATAGTTTCCTGCGTGACTACAGCCTAGCAAAACTGAGACAAACCGCTTCGTTGATTTGTGGCAAAAGATTTTCAGGTTGTGAATACTTACACGGACTGAACAGTTATCCTTATTTCCTTCAATTTTGAAGCCGTTAAAGTCGCTAAACTGAGAAGCTTAGGGGCGCCCTTTGCTGACCCTCGTGGACATCCAGAATTGCTACCGGAGAGCTGACAACAACTATGAACCGCCTGAGCCGTTCCCGTAAAATCTTACCGATCCTTGTGGTGGCAGCCATTGCTGCCGGTAGCTGGTACTGGTGGCACAGCCACACTGCGACGGCCTCTGCGCCAGAAAGCAGCAAAGGCGCAGAACAGCATCGGGCTGGCGGAGGAAAAGCGGGCGGTGGCAGACGCGGGGGGAGCGGCGCGCTGGCCCCTGTGCAGGCGGCAGAGGCGGTTCGTCAGAGCGTGCCACACTACCTTTCCGGCCTGGGTACCGTTACGGCAGCCAATACCGTCACTCTGCGTAGCCGCGTGGACGGCGACCTGATAGCGCTGCATTTTACTGAAGGGCAGGAAGTCAAGGCCGGTCAGCTGCTGGCCGAAATTGATCCCCGTCCTTATCAGGTCGCCCTGACGCAGGCGCAGGGGCAGCTGGCAAAAGATCGGGCCACGCTGGCTAATGCCCGTCGCGATCTTGCCCGCTATGAGAAGCTGGCCAGCACCCATCTGGTCTCTCAGCAGGAAATGGATACCCAGCGTTCGCTGGTTAACGAAACGCTGGGCACCCTTAAAGTTGATGAAGGCAGCGTCGCCAGCGCCCAGCTGAACCTGACTTACAGTCGCGTTACCTCTCCGATCTCCGGCCGGGTCGGCCTGAAGCAGGTTGATATCGGCAACTTCATCACCAGCGGCGACACCAACGGCATTGTGGTGATCACCCAGACTCACCCAATCGACCTGGTGTTCAGCCTGCCGGAAAATGAAATTGGCACCATTCTGACCGCGCAGAAAGCTGGCGCCCCGATTCCGGTGGAAGCCTGGGATCGCAGTAATAAAACCCTGCTGACCAGCGGCACGCTGTTAAGCATGGACAACCAGATTGATACCTCCACCGGCACGGTAAAGCTGAAAGCCCGCTTTGCCAATACCGATGACAGGCTGTTCCCAAATCAGTTCGTTAATGCCCGCCTGAAGGTCAGTACCCTGCAGGATGCGATCGTCATCCCGGCTGCGGCGCTGCAGATGGGTAACGAAGGCAACTTCGTCTGGGTGGTGAATGGAGAGAATAAAGTCAGCAAGAAGCTGGTGACTACCGGGCTGCAGGACAGCCAGAAAGTGATAATCGAGGCCGGTCTGGATGCCGGTGATAATGTTGTCACCGACGGTATCGACCGGCTGACCGAAGGCGCTAAAGTCGAAGTGGTTGCGCCACAGGCGACCCCGCTGACTTCCGGTAAGATCGCCCAGCCCGCCAAAGGAGCCCGCTCCTGATGCCGGTTATGCCACCCAGCGCCAGTGGCGGGCCTTCCCGCCAGTTTATTCTCCGCCCGGTTGCCACCACCCTGCTGATGGTGGCAATCCTGCTTGCCGGGATCATCGGCTACCGCGCCCTGCCCGTCTCCGCCCTGCCGGAAGTGGACTACCCGACGATTCAGGTGGTCACGCTCTACCCCGGTGCCAGCCCGGACGTGGTGACCTCTTCCATTACCGCCCCGCTGGAGCGCCAGTTTGGCCAGATGTCGGGCCTGAAGCAGATGGCCTCACAAAGCTCAGGGGGAGCCTCGGTGGTCACGTTACAGTTCCAGCTGGCGCTGTCACTGGATGTGGCCGAGCAGGAAGTCCAGGCCGCGATTAATGCCGCCACCAACCTGCTGCCTTCCGACCTGCCTAATCCGCCGGTTTACAGCAAAGTCAACCCGGCGGATCCGCCAATCATGACCCTGGCCGTCACCACTACCAGCATGCCGCTCACCCAGGTACAGGATATGGTGGAGACGCGCGTGGCGCAGAAAATCTCTCAGGTTTCCGGTGTTGGCCTGGTCACCCTGTCAGGCGGCCAACGCCCGGCCGTACGGGTGAAGCTGAATGCGCAGGCGCTGGCCGCGCTGGGGCTGGACAGCGAGACCGTGCGCACCGCCATCAGCAATGCTAACATCAACTCGGCGAAAGGCAGCCTGGATGGTCCGGAACGTTCGATTACCCTCTCCGCCAACGATCAGATGAAATCCGCTGAGGATTACCGTCAGCTGATCATCTCTTATCAGAACGGTTCTCCGGTGCGACTGCGTGATGTCGCTACCGTCGAACAAGGTGCGGAAAACAGCTGGCTGGGCGCGTGGGCTAATCGCCAGCCAGCCATCGTGCTGAACGTTCAGCGCCAGCCCGGCGCTAATATCATTACCACCGCCGACAGTATCCGCCAGATGCTGCCGGGCCTTACCGCCACTCTGCCAAAATCGGTGGACGTGAAGGTGCTGACCGACCGTACCACCAACATCCGCGCCTCGGTACATGACGTGCAGTTCGAGCTGATGCTGGCGATTGCGCTGGTGGTCATGATTATCTACCTGTTCCTGCGTAACGTCCCGGCCACCGTCATTCCTGCCGTGGCCGTGCCGTTGTCGCTGGTCGGCACCTTTGCCGTTATCTACTTCCTGGGTTTTTCGATCAATAACCTGACGCTGATGGCGCTGACCATCGCCACCGGCTTCGTGGTCGATGATGCAATCGTGGTGATCGAAAACATCTCGCGCTACATCGAGAAAGGCGAAAAGCCCATGGCTGCCGCGCTGAAGGGCGCTGGAGAAATCGGCTTCACCATTATTTCTCTGACCTTCTCGCTGATTGCGGTGCTGATCCCGCTGCTGTTTATGGGTGATATTGTCGGCAGACTGTTCCGTGAATTTGCCGTGACTCTGGCGGTCTCCATTCTGATTTCGGCCGTGGTTTCGCTGACGCTGACGCCAATGATGTGCGCCCGGATGCTCAGCGCCGAGTCGCTGCGCAAACAGAACCGTTTCTCACGCGCCAGCGAGGCGACGTTTGACCGGGTGATTGCCGGGTATGGCCACTGGCTTCGCAGAGTACTGAACCACCCGTGGCTGACGCTTGGCGTGGCCCTGGGGACGCTGGCGATCACCGTGCTGCTGTGGATCACTATACCGAAAGGCTTCTTTCCGGTGCAGGATAACGGCATCATCCAGGGCACTCTGCAGGCTCCACAGAGCCTCTCTTACGCAAAAATGGCGGAGCGGCAGCAGGAAGTGGCCTCAATCATCATGAAGGATCCGGCGGTACAAAGCCTGACCTCGTTTGTCGGCGTGGACGGAATCAACCCGGCGCTGAACAGTGGCAGACTGCAGATCAACCTCAAGCCGCTGGATGAACGTGATGATCGGATCGCGGAAGTGATTAAACGCCTGCAGGATCAGGTGGCACGGCTGCCCGGCGTCAACCTGTACCTGCAGCCGGTACAGGATCTGACCATCGATACCACTGCCAGCCGCACCCAGTATCAGTTCACGCTGCAGGCCGGATCGCTGGAATCGCTGAGCCTGTGGGTGCCGCAGCTGACCCGCGAACTGGCGCAGTTGCCTGAACTCCAGGACGTCAGCAGCGACTGGCAGGATCAAGGGCTGGAAGCCTTTATCCGCGTCGACCGCGACAATGCCAGCCGCCTGGGGATCACCATGGCGGATGTTGATAACGCCCTGTACAACGCCTTTGGTCAGCGCCTGATTTCCACCATTTATACCCAGGCGAATCAGTATCGCGTGGTGCTGGAGAACGACACCACCGCCACCCCGGGGCTGGCTTCGCTGGACGCCATCCGCCTGACAAGCAGCACGGGCAGCGTGGTGCCGCTCAGTGCGATTGCGAAGGTGGAACAGCGTCACGGGGCGCTGGGCATCAACCATCTGGACCAGTTCCCGTCGACCACCTTCTCGTTTAACGTCAGCGACGGCTATTCGCTGGAACAGGCGGTCAACGCCATCTCCAAAGCCGAGAAAGAGCTGGCGATGCCGTCAGAAATTATGACTCAGTTCCAGGGCAGCACGCTGGCCTTCCAGGCGGCGCTGTCCAGTACCGTCTGGTTGATTGTGGCGGCCGTGGTGGCGATGTATATCGTGCTTGGCGTGCTCTATGAAAGCTTTATCCACCCAATCACCATTCTCTCCACCCTGCCCACCGCAGGCGTGGGAGCGCTACTGGCGTTAATGATCAGCGGCAGCGAGCTGGATGTGATCGCGATAATCGGCATTATCCTGCTGATCGGCATTGTGAAGAAAAACGCCATCATGATGATCGACTTTGCGCTGGCGGCGGAGCGGGAACAGAGCATGGCACCTTATGAGGCGATTTATCAGGCCTGCCTGCTCCGTTTTCGCCCGATCCTGATGACCACGCTGGCTGCCCTGCTCGGTGCGCTGCCGCTGATGTTAAGCCAGGGCGTCGGGGCCGAGCTGCGCCGTCCGCTGGGCATTGCCATGGTGGGTGGACTGGTGGTCAGCCAGGTGCTGACGCTGTTCACCACGCCGGTGATTTACCTGCTGTTTGACCGTCTGTCGCACGTCACCCGTCGCCGCTTCAGGCGGGAGGAAGCGCAGTGAAATTTTTTGCGCTGTTTATTCACCGTCCGGTCGCGACCATTCTGCTGACCATCGCCATCGCGCTGGCGGGTATTCTCGGCTTCCGGCTGCTACCGGTGGCCCCGCTGCCGCAGGTGGATTTCCCGGTGATCATGATTTCCGCCTCGCTGCCGGGCGCTTCGCCGGAAACCATGGCCTCGTCTGTTGCCACCCCGCTTGAACGCTCGCTGGGCCGGATTGCCGGCGTCACCGAGATGACCTCCACCAGCTCACTCGGCAGCACGCACATTATCCTGGTGTTCGATTACGATCGGGATATTAACGGCGCTGCCCGTGACGTGCAGGGTGCCATCAACGCCGCACAAAGCCTGTTGCCAGGTGGCATGCCGAGCCGGCCAACCTATCGCAAAGCCAACCCCTCTGATGCGCCGATCATGATCATGACGCTGACTTCAGACACCTATTCCCAGGGGCAGCTGTACGATTACGCCTCCACCCAGCTGGCGCAGAAACTTTCACAAATCGACGGAGTCGGCGACGTCACTATCGGCGGCAGCTCTCTGCCGGCAGTCCGGGTGGACCTGAATCCTCAGGCGCTGTTTAACCAGGGCGTGTCGCTGGATGCCGTTCGGCAGGCCATCGCTAACGCCAACCAGCGCCGTCCACAGGGGGCGATTGAAGACCGCAACCAACGCTGGCAGCTGAAAACCAACGATGAGCTGCAAACCGCCGCAGACTATCAGCCGCTGGTGGTGCACTCCAGCAACGGCTCGGCGGTACGTCTGCAGGATGTGGCAAACGTCACGGACTCGGTGCAGGACGTCCGTAACGCCGGTATGGCCAACGCGAAACCGGCCATTCTGATGCTGATCCGCAAGCTGCCTGAAGCGAACATTATCGACACCGTGGACAGGATCCGTGCGGAAGTCCCGGAGCTGAGCAAAATCATTCCGGCCTCGATCCATCTTGACGTCGCTCAGGACCGCTCTCCCACCATCCGCGCCTCGCTGGCGGAAGTGGAACAGTCGCTGGTGATCTCCGTCGGGCTGGTGATCCTGGTGGTGTTCCTGTTTTTGCGGTCAGGTCGCGCCACGCTGATCCCGGCGGTCGCCGTTCCTGTTTCGCTGATTGGCACCTTTGCCGCCATGTACCTGTGCGGCTTCAGCCTGAATAACCTGTCGCTGATGGCGCTGACCGTGGCGACCGGCTTTGTGGTGGATGATGCCATTGTGGTGCTGGAGAATATCTCCCGCCATGTCGAAGCAGGGATGAAGCCGCTGCAGGCTTCGTTGCAGGGCGTACGCGAAGTGGGCTTTACCGTGCTGTCGATGAGCCTGTCGCTGATTGCGGTGTTCCTGCCGCTGCTGATGCCTGGCGGCCTGATCGGGCGCTTCTTCAAGGAGTTCGCCCTCACCCTCTCGGTCTCAATAGTCCTCTCGCTGGTGATCTCCATCACGCTGACGCCGATGATGTGCGCCCGCCTGCTGAAAGCGCATCCGCAAAAGCGCGAACAGCCGCGTCTGAGGGGCTTCGGTAAGCTGCTGATGAAGTTGCAGCAGGGTTATGGCCGCTCTCTGAACTGGGTGCTGAACCACGCGCGCTGGACGCTGCTGGTGTTTATCGCCACTGTCGGCCTGACGATGTACCTGTACGTTTCTATTCCGAAAACCTTTATGCCCGAGCAGGATACCGGACGGCTGATGGGCTATATCCAGGCTGACCAGAGCATTTCGTTCCAGGCAATGCGCAGCAAGCTGGAAAATTTTATGAAAATCGTCCGGGATGACCCGGCAGTGGAAAGCGTGGTGGGCTTTACCGGAGGATCGCGTACCAACAGCGGCATGATGTTTATGTCATTGAAGCCGCTGACCGGGCGCAACGAGAATGCTCAGGAAGTGATTGCGCGACTGCGCGTCAAGCTGGCAAAAGAACCTGGCGCTAACCTCTATCTGCAGGCAGTGCAGGATCTGCGCGTGGGAGGACGAGAGTCCAACGCCGGTTACCAGTATACGCTGTTGTCAGACAGCCTGGACGATTTGCGCCTCTGGGAGCCCAAAATCCGCCAGGCCTTCGCCGCGCTGCCGGAGCTGGCAGACGTTAACTCCGATCAGCAGGACAAAGGCTCGGAAATGGCACTGACCTATGATCGTGAAAGCATGGCGCGGCTGGGCATTGACGTGTCTGATGCCAATAACCTGCTGAATAATGCCTTCGGTCAGCGGCAGATCTCCACCATCTATCAGCCGCTGAACCAGTACAAAGTGGTGATGGAAATTGATCCGCGCTATACCCAGGACATCAGCTCGCTGAATTTGATGTACGTGATCAATAATGACGGCAAGGCCATTCCGCTGTCGTACTTCGCAAAGTGGCAACCGGCTAACTCTCCGCTGTCGGTTAACCATCAGGGGCTGTCGGCAGCGTCCACCATCTCCTTCAACCTGCCGGAAGGCGTCTCGCTTTCTGAGGCTTCCGATGCCATTGACCGCAGCATGACTTCGCTGGGCGTGCCAAACAGCGTGCGCGGCAGCTTTGCCGGTACCGCGCAGGTATTCCAGCAGACGCAGAGCAGCCAGCTGTGGCTGATTCTGGCCGCCATTGCCACGGTGTATATCGTGCTGGGCATACTTTACGAGAGCTATGTTCATCCACTGACCATCCTTTCCACTCTGCCCTCCGCAGGAGTGGGAGCGCTGCTGGCACTGGAGCTGTTTAATGCCCCGTTCAGCCTGATTGCGCTGATCGGCATTCTGCTGCTGATCGGCATCGTGAAGAAAAACGCCATCATGATGGTCGATTTTGCGCTGGACGCCCAGCGCAATGGCAATCTCACTGCCCGGGACGCGATATTCCAGGCCAGCCTGCTGCGTTTCCGGCCGATTATGATGACCACGCTGGCCGCGCTGTTTGGCGCCCTGCCACTGGTGCTGACTTCCGGAGACGGTGCGGAACTGCGCCAGCCGCTGGGGATCACCATCGTCGGCGGTCTGGTGATGAGCCAGCTGTTAACGCTGTACACCACGCCGGTGGTGTATCTCTACATGGACAAATTGCGGCGGAAGCCCGCACCCGAACTGGCAAGCGCAGAGTAATCCGTGCCCAATCATTCAGGAATGCTGCAAAAATGAATACGCTTCCCCCGACCGTGCGCTGGCAGCTGTGGATTGTTGCTTTTGGCTTCTTTATGCAGTCGCTGGATACCACCATCGTCAACACCGCCCTGCCCTCAATGGCGGTGAGCCTGAGCGAAAATCCGCTGCATATGCATTCGGTGGTGGTCTCCTATGTACTGACCGTGGCGGTGATGCTGCCGGTCAGCGGCTGGCTGGCGGACCGGTTCGGGGTACGTAACATCTTCTTCAGCGCCATTGTACTGTTCAGTGCCGGTTCACTTTTCTGTGCGATGGCGACCACGCTGGACCAGCTGATGGCGGCCCGCGTGCTGCAGGGAATTGGCGGTGCGATGATGGTGCCGGTCGGGCGTCTGACGGTCATGAAGCTGGTGCCGCGCGAGCAGTATATGGCGGCGATGACCTTCGTCACCCTGCCGGGCCAGGTCGGCCCGCTGCTTGGCCCGGCGCTGGGCGGTATTCTGGTGCAGTATGCCAGCTGGCACTGGATCTTCCTGATTAACCTGCCGGTCGGCCTGATTGGCGCAATTGCCACCCTGACGCTCATGCCCAACCTCAAACTGCCGCCCAGACGCTTCGATTTTATTGGTTTTGTGCTGCTGGCCGCAGGAATGGCAACGCTGACCCTCGCCCTCGACGGACAGAGAGGATCCGGCATTTCACCGCTGCTACTCTGCCTGTTCATCCTGGTTGGCATCTTCGCCCTGCTGTTCTACCTGATGCATGCTCGTGGCAACGACCACGCGTTGTTCAGCCTGAAACTGTTTGATAACCGCCTCTACGCCATCGGCCTGCTGGGCAGCTTTACTGGCCGTATTGGCAGCGGCATGTTGCCGTTTATGGCACCGATTTTCCTGCAGGTCGGCCTGGGTTTCACCCCGTTTCACGCCGGGCTGATGATGATCCCGATGGTGCTGGGGAATATGGGAATGAAGCGCATTGTGGTACAAATCGTTAACCGCTTTGGCTATCGCAACGTGCTGGTCGGCTCAACGGTGAGCCTGAGCCTGGTCGTGCTGCTGTTCCCGGCGGTGGCGCTGATGGGTTGGGAGTGGCTGCTGCCGGTGGTGTTGTTCCTGCTGGGCATGGTCAACGCCATCCGCTTCTCATCGATGAACACCCTGACGCTGAAAGATCTGCCGGACGATCTGGCCAGCAGCGGCAACAGTCTGCTGTCGATGATTATGCAGCTGTCGATGAGTATCGGCGTGACCATGGCCGGGCTGCTGCTCGGCACCTTCGGCCATCAGGCAGTGGCCGACAGCCCTGCGGTGCATCAGGCCTTTATTGATACCTATTTATGTATGGCTTTCATCATTGTTCTGCCTGCGTTGGTGTTCTGGCGTGTGCCGACTGACGTCAGCAAAAACGTGGTGCTAAGCCACCGGAGGCGTTCCTGATGTTTGCGAAGTTGCGTATCGGCATTACCTTCAAACTGTTTACGGCGATCTTCTCCACCTGCATGCTGGTGCTGATCACCATGCACTGGGGCGTGCGCCTGAGCTTTGAGCATGGCTTTATCGACTACATCAAAAAGGGTAACGAGCAGCGGCTGGTGATGCTCAGCGATGCGCTGGCCGATCAGTACGAGCAGCACGGCAACTGGGAGTTTCTGCGTAATAACAACCGGCTGGTGTTCCAGATCCTGCGCTCGCTGGAGCAGAATCCCGATGCCAGCAACCAGTTGCCGCCGCACGGCTGGCGCACCCAGTTCTGGATTATCGACCAGCAGTATCATGTGATGATCGGCCCACGTGCGCCGGTACCACCGGAGGGCAGCCGACGCAATATCACCACCAGCAACGGGCACATTGTCGGCTGGGTGATTGGCTCACCGCCGGAGCGGCTGACCCGCAGCGCGGATATTAATTTCGATCAGCAACAGGAGCGCACCAGCTGGATTATCGTCGGTCTGACCATGCTGCTGGCGGCGTTGGTGACCTGGCTGATGTCGCGCGGCTTGCTGGCACCGGTTAAGCGCCTGGTGGAAGGTACCCATCACCTTGCCGCCGGAGATTTCACCAGCCGGGTGGAAGCCAATAACCGCGATGAACTGGGTCGCCTGGCACAGGACTTTAACCGCCTTGCCAGCACGCTGGAGAAGAATGAAAGTATGCGCCGGGCATTTATGGCCGATATCTCCCATGAACTGAGAACGCCGCTGGCGATCCTGCGCGGAGAACTGGAAGCGATTCAGGATGGGGTACGCAAACTGACGCCGGAATCCATCGTTTCGCTGCAGGGTGAAGTCAGCACGCTGACCAAACTGGTGGATGACGTGCACCAGCTGTCGCTCTCCGACGAAGGCGCCCTCGCCTACCGCAAAAGCAACACCGACCTGGTGCCGCTGCTGGAGCTGGTGGCGGCCAATTTCAGCACCCGTTACCAGCAGCGCGACCTGAAGCTGACCCTGGCCCTGCCGGATCAGGCCCCGCTGTTTGGCGATCCCAACCGTTTGATGCAGCTGTTCACCAATTTGATGGAAAACAGTCTGCGCTATACCGACGCGGGCGGCGGCCTCACGGTAACGCTGGTCTCCCAGCCTGAACAGCAAATCCTCTTTTTTGATGATACTTCGCCCGGCATTACCAATGAGCAGCGCGGACAAATCTTCGAACGATTTTTCCGCGCGGAAAGTTCGCGTAACCGGGCCAGCGGCGGCTCAGGGCTTGGTCTGGCAATTTGTCAGAATATTGTTGAAGCTCACGATGGCAGCATTAAAGCGGATCACTCCGATGCCGGAGGCCTCAGAATTACGGTACACTTACCCTGCCAAACCCATTGATGAGGGGGATTTCCCCTGAACGCTGAGCAGATGAGTGTCATGACCCAGGAAACCGATGTCCCACTGATCTTAGTGGTTGAAGATGAACCCAAACTTGGCCAGCTGATGGTGGATTATCTGCAGGCCGCCAATTACCGAACCCACCACCTGCTGCGTGGCGACGAGGTGCTGGAGTACGTGAAGCACACCCCACCGGATCTGATCCTGCTGGATCTGATGCTACCGGGTCTGGATGGCCTGTCGGTAAGCCGCGAAATCCGCCGCTTCTCCGAGCTGCCGATCATTATGGTCACGGCCAAAACCGAAGAGATTGACCGCCTGCTGGGGCTGGAAATCGGTGCTGATGATTATATCTGCAAGCCTTTCAGTCCGCGTGAAGTGGTGGCGCGCGTCAAAACTATCCTTAAGCGCTGCCAGCGTACGCCGGAAGAGGCCCGGAAAGCCTCGTCGCTGGTGGTGGATGAAGGTCGTTTCCAGGCCAGCTGGCAAGAGTCGATTCTGGATCTGACCCCTGCCGAGTTCCGCCTGCTGAAGACGCTGGCGCAGGAACCGGGCAAGGTCTTCTCCCGCGAGATGCTGCTGAACCATCTTTATGACGATTATCGCGTAGTGACCGACCGCACCATCGACAGCCATATCAAGAACCTGCGTCGCAAGCTGGAATCACTCGATGCCGACCAGCCTTTTATCCGCGCGGTCTACGGCATGGGTTACCGCTGGGAAGCAGATGTCTGCCGATTGATCTAGCGCAATTTACATTCCCCACGCCAGCTTTTACAATCCCCGCATACTTTGTAAGGCCGTCTTCTGGACGGCCTTTCTCGCAATATCTGCCCTGACATCAGATAAAAATCGGAAACTCCCATGTTCAAACCGGAACTGCTTTCTCCGGCCGGCACGCTGAAAAATATGCGCTTCGCCTTCGCCTATGGCGCAGACGCCGTGTATGCCGGTCAGCCCCGCTACAGCCTGCGCGTGCGCAATAATGAATTCAATCACGAGAACTTAGCCGTCGGCATCAATGAAGCCCACGCGCTGGGAAAAAAATTCTACGTGGTGGTCAATATTGCCCCGCATAATGCCAAGCTGAAAACCTTTATCCGCGATCTGGAACCGGTAGTGGCGATGGGACCGGATGCACTGATCATGTCCGATCCCGGTCTGATTATGATGGTGCGGGAAGCGTTCCCGGAGATGGACGTGCACCTGTCGGTGCAGGCCAACGCGGTTAACTGGGCGACGGTGAAATTCTGGCAGCAGATGGGGCTGACCCGGGTTATCCTCTCTCGCGAGCTGTCGCTGGACGAGATTGCCGAAATCCGCCAGCAGGTACCAGAGATGGAGCTGGAAATCTTTGTCCATGGCGCATTGTGCATGGCCTATTCCGGTCGCTGCCTGCTTTCCGGTTATATTAACAAGCGTGACCCGAACCAGGGAACCTGCACCAACGCCTGCCGCTGGGAGTACAAAGTGCAGGAAGGCAGGCAGGACGAGTTGGGACAGATTGTGCATCAGTATCAGCCAATCCCGGTGAAGAACGTCGAGCCCACGCTGGGCGAAGGGCAGCCAACCGACAAAGTGTTTATGATTGAAGAGTCAATGCGCCCGGGCGAGTATATGACTGCCTTTGAAGACGAGCACGGGACCTACATCATGAACTCCAAAGACCTGCGAGCCGTGGCGCACGTTGGCCGACTGACGCAGATGGGCGTGCACTCGCTGAAGATTGAAGGCCGCACCAAATCGCACTATTACTGCGCCCGTACCGCTCAGGTTTATCGCCGCGCGATTGATGATGCCGCTGCCGGTAAGCCGTTTGATGAGTCGCTGCTGGAAACCCTGGAAGGCCTGGCCCATCGCGGTTATACCGAGGGCTTCCTGCGCCGCCACACCCACGACAGCTACCAGAACTACGAGCACAGCTTCTCCGCTTCCGATCGTCAGCAGTTTGTCGGCGAGTTTACCGGCGAGCGCCGGGGAGAAATGGTCATGGTTGAGGTGAAGAACAAGTTCAGTGTTGGTGACAGCCTGGAACTGATGACTCCGTCAGGCAACATTCATTTCCGTCTGGAAATAATGGAAAACCTGAAATTTCAGCCTGCCGAAGTGGCGCCGGGTAACGGCCACTTTGTCTGGATACCGGTTCCGGAAGAGATTGACCTTGCTTTCGCTCTGCTGATGCGTAACTTTCCTGATGCACCAGTGAGCCAGCCGGAAGCCGCGAAAAAGGCCATTAAAGTTACCTGAGGTAACCTTTATTAGAAACCGGTCACATTCCCCTGCGCCATTCCCCGCTATGATGCGCAGGCTCAAAATGACTAATTCGAAACAGCGAATTTTTCCCGTACCACCTCCTTAGCCCGCCCGGCTCCCCCGGTCGGGCTTTTCTTTTGCCCTGACTCTTTCCCGCGCGCCCCCTGCCGTTGGCAAAATATGCTATAAATGAGACAGATTTGCATTTTAGTCCGCTCTGACAGGAAAAAATTATGCACAAACATTCGCTTACGCTGGCGATCCTCAATGGTAAAGGGGCAGGCAACGAAGCCCTGCGCGCAGCCATTATGACGCTGCGCAAAGAAGGCGTGCCGCTGGAGATTCGTGTCACATGGGAATACGGTGACGGGGAGCGTTACGTCAAAGAAGCCGTTGCGCTGGGCGCGACCACGGTGATCGCCGGTGGCGGCGACGGCACCATCAATGAGATTGCTACCGCGCTGGCAGGGCTGGAAGCTGCACACCGGCCCGTGCTGGGCATTATTCCGCTGGGAACCGCCAATGACTTTGCCACCAGCGCCGGGATCCCGGAAGAGATGGAGAACGCGCTGCGGCTGGCTATCGTCGGCAAGGCCACGCCGGTCGATATCGCCAGAGTGAATCAAGACCGCTACTTCATCAATATGGCGACCGGTGGTTTTGGTACCCGCATCACCACAGAAACCCCTGAGAAGCTGAAGTCCGCGCTGGGCGGCGTTTCCTACTTTATCCACGGGTTGATGCGCATGGATACCCTGAAGGCAGACAGCTGTGAGCTGCATGGGCCAGACTTCAGCTGGCAGGGTGATGCGCTGGTGATCGGCATTGGCAACGGACGCCAGGCCGGAGGCGGTCAGCGCCTGTGCCCGACCGCGCTGATCAATGACGGCAAGCTCGAGTTGAGCATTGTCACCTCGAAAGAGATCCTGCCGACACTGCTGAATTCGGTGATTGGCGGCGACGATGACAACCCGAACATTATCCGGGCTTCCCTGCCATGGCTGGAAATACACGCCCCGCATAAGATGACATTTAATCTGGATGGCGAGCCCCTGACCGGAACCTCTTTTCGCATTGAAGTGATGCCGGATGCGCTCTCCTGCCGCCTGCCCCCCTGGTGTGAACTGCTGAGGTAATAAAGAGGTGATCTCTCTTGCGGGTAAGGCGCAGCACATCTTGTAGGGGAGCAGGAGTAAACAGGGTTTGATCGGAGGGATGGCGTGATGCGCCGCTCCCTCCCCCTCTTAAGAAACATTTCCATAGCAATCTATCCACACCACGATCAACTGTGATCGCCGTCGAAAATTCCTGACAACTAACTTGTATGGTAGTACGTCAATGCGTATTTTTTCATCATTGCATGACCATAAGGCCACCAGGATGAAAATTGTAAAAGCTGAAGTCTTCGTAACCTGCCCGGGCAGGAACTTTGTTACCGTCAAAATTACCACTGATGAAGGGCTGACCGGAATTGGCGACGCCACCCTGAATGGGCGCGAGTTGCCCGTCGCGTCCTACCTGAAAGACCACGTCTGCCCACAGCTGATTGGGCGCAACGCTCATCAGATCGAGGACATCTGGCAGTACTTCTACAAAGGGGCCTACTGGCGTCGCGGTCCGGTCACCATGTCAGCCATTTCCGCTATCGATCAGGCGCTGTGGGACATCAAGGGCAAAGCGGCCAACATGCCGGTTTACCAGCTGCTGGGTGGCGCATCACGCACGGGGGTGATGGTTTACTGCCACACCACCGGCCACAGCCTTGACGAAGTGATGGACGATTACGCCAGGCACAAAGAGCTGGGCTTTAAAGCCATCCGCGCCCAGTGCGGCGTGCCGGGCATGAAAACGACCTACGGCATGGCGAAAGGCAAAGGCCAGGCTTATGAGCCCGCCACCAAAGGGGACTGGCCGGAAGAGCAGCTGTGGTCGACTGAAAAATATCTCGACTTCACGCCAAAACTGTTTGCAGCCATTCGCGACAAATTTGGCTTCAGCGAACATCTGCTGCACGACATGCACCATCGTCTGACGCCCATTGAAGCCGCCCGCTTCGGTAAAAGCGTGGAAGAATACCGCCTGTTCTGGATGGAGGATCCGACGCCTGCTGAGAACCAGGAGAGCTTCCGGCTGATCCGTCAGCACACCGTCACGCCAATTGCGGTCGGGGAAGTGTTCAACAGTATCTGGGATTGTAAACAGCTGATTGAAGAGCAGCTGATCGACTATATCCGCACCACCATCACCCATGCAGGCGGTATCACCGGCATGCGTCGTATTGCTGATTTTGCTTCGCTGTATCAGGTGCGCACCGGTTCACACGGGCCGTCCGATCTGTCGCCGATCTGCATGGCCGCGGCGCTGCACTTCGACCTGTGGGTGCCGAACTTTGGCGTGCAGGAGTACATGGGCTACTCCGAAAAGATGATGGAAGTGTTCAAGCCAAACTGGACCTTTGATAACGGCTATATGCATCCGGGCGACCTGCCGGGTCTGGGTATTGAGTTTGATGAAAAAGTGGCGGCACGCTACCCCTATGAACCGGCGTATCTGCCCGTTGCGCGTCTGGAAGACGGCACGCTGTGGAACTGGTAAGGAGACAAAAATGAAAAGTGTGGTAATTGAACGTCCCGGCGAGCTGGTGCTGCAATCGCGCCCTGCACTGACGCCTGATGCCGGGGAGGTCAGGGTCAAAGTGCACTACGCCAGTATCTGCGGTTCTGATGTGCATATCTGGCATGGTCACAACCCTTTCGCCCGTTATCCGCGAGTGATCGGCCATGAGTTTTTTGGCGTGATTGACGCGGTGGGCAACGGCGTGGACAGCGCCCGCATCGGCGAACGGGTGGCTGTCGATCCGGTGGTCAGCTGCGGCCATTGCTACCCTTGCTCGGTGGGACGCCCTAACGTCTGCAGCAAACTGCAGGTGATTGGCGTGCATCGCGACGGCGGCTTCAGCGAGTACGCCGTGGCGCCTGCAGCCAATGCCTGTCGCCTGCCGGAAAGCATTCCCGACAAGCTGGCCAGCCTGGTGGAACCTTTCACTATCGCTGCCAACATTACTGCTTTTCTCCAGCCACACCCCAACGACGTGGCGCTGGTATTCGGTGCCGGTCCTATGGGCCTGACAGCGATTCAGGTTCTGAAAGGCGTTTATAAGGTGCGTAAGGTGATCGTTGCCGACCGCCTGCCGGAACGTCTGGCCATGGCCACGGAAAACGGCGCGGATCTGGTGCTGAACAACAGTGAAATCCCGCTGGTAGCCCAGCTTGAAGGCGAAACACCGACGCTGATCGTTGATGCGGCCTGCCACCCTGCCATTCTGGCGGAAGCGGCGGCGCTGGCCTCTCCCGCCGGAAGGATTGGCCTGCTTGGCTTCTCCGGTGAACCGTGCACCGTCACTCAGCAAAGCCTGACCAGTAAAGAGCTGTCGCTGTTCACCTCTCGTCTCAACAGCCATCGCTTCCCTCAGGTGATTAGCTGGATGGAGCAGGGGCTGATCCAGCCAGAAAAACTGGTGACGCATTACTTCCCGCTGAGTGAGATTGAACAGGCGATGACCCTGTTTGAAAAAGATCCCAGGAGCTGCTGCAAAGTCATTTTAGCTGTATGACACCAGACGGCCGGTCAGGCCAGACTGAACCTGCCCTGACCGGTATAAGCTACCCTACGACTATAAATATAATGGAGCGACCATGTTTAAGAACCTCCGCTGGACTATCGTACTGTTGCTGTTCATGGTTTACATGATCAATTACCTCGATCGCGTTGCCCTCTCCCTGACCGTGCCGATGATTGAAAAAGATCTGATGCTGAATGCCGAACAGTTCGGCCTGATTTTCGGCAGTTTCTTCTTCGGCTACGCATTGTTTAATTTTATCGGTGGCCTCGCGACCGACAGATTCGGTCCAACGCTGGTAATGGGGATGGCCGTTGGGATGTGGTCGCTATTCTGCGGTCTGACCGCTGTTGCCACCGGCTTCTGGTCAATGCTGATCCTGCGCGTGCTGTTCGGCATGGCGGAAGGCCCGATCTGCGCCTCGGCAAACAAGGCCATCAACGGCTGGTTCCCTAAAAAACAGGCGGCCACGGCAATGGGCTTCCTCAGCGCCGGTTCGCCACTGGGTGGCGCTGTGGCTGGCCCCATCATCGGCTATCTGGCTCTCGCCTTTGGCTGGCGTCCGGCCTTTGTGATCATCTGCTCCATCGGTATCGTGTGGATGGTGGTGTGGTTCCTGATCGCTGCCGATAATCCGCTGAAAAGCCGCCGTGTCAGCGATGAAGAACGCCTGCTGGTGGCTAAGCTGAAAGAGGAGCAAACCACCCCGGACGAAGAGCTGGCCCAGGCCTCGCACGGCCTGGGTTTCTACCTGCGCCAGCCCATTATCCTGGTCACCGCCTTCGCCTTCTTTTGCTATAACTACATTCTGTTCTTCTTCCTGAGCTGGTTCCCGGCCTATCTGGTGCAGGCGCATAATCTCGACATCAAATCGATGAGTATGACCACCATGATCCCGTGGATTGTCGGATTTATCGGTCTGGCGCTCGGCGGCTGGATCTCCGATAAGATCTTTCACATCACCGGTAAATTGCTGCTTTCACGAAAAATTGTGCTGGTGGTCTCGCTGTTGGCCGCTGCTGTTTGCGTGGGTCTGGCAGGTTCTGTACAAGGGGTTTACCCGGCAGTGATCCTGATGTCGGTGTCAATTTTCTTCCTGTACATCACCGGGGCTATTTACTGGGCGATTATTCAGGACGTGGTGCACAAGAGCCGCGTTGGCGGGATCAGCGGGTTTATCCATCTGATCGGCAGCATCTCCGGGATTATCGGCCCGATTGTCACCGGCTATATCGTCCACCACACCGGTAAATTTGACAGCGCCTTTATCCTGGCTGGCGTGGTTGCCGCCCTCGGCGCGCTGCTGGTGCTGTTTGTGATTAAAAGTCCGAAAACGCAGAATAAAGCGGTTTCTGTTTGAAACAAGGCGCGCGAAACCGTGCGCTGATAAAGCGAAAGGATACCCTATGCTTTCCCCTGAACATCTGTCGGCGGGCGTTGCACGTCCGGAGTATGACCGCAAAAAATTACGCACCCGCATGGTTCATATCGGTTTTGGTGCTTTCCACCGCGCCCATCAGGCCGTCTGCTCCGACCGGCTGGCCAACGAGCACGGCAGCGACTGGGGCTACTGTGAAGTCAATCTCAACAGCGGCGAACTGATCGAAGCGCTGAAAAAGCAGGACTGCTGCTACACCGTGGCCGAAATGGCGGGTGAAGAAATGGCGCTGCGGGTGATTGGGGTGGTTACTGCTGCCCTGCACGGCAAGTCTGACGGCATCCATGCCGTGATTGATGCACTCTGCCAGCCTGAAGTGGCTATCGTTTCAATGACCGTGACGGAAAAAGGCTACTGTTACGAACCCTCCAGCGGCGAACTGGATCTCGCTCACCCATCCATCGTTCACGATATTGCTGCCCCCCAGGCACCCGTCTCGCTGCCGGGCCTGATACTCGCCGGGATCATCCGCCGTCGTGAACTTGGGCTGCCGCCCTTCAGCGTGATGTCATGTGATAACATGCCGGAAAATGGCCATGTGACGCGCAACGTAATTGTCGGCCTGGCAGAAAAACAGAGCCCCGGGCTGGCCGAATGGATTGGCAAAAACGTCACCTTCCCGTCCACCATGGTGGATCGCATCGTGCCAGCCATGACCGAAGAGACCCACGCCATGCTGCGCGAAAAGCTGGGCTGTGACGATCCGGTTAGCGTGGCCTGCGAGCCATTCCTGCAGTGGGTGATTGAGGATAACTTTGTCAGCGGACGCCCGCAGTGGGAAAAAGCCGGTGCCGAACTGGTCAGCAACGTGTTGCCTTATGAAGAGATGAAGCTGCGCATGCTTAACGGCAGCCACTCCTTCCTGGCTTATCTCGGCAATCTGGCGGGTTACCAGCATATCAGCGACTGTATGGCTGACAGGCATTTCCGCAAGGCAGCCCGTCAGCTGATGATGGACGAGCAGGCCCCCACGCTGCATACCGAGGGCGTTGACCTGGCAGCCTATGCCGACTCCCTGATTGCCCGTTATGAAAACCTGGCGATTAAACACCGCACCGCGCAAATTGCCAACGATGGCACGCAAAAGCTACCGCAGCGCTGGCTGGACAGCATCCGCTGGCACCTGGACAACGGCAGCCATTTTGATCTGCTGGCGCTGGGTGTAGCCGGGTGGATGCGCTACGTCAGCGGCGTGAATGAGCAAGGCGAACCGATTGAGATCCGCGATCCAATGCGCGATATGCTGGCACAGCGTGTGGCGGATACGGCAGAAGGCGATGCCCGCGTGGCGGCTTTGCTGTCGATCAAGGCGGTCTTTGGCGAGGATTTACCCGCCCAGACGCCGTTTGTCTCGCGGGTGACCCATTTTTATCAGCTTCTGCTGGAAAAAGGGGCCAAAGAAGCGGTAAAACAGACGGTTGCCGTAGCGTAAACCAATAAGCGCTGGCGCAATGCCAGCGCGCTGTTTTAGACTCAGGCTTTAACGCAGCGGGCCTTCTGCCCATCGCTATACGGATATTGCCGCATGTCTATTGCCTATAACATCACCGCCAGCGAGCCGGTTAATCAGCAGGTCTATCGCTTCCTGCGTCAGGAAATTGTCACCTGTGCGATCCCGCCCGGGTCGCTACTGTCTGAAAAAGAAGTTTCCGCCCGCTTCAGCGTCTCCCGCCAGCCAGTGCGTGAAGCCTTTATCAAGCTGGCTGAAGCCGGTCTGGTCCAGGTTTTGCCCCAGCGCGGTACCTTTGTCCGGAAAATCTCCGCTCAGCGCGTGGCCGATGGCCGGTTTATCCGGGAAGCGGTGGAAGTGGCGGTGATCCGCCGGGCAGCGGAGGAAGCCTCAGCAGAATCGCTGGCGCTGTTACAGCACAATCTTCAGTTGCAGCGGATCTCCGCCGATCGCCATGACAGCCAGGGCTTCCTGCTGCTGGACGATGAGTTCCACCGCCTGATTGCGCAGAGCATCAACTGTGAGCTGGCCTGGGAAACGGTAGAAAATATTAAAGCCGCGATGGACCGGGTCCGTTTCCTGACGCTGAGCAAGGTTTCACCGCCGGAAAGCCTGATCCAGCAGCATCATGAGATCTATCAGGCACTGGTTGCAAGGGATGCGGATGCCGCCGAAAAGGCGCTGCGTCGCCATCTGCAGGAGATGATTTTCTCGATCACGCCTGTCGCCGAACAGAACAGCGAGTGGTTTGAAAAACCGTAATACCTCAAAAATACGGCATGTGCAGCGCCGGATCTTCTTTGCCCCGGAGATCACCGCTTTATTTTTTTTATGCGCCCTGCCGTTCAGGCCAGCGCTGCGACGGAAAGAGCGCCATGCGGATATTGAACAGATAGAAGAGCGGCCGGAACAGCACCATATCGCTGCGGCACTGCCCTTCCGTTCTGACCAGCAGCAGGTCCAGCTCATCCAGCAGGGACTGTGGCGGCTCAATACAGATATTCTTCAGGCGCTTTTTGAAGTACTTGTTGATCTCAAACATCAGCGCACCGGACTCCAGCGCGTGCTCCCGGAGCAGCGCTTCATGGCGGGCGTAAAAGTCATAGCAGTTCACCCCCAGCCAGATCTCAGTAATCAGGTTACCGCCCAGCGCCACGCCTGGCATCGGATCGATTTTGTTGCGCGGCAGAATAACATTGATCTTATCAATCTGGCTGGCAACGAACTGTTGGCGGGCTCGTAGCGAAGCGGCGTTGATGTTGATCTCACCCGTAAACTGTAACAGCTCCTTAATCCCTCTTCGCAACACGCGACGGGCAGACCATGACGGTCTCTTATTACGGATAATCGCAGTCACGACCACTGCCAGCACGATACCCACAATGGTGGAAATTGCGGCGTTGATAATCGACAGCAAATCTGGCCGGAGGTGATGAGACATCCCGATAAAACCCGGGATCTGGGTGGCGATAATCAGCCCGATAAAGTTGGTGGAAGGATTAGCAATCACCAGCCCCAGCGCCAGCAGACCGGGGGCCAGACAGATAACCAGCGCTTCATAGCTGACCGCCATCGGAATAATCAGGCCGACGTACAGGATACCGATCAGGATGGCAATCAGCACCCCTTTCAGAAACACCTGCATGGAAGCAATCGGGCTGTCGAGGGAAGCGAAGAATGAACAGACCACGGCGGCAATCATCGGGGCTGTGGCGCCCGCCCCCCAGCCGGTGCCAATCCAGAACAGACAACCCAGCATGGTGGCAAAGAAGGCGGTAAAGCAGGACAGCAGGATCAATCCTTTGTCACGGTGCTTTCTGATCAGTTTGAGCTTGCTGGGTTTCTTTTCGCTGCCCAGCTGGCTGACGCGCTCTTTGGCATTGAAATAGGACTCCGAGATGCGGATAAAGTTAAGCAGGCGCTCCAGCAGACCGATAAAGAGCAGACCTTCTTCCGCCGTCATTTCTCCCTGGCTGTAGAGCGCTTTTATTCGTTCCTGCGAAGCCAGAATATCTTCCTGAATCGCCTGTGCCTGTCCGCTCTGTTCCGGGCTGTTCAGCCACTTCAGGAAGTGGCTAAAGGATTCGGCAACGAAGTCGGGAAACACGATGCCCTGCTCGGCCAGCAGGCTGAGACGCTTTTCAATGGCGGTCAGGGTCGGGATCAGATAGGAGAGATGTTGGTACTGCGCGCTGACCAGACGGATCAACCTGCGCGCCTGGTCACCTTCATAGACGCAATGGGTAATCAGCGTTTCGACGGAAATCGGGTAGTTCGCCATCTGCACCAGTATCTGATCGCGTTCCGGCGTGCTCTGTTTCGATTCGCTGGTCAGCAACTCATTGCAAACATTTTTGGCGCTCTCAAACCAGTTACTGACACTGTATTCCAGCATGTTGCGCATGGTCACCGGGAATACCAGCATGTGGATCAGGCTGGAGCAGATGATAGCGACAGTGATCTCCTCAATACGGGAGATAACGGTATAGGTTATCGACAGCGGTGTGGTGACATCGGCAAAGCCCATAATAGCCGCACTGTAGCCCGCCAGCATAAAGACATAGCTTTTGGGTGTACGGTCATGCAATGAAAGGTACAGACAAAAGGCCACCCACAGCGAAACGCTGAGGCTGAACAGGATCGGGGTGGTGACGGTCAGCGGATAGATTAAAAAGATAAAGATGCCGCCCAGCACCGTGCCGAGAAAACGAAACATCGCTTTCGACAGTGTGGATGCGGAATAGAGCTGCGAAATGACGTAAACCGAAACCATCGCCCAGGCCGGTTTATCCAGGTTCAGCCTCAGGGCAATATACAAAGCTAAAAATGCCGCGATGCAGGTTTTGACAGCGAACATCAGCGCATTTTTGCATAACCACTTCATTGCAGACTCAACAGCTCACCAGAAGTAAAACGCTATTTTAGCGATTTCAATGCGCTGCAACAGCCTTATGCCGGACGATAGTTTGTAACAAAATAATCACCTATCGGGAAAGTATGCCCACTACCAATCATGGCTGTTAACGTTTACAGTTTTCGGGACTTTTCGTCGTTTCTTTTAAGGAGCGTCAAAAAAAATCATCCCCGTGCCTGGTCAGCCCCCGCAGACAGGGTTGGCGAACAGGGCGTAGCGAAGCACACTCCACAGCAAATGCATTTGATCGCTCACTGTCAGAGGAGGGGGTTAGGGGAATCTTCCCGGCCAGCCGAGGCACGTGACGTCTCTGCGTTCAGCAGGAGACCCATCAGCCTCCTGCCCCGTCGGTTAAATCACCTCAGGCAATAGTGACCTCTTTCGCCAGGTAAACATCCTGCACAGCGTTGATCAGCGCCACGCCATCCTTCATTGATTTCTTGAAGGCTTTCCGGCCCAGGATCAAACCCATGCCGCCGGCGCGTTTGTTGATAACCGCAGTGCGCACGGATTCGGCCGTATCGGTTTCCCCTGCCGCCGCGCCGCCGGAGTTAATCAACCCCGCCCGGCCCATATAGCAGTTCGCCAGCTGGTAACGCACCAGATCGATTGGGCTATCGCTGGTCAGCCTGGTGTAGACGCGCTCGTCAGTGGAGCCGAATTTCACCGCAGTATAGCCGCCGTTATTTTCGGCCATTTTTTGTTTGACGATATCTGCTCCGATGGTCGCCGCCAGATGGTTGGCCTGCCCGGTGAGATCGGCGCTGGCATGGTAATCCACCCCGTCTTTTTTGAAAGCATTATTGCGCAGATAAGCCCACAGTACGGTGACCATACCCAGCTCATGCGCGCGTTCAAACGCGACGGAGATCTCTTCCAGCTGACGACGGGATTGCTCAGAACCAAAATAGATGGTTGCACCAACAGCAATCGCTCCCAGGTTAAACGCCTGCTCGACGCTGGCATACAGCGTCTGGTCATACTGAGTCGGATAGCTCAGCGTTTCGTTGTGGTTCAGTTTGACCATAAAGGGTATGCGGTGCGCATAACGGCGCGAAACAGAAGCCAGCACGCCATAGGTCGAAGCCACACAGTTGCAGCCAGCCTCAATAGCCAGCTCAACAATGTTTTTTGGATCAAAATAGAGCGGATTTGCTGCGAAGGATGCGCCAGCGGAGTGCTCAACGCCCTGATCCACAGGCAGGATTGACAGGTAACCCGTGCCCGCCAGGCGGCCCGTGTTGTACAAGGTCTGCATGTTGCGAAGCACGGCAGGAGAACGATTGTTGTCAATCATAACGCGATCGACATAATCCGCACCCGGTAAATAAAGGCTTTCCGCTGGAATGGTCATGCAGCGATGTTGCAGAAGAGAATCCGCTTCTTTGCCCAATAACTGTACGATGTCCGTCATGGTAACTCCTGTCTTTAGGTTGGAGGGCAGACCCCTGTCCGCCCCGCTAAGATGAAAACCGGAACCAGGACAGCGTGGACCTGTAGCCCTGCTTAACGCAAATGGCTGACTCCATTTTTCAGAACGATCCCCATGAAAAATGCCATGAAAAGCTCACCACCAGCGATGAAAATGGTGCACCGGCCCGTGCCCGCTCCCCACTTCCAGCGAATCAGCCTGTTCAAGTGCCCCCTGCAGCCACTGCTTTGCTTCCAGCAAGGTTGAGGACCAGTTATCGTGCCGTGGCCGGAGTGCCGCCAGGGCGGCCGAAAGCGTACAGCCAGTGCCGTGCGTATTTTTGGTCACGATGCGCGGTGCCGTAAAGCGCGCCTGATGATCCCGGGTAAACAGCCAGTCCGGGCTCTCTTTATCGCTCAGGTGGCCGCCTTTCATCAGTACCGCCTGGCATCCCATTTTCAGCAGCTTCTCTCCCTGCTGGCGCATCTCTTTCTCATCGCGAGCGACAGCACATTCCAGCAGCGCCGCGGCTTCCGGCAAATTTGGCGTGATAAGAGAGACCTGCGGCAACAGCCGCTCACGCAGCGTGGCAACAGCCCGGGGAGAAAGTAGCGGATCGCCGCTTTTGGCCAGCATCACCGTGTCCAGCACCACCCATGGGATCGCGGCTGAGATCAGCCCATCCGCCACCACTTCCACAATATCGCTCTCGCTGAGCATGCCGATTTTAACGCTGTCGATACGCACGTCACTCAGCACGGACGAGAGCTGTGCCGCCACAAAGTCGGGCTCAACCCGGCAGACCGACTGTACGCCACGGGTGTTTTGAGCCACCAGCGCGGTGATGACGCTGGTGCCGTAAGCCCCCAGCGCTGAGAACGTTTTGAGATCGGCCTGGATCCCTGCCCCACCGCTGGGATCGGTTCCGGCAATGGTCAGTGCATTAATCCGCTTCATGCCATCACCTGCGCATTCAGGCCATACAGCTCGTCGAGGAACAGCGGCTGAAAACTCCCCGGTCCCGCAGCAGCAGAGGCCGCCCTTTCTCCGGCCAGGCTCATCACCCGACAGGCGCTGGCAACGTGCATCAGCCTGTCACCCGGCAGCGCGGAGAAACCAGCTACTACCGCCGATAATGCACAGCCGGTTCCCACCACGCGCGTCATCAGAGCTGAGCCTCCATGGATTTCCAGCAGCCGTTGTCCGTCAGTGACGTAATCCACTTCCCCCGTCACCGCCACGATCGCACCACAGGTTTGCGCCAGCAGGCGGGCAGCCTCCAGCGCAGCGGCAGAACTGTGCAGACTGTCAACACCGCGCCCTGCCACAGCCTGGCGTGCCAGCGCCATAATTTCTGAAGCGTTACCGCGAATGGCCGCCGGACGATGTTCCAGCAAACGCTGGCAGAAATCAGTCCGGAAAGTGAGTGCGCCCACCGCAACCGGATCCAGCGTCCAGGGGTGACCGGCTTTATTGGCAGCGGTAACGGCAATCAGCATCGCTTCGCTGCGCGCGGCTGTTAAGGTGCCGACATTGATCAGCACACCATCAGCAATGGCGCTGAATTCAGCGGCTTCCTGCGGCTCAATGACCATTGCCGGAGAAGCCCCCAGCGCCAGCAAAACATTGGCGGTAAAAGTCTGCACCACCTCATTGGTCAGGCAGTGAACCAGCGGCGCGGTATGGCGGAAAAGAGTCAGTGAAGCAGCGGCCTGAGGGGCCGTGAAAAGTTGAGGTTGGATCATGGTAACGCTCCCAACCGGCGATCAAGAAGGCGATGCACTCCGGCATCTGACTTCCCTCCGCTGGCATTATCCAGATCAGGTTCGACGGGTATTTCTCAGCCCTTTCGTAACGGAAAGCGGCACCCCGAGTCATCGTTCAAGCAGTTCAGCTTAGGTAAGCGGTCAGTGCAAAGCAAGCACTGGCCTCTTTCCCGTGATAAAAATGCAGGTCATTCAACCCGTACAGCACGCATAATGCTGCTTATAAATACTTTCAAAACCAAAAACAGAAGTCAGGCAGCCTTCCCAACCCGGTGCGGTGAATATTCAGGCGAAGAAAGTTCGATCAGATCGGTATCCGTCGTCCAATCTCCACGACCCGGTCGTTGGGCAGATAGTAATAATCCGTGACGTGCATTCCATTACGCACCATCCAGCTGAAACCGATACGGTGCCAGGCTGGTAGCCCCCCGCCTTCCCGCGGAATAATATTTTCATGGCCCAGATAATAAGTGACGTGCTCCGCATCCAGCCCCAAACTATCCAGCTGTGGATAACGCAGTAGCGCCGGAATATTGGGCCGCTCCATAAAGCCGTAGACCGCCAGCGCATGCCAGAAGCCAGGCGCGAGCGGGGTGACAGTCAGGCGCTCATCATCGGGAATACGGGGCACGTTATCAATCGCGATGGTCAGTGACAGCACGTGCTGATGCAGTGAACCATTTCGTTTTACGTGCCACTGCAACACCGGCGGCGTCCCCTCTTTTTCACGTGTCAGAAACACCGCCGTGCCCGGTACTCTCGGAATTTTGTGCTGTTCCAGCGTGGCGAGAAAGTTGGTGACAGGAATAAATTTCTCATTCACGGCCTGACTCGCCGCCGCCACTCCCCGGTGCCACAGTAGCATCGCGCCATACACCAGCAGCGCCAGCACCAGCGGCATGTACCCCCCCTCCAGCACTTTGGTCATATTTGCCACCAGGAAACAGAGATCGATGACGAAAAAGAGGCTGGCCACCAGCAGGCTGACCAGCATATTCCAGCGCCAGATCTCATGCATTGCCACAAACAGCAGACAGGTGGTCATGATCATCGTCAGCGACACGGCAATGCCATAGGCGGCGGCCAGCCGGTCAGAGGACTGGAAAAATACCGCCAGAAAAATGGTGACCCCCATTAACAACCAGTTAATCGACCCGATATAGATTTGCCCATAGCTCTCTTCGGTGGTCTGCTTTATTCGCAAACGCGGCAGCCAGCCAAGCTGAATGGCCTGACGGGTCATCGAGAACGCGCCACTGATAATCGCCTGGCTGGCAATAATCGTCGCCAGCGTGGCGAGGATCACCAGTGGAATTTGCAGCATCGGCGGGCACAGCCGGAAAAAGATGTTTTGGGTGGTATCCGCTCCTGAAAGGATCAGTGCGGCCTGCCCGGCGTAGTTGAGCAGCAGGCTGGGAAAAACGATCGCAAACCACGCCAGCCAGATCGGTTTCTTACCGAAGTGCCCCATATCGGCGTAGAGCGCTTCCGCCCCGGTCACGCAGAGAAACACCCCTCCCAGCACCAGGCAACTTACCAGCCCGTTTGAGAGCAGAAAATCGATGCCGTACATCGGGTTCAGCGCCACCAGCACCGCCGGATGCTGGCTAATCCCCCAGATGCCCAGCCCGGCGATAGAGGCAAACCACAGGCCCATGATCGGGCCAAAGACTTTGCCGATTTTCGCCGTGCCCAGTGGCTGAATAGCAAAAAGCGCCAGCAGGATCACTACCGCACCGGGCAGGATCCACGGTTGCGAATCAGGCAGAATAATCGTCAGCCCTTCCAGTGCTGAGAGCACCGAAATGGCTGGCGTAATTGCCCCGTCGCCATAAATCAACGCCGCGCCGAACAATCCGGCAAAGATCACCAGCGGCCTTTTTTTGGTTTTACTGACCAGCAGCGACATCAGAGCCAGAATACCGCCCTCGCCATGGTTATCAATGCGCATGGCAAACAGAGCATATTTCACCGAGGTGATCATCACCATAGTCCAGAACAGCAACGACAGCAGGCCGAGGATCACCTCTGGTGTCGGGCCTTCTCCGGAAAGGGACAGGACGGTTTTTAACGTATAGAGCGGGCTGGTACCGATATCGCCAAACACCACGCCAAGCGCTCCAGCAGCCAGTACGGGCAGGCTGAGCTTGTTTCCCTGAGTCTCTTCACTGCGGGTCATTCGTCGTTCCTGTGAGTTTTGTCTGTATTGACATTGGCCTGGCTTCCTGAAACCGTCAACTCAGCGCCGGGAATGTTTGCTGTTACTCCCCTTTTTGCTACAGTCCGGCTACAGGTTCCACCGGGACGGCAGTTCGCCCACAGCACAGGCCACCGCAAAACGAATGACCATCAGACCGCTTAATGAACAATACGGCATCAGCGTAGCCGCACTCAAAATGCTGCAATACCTGAAACAGATTTCTCGCGGTGATCGCGGGTTCTCCCTTCCTGATACCGTGCTGAACCACCGTTGTAACGTGACGCCAGCAGATAATTTCAGGCTGCTTGATGAGCTGTTTGAAGCCGGTAAAATTGATTATGACTACCGTGGAACGGGGCTGGAGGGTGAGCGACATGTTAAGCCGGTCTGGTAAGTCGCCGCTGATCGAGAACCACCTGGTACCGCTTTAACCCGACATTGCTGAAGAGATGACTATGGCCATACGCCCTTTCACAGAAGCCGATCGCCCCTTTTTACGCACGCTGTTTCTGGCCTCACGCAAGGCGAACTGGCACTGGCTGGACGACAGGGACTGGCGGCTGGAAGATTTTGATCGAGTGACATTGGGTGAACGGGTGCTGGTCGCCGAAGATGACGGGCATCGCACGGGTTTTGCTGCCGTTCTGCCCAATGATAATTTCCTGCACAGCCTGTTTGTGGATCCCGCCTGGCAGGGCCGCGGCGTGGGCAGCGAACTGGTAAAAGCGGTGCAAAACAGCTTTACCTCCACTGGCGCGCTGAAATGCCTGAAAGCCAATGTCAGGGCGCAGGCATTCTATCTGAAACACGGCTGGAAAGTGATCGGCAGCGGAGAAAGTGAACAGGGAGAGTACCTGCTGATGCACTATGTGCTCTAGGCGCTTACCGCCCTGGATTTGTGGGTTTTTTTCAGCTGTTTTATGCACACGCTTAAGGCGTGGGGAAGGCGGGCCGGGAATAAAGCGTCTCAGGCCCGGAACGGCCTGAGACGCACTGCCACGGAAGGCGTTGTTCGCCGCTCTGTGAGCGACCGGCCTTACACCGCGCGAAACGCAATATCTTCGGGAATAACGTCCCCTTCCCAGTACAGCTGCGCAGCCACCAGACCGGCGAGCTGACGATACAAAGCGGTAAATTCGCTCTCCGGACGGCGGACCACCGTTGGCTGGCCGTCATCCAGATCTTCACGCAGGGTAATATGCAGCGGCAGCTGGCTCAGCAGGCGGGTGTGGTACTGCTCCGCCAGCTTCTCTGCCCCCCCGGCGCCAAAAATCGGCTCATGATGACCACAGTTGCTGCAGATATGCATGCTCATGTTTTCCACCACGCCTACCACCGGCACGTTGACCTTCTCAAACATCACAATACCTTTGCGCGCATCGATCAGGGCAATATCCTGCGGCGTGGTCACGACAACTGCGCCGGTGACCGGCACGTTCTGCGCCAGCGTCAACTGGATATCCCCCGTTCCCGGTGGCATGTCCAGAACCAGGTAATCCAGCTCCGGCCACAGCGTTTCATTCAGCAGCTGCATCAGCGCCTTGCTGGCCATCGGCCCGCGCCACACCATGGCGTTGTCATCTGTCACCAGGTAACCAATGGAGTTGGTCGCCAGCCCGTGCGCCACGATCGGCGCCATGTGCGTGCCATCCGGCGAGGTTGGCCGCTCATCGCGCGTGCCGAGCATATCCGGGATTGACGGGCCGTAAATATCGGCATCAAGCAGGCCGACTTTTGCCCCTTCGGCCACCAGCGCCAACGCCAGGTTAACGGCGGTGCTGGATTTCCCCACCCCACCCTTACCGGAACTGACCGCAATGATATTCTTAACTCCGTTCACCCCGGCATGATTTTTTACGCGTTTCAGGGTGGCGATATAATGACTCAGCCGCCAGCTGATGGCGGTGGCACTGGTCAGGCGCAGCATCTCCGCGCTGGTCGCTTCCTTCAGGTCTTCAAATCCACTGTGCCAGACAAACGGCATCACCAGCTCAATATGCAGGGTATTGTCCATCAGCGCACAGTGGTGCAGCGCCTTGAGGGTGGTGAGATTATGCTTTAGCGTCGGATGTTCAAATGTGGTCAACACGCCCATGACTATGGCACGCAGCGCTTCCGGTGAGTGCTGCCCCTGGGATTGTGATGTCATCCCGGCTCCTTTTTCTCATTGTTGGTTCTGATAATCAGAGCATATCAGATGTGGCCGTCCCTGGCCGCGACAGGCTGCAAAAAACGGCAGCCGCCGTGCAGGATTGTTTACGCAGGGAGGGGCTTTCGGTTACCATCTAACCCCCTTTTTTAAACAGGTATAGCAAGTCTCACTATGACTCAAGTCGCGAAAAAAATATTGGTAACGTGCGCACTGCCGTACGCCAACGGCTCAATCCATCTCGGCCACATGCTCGAGCATATCCAGGCAGATATTTGGGTCCGTTACCAGCGAATGCGCGGCAACCAGGTTTACTTCATCTGTGCTGACGATGCCCACGGTACGCCGATTATGCTGAAAGCTCAGCAGCTGGGTATGGAACCGGAGCAGATGATTGCCGAAATGAGTCAGGAGCATCAGACCGACTTTGCGGGTTTCAACATCAGCTACGACAACTATCATTCCACACACAGTGAAGAAAACCGTGAGCTGTCTGAGCTGATCTATACCCGTCTGAAAGAGAACGGTTTTATCAAAAACCGGACGATTTCTCAGCTGTACGATCCGGAAAAAGGGATGTTCCTGCCGGACCGTTTTGTCAAGGGAATTTGTCCGAAGTGTCAATCACCGGATCAGTACGGCGACAACTGCGAAGTTTGTGGCGCAACCTACAGCCCGACTGAGCTGATTGAGCCGAAGTCGGTGATCAGCGGAGCCACGCCGGAAATGCGTGACTCTGAGCATTTCTTCTTTGACCTGCCGGAGTTCAGCGCAATGCTGCAGGCCTGGACCCGCTCCGGCGCACTGCAGGAGCAGGTCGCGAACAAGATGCAGGAGTGGTTTGAATCCGGCCTGCAACAGTGGGATATCTCCCGCGATGCGCCCTACTTCGGTTTTGAAATTCCCGGCGCGCCGGGCAAATACTTCTACGTCTGGCTGGATGCGCCAATCGGTTATATGGGCTCGTTCAAAAGCCTGTGCGACAAGCGCGGTGATATCGATTTCGATGCCTTCTGGCAGAAAGATTCCGAAGCCGAGATGTACCACTTTATCGGCAAAGATATCGTCTATTTCCACAGCCTGTTCTGGCCAGCCATGCTGGAAGGCAGCCACTTCCGTAAGCCGACCAGCCTGTTCGTGCATGGTTATGTGACGGTGAACGGTGCGAAGATGTCCAAATCGCGCGGCACCTTTATCAAGGCCAGCACCTGGCTGCAGCATCTGGATGCCGACAGTCTGCGCTACTATTACGCGGCCAAGCTCTCTTCACGCATTGATGACATCGACCTCAATCTGGAAGATTTCGTCCAGCGCGTAAATGCCGATATCGTTAACAAAGTGGTGAACCTGGCTTCCCGTAACGCCGGCTTTATTAACAAACGTTTTGACGGCAAGCTGTCGGGCGAACTGGCCGATCCGGTGCTGTATAAAACCTTTACCGATGCCTCCGCCAGCATTGCGGAAGCCTGGAACAGCCGCGAGTTCAGCCGCGCAATTCGTGAAATCATGGCGATGGCCGACGTGGCTAACCGCTATGTCGACGAACAGGCTCCGTGGGTGGTGGCGAAGCAGGAAGGCCGCGATGCGGATCTGCAGGCGATCTGCTCTATGGGCATCAACATGTTCCGCGTGCTGATGACCTGGCTGAAGCCGGTGCTGCCGTCGCTGACAGAACGTACCGAAGCCTTCCTGAACCAGCAACTGAGCTGGGATGGCATTGAGCAACCGCTGCTGGATCACAACATTTCGGCTTTTAAAGCACTGTACAGCCGTATTGAAATGGATAAGGTCAATGGCCTGATCGAAGCGTCAAAAGAAGATGCCGCTGCGGCTAACAAACCGGCTGTAACCGGCCCGCTGGCCGATGCGCCGGTTGCTGACACCATCAATTTTGATGACTTTGCCAAAGTGGATATGCGGGTAGCGTTGATCAAGACGGCCGAGCTGGTGGAGGGATCTGACAAACTGTTGCGACTGGTCCTGGATATGGGCGGCGAAACCCGTCAGATCTTCTCTGGTATCCGCGCGGCTTATCCCGATCCCTCCATACTGGAAGGCCGCATGACCGTGGTAGTGGCTAACCTGGCACCGCGCAAGATGCGTTTCGGTGTGTCGGAAGGTATGGTGCTGTCCGCAGGCCCTGGCGGCAAAGACCTGTTTATCCTTGGTGCCGACAGCGGCGCACAACCCGGTATGCAGGTTAAATAAGCCCCCGGCCGGGCGGAATTCATTTTCCCCGGCCGCTTGTGCATTCCCCGTTCCGGCAGGGTAGCGGATTTATTCGTTCCGAAGAATCTGTTTGCCCCTTCCCTTCCTTACCCATTTCCAGTGCCCCTCACTCCTTGCCATGACTGTGACCGGTAGCACACTTATTTTTTTAATTGTATGATTACCGCATAGAAAACCAGGAGCTTATCATGCACAGAGCGCTCTCTGCTGGCTGGCAACTTCTCCGTGCCTTTATCATTATTTATCTCTGTCTTTATGCCGGAACCGGCGTCTCTGCCCTGCTGCCGGTGACCATTCCCGGCAGCATCCTCGGCATGCTGATCCTGTTTACCCTGCTGGCTTTACAGCTGCTTCCGGTGGAGTGGGTAAAACCCGGCAGCACCCTGCTGATCCGCTACATGGGTCTGCTGTTTGTGCCGATCAGCGTGGGGATCATGAGCTATACCGACGTACTGAGTGCCCAATTCGGCCCAATCGTGGTTTCGGTGGTGGTGAGCACCTTTATTGTGCTGCTGACCGTCGGGCTGGCCTCACACAAGCTGCATGGCAGGGCGCCAGCAAAACCAGGAGCCGCCGATGAGTGATATAGGCTGGTCGCTGCCGCTGACCATTGCGGTTTTCTTCGCCGCACGCAGGATTGCCGCGAAGGTGAAGATTTCGCTGGTTAATCCCCTGCTGGTATCAATGGCGGTGATTATTCCGCTGCTGCTGCTGATCCAGATGCCCTACGCGCGTTATTTTCAGGGAAGCTCCGTGCTCAACCAGCTGCTGCAACCGTCAGTGGTGGCGCTGGCTGTTCCTCTTTATGAACAGATGCATCAAATCCGTGCGCGCTGGAAATCGATTATCGGCGTCTGCTTTATGGGCAGCATGACCGCGATGATTTCCGGTACCGCAATTGCCCTGTGGATGGGGGCAACGCCGCAAATTGCCGCCACGATTATGCCAAAATCGGTCACAACACCCATTGCGATGGCGGTGTCCGGCACGCTGGGGGGCATCCCGGCCATCAGCGCAATCTGCGTATTGATCGCTGGCGTACTGGGGGCGGTCTTCGGCCATCTGCTGCTGAACCTGCTGAAAATCTACGGCAAGGCCGCTCGCGGTCTGGCAATCGGCAATGCTTCACACGCACTCGGGACTGCGCGCTGTGCAGAGCTGGACTATCAGGAAGGGGCCTACAGCTCGCTGGCCCTGGTAATCTGCGGCATTATCACCTCGCTGCTGGCTCCCTTCCTGTTCCCGCTACTGATGCACCTCTGGGGTTAAAACTTGCGATAAGTCGCGTATTTCTCTGAACTATTTCATAAATTGCATTGTTAATGTGACTAAAATCACATACAACGGCGTAACGGCTCGCCATCATAGGCGGCCGACCCTGTTAGAGAGGCACGCTATGCATCCACGTTTCCAGACCGCGTTTACCACCCTGCCCCCCCTGCTTCAGGCCGCCCTTCGCCCCCTTATGGCGTCTGATGACTTTGCGGCGTTTTTCACTCCGGAACAGGTCGCTGGGCTGAAAAACCACGCCGGCCTGGACGATCGCGAGTTGGCCTTTGCCCTGCTGCCCTTAGCCGCAGCCTGTGCGGTGGCGCCCCTTTCCAACTTTAACGTTGGCGCTCTGGCCCGCGGGAAAAGTGGCCATCTCTATTTCGGTGCCAATATGGAGTTCACCGGTGCGACAATGCAGCAAACCGTGCACGCCGAACAGAGTGCCATTACCCATGCCTGGCTGCGTGGTGAAACGGCGCTGACAGCCATCACCGTCAACTACACGCCCTGCGGCCACTGCCGTCAGTTTATGAACGAGCTGAACAGCGGCACCGCGCTGGCTGTTCATCTGCCAGGCCGCGAACCTGCCACGCTGGGCGATTATCTGCCGGATGCGTTTGGGCCGCGCGACCTGGCGATCCAGACGCTGCTGCTGGATGAGGTCGATCACGGCCTGCAGGTTAAGGGCGATCCGCTGGCTCAGGCCGCGCTGAGGGCCGCTAACCGCAGTCATGCACCTTACACTCAGGCGTTCAGCGGCGTGGCGCTTCAGACTCCTGACGGCGAAATTTTTGCCGGAAGCTATGCCGAGAATGCTGCTTTTAACCCCGGCCTGCCCCCGTTACAGGCGGCTCTGAACCTGTTGAATCTGGCCGGGCAGGATGTGCTGCAAATCCAGCGTGCCGTGCTGGCCGAAGCGCCAGACGCGAAAGTGGTCCAGCGCCAGGCGACAGCGGCCACTTTACAGGCCCTCGGCTGCGGCAATATCACCACCATTCCTTTGATTTAATCGGGTCAGTTGCACAATTCTTATGGCTTTTGTTATCAACTGTTAACAAAAGCTGTACTTTCAGATGATTTATTTTAGGATTGGGCCACAACATCCCGATCCGAATGAGATTGATTGCATGGAACTCGAATACGAAAGTAAACGACCGCTTTATATCCCTTATGCCGGCCCTATTTTGCTGGAATTCCCGTTGCTGAATAAGGGCAGCGCGTTCTCGGTCGAAGAGCGCAATGAATTTAACCTCCGGGGCCTGCTGCCGGAAACGGTAGAAACCATTGAAGAGCAGGCTCAGCGCGCGTGGCGTCAGTTCCAGGACTTCAAAAACGACAACGACAAGCACGTCTACCTGCGCAATATTCAGGATACCAATGAAACCCTGTTCTACCGCCTGCTGGATAACCATCTCGAAGAGATGATGCCGATTATCTACACTCCGACCGTCGGCGCGGCCTGCGAACACTTCTCTGAAATCTACCGTCGCGCCCGCGGCGTGTTTATCTCCTACCCGAACCGCGGCAATATCGAAGATATGCTGCAAAACGCCACCAAACAGAACGTGAAGGTGATTGTGGTGACCGACGGCGAGCGTATCCTCGGCCTCGGCGACCAGGGTATCGGCGGCATGGGCATTCCGATCGGTAAGCTTTCTCTGTATACCGCTTGCGGTGGCATCAGCCCGGCCTATACTCTGCCGATCGTGCTGGACGTGGGCACCAATAACCAGCAGCTGCTGAATGACCCGCTGTATATGGGCTGGCGTCATCCGCGTATCACCGGCGAAGAGTACGAGAACTTCGTTAACGAGTTTATTCAGGCGGTGAAGAGCCGCTGGCCAAATGTGTTGCTGCAGTTTGAAGACTTCGCGCAGAAGAACGCCATGCCGCTGCTGGAGCGCTATCGCGATGAAGTCTGCTGCTTTAACGATGATATTCAGGGCACCGCCGCGGTCACTCTGGGCACGCTGATTGCCGCCAGCCATGCGGCAGGCAGCAAGATGAGCGAGCAGAAAGTGGTGTTCCTGGGCGCAGGTTCAGCCGGTTGTGGTATTGCCGAACAGATCATTGCCCAGATGAAGTCCGAAGGCCTGAGCGACGATGAAGCCCGCGCACGCGTGTTTATGGTCGACCGTTTTGGGCTGCTGACCGATAAACTGCCGAACCTGCTCAGCTTCCAGAGCAAACTGGTGCAGAAGAGTGACGGTCTGAGTGACTGGGATTCCTCATCCGATTCTCTGTCCCTGCTGGATGTGGTCCGCAATGCGCGTCCGGACATCCTGATTGGCGTTTCCGGTCAGCCGGGCCTGTTCAGCGAAGAGATCATCCGTGAGATGCACAAGCACTGCGCGCGCCCTATCGTGATGCCGCTGTCCAACCCGACCTCCCGCGTGGAAGCCACACCACAGGATATTCTGGCCTGGACCGACGGCGCGGCGCTGGTTGCGACCGGCAGCCCGTTCTCTCCGGTGATGTGGAAAGAAAAAACCTACCCTATTGCTCAGTGCAACAACTCCTATATCTTCCCGGGAATTGGTCTGGGGGTGATCGCTTCCGGCGCTACCCGCGTGACCGACAGCATGCTGATGGCGGCAAGCCGCGCACTGGCTGACTGCTCGCCGCTGGTGAACGATGGCAGTGGCCCGGTACTGCCTGAAGTAAAAGATATTCAGGGCGTGTCGAAGGTGATTGCCATGGCGGTGGGTAAAGCCGCTCAGCTGGCGGGCGTGGCGGTGGTCACCTCTGAGGATGTGCTGTCGAAAGCCATCTCTGCCAACTTCTGGCTGCCACAGTATCGTCATTACCGTCGCACGTCTATCTGATGACCGCGGGCGGAATTCTTTCCGCCCCTGCTTCACTTCTGTCGGGGTAGAATACCGTCTGTTCCCGACTGTTTCTGCCCACTCCACCCGGCGTATTGTGCGAAATGCCACCATATGGTGCACAGCGACTTGCTTCACCCCGCCCGTTAAAGTAGCCTTGAGCCACCTTTTCGCTTTAAGTCTGAGCACCGTCCGGCATGGTAAAACGCTTGATTTATGGACTGATTATCATCTGCGTTTTGATGGTAATGACCGCGCTCGGCCTGGATCGCTGGATCAGCTTTAAGACCGCCCCCTACGTCTACGACGATCTCAAATCGCTGCCACACCGTCAGGTTGGGGTGGTGCTGGGCACGGCGAAGTATTACCGTACCGGAGTCATCAATCAGTACTACCTCTACCGGATGCAGGGCGCGCTGAACGCCTACAACAGCGGTAAGGTGAATTACCTGCTGCTGAGCGGCGACAACGCCCAGCAAAGCTATAACGAACCGATGACCATGCGTAAGGATCTGATGGCCGCTGGCGTACCGGCTTCGGATATCGTGCTCGACTATGCCGGCTTCCGCACGCTGGACTCAATAGTCCGCACCCGCAAAGTGTTCGACACCAATGATTTCATCATTATTACGCAGCGCTTTCACTGTGAACGGGCGTTGTTTATCGCGCTGCATATGGGCATTCAGGCTCAGTGCTATGCCGTGCCGTCACCGAAAAATATGATGAATATCCGCCTGCGGGAAGTCGGCGCCCGGCTGGGTGCGCTGGCTGACCTCTATCTGATGAAGCGTGAGCCACGTTTTCTGGGCCCAATGGTGCCAATACCGGCCCAGCATGAGGTGCCCGAGGATGCGCAAAGTTATCCGGCCGTCACCCCGGAGCAACTGCTGGAACTGCAGCAGAAGCGAAAAGCCGCTGCGGCTCCCGCCCCGGCCTCTCCTCCCGCTGACGCTCTGCCCCCCGGTAACCCTAATCCGAATTGACGTGCTCGCGGCAGTAGCGCTTGCGCCAGGCTGCGGGTGTGGTGTCGTGCAGCTTACGAAATATTCTCCTGAAGTAAGCTGCATCGCTGAAACCGCATAGCGCTGCAACTTCCGCCAGGCTGCAGGCATCGGTCAGCAACATTTTCTCTGCCGCCGTAATACGCTGCTGATGGAGGGCATCCGTCAGCGTCATCCTGAAAGTCTGACGATAAACCCGCCCAAGATAATCCACGTTACAGTGCAGACGCTGCGCCAGTTCCGTTGCCCCTATCGGCAGATGGAACTGCGTGGCGATCAGCTGTTTCGCCTTCCACGCCAGCGCTGCGCCAGAGCCATTTTCCGCTGGCGTCGCCGGGCAGGTTCGCACAATTTCCTGCAATATCAGCATCAGCAGTAATTCCAGAGAATAGCTTTGGTCGCTGCGTTCCTGCTCATTTAAAAATAAACGAAATAAAATTAACAGGCTTTCCTCATCGGCCACCTGACAATGCTGTGGAATAATTAACTGTAAAGATGGATTTTCCTGCTGAGAATAAAAAATATCGAAATGGAGCCAGTAAAATTTTAATTTCTCATCAAATACCGTTATTCCCTGATGTTTCCTGCCTGGAAATAATAACAGACTCTCCCCTTTTCTGAGGTGAAAAACCCGCTGATCTTCCTGCAGCGACAGCGTCCCGCTGACCACATAAATCAGTTCATAGGATCTCAGCGTACGGGTCGGATGTGTACCTGTCCCCCGCGAGATAAACAGGCCGCCATTCTGCACTTTTAGCGGGTGACTGACGGATACAGATAACATTGCTCTCTCCCGTTATGCAGCGGTAATAGCCTGAAAACTAGCACAGTCGCGGCGGGCTGAGCGCGCAAAAATCCCGCGATTTGATCCGCTTCACAAATTATTCAGAAGGTCGGAATTGTCCCGTTTTACTGCTTAATTCACCCCTTGCTGGCAGTCAGTCTGCGTGCCAGATTTACTACCTCAGTGAAATAACTGATACCGGAAAATATTTTATTCAAATATACCCAGGTATTACAGATGGCTGAATCCATTTATTATTTAACGTCCGCCCCCGAGTGAGGGAATAAATGATGCAAACGGAATCTCTGCAGGGTATCCCTGTTGCGGTCAGCGACCAACACGCGCCAATCACCGTGAGCGAAAAAATAGGTTACGGTCTGGGTGATGCAGGCGGCACAATTATTACCTGCATGATCGCGAATTTTCTGACCTTCTTTTATACCGATATTTTCGGCCTGACGCCCGCACTGGTCGGCACGCTGTTTATTACTCTGCGGATAATAGATGCCATCTCCGATCCCCTGATGGGGATCGTGGCTGACCGCACTCACAGCCGCTGGGGACGCTTTCGCCCCTGGCAGTTATGGATTGCGCTGCCGATTGGCATCGTCGGCATACTGACCTTCACCGTGCCGGACCTGGGCATGGACGGCAAAATCCTCTGGGCGTTCGTCACCTACTTCCTGCTGTCGATCTGTTATACCGCCATCAACGTCCCCTATTGTGCGCTGATCAACACCATGACCAGCAACCATCGCGAGGTAATGTCCTGCCAGGCGTGGCGCTTTGTACTTTGCGGCGTGGCTGGCTTTCTGGTCTCAGTCGGCCTGCCGTGGTTCGTCGGGCTGACCGGGCACGGCAACCCCGCGCTGGGTTACCAGCGCGGCGTCGGTCTGGTATGTGCAGTGGCGGTGATCATGTTTCTGGGGTGTTTTTGTACCGTTCGGGAACGCGTCCCGCTGGCGATGCCCGGCAAGTTCAGCATCCGCGAGCACCTGCGCGGCATGCTTAAAAATGACCAGCTGTTGCTGATGCTGCTGATGTCCTTCCTGCTGATCAACGTGTTTAACGTACGCGGCGGCGGCTATATGTACTTCATCACCTACGTACTGAAAGGCAGCCCGGGCTATGCCTCGATGTTTTTTGGCATGGTCACGCTGGCCTCGATCCTTGGGGCTGTCATTGTTAACCAGCTCAACAAGCGGGTCGACAGCGTGCGGCTGTATCTGATCACCAATCTGCTGCTGGCGGCCTTTTCCGTCGCGCTGTGGTTTATGCCGACCGGGGCCGCTTACCAGTCTCTGTGGCTGGGGCTGATTTTTGTCTACTGTGTGATGCTGGGGTTCACCCTGCCGCTGCACTTCTCGCTGATGGCCTTTGCCGACGATTATGGACACTGGAAAAACGGTATCCGCTCTTCCGGCATCAACTTTGCCTTCAATCTGTTTTTCATCAAGCTGGCCTGGGCCTCCAGCGCCGGAATGATCAGCCTGGTGTTTATCCTGGTGGCCTATCAGGCCGGGCAGCAGCATCAGACACCCGCCTCGCTGACCGGCATCACGCTGTTTGAAACGCTGCTGCCGGCCGTGCTGCACTTGCTGCTGGCCGTTTGCCTTTCCTTCTGCAAACTGAATACCCCCCTGCTGGCACGGATCTCCCGCGATCTGGCCGCTGACTGTCAATAAGGAGTTTCCATGCGCTATTCCCCGGTGGATCAACGTGAAATCCCACTTCAGCAAATCACCATTACCGATCGCTTCTGGCTGGCATATCAGCGGCTGGTTAAGGATGTGGTGGTGCCCTACCAGTGGCGCGCGCTGAATGATGAAGTCGCAGAGGCCGAACCCAGCCACGCCATCGCTAACTTCCGCATCGCTGCCGGTCAGCAGGACGGTGAGTTTTACGGCATGGTTTTTCAGGACAGCGACGTGGCAAAGTGGCTGGAAGCGGTATCTTATCTGTTGGCGAAAACAGCGGACGCGGAACTGGAAAGAACCGCCGATGAGCTGATTGACCTGGTGGGTGACGTACAGCAACCCGATGGCTATCTCAACACTTACTTTACCGTTAAAGCCCCGCAAGAGCGCTGGACCAATCTGGCAGAGTGCCATGAACTCTACTGCGCCGGACATCTGATTGAGGCGGGTGTCGCCTATGCTCAGGCCACCGGTAAGGCACGCCTGCTGAATATTGTCTGTAAGCTGGCAGATCACATCGCCACTGTGTTTGGGCCGGGCAAAGATCAGCTGCAGGGGTATCCTGGCCACCCTGAGATCGAGCTGGCTTTAATGCGGCTGTATGAAGCGACCGGTCAGCGTCGTTATCTGGATCTGACCGCTTACTTTGTAGAGCAGCGCGGGACCACGCCGCACTTCTACGATAACGAATACCAAAAGCGGGGTGAGACCTCTTTCTGGCATACCTATGGCCCGGCCTGGATGGTGAAGGACAAGGCTTACAGCCAGGCCCATCTGCCCGTGGCGCTACAGGAAACAGCCATCGGCCATGCGGTGCGCTTTGTCTATCTTTATGCCGGTGTTGCCCATCTGGCGCGACTCAGTCAGGATCAGGAGAAGCGCGAGATCTGCCAGCGGCTGTGGGAAAATATGACCCGCAGGCAGTTGTATATTACCGGTGCCATTGGCTCACAAAGCAGCGGTGAGGCCTTCAGCTGTGATTACGATCTGCCGAACGACACCGCGTATACCGAAACCTGTGCCTCAATTGGCCTGATGATGTTTGCCAACCGGATGCTGCAGCTGGAAGCGGACAGCCGCTACGCCAACGTGATGGAGCGCGCGCTTTATAACACAGTGCTGGCAGGCATGGCGCTCGACGGCAAGCACTTCTTTTACGTCAATCCGCTGGAGGTGCATCCGAAAAGCATCAAATTCAACCATATCTATGACCACGTTAAACCAGTACGTCAGCGTTGGTTCGGCTGCGCCTGCTGCCCGCCCAATCTTTCGCGCCTGCTGGCTTCGCTCGGCCACTACATCTACACCCGCAGGGTTGATGGCATCGACGTCAATCTGTTCGTCGCTAGCGAGGTGGAGAGCCAGATCTCGGGTATAAGTCTGCGGCTGAAACAGAGCGGTGACTATCCGTGGCAGGATAGGGTACTGGTGGAGGTAGATTGTGATCAGCCGTTGGACGCCACGCTGGGACTACGCCTGCCCGACTGGTGTGCGGAGCCGCAGATCGGCCTGAACGGTGAGATTCTGGATGTCACGGCATTCCAGCAGCAGGGTTACCTGCGGCTGAACCGCCAGTGGCAGAGCGGCGATCGTCTTGAACTGACGCTGCCAATGCCGATTACAAGGGTGAAAGGCAATCCATTGCTGCGCCATGTGGCAGGCAAGGTCGCCATCCAGCGTGGCCCGCTGGTTTACTGTCTGGAGCAGGCAGACAACGGCACTGAACTGCATAACCTGCAGCTACCGGCGAGCGCAGAGTTTAGTACGCTGGCGGGAACCGGGCTGTTCAGTGGCAAAACGTTGCTACAGGCCGTGGGGTTGCGTCGCCAGTCTGCCAACGCGGAAAATCAGCCTCTCTACAGCTTTAACACCGGCCCTTCAGAGTTGATTCAACAAACGCTGACTTTTGTGCCCTATTTCAGCTGGGCCAACCGCGGCGAGGGGGAAATGCGGGTCTGGGTGGATGAAAACAGAGGCTGAAATCCTCAAGATCAGACTTGTCTGGCCTTGTTATATCCAGTGCGACGGGGCCAGCACGAGATTTGTCGGATGCCGGTCAACTTTTCAGGTAAGCCGCCACCGCCCGGATCGTCACTCAGCGTGATTTTTAAAACAAAAAAGGCCGCACGGTTGTCTGTACGGCCTTTCTGCTACAGCGAAATTATTTTTTGCGGGCGTACTTCAGGGAATCCAGCGCGACCGCGAAGATAATGATGCCGCCTTTAATAATGTACTGCCAGTATGGGTTTACGCCGATATAGGTCAGGCCGTAGTTGATCACGGTGAAAATCAGCACCCCGGTGACCACTCCTGCCACTGTTCCCACACCACCGGCGAACGACACCCCCCCCACCACGCAGGCGGCGATCGCATCAAGCTCATACATAAAGCCGAGGTTATTGGTTGCCGAACCAATACGGCCCGCTTCCAGCATCCCACCGAAGGCATAGAACACGCCCGACAGCGCATAAATCAGGATCAGGTTGAAGTTGACGTTAACGCCAGACACTTTCGCCGCTTCCGGGTTACCGCCGATAGCAAAGATGTTTTTACCAAAGCGGGTCTTGTTCCACAGGATCCAGACAAAGAAGATCGCAATGGCCGCATAGAAGGTGATGTACGACAGCTTAAAATCACCCAGGCGGATAAAGCCCTGCGCGAAGGTCGAAAACTTCTCGTCAAAACCGGCAATCGGCGACGCCCCCACATAGTCGTAATACAGGGAGTTAATTCCGTAAACGATAATCATCGTACCCAGTGTGGTGATAAACGGCGTCACCTTCAGATAGGCGATAATCAGGCCGTTGACCAGACCAATCACCCCACCGATCACGCAGACAATCAGGATCACCACCGGGATAGGCACGGTATCCAGATGCGGGAAGACTTTGTTGGCGTTATCCATTGCCTGCAGCAGCGTTGCTGCCACCACCGCCGCGAGACCGACCTGACGACCCGCTGACAAATCAGTCCCCTGGGTGACGATTAAGCCGGCCACGCCCAGTGCGATAATAATGCGGACTGAAGACTGGGTCAGAATGTTACTCAGGTTCATTAAACTTAAGAATGTCGGATCCTGGAAGATAATGATTGCCAGCAGAACCAGCAACACAACATATATCCCGCCCTCTTTTAACCAGGTGAGCGCACTTTTCTTATTCACAGCTTTCATGGTAACAGCCCTTACCTCATTAAAGGTGCTTCGATGCCAAACGTAAAATTTCGTTTTGCGTAGTCGTTTTGGTTTCAACAATGCCTGCAACCATGCCGTTACTCATTACCAGGATCCTGTCGGTAATGCCTAAAAGCTCCGGCATTTCGGAAGAGATAATAATGATGCCCTTCTCTTTCTTCGCCAGATCGGAAATAAGCTGATAAATTTCAAACTTTGCGCCGACATCAATGCCACGCGTCGGTTCATCCAGCATCAGAATTTCCGGCTGCGTTAATAACCAGCGGCCAATAATGACTTTCTGCTGGTTCCCACCGGATAAAGAACCAATCGAGGTTCTGTGCCCGGGCGTTTTTACCCGCATCGAATCGATCACCCATTGGGTGTCGCTCTTCATCCGGGTGTTATCCAGCAGGCCAACGCTGTTTTTATATTTACGGATATTTGAAATCAGCGAGTTAAAACCGATATCTAAAAAGGCATAGATCCCGGTAGCACGACGCTCTTCGGTCACCAGCGCAAAACCATGGTTGATCGCTTCATTAGCGCTGTGGTTGTTGATTTTTTTGCCGTGCAGTTTAATGGTGCCGCCAGACTTTTCGCGGATACCAAACAGGGTTTCCACAATGTCGGTACGCCTGGCGCCGACCAGCCCTGCCACCCCAAGGATTTCGCCCTTGCGCAGGTCGAATGAGATATCGCGGATCGACGGCTGGCGCAGCGATGTCAGGTTGCGCACTTCCAGAATGGTTTCGCCGGGAACGTTGGTTTTGTCCGGGAAACGCTGGCTGAGCGAACGGCCTACCATCATCGCAATGATCTTATCCATATCCAGCCCTTCCAGCGGCTGGGTGGCAATCCACTGACCGTCGCGCAGGACCGTAATTTCATCGCACAGCTGGA